>JBCDKM010000019.1:0-93283 GCA_038746605.1 Bacteroidota bacterium
CGGTCGTCGGCACGAGGTCGGCCCATACGCGACGGGGCGGGCAGGTGCGGCCGGATGGCCTCCCACTGCGGATCGGAGAGTCGGGTAGTGCTCATGCGCCCAAGCTCCGCCGCCCGCTCAGACTATTGCAACAGCCTCTAGAGCCGGTCGGCGCATTCAGCCAGAGACTCGCTACTTTCCCGCACACGCTGCACGTATGCCTTCTCCCCTCATTGGTATCGCGATGGGCTCCGAGTCGGACTGGCCGACGATGGAGGCTGCCGCCGACCTCCTTCGCCAGTTCGCTGTCCCCTTCGAGTGTCGTGTGCTCTCCGCGCATCGCACGCCCGCCTCAATGACGGAGTACGCCGAGTCGGGGCGGGACCGAGGCCTTCGAGTGATTATCGCCGGAGCGGGCGGCGCGGCTCACCTGCCGGGCATGATCGCGGCCAGCACGACGCTTCCCGTGATCGGCGTCCCGGTCCAGACCCGCGCGCTGGACGGAATGGACTCGCTCCTATCCATCGTGCAGATGCCCGGAGGGATCCCTGTCGCGACCGTCGCTATCGGAGGCGCCAAGAACGCTGGGTTGCTGGCAGTCCAGATCCTCGCGACATCTGACGACGCGCTCGCGGCGAAGCTGGACGCGTACAAAACCGAACTCCGTCACCTCGTCGCTGGCATGGACGAACGGGTCCGCGCCTACGGCGCCGCGAGGTAGCGGCGATTCCTCTACCCGGCCCGACACGACCCGCTCGGCCTCGGTGCCGAGGTCGGCTGGGTCACAGGCGTGGGTCACCCTCCGAGCCAGCCGAGAAGGTCATTGGCGATTCGCTCTCCCGCGTGCCCGTCCCAGAGCGGAGGTACACGGCCTTGCGGATGGGCTCCCGCCAGAATGCCGTCTACCGCAGCCCCCACGGCCTCGGCATCGACAGGGAGCAACTGGTTGGTGCCCATCTCCACCGTGCTCGGGCGCTCCGTTGACGGACGCAGCGTGAGGCAGGGCACCCCGAGTGCCGTCGTTTCCTCCTGGATTCCCCCAGAGTCCGTCACGACGAGGCGAGCAGAGTCCATCAGATCGAGAAACTGCAGGTATCCCGCGGGCGGGATCACGCGCGCGAGCCTCGATACACGGTCTAGCAGGCCGGCCTCCTCTAGCCGGCTTCGCGTTCGTGGATGAAGCGGCATCACAACCGTCAGTCGCGAGGCGAGAGCCTCGATTGCATCCACCACTCCTGAGAGCGCCTCGGGCGTGTCCACGTTTCGTGGCCGATGCATCGTTACGAGCGCATAGGGCGTTTCTGTCAGGCCGAGTGTGCCCACCGCGCCAGACTGTCGGGCCGCATCGCGGTGTTTCAGGAGCGAGTCGATCATCACGTTGCCGACGAAGGCGACTCGCTCGGACGGAACGCCCTCCTTTGCGAGGTTCTCGAGCCCGGACTGTTCCGTGACGTACAGCCGGTCAGCGAGATGATCCACGCAGATCCGGTTTTGCTCCTCTGGCATCCGCCGATCACCTGAACGGAGTCCGGCCTCGACGTGCACGAGCGGGACATGCTGCTTTGCCGCGACGAGCGCTGTCGCGAGCGTGGAGTTCACATCGCCCACCACGATGACTGCATCGGGCTCTACGGCCTCCAGCACAGGCTCGAACGCTAGCATCACGTGAGCCGTCAACTGAGCGTGAGAGCCCCCACTAATACCCAAGTAGTGCGCGGGCTCCGGGAGCCCGAGATCACGAAAGAAGACATCGCTCATCCGCTCGTCGTAGTGCTGACCGGTGTGTACCACGGCGGACTCGGCTCGCCCGGTCGCGATCAGCGCGTCGTGCACAGGGCCGACTTTCATAAAGTTCGGCCGGGCGCCGACGACGGAGAGGATGGTCTTCAAAGCAAAAAGGGGAGTGGGAGTCTGCCCGCAAACTCCGCGAGGCGGGCCTATCCGGCCTCGAAAACCCGTCGAGTTGATGCCCGCTTATGCGGAGGTTGCTACCTCCGCCTCGGCATCCTCGCGGCGGATCTCGTCAGCTTTGCCTGCGAGGAACAGGAGGAGAGGCACAGTGAGGCTGACCCCTTCGCTGACGTACGTCCGCGCGAACTGGTGCACGTCGAACGCAGCGGGAATCCAACCGATGCCCAGGGCGAACAACACGATGGTCCCGATTCCCAGGACGGCATGGTAGCCCAAGAGATAGATCCAGTACGGCCGGGTCGGGAACGCGGCCAGGAGAAACATCGCGGGGAGCAGGAAGATGACCCCAGCCGGTGCGGCCCAGACCACCCGTCCGTCGTCAGTCTCTGCGCCCGCTGGAAGCACGAAGACAGCCTCGGCGCGGCGAGCGGGCTGCACCACATCGAACTGTGCGCTGCGCGGTGTCTCGACCGCCGCGAAGATGGGGTAGGCGACGTACTGTGCGACGACTTCGCGCACGGGCCGAATCACCAGCACGTACGAGACGAGGAGCAGCAGCGCAAAGACGAGTCCCCAGAGCCTCGGTCGCCTCCCGATCCGCTGGCGAAGAGAACGGGTCGCTCTCACGCCGTCGCCAGGGCGGGCTGTGTCGCCGCGACGCCACCGTCTTTCGTTCCCGATGGCTTCGATGGTTCTCCGTAATGCGCCCACGCCACCCAGAGCAGGAAGATCACGACGTAGAACACGAACAGCGCGTGGAAGCCGTGGACGGAGTCGAAGAGCGACGGTGCGTAGTGGGAGATGAGCAGGAGGATCGCGCAGCGAGCCACGTTGGTCGCTACCAGCGCGAGCAGGCCGAGAGGAATGAAGAGGGCGCGGCGCGCCCACGTCCCCGGGTAGGCCACGATGAAGCCCACGAAGAGGCTCAGCGCCGAGAGACCGTTGCAACCGTTCTCGATCAGGATGCCAGACTCACGCGTGATCCAGACGGTGCGGCCATCCACGAACGCCGTTTCATAGAAGACACCCAAGAGGCCGCCAGTCCAACTCGCGACGGAGTGCGAAAGCCACGCATCGATGCGGCCGTCCGGGAGAAGCCACAGATCGTAGAGGACGAACCAGACGGCGTACGCGGCCACCATCTTCACGAGGAAGAACGTCAGGGTCCGGTTGGAGGAGAGGATCTGGCGAGCAGCGTCCACGTGTACAGAGTCGGGGAATGCCCTAGGATACGGAGACCGCTCCAGGCTCGCCGATCTCCGGCGCCAGTTTCCGATAGACCTCGAACGTCGCACTGATGACGGAGCGGGCAGAGAAGGCATCTTCTGCGAGACGCCGCGCGCCGCGCCCGAGGCGCTGTCGGAGGCCCCGGTCACGAAGCAGTTCGAGAAGGGCCTGTGAGAGGGCCGTTGCGTCCCCCGGGCGGACCAGCAGACCGGTCTCGTGGTCGATGCAAATCTCTCGGCAGCCGGGAATATCGGTCGCGACGAGAGGTCGCCCGCTCGCAGCGCCCTCAATCAGGATGCGCGGCACGCCTTCCCCGTACTCCGACGGAAGACACACGATGTGAGCGTCTGAAAGAACCTGCTCCATGTCCTGGCGGAACCCCCACCACTCGACGGGTCCCGATTCATCCCAGGCCTTCAACCGTGCCTCGGGTACTGCCGCAGGGTTTCCAGGATCCGTCGGCCCGACGAGCGCCATCACGGCCGTCGGCATCGTCTCGCGCACTTTCTCCGCCGCGTTGACGAACGTCTCGATCCCTTTCCCCCACAGCATCCGACTCGCGAGGACGACCAGGGGCGGGCCTTCGGTCTCCGGGACGGGCACGAAGCGGTGCACGTCTACACCGGAGCCACGGATGAGATGCGTCCGATCCTCGGTCAGTACGCCCGCCTCGCGGAGTACGCGGGCATCGTCCGGGTTCTGGAGGATGAGTTCAGAGCCATCGAGCGCTTGCCGAAGGGCGCGCACGATGCCGCGCCGAATGAGGCGAGCCTTGAGGCTGGGATCCGTGAACGCGTACCCGAGACCGGCCACCGCGTTGACGACGCGCGTCACGCCCGCGCGCTTCGCGCCGAGGGACCCATGCACGACCGCCTTGAGCGTGAAGTGATGCACGAGGTCGGGCTGGATCTCACGGTAGAGCGCCTCCATGCGCCGCACGGCCGCCCACTCCTCGATGGGGTTGATCCCTCGACGGCTCATCGTGACCGGACGAAATGCGAACCCGTCGCCTTCGATTCTGCGTCGGAACTCGCCGTCTGGCGCTGCCAGGATGACCTCATGGCCCGCCTCGCGGACAGCGCGGGCGAGGTCGAGCCGAAAGTTGTAGAGGTACCAGTCGGTGTTCGCGAGGAAGAGGACGCGCATCCGAGCGGCGTGAAAGAAGAAGAGGAATCGGCGGGCGGGTCCGGCCTCTGAAATCAGCCGCCGAAGTCGTAGCCCCAGGTTTCGACGTCGCCTGCGAAGGCATCGCCTACAGCGTTGACCGCGTCCGCGTCGTAGTAGGTGCGGTAGTCACCGCGCGAGGAGGACTTGAGGTGGGGCAGTGCGACACCCGGCTTCCCGATGGCCTCGGCGACGACCGAGAAATCGTCCGAGAGCCGCTCGAATCGGCCGACGAAGTCCACGTCGATCTCGCCCGTCGGGCCCGCGAGCCACTTGGTCTGGGGCGCGAACATCTTCGGCTTGTTGAGATACTGCGGGTCGCGGTCGCGGAAACAGGCGCGCGCCCAGTCCGAGAACGGGATCGGGTTCTCGCCGAGACCGGTCTGGTTGGTCTTGACGCGGAAGTGGTACAACGAGACGACGCGGTCCCACGGGTTGCGCACGAACGAGAACGTGTAGCGCGATTCCCAGCGGTCGTCGCCGATCTTCTCGCGCAGCTCGCGCGCGGTGAGGTGCTGGAACCGGATGCCGAGCGCGCGCACCACGCTCGTGCCGCCCGTCTTGTTGATGTGGACGAAGGCGAACGGCTGGGCGTAGCGCTCCTTCAGGTCGAGAGCGAGCCGTTTGAACTGGTGGACGGGGCCGCGGTGCGTGGGCATCAGACGGAGGCGGGGGCGAGCCAGCCGGTGGGGCGGCCCAGAAGATCGTCCACGAAGGCGACGTGGGGGGCGTAGCGCTCGGCCAGTTTCTCGCGGTCCTCGGGCGCGAGCGTCGGCGGGGCCTCGGAGCCTCCGCTGTAGACCCGCGCGAGGCCCAGCTTCTTGCCGACCTCGACGACGCGGTGGAGGCGCGCGTCGCGCAGGGTGGTGACGGCGCGGGCAGCGAGCTTGGCGGCGAGCGGAAAGCGGGGCGCGCTGGCGGCGTTGACGCGCTCGGTCGCATCGGCGGTAACGCCGAGGCGGGGGAGGCTGACGTGATCCGTTATTGCATCCAGCGTGTACTGCGGGCCCCCGCGCAGGTCGTCGGTAAGAAGCACCAGGACGCGGTCCTGGCCGAACGCTGCCTGCCAGCGGGAGACGTGCTCGGCGTAGTCTCCGGCGGTCAGAATCGTCGGGATGCTCTCAGCGGCGTCCCAGAAGTCTCGCGAAACCCGACCCTTGCGAAGGTGATGCTGCCAGAGCGAGACGGCGCGGTCCACGGGATCCCGCAGCGTCACGACCACGGCCGCCTCGGGCGCGACCTCAGCGATGCGGGCGGGCGCCTCGGCGTGGTCGAAGTAGGTCGGGCCGATCTCGGCCCAGGCAGTCGCCCCGCGAGGGAAGTGCGCGCGGTAGTCCGCGAGCCCTCGCGACCAGTGGCGGTCGAAGAAGAACGTTTCCTTGACGTGCGTCGGAAACGCGAGGTCCGGGTGGCGGCGGAGCTGCTGGTCCAGCCACGTAGAGCCCGTCCGCTGCGGGCCAACGCCGACGAGCCGAAGGGGAAGGCGCTCGCTCATGCCGGGTCCGGGACGGCGTCTTTGGCGGCGCCACCTCGCGAGACGTGATAGCCGTGCGCGAGGAGCGTCGGGAGCGCCATCGCGGTGCCGAGGATCCACTCGGCGCCGGAGACCTCGTGGAGGTACTTGGTGTCCGGCCGGATCTCGCGCACGCCGGAGAGGCGCATGCGGTTGCCTCCGAGGGTGTGCTGCGTGACGCTCCCGAAGTCGTCCATCGCGGGGTCCCACGCGAGCCCCGAGGCGCGAAGGGCGGGCTCTAGTGCAGCGCGCGGGTCGCTCACGATGTCCTCGTAGCGGACGCGGACGTAGCGCGGATGGCGGCCGAGGCGGGCGGGCATCGCGGCGTTGAGCCACGTCCACCGCGCCACGTTCTTGTAGAAGTTGTACTTGAGGCGCCCCGTTTCGTCCTTGCGGACGCCCCGCTGCCGAAAACTGTGCGCGACGGCGCGCGGGTCGCGGACGACGTGCAGGAGGGTCAGGTCAATCTCGCCGATCTCGGCGAGGCGAAGCGCCCGCTTGAGCTTTTTGGACTTGTCCAGGACCACGCTCGCGCCGGTTTCTGCCAGCGCCGCGCGGTACACCGCGAGGTTGTCGCGCCGGAACGCCTCGTCGTCTTCGGTCTTGAGATTGACGGCCCTGCCCCAGAGACTACCGAGGCGGGACTGCATGCCGCGCCAGAACTCGCAGGTGGGGAACGTCTCGCCGCAGGTGCAGGTCGCCGCCTTGTCGTTCTCGACGCGGCGGATCCACTTGCCCAGCGCCGCGATCTCGCCGACCGGGGCCACCTCGGGGTGCGCGCCGAGGAGGAGGCCGGTCAGCGTGCTCCCGCTGCGGCCCTTGCAGAGAACGTAGAGGACGCGAACCTTATTCATTGAGCGCGTCGAGGTGGCGGCGCGTGGCGGCGCGGCGGAGCGGGTAGCCGAAGGCCGCGAGGCCGGGCGCGACCATCGCGGTGCCGAGGGCCCAGCGCTGGCGGTTCAGCTTGTCCAGGTACCCGGTCTGGAGCTGGACCGGGCGGACGTTCTTGAGCCTCGCGCGGAGGTTGCCGCTGAAATCGTGGAACTCGTGCTTTCCGCGGTCCAGCTGGCCGTCTTGCAGCGTGAGGCCGACGTGCGCGAGGAGCCGCGAGCAGACGCCTGCCGGGTCGGCGGCGAGCTCTTCGTAGCGGACCAGTTCGTAGCGCGGCTTGCCGCCGTAGAGCGCCTTCATCGCGAGGTTCTTGCGCTGCCAGTTCCACATCTTGGTGTAATAGGCGCTGGCCGGGCGGCCCGCCTTATGGCGCGTCTTGAGGATGCTCTGGCCGTACGCCCGCGCGTCGCGCACGAGATGGACGATGGTGACGTGGAAGGCGTCGGACTTGAGCATCAGGTCCAGCCGGTAGTGCCGCTTGCTCGCGTCCACGATCACGCTCCGGCCCGTCTCTGCGAGGAGCGCGCGGAAGAGCGCCGCGTTGTGAGCCTCGAAGGTCGCTGGGTCGCGGTCCTTCAGGTCCACGAGCGGGTCCTCGAACTGCTCCCCGAGACGGGCGCGGATCCGCGTCCAAAACGGACAGTCGTCCACGGATTCGCCGCAGGAGCACCAGCGCTCATTGCCGTTGCGCGCGTGGAGGTGGCTGTTACGGTAGTTGTAGACCTCGCCCGCGTAGAAGACCTCGGAGTGACCGCCCAGGAGCTGGCCGAGGAGCGTGCTCCCGCTCCGTCCGCTCCCGATGACGTAGATCACCGGGATGGGCGCGAGGGGGCTGGAGTCGGTCGGGGCCATGCCGGAAGCTACGGGGCGGGACTCAGCCTCGGCTCTGCTTCACGGCCTGTTCGATCTGGAGCTCGATGCCGCCAACTCGTCCTTTCACAGTTAGAGCTGCATGCAGGGACGCAGTCATTATATTTGTCTGCCGCTCACAGCGCGATCATGGAGTACGACCCCAATAGATTTACACGTGGCCCCGATGAGTTCGTCATGGATGCGAAGATGTTCGTGACGGAGGACTATTTTGATCCTGTAGAGGGGGAGTCTATTCTGTATCAAGCGGAGGTGGATCAAAATGGCTGGGGCTTTTGGTCTAAGTTGATTTTTTACAATCTGCCTAAGTTGGTAAGTCCTGTGTATATTATTGCATACTTTGCCGACAAGGATAATCCTGCGAGGCAGTTTTTTGGGGAGTCGCCGAGTGTAAAAAATCGTCTTTTTGTGACAAATATGAGACTCATATTATTTACTTGTAAGAATTATGATTTTGGCTTTGCTGTAAGCAGTATACCAACAAGTGACATAGAAAGTTTGGAGATATATCATCCAGATGATATTGGCCTGGATAGCTTAAATATTCAGCGAGAAGGCGATGTCCTGTTGGCGATAGGGCACAAGAATCAAGTGTCGAGACCTTTGCATGTGGCTATGCGTCGGCATCAAGCTGAGGGTGTTAAAAGCGTATTGGGAAAAGCCTAAACAGGATAATCTCTTCCTTGGAAGCTACGTGTTGTATCGGTGGCTTCCGAGTTGTGAGACATTTTTTCCGTTCTATCAGATGTCGAACTTTTGATTTCTCTTGTATTGTCAACTTTGAGCTTGCGCTACTGCCTCCTCAATTACCCCGAGAAACTCTCGACTGGCGCGCTCCGGGTCGAACCGCTCGGCGTTGGCGCGAGCCCCGGCCCCGAGGCGCTGACGGAGATCGGCGTCGGTCAGGACGGCCGCGAGTCCACCTGCGAGGGCGGACACGTCGCCGGGATCGACCATGATCGCGCAGGACTCGTTCACGGTGTCGAGCCCGTCCACGCGGTAGCCCACGACGGGAAGGCCCGCCGAGTTGGCTTCCACCCAGGTAATGCCGAATCCTTCCTGGAGGCTCGGCGAGGCGAAGACCCACGCCTCGGCGAGGAGCCGGGCTTTCTCTTCGTCGGAGATGAAGCCCGCGAAGGTGACAGGCAGACCGGCGGCCTGCTCTTCGAGCGCTGCGCGGTCGGGTCCGTCGCCAGCGATTACGAGGCGGGCGTGCGGGACTCGCGGGAGAATGGACCGGAATGCTTCCAGGAGGTGATCCACACGCTTTCGCGAGAGGTGCAGCGCGCCCACGTAGAGGATCGTCGGCGCCTCGGCGCGCGGCGTCTCAGGGATTTCAGGCAGCGCGATGGGCGGCGGGATGACGTGCAGCGGCGCCCGGTGCCCGATCCACTGTTCCCCGACATGCGCGGCGGTCATCGCGCTCGGCACGACCATCGGTGTGCGGCGATACGCGAGCGGCTGAAGCCCGTCCTCGAGAAGGCGGCCGAACGTCCCACGTACGAGGCCCTGACTCCGCACGAACGTCGCACCCTGAAAATGGTGTTTGACTGCGACCAGGGGCGTCCGCCTCGGCAAGCGCCAGGGCAGGGCCAGGGGGAAGGCCATGATGTTTTCTACGACGGCATCCGACTCGGTCGCGCGCCGTTTCACCTCCTGCACGAGCGGCCCGACCCGGTCGGCGGGCGTGCCGAGGCGGACCACCTCCAGCCCATCGACGGTCTCGCGCTCGGGTGGACTCCCGCCTTCCGGCAGCGCCTCCTGCGAGCAGAGCACCGTGACCTCGTGCCCGTCTCGCACCCATCGCGAGGCGACCGCGCGGATGTAGTCCTGGGCGCCGCCGCGCCGCGCCGCGTTGGTGGGGCCTCGAAGAGAGACGATCAGGACACGCATATCGTGAGGGGAACGTGCGGATCTCACGACTCTGAGCGCCGGGTCATCCGGCGGTGATGCGGCCGTCGTTCAAGACGGGCAGCACGTCCAACTCGTCAAGAGCTGCGCATCGCGCGATGTCGTCCCCGGAGCCGAGACCCTGAAGCCGTCGTCCGTGCTCGGTGCCCCGGATGGCGCGTTCGATGTCATCGCGAGAGCCCTGGTACAGAGCGTAGGCAATCTTTGCGGGATCCGAGAGTGCGCCTGCTTTCTCGGGTGGCGTCGCGAGATGGACGAGAAGCCCAGCGCAGAGCGCGTCCTCCAGCGAGACGCGTCCATACCACCCGGCGCAGAGGATCAGGCCGGGGGTACCCGCCGCGAGACCCTCGGCGAGGAAGTCCGCCGCCCGCTGTGAATTGACGAACCCGCCGATGGCGACTGAGCGCCCGGCTTTCGCCTTCGCGAGGGCGCGCGTGCCGTTGGTAGTCGTCAGGACGACGGTCTTGCCATCGACCGCCTCGGGGCCGTACTCGGCGGGGCTGTTGCCCGCCCCGAAGCCATCCACGCGCTTGCCGTCTCGCTCCCCGCCAAGGAGCGAGGCGTCTGCATCCAGCGTCGCCGCGAGGCGACCCGCCTCGCCGGTGTCGGTGGCAGGGATGATGCCGCGCGCGCCGTTTGCGATGGCGGTCGCGATGGTGGTGGAGGCGCGGAGCACGTCTACCATCACCACGCGATGGTCTTTGACAGCGTCGGGATCGAGCGCGGAGGGGGAGAGGACGACGTCGAGTTGCACAGGGACCTGGGTGAATGCCGGACGTTACGACCGCTTCTGTTTGTGGAACGGCGGCTTCGTGACGATCACCGGCAGGGTCCGACTGCGGACCTGGACACCCAGCCGTGACCCGGGCGCCGTAAACGCCGGATCGTTGGGAACGTAGCCTAGCCCGATCCCAGCGCCGAGCGCGGGCGACTGGCTGCCGCTCGTGACGGTCCCGATCTCGGCGCCCTCGGCGTCCACCAGGGAATAGCCCTCGCGCGCGATGCCCCGGCCCTCGATCACAAACCCGATCAGCTTGCGCGGTACGCCCGCCGCTTTCTGCTCGCGGATCGCCCCGGCGCCGACGAAGTCAATCGGTGTGCCGTCTGTCGTCTCGAGCTTCGTGACCCACCCGAGGCCTGCTTCCAGCGGGGTCGTCTCGTCGGTCAACTCGTGACCGTAGAGGCAGAAGCCGGATTCTAGGCGGAGCGTGTCGCGTGCGCCGAGTCCGACCGGGAGCAGCCCGAGGTCGGCACCCTCGCGCAGGAGGGCGTCCCAGATCGAAGGCGCGCAGGCGGCGTCGCAGTAGATCTCGAACCCGATCTCGCCCGTGTAGCCAGTCCGGGAAAGCGTCACCTTCTCGCAGCCTAGGAACGTGCCGGGCTCCGGGCGGATGAACTGGTAGTAGGGCACCTCTGAGACGGGTAGGTCGGTCAGCCGCGAGAGAATCGCGACAGAGGCAGGGCCCTGGAGGGCCAGCAGTGCCATCAGGTCCGACACGTCCTGGACGGTGCAGTCCCAGTCTCTAGCAGCGTGCACGCCGTTGATGTGCCTGAGGTCTTTGTCGATGTTGGCCGCGTTGATGACCAGCAGGTACGCGGCCTCGGTGTACTGGTAGACGAGGAGGTCGTCCACGGCTCCGCCCGCCTCGTTGCAGAGGACTGCGTACATCGCCTTCCCATCGTGCAGGCGGTTCACGTCGTTGCTGACGAGGTACTGCACGAAGGACCTCGCTTCAGGGCCGGACACGAGCACTTCACCCATGTGGCTCACGTCGAACAGCCCAGCTGCCTCGCGCACCGCCCGGTGCTCGGCCAAGATGCTGGAGTACTGCACCGGCATGTCGAACCCCGCGAAGGGCATCATCTTGGCGCCTAACGCGAGGTGGCGGTCGTGGAGCGGTGTGAGCCGGAGCGTTTCGGACATGGAGCAGAAAGAAGACGGCCGAAGCTAGCGTCCCCCAGATCCTCACGCTCCAGGCCAGGCACGCTCCGGGAAATGTTCGAGGTAGCGGGCCCGTCCATCGTGGATCACCTGCACGGTCTCCTTCGCACCGACGTACTCGTACGTCTCGACCTCCTTGCCCTCTAGCTTTTTGTAGTCCTGGAAGAAGCGCTCGATCTGGCGCAGGAGATGGACGGGCAACTCGTCGATGTCCTCCATGTCGCTGAATCCGGGATCGTCGGGGCACGTGGCGAGGATCTTCTCATCGCCTCCCGCATCGTCGATCATCGGAAGCATGCCGATGGGTTGGGCGCGAACGATGGTCAGCGGATCGACGGGCTCGCTCATCAGCACGAGGATATCCAGCGCGTCCCCGTCGTCACCGAGGGTGCGGGGGATGAAGCCGTAGTTGGCCGGGTAGTAGACCGAGGAGTAGAGGACCCGGTCGAGTCGGAGAAGGCCCGTTCGCTTGTCCATCTCGTACTTGACTTTCCCGCCAGCGGGAATCTCGATGACGGCGTTGACGGCTTTTGCAGGGTCGGATCCGGTGGGGATGTCGTGCCAGGGGTGCATGAGTCAGAGGGGTGGGAGGGGGGTGTATGTTGCACGCCCGTCGCGGTGCCCATTTCACCCAAACCGATCTCGTCTGTGGTCTCCCGCTTCCTCTCCCTGGCACTGATGTTCGTCCTCGCGAGCACCGTCCGTGCTCAAGAGCAGCCTGTCGCCTTCGTCGGCGCGACCGTCTATCCCATTTCGTCTGCGCCCATCTCGGACGGCACCGTCGTGATCCAGGAGGGCCGCATCCTGGCAGTCGGTCCTCGCGCGAGCGTTCGCATTCCTTCCGGCGCGACGAGGATCGATGCGACTGGCAAGGTGATCCTGCCGGGCATCGTAGACACTCATTCGCACGTCGGCGACGGCGATGGTGGGGACTCGTCCGGCCCGATGCACCCGGACGCGCGCATCCTCGACGCCCTCGACCCACGCGCCGACTCCTTCGAGCGGGCTCGCGCCGGTGGCATTACGACGGTCAACGTGATGCCGGGGTCTGGGCACTTGATGAGCGGTCAGACGGCGTACCTCAAGCTCCGCGACGCGACCACCATCGAGGAGATGCTCGTCTGCGACGATCCGCTGACGGACATCTGCGGCGGGATGAAGATGGCGAATGGCACCAACTCGCTCCGCGGTCGCAATGGATTCCCAGGTACGCGGGCCCGGAGCGTGTCCATCGTCCGCGAGGCGTTCCTTGAGGCTCGCGCCTATCAGGCCAAAGGCGACTCTGCCGAGCGCAACCTCCGCCTCGAGGGACTGGTGGAGGTCTTAGAGGGGCGCCGCCAGGTTCACTTTCACACCCACCGGCACGATGATGTGCTGACGGCGCTCCGGATCGGCCGCGAGTTTGGGTTCACCCCTGTGCTCCACCACGTCTCTGAAGGCTGGCGGGTGGCCGAGGAGATCGCCGAGGCGGGCGCCCCTGCGAGCATCATCGTCCTCGACTCTCCCGGCGGCAAGATGGAAGCCCGAGACCTTCTCTTCCGCACCGGCCGCGCGATGGAAGAAGCGGGCGTGGACGTGGCGTACCACACGGACGACTACATCACGGACAGTCGCCTCTTCCTCCGATCTGCCGCTCTGGGCGTTCGTGCGGGCATGAGCCCGGAGGCCGCGTTGGAAGCGATGACGCTCGCCGGTGCTCGAATGCTCGGAATGGACGACCGCATCGGGTCGCTGGAGGTGGGCAAGGACGCCGACCTCGTCGTGCTCTCCGGTGACCCTCTCTCGGTCTACACTCGTATCGAGCAGACATGGGTGGACGGCGTCTCGGTCTTCGATCTTTCGGATCCAGAGGACGCAGCGTACTCGGTGGGGGGCTATGACGTTTATCGCGGTTCCAACCACATCCACGAGTGATGATTCGCATTCTCGCATTTCTGGTGGTCAGTGTCTTGATCGCAGGGTGCCGCACGGCGCCCGTTGTGCCAGACACGCCCGAAGCTGGCCCGTACGCTGGCATTCCCTCCGTCGAGGCCACAGGCCCCGTCGCCGAGGCTCAGCCCATCTTCCCAACTGGCGACCCTGAACTGGACGCGTTCCTTGCTGACCTCGCGGCAGCCATCGACCGACATGACTGGCGCGGCGTCGCGCAGAGGATGGAACCGGTGGGCTTCACCGAGCAGCGGGCTTTCCTGGCGGCGAACGGTAGCGCCGAAGCGCCAGCCGCCCAGTTGATCGCCGAGACCCTCGGCATCGGAGATCTCTACCACGCGTCGCCCGGCTGGGACGGGCTGGACCAGATCCGCGTCGTCACCTTCCGAGAGTACGCGGTCCAGACGCCGGGCATCGCGGGCGGCGAAGCCATCGAACTCATCTCGGGTACTGTCCGCCTCGAAAACGGCCGGACGCTCCCTTTGTCGCTCTCCATCATCTCCCGTGGCGGCGTTCGCGTCGTCCAGGTCCCCCTCGGATGATTCGCTCGCTGTTTCTCGCTGCACTGGCGCTCGCGCTCGTCGTTCCAGCCTCGGCGCAGGAGGCCCTCGTCGTCTACGCCGACACGCTCTACACGATGGCAGGGGCGCCTATCGTGGACGGGGCCGTCGTAATCGAAGAGGGTCGGATCGTTCAGGTAGGACCAGCTTCACAGGTACGTGCGCCTCGGGGCGCTCGCGAGCTTCGCGGGGTCGTCGTGACACCCGGCCTCGTGGATGTGCGGGGGACGGTCGGCCTGTCGGGGTTGCTCAATCAGCCGCAAGATCAGGATGCTCTGGATCGGGGCAAGCCGCTCCAGCCGTCGCTTCGCGCGATGGACGCCTACAACGCCCGTGACGGCCTCGTGGAGTGGCTCCTCTCCCTGGGCGTCACGACGGTCCACACAGGCCATAGCCCTGGCGCCCTCGCGGCCGGGCAGACGACCATCGTCAAGACGGCCTACCTGACGCTGGATGAGGCCCTCGTGGACTCCACCACGATGATGGCGATGACCGTCGGGCCGAGCATCCACTCGTACTTCGACGCGCCCGGGACTCGCTCGCGCGCCATCGCTGAGATTCGCAGTGCACTCTACCGAGGTCTCGCGCACGCCGAGAAGATGTCGGATGACACCGCCCCCTCGCGCGACCTCGACGCGGAAGCTCTCGCGATGGTCGCGACCGGGCAGATGCCCGCGTTGATCTCTGCCAACCGCGCGAACGACATCTTGACGGTCCTCCGGCTCGCGCGCGAGTTCCCCCAGATGGACCTCGTCCTGAGTGGTGCAGCAGAGGCTCACCTGATCCTCGACGAGATCGCCGAGGCGGGCGTCCCCGTGGTGTTGCATCCCACGATGGCTCGTGCGGGTGGAGAGCGCGAGGCGCTCGCGTTCGACACGGCGGCCAAGCTACGCCAGCGCGGTATCCCGTTCGCGATCCAGAGCGGCTACGAGGCGTATGTCCCGAAGACGCGCGTCGTGCTGTTCGAGGCTGCGGTGGCCGCGGCGTATGGTCTCGCGCGCGAGCATGCGCTGGAAGCGATCACCATCGAGGCTGCGACGATCCTCGGTATCGACGACCGCGTTGGCTCGCTCGAGGTAGGGAAAGACGCGGACCTCGTGCTCTTCGACGGGGATCCACTGGAGACGATCACGCACGTATGCAGTGTGGTGGTGGATGGCCAAGTGGTGCGTGAGGAAGCTTGCCAAGGCAATTTATAGGTGCTTACTTATTTGAAGATATATCTGCCGGGGGATCATCGGTATTTCGCGATTTGATCGGAGATCGACCTGAGATAGAACTCATCTTCTTCCCAGGATTATATGCGCCCTTGTCAAAGGATAGATAAAGTAAATCATTTATATTAATAGTTAATGGATCAGCCGATATGATGCCATCTTTGAGCAGTTGGGAAGAGTATTGGATAAGTTCGAGCATTCCATGTCGTGCTTCAATTTCTTTCTGAAGAATTTCGGTCTTGAGTGACAAATTCTCAAGCTTTCTCTTTTCTATGTCAAGCTTCTTTAGCTCATCAGCCTCTGTGGGATCTGGAAGAAGCTGTATCTCCTTGAGAATTTTCAATCTTTCAGCTTGAATCTTTAGTCTTTCATCTATCAATTTGTCTATCTCGCTTCGAGGCCTCTCTAGGTATTCGGCAGAGAGGCTATCTCTTGCATTATCTAGTATCTCTTGTACTTCATCTCGCTTAAACGTATCAATAATATATACTTTTATTTGGGCCCATAAGCTTCCTTTTCCCCAGTCGTCTAAAATTACTAAGACGCCCGGAAGTGCGGAAAGGGCCGCGTCGATTGCGGAAAGAAGTGTAGTTACAGATCTTGGAGATCGATTGTCCCCATGAAAGCGTATATGTACTTCCCATTCAAAATCGTAAAGAGAGAGTAGCTCGGATTCGTCCAGGCCGCGAACATCATTCTCGTCTTTAAAATCAGGTGAGCTAACAATTGACTGTCGGAGTGGCTCTAAGGCATCGACGCGCTTTAGAAATCGATGCTTGTCCTCAGGGTGGTACTCTGACATTAGCTGGCGAAGAGCTCGCATGGAGGCGAGGTAGTCCTGCGGAGTGAGTAGCCTCTCGTCATCTTCTCTTTTTCGAGTCATCGCATACCACTCGTTAAGCTTCTTAAATGCTTGGCCTCTTATGGCATTGTACTTTGAGGCGGTAAGCAATCTTTCGATACGCAAAATCTCTCGCTCGAGCGCGTCAGCCCCATCTTTTGCAGGGTTCAGCTTCTCAACCCAAGAGAGCAGCCGCTTTATTATCTGCGGCCTTCTGTTAGGTCCAAGCCCCTTTTCTTTCGTTGCCATGCTACGATTGAAATACCTTGTTGGAGAGTGGTAATCTACTCACGACTGATCAAGATTGACCATTAAGCTCGAATTCGCCACCGGCGGGGCCGCAAAAAGCGGCTTCGTGCGTGCCCACGTCTCCCGAAACAGAGTGGACTGACGATAGGCCTCCAGCGCTTCAGGGCCGTCCCAATGGCTGTACGTCGTGAACATGTTCGCGTAGCGGGCGTCCTGCCAGAGCTCCAGGTGCTCGCATCCGTCCTGCGCTCGAATCTTCGGCCTGGCATCGCGGAAGAGAGCCAGAAACGTGTCGACGTGCACGGGGGCGAACGTCATGCGGACGGTACGGATGAGCATAGGGGGAGGCGCCAAGCGAACGGCTCGAAGTCTACCTCGGCCCCTGGTGGCGCGTCGTCCCACTCGGCGGGGAGGTGCGCGAGGCCATCGCCCAGGAGAGAGAGCACGGCGTGCGAGGCTTGGGATCCGGTACCGGTCAGTTCGAGAACGCCGTCGGGGGCGCGAGAGGCCGTCACGCGCGCAAACGTGTGGAGGCCATGGGCTTTGGGCAGCCGTTCGCTGAGGCGCGCCCGCTCTCGGCGCGGAGGCTCGAATCTCCCGACCCTCCTCGCGAGGAGGGGCCGGAGGTACACTTCCACGCCGACGGACGCCGAGACTGGATTGCCAGGGAGACCCAGAACAGGCACGTCTCCAAATCTCCCGAACAAAAGCGGTTTCCCAGGACGCTGGCGGACGCGCCAGAACTCCCACTCGACACCGGCCTCGCGCAACTCATCCCGGACCCGGTCACGCTTGCCCACAGAGACTCCGCCTGTGATCAGGACGACATCCGCTCCTGGGGCGAGCGCCTCGATCACTGCGTCGGGCTTGTCGGACACGTGCAGGACCTCCGGCAGGCCACCTGCGAGCGTCACTTGGGCAGAGATGGTTGGGCCGTTTGCGTCGTGGATCTGACCAGGCTGGAGCACGGCTCCTGCTGGAACCACTTCGTCCCCTGTAATCACGATCCGAACGACAGGGCGCCGAACGCATGAGGCCTCCGAGACTCCCACCGAGGCGAGCGCACCCACGATAGCAGGCGTCACGGCGGTGCCCGCCTCTACAATCTGCGTCCTTGCCGCGACTGCCGATCCCGAGCGCCGGATTGCGTGGCTGGGCTCTGGACGGCGCATGATGGTGACCTCTCCGTTGATTCCACGCGTCCATTCCACCGGAACGACGGCGTCCGCCTCGGGAGGTACGACGGCCCCCGTCGCAATCTCGACGGCTGTACCCGTTGGCATCACGCCATCGAACGGCGAGCCCGCCCAACTCTGCCCGGCGATGGGCAGCACCGCAGGGAGTGTCGGCAGGTCGCCGGTGCGAACTGCGACGCCGTCCATTGCGGAGGCATCGAACGGAGGTACGGGGTGTGCTGCCTGAACCGGCTCTGCGAGGATGCGTCCGAGGAGGTCCGCGAGCCGCACGTTTTCGCTCGGAAGCGGTGTGGCGGTGGCGAGGATGAGATCGCGAGCCCGCTTGTAGGAAATGTCTTGGTGCATTGCCTCGAAGGCTAGGACCCGTCAAACTCGATGGCGGCGAGAGGCGATTCTCGGTCCAGATTGAGCGTCGTCACGCGAAGCTGGACGGGCTCTGAGGGCTGGACTGAGGCGGTGTCGCACCCAGGAAGGGCGAGAAGGACGGCTCCGAGAGCAACGGCAGCGACCAGAAGAAACGGGGCACGCATAGGAGACGGCAGACGCGTGGCTCCGCTTCGGCAATCTCCGCCCCACAGTAGCACCCAATGGGATCAGCCTGGCCCGTCCGTCGCGCTAGCGCGTCAGACGGTGGGGACGAACCCTTTCCGATAGCCCTCTCGGGCGAACACAGGTCAGCCCGTGAAGCCGAACATGCCCATGAACTTCATCGCGAAGGGCATCGAGCCGCGAAGCTTCGCCTTGCCCTGCATCATCGCCATCATCGGGTTGAGATCCCCGTTCTCGATGGCGAGCCAGTCCTCGGACTTGGCGTGGAGCGTCAGTGTCGCATCCTCTGGGACCGTGCCCTGTTGGATGTCCAGCGTTCCGTCGTTGACGCGGAGTACGATCTCGCGCGGCTCTGCGCCAGAAAGGCTCATATGGACCGAATCGTTCACACCCACGGCCTTCTCAGGCTGGAAGCGGTCGTTGTAAGAAGCGATGGCATCGTCGATGGAGTCGTAGCGCGGCATGGCGAGAGGGGAGATCATGAAGAGCGATGCGAAGATAGGCTGAGGTCGCGTGTCACGGGAACGGTGTTAACTCCCGTCCGTGAGCCGACTATGTCTGAGTCCCGTACCTCATCTGTCGCAACTGCCGATGGCCTTGTGACAATCGAGTCCCAGCCGGACCCGTCGCGTCAGGTGAGACGGCGCGAGGACGCGCATCATTCGTTTCTCGCCTCGCACTGGGCCGAACTCAAGGGAGCGGCTCACACCGGCTTTCGCGAGTACGGGGCCGGGACTGTCGTGCTATGGCGCGAGGCAGAACCCCGTCGGTGGCGCCCCCGTCCGTTCGAGCCCGAGCGGTTGTGGTACACGACGCAGGTCCATGTGCTCCCGGGCGCTACAGAGGCCGACTTCGATGGGTGGGAAGCGCGCTTGATCGAGACCTACGATCCGTCCACCGAAGCGCTGGTGGTGTTCGTGGAGGGCAAGACGATCACCGGGTACCGTCTCCAGGGGACGCTTTCGCCGCAGGAGGCGCGAGAGCGGGTAGGGCGCCAGTTCAATTGAGAACGATGGAGTGTTCGAATCGTTGGGCTTTGGCGTCTCTAGCGCGGACGGCTGCAGGAACGGTTGACAGGTTGGACGCGAATCATGGACTGCGGAACGTCACCGCGACGTGAGCCTAGCGCATATCGCCGCGAAGATGCCGGATCGGCTTCTGTAGAGAGACCACTTCGGCATGAGGCAGCACCGGTCAAGACCTCACCTCGCGAGCCTGGACTGGAGATTCTCTACCTTCTCGAACCACGCAGACGGATCCGCTTCCGTCCATAGGTCGAGTAGCTCCGAGTTCGTACGGACTCGCTCCGTAGCCCGCCGCCCGAGATCAACCTCGCGGATCGTAGGCACGCGCGTCTGCTTCTCGACCCACGCAGTGACTTCCTCGGGTACGTCGCCCGCCTGGCGGTTCATCGCCGCGACGACTTCGGCTGCCGCTAGCGCCACTTGTGCATCTGGTGCTTCCAGATAGGCGGCGGTCTCAACTACGGTGAGCAGGGCGTCTATGATCGGTTCCGTGCTGGTGGCGTTTTCGAACTCGGCGAGCCAATCGAGCGCGTCATCGTTGTCGAAACTGCCAGGGCCCCATGTTCCCATGAAAGCAGGTGGTTGGTCGTGCGAGGAGAGGCGTAGCCCGGCATGCAGCTAGACTGCCTCCAGAGAAGCACATTCAGGCTACAGCCCCCCTGCGCCACCCTTGCGTCACAACGGGTCGAACCGTCTCTAGCGTGGAGTGACAGAGTCACTCTCTCGCCAACTCTGCCGAGGCGCACGCACTCGTGGTTCCCGACGCCCGTGAAAAGGTGTTCTGGGGACGAGAGGGGCAGCGGTATCGAAGGGACCTGCGTCGTCCGCCTCATTGCCTTCTCGGGAGAGTGCGTGGAAGAGTAGGAGCCCGAGCGCCAATGGGAGAAGACCGAGTCCAAGGATGAGCAGACTCATCAGGGGAGATGAGAGGAGTGGGAACGTCCTGGCCCGGTCTGCCTCGCCGTCCCGATGCGCCGAAAAGCCAAGCCCTGCTGCGAGAGAGGTGGCAGCAGAGCGGTAGACGGGAACGGATGACGCTAGTAGGTCGACTCTACCCAGCGGCGTGCGAAGGCGATCGCCTCGCCGTCAGCGTTCAGAACCGTGACGCGAAGCTCCGTCTGGCCCTCACCGATGACCTCGGTGAAGAAGAACCGGTCCTCATTTGAGTCGCGCGTGAGGAAAACGACATCGACACCGTCCGCCTGAAACTCGTAGGTGACGGCTTCGCTGAACTGGCCTGCCTTGTACATGGGGGCGTCGCCAGGCCTGACCTCAGAGGGCCCTTTCAAAGTGACAGCGGGAAGCTCTGGGACTGGTTGGGGCTGGGGTGTCTCTCCACCTGTGAGGTCTTCGTCGATGATGTAGTCGTTGCAACCGACGAGGGCGAGGGCGAGAAGGAGTGTGGCGAGACGCATATCACGGGTGAGAGGTGCAGGCAACAGAGTACCACTCGATGCTCCGATGTGCCTGTGGGAGAGACTCTGAACCGTCGATTTATCCTCCCGAACCGTTTGGAAGCTTCAAAACAGCTCCGTGAGCTGCGCTTGTTGTTCACGCGCGCTCCCTGAGAGTTCCCGTCCTGGCAGGGAATCGCGCAGGGTCTGTGCGAGGTCTTGGTCCCAGGTTCGAGTGGTCAGGGTGATCGGCATCGGGACCGCGTGGCCGAGAAGAAGGACTTGCTGCTTCGAATCCAGCGATGAGAGGATCTGACGGAGTCCGCTCGCTCCAGGCGTGCCCACGAGTGCGGCTGCGATGTCCTTCTCGTCCGAGAGCTGTGCTACAAACTTGGTCCCGATCTGGCTCAGTACCTCCTCGTCCATCCCACTCGGTCGCTGGTCTACGACGAGGAGTGAGACGTAGAACTTCCGCATCTCGCGTGCGATCTTGCCGAACGGCGTCTCGCTCGCCACCTCGGGGGACAGAAAGTGGTGCGCCTCTTCCACCACGACGAGCAACTGGCGGGGGGGAGAGACGTTCTCCGGATCGGCCTCGTGCTCGTTGACCTTGCGCTCATAGATGGCCCGAAGACGCCTCGCGAGGACATTGGCGACGAGAAGGTAGACCTCGCGTGTTCGGTAGCGGCCGAAATCAAGTACCACCGACCGTCCGCGTTCTAGCGCATCGAAGACCTGCTCGATGCGGTCTTCTTTGCCCTCCATCCGGTCCGTGTGGAAGAAGCCGTACTTCTCGAAGCGCGAAAGCTTGCGTCGTAGGGCGCCGAGGGAGTTCTCATTCGCGCCGATCTCCTCCGCGATCTCCCCGAGGCGAGGCCCGTCGGCATCGAGCAGTGTGGCGAGCCAGCGCGTCTTGAACCGGCGGCGGAGCAACTCCGCGCTCTCGCTCGCGGTCCGGTTGAGATCCAGCGTTTTCTGGAGGGGGAGGATGTCCGCGGGCTCGATCTGGTCCGCGTAGACCTCGATGGCCGTATCGAAGGACTGCTTCCGCTGCCGCATCGAGGCCGGATCCAGCGTTACGACCTGGACGCGCGAGCCAAAGATATCTGCCAGCCCGGGGGCGACCCGCCCCTCTTCGTCGCGGCGACCCCGGCCGTATTCACCGTGCATGTCGAAAACGAGCGCGACGCCCTTCTCCGCACGCATCGCGCCCGCCAGCAGCAGACGGGTCAGAAAGCTCTTGCCGGTGCCTGTCTTCCCAAAGACCGCGTTGCTGCGCTCGACAAAGCGTTGGAGGTCCAGACACACCGGCACATCTTTCATCCCAACCGGTGAGCCGACCTCGAAATACCGCTCCGGGTCCGTCGCTTCCGATTTGAAGACGCGCGCGACGTCGTCTTCGGTGGCCTCCCCGACGGTTGAGAAGTGACCGGGGATGGTCTTGACCGTTTGCGGTTCGGCTGCTAGATCTTCGCGTTCCAGGACGAGTTGGGGTCGAAGCTGAGCCGTCGCGTATGTAGCGGAGCCGCTCTGAAGAACACGACGGAGGAGGTCGTCTTCAGGCCCCGGTGGGTGCAAGAGGATGGCCTCGTTGGCGGCGTCGATCTCCAGGTCTGTGATGAGCGCAAAGAAGTCCAACCGTTCACCCTCCACAACGCAGAAGGTCCCTGCGCGCACGGTCTCGATCGGGCGTCCAGCGTCGAGTTTGACCTCTACGCCCTTAGCGAGAGAGCCGCGGGTGAGGACGCCGAGGCGGCGCCGAGAGTTGGAAGCCTGCATAGCCGAAGGTACCCGCCTCGGCAATCGTCTGGAGGCGGTGACTTACGTCCGTGGCCCTGGCTTCAGGAGCCCATCGCCGACCTTCCCTTTCTCCCCGAAGAGAGTATCCAGCACCTCGGGCCGCGTGAGAAGAGCCGTGGCGCCAGCGAGCGCGACATCCAGAAGAAGACGGCGCGTCGTGCGGAAGCGGAACACGCTCTTGAACAGACCGCCGACCAGCTTGAACAGGAGCGGAACGATAAGAAGCGCGCCGAGGAAGCCCAAGGCGACTTCGAGGAGCGAGCGAGTGGTGGTGCTGGGCGAGGGCATCGGAGCGAGCGGAACGAGAGAGGAACGTGAACCCGTCGGGGGACGCTCCGTTTCCGGGTGAGGGGAGAGAGGCTACGCGTACTGAGCCGCGAGGTCGGCAAACTCGACCTCGAAGGCCTCCACGATAGGGCGCGGATCTGGAGCATAAGCCGCGTCGGCAGCGACGCCGACTCGAACGGTTCCTGCGTAGCTCAGGATCGAGAGCCCGAGGCCGATGTCGCCCGCTTGTGGAACCCAGAACATGAGTTCCTTGACCGGGGCACCCCCCCAGTGCTGCTCCTCACGCGGTCCCGGAACGTTGGTGACGACGGCAGACGCCTTCGCGCTAAACAGGTCCACGACAAACTGATGCCCCCAGCGTGGCGCCCGCCCAATCGATTGCAGAATGCCGTACACGACAGCGGGCTCCATGGAGTCTTTCAGCTTGTCCATCCGCTCCTTGATCAGCCGGAGCCGCTCGATGGGGTCGATGACACCGACGGGCAGCGAGACGAACACGAGCGAGAACGCATTGCCGAGCTCGAACGCCCGTTCCAGAGGACGCACGTTGACCGGAACGGCGGCGCGCACTTCCACTCCGCGAACGCTCTGGTCTTGCGAGACGAGGTACCGCCGGATGGCGCCGGTCGCGGCGGCCAGGAGCACATCGTTGACCTTGCCACCGGTCGCCTTGCCGATGCGCTTGATCTCGTCGAGGTCGATGGGGCGGGTCCAGGCGGCCTGTTTCCTCGGGGACGCCGTGCCCTTGAAAACGGTCGGTGAGTCCTTGGGCATCGCGAGGAGATGCGTCAGCGAGCCGATTCCACCACCGACTGCCCCCAGGCGGCGCCCGAGGTGGCGGGGGCTGGTCAGCAAATCCTTCGTTTCGCCCCCTGCTCCCTTGAGGGTCTTCGCGATGCGTGCTCGGAGCGGCTTCTTCGGGGGCTTCTTCTTCGCGAGCGCGCCCCCCGGTAGTCGCGCCGGATCAAACTGCTCATCGCACATCGAGAGGAGGACGTGCATGAGGCCGATCCCGTCCCCGATGACATGATGGAGCCTCGCAACGAATGCCGTCGCGACCTCGTCGCTGACGTCCTGAACCAGATGGAACGTCCAAGGTGAGTGCTCGAAGGAGAGCGGCTGGCTCATGAGATCGCTCACGAGCATCTCCAGCCCTCGCTTGCCACCCGGGTGGGGAAGCTCGGCGAGGATCAGGTGGTTGTCCAGGTCGAAGGCCTCGTCTGCTACCCACTTCGCCCGGGGCGATGAGGGATCGTCGACTCGCATTCGGAAGCGGTCGAAGGGCAGCAGTCGTTCTTCGATCAGCGCCGCGAGTTCCTCCGCCTCGACGCGTCGTCCGAAGGAGAGCACGCCCGTAATCGTCATCGGGTTGGCGGGCTCCTCCATGCGGAGCCAAGCAGCATCAGCGGGGCGAACAGTGAAGGACTTCGGCGTTGGGAGAGGCACAGCGGGGGAGGAGAGGGCGGCCCAAGATCGCACCTCGCGCCGCCGTCACAGGTTTCGAGCCTCGTCGTTGTACGTGGTCTATGTTTGGGCTCCCTTTCCTCGATCCTCATGGCTCTTCCCCGACTCACTCCTCTCGCGCTCCTCGCGGTCGCACTCTTCGCAGCTCCCGTTGCGGCGCAAACGTGCACAGACGGCGTCCAGACGAGCGGCGCGCTCTACGAGTTCTGCGTCCCGCCAGGCCCCGCACCGACGACCCTCGTCGTCTACGCCCACGGCTTCATTTTCCCTCAGGAGCCGTTGACGTTGCCCTCAGCGTCCGGCGACGGCGCTAGTGTTCAGGGCCTCGCGCTGAGCCAGGGGCTCGGGTACGCGGCGTCGAGTTATTACAAGAACGGTCTCGTGATTCCAGAACTGGCCGTGGAGGATCTGCGGGAAGTCGTGGATCTGTACGAGGCGGCGCACGGAACGCCAGACAAGATCTTCCTCGTGGGCTTCTCGAACGGCGCGTTGATCTCGACGGTCGCCCTGGAGCGCTTCCCGGGTGAGTTCGACGGCGCCCTCGCCTCCTGTGGACCTCTGGACGCGTACTCACGCAACGTCGACTATTTCGGAGATGTGCTGGTGGTCTTCGAGCAGGTGCTACCCGGCGCGCTAGAAGGCATTCTCGGTGTCCCGGTCGGCGGTCCCGAAGGCACGAACCCAGCATTTCTCGGCGCGCTCGTCGCGGCCGCTGCCGATGCCGGGGTGTCGCCCACGACGTTCCTCGCGGGTGCCCTCCAAGGCATCCTCGCGGATCCGGCCAATGCCGATGGGGTCGGTCAGCTGCTCGGGATCCTGGCGGCGACGCCGGACATCGCGGCGGCATTCAACGATCCGGTGGAGGGCTCCACGACCGTGATCAGTGCGCTCCTCTTCAACATCTTCGCGACTGACGACGCTCTGATCACGCTCGGTGGCAACCTCTACGACAACTCCACGCGTGTCTATGCTAGCCCCTTCGGCCCTGACTACGACGCGGCGCTGAACGCGACCATCGCGCGGTTCAGCGCAGACCCGGAAGCCCGGATGCAACTCGCGGACGACTTCGAGACGACGGGGATCCTGCAGGACCCGATCATCGCGCTGCACACCACGCGCGACGGTGTCGTTCCGGTCTGGCAGGGTGCCGACTTCGCCTCCCGGGTCAAGAACCGACTCACGTTCGACCTGCGGCCCATCGAGCGGTACGGCCACTGCGCCTTCACGCCCGAGGAGATCGGACAGGGCTTCACGGATATCGTCGGTACCAGCCTGCCAGGCTGCGACTATGCCTTTGAGGCGGATGCCATCGGTTCGACGCAGCTTCCGGCCTCCGGTGGTCGCATCGGCCTGGCCTTCGGCATCGACAACTCGGACAGTGACGCCGAGGCGAACGTGGATGTGTGGGCGACCATCGCGAACAGCGACGGCGACGTGATCTACGTCCGGGCTCCGCGCTCGGTCGATGTCCCTGCCGGTGGCACGTTCTCGGGACGGTTTGCTCAGCGGATCCCTGGGTTCGTCGCCGATGGCGAGTACCGACTCACGTTGTGGGTCGGTCAGTTCAACGCCGAGAACCCGGCACTTTCGGTTCCGTGCGGCTTCGAGTCGTTCATCATCACGAAGGGCGACATGCGTCCAGCGGCGAAGGCCGCGCCTGCGCTCGTTTCGTCTGAGTGGTCCGATCTCGACGTCACCGGCAAGGTCACGGAGGCAGAGTTGAACGGCATGGTCCGTGTCTCGCCCAACCCGACAGCGGGCGAGGCCGCGTTCTCGTTCGCGCTCTCGCGTGAGTCCGACGTGTCGCTGACCCTGTACGACGTGACCGGTCGCCTCGTGATGACCCTGCAGGAGGGCGCGATGGCGGGGGGATCCCACGTGATCGACCTCACGACGGAAGTCCCAGCGGGCGTCTACGTGTGGCGCCTCTCGACGGCCGAGACTGTGGAGACGGGCCGTCTCACGGTAGTCCGCTAGGCTGGAGGCGTCTCGCCCCTGCGCGCCCCTCGCCCGAAGTGGACGAGGGGCGTTTTGCGCAGCGACGGTAGCGACGAGTCGGCCCGCCTCGGTACCGAGGCGGAGGAAGGAGCACTCAGGTTTCGGCGCCCGCGAGTTGACCACACGCAGCATCGATGTCTTGGCCTCGGCTGCGGCGGACTGTTACGCGGACGCCCTCGCGCACGAGAGCACGGATAAAGCGCTCCAACTCGTGCTCGGGCGGGGAGGTGAAGCCGGTGCCCTCCACCGGGTTGTAGACGATCAGGTTGACCTTGGAGGCCGCCCATCGCGAGACGCGCCCGAGGTGCTTGGCGTCTTCGTTCGAATCGTTGACGCCCGCGAAGACGCAGTATTCGTACGTAACGGGATAGCCCGTTATTGCAACATAATGTTGAATAGCGTTCCGAAGCGCCGTAAGGCCCGTTTTCTCCGAGCGGTTAACGGGCATGATGGCGCTCCGCTGCGCATCCGTGGGAGCGTGGAGGCTGACCGCGAGGCGGAAACCCGGGATACGTTCGGCCGCTTGATCGTCGGCGAGCTGGCGGATGCGCCGCGCGAGGCCAACGGTGGAGACCGTGACGCGCTTCGGGGAGAGTCCCAGCCCCTCGGTGATGAGGCCGACGCTTTTCGCCACGGCGGGGTAGTTCTGGAGCGGCTCGCCCATGCCCATGTAGACAATGTTGGTGAGGCCGCGTCCGTAGGTCTCCGTCGCGAGGGCGTCCAGGTGCTGGGCCTGCGCCGCGATCTGCCCCGCCGTGAGGTTCTCTTGGAAGCCGAGGAGCCCCGTAGCACAGAAGGTGCAGCTCATCGCGCAGCCGACCTGCGAGGAGACGCACGCGGTCATCCGTCGAGGCGAGCCGTCGTCTTTGAAGTCCGGGATCAGGACGGCCTCCACGGCGCGGCCCGAGGGCAGCTGGAGCAGCGTCTTGATCGTGCCGTCCGTGGCGGTCTGGCGGCGGGTCTCGGTCAGTGTGCCGATCTGCGCCTCCGCCGCGAGATGCTCGCGAAGCGCCTTCGGCAGGTTCGTCATCGCGTCGAACGAGCGGGCGCCTTTCTCGTGGACCCACTCGAAGAGCTGGCGGCCCCGGTAGGCGGGCTCGCCGATCTCGCGCATGAGCGCTTCCATCTCGGCCTGGTCGAGCGCGAGGAGGTCGGGGGGGGCGGTGACAGTGGGCATATCCCAAGAACGGGAATGCGGGGCCGAGGCGCACGAACGGGTGCGGAATCGGGCGTGAAGGCTCCGGGTGCCTCTGCCTCGGCGCCGAGGCGGGCTGGGACGCCCGGTCTGTTTGAGCGCTGACCCCATATCCTCTGGTGGTCTCTCCCCTGGGCCTGGAGCGCCGGATGGTGCGGATTTCTCCATCCGAGTCGTCTGGTGAGTCACTACATTCGCTCAGGTCTCGCTAGATGTAGTGAGTTACCACTCAACAGAAGTACTGGTCAGGCGGCTTAACAACCACTATGACTAATCCCCGAGTTAAGACGCTGGAACTCCTTAAGGAATGGAGCACGTGGCTCGTAGCCGTTGACACCGGGACCCTCGCACTTCTCGGCACTCTAGGGGAATGGGATTGTAGAACAGCTATACTTGTCTCTTCCGCAGGAATGGTTGCCCTCTTGATCTCACTCATCGCTGCAACTGTTCTAGTTGGAGCCGTTCCCGTTCTAGTGCAGCGGATTACGGTTGACTACATCAAAGACTCTGGACCCATCAACACGTCAAATATACTAAGCGTATATCAGTTTAAGTATGGCCCGTTTACGGTGCAGCAGTATTCGCTCATTCAGCATTTTAGCTTCGTCACGGCTGCACTGCTCATAACTACTGCTTTTCTCTTTGACACACTTAGCTAGCGCCGCCTAACCTACCGCTGCGGGCCGACAGCGCGCTTCAGCGTTCTCGGCTCGTCCGAGCGTTTGTATCTACACCGCCTCGTCCTACCCGCTAGTCGTCAGCGTGCTGCGGCCGAGCGGTCACCTGTTCTGCCCACCCCGACGCCGAGGCGGGCCTACCCAAGTGGCACTAGCGCGAGGTACCGCGCCACGCGCAGCGGCACCACCAACCCGGCGAACACCCACGGCCGCACCCGTCCTACGCCCGCCGCGAGCGTGAGCGAATCCCCGATGATCGGCATCCAGGAGAGAAGGAGGGCATGCGCTCCCCACCGCTCCGTCCAGCGCAGCGCCGCCCGCTCCGCGCGAGACGCCGCCAGTTGGTCACCGACGCGCTCGCGTCCCCATCGTCCCAGCCCGTAATTGAGCGCACACCCGAGCGAGTTGCCGAGCGTCGCCCAGGTCAGTGCCTCCATCGTGCCCATTTCGAGCCGGAGCGCGACCACAAATGCAATCTCAGACGACACTGGGACGAGCGTCGCGCCGAGAAACGCCGCCGCCGCGAGCCCCGGTCCGCCTGCTGCTTCCACCCAGTCTGCAAGGTCCATCCCGACGACCGAGGCGGTCCGCCTCGGGGCGCTAGCGGAGCAGCACGTCCAAGACGACGAGCGCGAAAAAGCCCGGTACCCAGAAGACAGAACTCAGGAAGAGCCGCTTCGCGCGCTCATCGGTGGGCGCTGCGTTGAACGAGAACGCCGGGATTGTGAACCCGAGTCCGAGAATCGCGACGCCGATGAGGTAGATCATCCCGGCGGCTCCGAGCGCTCCCGGTACCATCGCGGCGACGAGGAGCAGCATCGTCGCGCCGAGGGAGATCCGCGCGATGGAGCGCGCGCCGCGTGGCCGGTTGGGCAGCATCGCGAAGCCGCCCGCCTTGTAATCGTCGCGGAGCAGCCACGCGAGGGCGTAGAAATGCGGGAGCTGCCAGAGGTAGAGGATTGCGAAGAGCGTCCAGCCGGTCGCATCCAGCGTGCCCGTCGCGGCCGTGACGCCACCGAGGGCAGGCAGCGCTCCAGGGACGGCGCCGATGAGCGTGTTGTGGACCGTCCGTCGCTTCAGCGGGGTGTAGACCACGACGTAGAGGGCGACGGTCGCGAGCGCGAGGCCCGTCGTGAGCGGGTTGGTGGTCATCGCGAGGATGGCGGCCCCGATTCCGGCCGCTCCGATCCCGTACAGCGTGCCTGCCACCGGGGAGATGCGCCCTGTGACAACTGGGCGACTCTGCGTGCGGGTCATCTTCCGGTCGTGATCCCGCTCGGCGACGTGGTTCAGCGCACCTGCGCCTCCGGCCGTCAGCCCGGTGCCCACCATGAGGCCGATCATCACCCGCCAGTCCACCGTGCCATCGGATCCCAGGAGATAGCTCGCCGCTGCCATCACGACGACGAAGGCCGCGATCCCGGGCTTCAGGAGCTCGCGAAAGTCGGTGAGTCGGGCCGCCTCGGGAGCGTCGGCGGAGACGGCAGTGGGAGTAGGCCGCATGGGGTGGGTCGCGTACGGGCAATCAAACGCCGAGGGCGTGTCGCGTTCCGTCAAGTTGCGGTTGGAATGCGACGGACAGAGGATGAGGGGCGGGGTTGGCTTGAATCCCTCTCCGCTTCGTGCGGAGCCGCCGTGCATCGCGGATCTTCCAGCATTCGCACCTCTGCCTGTCCATGCCTCTCCTCGCGTCCGTCTCTGGTATCCGTGGCGTCTTCGGCGATGGTCTCGACCCCGCTGTTCTTGTCCGCTATGCGTCCGCCTTCGGCGGCTGGCTCCGCCAGTCCCCTGAGCGACCTCGCGTCGTCGTGGGGCGCGATGGGCGCGATACCGGCGACATCTGTGCCCGCATCGTGACGGCCACCCTTCAGGCCACCGGCTGTGACGTGATCGATGGGGGGCTGGCGACCACACCGAGCGTCGCGATGGGCGTGCTGAAGCACGAGGCGGATGGTGCCGTCATTCTCTCTGCCAGCCATAACCCAGCACCGTGGAACGCGCTGAAGCTCCTCGCGAGCACGAGCGAGTTTCTCTCGCCCGAGCAGGGCGCCGAGGTGCTCGCCCTCGCTGAGCAGGGTGCAGAGGCGTTCACCGTCCCGCACCATCAGATCGGGAGCTACGAGCAGGACGACCTGCTGCCGTACCACATCGAACAGATCCTCGCGCTGGACCTGATCGACCCGGAGGCAATCAGGGCGCGAGGGTTCCGCGTCGTGGTGGACGGTATCAACTCGGTCGGGGCATTCGCCCTTCCAGCGCTGCTCCGCGAGTTGGGCGTGACGGATGTCGAGGTGTTGAATGCCGAGGTGACGGGACGCTTCGCGCATGAGCCGGAGCCCTTGCCGCACAACCTCATGGGAATCACGGAACGCGTCCGCGAGACCGGCGCCGACCTCGGGATCGCCGTGGACCCAGACGCCGACCGTCTCGCGTTCGTGGAAGATGGCGGGCGGTTCTTCGGAGAGGAGCTGACCCAGGTCATCGCCGCGGACTTCGTCTTGGGCAAGACGCCAGGGCCCATCGCGACCAACTTGTCGTCCTCTCGCGCGATGGACGATGTGGCCGCGATGCACGGCCAGACCTCGCACCGGTCGGCGGTAGGCGAGATCCACGTGGTGCGCGAGATGCAGCGCGTCGGGGCGGTCGTCGGGGGAGAGGGGGCCGGGGGCGTCATCCTTCCCGCGCTTCACTACGGGCGCGACGCCCTCGTGGGCACGGCGCTCGTTCTCCAGTATCTCGCGGAGACGGGGCAGAGCCTCAGCGAGATCGGCGCCCGCTACCCGACGTATCACATAGCGAAGCACAAGCTACCGGTCGATGGCCTCGATGCAGACGCGTTGCTCGAAGCGCTGGCCTCGCGTTACGCATCAGCAGAAGACGCTCGCGTCTCGACCGTGGATGGCGTGAAGGTGGACTTGCCCGACGGCTGGGTCCATGTTCGGAAGTCCAACACGGAGCCTATCGTCCGCGTGTACACCGAGGCGGGTAGTGCTGCTGAGGCCGATGCGCTCGCTGAGCGGTTCAAGTCCGAGCTTCGCGAGGGATGATCGTCACGGTCCTGGCATGCCTCGCCGTGTATGGGGCTGCTTCCCTCGCGGCTCCGGCGGCGGGCTGGGAGGGCATCCGCCTCGCGTATTCTGTCCCTGCCCCTCCCGTTGCGCGAACGCTCCTCATCGCCGCTGTGGAGATCGTGGTCGGGTTCGGGACGGCGGCTCTGGCTGTAGGGCTGAGCCTGTGGACACCGCCTAATGATCTCAATACCCTACTTGCTGCTGCGGCCGTCGGGATCGGATTCGGCATCGCGAGGTCTCTTCGAAGTGCTCGCAACGCGGCGGTGATGGAAGCAGCAGCCCGGCAGTCCGGGGCAGAGGACGCTGAAGCGCTGAAAGACCGCCTCGGTGGAATCGTGCGGTTTGCGGTGATCGTACGGAGCCTCGCGGCGATGCTGGTTCCAATCGTGACAGCTCTCCTTTCACGCTAGGCTTTCCGGTGCTAGCTCTCGGGCTCGTGGAGGTCCATGTCGAGATCGGCTACCACGCGCGCGAGATGCCGCTGCGCGTCGCGGATCCCCTGGTTGTACACCGGAGGGCCGACAGTTTCTAGAAGGAAGTCCACGAAGAGTCCGGCTCGGAGGTCTCCGATCTCCTCGTTCCACTCGTCGCGCAAGTAGACCTTGATTTGTGTCGCGATGCGTTTCTTGGCCTCGCCGGAGAGACGCACAGACATCAGGAAGCGGCGAGATAGACGTCAAGCGCGCGCTCGATTCGGCCTTCGGCGTCCTCGTCCACGTTGGGCTCGAATGTGCGGCCGGTGACAACCTCGTAGAGTTCGACGTACCGTTCCGTTACCTCCCGTACGAATGGGGGGGAGAGGTCCGGGAGTACCTGGCCGTCGAGTCCTCTGAACCCGTTGTCCATTAGCCACTCCCGGACGAACTCTTTGGAGAGCTGCCGCTGTGGCTTACCCGTGGCGAGCCGCTCCTCGTATCCCTCCGCATAGTAGTAGCGCGAGGAATCCGGGGTGTGGATCTCGTCGATGACCAGGAGGCGCCCATCGGGAGCGAGACCGAACTCGTACTTGGTGTCAACGAGAATGAGGCCGCGCTCAGCGGCCATCTCTGTGCCTCTCGCGAAGAGCGCTAGGGCCGCCTCGGCAGCGCGTTCGAGGGTGCTAGCCTCGAGGAGGCCTCGAGATAGGATCTCGGATTGCGAGATGTCTTCGTCGTGGCCCTCTTCCGCTTTCGTGGCCGGGGTGAGGAGAGGCGTCGGGAGTCTCTGGCTTTCGATAAGACCGTCTGGGAGCGTCTCGCCGCAGAGAATGCGTCCGCCCTCCCGGTAGACGCGCCAAGCGTGACCCGCGAGGTACCCCCGCACGACGAACTCGATGGGGAGGGGATCACAGGCGACCGCCACGGTTACGTTCGGATCCGGCACAGCCAGAACGGCGTTTTCCGCTACGTCCCTCGTGTGCTCGAAGAAGTAGGCCGCGAGTCCGTTCAAGACCTGCCCCTTCAGAGGGATTGCTTGTCGGAGCACGTGATCGAATGCAGAGATCCGGTCGCTCGTGACGAGGACGAGGCGACCGTCCCCGAGGCGGTACGTGTCGCGAACCTTTCCGCGTCTCTGCTCCCCGAGCCCGAGGTGGGTCTCAACGAGAGGGGAAGGGAGGACCTCCGGGATCCGACTCATGCCAGGGGCGCCGTAGAACCGCGCTCGCAGAGTTTCAGTTCGACCTGAAAGTCGATCCGTCCTTCTGCTTCACCAGAGAGACGGGCGATGAGACGCTCGGCCGCTTGTGTCCCAGCGTCTTGCATGTGTTGTGCAACGGTGGTGAGGTCCAGGAATCGGCTGGGTTTGAGGTCGTCGTAGCCGACGATGGAGAGGTCTCGCGGGACTACGAACCCGTTATTGCGAGCATGTGCCCATGCCCCGTATGCTTGAACATCGGAGGCAGCGAATACTGCTGTCGGCCGGTCGTCCAGGGAAAGAAGCTGAGCCATACCCTCGGCGCCTGCTTCTTCCGAATACCCCGCATGCTTGGTGGTTTGACCTCGCACGACGAGACGCTCATCGAACTCGATGCCCGCCTCGGCGAGTGCGGCCTTGTACCCCTCCAGCCTCGGCGCTGCTGCCTGGCTCCATTCATGCGCGGAGATCAGACCTACCCGGCGGTGCCCGAGGCGGAGCAGGTGGCGCACGGCCAACTTCGAACCCTCGACGTCGTCCCACCAAAACGAATCGAACGCGTCGTCACGAGCACCGATCAGCACGACGGGCGCCTGCATCCGTTGCAGTGCCCGTCGCATCGATTCATCCGGCTCTAACGAGGCGAGCAGGAGGCCCCCAACAGCACCACGGTTCAGGAACCGCGTGAGCGTCGCATCTGGGTCTTCCGAGCCCAGGTTGCAAAGGAGAAGGTCGGAGCCACTTGCTCGCAAGACATCCTTGACACCCTTCAGGATCTCGACGTAGAAGAGAGAGGTGAAGGATGGCATCGCGACCGCGAGCGTTGAACTCTGGCTCGTCGCGAGGGACCGTGCAGTGCGCTGGGGTTGAAAGTTGAGCTCATCGATGGCCTCGAGGACCCGCTGCCTCGTGGCATCCGAAACTTCATTCGAGTCGTTGAGAACGCGGGAAACAGTCGAGATCGCGACGCGAGCGCGGTCTGCTACATCGTAGATCGTCGTGCGCTGTGAAGGGGCAGGCATGGGGCCGGCGAAGGGTGAGCGCGAAAGCTACGGGTTGGCGGAGCCCGATTTGTTGCGCCAGTCGTACGTGAGGCGAGGATCTCCGTGGAAAGTTGGAGTTGCCCAGCGAGTGCCCTCTACGGAGTTCCGAGTTGCAGCCTGAAGGCTCGCTTCAAACGTGTCGCCTTGGATAAGTCGCGACAAAACCGTTATTGTGTATAGCGAAGTCGAGCCGTCTAACTCAGGCTGTGACGGAAGCTCGAAGAGCGCAAAATCCTCGCCGTCAAAGTAGAGGTCTGATCTGAACTTAGACACAGAACCGTCCCCTCCAGGATCATCCGCAGCGTCGAAGAACCGAGCCGGGAGGACCCCGCAGTGCAGTAACACTCGCCTCGCGCCACGGTTCGTAATCCGCTGAGCGGCGACCTGTGCATCGTCGAGCGAAGTGATCTCACCACCAGTCATAAGCTCGGCATCTTGCCGAGAGACCGTTACGAGATCAGTTCCGCTCAGATGATCGGCGACCACATCGAGACCGCGGGCGTTCAGTACCGTCTCGCCACTCGGCCCGGAGGCGACGATGTCAAGCACTTTGGGGACATTGAGCTGGGCTGCCCATTCGAATACGGCGGTCGCGTTCGCAGCAGACCCTAGGACCCCGATCTTGACACCGGAGAGAGAGGCAACGGCCTTCAGGTGCTCCATTTGGGAGCGGACGGTGTCGCTGGGGACCTCCGTCAGGTCTGTCACACGGTCATGAGAAGCCGCGACGATGGTGGTGCACACGGTGTGCGGCGCGAGATCGAGACTGCGTGCGGCGAGCACATCAGCCGCAAGGCCTCGCTCAGACCCAGAGTACAACGCGCCGATGCAGGCGATAGGGGAGAGTGAATCAGGCATAGCTTGGAATCTCGCTTCATTCGACGGTCCGCAGCATCTCTATCTTCGTGCGATCTGGCGTTCTCGCATATGGCTACCGTCACACTCAAAAACATCCGAAAGGTCTACGACGATGAGTTCGTGGCCGTCCACGACGCGTCCTTTCACATCGGTCACGGTGAGTTCATCGTCCTCGTAGGGCCTTCCGGCTGCGGAAAAAGCACCACGCTTCGGATGATCGCCGGACTGGAGTCGATTACCTCCGGCACGTTGTCCATCGGAGAACGAGTGGTGAACGATGTCGCGCCAAAGGACCGTGATATCGCCATGGTGTTCCAGAACTACGCGCTGTACCCGCACCTGAGTGTCTTCGAGAACATGGCGTTCGGGCTGAAGCTGAGGAAAACACCGAAGTCTGAGATCCGGGCACGCGTCGAACAGGCCGCCAGGACCCTCGGCCTCGGTTCCGTATTGGACCGGAAACCGAAGGCCCTGTCGGGTGGTCAACGCCAGCGAGTTGCTCTCGGCCGCGCCATTGTTCGCGATCCTGCGGTGTTCCTTTTCGATGAGCCACTCTCGAATCTGGACGCGAAGCTCCGGGTGCAAACCCGGACCGAGATCTCGAAGTTGCATTCCGATCTCGGCGCGACGATGGTTTACGTCACGCACGATCAGGTAGAGGCCATGACGATGGGAGACCGCATCGTGGTGCTGAACGCTGGCCATGTCCAGCAAATCGCGCCGCCGCTGGAGTTGTACGAACGGCCTGCGAACCGCTTCGTGGCTGGGTTCATTGGGAGCCCGTCCATGAACTTTGTGGACGGCACGCTGGACAACGGCGCGTTCGTCTCAGGGGCTACGGAACGGCTGGAAGTTCCAAGAACAACCAACGGGCACGGTGCCGTCACGCTCGGAGTGCGCCCCGAAGACCTGTACGTACAGGCGATGGCACCGTCAGCGAAGCCAACTGCCGTTATTGGCAATTATACCTTGAACGTCCTCGAGCCGATGGGACACGAGGTCGTGCTTTACGCGAGCAGAGGTGAAACGCAGGTCGTCGCGCGAGTCGAACCCCAGTCTCTTCCTGAGCCTGGTCAGACTATTCAACTAGCCGCAGACACGAGCAAACTGCACCTGTTCGACGCCAACTCGGGAGACGCCGTCACGGGCTGATTTCGTCCGGCGCACACGAAGACGAGGCTTTGCGTGGTTTCGAAGGCGCCCGGTCGCTCGGGCTTTCCTGTTCAACCACACCCCGACCAGCCATGAAAACGCTGCTCACCCACGGCGTGCTCGCGTTCGCCTTCGCCTTGTCGCTCTCCGCTTGCGGAGACGGCGATTCCTACGAAACCGACGACGCCATCCAGTCTGACCTGGAGCAGATCGCCGACGATGTCGACGCTGCGGCTGAGGATGCCGTTGCAGACACCGAGGCGGTCCTTGACGATGCCGCCGCCGACCTCGACGCTGCGGTGGACGAGGCCGGTGATGACCTTGAAGCCGCCGGTGAGGCGCTCGAAGGTGGCGCCGAAGAGGCTGCGGACGAACTCTCGGACACCGAGTAATCGCGTACTCGCCTGCCCGGCTGGTTGCGGCGCGAGGAGCTTCGGTTTCTCGCGCCGTTTTCGCCTCGCGTCTCGGTTGGTTTTACGGGCTTCCAGCCTTTGTGTGGTCCGGGTTGTTGACTCACTCTAAATCCGCTCTCTTGCCTCTACGTCCGATAACAGTTATTCTGGGACGTTGCTTTCAAAGTCGTTGTCGGAGCGCTTGCGCTTCATGAAATCACTCCTGGCCCGTCTCCGCACTGCCAGCATCTTCAACTAAAGCTGAAACCAACTTTCGCATGTCTGACAATTCTGGTTCAATACGTCACATACAGGTCCACTCGCATGTCAGCGAGCCGAGCCCCGTAGGACACTTAGCTCCTGACGAAGACCTCATTCAGCTTTTTTTGATGAGGTACAGTAAGGAGTCAACCCAGCGGGCGTATGCAGAGGACCTCACAGGTTTTTTTAGTAAGCGGTTTGTAACGGTAGACGATTGTCGTTACGTCGATTTTCGCAACGTCAATGCGTTCGTCTCTACACTAGAGACCCGAGGGTTCGCCGCATCTACGATCCGACGGAAACTCGCTGCCATTCGAGGCTTCTTCGGTTGGCTTGTCGCCCTAGGTGCTTTGACCCAGAATCCGGCAGATCGGCATGTGACGCGCCGAATTGAGCGCGTGCACAGGCAAGACAAAGCGATGACCGTGCTTTCCCGATCGCAGGCTGCTGCACTGCTAGAGTCAGTAGATCGAGATGCGGAGAGCGGGGCTAGAGACTATGCGTTACTCACGACGCTGTTACACTGTGTTTTGAGGAGATCCGAGGCGGCGTCTATGGACATCGAGCATCTCCGTTTTGTCTCGGGACACTGGCTTCTCGACTTGCCATCTACAAAGGGTGGCGCAGGCCAATACGTAAAGGTACCCAAGCCGGTATATTATGCTATACAATTTGCCATAGAGAGGTATCCAGCGGTTTATGGACCTGTCTGGCGTTCCTTTAGCAATAACTCGAAAGGGGCTCGTCTGTCCGATCGATCAATTTACCGAATTGTAAGTAGATATGCAGCTCAATCTGGAATATCCGAGACCGTGGGTGCCCATACGCTGAGACACACAGGCTGCACGCTCGCCATCGAAGCCGGTGCCTCAGTCCAGCAAGTGCAAACCCACGCACGGCACAAGAACCTGGAGACAACCATGATGTACGTCCACCAGCGGGACAAACTGGCCGATAGTGCCGCCGACTACATCGGCCTCGATGGAATGCGCGGGGAAGATGCCGAGGCGGCGAACCCCGGTCGAGACTCGGGGTAGGTTCCGCGCTCCCCCCTCTCTTTCGTGATCCCATCTAGACCCGACTACGACCTGGTCGTCATTGGTGCTGGGCACAACGCCCTCGTCTCCGCTGCCTACGTCGCCCAGGCTGGCTACCGCGTTGCGGTATTCGAGAAACGAGACATCGTGGGTGGCGCCGTTTCTACCGTGGAGCAGGTACCCGGGTACCGGTTCGACCTGGGCGGGTCTGCACATATCCTAATCCGGCTGACACCCATCGTGGAAGAGCTCAGCCTGGAATCGTACGGTCTAGAGTACTTGGAGCTGGATCCGCTGTTTTCCGCTCCGTTTGAGGACGGAGATCACCTGTTCATCTATCGGGACGTAGACCGAACAGCAGAGCACTTGGAGAGCCTATTTCCGGGTGAGGGCTCAGCCTATCGTTCGTTCATCGACCAGTGGACTCCGTTTGCTCGGACGGTCAAAGAAACATTTCTTCGCACCCCTAGCCCCTTCGACCTCGGCAAGACGTTCGTCATGGGGGAGTCCGCCAAAATGGACTGGGACCGAGCGCTACAGTCCATCCTGAAGCCATACGGAGAGGTTCTGGACGCTTACTTCAAGGAGGAGAAGCTCAAGGCACCTCTCGTCTGGATGGCCGCCCAATCGGGCCCCCCTCCCACCGAACCTCTTTCGGCACCATTCCTTCTCTGGCATCCACTCTACCATGAAGGGGGGGTAGCTCGTCCGCGCGGAGGGTCAGGAATGCTCACGCAGGCACTTCGCCGCCACATCGAGGCGCACGGAGGCGACGTCTTTACCTCGAGCCCTGTAGACGAGATTCTGGTGGAGGGCCATCGAGCCGTTGGGGTTCGGGTGGGAAGCGATCTCGTGACGGGACGATCTGTGCTCGCGGGCACACACATACTCGAAAGCGTCGGCCGGATGCTTCCCGAAGAGCATCGTCCCCCATCATTGGCTGGAGTTCGAGTCGGGAATGGCTTTGGTGCGATTCTCCGTTTGGCTCTCTCTAAACCCGTCCGGTATTCGAGCCATCCCGGAGACGATGCGCGGGTGGGCCTCGGTCTGGTGTGCCGAGACCGCCAGCAGATCACAGATGCGTACGCAGACTATCTCAAGGGGCACCCTGCGAGCGATCCGCCCATCGTGGCCATGTCGTTTTCAGCGGTGGACGACACCCTCGCGCCGCCGGGCGGCGAGGTGCTTTGGCTATGGGCACAGTACTACCCGTACGAACTCGCGAACGGTCGGACCTGGACGGAGATCGAGAACGAAGTCGCGGATTTGATTCTTACCGCGTTCGAGCGCGTGGCACCCGGCACACGCGACTCGGTCGTGGGACAACTCTTTCAGCATCCAGAATGGTTGGAGCGAGAGATGGGGCTCTTTCGTGGGAACGTGATGCACGTGGAGATGTCTCTCGACCAGATGTTTAGCCTCCGCCCCACCCTCGACATGTCCGGCTACAAAGGGCCCGTCGAGGGACTCTACCTCACCGGTGCCAGTACCCATCCCGGTGGAGGGATCATGGGGGCGAGTGGTCGAAACGCAGCACGCATCGTCCTGAAAGCGCTCTCGTGACGTACCTCCAGTTCCACCTCGTGTTCATTCTGCCGGTCATCGCGGCCCTTGCAGTGGCTCAGAAACGGCCGGTCGCGGGTATTGGCGTAGGCTCGGCCCTGAAGTGGCTGGGAGCGATCCTTCTACTGGCTTTTGTCTACACGACACCGTGGGACAACTACCTCGTGTATCGGGAGGTGTGGGGATACCCGCCGGGAAGGGTGCTCGCTACCATCGGATATGTACCGGTGGAAGAGTACGCGTTTTTTCTCCTCCAGCCTATCCTGACGGGGTTGTTTTACTTTGCGCTTCGTGGCAGGAGGTTATTGGATTCCCCGAGCCGCCCAGAGCCTTCAAGTTTCCGCCTCGGTCTCATCGCGAGCTGGGTCACCTTAACGATCTTTGGAGTCGTCTGTCTCGTTCTACAAGGGCACGCGCTCTACATGGGTCTCATCCTCGCGTGGGCGCCCCCCGTGATCGTCGGGATGGCATGGATCGGCTCCAAAAAGATCTGGGACGAGCGTCGCAGGGTACTGTGGAGCATCGCGATCCCGACGGTCTACCTGTGGGTTGCGGACCGGACAGCGATTGCACTGGGCATCTGGGATATCGCAGACGCAACGAGCTTCGGCTTCGATCCGTTTGGACTCCCCATTGAGGAGGCCACGTTCTTCTTCGTGACCAACACGCTCATCGTGTTCGGTCTATCGATGTTCCTTCCAGCGCCCGACGAGTCATGACGCGGTACAACCGTCAGATGAGGCTTCCAGAGGTCGGGGCCGCGGGGCAGCAAACGCTGTCAGAGTCAACCGTGGTGATCGTGGGCGTGGGCGGGCTTGGCGCTCCGGCGGCCTTGTATCTGGCCGCAGCGGGAGTCGGGACCCTCCGCCTCGTCGACTTCGACCGGGTAGACGCGAGCAATCTGCATCGACAGGTGTTGTATGCAGAATCTGATGTCGGTCGTCCCAAAGTGGTCGCAGCCAGAGAACGACTCCTCGAACGCAATCGCGATATCGCGGTCGAGATCGTCGATGCGCCGTTCAGCGCTGACAACGCATCGGAGATCCTGTCCGACACCGATCTCGTACTCGACGGGACGGATGCGTTCTCGACGCGATACCTCGTCAATGATGCCGCCCGGCTTCACAGCGTGCCCAACGTCTTCGCGTCGGTCTCCTCGTTCGACTGCCAGCTCTTCGTGTCCGCGGACGGCCCTTGCTACCGATGCTTGTTCCCTGAGCCACCGCCGAGCGAGGTCGCCCCATCGTGCGCCGAGGCGGGCGTCCTCGGAGTCGTGCCAGGAGTTGCTGGAATCCTACAAGCGACGGAAGCACTGAAGGTGTTGCTCGGTATCGGCGACAATCTGTCGAGCCGTTTTCTCCTGATCGATCTGTTGGGCATGCGGTTTCGAGAGATTGGGATCGAGCGAGACCCCGCATGCTCTCTTTGCGGCGACACTCCTACGATTCGTTCTCTGGACGGCTCGGTTCGCGCCACAGAAGCCACATGCGGTCCGCTGGTAGTCCCAACCCGAACCGTCGCGCAGGTACAGGCTCAAGTGAATCTGTCTGCGATGCCTGTTTTCCTCGACGTGCGGACTCCCGAGGAGTACCTCAGTGGCGCACTGCCTAACAGCCTCTCGATCCCGCTCGCTGATCTCGAATCGCGAGCAGGCGAGATCCCTGCGGACCGTGAGGTCATCGTCTATTGCCACAGCGGCATCCGATCACGTCAGGCCACGTCGCTGCTTCGGCGGCATGGGGTCGATGCGTACTCTCTCGACGGGGGGATCGTTGCCTGGCAGACCGAGACCGATGCCCTCGCGGTATGAGTCGAAGACGGGTGTATGCCCTTACAGGTCCAACAGGCGTCGGAAAAACGGCGCTCAGCCTCGAAGTCGCGGAGGTACTAGGCGCCGACATTATCTCCTGTGACAGCCGCCAGGTCTACCGACGACTCGACATCGGGACCGCGAAGCCAACGGTGGATGAGCGCGACAGAGTCCCCCACCACTTTATCGACGAACTCGGTGTAGAAGAGAGCTGGTCAGCCGGTGCGTTTGCAGAGGAGGCCAACCGCCGAATCCAGGAGGTCCACACGGCCGAGCGCCAGGTGCTCGTTGTTGGTGGCTCAACCCTTTACCTCCATGCGCTCGCGCACGGTCTTTCTCCTCTTCCGCCGCCAGATCATGCGCTGAGGAACGAACTCAACGCGGTCGCCGAGAAGGAATCTGGCCGAAGTGAACTGTACGCTGATCTCCTCCGGGTGGACCCCGAGGCGGCGGCGACGTTAGACCCGTCTAAAAGCCAGAGGTTGGTTCGATTTCTAGAGGTCTATCGGTCGTCTGGGCGACCTGCCTCCTCCTTCTGGAAAGAAGCGCCCACCCCCATGTTTAATGTCCGGGTCATCGTGCTCGACCGGCCACGCGCTGCACTGTATGCCCGGATTGAGCGCCGCGTCGACCAGATGCTTGCGGACGGGCTCCTCGCGGAAGTAGAGGCTCTATCTCGCGAGGGATACAACCGAGACACAACTCCCTCGTTGCGAACGATCGGGTATCAGGAACCGCTCGCCTTTCTCTTCGGAGAGGTACCGTACGAAGCGATGCTGGAATCCCTCAAGCGGAACACGAGACGGTACGCGAAGCGACAGTTGACGTGGTTCCGCCGTCGGCCTGAGTATCGCTGGATGCCAGCAGACTCAACGGTTGACCGAATCCTCGGGGCATTTCAAGAGCCATAGAGCCTGAGGATGGAGGAGTCCCCACTGGAGTCGTTTCTCGACGACGAGCCCGGTCGCCTCGAAGAGAGCCTCCCATTCCCCGGGGCTTCGAAGTTCTGCCTTCCTTATTTCTCTGTGTCCTGACCGGTTCACGAAAGTATCGATATTTTCCAATAACGGCTTTGGTGCCCACGGGGCTGGCACCGTCTCCCACACGACGAGAAACCTCGACGCCACTCTCTCCGCCTCGGCAAGTACCGAGGCAGGCTCTTCCGCATGGTGGAGCACGAATACGAGCACAGCAGTATCGACGGAGTTGTGATGCATCGGAGTCGTTTGCTCTTGGACTCGAACGAAGGGGAGTGCGAACGAGCGATCCTGATACACGTCCGCCAAGATCACCGTGTGACCGTCCAGAGACGCTGCTTCTCCGACATAGCCTTCGGCGCACCCCAGATCAAGGATACGCGATGTCCCATCGGTGGGGATTATCTCTCTCATCCTCTCCCATTTCTGTTGCCCCCTCCGCTTCAGTACCCAGTCGATCCATTGCGGACCTCTGAAACCGTACAAGGCCAGGAGACCCGCTCCCCCCCACCCCAGTAGCAAAGCAACCGGCATGATGTCCTCGCTTCCGGTGTACAGCAGGTACGTCAAAGGCGCGAACGAGACGAGCCAGAACGGAGGCAGTCGCCACCGGCGCGGGATGAGAACGGCTGCCCACAGCACGGGCAGCAAGTGCCAAGGGTGTAAAGTCGATGACAGCAGCACGAGGACTATCGTCCCAACACCAACCAGAACGTGGACTGGCAATCGGTTCCTCCAAAGCGCGACGACCACGAGGCCTGTGACCGCCACCATAGCGAGCCCCCTTGCTGCCCACTGCCCCGACGCGTCCTCCAGAGCAGTCCAAAGTGTCACCTTGAGAACGCTATAGGGCAGCGAGTAGAAATCGAATGTCCCCCCGTACAAGGAAAGCGAGTTCCAGACCCCCCGTTCGCTCACACCGTACAACCACGGAGACGCGAGAAGAAGAGCTGGAATCGAAACGGCCAGTACCCAGCGAAGACGCAGTGGCCTCAGAAGAACAGCCATGGCGAAAGGCCACAGCTTGACCCATCCCGCAAGCGATAGAAACATCCCGCCACGCACGGGCCTCTCCGCCGAAACCGCTGCTAGCGCGAGGCTCAGGAATCCAATCGCGAGCCCCTCCGTGTGTCCTTGCCCCGCCACTTCCACAATGGAAACAGGGTGCCAGGCATACAAGGCCAGCACCGAAGGTCTCAGCCGATGGGCTAGAGCCCAAACACCTCCAAGCTCGACCAGGACGAGAACGAGCTTGTAGATCCACCACGCCGCTCTGAAGGACCCACCGAGTACCATCGCGAGGGCGAACACACCCTGAGATACAGGGGGGTAGACCGAGTGATAGTCGGGAGAGTTGAGGGCCTCGAGTGGTACCGGGGGCCGGAACCCCTGGTCGAGCGCATCCCGTGGGGTTTCAGCGTATGGAGACAGCCCTTGTGCCGTCAGCGCTCCGTCCCAGAGGTAGCGGTACCCGTCATCCGAAAGCGAGGGGCCCAGTGGTAGCACCACGAGCCGTAACAGCAACGCGACTCCAATCAGCCATGCGGCTGATATGCGGACATCTCGTACGGACCACCACGTCAGACCGGCTCCCAGAAGCGAAGCTGTCACGAACGCGATTCTCCACCCCGCTCCAGCGTCAGGGGTTCGGGCCGTCACAGCCAGAAGGACGACGGTGGCAAAAAGCAGGTAAACGGAACGTCTCCGTTTCACTCGGGCCGCTCGCGAAACGCCATGCGCAGACAGCTCCCGTCTACGTGCCACTGGTCTGTTAAAACCCGAATCAGATACAGGCCACGGCCGTGTGTCTGGAACGGATCCTCCGGGAGAGCGGCCATCTCCATCGCCTGGGCATCGACACCGGACCCTTCGTCACAGACCTCGACGATCAACTGGCCTCGCTCCACCTCGATTGCTACATGGACGTTCCCGGAATCGTCACCAGAGCTCCCGTGCTCTACTGCATTCGACACCGCCTCGGCGACTGCCAAGGAAACGCGTACCTGGACAGTGTGCGATAACCCAGCACGCCGCGCCGCCACTTCGGTCGCCTCCACCGCCGAGGAGACGGATTCAAGACGTCTAGGAAGCGCGAGTGAGGGCATTGTGCGCGTGAACGGCAAAAGCGTGAGCGAGAAGGTATCGAACGGCGATAGGGCGTAACAGGCGAGGCAGGCGAGGCAGGGTGGATTCGAGGGCACGCGCGGGTGTCTGAGCTTTCACTGCAGCCAGCAGGACACGATCCGCAAGCCGTTGTGAAGGAAGGCGGCTGAGATGACCGACTCGAAGGACATCAGGGCAGTGACGCATCATCTCAGGAAGTGACTCCGCGAACTGGCGAACCTTCTCCAGCGCGGTACCGAGGTCGCCAGGGTCGTACATCGTCGCGCGAGCCGTCGGCACATAGACGAGCCCATCCGGCGCGAGCCCTGAGAGGCGGCACGCGAGCGCAAGATCTTCTCCGTATCCGACCGCCTCGGGGAAGCCACCGGCCCCCTCGAACGCCTCCCGCCGGACCGCCACAGCGGTGGTCACGAAGTAGCGCCATTCGATAGGACCCGGCAGCGGGCGCCGGGGCCCTCGCACGGAGGATGCGAGGTACTGATGGTACGGGTCGGCAGGATCGAGGTCGCCAAACTGGAGTGAGCCCAAAGCGGCGATCCCTCCTTTTCTCTCCATCTCGCGACAGCACGTCGTAGCCCATCGAGGATCTGGGACTACGTCGGCATCCACAAACAGGAGCGTATCCCCCTCAGCCTCTCGTGCTCCCGCGTTTCGTGCAGCTGCGCGCCCACGGTTGGACTCGAAGGTCAGAACACGCACCCGATCGTCTCGCGATGCCAGATCTGCCAGCAGCCGAGGCGTGGCATCGACCGACCCGTCGTCCACGTACACGATGCGTCCCACGTCTTGAGCCAGCACGGCAGCCAAGGTCTTCGGGAGCACGTGGGCACCGTTGTAAACAGGGACGATGAGAGTCATCCCGCGAGCCCAGTAAGCACGTCGTGAAGGAGATCCGTGCTCTCTCTCCAGGTCTGCTTCCTTACCGAGGCGAGGGCAGAACCCGCGAGCCGGGTTCGCAATGGCGACTGGGATAGAAGCCGGAGCGCATGTTTCCCCAGAGTCCCCCCGTCTCCAATGGGAGCGGTCAGCATCGAGACATCGTCTTGCAAATACTCCTGTACGCCCCGATTTGCGCTCGCGGCAATCGCAGCACCACATGCAGCGGCTTCCATTGGAACGAGAGGCCATCCCTCACTCCGGCTCGGATGGAGAAGAACCGAGGTGCCGTTGTAGAGCTCTCGAAGCCGATGGAGGGATGGCCGGATATGAACGTCCACCCAGTCCGGGAGACGGTGGGACGGAGGCCGCGCACAGAACACATCCGCGCGCACCGATGGCCGTTGGATGTGGATCTTCGAGAGAGCGTCGAGGAGAACATCCGGCCCCTTGACCGGGTGTCGATGATACAAGGCCAGAATTCTCTCTTCCCGTTCATGAATCGGCGAGTCGAGACCGAAGTCCTCGGGATCAATCGCGTTCGGAATCACGGCTAACGGCTTGAGGCCAACGAGATGCATCTCCTCGGCGAGCCAAACCGCGCACGTGAGGAGGTGCATCGGCAAGTGCCACGAGTCTCTTGCGTCAGGCCGTACGAAGGTCTCATCGCCTTGCACGAAGTAGACCTTGCGCCCTTTTGATTCCGGCAACCGCGCGACCCAGGGGGCAGTCTGCACCCCTGTCGCAATCGTCACGTCCGCGTCTGGGAAGTGACGAGGCGCTGGGGTCGGGAGAACCCGAGTATTCACTCCTGCTGCTGAGTAGGCTGCCTCGGAAGCCACGCCGTGCAAGCGATCTCGCAACGCCACAGCTGCTCTCAACGCCACCGCACGAGGACCCCAACCGGTCTGCCGCGGCGCGACAACCGTAACCTCGTGGCCCCGATCCACGAGGCCTCTGGAGTGGGTGTACACGACCTTCGCGCCCCCCATCGGAATCCGTATCGGCGTCGGCAGAACGAACGTGATGCGCATGACGCGAAGCGGCCGGTGATCAGACGACCAGCAGGTCCTTCGACAGCGGCGTCAGGTTCTCACACCCGCCCTCTTTCACCGCGATGATGTCTTCGATTCGAATCCCGAACTCTCCGGGCAGGTACACGCCGGGCTCGATGGTCACGGTGGCACCCTCCGGCAACACGTGCTCGACGGCCTGAGAGAGCCGAGGCCATTCATGCACATCCAGGCCGACGCCGTGTCCGAGGCTGTGGCTGAAGTACGTCGCGAGGTCGTGTTCGCGCAGGACATCACGCGCCAACGTATCGAGGTGAGTGCCTGTGACACCTGCTCGGGCGCCAGTAATCGCGGCCTCTTGCGCCCGGAGGACGGCAGCATAGGCGTCCCGTGCCGCATCACCAGGCTCCCCAATCGCGATAGTCCGGGTGAGGTCCGACGCGTAACCATCGAACACGCCGCCCACATCGATCACGACCAGATCGCCGCTCTGGAGCTCTCGGTCCCCTGCCCTCGCGTGGGGGAGTGCGCCGTTGGGACCCGACCCGACGATGGGATCGAAAGCCATGCGTTCAGCGCCTGCCTGCAAATGCCGCTTTGTGAGCTCGTAGGCGATTTTCGTTTCAGAAATATTATTTTGCAATAACGGCATTATCGATTCCAAAACCGAGCAGGTGATCGCCTGTGCTCGCCGAACCCGGTCGATTTCCGCCGTGGTCTTTGCGGCCACCGCTTCCACGAGCAATTCCTTCGCGCCAACCCACTCCACCCCGGCGAACAGTTCCCCGAGGCGGACATGCTGGGCGACCGTCAGGTGGTCCGACTGGAACGCGATACGCTGGGCCTCCAGCCAGCCACGCTCCGCGATGTGGCCCCAGAGATCGTAGCCTGGGATGTGAACCTCCGCTCCCGTGACCTCCCGACGTGCCTGCTCGTCATAGCGGCCGTCGGTGACGAAGTACGCACCAAGGGGAGTCACGACCAGTAAGCCGTTGGAGCCTGTGAACCCGATGGCCCACCGGATGTCGTTGAGCCTTGAGACGATGGCACCGTCGGCTCCAGCCGCCTCGGCAGCAGCGCGGATGGTGTCGAGGCGAGAGGAAGCCAACGAAGCGTCCGTCACGACCGCGTACTGTAGTTGGGTGCTTCCTGCGTAATCGTGATGTCGTGCGGGTGGCTCTCACGGAGTCCGGCGCCAGTGATGCGGACGAACTGGGCTCGCTCTTGGAGCGCCTCGACCGTCTCACACCCGCAATAGCCCATCGCGGCGCGTAGGCCTCCGACCATCTGGTACGTCACCTCCCCCAGGAGCCCCTTGTACGGGACGCGGCCCTCGATGCCTTCGGGCACCAACTTCTTCAGGTCGTCCTCTGCGTCCTGGAAGTAGCGGTCCTTGCTGCCCGCCTCCATCGCGCCCAGTGAGCCCATACCGCGATAGTTCTTGTAGCGCCGCCCCTCATAGAGAACCGTCTCACCCGGGCTTTCCTCGACGCCCGCGAAGAGACCGCCGATCATGACAGTGCTCGCGCCTGCTGCGAGGGCCTTCGGGATCTCGCCGGTTTGCTTAATGCCTCCGTCCGCGATGAGCGGCACATCGAAGCGACGAGCCGCCTCGGCGCAACGCATGATAGCCGTCAGCTGTGGCACGCCGACACCTGCGACGACGCGCGTCGTGCAGATGGATCCCGGACCGATGCCGACTTTCACAGCGTCGGCGCCCGCGAGGATGAGGGCCTCGGTGGCCTCCGGTGTGGCGACGTTGCCTGCGATCACCTGCAGACCCGCATGGTCCGACTTTGCACGCTCTACGGACTGAAGGACCCCCTCACTATGGCCGTGCGCGGTGTCGATGACGATGAAGTCCACACCTTCAGACACGAGCGCGGCGATGCGCTCCTCGCTATCGCCCCCTACCCCGACGGCCGCGCCGACTCGAAGCCGCCCGAGGTCATCCTTGCAGGCGTTCGGATGCTTCTTCTTCTTCTGGATGTCCTTGAACGTGATGAGACCCCGCAAGAAGCCATCGGCGTCCGTGACCGGCAGCTTCTCGATTTTGTGCTCCTGTAGGATGATCTCCGCCTGCTCCAGCGTCGTCCCGACGCGTGCGGTCACGAGCGGCGGCTCGGTCATCACGTCGGCCAGCTTCGCCGTGCCGTCGTGCTCGAACCGCAGGTCGCGGTTGGTCACGATGCCGACGAGGTGGCCCGCCTCGTCCACGACCGGGATACCCCCGATGTGGTAGTGAGCCATCCGCTGCCGGGCATCCCCGACGGTGTGCTCCGGGTGGAGCACAATGGGATCCTGGATCATCCCGCTCTCGCTCCGCTTGACGCGTCGCACAAAAGCGGCTTGCTTCTCCGGGATTACGTTTTTGTGGAGCACGCCCACTCCCCCCTCGCGCGCCATCGCAATCGCCATGCTGGCCTCTGTGACCGTGTCCATCGCGGCAGAGACCAGGGGAATGTTGACATCGATGGTTCGTGTTAGTCGAGACCGCGTGTTGGCCTCGCGCGGCATCACGGACGAACGGGCCGGGACCAGGAGGACGTCGTCGTAGGTCAGGCCCTCGAAGGCGATTTTATTCATTGCGGCAGGGGCATGAGCGCTGAGGCATGGGGAGTGGATACCCCATCCTCTTGCCCTAGAAAACGATGGGTTTGAGCTTGACGGAGCGGCGGAGCGCGTTGACCTCGTGGAGCTCGAGGCGACGCCACCGGCCTCGGCGGAGGCCCTGGAGATCGAGGCTCGCGTAGCCGACCCGGTCCAGCGAGCCGACCTCGTGGCCGAGCGCCTCGAACATGCGGCGGACCTGTCGGTTGCGGCCCTCGTGGAGCGCGAGGGCGACACGCGTCTTGTCCTTCGGATCCACGAATCCGACCTGATCTGCAATCGCCGGGCCGTCTTCCAGGGTCACGCCGTCGCGGAGCGCATCGATCTGGTCGCCTGTAACTGGCTGTGCCGTTTGGACGAGATAGAGCTTCGGCGCTCCGTAGCGAGGGTGCATGAGCCGATGCGCGAGATCACCGTCGGTGGTGAGCAGAAGCGCCCCGGTCGTGTCGCGGTCTAAGCGGCCAACGGGAAAGAGAGCCTCTCCCTCCGTACCGCCGAGGTCGACGAGGTCGAGTACCGTGCGGCGTCCCTTCTCGTCGCTGGCCGTCGTGATGGTGTCTTTTGGTTTGTTGAGGAGGACGTACACCAGCCCGGCAGGCGTAACCGGCTGCCCGTCCACTTCGACGCGTTGCTCGGGCGAGACTTTGACGCCCATCTCCGTCACGGTCGCGCCGTCCACGGTCACTCGGCCCTCTGCGATGAGCGCGTCGGCGCCTCGTCGGCTGGCGACACCGGCCCTCGCGAGGAACCGGTTCAGGCGAACCTCCCCGTTCTCAGGAACCGCCTTCGGTGCGGGCGCGCCTCCCCCCTTCCGCTTGCGCATCGCGCGTTTGCGGCCTTTGACGTGTCGGGCGGTGCGTCGGTCAGCCATGGTCTTCCTCAGGAGCCGGGGGCGAGTCGGAAGAAACGACGACTCGAAGGCGCGCGCCGATGGGTTCGGATGAATCGACAGGCTTCGGAGCGGGCTGGTTTTCCGCGGCCCACTCCGCGAGGAGTTGCGCGCGCTCGCGAGAGAACCGTGGGTCGGCGAGAATCTCCTCCACCTCGCGAGGGGTCGGGAGGTGGTCAAGCGAAGCCAGGCCAAACTGATCCAGGAAGCGGTCCGTCGTCCCGTACAGGAGCGGCCGACCGATGGCCTCTGCCCGGCCTACCACATCCACGAACCCTCGCTCCAGCAGCTGCCGGAGCGCATAGTCCGCCGAGACACCGCGGACGTGTTCCACCTCGGGCTTCGTGACGGGCTGCTTGTACGCGACGACAGCCAACGTCTCCAGCAGAGACCGGCTAAGACGTTTTTCGGCCTCCTGAGCGAACAGGGCGCGCACCACCCCGGACTGCTCTGGGATCGTCGCCAGGCGGTAGCCTCCAGCCCAGTTCTCGACCCGGAAGGCACGACCCGTCGTGCGGTACGACGCATTGAGGCGCTCGACAGCGGACTGGATCTCGTCCGGGGCGACCTCCGCCCCCGTCACCTCGGCGATGGCACGGGCCACGTCCTCGTCGCGGAGCGGAGCATCCGAGGCAAAGATGAGAGCTTCGACGGACTGATCGAGGCGGGCGTCGGCGTCGAGGGCGAGCGGTTCCATCACGCGGCGAGGGCAGCCTTCTCTTCTGGGGCCACAGGTTCGATGGAAAAGTCTTCCGGCTCGATGCCGAGGCGGAGGTGGAGACGTTGCTGACGGAGCAAATCGAGCACCGCCAGGAAGGTGGCGATGATCCACTCCTTGCTCCGTTCCCGCGCAATCGCGCGAAAGGCGAGCGGCCCGGCCTGGTCTGCGAGATAGGTCAGAATCCACTCTCGCTGCTCGTCCACGTGAACCATCTCGCGGGCGACCTCGTGGCTCAAGACGGCGTTGGCCTTCGCGGACCGTTCCAACGCGGCCCCGAGGGCACTGAGCAGGTCGAAAAGTGTCGCGCGGTAGGTCTCCTCTCCGGGCTGCGGGGCGAGTCGTGCCCGTTCGTCGCTCGCGGCGCCTCGGGTGAACAGACGCTGGCGTTCGTCGAAACTCTCCGCGATGCGCTCTCCCGCCTCGCGGAACTGGATGTACTCCAGAAGACGCTGGACGAGCTCCTGTCGCGGGTCTTCTGGCTCCTCGCCATCCTCTACGGGAGGACGAGGCAGGAGCATTCGCGCCTTGATCTGGATCAGGAGAGCCGCCGTGTAGACGAACTCCGCCGCCTCGTCGAGGTCGAGAACGTGCATGATGCGAACGGCCTCCAGGAACTCGTCCGCGATCCGAGCAATCGGGATGTCGTAGATGTCCACCTCGTCGCGACGAATAAAGAAGAGCAGCAGGTCGAGCGGCCCTTCGAAATCGCGGAGATGGACACGGTGCATGGGTGCTGGCGGGGCGCTAGTTCTCGCGCTGCTTGAACCACTCCACGGTGCGGCGCAGACCTTCCGACAACTCGACGGTGGGTTGCCAGCCGAGGGCCTTGTGGATCTTGGAGGTGTCGAGGACGCTACGTTGCTGCTCGCCCGCTTTGGCCTCTCCGTGGTGCTCGGGGGCGCCCGCCTCGGTGAGCCGGTTGAGGTGGCCGAAGAGCTCGTTCACGTCCGTCTCGATGCCGGTGCCGACGTTGAACACGTCGCTCCCGCTGAGCGTCATCGCGCCCACGACGGCCCGTACCACGTCACCGACGTAGACGTAATCGCGCGTTTGCGTGCCAGGTCCGTTGATGGTGGGCTGGTCTCCGCGGAGCAGCATCTGCGCGAAGATGGCGACGACCCCCGCCTCGCCATGCGGGTTCTGGCGTGGCCCATACACGTTCGCGAAGCGGAGCGCGACCGACGAGATCCCGTAGACCTCGCGGTAGAAGCGGAGGTAGTGCTCGCTCACGAGCTTCGTGATGCCGTAGGGCGACATCGGAGTCTGCGGGTGGGTCTCCGGCTGGGGTCCTCCCGCGTTCACGTTCGGGTCCGGCTCACCGTAGATCGCCCCCCCTGTCGAGGCAAACACCACCTTTTCGAGGCCGTGTTGGCGCCCCGCCTCCATCAGGTTTAAGAGGCCGAGGACGTTGATGCTCGCATCGTACACCGGATCTGCGACGCTCCGGCGCACGTCCATCTGAGCTGCGAGATGGGCGACGGCCGCGAACCGGTGCTCCGCAAAGAGCCCTCGGACGGAATCGTCCCGGAGGTCGAGCTCGTGAAAGGTGGCCGCCTCGGGGACGTTCTCGCGACGTCCGCCGGAGAGATCATCGAGGACGTGCACCTCGCAGCCTTCCGCGACAAGAGCGTCCGCGACGTGAGAGCCGATGAATCCGGCGCCTCCGGTGACGAGGACCGGGCGACCGGCGAAGGGGAATGACATAGGACAGAGGGAGATCGGACAAGCTACGGGCATCGTCCGCCCCGCTGCCGCCGAGGGTGCGCGTAGACTTGGGGATGCCGCGTCCCCCCTCCCGCCGCCGCTTCCTCCGGGGAGCCGCCCTCAGCGCCTCCGCTTTCGCACTCTCCACTTCTGGCCTCGCCCGCCCCGTTCCCGAGGCGAACCGTGTTGCGCCCGTACGGCCCCGGAGGCTCCGCCCAGGTGACACCGTCGCGTTGGTCGCGCCTGCAGGAGTGGTACGGGAACGCGATGTGGAGGAATCCCGCGAGGCGTTGGAGGCGCTCGGGTTGCGGACTGTGATCGGAGAGCACGCCCTGGAGCGCGATGGGTATCTCGCGGGGCGTGACGGGGATCGTGCGACCGATTTGGTGGCAGCGTTTACTGATGATACAATAACGGGTATTGTGGCGATCCGGGGCGGCTGGGGCTGCGCCCGCCTGCTTCCATACCTGGACTGGCCCACCCTTCGCGCCAACCCGAAGGTGCTCCTCGGCTACTCGGATCTCACCTCCCTCCTCCTCGCGCTGTACGCACGCACGGGGCTCGTCGGCTTTCACGGACCCGTCGCAACCTCCACGTTTACGGACTTCACCCTCACCTCTCTCCGCGACACCCTGTTCGGGGCCTCTGGCTTCGAGATGCTTCCCGACGCGGATGAGGGTCCCATCGATGTCATCACACCCGGGACTGCGACCGGACCGCTCGTCGGCGGCAATCTGACCGTTCTCTGCGCGATGGTCGGGACCCCCTACCTCCCCTCGTTCGAGGGGCACATCCTGTTCCTGGAAGACATCGGCGAGAGTGTGTACCGGGTGGACCGGATGCTGACGCAGCTCGGGCAAGCCGGTCTGCTCGGAGGACTGGCAGGCATCGTGATGGGCAGTTGCCGAGGCTGCACGCCCGAGCGCGACGCCATCGCCACGTTCGAGTTGGACGAGGTGCTCCGACACCACTTCGGCCCGCTCGGCGTCCCCACGGTCATGGGTGCGCCCATCGGACACATCCGCGACAAATGGACGGTTCCCATCGGCGCCACCGCCCGCCTCGATGCCGAGGCGGGGACTCTCACCTTCGAGGAGCCGCCCACGGTCGCCTAACAGCAAACCGCCCCGCCGACGTCCGTCAGCGAGGCGGTCGTTTCGCAGTGCGGAGGTGCTAGCGAGTCAGGATGACGCGGCGGGTCGCGTCTACCGTCTCGCCCTGAGCACGGACGATGTAGACGCCTGCGTCCAGCCCGTTGCCATCCAGCGTGATCGGGTAGCGACGGCCTGCGACGAGCGTCTCATCGAGAAGCGTGGCGACCTCGCGGCCGAGGGCATCGTAGACCGACACCGTCACGTGCTGTGCTGCCTCGACGCGAATCTCGATCTGGGTGGTGCCCCAGAACGGGTTCGGGCTCGCGGCGGAAATCTCGATGGCCTCGTCGAGAAGATCCGGGCTGTCCTCTTCGGACACGGCGGTGAGACACGTCAGGCCCGTGTAGCCCTGCTGCTGGAAATTGGAGCAGAAGGCGTCCAGCTCGGTCTGGTTGTAGCCCATGTTCAGCGCCGCCTGCATCACGGCTTGTGCAGCCTGTGGCTGACGAGTCGACGAGTTGGTCATCGCGATGCCCTCGAAGACGGCCGCATCCGCGCGCTGCTGTCCGATGATGTTCCAGACCCGCATGAGCGACGTGCTCCAGTGCTGTCCGCGCCCATGGGGCACAAAGCCGGAGGGGTAGTTGCTCGTGATGCCTGCCGAACGGCCCGGCCAGCATGGGTTGTGCCCATCCCACTTGAAGACCCAGTTGTAGGATGCGTCGGAGGGAGAGAGCAGTGCGAGACCGCGCGTGTAGCTCGCTGCCACGTAGTCACCGAACCCTTCGCTCAGACCGTCCGCGTTGTTGGAGATGGCGGAGAGCCAATCGTGGAGACCGTGTCCGAGTTCGTGGATGATCACGTCCGCGTCCTCGGAGTCGTCCACGCAACCATGGCCGAACTGGAGGCGATCACTGCCGGAGGAGAAGGACGAGTTGTCTGCGCCACCGAAGCCATTCGAGTCGAACTGGACACCCGTGGAGTAGGCTTGCGGGAGCGCCGGGATGCCGAGGGTCTCGTTGACGTACCGCATGTAGTTGTCCAGGTGCCAATAGACCGTCGCGGCTTCGAACGAGTTGTTGTCACGCGTGTAGTCCCACTCCGAGGAGGACTGCGAGAAATCCCCATCGAAGGGAGACGCCCAGTCCACGCTGTGAGCGTAGGGGCCATTGAGTTCGTACGTGGAGCCGTTGAGCGCGATGTCCCGAAGTGTCACGCGCGTACGAGCAGCCTCCAGCTGTGGCGTGTTGGCGTCTCCGGCGTCGACATAGCCTGGCGTGCCATAGGGAACCCCCACACGGGTCAATGGATCGGGATCGAAGATGAAGCCGGTCCCATCGACGCGGAAAATCATCGGGTGCAGGCGAGACGGCGACTCTGGGGACGTCGGATCATGCGCGTGATGCGTCACCATGCGGTCCGCTACGCGGATGAGTTCACCCGTAGCGGCATCGACGATGATCTCCCAGTCACCATGGGGCGCCTCGGGCTCGAGGCGGACGTTCCACGCGAGGCGGGCACCGTCGTCACCGGGCCACACCACGAGGGAGGTCTCATCGAAGTGAAGGGCTCCGGTGGCGCCCAGATACTCATGGGCCGTCGTGCGGGCTGCGAGCGCCGGGATCACAGGGTCAACGTCAACGGTGCCGATGTCGCGAGTCCCATTGAACACCGCCTGGACCCGGTTCTGGAGGTCGATGCTGACCGCCGTGTCTGTGCCCCAAACCGGGACCCCGTTGACCGTCTGCTGGAACCGTACGGTCGTTCCCGCACGGCCCTCACGGACCCGAGTCATCTCTAGGTCTGCCTCGCGGACACCGAGGAGACTCTCATGTCCTGCGAGGTACTCGCGCGCCATGACCTCCGGCGCGGCAGGCCGCACGACGGCGTCAATGGCGGTCAAGGACGAGACGCGCCCTGTCCTCATGCTGGCGTATCCGCCTTGAGTCGTTTCCAGGGACGCGATGGTGGGGTCGGAGCCGAGTTCAAGCGGGCTGGCGTCCCGAGGCTTCTGGGCATCCGCTGCGGACGCGATCAGAAGGAGTGCGAGAGCGGCGGCGGGTAGACGTAACGTCAAGGCAGTAGGGGCGTTGGCGGGAGGATCCCAAGATCGCAGGAGCCCGCGACGGGTGCAAACGTAGACATGTGAATCGTATGACTCGCGCGGACTTCTCACGCGGCAGTAGCCATCGCGAGCGCGAGCGTTCGAAGGTGAAACCGCACGGCGAGGGTCGGATCCACTGGCTGGATCCCGAACGCGTCCACGAGCACATTCGCGTCTTCCCCGAGGCGTTGGCGAAAGGCTGCTGCAAGACCCGCGTGCCCAGCCTCGTGGTCGTAGGTCGCGGAGAGGTAGAACAAAGGCAGCTCCGTAACGATGCAAAGCGGCTGGGCTGCGCTCGTCGCGATGGCCTCCTCCATGCTCGAACGGTGGAAACGAGACGCCATCTCAGGGTCTCCTGCCGCCTCGAAGTGGGCCCGCATCGCGGCTCCCTCCGGCGTCGACCAGAACCCGGGGCCGCCGTAGAGGAATCCCTTGTCTCCCTCTCTATCGTGGTCGTGAAGGCGGAATCCGGCTTCATGTGCTGCTTCTCGGAACCCCTCGCGCAGCGTCCCCGAGGCAGGCGCATCCAGCCAATCCTTCTCGATCAGGAGCAACGCACCTTCGGAGAACGCCATCCCATGCAGACTGGCGTGAAGCGCGAGCGATGGGCCATCGGCGAAGAGGAACGCCGTCGCGGCGCGGTTCTCGGCTCGCATCGCGGGGTATCCAAACTCGATGTCACGCCCCGGCGCCTCCCGCAGCCGCTCCCGGTTGAACAGACGGAGCAACGCCGCCGGGTCGTCCGCGAGGTCGTTCCAGCGCGAGATCCAGGGCTGGTTGCGCGCCTCGCCGTCGGGGTTGATATGTGGGATGATCCGAAGCGTGAACCGCTCGAAGAGGTCCGCGAGTCCGCCCGCCTCGGCGCCCCAGTCGCGGGCCGCGAGCCCCTCCACGACGAGGTGACGGAGCGTCTCCGGCCCGACCGGCTCATCCGCGTGGGCCCCGGCCATGAGCGTCACGAGGCGGGGGCCGTAGCCCAACGTGACGCCTGCAATCGGTCTCCCCTCTTCGCTCTCGCCAATGATCTCGAACGTCGCGAGGTCGGGGTTGGACTCGCACGCGTGGCGGAGTTCATCGAGAACCTCCGCGCTCGTTCGGAACCGGACCGTCCCGATGTCCAGATCCGCCAGCGTCATTCCACCACGGGTTCCGCGAAGGCCGTCGCGAGGCGGTCCGTCCAGAGCAAAGCGGACGCGACGTCGTCGGGCGTAGGGGTCCCGTCGATCTCGTGCATCGGCTGGACCTCCGTCGCGCCGAACTCTTGGAGGCGGTCGCCGAGCCAGATCGCGGCCGTCTGGTAGTACGGGCGGTACTCGCGGTCGCCGAGGCCGATGATGCCGAACCGGACAGCCGCGAGGTCGGGCGCCACGACGGGGAGAGACTCCTGAAAGTCTTTGCCATTGTCGGGAAACGTTCCGTCGGACCACGTGCACATCACGACGATCACCTGCCGGTACTCCCCGAGCATCTCCGGGTACGCCTCGGCCATGTCCACGACGTGAGCGTCGAAGCCGAGATCTGCCAGCCGGTCGGCCACGGCATCCGCGACCGTTTCGCTGTTCCCCGTCTGAGTGCCGACGAGCACGAGAACATCGGGATGGGCAGCGTGGAGATCCATCAGAGTGAAGACTGGAGGGGTCTGAATGCAGAAGGGGAAACCAGCCTCAAGGTTCCGAGGCGGCTTCCCCTTCTGAGGTCAGCGTTCGAGCCGTGCGGCTAGTCGTCGGTGTCGAGAGCGTCCTCGACTCGGGCGGCGATGTCCATGAGGTGCAGCGTCATCAAGCGATCGTCGCGATAGCGGCGCATGGCGTCCTCGGCGATCTCTTGGAGTTCCATCAACTCCCCGCGCGCGAGCGCTCGCACATCCGAACGAGACGCGGGAAGCGTCCGGTACTGCGTCCCGACCGGCGCACGGCCGAGGTTGGAGGGAGTGGCCGTCAGGAGTCCTTCGAGCGCGTCGATGTGGGCGCGCTGGAGGGCGCGCCGCGTGGCGTCGATGTCATCGCCCGAGGCGATCTCTGACCACACGCCCTCGCGGAGGTCCGTCAACAGATCGAGAGGACTGTAGGCGTCCTCGTTCATCATGACCTGCTCCTCCATCCGCGCGAGGCGGCGCATGTCGAGCAAACGCCCGACAGCGCCTTGCTGGAGCGAGAGGATGCGGTTCGCAGAACCGGCGGGCTCGACGCGGTCCAGAATCTCCGGCACGAGCAGCCAGTCCGGGCGTGAGAGGCCGTTCTCGATGATCCACGCGACGGCCTCACGCTGAATCTCCGCCGGAACGGGCGTGTAGACGACCCCTTCATCGTCGCTGAACTTGGTGTCGGAATACACGCCTCCCACGTTGCGCGCGACGTGGTTGAGGTACCGGTTCCACTGGGAGACAACATTGCCGTACAGTTCCGCGAGGTCGGAGTAGTCCTCGCCCTCGTCCACGGCCCACTCGATCAGGTTGGGCGTGATGCGCTTGAGGTTCCCCAGACCGTACGTGGAGGCGAGCACGGCATCATCGCCGAGGTCCTCGGACTGTGCACGGGGATCGAGCGGATCGCCCTGTTGGGCTCCGTAGCGAAGGGCGGGGTTCTGGAGCGCCTCCTGCGTCATCTCCTGTAGGATCGCGCGCTCCTCTTCCTCACTCTCGGCATCCGGGAAGTAGGTGTAGCCCCACTTCGCGTTCCAGATGTCGTACTCGCCAACATCCGGCATGAGGTTCGTCACGCCGTCACCGGGCTGCGCGACGTAGTTGAACCGCGCGTAGTCCATGATGCTCGGCGCCGTGCCACGCGTGGCGGTAAAGGTTGGGGAGCGGAGGCTGTCTACCGGGTAGGCGTTGGACGAGATGAAGTTGTGCGGGAAGCCGAGCGTGTGACCGACCTCGTGAGCGCTCACGAAGCGCACGAGGCGGCCCATCACCTCATCGTCGAACTCGGTGCTACGAGCGGCGGGGTTGATAGCGGCGGTCTGCACGAAGAACCAGTTCCGCAGCAGGTTGGTCACGTTGTGGTACCAGCCGATGTCGGACTCCAGGATTTCGCCGGAACGGGGATCGTGGACATGCGGACCGTACGCGTTCTGAATGTCACTCGCGAAGTAGCGGATAACAGAGTACCGTGCGTCCTCGGGGCTCCAGTCCGGGTCCTCCTCGGGTGTCGGGGGGAGTGCGCTTCGAATGGCGTTGCTGAATCCGGCCGCTTCGAAGGCGACCGCCCAGTCGTCCACACCCTGTCGGAGGTAGGGAATCCACTTCTCCGGCGTAGCAGGGTCGATGTAGTACACGATGGGCTTGACCGGGTCTACCAACTCCCCCCGTCGGTAGGCGTCCACGTCGGAGGGTTCCATGCGCCAGCGTGTCACGAAGCGACGCCGCTCCGCGCGCTGATTGTCCAGGCCGTAGTCCAACTGGCTGACGGTGAAGAACCCGACGCGGGGATCGTAGCGTCGCGGGCGCATCGGCACCTCGGGTAGGATGACGAACGAGTGCGCCATCTCGACGGAGAGCGTGCCCGTGGACGAGTTCGTCGGCGGGTTCTGCGCCTGGTACGTCAGCACCGAGCGAATCTCGACGTTCTGCGGGTAGGCCGCTGCGCGCTCCAGGAAGCTGCGGGACTCGTCGAGGCGGCGGACCCGGAGTTGCTCCCGAAAGAAGTTCGGCAGGCCGAATACAGGCACGTCGGTTGTGAAGAGGCTCGTCATGTCGACCACGACCGACGTGTCTTCGCGCACCGCCATGCCCTTCAGCCGCGCGATGATCGGCTCGAACGAGCTGTTCTCGACCGCCTGCGAGATCGGTAGGTCGTCGTCCGCAACGATGCTGAAGCGGACGGTACGGAGAAGGGCGTCGTCGCCGCGCCGGTCGAAGCGGACCGTCTGGGTGTTGACCTTCGTGCCACCGTACTGGAGCCCTTCGGCGGTCTTCGCGATGCGGCTGACGACGAGGATGTCGCGCCCGAACAGGCTGTCCGGGATCTCGCCGAGAACCTTCGCACCGTCGTCCATGAGATGGAGCGCGATGAGCCCTTCGTCCATCTCGCCATCCTTGACGACCTCGGCGTAGGGTTTCAGGTCATCTCCTCCGCCTCGGGACGGCGGTGGGATGGGTGGCGTCGGGGGAGTGACGGGGCCGCTGCCGGAGCAACCAGCGATGAGGGCGCACGCGAGGACGGCGCCGAGAGTCCGAAGGGTCATGGGAGAGAAAGGGCCTAGCGGGGAAGGAAGGTCCAGTTTAGCAGCACGACGCCCATGGTGGGAGTCGGTGCGAAGGCGCCGAGGTAGACCGGCCCGGAGGGACGGTCCAGGCGGACATCTGCTGCCACGAGCGGCTCTCCATCGAGGAAGACGGTCAACTGGCCGGGCACATAATCGACCGTGAGAGTGTGAGTTCCGCGCCAGTCGCGCGCATCGAGCGTCACGCCTCCGACCGGCTCGTACTGAGTTGCTGGACCGGGCGCTCGGGTGCTGGCGGTCAGTTCCGCCGTGTTGCCGACACCGGGGTCCATTAGGGTGATCAGGAGTTGGCCGACATCCCCGGTCAAGGCGTCGTCCAGGTCGCGCAGTTCCATCGAGAGGCCGACGGTCGCTCCAGGCTCGCCCGAGAGTTCGAACGTGACATCCGTTCGGAAGCCCTCGGGAGGACGGTCTCGTGGGAAGGCATGGAGGAGATACGCCGTGCCGCTCTTGAACCGGTCGGTCGCGTCGGGTGGCGTCAGCCGCAACACTCCGTTGCGTCCCCTCTCCCAGCGAGCTGTCCCCTCGATCAGCAGCCGGTCCTCCCGGAGCACGTCCTCCCCCGCCCTCTCCGCGGACGCGGCCTCGTCGGCTCCCGATGGCACCGAGGCGGGCCGAGCCGAACAGCCCGCGAGAGCGAGAACGCTGATGAGGAGGAACAGACGGCGCATCTCAGCGGGCGACGGCGCTCTGAACCCCCACGAGACGGTCCGCGAAGCGCGTCAGGTCTTGGTAAAACACGAGGGCGGTGTACACAGACGGCTGACCGAGCGCCACGGGCTGGCGTGACGGCGGAGCACGGGGAGCGGGGAAATCGTACGCGTAGATGCCCTGTTTCACCAGGACGGTCCCGACGTACCGCTTCTCGTCCGGTCTCCACTCCAGGCGGTTGCGGGCGCTCGTCTTGCCCTCCGTGAACCCACCGCGGACGTACACTGGACCGGGCAACTCGCGCTCTCCGGGCGGGACGTAGCGGAAGGTGACATCGACGTACTCCGCCTCGTCGTCTGCACGCCCGGCCTCGCGATAGCCGTTGTCGATGGCCGCTCCAGACAGAAGAACGGGGTCAAAGATTTCGCCCCCGAAGGCCGCAAAGTCAGGCTGCATGAGTGCCGTCGGAGGCATCGCGACGACGTCCACTTCCTCCACCTCGGGCGAGAGGCCGAGCACGCCGAGATCGAGGCGGTAGATCGGCGGAACCGGCTGGAAGGCCTCAGATCGCGGGAGGTAAAACCCGAACACGGCCAGCTCTGCAATCGACGGCTCTTGGGAACACCGGAGCGCGTCTACCTGGCCGTCGCGGAAGAAACAGACCGTGAACTGAAACGGGTCCTCGTTCGCGAGAGCGCCCAGAGGCCGGAGCCGTGCCGAGGGTTGGATCGCTTGCCCGACGGCACCCGCCTCCGCGAGACGAGACCCCAGCAGCATCTCGGTCTCGACGAGGTCCTCGGTGACGAAGAACGTCCGCTCGAAAAGTGCAGGGCCACCCGGATCGCTCACCGTGAGCGTGTAGACGCCGCCCAGCCGGAACCCGATGCCGGTGTTGGGGAAGGTGTAGCGGTAGTGCACGTACGGCACCGCCGTGTTTCCCGAGGGGTCCGAGTCGAAGATCTCATCGCGGTCAAAACCAGTCAGGTACTCCGTGGGCACGAGGTTCTGCTCGCCTCGTTGGGGCACGCGCCGAAACTGGACATCGAGAGGCTGGTTGGCCGTCGTACCGACCACGTCGAACTCCAGCGTGAGGGAGTTCTGCTCTCGCAGCGACAGGATCGGAAGCGAGACTTCTTCGCCGGTCTGGTACAGTTGCACGGTGTGGATCCGGTCGTCCGTCTCCACGGGCCCGGGAGGCTCTGGCTCTTCCCGTTCTCCCTCCAGTCCCTCGGGTGCAGCACATCCGGCGAGCACCACGAGACAGGCGAGGAGAGCGAGGAGTGACAACCGGGGCATGAAGCAAGATAGACGGCGTTACCCTCCCGTTGAGCGCTTCCACGCGATCCGCTGGAGGAGATCGTCCGCGAGGTCGCGAAGCGGGTCAGGTCCCCCCCCTCCTGCATCGGAAGCAACGCCGCGAGTGATTCGGTCTGCTCTCTCCAGATCGCCGGATTGGTATACGATCCGAGCGGCCACGAGCCGAAGCGCGGCGGGTGGACTGTCCCCCTCCATTGAGTCGCTGCGCGCGTAACGAGTGGCGGCCCGACCAGCGCGAGCGACATCTCCCGCCTCGCGGTAGCGAATCGCCGCAACGAGATTCGCTGGGCCACCCGCTGCTTCCAGCTTTCTCCCGAGGCCGACGACCTCGGTGGAATCTTCAGAGGTTTGGAGGGCGAGACGGAGGACCTCCGGTGAAAGGGATCGAAGCAGCGACGCCACATCCCGCTGCGTCCGGGCGTAGCCTGGGATCGCGTCGATAGCGGATCGATAGGCGTCCTCAGCGGGCAGTCCCTGGAGCGCTCTCGCGTGCGCGAGGGAGAGCCGAGGGGACGAAAGCTGACCGCTCGTGTCGGCTGCCAGGTAGGACTCTGCATCGGGTGTTCCATGAGTCTCGTCCGCCCCCATCGCGACAGCGAGCTCGTAGCGAGCGAGAGGCAGAAGCGCAGAGACCGAATCCGGCGCGGCGTCCGCTGCAGCCGCGAAGTGCCGGGCGGCCTCATTCCCACGTCCAGATTCCCAGGCGTCGTTCCCTTCCCGGAGAAGGCGCTGCCAGCGCGGCACGAAATGCGGACAGCGGACCTCGAAGAGCGACGGAACACCGAACCACCACGTAGCGACTTCGACCGCCTCGTCCGTCACCGCGACGCCCCTTAGATGTACGGCCCAGTCGTCGGCGAGAGCGCTCAGCGGGCGCCCGTACGCTTCTTGCCACGATGTCCCCCCGTACACGGCGCGAATGGGCTCGGAGCCGTATGTGTTCAGGAGCCACTGTGTGAACGCGCCGCTCGTGGTGTATGAGACTCCTGCGCGGCCCGTCCAGAAGCCGAACGGGTCCATCGCGCCCTGGATCGCCTCGGATGGATCCTGAATTCCCCCCTGCTCGGGAGACAGGGTAAGCGCTGCAGCCGTCCGTTGCTCTGGCGATGGAATACCCGACGGCCCTTCCAACGCGACTGCGAGGCCCTCGACGAGCCCCACCTTCCACGTCGCGCCTGTGAAGCGGTCACCGAACTCGCGCCCGACGACGTGGACGAGTTCATGCTCGAGGTCGCCATCCGCCCTGTCCGTCAGGAGGTGGACCTGTGGCGTGGGCAGCCAGACGGGTACGACGCTCGTTTCTCTCGATCCGAGCAGCGCGCCCTTGGTTTCAGGGTCGGGGTACAGATACACGTGCACCGGCTCAGAGAGCCCGACGCCAAGCGCAGCCTCGATCTGCCAGAGTCGGAACTCAGCTTCGTCCAGGAGCGCACGAACCCGCGAGGCGGGAAGGCTGCCCTCCTCGAAGTGGAAGACGACATTCGCGCTGCTGGCCTGTCCGCTGAGAGCGTGGCGCAGGTTGGCCTCGGACTGGGTGACGCCAAGCGGCGCGGAAAAGAAGGCGACAAATGCAATAACGGATCCTATCCCGAGAGCGACCCGCCCCGCGACCCGCCCCGCGACCCGCCCCGCGACCCGCCCCGCGACCCGCCCCGCGACCCGCCCCGCGACTCGGTCCGCCTCGCGACGCCACCGGGCGAGGGCGAGCAATCCGAGGGATGACAGTACTACCGCCGCCTGGTGGACGAACAGGCCGGGCCGAACGGCTAGTTCCGCATCGTAGATCGGGCCGAGCACGCCCCCGAAGACCGGGTTGTACACGAACAGCTGAGGTCTCAGCTTCAGAACCACGACGACCGGCACCACCGAGAGCACGAGGCCGACTAGGACAACCGCCACGCGAGGACGCGTCCACGTGAACGCGTTCGCAACACTCGCAACGCCAACGCCGAGCAACGCGCTCGGAGGCACCAGGAGGAGGAACAAGCCGAAGCCTTGCGCGATGCCGCAGTTCGGTCTCCAGATCCCTGTCGCCGCCAGCGCCCCGAGCGGAATCACGAGGAGGACGAGATGTCGGCTTGCCACCGCCAACTGCCGATCCCCCCGCTGAAACGCCCCCACACTCGCGATCCCCGCGATGAAGAACGTCGCGAACGCCGTGACGGCTGCTCCCTCGACGTGCAACATGCCGAGGAGCGGCACAGGCCAAAGCGCCAACGCTGCCAGTGCATGCGCCAGCGCCGGAGCCCGCCAAGCCGCCCCTCGCGACATCTAAATCAACGAGAACGCTACGCCGACGGCGAGCGACTGGCGGAGTTGGAGATCGTCGCTCAGATCGCGGTCGAAGAGGACCGCGCCGTCGAGGGTGACGTTCAGAACATCATTGACGCGCATGCGGAGACGGTTCTCAAACAGAATGTCGGGCTCCTCAGCGCCGATCTGGTTGAAGGCTTGGAACGCAGACAAACGGCTCGTCAAGGTCACGTTCTCGACGATGTCTCGACGGAAGCGAAGCTCCGCGTCCAGTCCCGCCTCCACTCGTACTGGTTGATCGAGGTCGTTCCCGAAGAGAGGCCGCAACCGCTCAATGGAGACGATGGTTTCCTTGAGCCCCAGGCCAACGCGAGAGGTGAAGCCTCCCCCCGGATCATAGATCGCACCCACGGACTGGGTGAGAAAGAGCGGCGCGAAGGCCGCTGAGACCTGAACGGTTCCGTCATCCTCGACGGGTAGATCCGGGTACTCGCCGTCGTCCGGTGTGTAATCGAAGCCGGGCAAGAACTGAGTCTTCGCCGAGGCACCGAGCGAGGGACGAAGCGGCCCCCCTGTCACGAGTTCCAGCCCGACCGCGTACCGCGCGATGTCATCGGCTTTGCGGGCACTGAGCGTGTCCTGCTTGATGGCCCCGAGGTTGAACTGCACCTCGTGGGCCTGGCGGATCGAACCGCTGACCCTGTAGAACACACCTTCGGAGGAAGCGGAGACGGCGAGGGCGTTGACGCCTCCCTCCTGCCAGTTGGTGTATTGCGCCTGCGATCCAGCAAACTGGAGCCCAAGGGCACGGACCCACCCATCGGCGGCTTCAAGTGTGTCCGGGGCGCTCGGTTGGGCCGCCAAAGGCACGGCGATGAGGAAGAAAGCGAGAGAGAGAAAGCGAGACATGAAGGAGCGGGAAAGCGCCAGGGACGAGCGAAAAAAACAGCGACCGCGCCAGGGTGGGCACGGCCGCTGTGGGTCTTCATTCGAGGCTGGAATCAGCCCTCGTTCTTCTTGGCCTGGACGTCGTTGCGGATCTCCTGGGCCTTCGCCTTGAGATCCTGCATCGCCTTGCGGACACGCGTGCCGGCGGCCTTGTTGCCCTTGTCGTAGAACTTGCGGAAATCGTCCTCGGCATCCTCGATCAGGGACTTGAGGTCGTCGTACATGTTGGCCATTGGGGCGGGGATTGGGGGAGATATGGAGGGGAAACCCACTCGTATCGCATCGCAATGCTGGCGGGCGTGTAGGGTGCCATGATACTCCTCACGCGCGAGGAGGACCACGAAATCGGCGTTTTTGAGCCATTTGGACGGTCCCCCCTCCTACGTCTCCACCATCACGCCGATCGGAACTCCAGGTTGGCGAAGAGCCGACCGGCGCACAACGATGCTCGTCAAACTCTCCGAGGCCATGCGCCGCAACGCGTTAGCGTCGGGCACGGAGCCGCTCAGCTCCTCCAGCGAAGCCGATCTCGAACCCTCTGGGGGGCTTCCGAGGGCCACGGCTGGAGCCTCCAGAGCCGTTGCCAGACGGCCCGCAAGTGTGGCAGGGTCGAGGTCTCGAACGACGCCCTGCTCATCCTCCGCCACCGCGAGCACGACCGGAACGGCCCGTTGGAGAGCGAGATCTCTGACCCATCGCGCCTTGCCGACGGACCCACCCTCGCGAAAAAGGCCGCGATCCGAAGCCGCGATCCGCACCGCCGAAATGCCTGCCTCGTTGAGTGCGTCCACCACACGCCGGTGGAGGTCCCGTGCTGCACGCTCGACGGCGCTCGCTTCCTCGTCATTCGCGAAGGCGAGAGCCCCCGCCTCGCGACGAGGCTCGGCTCCCAGAGCCTCGATGGCCCGGTCACCCTCTTCGCCAGACCCGAGGACGAGGATTAGCCCGCTGCCCCCGACATCGAGGCGAGCCTTGAGATCACGCGCGAGGCCGGTCAGAAACAGGGGGTCGCCGAGGGGGTACGGATCGATGTAGAAGACGAGCATTTAGGTCGCGTGGGAGGTGGCGGAGACTCGATATTGCGCCCGCCGTTCCCGCACGCCCCCATGCGCCGTCTCTTCCTGCTATTCGCGTTCTTTCTCGCCGCCTGCGATGCGGACTCAGGCGACGGCGTGACGGTGTACACCGTCGAGTTGCAACCTCTCAACGGAAGCAGTGCAGACGGAACCGCAGCGATTCGAGTCGACGGGGCTGGGGGAGTCTTCTCCGTCGATCTAGAGGTGACGGGACTGGATGACCGTTCCCACCCGCAGTTCCTCTTCGCTCGAGTGACGGAGATCTCGGAGTGCCCCACAGCAGCCGACGACACCAACGCGGATGGTTTCGTGGATGTCGTGGAGGGCCTTCCTCGCTACGGTGGCATTCTGCTACCGCTGGACAACGATCTCTCGTCACAAGAGCAGAACATCGCGAGGTACCCGACCGGGGCCTCGTACTCGTATTCCACCTCGGCGCGGCTATCCGACGTGCGAGGGGCCTTGGAACGCCCGGACCCCGATCCCGACGATTCCGTCGTGACGCTGGGCGAAGGGGGGCGGATCTCTCCTACTGACTACGTCGTCGTGGTGCACGGGACCTCGCGGCCTCTTCCGGCGAGCGTCGCAACGCTGCCTGGGCTGGACGGCCAAACGACGCTGCCGGTCGCGTGCGGTACGGTTCGCGTTTGACCGCCTACCGGCTGGTTCCTGAGCGAATGTGAGGCCCGTGCGTGTTGCAGTCGAAGCGGGTACGAAGCCTCATACATCCCGGATCTCCATTCCGTTAGGTGAGTGTGGGGGCCTCCATCTCCCACCTTCCCTCATGCACAAGCTGTTCGCTTTCTCCCTTCTCGCATCAGTCTTCGCCCTGGCGGCGTGCGACTCCTCCAACGTGGAGGACGACTTCACTGTCACCGCCGCTGTCGTCGGTGACGCCGAGCTGACCACCCTCGAAGCCGCCGTCGGCGAGGCCGGGCTGGCGGGCACCCTCGACGACATGGACGCGGAGTTCACCGTGTTCGCACCGACCGATGCCGCCTTCACACAGGCTCTCGCCGACCTCAACCTGACGCCCGCTCAGCTTCTCGCGGATCCGACCCTTGGCAGCATTCTGCGGCTCCACGTCGTGGCCGACGATGAGTTGGAGGCGGATGACCTAGACGACGGCGACACGATCACAACGCTGAACGGCCAGACGCTGACAGTCGTCGTGCAGGGCGACCGGATCGGCCTGGACACGGAGGACGCCGATTCCATGCCCAACGCCTTCGTCGAGACAGCCGACATCGAGGTCTCCAACGGTGTCGTGCACAAGATCGACTACGTACTGCTCCCCAACTAATAGGGGCGCTCACGGCGCACTAGGCCCTCGGCCTGCCAGCGGGCGGCTCACTCCGGTGGGCCGCCCGTTTTGCGTGGGGAGGGCGCCCGCCCTTCCCCGCCTCGGTACCGAGGCGGAGGCACTCGGTTCGTTTTCCGTCCTGTGGATAACTGCCGTTGACCGGTGTGTGCGGTCCATGGATCTTGCGGGGCCTCCCTCCCACCCCGTTCTCTCCCGCGAGCGCCCGTGACTGAGTTCAGCCACCTCCACTGCCACACCCAGTACTCCCTCCTCGACGGCGCGGCTAAGATCAAGCGGCTCGTCTCGCGGGCGTCGGAGATGGGCAGGCCTGCACTTGCAATAACGGATCACGGGAATCTGTACGGCGTCCCGGAGTTCTACACCGCCAGCCGAGCGGCGGGCATCCTCCCCATCATCGGGTGCGAGTTCTACGTCACGCCCAGCGGGATGGGCGACAAGAAAGACCGGACGCGCTACCACCAGGTCCTCCTCGCGAAGAACCTGACCGGCTACCGCAACCTCATCAAGCTCGCCTCGCTCTCCAACACGGACGGCTACTACTACAAGCCGCGCATCGACCGGGAGACGCTGAGGGCGCACAGTGAGGGGCTCGTGGCGACGACCTGCTGCCTTCAGGGCGAGGTGCTGCAGACCATCCTCAAGAGAGGCGAGGACGAGGGCCTGCGCGTCTTCAAAGAGTACCTCGACATCTTCGGGGACGACTACTACGTGGAGATCCAGGACCACGCGATCCCGGAGCAGCGGCAGTGCAACGCGGTCCTCACGCGATGGGCACAGGAGTACGGCGTGACGGTCATCGCGACGAACGACGTGCATTACATCCACCGCGAGGACGCCGAGGCGCAGGACGTGCTCCTCTGCCTCCAGACCGGCAAGGACCTCCACGATCCGAACCGGATGCGGTTCGAGAACGACCAGTTTTACCTCAAGTCGGCGGACGAGATGCGGGCGGCCTTTCTCCCGAGCGTCGGCGAGGGGGCCCTCGCGAGCGAAAGCGTGATCGACGGCGCGCTGGCCGCGACGAGCGAGATCGCGGACAAGTGCCAGCTGGAGATCCCGATGGGCGAACTCCTCATGCCGCACTTCCCCATCCCGGACGGCATCGATGGGGCCGATGCGTACCTGCGGCACCTCAGCTACGAGGGCGCGAAGGAGCGCTTCGGGGGCGTGGTGCCGGAGCCGATGCGCGAGCGGCTGGACATGGAGCTCGGCATCATCCAGACGATGGGGTACGCCGGGTACTTCCTCATCACGCAGGACTTCACCACGGCGGCGCGCGAGATGGGCGTGAGCGTCGGCCCGGGGCGTGGCTCGGCGGCGGGCAGCCTCGTGGCCTACTGCCTCGGGATCACCAACATCGACCCGCTCCACTACGACCTCCTCTTCGAGCGCTTCCTGAACCCGGAGCGCGTCTCGATGCCGGATATCGACATCGACTTCGATGACCGGGGTCGCGCGAAGGTGATCGACTACGTGGTGGAGAAATACGGGCGCGAGAGCGTCTGCCAGATCGTGACGTTCGGGACGATGGGGTCCAAGTCGGTCATCCGTGACGTGTCGCGCGTCCTCGGCGTGCCGCTCACCGAGGCGGACCGCATCGCGAAGCTCATCCCGGACGGCGTCAAGGTCTCGCTGGAGGACGCCAAGAAGCAGGTGAAGGAGTTCGCCTCGCTGTATTCGTCGCCGGACCCGCAGATCCGCAAGCTGATGCACTACGCGACGGTCCTGGAGGGCTCCGCGCGGCACACGGGGGTCCACGCGGCAGGCGTCATCATCGCGCCGGGCGACGTGAGCGAGTACGTGCCCGTGGCCGTCCAGAAGGGCAAGGGCGGCTCCGGCGACGCCGTGGTGACGCAGTACGACGGGAAGTGGGTGGAAGAATTCGGGCTCCTCAAGATGGACTTCCTGGGTCTGAAGACACTCACGATCCTGAACGACGCGCTGGACCTCATCCGCGAAAACCACGGCGTCGAGATCGACCTGGACGCCATCCCGCTGGACGACTCGCAGACGTACACACTCTTCCAGAAGGGCGACACGGTGGCCATCTTCCAGTTCGAGTCCTCGGGCATGCGCGAGTGGATGCGCAAGCTCAAGCCGACCTCGCTGGACGACCTGATCGCGATGAACGCGCTCTACCGTCCGGGCCCGATGGACCTCATCCCGGACTACATTGCGCGGAAGCACGGGCGTGAGGTGGTGGAGTATCCGCACCCGATGCTCGAAGAGATCCTCGCACCGACGTACGGCATCCCGGTCTACCAGGAGCAGGTGATGCAGATGGCGCAGGTGATGGGTGGCTACAGCCTCGGCGGGGCCGACCTCCTCCGCCGCGCGATGGGCAAGAAGAAGCAGTCCGAGATGGACAAGCAGCGCGTCATCTTCGTGGAGGGCGCGGGTGAGAAAGGCGTCTCGGAGGAGAAGGCCAACGAGGTCTTCGACATGATGGCCAAGTTCGCGGGCTACGGGTTCAACAAATCACATAGCGCCGCATATTCCGTGGTGGCCTACCAGACGGCCTATCTCAAGGCGCACTACCCCGCCGAGTTCATGGCGGCCGTCCTCACGACGGAAATGGGCGACTCCTCGAAGCTCGCCATCGCGCTGGAGGCGACGCGGCAGGCCGGGCTGGAGATCCTCCCACCGTGCGTCAACCGCTCGGACGCGTACTTCACCGTGGAGAACGGGCGGGTGCGGTTCGGTCTCGGCGCGATCAAGGGCGTCGGCCTCGGGGCCATCGAGGCGCTGATGGAGTCACGCGAGACGGCGGGCGGCGCCTTCGAGGACCTGTTCGAGATGGTGCGCGACTTGGACCTTCGGACGGTCGGTAAGAAGACCATCGAGGCGCTCGGGATGGCGGGGGCATTGGATCAGTTCGAGGGCCATCGCGCCCAGCTGGTGGGGGCCACCGACCTCGCGTGGAGCTACGCGCAGAAGCACCAAGTGGATAAAGCGGCGGGCCAGAACTCGCTGTTTGGCGGGGGCGCGAGCGGCGGCTCCTCGTTCGTTCCCGCCCTCCCCCACACGGAGGAGTGGACGAAGGGCGAGGCGCTACGCCACGAGCGCGACCTGATGGGCTTCTACGTCTCGGGCCACCCGCTGGACGACTACCGGGCCGAGGCGGACGCCTTCGCCTCCATCCGCCTCGGGGACACCGAGGGCGTGCCCCACGAGAGCGACCAGACCGTCTGCGGCATCCTCACGTCCATGGACCGGCGGACGACCAAGAGCGGGCGCCCCATCGCGTTCCTCACCGTGGAGGACACGACGGGCGCGGCCGAGGTGGTGTGCTTCGCGCAGACCCTGGAACGGTTCGGGCACCTCCTGGAGGTGGACCAGCCGATGCTCGTGCGCGGCAAGGCGGAGACCTCGCGCGGCGACCTCAAGCTGATCGCGAAGGAGGTGCTGCCGATGTGGCGCGTCCGCGAGCAGCTCGTCTCGGCGATCACGCTGAAGGTGGACGCGGACCTCCACACCGAGGAGACGATCGGCAAGCTGGCGGCGCTCTGCGCGGAGCACAAGGGGACGAAGAAGCTCTACGTGGAGCTGACGCATCCGGAGATGCCGGTGCCGGTGCGGTTGCACGCGCGTACATCCGTGGTAGACCTGACACCGGACTTGATGAAGGGGCTTGGAAAGCTGTTCGGAATGAAGGCCCTAGCACTTGAGACTTCGCCCTGAACTGATTGCCTTCATGAGTCTGACACTCAAGGGATCACTACGCCCTTGCTAAAACCCGAGATGTATCCCATACGAATTACTGATTCACCAAGACGCATTTCTTTCTGATTGACCTCAATGCCTCCACCACCAACTTTCAACCGGACCTCGACGGTAGTGACTGGATACTCTACAGGCCATGCCTCGACCTCTACGTGTCCATATCTCGACTGTACTTCGTCTGGTGATTCAATGACTCTAAATTCTACCCTGAGATAGTCCCCGTTGGGGTAGGCCAGCTCGACAAGCCGACCGCTCGGAGGACACTTGAAGTCGGCTGGCTGACCTTGCAACGACCAAATGTTCTCACGCATACTAAATCTTGGAAGTCCAGACAGAGATGGCATATCAATATTCAAGAGTCGCATTCCACCGCTCCCGACCGTAAACCAGACAATTGGAAATCGTTCGGAAGCAAGTGGTTCTCGGACATCAAAGAAAAAGCCCCCTCCCACAACGCCGACTATTTCCTTTCGCAACCAGTCAAATTTCCCCCCAATCCCCTCATCACACACGTTCTGCTTGAAGCCTCTAAGCTGATCGACGGTGTATGCTCCAGCATCGGCCTTATCGTGATGCTCACGGCATAGCGCAATCATACCCTCAGGGCGATGGTGCTGCTCTTCCTCCCAGGCCGGATCGAAATGGTGCCAAGTCAAATACGGATTGCAACACCCTGGCACGGGGCAACCGAAGCCAACCTCATTTCTCAAGGCCCTAACTGTTGATATTGGTGGAGTGCGACTCATTGATTGAACGAGCAGAATGATCCGACAATAGCTCTCCCCACCCTCCGAAGCAAGAATGCTGTCATGAGTCGCGCCTTCACCAAAGACGAGGCCCCCGAGGACCCCATCGTGGTCCCGCCCCGCGCGCCGCTACCGGCGGGCGTGCCCAACTACGTCACCCCACGCGGCGACTGCCTGTTGCGCGAGGAACGCGCCGAGTTGGACGCCGAGCGGTCCCGCCTCGGGGCGGCCTCGGACATGGAGGAGACGGAGCGGAAGCGGCAACTGGCGGCGGCCGTGGAGCGGATCGCGAACCTCCGAGAGCGTCTGGCGCGCACGCAGGTGGTGGACCCGAGCCGCCAGTCGGGCGAGGTCGTCCGGTTCGGGGCGTACGTCGTGCTGAGCGCGTCGGACGGGAGCGAGCGGCGGTTCCAGATCGTCGGGGTGGACGAGGCGGAGCCCGAGGCGGGGCGGGTCGCGTTCACGTCGCCCATCGCCCGGGCAGTAAGCGGGACCGGCGTCGGGGACGTGGCGGTGCTGCGGACGGCGTCGGGAGAGGAGCAGTTGGTGGTCCACGCGATCCGCTACGGTGAGGAGGCGTAACCGGTTGGCGCGCACGATCTTCCCACTGTGTCATCCTGAGCGCGAGCGAAGGATCTCAGCGCAAAGCCTTCAGCACATCGGCACCGGTTCCGACGACTCCAACAGCGAGTTGAGATCCTTCGACTCACTATGCTCGCTCAGGATGACACGTAGGGGACTCCACGCCAGCTTCCCTTTTCGCCTTACGCCCTCCTCGTTTCGCCTTCCCCCTCATGTCCCCAGCCGAGGTCGAGACCTACCTCCACGACCACATCCCCATCAGCGCCGCGCACGGCATCACCGTGGCCGAGGCGAGCCCCGAAGCGGTCCGCCTCGCCGCGCCGCTGGACGTCAACATCAACCACTTCAACAGCGTGTACGGCGGGAGCGCGTCGAGCGTCGCCATCCTCTCAGCGTGGACGCTGTTGCACCTCCGGTTGAGCGCCCGAGGCTGGCGGGGCCGCGTCGTGATCCAGCGGAGCGAGGTGAATTACCTGCGGCCCACAGTCGCGGACTTCGAGGCAATCTGCGAGGCGCCGGAGGACGCAATCTGGGAGCGGTTCGTGTCCACACTGGAGCGCCGGGGTCGGGCGCGGCTGCCGCTCACCTCGCGGCTGGTCTGCGAGGGCGAGGTGACGGCGCGGTTTGATGGGGACTACGTCGCGCTGGCGGCGCCGGAGGACGAGAGAACCTAGCGCTCTTCTCTCTCAGTCATCCCCCGCCCCCCATTACAGCGTCATTCCCGACTTGATCGGGAATCCAGAGTACCGGGAACGTGCGTCGTGATAACCGCCAGCGCGACAGGACGCGCGATGACCTGCGGGCTGCTCCCTCCCTGCGCCATCGCAGCCTGACTCACTACAACTGCTCATCACTCTGGATTCCCGCGTTCTCGGGAACGACGATTGGAGGGTGGGTAGACCCGGGTGGGCGCCCGATGCCGTCCCGCCTCGGTGGCTCCATGGACAGACCGAGGCGGGGAGAGTCGCGCAAACAGCCGAGATGACGCGAGCCCGTCAGCGCGGCTGCTGGCTGCCCTCCACCTCGCGGATCCGCTGCGCCACGTACGCGATGTCCTCCGGGAGCGCGGACTCGAAGAACACCTCCTCCTCCGTCACCGGATGGACGAACCCGAGCGTGCGCGCGTGGAGCGCCTGTCGGGGCAATGCCTCGAAGAGGTTGGCGAAGAACTTCTTCCGCGAGCCATCGCGCCGCCCGTAGAGGATCGAGTCGCCACCGTAGGTGCGGTCCCCGAAGACGGCATGGCCGATGTGCCTCGCGTGGATGCGGATCTGGTGCGTGCGGCCCGTCTCCAGCTTGAACCGGACGAGCGCGAGGTGCCCGAGGTCTTCCTCCACCCAGTAATTCGTGGCCGCCCACTTCCCCTCCCCTTCCGGCCGTACGGAGACACGCTTGCGGTCACGCGGGTCGCGCCCGAGCCAGGACTCGACGCGGCCCTCCGCCTCGGGTACGCCCCAGACCAGGGCGACGTACTCGCGCTGGATGGTACGGTCCATGAACTGGTGTCCGAGGTGCGCCGCCACCGCGTCGGTCTTCGCGATGACCATCAGACCACTCGTGCCCTTGTCCAGCCGGTGAACGAGACCGGGGCGGACGGTCGGGTCGCCGTCGTAGCGCGCTCCCGCCGTGGCCGTCGCGAGGCCAACGTCTTCGTCGTCCTCGTCTTCCACCGTATCCGCCGCCAAGGGTCCCGCGCCGACGTGGTGCAGCAGCGCATGGATCAGCGTTCCCGTGCGGTGCCCGATCGCCGGATGGACCACCATCCCGGCAGGCTTGTTGAGCACGATGACCGCCTCATCCTCAAAGACGATGTCGAGCGGGATGTCCTCCGGCTCGATCTCCATCGGAGGCGGCCGGAGGATCCGACACAGAAGATGATCGCCGGGCTGGACGCCGTGAGAGGGACGTTTGACCGTCTTCCCATTCACATCCACGCGCCCCTCCTTGATGCCGCGCTGGACCTTCGCGCGCGTCGTGTTGGGCAGCTTGCCCGCGAGGTACACGTCCAGCCGCACGCCGCCCTCCTGCCCCGGCGGCACGCTGATCTCCGTGATCGTCTCAATCTTGTCGGGCTCGTTGCTCATCCGACCGGGACGCTAGGCGCGAAGACCTCGATGGCGGCGCCGAGGCGGGCGAGGTCGTCCCCGGAGGTCGTAGCGTGGGGCGAGAATCGGAGCTTCCGGTCGCGCACGGAGCAGACGATCCCTCGCGAGGCGAGGTGCGCGTGGAGGGCTTCCGGTGCCTCATGCTCCACCGTCACGATGCCGGACTGTGGCGTGCTCTCTGGACCCCATCGCGTGAACCCGAGACTCTGCAACCGCCCCGCCAGCGCGGCACTCGCGGACAGCACGGACGCCTCAACTGCGTCATGGCCAAACTCTAGAAACTGCTCTACGCTCGCGAGGAGACCCAGCAGCGGCGCCGTCGCAAGGGTACCGACACGGAAGCGAGTGGCGTCCGGGTGGAGGGCGAGATCCGCCGAGCCAAAGTCGTCCCAGTCGATGGGGCCGTTGAGCCACCCGTACGTCGGTTCCAGTTGTGCACGAACGCGCTCTGTCGCGACGATGAACGCCGAGCCCTGTGGACCGAGCATCCACTTCTGACCGCCGCACGAGACGAAATCGAGCCCGAGGCGGCCCACGTCGAGCCGGAGCCCGCCGACGCCCTGGATGGCGTCCACCGCGAGGACCACGCCCGCCTCGGTGCAGAGCTGGGCGAGGTCGGCGAGGGGCGCGCGGAAGCCGGAGAGGAACTGGACCCAGGAAACCGCTAAGACGCGGGTTCGAGGCGTTAGCGCGTCGCGGGCAGCTTCCACTGTGAACGTGCCTTGGTGCGACGGGATGAGGTCCACTGTGACGCCTCGCGACTCCAGCGCCTTCCAGGGCAGCAGGTTGGCCGGAAACTCGCAGGCAGGCACGGCCACGCGGTCACCGTCGCGCCAGCCGAGACCTCGCGCCAGCACGTTGATGCCCGTGGACGTGTTCGCGACGTACTCCACGTCCTCTGTTCTCGCGCCCACGAGCGCCGCAAGCGACGCTCGGCCGGCCTCCAGTCGCGGCAGGATCGTCTCGTAGTTGTTCGGATTCGTCCGGCTTCGCTCGTCGAGAAAGGCCGTCATCGCGTCCACCGACGGCTGAGTCAACGGGCCGGTAGCGGCGTGATCGAGGTAGACGACATCCTCACGGACGTAGGGGCTAGCGGAGCGGAGGGCGGGAATCATCGCAACGAAAAAGGGGCGACCCCGAGAGGCCGCCCCCAGAATCGCGGGAGGAGCAGGCTACTGCGCCTCCGCAGCCGTGGAGTAGTTGACGCGGAGAGCATCGGCTTCCCGAAGCTCCTGCTGCACGTCATAGAGAAAGCCCGTCTCGATGTCCCGGTCGACGTTGAGCGAGACAATGGTGGCAGGTTCCTCCACGAGGCGGCGGTACATGGCGTCGCGGATGTCGGGCAGCTCGTCCACCAGCGCGTCGTTGATTTGGACGGCGTCCTCGCCGGTCTCCTTGTCCTGACCGACGTAGACGTACTGGATGAGCCGTTTCTGGTCGATCTTCTCGACCGCCGACGCCTGAGGCAGCCGGGTAATGACGAGGAGTTCGGTCTCGCGGAGGACCGTCGTCACCATGAAGAAGATCAGCAGCATGAAGATGATATCCGGCAGCGAGGCCGTCGGGATCTCCTGCTTGGCTGTGCTCTTCTTCTTGAACTTGGCAGACATGCGGAATGGGGGGTTGAATCTGGCAGAATCAGCGAGCCACGCGAGCGGATCGGAGGCCACTCGCGCGACGCGTGATCAGCCTGGATCGGGCTCGGCGAGCGAGATCTTGAGCGGGTACTTCTCCTTCACCTCGTCCACGTCCTCGTCGCCGAGGCGGGAGAGGTAGACCGGATAGTCGACGCCCGCGATCTGGTTCGCGTAGCTGTCGCGGATGTCGATGTAGGCACCCTTGATCTCGTCGAGGACTTCGACGTAGCGGTTGTACTCGAGAGCCCGCTCGGTTTTGAAGGACACGATCGCCTTCTCCGGGTTCTCCGAGTACTGCGGGTCGCGGCCCTCGTTGGTGACGTGCTTGACGACCTCCTCACGGATGTTCTCGATCCGCATGAACTCGCCCTCGACGAGCACATCGCCGTTGTTGTTGACGAGCACGACGAGGAGGTTCCGGTCCTTGATCTCCGGCGGCTCCTGGGTTTCATCGAGCTTCGGCGGGAGCTGCATGTAGATCCCTTTCTCCGTGTTGATGGTCGTCACCAGGAGGAAGAAAATGAGCAGCAGGAACGCGATGTCCGCCATGGACGAGGTCGGGACCTCGACGTCGCGGGAGGTTCTGCGCTTGAGAAGCGGCATGGGGTTGTGGCGTGGTGCCGGGTGCGTCGGGAGAGTCTCGTTTACTTGACCAGGCCGCGGACGCCCGCGATCACGAGCGAGGCGAGGCCGGAGGCGACGAGGACAACAGCGGTAACGATGGTCGCGACGGCGAGCGCATCATCGCTGCCGGAGTTCACGAGGTACGCAATGCCGAAGACGACGAGGGGGAGGCCGAAGGCGGCGATGGCGAGCTTGCCCTGGCCCTGGAGGCGAGAGGCTGCGTTCTTCGCGCCGAAGGCGAGCATCATGACGAGACCGCCGACGATGAGAAGGCCAGGGAGGTAGACGACGAGAAAGTCAATCATCGGGAGGGAGGCTAAAGACGGAAGGACGAAGAAGCAGGACAGGCGATGCGGCTGCGACCGCCCGTCCTGCGGAGAGTCCTGTCCTACGCGTCCGGGGCGTCACCGGAGCTGATCTGACCCTTCGCCTCGGGGAGGCTACCGGAGGTGCGGGCGCCGAGGGCGACCGGGCGACCCATGTTCATGAGCGCGAGGCTGTCGATCAGTTCGACCGAGGCCTCCTCCATGTCGGCCGTGATGCGGTCGATCTTGGAGACGCAGTAGTTGTAGAACACCTGCAGGATCATGGCCGCGATAAGGCCGAAGACCGTCGTGAGGAGGGCCACCTTGATACCACCGGCGACGAGGGACGGCGAGATGTCACCGGCCTGCTCAATGGCGTCGAAGGCCTGCACCATGCCGATCACGGTCCCGAGGAATCCGAGCATCGGGGCGATGGTGATGAAGAGCGACAGCCAGACGAGGCCGCGCTCCAAGAAGCTCATCTCGATGGAGCCGTAGGAAACGACCGCCTTCTCGACGGCGTCCATGCCCTCGTCGTAGCGGAGCAGACCGGCCTGAACGACGCTGGCGACCGGGCCTCGCGTGTTGGCGCACACGTCCTCAGCAGCGGAGACACCGCCGTTATCCAGCGCTTCCTTGACACGCTGCATGAACTTCGGCGTGTTGATGTCGGAGCGGTTGAGCGTCAGGATGCGCTCGAAGGCGATGGCGAGACCGATGATGAGGGCGATGAGGATCGGCCACATGTAGCCTCCTCCTTCGTTGCCTTCGTTGAAACGGTCGACGAACACGTTGACGAAGCCGTCTCCGGCGGCGGCGTCCTGGAGCAGGTAGAGCAGCGTGAGCTTCATGGATCCTCTGGTGGGGCGGGTGAGCGCGGCACAGCGCCGCTAGGGGGAGAGACGGGAGAAAAGGGGGAGGGTGCGAGGGCAGAGCCTGCTTCGGCCCATCCGCGCGACCCGGACGGTGGGGAATATCCCTACCGCCCGGAGCAATGTCAACGTAGCGACGCGGTCGGTCGGAGTCCAGCGCGTCTCGAATGCCCCCCCAAGAGCCGACTCGACCGGAAAGGTTGCTGTTGGACCCACGATCCTTTCCGGCCGAGCCGAGACCGAGTCGTTCGAGGACTACCGCGAGGCGAGCTGGTTCGCGGAGTCCCAGAGCCGGTTCGCCTGCTGGAGCGTCTCGTCGATCTGTCCCACGACTGGGAAGAAGGCGTCGATGCCGAAGACACGGCGCGCCACGAACGCACGGAGCCGGGTCTCGATGGTGTCCTGCTCCGCCTCGGCATCCGCGCGGGACACCCCGTCATCTCCTTCCTGAGGTGCCTCGTCCAGAAGCGTCACGCCCTGTCCCTCCACGAACTGGAGGAACTCCGCAAAGGTGCCCTCCGGCAATGTGTACTCCCGCGCGAAGGCTTGCTCGCGACCCGCCCAGTCATCTGCGAGCCTGGAGTTCTCGGCCACGAAGTCGCGCGCGAAGAGGTTATCCAGCCCACGCCCGAGGAGGACTTGGGCGGCGGTCGAGAGGGTATCCAGCGCCACCACGTAGTCGGGGAAGATGCCACCGCCCCCGTAGACGGTGCGGCCTGCGTCGGTCTGGTACTGGAGGCTATCGGGGAAAACACCGATGAGAGCGTCAGCGTCGACCATCCCGCTCGCGCTGAGGCGGTCGGAGATCGCCTCGCTGAGTTCCCCCTTGGCGGCGAAGTACTCCTCGTCCTCCCCTCCGACTTCATACGGCGTCTGGATGAGGCGCCCAACCGGCGTGAAGTAGCGCGATACGGTCATCTGGAGCACGGAGCCGTCCGTGAGTGGGAACTGCTGCTGGACCAAGCCCTTGCCGAAGGAGCGGCGCCCCACCAGAAGGCCACGGTCGTGGTCCTGCACAGCACCCGCGACGATCTCACTCGCGCTCGCGCTGCTCTCGTTGATGAGCACGATCAGGGGATCCTCCTCGTAGCTCCCGCCGGAAGTCGCGATATACTCGTTGCGGTTGCGCGGATGGCGGCTGTCCGTGTAGACGATCATCTCGCCTGCGGGCAAGAACTCGTCGGAGATGGCATAGGCCTGGTCGAGGAGTCCGCCTGCGTTGTCGCGGAGGTCCAGGATGAGCCGCTCCATGCCCTGCCGCCGGAGATCACGGATGGCAGAGACGACCTCACGATGGCTGGTTCGCGCGAACCGCTGGAGCTTGATGTAGCCCGTCTGGTCGTCCAGCATGTACGTCGAGACGACGGTTTCGAGCGGGATCCGGTCGCGTGTGATGGTGAAGTTCAAATCCTCGCGGAAGCCGGGACGCTTGACCGTTAGATCCACCGTTGTCCCGCGTGGCCCCTTGAGGTACTTCTGCACCATCTGGCTATCGAAGCCGAGCGCGAGGGTGTCGCCGATCATCACGATGCGGTCGCCGGCCTCCAGACCGGCCTCCTCGCTGGGCCCGCCTGCGATCGGCATCAACACCACGAGCGTGTCCTGCTCTGCGGCTCCGTCCACCCACTCGTAGTAAATGCCGATGCCGTCGAAGCTGGCGTTGAAGCTCTCGCGGACCGCACGCATCTCATCCGCCGAGATGTAGATCGAGTGCGGGTCGAGGTCTGCGAGCATGCCCTCGATGGCGCTCTCCGCCAGTTGGGCGGAGTCGACGTCTTCCACGTACGCCTCGGAGATGACACGGAACGCTTCGGCGACCTTGCGGGCTTGCTCGGTGTCATCGTCGGAGGAAAACGCGCCGCCCACTTGAAAGCCGAGGGCGAGGACGAGAGCGAGCGCGGCCGTGGCAAGAGCCGGGCGCAAACGGAAGCGAGTCATGCGAAAGAGGGAGTCGTGAGCGCGGCGAACGGGTCGGACATGTCAATGGTGCCCGTTTGGCGCATGTGGGAAATCGAAGATAGGCGGGAGGACGCCGAACGGTTCGTCGCGGTTGCGGAGCGGTCTTGGGCGAGTTGCGAACGGCGCGCCTCGACCCTGCCCGCCTCGGCGCCGCGGCGGACGGACCCGAGGCTTTAGACGCGGGACGCTCTACCGTACCGCTTCCCACTCAGTCGAGCGCGACTTGTCCCCGACGGCCACCCAGATCGCGTTGAGCCCCCAGGCCAGCATCGTGCGAAAGAGACCGCGCTGGCGGTAGCGGCGAGGATCCTCGTAAACGATCCAGTTCCAGAGGAACGCAACGGTCACGCCCGGCTGGCGGAGGACGCGCTTGAACAGATCGAAGTCCTCGCCAGCCGCGAGGTGCTCGCGGTAGCCACCGATGGCCTCGAACGCCTCGCGCCGAACCGCGTGGACTTCCCCCCTTCCCATCCCGACAATCCGAAGGCGGTTGGTAAGCCAATAGAGCACATTCGCAGAACCCAGCACGATCCGTTCTGAGAGTCGGGCATCATGCGGATGGACGAGAACGCGGCACGTAGCGGCGCCGGACTCCCGCGCGGCGGTGGTGAGGTCCTCCAAGAAGCCACCGAGGTCCGCGGGAAGCGTCACGTCCGCGTTGAAGAACACCAGCACATCGTCGGTCGTCGCCTCCGCAGCGCCCGCGTTGCGCCCGGCCGCGATGGTCTGCCGCTCCTCCTTCTCGTGCACCACGACGCGATCTGCCAGCTCAAGCGCAATCGCGAGCGTGCCATCCGATGAGCCGCCATCGCTCACGACGATCTCGATGCCGAGCGCGTCGGCGCGATCACGGAGAGGCCGAAGCAGCGCTCCGAGGGTCTTCTCCTCGTTGAGTGTGGGAATCACCACGCTGGTGCGAGGACGCGCCCGAGGCGGCGTCGCGAGGGCCGCGGGTGCGGTGAGGTTTTGGCGGGACGACATGGGGCGAAGCTACCCGAACCCGCCGCGCGCTGTCGGGTACTCCTGGGCCTCTCCCCTCGCCCATGACCAACAAGTCCGTCGCCCGCCACCTCAAGCTCGCCTCCGACCTGCTAGAAGTCACAGGCGGCAACGCATTTCGAGCCCGCGCCTACGCCCGCGCTGCCCGCGTTGTGGACCGGATGGAGAAGTCCGTCGCCAGCTACGACGCGCAGGAGTTGACCACCGTGCAGGGCATCGGGAAGGGCCTCGCTGGGGATATCCGCGAGATCCTGGAGACCGGTAGCCTCGCACAGCTAGACCGTCTGCTGGAAAGCCTCCCACCGGGTCTCCCTGAAGTGCTACGCGTGAAAGGTCTCGGCCCGAAGAAGGTCCGCACCATCTGGCAAGAGCTGGACGTGTCCGATCTCGACACCCTGGAGTCCGCCGCCAGCACCGGGCGGCTCGCCGATCTGCCAGGGTTCGGCGCGAAGACTGTCCAGAACATCCTCGCGAGCATCCAGAACCTGAAAGCGTATCGCGGCAAGGCTCACCTCGCGACGGCGCATCCAGAAGCGGAGCGTGCCCGTGATCTGCTCCGCGCCGCCGGTCATCGCGCAGAGATCGCAGGCGAGATTCGCCGTCAGTGCTCTATCGTGGATCGCGCCGTCATCGTCACGGACGCATCCGAGACCGACACGGCCCCCTCGCTCTCCGGCCTGAGCGCCGACGATGGCTTCCGCCTCCCGTCGGGACTCCCGCTGCACCTCGTCCACACGACTCCCGATGCCTTCGGCACCGCGCTTTGGACTGCGACGGTCTCCGAAGCCCATCTCTCCCTCTGGCGCGAGACCTTCGGGGACCCGCACGAGGCAGAAGAAGAGGAAGCCATCTTCGAATCCGCCGGGGTCCCGTTCATTCCACCCGCCATCCGCGAGGGCACCTGGGAGATTGAGGCCGCCCGCCTCGGCACGCTTCCGGTGCTCGTCACGGTCGGCGATTTGAAGGGGACGCTCCACAACCATTCCACCTGGAGCGACGGAGCCAACTCGCTCCACGAGATGGCCGAGGCGGCCCGGGCTCGCGGCCTACTCTACTACGGCATCGGGGATCACAGCCGCAGCCTCCAGATCGCGCACGGGCTCAGCCTGGACGAACTCGCCCGGCAGTCCGAGGAAGCCGGGCGCCTCAATGCAGAGTACGCGTCTCGCGGCATCGACTTTCGCATTCTGTCAGGCTCGGAGTGTGACATCCTCAAGGACGGCGCCATGGACTTCCCGGACGAGGCGCTGGAGGCGCTGGACATCGTCGTCGCGAGCGTGCACTCCCATTTCGCGATGAGCGAGGACGAAGCGACCGCTCGCCTCATTCGCGCGGTCGAAAACCCGCACGTGGATATTCTCGGGCACCCGACCGGACGCCTTCTGCTTCGCCGTGAGGGATATCCCATCGATGTGGACGCCGTGCTGGACGCCTGTGCAGAGCACGGCACCGCTGTTGAGTTGAATGCCAACCCCTGGCGTCTCGACCTCGACTGGCGATTCCTCCGGGGCGCGGCCGAGCGTGGCGTTCCGGTCTCTATCAACCCGGACGCTCATGTCACGGACGGTCTCGACGACGTGCAGTGGGGGGTCGCAGCAGCGCAAAAGGCCGGGCTGAGCGCGACGGACGTGCTGAACACCCGAACCACGGATGACCTTCTCACGTGGACGCACGGGAACGCAGAACGCGACGGATCGCCTCAGCGCTAGCTTCGTGCTCCCCCCTTTCCTGGCGTGACCCGCGTCCTTCTTTCCCTTGGCCTCGCGCTCGCTGGCTTCCTCGTTCTTGCCGGGGCCGTCGCGGTGCTGGCGTATGGCGCGGAGCCGACGCGCGAGGGCACACTCCGCGTTCCAGGCCTAGAGTCCGAGGCGGTCCTCTCGTGGACCGAGGCGGGCCACATCACCATCGAGGCGGACGAGGAGACGGCGCTCTGGACCGGTCTCGGATATGCTCACGGAGCAGATCACGGCTGGTCGATGGCCCTCTGGCGTCAGGCGGCCCTCGGAACCCTCTCTCTCTGGACCGGACCCGAGGCTCTCGACCTCGACCGTCACGCGAGCCGACTTGGCTTCGCTGCCCTTGCTCGCGAGACGTATGCAGCCCTCCTACCGGAGGACCGGTCGGTCGTCGATGCGTACGCGCGAGGGGTACGCCTCGCGTTCGAGGACGAGGCCGTCGCGGAGCGCGATGAGTTCATCGAACTGGACGTGACCGCCGAGGCGTGGGAGCCTTGGCACGCGCTCGCTATCGAGCGCCTCGTCGCCTGGCTCGGGACCGATCCGCTCCCGACGGCCGGAGACGATCCCGAGGCTGCCTTCGCTCGTCAGGATTCCCTTTTCCGTGCGACGCTCGCTCTGGGAGGGCTTTCGAACGGTCGGGCCTACGTCGCACCGTCCCGTGGCGACGAGTCGTTCTCGGCAGGACCGACCCTCGTCTATCACCAGCCCTACGGAGCCTCCGCCCTACCGCTGTTGGTGGGCGCGAGGGTAGCCTTCGGCTCGCGGGAGCAGATCGTCGCGACGATCCCGGGAACGCTGATCCTCCCCGCCTCGACAGGCGCTTGGGCCGTGCTCCTCACATCGGACGCGACCTTCGTCCGCTCGAACGAACCGAGCCCCCCACCGGTCTACAGCCGCCTCATCGACCGGGGCGGTGTGGAGACCCTGCTCACCGTTCTTCGAGACTCGTCGGGCCTCGTCCTGACACCCCTAACGGAGAGTCGAGCCGACACCTCCGCGATGGCACGTGAGGCCAGAGAACCACTCGTCGCTCCCACTCAAGCAGGGGATCTCGGGGTGCGGGTCCGGTGGAACGGGTTTCGCCCGGGAAGCGATGTCGGAGCATTCCGTGCGCTTCTTCGCGGCCGAGTTGAACCGTTCTCCCTTCTTCGTGGCGACGGTCTCCGGTTGAGTGAGCAGGAAGCCATCCAGTTGGGGGAGCCTGCTCTCGCGATGGTGGGGCGCGAGTGGGTCTACGTGTCCGGTCAACGATCCGGGGCAGCGGCTGCGCGCCGCTTAGAGTCTCTCGCAGAGGACCCGAACGCTCCTGATGGGCTGGCGCTCGACCTCGGAAGCCCGTGGGCGCTCCGGCAGACTCGCGACCTCGTTCAACGCCTCGGCAATCGCGACTCCCTCGCCCTCGACCTCCAGGATGCCTACGCGTTTCTTCGAGGATGGGACGGCCTGTACACTCCCGATGCTATCGCGCCCAGTATTGCGGAGGTGTGGACGGAAGCCCATCGCGAGGTGTTCGGGCGGTCCCCACTTGCGGCACAACGAGCGGATTCCCTCCTCGTCTCTCATACCCTCCGGCTCGGCCTCGCGAGGCTTCGCGACTCGCTGGGCTCGTCCCCGTCTCAATGGTCGTGGGCTCAGCTCTCCGGGCCCTTGCAGCACCCACTGATCGGAGACAACCGTCGCCTTGGCCCTCAGACGACCTTCTCGGGAGGCCATCCCACATCTCCGCGTCCCGGGCTATCGCTCACCATGAGCGCCACAACCGGCGGCGCCATCTTCTCCTTCTGGACCGACGGCGCTTCCGCGCGGACCCTTCATCCTGCTCTTCCGGTGGCACGAGGCCGCGATTCCCGAACACCGCGCCAGTGGCCTCCCCCTGATACCTCCACATCTCTTCGACTCATCCCCGCATGACCGCTCCAGCTCGCATTGGAATCGACGCAGGCGGAACCAAGACGGCACTTCACGGCCAGATCGGGGACCGCACTGTTCGGCTCAACGCACCAGGCGTTCACTTGCTTCGAGACGGCACCGAGACCTCTGCTGAGACCTTGGCAGCACTCGCACGCGAAGCGTTGGATGGCACGGCGACCGGCTCTGTCTGCGTGGGCGTCGCCGGTGCAGGGCGCGAAGACGACCGCATCGCGCTTCGGGACGCACTGTCCTCCCGCCTTGATGGGCTGGCGCTCCGAGTGGTACACGACGCGGAGATCGCCCTACACGCAGCGTGGGACGATACCAGCGGGGTCGTCCTCATCGCCGGAACAGGCTCCGTGTTGTTCGCACGAGATGAGGAAGGCGAGATCGCGCGCGCGGGTGGATGGGGCTGGCGGGTCGGAGATGACGGGAGCGGCGTGGCCCTGGGCCGGGCTGCGCTCCGCATCGCCCTCGCAGCCCACGATGGGGGTCCACCCTCCACTTTGGTCGAGAAGCTCGCGGAACAGGACTTGGGCACCCCAGAGTCTATTCGGCAGGCGATCTACACCCATGATCGCCCTCTCGGTTCGTTCGCGCGTGCCCTCATCGAGTCCGCCGAAGCCTCGGACTGGCAGGCAGAGCAAGCGGTGATGCGGGAGACGAACGCTCTCGCTCAGCAAGCGGGATGGCTCGCTACCCGTCTCGGAGACACCGTCTCTCCCCGCCTCGCGATGACCGGCGGGCTCCTCCAGTCTGAGGCGTACCAGCAAAGGCTCCGCCTCGCACTGGAACGCCATCTCCCGGGATGGAGCATCGAAACGAGCGAGCGAGCCCCGGTCGAAGGCGCGCTCGCGATGGCCGAGGCTCTGATCGGGAGCTGAGCGCTCAATTGGTGCGACCCTCCGTGGAGAACACCAGAGTCGGAACGAAGAGACCCGAACGGCTTCCCGTCAGGTCCAAGAGGTCGATATAGGCTTCGCGCGGTGCCTGGCTTTCCTTGAGCGCCACCTGCTGGTCCGCTTCGATGCGACCGGGCTGGAGGGTGTACACGCCACGTACGGAGCCAAACTGGTTGGACTGCGCTACGTCTTCCAACTCCGTCGTGAGCGTCCACGAGGCGGGGTAATGGAGCGTGATCCGTGTGTTGTGTTGGTCTGCGTGTCGTAGTAGATCCGGATCGGATGCTGGCGGTCGTCCAGGTCAACGACTGACGAGGACAGCGACGACGGCGACAGAAGACCGGCCGTTTGCACAATCACTTCCTCTGGCGTCAGTGTCACGAGGTTCGGGATGGTGTACCGGATGCGGATCTCGAATGGGCTCCCGAACTCGTCGAGGCCGACGAGGTCGTACTCCAGGCCTTCGATTTCACCCTCGTTGTAGGTCAAGAGCTCGCGGATCTCGTCCTCCATCTCCTCTTCGTCCAGATCCTTGAAGTCATCCCGGATCGACCACGCCGCGATATCTCGAAGCGTCTGGGTTTCCTCGACTTCGATCACCCCGTCTTCGCGCACCGTGACGACGTACTCGTTGTCGACAGCGTACGTCTCGACGTCCACGTCCGGGATGGTCAGGAAGCCACCGAATCCATCGGGCGTGACGCGCAAGGCCGTGGCCCCCTGGAAGGGCGCTGGGATGATCGTGACCGGCAGTCCCTCCAAGAACGGGAAGACGACGTAATCGCGCCCGTCGACGGACGCCCTCACGGCCGGGATAGAGAACTGGGAGGGGGAAATGAAGGTGTCATCGAAGAAGCCCTCCTGGAGCGGGTGGATGAGCAAGAACTCAGACTCGATGCCGACGCGGTCCAGCATGCCCTGCGTGAGGCCACAGATGAGGAGGGGGTTGCCCTTCTGCTCTCGGACGACCGTGTTGAGGTCCTGCTTGTCAGTAGAGCCCACCTCGATGTTCGTCTGGACCCACCGGACGATCTGCACCAGCTTCAGCGAGTCAGAGACAGACTCGTCCGGGATGGCCTGCCGGGTCGCACTTCGGACAGGGTTCGAGAAAAGGCCTCCTCGCTTGAACGCGTAGTCCGAGAACTCGTCGGCGAACTCCTGCCAGGAGTCAGCTGGGGTGTAGCCCACGTCTCGGATGGCCGTCACGCGTGTTTCCAAGTAGTCCGCCGTCTCCTTGTAGTAGGGCGCGTACTCCTCCTCCTGATATGCTGGGACATCCGTCGCGGTGTAACGGATGAGCGTCTTGCCGGACAGGTTGTAGTTGGGGATCGTTTCGATCTCTGGGATCACGCCCGGACGGATGCGCTTGACCTGCATCCCCCAGGTCTGGGGGTAGAGGTAGCGCACCTCCAGGTTCTTCGTGGGCACGCTCGCGACGAGGCGGATGTCCTCGCTGAGCGGCGGCGGGAAGTCGCGCCCGATCTCGTACGTCACGCGGGAGCTCTCCTCGATGAGGGTGCCGCGCTCTACCGACGGGTAGACAAACTTGTACGTCGTCAGCCCGTCGTCCTCGGTCACGACCGCGTCCTCACCGGTGTAGAGCTGGACTCTGCCATCTGGAGAGGTCACGCGTGAAAAGATCCCGTCGATGCGTCCACCTTCAGGGACCCGGATGGTCTGGGTCGTGAGCCACTCGGCATCCGCATCCAGCACGACGTACTGGAGTTGCTTGTCGCTGATGTAGCTCCAATCTGCCGTTCGAGGCAATCCGAAGGTGTGCTCGATAGTCAGGATCGAGTTGAGGTACACCCCGTCCTCGTCCTCGTACTCGGCCATGAGCGCTTCCACATCCACCGCCCCGAGGTCCGGGAGAGCGGGGACAGGGCGCATCGTGAGATCCGTTCGGTTGACAGTGATCGGCGGGGCACACGCGGAGAGCGCGAGGGTGAGACCGAGGAGGAGAACAGGAAGACGCATGGACAGGGTGAGGATGCAACCCCGACGACGACCTCCGCCGTCGGACAAGCCGAGTGCCGGACAGGGCAGCCGCATGTCCGGCACCCAGAAACGAACCGCTGACTAGCGGTCGATAGTGAAGACGAGCGTCGGGACGTAGAGATCGGACTCGCTGCCCGTCAGGCGTAGAAGCGCGCTGTAGGAGCGAGGCGTCGCGCGGCTCTCCTTAAGGAAAATGCGCTGCTCGGCTGTGATCTCGCCCTCCGTGAGAGTGTACACGCCGCGAACGTCACCGAAGCGGTTGCGCTGGGCGGTGTCTTCCAGCTCTGTCGCGAGCGACCACGAGGCGGGGTATCGGATCGAGATCGTCTTGTTGGTGATCTGATCGTAGTGGATTCGGATGGGCAACTGCCGCTCACCTGGGGTGACCTCGAAGGCACGCAGGGATGCAGGCGAAAGCAAACCGCCCGTCTGGAAGATGACTTCCTCGGGCGTGACCGTCACCAAGTCCGGGATGGTGTACCGCAAGACGATCTCCATGGGCGCACCGCGGTCCTCCAAGTTGCGGAGTTCGTAGTCGAAGTCTTCGACCTCGCCCTCGCTGTAGGTGAGGAGTTCACGGGCTTCCTCTTCTCGCTCGTCGCCCGTGAGCCCACCGAACGTCTCTCGCATGACGAAGCCTGCGATTCCGCGCAGCGTCGTGGTCTCTTCGACCCGGATGATCCCGTCCTCGTCGATTTCCACGTCGTAGTTCGTGTCAACGGCGTACGCCTCGGCCTCGCGCGAGGGCACCTTCATGAAGCTCGCGAGCCCCTCGCCCTCACGAACGATCACCGCTTCAGCGCCCTGGTACACGGCCGGGACGAACGTCGTGCCGAGGCCCTCGAACCATGGGAAGACGACGGTCTCCTCCCCCTCGACCATGACCCGGAGTGCGGGCACGTTGAACTGGCCTCCAGAAATGAAAGAGCGGTCGAGGTACCCGTCATCGACGGGGTGAATCAGGATGTAGTCCGCTTCGAGATCGGACTCGTTCAGGAGGGCCTGAGCGAGCGCGGTGCGGAGAAAGTTGTTGCCCCGCTTCTCGCGGTAGACCTGCGCGATGTCGTCCGCATCCGAGCGCCAGTCCCCCTCGATGGAGTTCTGGACGTAGGAGACGATGGACGACACCTTGGCCGAATCAGAGTCGAGCCCTCCGGTGAGCGTCTCAGCGAGATCCTGTACTTCGCGGTAGCGGCGGCGGCTGCCCTTGTCGAGGGCGTACTGCGCGAAGTTCTGCATCGCCTCGCCCCACGTCTTCGGGCTCTCGTAGAGCGGATCCTCATCGCCCCAGGGGTTGCCGATGGACGTCACCTGCATCTCCAGATACGGCGCCACCTCCTTGAAAAACGGGGAGTAAGGCTCGTCTGGGAAGCCAGGCAGGTCGTCCCCGAAGAAGGTCACGACGGTACGGCGCTCGTAGGACGAGCGGTCGAGCTGGTACGGGGGCACTGTTCGCGGCCCGATCTCTTTGATGCCGAGTGCCCAGTACGAGGGATAGACGTACCGGAAATCGAAGTTGGCGACGGGGACCTCGCGCTGTAGGGCCACGTCCACGTAGAGCGGCGGCTGGTAGCCGTCGGTCGCCTCGCGGCTCGTCCTCCAAGACTCCTCGATCACAGTCCCTTTCTCGACGGCCGGGTACGCGAATCGGTAGACGGTCCGGTTCTCCTCCCGATCCTGGATCAGGTCCGCCTCGGTGTAGGTGCGGACCTGCCCCGAGGGCGAGGTCGTGCGAAGGAACACGCCGTCCAATCTCTCGCGCTCTGCGGTGCTCATGCGGAACGTCGTGTAGCGGTCTTCCTCCGGGTCCAACACGACGTACTGGTGCCGCAAGTCTTCCACGTAGACCCAGACCGGGCTTTCGGGAAGGAGGAAGACGTGCTCCAGCGTGTGTTCCACCCCGAAGTAATACGCGGGCTCTTTCTCATGCTCCGCCGCGAGCTGGTCGAGATCGAACGCGGGGATCGGCGGAAGCTCGTCCAGCGACCGCTGGGTGAGATCCGTTCGGAACGTGGTGAGCGGGTCGACCCCTGCACAGCCCGCGAGTGCTGGGAGCAGGAAGAGCGTGAGGGTGAGGCTTCGGGTGATCATTCTGTGTCGGGTGAGCGGAAGATGATGACGTCTCGGCGAGCGCCGAGATAGTCGTCTGCGAGTTGGAGGTAGGCCTCGCGATCCGCATCTAGGAACCGGCGAGTGCGCTGGCCGAATTCGTACACGATGCGGGCGGTGCCTTCGCCTGAGGTAGCCTCTGCAGAGAACCAGACCGGACCCGTGGGATCTCCGAGGGCGCGGGCAGTCTCATCGGGCTGCCAGGCATCCGCGGCCACGTCGAGCGCGAGGCGGACGTTGGGGCGGTCCTCGGTGTAGATCATCAAGTCGTCCTCGCGCCGGTCGGAGATGCCCGAATCCACGGCGCGGAACGGCGTCAACGGCAGGTAGCGCTTGGTCGGAGATGCGATGACGAACTCCTCCAGATTCACGCGAGCCGAGTAGACCCGGTGACGCGGCTCGTCTTCGCGCAGTTCGAGGTGGCTCAGGCGGATCTTGTAGAGCAGACTGCCAGCGACACCAGAGAGCGCATTCCGCGCGTCCTGCTCGCTCTGACGGGCCTCGTAGGCACGCACCATGCTGAGCAGACTGCCGCGGATGGTGACGGTAGCCTCGCCCGCCTCGGGCGCGTCGAGGTCGAGGTCGATGCCGAGGTCCAGGGTGGGCTGCGTGTCCTGGGCCTGGACGAAGAGGCGTTCGGCGCCGTCTTGCCCGAGGCGGAGCGCGTGGCCGTCCACGTCACTCTCGGGAAGATCGCCGAACGACGAGTAGGGGTCAGTGGGATCGAAGTAGGTCGTCGTCCCGTCGTCGTGCGTGAAGGCGCAGATGACGTGGTTGAAGAGACCGATGTGGGCCTCCTCGAACTCGGGCTCCGGCACGGTCGAGATCAGGACGGGGTCCACACGGAGCCCGAGAGACTGCGCGAGGCCGGAAACCAGGAACGCGCGGTCCTTGCAGTCGCCGTACTTCCGCTCGACCACCAGATCGGGCGCGCGAGGCACGAAGGCCCCCGCGTCGCGCTCGTCTGCGATGTAGCGAATGGACTCGCGCACGTAATCGTGGAACGCCGCCACGGTAGCCGAATCGTTTTCAGCCTCCAGGCCCTGCGCGAGGGGCAGAATGGTAGGAGGCACGCGCGGAATATCGACGAGGTTGGCGTACCAGTTCGCGAACTCGTCGGGGGAGGTCGGCGTGAAGGCCTGGTCTCCACGCCGGATGTCGATCAGAACGTACGCGTGGGCGCCGTTGTGCGCGAAGAGCGGAAGGTCCTCCAGGGGCTCCAGATCGCGGAAGCTGATAGAGGAGCGCTCTCCATTCGAGGCTCGCGTGTAGTCCACCTCGCCACGGGGCGCGAAGACGTTGAACTCGACCGAGACGTCCTCCGGGTGGTTGACCACGATGTCGAACGTGCCGAGGCGGTCGATGTCGGGAACTCGGAGGACCGGCGCGTACGCCGGGGAGACGTAGGTCCGCTCGTACGAGTAGGTCACGTTGTCCCCCACGTTCGGTGTGTCCGGCAAGTCGATGCTGTTGACCGTTCCGCTGCTCAGGAAGACATCTTCGCTCTCGGGCGTGAACCGCTGGAAGGCATCGCGCCTGAGCCGCTTCCCGTTGACTTCGGCACGGAGGTTCTCGACAGGTCCGAAAAACTGCTCCCAGACATAGAACTCGTCGAGACTCGTGGACCGTGGACTGAGGTACCGGATGGAGACCTCGGCCTTCTCCGTCAATCGCGGCGTCGGGCGCTCTTCCAGCGTCAACTCATGACGCTCGGAATACAGCAGGTCCTGCGCCATCGCGGGCGACAGGCCAGCGACGGCAGCGACGCCCGCGAGGAGCGCCAACGAGTGGCGAATCATACAGGTAGGGGGAAGGCGTGGTGCAGCGGTCCCGCAACCGCTGCCCCCAAGGTACGCACATGGGGAGATTCCCCTACGCTGCCACGTCCAAGGCGACCCCGAGCGAACGTCTAGGCCGTCCGTGCATCGCCTCTCGGAGCGCGAAGGAAAGGGTCGTCAGGACGAGCGCCGCAGGCGTGTTTCCCGCCACCAGATCCGACGCGTCCTCCACCAGCGCGCTCATCGATTCCAGGTCCGCCCCCGGGACGTACGCGACGAACTTCCGGGTGCTCTCTTGGACGTCCACGTATACGAGGGGAGCCGCATCTCCAGCGGCCTTCGCGAGCACCAGATCGCGAATCCACGTCTGGACGAGACCGAGCCATGTCTTGACCCCCTCCCGGCCGAGTTTGGCGACCTCGTCGATGATCGGCTGGAGCTTGCTCGCTCGCCCCACGAAGGACTGGCGCACGAACTCGACCGCCTTCTCACGCATCGCGTCCAGTTCTTCGCTCGTGACCAGGCGCCGAGCGAGCGTGTACGAGCCGTCGGCCATGCGAGCTGTGACGGCAGCGCGGGCAGGCTCCACGCGCTGATGCGCGACCAGGGCCGCCTCGATGGCGTCGGGCGCGAGGCGGTCGAACCGGACGCGCTGACACCGCGAGACGATGGTCGGGAGAACGTTCTCCAACCGTTCGGCGAGAAGGATGAGGACCACCGAAGGGGGCGGCTCCTCCAGCAACTTCAGGATCGCGTTGGCCGCTTCCTTGCGCACCCGATCCGCGTCCGGCAGAATGCCCACCACGTGACGCCCTTCCACGGGATGGCGAGACATCGCCTCGCGGACGTACTCATTGATCGGGATCTTGCGATGCTCGACTTGCTTGTTGCTCGGGCTCTCGCCATCGAGCTTCGCACGGCTCCGGTAATCGTACGCGCCGTAGGAATCTGTCCCCACCAACCGGACCCGTTCGGCGTAGTCCGACGGGCGGGGATCCTTGTTCGGTGCTGCCTTCTGCTTCGGGTACGGAAGGAACAAGTGCAGATCCGGGTGGAGCATCCGGGCCACCTTGGTGCAGGGCAGGCACATCCCGCAAGCGTCCGCCTCGGGACCTCCCAGGACGCCCCTGCGCTCGCACTGGAGAGCTTGCGCGAGGGCAAGCGCCGCCGCCATGCGTCCCGTTCCCGACGGGCCGTGAAACAGCAGAGCGTGTGGCATGCGCCCGCTCGCGAGGGCGCGGCTGAGCGCGTCCTTAGCGCGGGATTGATCGAGAACCTGACTCCAGGGCACGGATGATGCGGCGACTCCTCGGGGCACGGCCAGGAACGACCGTGCGGCAAGCTACGCGGGGGCCTGAGCGGCTGTGGCGGCGAAACGAGCCAACGCCAACTCCGACGCGCTCAGCCAGCGATCACTTGCGGCTTGGAAGCGCTGGTAGCTCTCCAGAAGCGTGCGATACTCCGCCCCTGCATCGCGGGCGGTTTCTTGGAGAAGGTCCGCGGCCTCGCGGGACGCCGCCGCGAGCACATCCTCCGGAAACGACACGAGGCGGACGCCCTCGCCCACGAGCGAGGCGAGCGCAGCAGGGTTTCGCGCGTCGTACTGATGGAGCATCGTCGCGTTGGCGTCGGCTGCGGCGAGGCGGATGGCGGCCTGATAGTCAGAGGGCAGGCCGTCCCATGCCGCACGGTTGATATACACCGAGAGCGTCGCGCTCGGCTCCCACCATCCCGGGAAGTGATAGGTCCCCGCGACCTCCTGAAAACCCAGCTTGGTGTCATCGTACGGCCCGACCCACTCCGTCGCGTCGATGGCGCCGCGTTCTAGCGCCTGGTAGATCTCGCCACCCGGGATTGTCTGCGCGATCACGCCGAGACGCTCCATCACGCGGGCGCCGAGCCCCGGGATGCGCATTCGGAGTCCGCGCAGATCCGCGAGGGACCGGACTTCCTCGCGAAACCAGCCACCCATCTGCGCTCCCGTGTTGCCTGCCGGGAAACCGACGACTCCGAAATCCGCGAGAGTCTGCGCGATGAGTGCCTCACCTCCGCCCTCGCGGACCCACGCGTCGTGCTGGCGTGCGCGCATCCCGAACGGGACGGTCGTGTCGAAGACGAGCGCGGGATTCTTGCCGAGATAGTAGTAGCCCGCCGTGTGCCCCACCTCGACCGACCCGCTCTGCACGGCATCGAGGACCTGAAGCGCCGGGACGATCTCTCCTGCTTCGAACACTTCGACCTCGAACCGCCCATCCGTCAGATCCTGGAGACGATCCGCGAAGGTCACGGCCCCTCCATGGATCACATCCAGCGCTCCTGGGAATGAAGACGCGAGTCGCCAGCGAAGCCTCGGTCGTGTGACCACGCCCGGTCCCGCCTCGCGCGCTTCTCCCGTATTCCGGCGACCGCTACCGGGACCGGGTCCGCACGCCACGAGCCCTGCGGCTGCGCCCGCGACGGAAGTAGTGGCGAGGAACTGGCGACGGTCCATGCGGGGAGTAGAGTGTCAGGAAGGAAACGTTCCAGGCTCGGCGTGCCGGACATTCCAGGGTTCGGGAGGGAAGCCGCCCCGACCCTGCCCGCCTCGCTCGGTACCGAGGCGGACGGGCTGAGGCGTGAGCAGAAGATGCGGCATCCGAGTGGAGCGAACCCATCCAGTGCTAGAGGTCATTGCAGAAGTCGGCCAAGGCAGATCAACGCCAGCGCGAAGAGCACGAAGCCGCGGTAGACCCCGATGAGCCGGTCCCACCGGACGACGACACGCCGGTAGCTCAGCAGCCACGCGAACGTCCGCTCGA
>JBCDKM010000020.1:0-92091 GCA_038746605.1 Bacteroidota bacterium
GCGCCGCGAGGCCGTCCTGCGCTGCCCGGTCCCAGAACGTGCGGAGCGTCGTGATGGCCTTCCGAGCGGTGTTGAGCCGGTTGCCCTGGCCTCCCTCCGTTTTCGGCGCGAGGAGCCACCCGTAGAAGGCTCGGACCACGTCGGGCGTGACCGACTCAAACGGCAAGTCGGAACTGGATAGATGCATGGCCTCAACCTGAGACGCCGCGAACGCCCGGAGCTTGCCGACCTGTGCACGGTAGCTCTCCCATGTGCCGAGTTGGGCGCGTTGGCGATAGCCCTCCACCTGGGCGTCGCAATAGGAGAGAAACGTGGGGCCGGAGGAGGGCAGGGGTGCTCCCTGGAGCGACTCGCGAACGGCGTCCCGAACAGCGGTCGCGGTGATAACGCGCCCGGGCGTGAGCGCGAGTCGGTCGGCTTCGGATCGGGCACGCTCTGCGATCTGGCGAAGATTCGCGTTGATCTCGGAGGCGCGGGGTGCCCCTTTCCGGACTTCTTGTGCCTTGGGGTTCCAGTGGCGAGGCTTGACGGTGACGCCGAGCGCGAGGCGAGCCCGTCGGTCGGCGTGCCAGATTACGAGCCGGACGGGGCACTCGCCCTCCGCGTTGGCTTTGCCTTTCTGGATCTCGAAGGAGGCGCGCATGAGAGAGGGGCAGTTCGGGGGCGGGATGGGGGGCGGTCTTCTATGGGCGTTCCAGGGCGTTCCCGGAGGAGAGACGCGAGAAAACGTCAAATCGTGCGCATATGAGCGGTTCCCAGCGGAAGTCAACGGCAAAGCTCAGACTATCGCCAGTCCCCCCTTCTCCGCATCGCGCCCCGCCAGCCCCCGAGTTCGCGGGGCGTTTGTGTGGAACGCCATCGTGAGGCATGCGTCGTCTCGCTCCTATGATTGAGCCTGGCCCCCATACCCTCCCCGACGGCCGCGAGTCTGAGGTCGTCGAGATCTCGGCCGTGGGACTGCGCGCCCGAGTGGCGACGCTCGGGGCCTCCATCCTCAACCTCTGGGCACCCGACGCCCACGGCGAACTCGCCGATGTCGTTCTGGGGCATGCCACGCTGGAAGGGTATCTCGACGACGATGCCCGCCTCGGTGTCGCCGTGGGGCGGACTGCCGGGCGCATCGCGGGCGCGACGGTCACGGTAGACGGGACGACCTATGAGCTGGAAGCCAACGACGGCCCGAACGTCCTCCACGGTGGGCCGCGCGGATTGAGCGGGAACGTTTGGACCCTCGAAGAGCAAGCGCCAGACCGCGTGACGCTCACGACAACCAGCCCGGACGGAGCGGGCGGCTATCCAGGCACTCTCACGGTCCGCCTCGGCCTCACACTGGAAACAGTCGAGGGCGACCCTACTCTCTCTCTCGACTGGCACGCCGAGACGGACGCGCCCACGCCCGTCGCCCTCACGCATCACGGCTACTGGAACCTGGATGGCCACGGCGCCGGAAGCATCACAGACCATGTGCTCCAGTCCGACGCCTCGCGCTACCTCGCGCTGGATGGCCTCCTGCCCACCGGTGAGACGCCGTTCACCGATGGGACATCGCTCGATTTCCGATGGCCGTGCTTCCTCGCGAGTAGCCTCCAGCACGGGCGAGAGGCATGGCGACCGGGGGGCCTGGGGAAAGGGCCGGTGGCGAAGGCAGGTGGAGTGGATCACGACCTGTTCCTGCCTCCCTTCGGCGCGCGGCAGCTCCCTCTCCGGCGCGTGCTCCACGTCGCCAACAGAACAGGCAATCGCGCGATGCACGTCTGGACCACCGAGCCCTGCGTCCACATCTACGATGGTCTCTTCCTCGACGGTGCCGAGGGCAAAGACGGCGCCCGGTACGAGTCCCGAGCGGGGCTCGCCATCGAGACACAGCCGCCGCCAGACGCGACGCGGATCTCAAGTCAGCCACGCATCCCCAGCGTGATTCTCCGCCCGGGCGAGCCCCTTCGCTCACGAACAGAGTTCCGCTTCGTCACCGGGTAGGTCGGCCTCGGGCCCGAGGCGGGAGCACGCCCCACTGAAGCGGGGTTGGCAGAGCCGGATCGGTATCCTCCCTGCACCCCCTCCTACCTGCTATGACCCTCGGCGCCTTCTCTGTCAGCCTTTCCGTCTCCGATCTCGCCGCCTCGCGTGCCTTTTATGAAACCCTCGGCTTCGAGGTAGCGGATGGCGACGAGGCTGCACACTTCCTCATCCTTCGGAATGGCGAGCAGGTGATCGGCCTCTTCCATGGCATGTTCGAGGGCAACCTGCTGACGTTCAACCCGGGGTGGGATCAGCACGCGCAGCCGCTGGAGAGCTTCACCGACGTGCGCGATCTCCAGGCGGAGTTCAAGGCGCGAGGCCTCCCCATCGTGAAGGAAACGGACAACTCCACCGAGGGCCCCGCAAGCTTCGTGCTGATGGACCCCGACGGCAACGTCATTCTGGTGGATCAGCACGTGTAGACCGCCCGGCTCTGCCGACTCAGTCTTGCGGTAGCGACCCCAGCGCGAACTCGCCGATGGCCTCCTCCTCGTAGAACGGGCGTCCCGTTGCCTCGGCGAACGAGACGTTGTCCCCGACACCTAGCGCACAGCCCCCGAGGCCGACGGTCCCGGCCACGAGCCACATCGTCTGGAACAACGCGCCGACCTCCTTCAGCGCCAGCGAATACGCGATCCCCTCGTACTTCCACGCCACGCGCGGGTATCGAAGCGCGAGGCTAATCAAGACCTGAGGGCGTTCATCCACGCCCATCGCGCCCGCCGCGCCGTCGAGAAGTCGCCCCGCAGTGGAATCCAGTGGGCCGATCTGGCCCAACTCGCGAGCGGCTGGTCGGTAGCGGTAGACGCCAGGCTGGAGGCCGTCGCACGCTCCGATGGTCGCGTAGATCTCCAACGGATAGGAGGCGCCGCCGCTCGGATACACTCGACGAGTGCTCGTCCCTCTCGCCTCGCGGACGCGTGCGGATCCGTGCAGGAAGGCGGAGAGCTGCTGGATATGCGGTGGGGGATCGCCGTAGCGACGCACGGAGCGCCGGCGTTCCAGAGCGGTTTTCAGGGGTGGCGGCTCGCACTCATCAGCAACCAGTCTGGCATCGGGCGTGGCCTCATCACACCACGTCAGGCCGAAGCGGTGCACCGGCGCACTCTCGCGCTCCTCACCGACAGAGGCATCACCATCGCGGCAACCCGCTACTGTCCGCACGCGCCGTGGGAGGGGTGCGCCTGCCGCAAGCCGTCCCCCGCGATGATCCAGGACGCCGCCGCTGCGATGGGCGCCGACCCCGCACGGTCCGTGATGATCGGCGACAAACCCAGTGACGCCGAAGCTGGACGTCGGGCGGGCGCGACGGGGATTGTGCTCGGGGTGGAGGCGGCTCGCCCCCCGGGCACCCTGCGTGCGACGACGTGGGCAGAGGTACCTGAGAGGGTCGGCCTCGGCGAGGTGGTCGAGGGCCTACCGCTCGAAGGCGAGGACGCGGCGATCGAAGTCGAGGAGGAGCGCACCGTCTTCGAAGAGGCCTGTTCCTAGCAGCGACATCACGCGGAAGGGATCGCCGGGTTGGCCGCGTGTGCTGAGGCCGAGCGAGAGGGCATCGAATGGAGCCCCGGCGAGAGTGGCGCGGAAGTCGTAGTAGTCCAGCGTGAACTCATACTCGGTGTCCGCGAGGCGACCTCGATGCGTGACCGGACGCGGCGTTGCATCCTCTGGGGGCGTCCACCAGTCCGCATAGACGTAGGAAAACGGCGAGCCGGTGTCCACGAGGCCCGTGAACGGCTGGCCTCCTGCACGGTAGGCATGGAACGCATAGCCCGACTCTAGGAGCAGGTTCGGCGCGAGGTCACGGTCAGGTGCCGATCCGCTGGCGTACATCGTGAAGGTGGAATCCGCGAAGCCGAAGCGGATGCCGCCGAGGAGGCCTCGAAACGCATCGAAGCCGAGGAAGAGGTCCGCGCCGTCCGCGATGCTCCGTTCCGTGTCGAGAACATCGGCCGGGAGGTTGCGGAAGGTGACTCCGCCGACGGTGACTCGGTCCAGGGTGGTACGGAGCACGGCGGCGCCGTTGATGCCGATCGCGGGGATGGAGACGGCGCCGCCTGCGGTAGAGTCCAGCGCGAGACCGAGTTCGTCCGCGAGCGCTCGGCTGAGGAGCGTGACGGGCGCGCCCGTGTCGATGAAAAAGCGTGCGTCGCGAGCGCCGACAGGGCCCTCCACGGAGCCGTCGATACGGTACCCGTCGAAGGAAACGGTGGCAGCGTCCCCGTCCACCTCGGCGGTTGGCTGGGGGCGTGCAGCGAAGACGGACCACTTGGAGGTCGTCGGGTCGAAGCTCTCGCCTGCGGCCTCGGCTCGAAGGGTCTCGTATCGCAGAGCCTCGCGCCATTCGAACTGCCGGGCTTTGAGTGCTGCCAGCCGGTCGTAGACGAACGGCCGGAGCGAGTCTGGAATCGTTGAGACGGCCTCGTTGAGACGGGCCTCGGCGGTGGCCGCATCGCCGTAGATGAGTGCCCGTAGGCCACCGTAGAGGGAAGAGGTGCTCGCTGGAGTGGGATCGCGAAAGGCGTCGAGATCAACGGCCTCGTACCGTGCGATCTGCTCGTGTGGGGACGGAGAGGGAATCGGCGGGAGAGAGGCAATCGGTGCAGGGGCCGGGGGCGCGCTCGCTGTACCTGTGCACCCAGTGAGGATCGAGGCGGTCGCGAGAGCAAGGAGCGCGCGTGTGAGGGAGAAGGGACGAGACATGCGAGAAGAGGGGGACGCGTGGGCGCAGATGCTTACATGCGTGACGGGCGTATTTGTTGAGCAAAAACCGACGGCGAGTCGTGGTGTACCGGCCCGGTCTGGACGTAGGCGGCCGAGAGCAGGCGCCTTGCGATGTGTCCAGACGGCTCCCATTCCTTCGTCCTTGCCTTCTGATCCTTCCGGCCTCGGCACCGAGGCGGGGCGACTCGGGCGCGCACCGGAACACAGAGGAAGGGTAGACTCCAGTCCCTACGCCCTGCGCCTCATGTCCCGCCTCGTCCTCCTCCTCGCTGCTCTCGCACTCCTCGTCTCGGACACCCACGCCCAGGTCGACTCCACTCTTTTCGAGTCGCTGGAGTACCGGCTCGTGGGGCCGTTTCGCGGTGGCCGTGCCTCCGGCGTGGCGGGGATCCCCGGCGATCCGCTGACCTACTACCAGGGGGCGACCGGCGGTGGCGTCTGGCGCACGCGCGATGGCGGCGGCTCGTGGGAGAACCTCTCCGACGGGTACTTCGGCGGCAGCATCGGGAGCGTGGCCGTAGCCGAGAGCGATCCGAACGTGATCTACGTCGGCGGTGGCGAGAAGTCGTTGCGGGGCAACGTCTCCCCGGGATGGGGCATGTGGAAGTCAGAGGACGCCGGGCGGACATGGTGCTCGCTCGGCTTCGAGGGCGGCCAGCACATCCCGCGCATGGTCGTCCACCCGCGCGATGAGGACCTCGTCTACGCCGCCGTGCTCGGCCACGCCTTCGGTCCGAACGCGGATCGTGGCGTCTTCCGCTCGCGCGATGGCGGCGAGACCTGGGAGCACGTTCTCTTCGTGAACGAGGACGCGGGCGCCTTCGAGCTGGAGATGGACCCGACCAACCCGCGCATCCTCTACGCCAGCATCTGGCGCGTCCGGCGCAGCCCGTACAGCTTCTCCTCCGGCGGTGAGGGCTCCTCCATCTGGAAGTCCACCGACGGCGGCGACACCTGGACCGACATCTCCGGCGCCGATGGCTTCCCGGATGGCACCTGGGGCATCAGTGCGGTCTCCATCTCCCCTGCAGACCCGGATCGCGTCTACGCCCTCGTGGAAAACGAGGAGGGGGGCCTCTTCCGCTCCGACGATGCGGGCGAGACCTGGAGGCGCGTCTCTGCCGACCGCAATCTGCGCCAGCGCTCGTGGTACTTCACCCGCCTCGGTGCCGACTCCGAGGACCCCGACAAGGTGTGGGTCCTCAACGTCCAACTCTGGGTGAGCACGGACGGCGGGCGCACCTTCGACGACGTGCGGACGCCACACGTGGATCACCACGACATCTGGATCGCGCCCGAGGACGGCGACCGCATCGTGATCGCGGACGACGGCGGCGCGCAGGTGACGTTCGACGGCGGCGAGACCTGGAGCACCTACCTCAACCAGCCCACCGCGCAGTTCTACCGCGTCACGACGGACAACCACTTCCCCTACCGCATCTACGGTGGCCAGCAGGACAACTCTACCATCCGCATCGCACACCGCAGCGCGGGTGGCTCCATCACCGAGCGCGACTGGGAGCCGAGCGCGGGCGGCGAGAGTGGCTGGCTCGCGCCCCATCCCGACGACCCAGACATCGTCTTCGGCGGGAGCTACGGCGGCTTCCTCCAGATGGTCAACCACCGGACCGGCGAGAGCCGCATCGTCAACGTCTGGCCGGAGAACCCCATCGGTGCGCCCGCGAAGGACCTCAAGATTCGGTTCAACTGGAATTTCCCGCTCCTCTTCTCGCGCTACCGCGACACCGAGACTGGCGATTTCCCCCTCTACGCCGCTGGGAACAGCCTCTACCGCTCCACGAGCTACGGCCAGCGCTGGGATCGCATCTCGCCCGACTTGACACGCGCGGACTCGGTCACGCTCGAATCGTCCGGCGGACCGATCACGCAGGACAACACGTCGGTCGAGTACTACGGGACCATCTTCGCGCTCGCGGAGAGCCCGCACGAGGAGGGCGTGATCTGGGTCGGGAGCGATGACGGCCTCCTCCACGTCACGCGCGATGGCGGCGCGAACTGGACCGACATCACGCCCGGTGAGCGTCTGCTGCCGAGTGACGCGATGATCAACTCCATCGAGACGGATCCCCAGCGGCCAGGTGGGCTCTACGTCGCCGCGACGCGCTACAAGGTGGACGACTTCGCGCCGTACCTCCTCCACACCGCCGACTTTGGCGAGACGTGGCGGCGCATCGACCGAGGCATCGAGGCGCCTGCCTTCACGCGCGTCATCCGCGCCGACCCCGAGCGCCCAGGCTTGCTCTACGCCGGGACTGAGCGCGGCATGTTCGTCTCGTTCGACGAGGGCGCGAACTGGCAGCCCTTCCAACTCAACCTGCCCATCGTGCCCGTCACGGACCTCGCAGTCCGCCAAGGCGAGCTGGTCGTCGCGACGCAGGGCCGTGGCTTCTACGTCCTTGATGACCTCACGCCGCTCTACCAGTTCTCCGATGCCGTGACCGAGGCCGCGATGTGGCTCTTCGAGCCGAAGCCGACCTACCGTGTGGATGGCTACCGTGCTCGCAACCCTCGCGCAGCCGGGACCAACCCCGAGGCGGGGGTGGTGATCCATTACCGCCTCGCGGAGGCGCTACCGGATTCTGTGAGCGCTGCGCTCAAGATCCTAGACCGCACCGGCGAGGTCGTCCAGACCTTCTCTCCAGGCGATGACGACCACGATCTCGCCACTGAGGCGGGCATGAACCGCGCTGTGTGGGGGCGCCGCTACCCAGACGCCTCGCGCTTCGACGGGATGGTCTTCTGGGGCGGTGGTCTCAACGGTCCCGAGGCCGTGCCGGGTACCTACACCGCCCGCCTCGTCGTCGGCGAGGACAGCATGGAGGTGCCGTTCGAGATCCTCCTGGATCCGCGCTCGTCCGCCACGCCGGAGGATCTCCAGGCACAGTTCGACTTCCTCCGTGAGGTGCGCGACAAGGTCACGGAGGTCAACGAGTCCGTGGAACGCGTCCGCGACCTCCGCGACCAGATCCATACCTACCTCGCGCGCCTTCCGGAGTCTCCCGAGGCGGACTCGGTCCGCGCGGCGGGCGAGCGTCTCGTGACCCGCATGACGGCGGTGGAAGAGGCGCTCTACGAGACGCGCAATGAGAGCCGACAGGACCCGCTCAACTACGGCATCAACCTCGGAAACGAACTCTCGGCGCTCGGCGGGACGGTCTCCGCTGGGGACTTCCGCCCGACCGATCAGGCCTACGCCTACCGCGATGAGGTGATGGCGGAGATCGAGGTCGAACTCGCGACGCTCGCGGAGATCCTGGAGACGGACGTGCCCGCGTTCAACCGGATGATCCGCGAGGCCGAACTGCCCGTCATCGTGCCGGACGCGGACTGACCCCCTCCGCCTCGGCACCGAGGCGGGCAGGGTCAGCCGCCGTGTACGAGCGCCTCGTACAGGTCCATCCACCCCGGGTTGGTCTCCTCGATCCGTTCCAGCTTCCACGCTCGGCGCCACTTCTTGAGTCGCTTCTCCCGCGCGATGGCGTCCACGATGCGTGGGTGTTCCTCGAACCACACCAGCCGGTGCGTGGCGTACCGCTTCGAAAACCCATCGTGCACGCCCTCCTTGTGCTGACGGATGCGCCCGACGAGGTCGCTCGTGACGCCGAGGTACAGTGTTCCATTGCGCCTGCTCGCGAGGAGGTAGACGAAGCCGGTTTTCTCGCGCATCCGACAGGATAGGGCGGAGGACGTTGGGTTCGGCACGTCGTCTCCAACAACGTCATTCCGGCCGAAGAGCCGGAATCCAGAGTACCGGGAAGGCCTTTCACGGCGACCGCCAGCGAAGCGGACGGGTGCTTTGTATGGGGCTGGCTCCCTCCCTGGCTCCACCGACGCGGAGGACTCTGGGTGTGCTCGTCACTCTGGATTCCCGCGGTCGCGGGAATGACGGGGTTGGGGGAAGGGGGAGCGATGTAGAGCGGAGGCTTCGTGGCTCGCTGGTGACAGCGTTGAGCGCGAGACCTCCGGCAGGGTTGACAACCGGATCTCAATGTCTTACAATCTGGTAGATACCGACTCCGCCATGTCCAGTCTTCCGCGATTGTCCCAGAAACAGGCCCTCATCCTCGACCTCCTCACGAGGGCGGGGGACTCCTACGGCCTCGAACTGGTGAAGGGCTCCGGCGGCCAGCTCAAGCGCGGGACGGTCTACGTCACGCTCGACCGGATGGAGGACAAGGGCCTCGTGGAGTCCTGGACCGAGGCGGCGCCGGAGGGGCATCGCGGTCCGCCTCGGCGGAAGTACCGGGTGACCGGGCACGGCGCGGCGGCGCTGGTGAACTGGTACGAAGGGGTCACGTCCGTTTTCTCTGGCTTGCGTCTCGCGGGTAATACAGTATGACTAAGTTCGATAGAGTAGTGTGGAAAATGCTTTTCATGGTAGACCGCATAATAACGTTCAATAAATATCACGATAAAGTATTTTCCGGTAGCATAGGTTATGGAGCTATTAGCAAGTTATATATCTATATAAGCAGATAATTTTATGAGAAAAGTCACGGAGTAAGGTTTGATGACATGAAATATTTCCTGGCGTACAAGCGTGGTATATTTGAGGTGGACGAAGTCGTAGACCCAGGCTGTTTGACGATACTGCGACCGCCCGGTGGTAGAGCCATGAGTGCTCTCCGTTTGATTTCGAAGCGCAAGCACTACGAGCGAGTCTTCGAGCCTCTCTACTCCGACTTCACCGAGGAATACAACGACGCCCTGTTCGCCGGAGAGACATGGCACGCGCGGATCATCCGCGCTCGGTTCTACTGGGACGTGGTGAAGACCTTCGCCTTCTTCGGCCTCGTCAAGGCCGCGCTGCACTTCGTGGGCGAGGTGCGGGATGTCTTCCAGTCGTCGGACTGACACCCAGCCCCCTCCGCCTCGGTGCCGAGGCGGGCAGGGTCAGGTGGGGAGAGAGGGAGTAGGTTCGGGCGACCCCCTCTCGTCCTCATGCCTCGTCTCCTCTCCCTCGCCGCGCTGGCGGTCCTCCTCAGCGCCACCGCCGCAGCCCAGCCGCAGGTCCCCCTCGCGACGCCCTACGTCGTCCCGGGCACCGAGTCCTACGACGCCTCCATCCCGACGCCGCAGGCCGTCCTCGGCTACACCATCGGCGAGCGGCACACGCGGCCGGAGGAAGTGATCCGCTACGTGGAGGCCGTCGCCGAAGCCTCGCCGCGCGTCACGGCGGCATTCCATGGCTCCACCTACGAGGGTCGTCGGATGGTCCACGCCATCGTCACGGCGCCGGAGAACCACGCCCGGCTGGAGACCATCCGCGAGGCCAACCTTCGCCTCAGCGATGCGCCCGACGAAGTGGACGACGCCACGCTCGCCGCGATGCCCATCGTGGTCTACCAGGGGTACACGGTCCACGGCAACGAAGCCTCCGGCGTGGAGGCCGCGCTCGTCTACCTCTACCACCTCGCGGCGGCGCAGGGCGACGACATCGACCGCCAGTTGAGCGAGGCGGTCATTTTGCTGGACCCGCTCATGAACCCGGACGGCAGCGACCGTTTCGCGGACTGGGTCAACGGCTACCGAGGCGGCGCGCCCGTCGCGGATCCGAATGACCGCGAGCATCGCGAGGCGTGGCCTGGTGGACGCACCAACCACTACTTCTTCGACCTCAACCGCGACTGGCTCCCGACCGAACTCAAAGAGAGCCGCGCCCGGATGGCGTGGTGGCACACCTGGCGTCCGCAGGTGAGCACAGACCATCACGAGATGGGCTCCGAGGCCACGTTCTTCTTCCAGCCCGGTATCCCGAGCCGCAACAACCCGAACACTCCGGCCGCCACCTTCGAGTTGACCGGCGCCATCGCGCGGTACCACGCCGACGAACTGGACCGCATCGGGCAGCTCTACTACTCCGAAGAGAGCTTCGACGACTTCTACTACGGCAAGGGCTCCACCTACCCGGACATCAACGGCGCGGTGGGCATCCTCTTCGAGCAGGCGTCGAGCCGGGGGCTCCGCCGCACGACCGAGCAAAACGGCGAGTGGACCTACGCCGTGACCGTCCGCAATCAGGTCGCGACGAGCCTCTCCACGCTCCGCGCTGCCATTGCGCTCCGAGAACGTCTCCTCGCGAACGCGCGCACCTTCTACGCCGCCGACAAACCCGAGGGCGCCTACGTGATCTCCCTCGCGAGGCACCGGACGCGCGGGCAGGCGCTCGCGCAGACACTCCGCCGGAGCCGCGTGCGGATGTACGAACTGGCGGAAGACGTGACCGAGGGCGGGAAGACCTTCGCCGCAGGCCAAGCGCTCGTCGTACCGATGGACCAGACGCAGGGCCGCCTCGTGGAAGCCGCGATGGAGCGCGTGCTCACCTTCCCGGACAGCCTCTTCTACGACGTGTCCGCGTGGACCTTCCCGCTCGCCTACGGCGCGGATGTGGCGGAGGTCCGCCGCTCCCCCCGCCTCGGTGCCGAGGTGGAGACACCCGCGTTCGATGGTGGCCGGGTGGTCGGCGGTCAGGCACGGGTGGCGTACGCGATTCCCTGGGGTCGCTACTTCGCGCCGCGTGCGCTGCGCCGGTTCCACGAGGCCGGGCTGCGCGTCCGCCTCGCGAAGAGCCCGTTCGAGGCGCAATCCGGTGGCGCTCGTCAGTCGTTCGCGCGGGGCACGCTGATCGTCGAGACGCGGCCGGGCGGAGGCCTCAGCGTGCCAGCAGACACCGTGCACGCGGTTGTGGCGCGGGCCGTCGCGATGGACCACGTGGAGGCCTTCGCGCTGGATTCTGGCCTCACACCCGCAGGCAACGACCTCGGCAGTCGCGAGTGGCCGGTCCTCCAGAAGCCGAGGATCGGCCTGATGGCGGGCGTCGGGACCAGCTCCTACGGCGTCGGCGAGGTGTGGCATCTGCTGAGCGAGCGCTTCGGTCAGGAAGTCTCGCTCCTCGATCCGCAAAACCTCCCGTCGCTGGACAGCTACACGACGCTCGTCCTGCCCAACGGCTCCTACGGCTCCCTGGACTCTGCCGACGTGGAGCGGATGAAGGAATGGGTGCAGCGCGGCGGGGTGGTCATCGGTATCCAAGGCGGCGCGCAGTGGGCAGCGCGAGGTGGTCTCCTCGCCTCGCCCACGCGCGATGCACCGCCGGACTCCACCGCGTACCCGTATTCCATGCGCGATGAGGCGCGAGGCGCCCAGGCCCTCGGCGGCTCCATCCTCGACCTTCGCCTCGACCCGACGCATCCGCTGGCGTACGGCTACGGCGAGAGCGTCGCGGTCTTCAAGTCCGGCACCGCCGTCTTCAAGCCCGACTCCACCAACTCCGGCGTGGACGTGGGCCGCTACGCTGCCACGACGCCCGTCCTGAGCGGCTACGCGTCGGACCAAATGAAGGAGCGCCTGGAGGGAGCCGCTGCGCTCCGGGCCGCTCGCCTCGGCCGAGGCCGCGTGGTCTTGATGGACTTCAACCCGTCGTTCCGGGCGTTCTGGTACGGCACGGACGGGCTGCTGCTCAACGCGATCTACCTCGGCGGGACCTTCTGACGTCTTTCACCATGAGCACTCGAAGCTGGGTTGCAGAGAATTTCCTTGATGACCCTGTTCTCTGGCGTCACGTCGTAGAGTGGGCGCTTCCCCTCGCTGACACGGTTGAGTTCAACGCTCTACCTGCGGAAAACGTGACCCAGCAGTCGATAGAAGCCGTTGATGGGGCGAAGCAGCCGCTCCCTAAGGCACAGCGGTTGTACACCTATGGTCGCCGCGTGCGCTTCGCGCTTTCCGAGGACCTCCGGCAGAAGCTTTCGTCTATGGAGTTTGGGGATTGGCTCGGCGGGCCCCTGGAAGACCCCGCGTTCTACTCCGGGGCCCAGCCACTCGTGGAGTCGATCACACACGAAGGCTACGTTTACGCCCACCTTACCGACACTCAGCGTCAGGCTCTGCTCGACATAGGTGTTGACTTCGCCAACGAGGTAGGGGCTGCGCGCTCTCCCGCTGCACCCCGGCGCTGGACACCAGCATTCATGCGCTGGTTCGGAATTGGCGCCTTGGTCGCTTTCTGTAACGTCATGCCCTCAGCTATCCACTGCTAAGCGGCAATCAGACCTTCTGACCCTGCCCGCCTCGGCACCGAGGCGGACCCATGCGCGACGCTCTCCGACACGCACTCGACGCCTACGACGCGCGCCGAACCGCGTTGCTGGATGAGATCGCGAGTGTGCCCGATGTGCTCCACGCCGTCCGCTCGGACCCGGGCCGCTGGTCCATTCTAGAGATCACCGAGCACCTCGCCCTCGCCGAACGCGAGGTGCTGCGCGGCCTTCCCGATCCCGCTCGCCTCGTGCCGCAGTCGCGCTCCCTCGCGTCTGGTCTGCGTCGCCGGATGCTCAAGGGCATCCTCACGTCCCGGATACGCGTCGGTACGCCCTCTGCGGGCATGAGCCCGACGGGCGGGCGGTCGCTCCATGAGATCCGGGCGCTTTGGAACGAGAACATGGTCTGGTTGGCGGCGCACATCGAGGAGGCGTCCGACGAACGCCTGGCCGAGGCGGTCTTCGCTCATCCGGTCTCCGGCCCGCTAACGACGGCCGAGGTTCTGTGGCTCGCGGATCTGCACCTCCAACGGCACTGGGATCAGATCCGAGCCCTTCGCGACTCCAGCGGGTGACGGTCTCCGCCTCGAGACCGAGGCGGGCAGAGTCAGGTGGGAATGAGGCCCTGCTGGCGAGCGTACGCGAACACCCCGCCTGCTTCCAGGATGGCCGCCACGTCGCCGAGGGGCTGGAGGGCCCACCTCTCGCCCGTCGTGAGGTTGGCGAAGGTGCCTGCTTTCGTGTCCACCTCTACCTCGTCGCCGGTCCGCACCTTGTCGTTCAGTGTCTCCGAGGTCTCGAACGGCGCGAGGAAGCCGCCGTCCACGGCGTTGCGGTAGAAGATCCGCGCGTAGCTCTCCGCCACCACGGCCTCAATGCCTGCCTCACGGAGCGCGAACGGTGCGTGCTCACGGCTCGACCCGCACCCGAAGTTGCCGCCGCCCACGATCACCGTGTACTCGCTCCGGTGCTCACCCTCGCGAACGAACGGGACGTGCCCATCGGGCAGCCCAGCCTGCCCGGGCGGTACAGAGGAGAGGGCGTACCGGCCGTACAGCTTCCGTTCCTCGGGATCGGTGAGGCTGTAGACGAGGTGCTGCGCCGGGATGATCTGGTCCGTGTCGACGTGATCGCCGAGGACGTAGGCCCGGCCACGGATGGTCTCTTTCATGGGACTTGAGGGTGGGGTCTAGAGACTGGGGAAGCGAGACGGCAGTGCCAGTCCCTCCGCCCCCCTGTCTCGAGCCCCTCGCCGTCAGGCGACGAGCACGTCTCGTGGGTCGGTGATGACGCCGGAGAGCGCGCTGGCGGCGGTGGTGAGGGCGGAGGCGAGGAAGACGGCCGACTGCTTCGAGCCCATCCGGCCGGGGTAGTTGCGGTTCGTGGTCGAGATGACGACTTCCGTGCCGTGCGTGCGGCCGAAGGTGTCGGGTGGGCCACCGAGGCAGGCCGCGCACGACGAAAGCCCGATCTTCGCGCCCGCGTTCTCGAAGATGGACGCCAGCGTCTCGCCGTCGACTTCCGTCGTCCAGAGCGCCTTGCGCACGTCGGTCGTCGCGGGGACGACGTAGGTGTCTACCTGCACCTCCTGACCTTTCAGAAGGCGCGCGGCGGCGACAAAGTCTTCCAGCTTTCCGCCGGTGCAGGACCCGATGTAGGCGCGGTCCAACTGGGTTCCGGCGACCTCGCTCACGGGTGCCTTGTTGTCCGGCGCGTGCGGCTTCGCCACGACGGGCTCCATCGTGCTCACGTCGTAGACGCGCTCGGAGTGGTAGCGAGCGTCGGGAGCGGAGTAGACGGGCGTGAAGGGTCGGTCGGTGCGAGCACGCGTGTAGTCGATGGTCTTCGCGTCTGGCTGGATGATGCCGTTCTTGCCGCCCGCCTCGATGGCCATGTTGCAGAGCGTCATCCGCTCCTCCACCGAGAGATCGTAGACGGCCTGTCCGTCGAACTCCATCGCGCGGTAGGTGGCGCCGTCCGTGCCGATGTCACCGATGACGGCGAGGATGAGGTCCTTCGCCATGAGGTACGGCGGGAGCTCGCCCTCGAAGACGAACCGCATCGTCTCCGGCACCTTGACCCAGATCTTGCCGGTGCCTAGGATGAGCGCTGCGTCCGTGTTGCCGATGCCAGTGGAGAAGAGGCCGAAGGCGCCCGAGGTGCAGGTGTGGCTGTCGGTGCCGAAAAGCGTGGTGCCGGGGCGGTTGAAGCCTTCCTCCGCGAGTGCCATGTGGCACACGCCCTTGTAGCGGTCGCCGCCTACGTCGTAGTAGTGCGGGAGGTCGTGCTCGGCGGCGAAGGCGCGCAGGATCTCGATGTTGCGGTGCGCGTGCGTGTCGCTCGTAAAGATGTAGTGGTCCGGGATGATCGCGAGGCCGTCCTTGTCCCAGACTTGAGCGTCTTCGCCGAACTCGCGCTTGAAGATCTCGATGGTCGGTGGCCCGCAGACGTCGTGCGTCATGAGGGTGTCCACGTCGATCCAGATGGTTTCTCCGGGGCTGACGCGGTCTCGCCCGGCGTGCTGAGCGAGGATGGCTTCGGTGATGGTCATGGGACGGAGGGCGGCAGACGAGCGGTCAGTATCGGCAGGAAGGGGCTACGCGCCGCGGGCGACCGAGGCCGCCTCGGTGGCGCCGTCGCCGGAGCTGGCCGAGGGCTTCAGCCAGCCCATCATCGCGCGAAGCTTCTTGCCGACCGTCTCCAGCGGGTGCGCCTCGCTCTCGGCGCGCATCGCGGCCAGCTTCGGACCGCCTGCCTCCTGGTCCGCGATGAACTCGCGCGCGAAGGCGCCCGACTGGACCTCGGCGAGGACCTTCTTCATCTCGGTCTTGACCGCGTCCGTGATGAGGCGGTTGCCGATGGCGTGTCCGCCGTACTCGGCCGTGTCAGAGACGGAGTGGTTCATCCGCGCGAGGCCGCCTTCATAGTAGAGGTCCACGATGAGCTTCAACTCGTGGAGGCACTCGAAGTAGGCCAGTTCTTCCGGGTAGCCTGCCTCGACGAGGGTCTCGAAGCCCGCCTTGATGAGCGCCTCCGAGCCGCCGCACAGGACCGCCTGCTCGCCGAAGAGGTCGGTCTCGGTCTCGTCCTTGAACGTCGTCTCGATGACGCCTGCGCGGGTGCCGCCGATGGCATCGGCGTAGCTGAGCGCGAGGCCGAGCGCGTTGCCCGTCGCGTCCTGATGGATCGCGACAAGGCAGGGCACGCCGCCGCCCTCGGTATAGACGCGCCGCACGAGGTGTCCCGGTGACTTCGGCGCGACGAGGAACACGTCCACGCCCTCCGGTGGAGCGACCTGCTCGTAGTGAACGCTGAACCCGTGCCCGACGGCCAGCGCCTTCCCAGGTGTGAGGTGCGGGCGGACGGCGTCCTCGAAGACGGCTTTGTGGTGCTGATCCGGCACGAGGAGCATGATCACGTCGCCCCGGCGGGCGGCCTCGCTCGGCGAGACGACCTCCAGCCCGGCCGCGCGGGCCTCAGAGGCAGACGCGGAGCCCTCGCGCAGACCCACGACGACCTCGACGCCGCTATCGCGGAGGTTGAGAGAGTGGGCGTGGCCCTGGCTGCCGTAGCCGATTACGGCGACGGTTTTCGAGCGGATGACGGCCGGGTCGGCGTCGTAGTGGACGGTCATGGGGGGGGGAGTGCGGAGGAAGAGGGTGCGACCGGTCGGGGGCTCGAAGACCGCCCGAGTGGGTCCGCCTCGGTGCCGAGGCGGGCGGGGTCAGGGGAGGGCGAGGTGCCGCTGGCGGTGGAACGCGAGGCGACCCGAGCGGGCGACCTCCAGAAGGCCGTGCTCGCTGACGACCTCGATGAAGGCGTCGATCTCGGAGGAGTCGCCCGTGAGTTCGACCGTCACCGCCTCGCGGTCGGCGTGGACGACCGTCGCGCCGAGGCCGCGCGTCAACTCCAGCACGGCGGAGCGGTCGGCGGCGGTGGCGGCGAGCTTGGCGAGGCACAGCTCACGCGCGACGACCGGATCACCGGGCGTGAACTCATCCAGCGCGAGCACGTCGAGCAGTTGGCGGACGAGGCGGACGGCCTGACGGACCTGCCGCCGTGTGCCCGTCGTGGCGACGGTCAGCCGCGAGACGGTCGCGTCGTCGGTCGGCCCGACGCTCACGCTGTCGAGGTTGAGGTTGCGCGCCGAGAACAGGTTGACGACGCGGTTGAGCGCGCCCGCGTGGTTCTCGATGAGGATGGAGAGGACGTGCGTCTGCGGTGCCTCCGGAGCGTCGGCGAGGACGGTCTCGCCGTTGGCTCGCTTGCGGAGGAGCTGCTGCGCGGTGAGCGCGCGAGTGGGGTCGGGCGTCATCACGCGTCGCCGCCGAAGCGGGTGAGGATCATGTCGTCGGTGGCGGCCCCGGCGGGGACCATCGGGAAGACCATCTCGGCGTTCGGCACGATGAACTCCATCAGGACCGGCCGGTCGGTGACAGCCCAGGCGGCCTCGATGACCGCGTCGGCCTCGTCGGGTGTGCTCGCCCGCAGCCCGACGCACCCGAACGCCTCGGCCAGTGCCACGAAGTCCGGGTTGGTGTCGCTCGTGTCGGTTTCGCTGTAGCGCTCGCCGAAGAAGAGCTCTTGCCATTGCCGGACCATCCCGAGGCGGCTGTTGTTGATGACGGCGATCTTGAGCGGGAGGCGGTGCTTCGCGGCCACGCCCAGTTCCTGGCAGTTCATCAGGAAGCCCCCGTCGCCGTTGATGGAAACGACCGTCGCGCCGGTTCCGCGCAGGCCGAGCGCCGCGCCGATGGCGGCGGGAAGACCGAAGCCCATCGTGCCGAGGCCACCGGAGGTGATGTGGCTGCGCGTCCGCCCGAAGCCGAAGCACTGCGCGGCCCACATCTGGTGCTGGCCTACGTCGGTCGTGAGCACGGCGTCCGGCCCGGCCTTCGCGCCGAGCTTGCGGATGGCGACCTGCGGCTGAAGCGGGCCGTCGCCGGTTGCCTCCGGCTCGGTGTCGCCCTCCTCGACCTGCCGCTTCCAGCCCTCGATCTGGGTGAGCCAGTCGGCGGTGTCTTTCGGCGCGAGGTGCGGCCGGAGTGCGGCGATCACGTCGCCCACGTCGCCCAGGATCGCGCAGTCCGCGAAGACGTTTTTGGAGACGCACGACGGGTCGATTTCGACGTGGATGACCTCTGCGTGCGGCGCCCAGGCCTCCAGCTTGCCCGTCACGCGGTCATCGAACCGTGCGCCGATGGCGATCAACAGGTCGCACGTCTGGACGGCCATGTTGGCCCAGTAGGTGCCGTGCATCCCGAGCATCCCGAGCGCGAGGTCGTCCGCCTCGGGGAAGGCGCCAAGGCCGTGGAGGGTCGTCGTGACGGGGATGCGGGTGTGCCGCGCGAGGTCGGTCAGCGCCTCGGTCGCGTTGCCGGAGATGGTCCCGCCGCCGACGTAGAGCAGTGGTCGCTCGGACGCCTGGATCATGCGCGCCGCTCGCTCGATCTTGTCCGGGCGGGGCGGGTGCGCGGGGCGATAGCCGCGAAGATGGATCTCCTCCGGGTACTCGAAGGGCGCTTCGTCCACGAGGACATCCTTGGGAAGATCCACAACGACCGGGCCCGGACGGCCGGTCCGCGCGATGTGGTACGCGGCTTTGATGGTCGGCGCGAGGTCGGCCGCGGAGCGGACCTGGAAGCTGTGCTTCGTGACGGACCGCGTCACGCCCATCGTGTCCACCTCCTGGAAGGCGTCGCCGCCGATGAGGGGCACGGCGACCTGGCCCGTGAAGACGACGAGCGGGATGGAGTCCAGCATCGCGTCTGCGATACCCGTGACGGTGTTCGTCGCGCCCGGCCCGCTGGTCACGAGGACGGTTCCGACGTTGCCCGTCGCCTTCGCGTAGCCCTCAGCGGCGTGCGTGCCGCCCTGCTCGTGGCGGACGAGTATGTGCCGGAACGACGGGCGGATCTGCGCGAGCGCGTCGTAGATCTTGATGATGGCGCCGCCAGGATGTCCGAAGACGAACTCGACGCCCTCGGCTTCGAGGCTGCGCACGAAGATGTCGGCGCCGGTCAGGACGGGAGCTTCGGCGGCTGGCGCCGTGGCAGGAGTCGGAGCCGCTCGGTGGGCCGGGCGGGGAAGCGTCGCGGTGCTCATGGCAGGATGGGTCAGGGCGCGAGGGGTTCGAGCGAGGCCGCTGCCCCGTCTCCCGAGGCGGGCACCATCGGCGCGTTTGGCAGGCGGAGGACGGCGCCATCGGAGGCGCTCGTCACGAAGTGGGTGTACCGGCCGAGCCAGCCACGCCGGATTTTGGGCGCGAAGGCGGGGCGCGACGCGAACCGGCGCGCGATCTCCGCGTCGTCCAAGAGCAGGTCTAGCGTGCCCGCCGCCACGTCGATGCGGATGCGGTCGCCGGGCTCCGCGATGCCGATGGGGCCGCCACTGGCCGCCTCGGGGGAGGCATGGCCGATGGCGAGGCCGCGCGTGGCGCCGGAGAATCGCCCGTCCGTCACCATCGCGACGGACGCATCCAGCCCCATCCCGACGAGCGCCGAGGTGGGCGCGAGCATCTCCGGCATCCCGGGACCGCCTCGCGGCCCCTCGGTGCGGATGACCACGACCTCGCCCTCCTGCACCTCGCCGCCAAGAATGCCCGCGACGGCGTCCTCCTGCGACTCGTAGATCCGGGCCGGTCCCTCGAAGGTGAGCATCCCGTCCTTCACGGCGCCGCTCTTCACGATGGCGCCCTCCGGCGCCAGATTGCCATGCAGAACGGAGAGTCCACCAGAGGCGCGGAAGGCGCGCTCGGCCGGACGGATGATCGCGGGGTTGCGGTTCTCGGCCGCGTCGATGGTCTCGCGGAGCGGCCCCGCGACGGTCGGGCGGTCGGGGTGCAGCTTCCCGATGGCGTCCAACTCCTTGAGGAGGGCCGGGACGCCGCCCGCCGCCTCGATGTCCTCCATGTGCACGTCGGGCACAGAGGGCGAGACTTTGCAGAGATACGGCGTCCGCGCGGAGACCTCCGCGACGCGGTGGAGGTCGTACGGCACCTCCGCCTCGCGGGCTGCTGCGAGGAGATGGAGGACGGTGTTGGTGGAGCCACCCATCGCCATGTCCAGCGCGAAGGCATCGTCCAGCGCCTCCGCCGTGACGATGTCGCGCGGCTTGAGGTCCTGCGCGACGAGGTCCACGATCCGCGCGGCGGCATCGCGTGCGAGCTGGCGGCGTCGCGGGTCGGTCGCGAGGATGGAGCCGTTGTACGGCAGCGCGAGCCCGAGAACTTCCATGAGGCAGTTCATGGAGTTGGCCGTGAACATGCCCGAGCACGAGCCGCACGTCGGGCACGCGAGCTGCTCGATCTCTAGGAGCTGGGCATCGTCGATCTCGCCAGTGGCGTGGCGACCGACGCCCTCGAAGACGGTCGAGAGGTCAATGGCCTCGCCGCTCGGGAGGCGCCCTGCCGCCATCGGCCCGCCGCTCACGAACACGACCGGGATGTTGAGTCGGAGCGCCCCCATGAGCATCCCGGGCACGATCTTGTCGCAGTTGGGGATGCAGACGAGCCCATCGAGTTGGTGCGCCTCGGCGACGGTCTCGACCGAGTCGGCGATGAGCTCGCGCGAGGGCAGCGAGTAGCGCATCCCGAGGTGGCCCATCGCGATGCCGTCGTCCACGCCGATGGTGTTGAACTCGAACGGGACGCCCCCGTTCGCGCGGACGGCGTGCTTGACGACTTTGCCGAAGCTCTGGAGGTGAACGTGCCCCGGGATGAGGTCGATGTAGGAGTTGCAGACGCCGATGAATGGCTTCTGGAAGTCCTCTTCTGAGGTGATCTGGCCGGTGGCGCGGAGGAGGCTGCGGTGCGGCGCCCGCTCCACGCCCGCCTTGACGGTGTCGCTGCGCATGACTAGAGCTGGGCTAGGCGGGTCCGAAGGAGGCCATGATGCCCTCCTGCACGAACTGCCCCACCTCATGGGTGTCGGCTTCGAGGCCGTTGAGGGCCTCGATGTAGGCCTCGGCGGAGGCGCGGAGGATGTCCGTCCCGGCCGCTTTGCCCTGTGCGAGCGCCGGTCCATCCGAGACGACGACGAGTGCTTCGCCCTGAGCGTCAGCCTCGCGGGTGAGGGCGCGGATGGAATACCGCTCCAGCGTGTGCGGACGCCCGGCGGCGCCGTCGATGGCGCGGTAGATGGCGTCTACGGGGCCGTCACCAGAGGCGGTCTCGACACGGAGGTCGCCGGTCTCGGCTTCGACCAGCGTGACCTCGGCGCGAGGCCGCTCGTCGGTGCCGCTGGAGACGTGAAGGCTGAGGAGCGAGAAACCGCGCTCGGGCGCCTGGGCGGCGGGGTCCACGATCCGGCGGAGATCGGCGTCGAAGACCTCGCGCTTCTGGTCCGCGAGGGAGACGAACCGGGTGTAGACGGCCTCGCGGTCGGCCTCCTCGACCTCGAGGCCGAGGCGGTCCATCCGGGCGAAGAGCCCGGCCCGGCCGCTGTGCCGCCCGAGGCGGATGCCTTCGGTGCTTGCGCCTACGTCCTCGGCGCGTAGGATCTCGTACGTCTCGCGGTCCTTGAGTACGCCGTGCTGGTGGATGCCCGCTTCGTGCGCGAAGGCGTTCGCGCCCACGACCGCTTTGTTCGGCGCGACCGCGAAGCCGGTGGAGATGGAGACGAGTTGACTGGCCTCGTGCAGGCGCGTCGCGTCCAGGCCGTGCGTGACGCCGTACTGGTCGGCGCGGACGCGCAGCGCCATCGCGACCTCCTCCAGCGAGGCGTTTCCAGCGCGCTCGCCGATGCCGTTGATGGTCACTTCGACCTGCCGTGCCCCGGCCTCGACGCCCGCCAGCGTGTTGGCGACGGCCAGCCCCAGATCGTCGTGGCAGTGGGTGGAAAGCGTGACGCTAGTCAGGTCGCAGCACTCGGCCACAGCACGAAACATCGCGGCATAATCCGAGGGCGTGCAGTAGCCGGTCGTGTCCGGGATGTTGATGGTGGTGGCTCCGGCCTCGATGGCGGCGGCGATGACCTCGCAGAGAAAGCCGTGGTCGGTGCGGCCCGCATCCTCTGCACTGAACTCCACGTCGGGCGTGTGCACTTTCGCCTGGCGGACCGCCTCAGCGGCCATCCCGAGGATGCTCGCGCGGCGCTCGGCGAGAGTCGTCCCGAAGCGGGGCGAGCTGAACTTGGCCGCGATGTGGATGTCGCTCGTCGCGATGAAGGTGTGGATGCGCGTGCGTGGGCCGGTCCCGAGGGCCTCGGCGGCGGCGCGGAGGTCGGTCTCGTGGGCTCGCGCGAGGGCGCACACGACGGGGCCCTCCCCGCCGAGCATCGCGACGATCTCGCGGACGGCCTCGGCCTGCTGCGGTGAGGAGACGGGGAAGCCCGCCTCGATGACATCAACGCCCATCGCGGCAAGGATCTCGGCGACGCGGAGCTTGCCCGCGAGGGTCATCGCGGCGCCGGGCGACTGCTCGCCGTCACGGAGGGTGGTGTCGAAGAGGAGGAGACGGTCGGACATGACGGGCTAGGCAGGGTGAGGTGCGAGAGAGGACAGGGTGCTGGCGATAGCTCCGCCGACGTGGGCGGTGGAGGCGGTCCCTCCGAGGTCGGGTGTGAGCGGGCCGTCTGCGACGACGGCATTCACGGACTGATGGATAGCGGCAGCGGCCTCGAACTGGCCGAGGTCGCGGAGCAGCATGGCGGCGCTGAGGATGGCCGCAAGAGGGTTTGCGAGGCCGTGCCCGGCGAGGTCGGGTGCGCTGCCGTGGACGGGTTCGAAGAGGCCCGTCGCGCCCCCGAGGCTGGCAGAGGGGAGCAGACCGAGCGTCCCGGGGAGCGTCGCGGCGAGGTCCGAGAGCACGTCGCCGAAGAGGTTGCCGGTCAGCACCACGTCAAACCGACGCGGGTCGCGGACGATCTCCATCGCGGCGTAGTCCACGTAGAGATGCTCCAGCACGATGTCTGGATACTCCTCCGCTCCGACGCGCGAGACGACCTCGCGCCAGAGTGCGGACGAGGCGAGCACGTTGGCTTTGTCCACGCTCGCGACGCGACCGCTGCGCGTTCCAGCCCACTCGAATGCGACACGCGTGATCCGTTCGATTTCCTCGACCGAGTACCGCATCGTGTCGAGGGCTTCCGCCTCGGTGCGCTCGCGGGGCTGGCCGAAGTAGATGCCGCCCGTGAGTTCGCGGACGATCAGCAGGTCCGTGCCTGCCACGCGCTCAGGCCGAAGTGGTGAGCGCATCGCCAGCGCGTCTGGCACCACGACGGGGCGCAGATTGGCGAAGGCGCCGAGACCCGCTCGGAGGCGAAGCAGGCCGCGCTCAGGGCGGCAGTCGGCTGGAACGTCGTCCCATTGAGGCCCGCCGACAGCACCGAGAAAGACGGCGTCCGCCGAGAGGCATGCATCCAGGGTCTCGACGGGCAGCGGGTCGCCGCAGGCGTCCAGCCCGGCGCCCCCCATCGGATGCTCGCCCGCCTCGATCTGGAAGCCAAAGGCCTCACCAGCGGCTCGAAGCACGCGGACGGCCTCGGTGGCCACCTCAGGACCGATCCCGTCCCCCGGCAGTAGGGCGAGCGAGTAGACAAGGGGGGCGCTGGTCATCGGGAGTGTCTCGGGTTGTGACCAACCCAGGAGCGTGCGACGAATCAGCGAGCCGTGAGCCGGTCAGGGAAGTCAGCCTCCGAGGAGGCTGCTAAGGAGGACCGGGAGGAGGACCGCGCGTGGCTCGGCCTCGGCCGCGTGCGCGGCTGCGGGAAGGAGGCGGAGGTCAGGGGCGGTCACTCGGGCTGCCTGTGCGAAGGCGGGGTGAAGGGCGCCAATGGTATCGGCTCCAGACCCTCAGTGCCAAGTGCCTATGAAGACTGGAAGCCTTTCCATTTTTTCAAGATTGGATGAAGCAGTCCAGCGAAGTAAGGGGTTCGCCTCTCCCGAAGTCTGCCGAGGCGGACCGGCTCATCGCAGGTCGCGGATGCTGGCGAGTGTTTCCGTCACGCGCTCCATCACCGGGTGGTCGGCGCCGAAGCCCTCGCGGAAGAGCTCGCCCGCCTCGCGAGTGTATCGCTCGGCCTCGTCGAGGCGACCCAGGTCACGGACCGCCTTCGCGAGATTGATGAGCGGGAAGCCCACGTTGGGATGCCGCTCTCCGCTCGCCTCGCGGTAGATCTCGACGGACTCGCGGAGAAGAGGCTCGGCTTCGTCAGCACGACCGAGAGAGGTGAGCGTGGAGCCGAGGTTACTGAGGCCAAAGGCCGTGCTCGGATGCTCGTTACCGAGAACCTCGCGGAAGAGCGCGACAGATTCTGCCTGGACGTCAGCCGCGTCTTCCTCGCGGTCGAGGAAGAAGTAGATGGTGCCGAGGTTGGAGAGGGCGTTGGCGAGCGTGACGGGCTCGTCCATCGTGCGGAGCAGCGCGATCTGGCGCTCGAACAGCGCCATGGCCTCTTCGTCACGGTCCTGTCCCGTACGCGCGACCGCGAGGTTGCCGAGTGTGAGCACCAACTCGGGATCGTCGGGCGCGAGAATCGCTTCTTCGATGGCGAGGACGCGTTCGTGTGCGTCGGCGGAGCCGTCGGAGTCCCCGGTGTAGTAGCGGAGCGTGCCGATCTCAGCCAGGACCTCGGCGGTCCGAAGGTCGCGCTCGCCCCACCGGCGGACATGATTGGCGAGAGCGAGTGTGTAGAGAGAGTCGGCTGCGTCGTACTCCGCCAACTCGCGCAGTGCCGTGGCGACGTACGACTGCGCAATCGCTGTGGAGGGGCCCTGCGCGCCCTGCAACTCCTCGTACAGGCTGAGGGCCCGGCGGTGCTGGACGAGCGACTCGTCGAGGAGGCCGAGTTCATAGTAGGTGCTCCCGAGGTACTGGTGGGCCGTCGCACGGGTCTCGGGTTGCTCAGCGAATGCGGTGTCGAGGCGAGCCGCCGCATCGTCGAGAAGGTCTGCGACGCGAACATCACGTCCGTCACCCTCCTCTGGGTTGGCTGCCTGGAGCATCCCGACGAGGAAGTCCTGCATGGCCCCGGCTTTGGCCGCCTCGGCGCGCGCCTGCTGTGCTTGCCAGAGGGCCGCACCCGCCCCCCCGACCACCGCCACCAGCACCGCAGCCGCAGCACCCGCCAGCACCCGGTGCCGACGCACGAACCGACCCATCCGGTACCCCGCCGTCGCCGGACGCGCCTCCACCGCAAGGCCCCCCAGCCACCGATGCAGGTCGTCCGCCAGCGCTTGCGCCGTCGGGTAGCGCCGCGCAGGCTCCTTCTCGAGCGCCTTCAGCACCACCGTGTCGAGGTCCCCCCGGAGCATGCGCACGCGCTCGGCCGGTGCGGCACTCGACGGTGGCGGCGGGACGGCCTCGGTGATGAGGCGCTCGGCCTCGGCGGCAGTGGAGTCGGAGAGGTCGTAGGGTCTGCGCCCGGCGAGGAGTTCGTAGAGGAGGACGCCGAGGGCGTAGACGTCGGTGGCGGTGGTGATCTCGCCGCCGGTGACTTGCTCCGGCGCGGCGTAGGCGGGCGTGAGGGCAGCCTGCGTGCGCGTCAGGAGATCGGCGGCGTCGGGATCGAGGAGCTTGGCGATGCCGAAGTCGAGGAGCTTGACGCGGGGGGAGGAGGCCTGGGGGATGGGGGACGAGGGCGAGTCGTTCCCCTGCCTTCCGTCTTCCGCCCGATGTTCCACGAGGATGTTGCTGGGCTTGAGGTCTCGGTGGACGACGAGGCGTTGGTGGGCGTAGGCGACGGCCTCGGCGACGCGTGCGGCGAGGCGGACGCGGTCACGGGTGGAGAGGGCGTGGGTGTCGGCGAAGGCGGTGATGGGTGCGCCGTCGACGAGTTCCATCGCGAGGTAGGGGAGGCCGTCCGAGGTGACGCCGCCATCGTAGAGCCGTGCGATGCCGGGATGCTCCAGGCGGGCGAGGATCTGCTGCTCCGAGCGGAGCCTCGCAGCCAATCCCGCGGTGTCAGGTCCGGGGCGGAGGCGCTTCAGTGCGACCTCGCGCTCGTACAGCCCGTCCGCCCGCTCCGCACGGTAGACGATGCCCATCCCGCCCTCACCGACCACCTCCGCCAGCCGCCACGGACCAACGGTGCTGCCGAGCGCTACGTCGGCCGTGACCTCGCGGTCCGTCACGGGCCGGTCTAGAGGGCCGGTGGTCTCGTGGGCGGCGAAGAGGCGTCGAACAGCCTCGCGCACATCTGGATCAGGCTCAGCGCCGAGGGCGGTGTCCCGGTCGGGATCGTCGGCGAGGCGGGCGAAGAGGGCGGAGGCGCGGGCGTGGCGCTCAGCGTCGGTCACGGGAGCAACGGGAGGGGGCTCCAGTATCGGATTTTCTGAGTCGTTTGGCTCAGGCGGCTCTCCCTTCGCTGCGGGCTTGCTCCGCTAGTTCGCTCCAGCGGTCGCCGGGTCCGTCGGAAAGCGAGGCGAACCATCGGGCGGCATCGGCGAGGTGGCGACGGCCCTCTGCTCGGCGCTCCGTTACTACGAGTGCACGGCCCAGGTGCAGGTGTCCGAACGCGAGGGTCCGTTGTGCCGCGACGTTCTCAGGGTCGGCGTCGAACAACTCCTGGTAGATCGCAAACGCCATTCTCAACTCGCGCACGCCCTCCTGTGACCGCCCGGCTTCGACGTGGAGGAGGCCCAGTGCCTCGTGCGAGACACCGACATCGCGCTGGGCCTCTGCGCCCGCCTCGGGCATCGCGGCGACGGACTGGCGAAGTGCGAGCGCACGCCTGGCAGGCTCCATCGCGGCGCCGAGGTCGCCCCGGTCGCGGAAGAGGTTGCCCTCACGCTCGTAGGTGAGGGCGTGCATCCGACGTGAGAAGAGCGTCGCGCGGTCCTCTGGAATCTGCTCCAGGAGTGCGAGGGCCCGAGCGTAGTGCGCGAGAGCAGAGTCTGGCTGCGCGGCGTTCGGGAAATAGGGGTGGCCGGTGTAGTCCGCGCGGTTGATGTGGGCCGTCGCGAGGTACGTGATGGCGTCGGGGTCGTCCGGCTCGAGGGCGCGGGCGCGGCGCTGGAGCGCGATGGCGCGGTCCAGGTAGGGCAGGGCGGAGTCAGGCGCGACGGCGTGGGCGATCGTCACGCCGAGTTTCTCGTGGAGGCGTCCGCCGAGGGTGAGCACTGTCTGCGCGAGGGAATCGGGAACCTCCGAGGGGTCCGGGAGGAGTGCGAGGCCGCGTCGGTAGCTCATGAGGGCCTCGTCGGTGCGGCCGAGGTTGTTGTCAGTCGGGTTGCCCTGCACGTTCGCGATGCGGAAGTAGGCGCCCGCGAGGTCGAGGCGGAGCGCGGGAGCGTCGCCCGCATCGGCCGCGAGGCGGTCCAAGTAGTCAAGCGATCTCGCCACGATGGTCTCGCGCGCGGGTGTCGCCCCGGGAAGCCGCGCGATGGCATCGTGCACGTCGTAGAGCATCGCGCGCGCGGCGTCCTGTGCGACGGCGAATCGGGCCTCCGCACGATCTCGCTCGCGGGCGGCCTCCTGCGCCTGCCAGAGGGCCGCGCCCGCCCCCCCGACCACCGCCACCAGCACCGCCGCCGCCGCACCCGCCAGCACCCGGTGCCGACGCACGAACCGACCCAGCCGGTACCCCGCCGTCGCCGGACGCGCCTCCACCGCCAGGCCCCCCAGCCACCGATGCAGGTCGTCCGCTAGCGCCTGCGCCGTCGGGTAGCGCCGCGCAGGCTCCTTCTCGAGCGCCTTCAGCACCACCGTGTCGAGGTCGCCCCGAAGCGTGCGCACGCGCTCGGCCGGTGCTGTACTCGACGGCGGCGGCGGGACGGCCTCGGTGATGAGGCGCTCGGCCTCGGCGGCGGTGGAGTCGGAGAGGTCGTAGGGTCTGCGTCCGGCGAGGAGTTCGTAGAGGAGGACGCCGAGGGCGTAGACGTCGGTGGCGGTGGTGATCTCGCCGCCGGTGACCTGCTCCGGCGCGGCGTAGGCGGGCGTGAGGGCGGCCTGCGTGCGCGTCAGGAGGTCGGCGGCGTCGGGATCAAGGAGCTTGGCGATGCCGAAGTCGAGGAGCTTCACGCGCGGAGCGCGTGAGGGATTAGGGGACCGGGACTGAGGACTGGCAGACCCCGCGTCCCGAGTCTCTACGTTCCCAGTTCCTGCCACCAAGATGTTGCTGGGCTTGAGGTCTCGGTGGACGACGAGGCGTTGGTGGGCGTAGGCGACGGCCTCGGCGACGCGTGCGGCGAGGCGGACGCGGTCACGGATGGAGAGGGCGTGGGCGTCGGCGAAGGCGGTGATGGGTGCGCCGTCGACGAGTTCCATCGCGAGGTAGGGGAGGCCGTCCGAGGTGACGCCGCCGTCGTAGAGCCGTGCGATGCCGGGATGCTCCAGGCGTGCGAGAATCCGCCGTTCCGCTGCGAGTCGGCGGGCGAGCCAGTCGCTACCGGCCAGTGCGGCGCCCGGCGCAAGCAGTTTCAGTGCGACCTCGCGCTCGTACAGCCCGTCCGCCCGCTCCGCACGGTAGACGGCACCCATGCCCCCGACTCCGAGACGCGCGGTGATCCGCCAGGGGCCTACCTCGCGCCCGATGATGCGCGTAGCTGCGGCCTCGCGCTCCCGGCAGAGCGAGGCGAGCGGGGCGTCTAGGGGCCCTGTGGCGGTGTCGTGCCCGCGTAGGAGGGCGCGGACAGCGGTGCGCACCTCCGGATCGGGCTCGCTGGCTAACTCCGCCTCGCGCGCCTCGTGGGGCAACTCCGCGAGGCGGAGGAAGAGGGCAGAGGCCGTGGTGTGCGTCTGGGCGTCGGGCATGGGGAGGGGGGCCGCACCCTGGTATCGCGATTTCGACTCCGGTCGGCTCAGCCTCGGTCCGTTCAGTTCACGAGCGCGTCATGGAGCCACGCCCTCGCGACGGTCCACTCGCGCTTGACCGTCGCAGGGGAGATGCTGAGGACTTCTGCGGTCTCCTCGATGGTGAGCCCGACGAAGTAGCGCAACTGGACGACCTCGCCCTGACGTTCGCTCAGCATCGAGAGGCGACTCAGCGCCTCGTCCAGCGCGATGACCTCCTCCGCGCGTTCCGGCGGCACGAGACGTTCTTCGTCCAACTCCATCGGGCGACCCTTTCCGCCGCGTTTCTGGGCACTCTGGGCGCGGGCGCGGTCCACGATCACACTCCGCATCACGCGGGCCGCGACGCGGAAAAAGTGCTGCCGGTTGACGTAGGGTGTCTCCGTTCCAGCCATGCGCTCGTAGGCCTCGTGGACGAGCGCGGTGGTGTTGAGCGTCTCGTCAGCGCCGCGGCGGTGGCGCTGGCTGCGGGCGAGGGCGCGAAGCTCGTCGTAGACGATGGGCACCAACCGGTCGAGCGCTTCGGGGTCGCCGTTGCGGGCGCGCTCGAGGAGCAGCGTGACGTCGGGGCTCATGGAGGGAAGGCGGTCCGAGCGGAGGATAGACGCGTGGGAGGCCCCGCACAAGGTGCGTGCCGCCCGCCCTCAGCCATTGGTCGGCAACCGGTTACGCCGCTATCACCTGTGTCAAGACTGCTGCGAAGTGGCACACGCTCCCAGCCAACACGAAGACGTGCCAGATGGCGTGTGCGTACGGGATCCGCTTTGAGAGGTAAAAGACCGTCCCGGCGGTGTACGCGAGGCCACCCCCCACCAGCCAGCCGAGCGTCGAGGCGGGCAGGGCCGCGATCATCGGCTTGATCGCGATCACGACGAGCCAGCCCATCGCGATGTAGAGCAGCGTGGAGAGGACGTTGAACCGCCCGGTGTAGAACAGCTTGAACACGATGCCTGCCGCCGCGAGCGACCAGACAGTGATGAGCAGCGTCCAGCCCCAGGCGCCGCGCAGGCCCACGAGCGTGAACGGCGTGTACGTCCCTGCAATGAGGACGTAGATCGCGCAATGGTCGAAGACCTTGAGCTTCTCCTTCGCCCTCGCGAAGGGAATCGCGTGGTACAGCGTGCTCGCGGTGTAGAGCAGCACGAGGGAGCCCACAAAGACGCTCGCGCCGACGACGTGCCAGGCGTCACCCCAGACAGCGGCGAGGGTGATGAGCACGGCGCCGCCTGCCGCGCTGGCGACCGCGCCGAGGCCGTGGGTGAGAGCGTTGATGAGTTCCTCGAAGGGCCGCTGGGTGTCGAGTCGGGTCGTCATCGGTCCGGGGTGAACACTGTTAAGCTAGGGACGGACGGAGCTCGGTGGCGGGAGGTTTCGTCGGGAGCATGGATTGCGGGACTGGCCGGGTACAGGTTCCGTCGGTGTCTCGTGGGTGTGCCCGCCTCGGTGCCGAGGCGGGAAAGGACGGCACCGGAGACTGCAGGCGCAAGCGTAACCTCCCGACGCGTCGGCACGACGCGCGGCCGGACCGCAACCCGGGATCCTCGTGACCGTTGGTTTTTTCGCGGATGGCCTTGCAGGCGACCTCTCTACGCCCTACACTCCCGCTGCGAACTTTTTAGCACAATGACTCCTCCCGCCCTTTCTCGCCGCGAGCGCCAGGTGCTCGATGTCCTCCACCGCCTTGGCCGAGCCACCGCAGCGGAAGTCCGCGCGACTCTCACGAACCCTCCCAGCGACTCTGCTGTGCGGACCCACCTCCGCATCCTAGAGGAGAAAGGGCATGTTTCGCATGAGCAGGAGGGTCCCCGTTACGTCTATTCGCCCGTGGTGGCGCGAGACCAGGCTGGGCGAGGAGCACTCCGCCATCTCGTCAGCACCTTCTACGAGGGGGCCCCCGTCCGTGCAGCCGCCGCGCTCCTCCGCGACGCTGACCTGACCGCCGACGACCTCGACCGCCTCTCGGCTCTCATCGAACAGGCCCGCGAACAGGGTCGCTGATCATGACCGTCCTCTCGATTGCACTCAAGGGCGCCTTGGTCCTGTCCCTGGCCGGAGCCGCTGCTTACCTCCTCCGACGAGCCCCTGCCTCCGCGCGCCATGCCGTGTGGGTCGGGGCGTTCGTGGCACTTCTGGTCGTGTCCGTGTTCGCGGCGTTCGGCCCGACGGTGGAACTCCGTGTGCTGCCTGCAGAGATCACGCAGCGTGCGGTGCCCACTCCGCCTGAGGCACCAAGTGCGGCTCCCGCACCCGCGCCGCTCGGCCCTGTGGGCGCACCGGTGGCACTGGATGTACCTCCCGTCCCGTCTGCTCCTCCGGCTCTGCCCGCCTCGGTGGCGTCGTCGGTGGAGCCTGCCCTCGCGCCGGTGCCGCCTCGTGGCCCCGAGGCGCCGACCGCCTTGCTCGGTCCCGAGGGGTGGATCGCGAGTCTATGGGCGGGGGGGGCACTGCTGGTGCTGCTCGGCTGGGCCCTTCCCCTTTTCGCTGCTCGTCACCTCGTGGGCCGCGCCCGTCCGGAAACGTCGGGCACCTGGCTCGATGCGCTTGAGCACGCCCGGCTCTTGAGCGCCATCGAGGAGCCGGTCCGACTTCTCCGGTCGGACCGGCTCGATGTGCCCGTCGCGTGGGGCTGGGGAGCACCGACCATCGTTCTGCCTGCGAGTGCCGACGAGTGGGACGCCGACCGCCGGGAGGCGGTCCTCCTCCACGAACTGGCACATCTCTCGCGAGGCGATGCGCAGACCCAACTCCTCGCCCAACTGGCCGTGGCGCTGCACTGGTTCAACCCACTCGCGTGGTGGGCCTACAACCGGATGCTAGAGGAGCGCGAGCACGCCTGCGACGACGCGGTCTTGCGCGGTGGTGCCCGCCCGTCAGCCTATGCGGGTCATCTCGTCGAGATCGCGCGGGGTCTGCGCCGCCGCCCGGCTGCCCTCGCAGCCTTCGCACCGATGGCTCGCTCGTCTCGTTTGGAAGGCCGTGTGCTCTCCATCCTCGGCGACCGTCAACGCGCTGCGATGACTCGGCTCCGCATGGCTGGATTTGTCCTCGTGGCTCTCGGTCTGGCGCTACCGCTCGGTGCCTGCCAACTCACCTCGCGCACGGTCGAAACGCCAGAGCCGCCTCCACCGCCGCCGTCGCCCCCCATCGTATCCTTGGCTGAGGTGTCGGCCCCGATCTCGCACGAGGAGGAAACCGCCCGGGCGGCATACGAGGACGCCCGCGAGTCTCTCGTGGCGATGGAGCGCGATCTGGAGACACTGCTGGAGCCTGAGATGGAGGCTGCCCGCGCCCGCCTCGCGGAGATCCGCGAGGAGCACGGCCAGTTCGCCGAGGTGGACTGGGCTGAGATCGAGTCAGAGATGGAGGACGCCCTGGCAGCCGTTGAGATCGACATGGAGGAGACGCTGCAGGATGCCCTGGAGGTGCTCGCCGAGGCCGATTGGGAAGCCGGCGTGGAGCAGAGCCTCCGCGAGGCTGAATTGGAACGTGCCATCGCGCTCAATGAGTTGCGCCGCGAACTCGCCACGATGGAACGCGAGGTTCAGCAGGAGGCAGAACGTGCCTATCGCGAGGCGATCCGCGCCCGGACTGGTGCCCTTCGCGACCTCCAGCGAGAGTCCGATCGCTCACGCTCTCGTGAGCAACGCCAGCGCGAACTCGAACGAGACGAGCGCAACGGTGCACAGCAGCAGCGCGAGATCCAGCAGAACCGCCAGCGCGAGCAGCGCCGCCGCCAGGAGGCACGGTCGCGTCAGGAGACAGCGTCTCTGGCCTCCTTTCGGGGGCCTACGGCACCGCCTGAGGGTTACCGCTACGCCATCACCACGGAGGGGCAGCAAAGGGTCGTCGTGGCGACCGGCGGCCCTGGTCCCTGGGCTACCAGCCTCAGCGGATGGCACGAGGACGTAAACGCGATTGCCTCGCAGATCGCGACCGCTGAGACCAATCCCGACGACCTCCGCCGGTCGCTCGCGCAGATGGAGAACGGCCTCGCGGGCATTGAGCGCGCCGCCTCCGTGTGGGCCGAATCGGCCACGGAGCACCGCATGGTGTCGCGGAGCTTTGCCGAGGCTCGTGCTGCCCTGGCGGATGCTCTGCACATTCTGGAGAAAGCGGCCCCCCGCGACGACGACGAGTAGGTCGCGCTCCCCCTCGCTTCTTCTATCCAGATGGCTCGCGCCGTCCATTCAACCACTCTGTCCATGCTTGCCTCCCTCCGCCTCGTTGTCCTCGCCGCGCTGACGGTCGCAACGCCCGCCTCGCTCCTCTCGGCCTGCGGTGGCTCCGCCACGTCCGCTCCAGACGCACCCTCCGGCGCCTCGCTCGTGGCCTCCAGCGACGATTGCGATGACAACTGGGGAAACGACGGAGGCGTCCGTGTCTGCGAGACCCGCACCGTTGCCCTCGATGGCGGTACGCTGATGCTGAACGCCGAGCCCAACGGTAGCATCGACGTCTCCACGTGGGACCGCGACGGTATCGAGATCCAGGCGCATGTCAAAGCCTGGGCGATGACCGAGGCCGAGGCGCAGCGCCTCGTGGAGAGCGTGGAGGTGGAGCAGCGCGGCACGCGGATTCGTACCCGCCTGCCCGAGCGCACCCGTCAGAACGATGGTCGGCGTCAGGCCTGGGCGTCGGTCAGTTACGAGGTGCTCGTTCCGCGCGATGCGGAGCTCGATCTGCGCACGGTCAACGGCGGCATCGACGTGGACGGCGTCGCGGGATCGCTCCAACTCTCGTCGGTCAATGGAGGGCTGGAACTGATCCGTGTGGGGGGACGCGTAGACGGGCAGACGGTCAATGGCCCGGTCCGGGTGGAGCTGATCGACGCCCCCACAGACGGCCTCTCGCTCCGCACCACCAACGGCCCCGTCACGCTCGACATCCCCGACGACCTCTCCGCCGAGGTGGACGCGCGGACCTCCATCGGACCGGTCTCTATCCAGGGGCTCCCCCTCACCGACGATGCGTGCGAGGACAAGGAGACATCGTACGCACCCTGCCTCAATGGCCGCGTCGTGGGGACGCTCGGGCGCGGCGGCCCGGCGCTTCGGCTCCGTACGACCAACGGTCCCATCGCGCTACGTGGGCGATAGCGGGGCGTCGCGGTTTGGCTCTGCCCTCCTCGGCACCGAGGCGGAGGGACCCGCTTCAGTTCTGCGGCCTCTTGCCGAGACCTCTCAAGCGGCCGGGTCACCAGCAGGCCGGTTCACATCGGCAGAACGCCGTCCGGGTCCCGGGGGCGTACCCATCGAGCCACGATAGCCGTCTTCCCCCCGACGGGTTGTCCCTGAGTATCCGCCTGCGGTTTTTTTCGCACCTCGTGTAACTCCCCGGTGCGCCGCCCGTCTCGACCGTGCCTTTCCACACACACCTCATGTCGTTGCGTCCCTTTGTCGTCGGCCTCGCGTTCCTGGTCGTCGCCCCATTGTTCCTTCAGCCTCGTGCTCAGACCGGCACTGCCCCGGCCTCCCCGCTGGTGGCCCCCGTGAGTGCTGAGACTGACGGTCCTCGGGCCCTCGACGCTCGCCTCATCGAGCCTGGCGCTCTCGCTTTCGATGGCCGCCTCGACGACGCCGTCTGGGAGACCGCGCCCGTCGCGACAGGCTTCGTGCAGTTCCGGCCCACGCCCGGCGACCCTGCCACGGAGGAGACGGAGGCCCGCGTGATGTACGACCGCTCCGCGATCTATGTCGGGATGCGGATGCATGATCGCCAGGCGGACCAGATCGACGCCCGCCTCGCCCGGCGCGACGAGGGGCTGAGCAGCGATTGGGCTCTGGTCGCCTTCGATTCCTACAACGACGACCGCACGGCCTTCGCTTTCGCGGTCAACCCGGCGGGCGTCCTCCGTGACTTCCTGATCTTCGACGACGTGCGCGAGGATGGATCGTGGGATGCCGTCTGGGACGCCAAGGTCTCTCGCGATGGCGACGGCTGGAGCGCGGAGTTCCGCATTCCCTTCTCGCAGCTCCGCTACTCTGCCGATACACCGGTGCAGGAGTGGGGCATCCAATTCGCCCGCGACATCGCGCGGACGGGCGAGACAGACTTCTGGTCCCCGATGTCGCCCGAGGAGGACGGCATGGTCAGCCAGTTCGGCACCCTCTCCGATCTCCGCGACCTGAGCGCTCCGCGCAGCTTGGAACTCCAGCCCTACATCGCGGGCGCTGTGACCCGTGCCCCAGGCGACGCTGCCAACCCGTTCTACAACGAGACGGATACCGAGCCGCGCGTCGGGCTGGACATGAAGTACGGTCTCACGAGCGATGTCACGTTGACCGCGACCATCAACCCGGACTTCGGACAGGTGGAGGCCGACCCCGCGCAGGTCAACCTCGGGGGCTTCGAGCTCTTCTTCGAAGAGCGCCGCCCGTTCTTCGTGGAGGGCGCCGATGTCTTCTCGATGGAGCCCCGTCGGTTCTTTTCCAACAACCGACCCAACCTGCTCTACACCCGCCGCATTGGGCGGAGCCCGCAGCGCAACGCGTTCGTGTCCGACGATGCCTTCGATGCCGCAGGCGACAACGGCGCCGTTTACTCCGACGCGCCCGCCCAGACCACGATCCTCGGCGCAGCGAAGGTCTCCGGTCGCATCGGCAACGTCTCCTTTGGCGTGCTGGACGCCGTGACGGGCCCTGAGTACGGCCGCTTCCAGGCGTTCGACCCCAGCGGCACAGCAGTCCACGACGGGCGCAGTCTCGTGGAGCCGACCTCCAACTACCTCGTCGGTCGTGCGAGGACCACCTTTGGTCGTACCCGCGTGGGTACGCTGCTGACCTCGGTGTACCGTGACACCAGCGACCCATCTGTTGCGTCGCTCTTGCCCCGCTCGTCTACCGTTGGCGGTCTCGATGTGGAGCACCCGCTCGGAGAGGACTGGATCCTGAGCGCTCAGGTCGCGGGCAGCGTGGTAGAGGGCGGCACCGACGCCATCTCGCGCGTCCAGCGCTCCTTCCCGCGCCTCTACCAGCGCCCCGATGCGGAAAGCTTTGATCTGGACGAGAGCCGCACGAGTCTCCTCGGCACGACGGCCGAACTCAACGTGATCAAGGCGGGAGGTCAGCACTGGCTCGGCTCCTTCCATACGAGCTACACCTCCTCAGGCTTTGACGCCAATGACCTCGGCTTCCAAAGCCGCGCGGACCAGATCGGCGTGGGGGGCGTGGTCATTTACTCCCAAAACGAGCCGCAGGGGATCTTCCGTCGCTACAGCGCCAACCTCTGGGGCGGGAGCGAGTGGAACACCGATGGCAACCGCATCGGGACATTCACAGGCTTCAACGCGAACGGCCAGTTCCAGAACTTCTGGGGCGGCAACCTGAACGGCAACGCCTGGATCCGTTCTCTCGATGACCGGGGGACGCGCGGCGGTCCCCTCGCGGGAAGCCCAGCTGGGGTTCGCCTCAACGGCAACGTCTGGACCGATGACCGCAAGGCCGTCTCCGGCTACGTCTGGAGTGGCGGCAGCTACAACGAACTGGGCAGTTGGTTCTGGGGAGCCGAGGCGGGCATCGAGGCCCGCCCGAGCACCAATCTCTCGCTCCGCCTCGGCCCGGAACTCAACATCTCCCACACGGCGCAGCAGTACGTCTCCGCGCTGGATGCTCCTGCGATGGAGGCGACCTTTGGCCGCCGCTATGTCTTTGCCGAGGTGGACCAGACCAGCGTCTCCGCCACGCTTCGCGCCGATTGGACCTTCACGCCAGACCTCTCGCTTCAGGTCTTCGCCCGCCCCTTCATCGCGAGTGGCACGTACGACCGCTACAAGCAGCTAGGGGAACCGCGCCAACTCGTCTTCCCTGTCTTTGGGGAGGAGGTCGGCACGGCGACGATGAACGAAGACGGCGAGACGACCATCGATCCGGGCGACGGGAGTGATCCATTCACGCTCTCACCCAACTTCACCGTCCGCTCGCTGCAGGGCAATGCGGTGCTCCGCTGGCAGTACCGGCCAGGCTCCACGCTCTTCCTCGTGTGGCAGCAGCAGCGCAACGGCTTCGATCCCTCCGGCGACTTCCGCTTCGGCCGCGATGCGCGCGACGTGTTCACGGACGACCTCACGAACGTCTTCCTCGTCAAGCTGAGCTACTGGCTCGGGTAGACGCCGCGCCCTGGTGGCGCATGGAAGCCTCCCATCCGACAGGCGTAGCTGGCTGTCAGGCGGGAGGCTTCTTTGATTCGGTCCGCCTCGGTCCCTTCGCGGAAGGACCCGAGGCGGGGCCGGTCAGCGAACGAGGAGCACGCGGCGAATCGTCGCGCGACCGCGTTCTAGGTCTAGCACGCGGACCACGTAGGTGCCGGCGCTCTGGCCCCGGAGGTCCAGCGGGATCTCGAACACCCCCGCCGCCTCCTCGCGGATCTCGCGGCGGACCACCTCGCGGCCGAGCATGTCGACTACGTCCACTCGGTAGCGGCCGGGTTCTTCGAGTGAGACGCGCGTCGTGGTCTGTCCCCGGAACGGGTTGGGGTAGACCGTCTCGATGGCGAAGGGCCGAGTTTCCAGGTTGGCGGGCGAGGGCAGAGGTCGGGCGGCAGCGCCCGCTTGCCCATCCACCATGACGGTCTCAAAGCGGCCGCTGGCCGTGTCGCCGCGCCCTTCGTAATCCGTGGAGGTAGCCGCCAGCCCGACGAGCAGCGTCGGCGCGAGCGGCAGTTCGATGCTGCCTGCGCTTTCCCACGTCACGCCATCTCGTGAGAGGGCGGCGGCGATCACGTCGCCGGAGCGCTGGAACTGGAGCCACATGGGAGCGGCGTCGTAGCCGTCCGGGACAGGAAGGGAGGTGGTCGAGTTGCCAGCAGCGCCTCGGTACTGGATGCGGAGGCCGCGATCCGGCGTCGCGAGGAGCATCGCGTAGGCGCTCTCCCGCGAGAGGTCCTCGCGCATCATCAGGCCGACCTTCGCCCAGGGGTGAAGCCCCTGCACGTCGGTGAGATGGGCCATGATGGTGGCGTCGCCGTCGAGGGGCTGGTAGGCGAAGTGGAGGGCATCGGCGTTGCCCCAGAGGTCGCCCGCGCCCGTGACTGTGAAGACACCGTCGTCCACGACGGTGCCGCCCGCGACGGCCACCGGGCCGATGTCGGCGCTGAGCCAGGGGGCGGGCAGGCCAGAGCCCTCCACCTCCTCCGTCAGGGAGACACTGTCGAACGTGCCGCTGGCGGTGTCATCGCGCCCTTCGAAGTCGGTCGAGGTCGCCATCAGGCCGACCCGGATCGCCGCGCTCATGGGGATGGTGGCCGTGCCGGAGATGGACCACACGGCACCATCGGGTGAGACGAAGGCCGTGATGGTGTCGCCTTGGCGGACGAGGCGGAGCCACGTGGGAGCGGCGAGGCTGGGACCTGGGGTCGAGGCTGTGGATTCTCCCGCCTCGGTGCGGTACTGGAGGTGCGCGCCGTTCTCCGGCGTGACGATAAGCATCGCGTGGGCGGACCCTCGCGAGAGGTCCTCGCGCATCATCAGGCCGATCTTGGCCCAGGGGTGGACGCCGCTGAGGCCCGCCAGTCGGGCGGTCAGCGTGCCGTCGCCTGTGAGCGGCTGGTGGAGGAAATGGAAGCGGTCGGCGGAGCCCCAGACGTCGCCTGCCCCGGAGAGGGAGAACGTGCCGTTCATGTGGGTCGCGGAGCCGACCACGGCCACCGGGCCGATGTCCCGGCTGGCCCACGGCGCCGGAAGATCCTCGGGCGGGGGGGGAGCCCCGACCGGTCCGACCGACACGTCCGAGAAGACGCCCGAGGCGGTGTCGTTCCGGCCCTCGTAGTCCGTCGCGGAGGCCACCATTCCGACGTGGACGCCGATCTGCATCGGCAGCGCGATGGTGCCGAGTGGGATCCACGTCACGCCGTCGTCAGAGGTGAGCGCTGTGACGGTGTCGCCGTCTCGCTGGAGGCGGAGCCAGACGGGCGCCGCGCCGGACCGGCTGGCGGCGTTGACCATCGAGGCGCCCTGCGCCGGGCGGTACTGGAGATGGACACCGCTCTCAGGCGTCGCGATGATCATCGCGTGGGCGCTGCCTCGCGTGAGGTTCTCCCGGATCATCAGTCCGACCTTGGCCCACGGATGCGCCCCCGTGAGGTCCGAGAGCCGGGCCGTGATGGCGCCGTCGCCGCCGAAGTCGCGGTGCGCGAAGTGGAAGGCGCCTGCGTTGCCCCACACGTCGCCTGCGCCCTCCACAGTGAACCTGCCGCCGCTCGCGCTGGTGGAGCCCGTCACAGCCACCGGGCCGATGTCTCGGCTACTCCATGGTGCAGGGAGTGGGCTCCCCTCGGGCTGGACATAGAGGTTCTGCTCCACGGTGTCCGTGAGCCCTGCGCCGTCCATGACTGTCAACTGCACGACGTAGTAGACGATTTCACCGTCCGCGCCGTGCTCAGGGAGCACGAACGAGGTCTCTGGCTCACTGGACGTGAACACGTCGAAGTGCTGGTGGTCGTCGTGCACCTGCGTGATCTCCCACTGGTAGAAGAGGTTCGCGGCGGGCTCGTCGGGATCGGAGGCGTTCGCGATCAGCGGCACGGTCTCTCCCACGCGAGCCCAGTCCCCGTCCAGCGGAGCCGCGATGGCAGCCGTGGGCGCCGTTCCGCCTGCCGTGATCGTGAGCGTCGTCGTCGCGGTGACGTTGTAGACGTCCGTGAGCGCGAGGGTGACGGTGTAGACGCCCTCCTGTGTGAAGGTGTGCGAGGGGTTCGCGGCTGTCGAGGTCGTGCCATCGCCGAAGTCCCAGGCCCGGGAGAACGCGTCGCCGTCCGGGTCGAAGGAGTCGCTGCTGCCGAACTGGACGGTGAGCGGGGTCATGCCTTGTGTCACGTCGGAGGTCGCGACGGGCACGGGCGGGTTGTTGGCATCGCCGGCAGTGTGGCGGAGGCGCTGAATGCGACCGTTCCAGACATCGACGAGGAGAAGGTGCTCCGTCGCGGGGTCGTACTCCACGTCCACGATGGTGCCCGTGTTGGCACTGAAGAGGCCCGCCTCGGTGAACGAGTCGTCGGTGTCGCCGGGGCGCCCATAGGCCATCCAGCCCTGCGAGTAGTCCGCGTAGAAGAACTGGCCCTGGTAGGCGACCGGGTATCTCGTGCCCTGGTAAAGATCGCCGCCCACGATGGTCCGGCCCGCGCGCGTCGGCGGGTTGGAGCGGGTCGCGTTGTTGCGGTGCCAGTAGGTAGACGGGAAGGTCTGAGAGGCCTGCGGGAACTCCCCGCAGCCGGAGTGGGGTGGGTTTCCGTTCTGGTACTCGTTGTTCGCGAGCGGCCCCTCGAAGCAGGGCCAGCCGAAGCTCTCGCCGCCGCTCACGACGCCCAACTCCTCGTACGTCTTCCAGCCCACGTCGCCGTAGATCAGACGCCCAGGATTGCCATCGGCGGGATCCGTGCTGCCATCGCCGAGGGCCGCGAAGCGGTAGGGGTTGCGGAGACCGGAGGCCCACACGCGCGATTCATTGTCCGAGGGATCGCCGGTGTAGAACGGGTTGGAGGGCAGGCCGAGACCCGTCGCAGGGTCTACGCGGAGGATCTTGCCCGCGAGGCTAGCGAGGTAGAGGGAGCGGTAGGAGCCCACGTCTTCGATCTCTGGCAGCTTGCCCGACCCGAAGCACTCGTCGTACTCGCCGCCGTCGTCCATGCGCCCGTAGTGCGCAGCGTCTCCGGTACCGACGAACAGCGTTCCATCGCTGCCGAAGTCCAGTGTGCCGGGCGCGTGGGAGAAGTAGCACGCCGGGATGCCCTCACGGAAGGTTTCGCCGATGAGCACCCGGCGCGAGGTCTCGTCGGCGCGGTTGGGGTTGGAGGTGCGAACGGTGTAGCGCGTGAGGCGCCCGTAGGCATCCTTCCGCCCTCGGTCTGCCGTCTCCAGGTGGTCTACGGTGTAGAGGACGTAGACGTAGCCGTTGGACTCGAAGTCGGGGTCGAGCGTGAGGCCGAGAAGACCGCGGTCGTGGTGGTTGAGGACCTCGCTCTCGATGTTGAGGAATGGCGTCGTGATGCGCTGGCCGTTCTGGATCACGTAGACACGGCCGCGTTTTTCGGCCACGAAGATCCGTCCGTCCGGTGCCGCCGCCAGTGCGACGGGCGTGTCGAACCGGGCGCCGGCGGCGGCGTCTTCGAGGTAGAAGCCGGGCGGCAGGTTGGCCTGGAGCGAGGCCGAGGCGGGCGGAGTGGCGAGAAGCTCGGGCAGGCCCTGCGCGAACGCCGGGGCGGCGAGCAGGACGGCCAGGAGCGGAAGCAGGCGGGTAGGCATCACGACGAGAGGGTACGGGTCCCGCGCGCAGCGAGAACCCTGTGCCATGAAAGGCGCTCTCGCATCTCTGCCGCATGATGCGCGGCCTGTGTCGCGATTTGGATGCGTGTCAGGCTCTTGATCGGTGTGGCCTAAACCCGCGGTCTCAATCTGAGACAGTTCGATGGGTTCGTTCCTCCCGCTCCGGTTGGGCGCCTTCAGGCCCGTCGGCAGAGGACGCAGGTCCGCCTCGGTGTGCCCGTGGAGGTACCGAGGCGGACAGGCCAACGGCCAGAGGCCAACAGGCTACCGCGTCAGCTGGCGGTACTTGATGCGCTTCGGGATGTCCGCGTCCGTACCGAGGCGGGCGCTGTGGGAGACGCGATGTAGCTTGAGCACATGCGCGTCTATCTCGACCTCTGCGCGATCCAGCGGCCTCTCGACGATCAATCGCAACTCCGCGTCCGAGCGGAGGCCGATGCTGTTCTCGACGTGCTGGCCCTCTGCGCCTCGGGAGCCCTCACACTGATCGCCTCGGGCGTGCACACTGTCGAGATCGCGAGGTGTCCCTATCCCGACCGTCGCGATTTCGTAGACGACGTTCTGGCACTGGCCTCTCACTACGTGGAGGTCGATTCTACCCTCCGCCAGCTTGCGGCCGACTACGAGTCGGGCGGAGCGCGCCGTCTGGACGCGATTCACCTCGCGGCGGCCGTTACGGCTGAAGCGGCGTACTTCTGCACCACCGACGACCGGCTCTTGAAGCGGGGTCGTACGTTGGACACTCGCACGACCTCGGTCGTGTCCCCGCTCGAATTTCTTCTCTCGCTCGAATGACCGTCCCGACCCGTCCTCTCCACGAGATCGACCGTGCCGGTCGTGCGGCGCTCGTGCGCGAACTCGGGGTGGCGGACGCCCTCCGCTTCCTCCGCCAATACACCACGGGAAGCGGCGATTACACCGCCGAGCGCGAGCAGTGGCAAGGTGACGCCTCGTTGGACGAGTTGCTCGACCAGGCGGAGCAAGCAGACCGGGAGCGGGACGCCTGACGCGCCGTCCGCCGCGGTGCCACCACGGGCACACCGTGGCGGACGGAGCCAACGGCCAGAAGCCAACGGACTACCGCGTCAGCTGGCGGTACTTGATGCGCTTCGGGATGTCCGCGTCCGTACCGAGGCGGGCGCGGCGGTCCTCGTGGTACTCGGAGTAGTTGCCGGGGAACCATCGCGGATGCACCTCGCCGTTGGCGTCAGGCTCAAACGAGAGGATGTGCGTCGCGACGCGGTCCAGGAACCAGCGGTCGTGCGAGATGACGACAGCGCAGCCCGCGAACTCCAAGAGCGCCTCTTCCAGCGCGCGGAGGGTGTTCACGTCGAGGTCGTTCGAGGGCTCGTCTAGAAGCAGGACGTTCGCGCCCTCCTTGAGGGTCGTCGCGAGGTGGAGGCGCCCGCGTTCACCACCCGAGAGTTCCGTGACCTTCTTCTGCTGGTCCTGCCCTGCGAAGTTGAACCGGCCGACATACGCCCGCGCGTTGACCTCGCGAGAGCCGACCTGGATGAAGTCGGCACCGCCCGAGATGGCCTCGAAAACCGTGTGGCTCGGGTCCAGCGGGCGCCCCTGGTCTACGTACCCGATCTGGACCGTCTTGCCGACCGTGAAGGTGCCCGCGTCCGGCTTCTCCTGGCCCATGATCATGCGGAAGAGCGTCGTCTTGCCCGCGCCGTTGGGGCCGATGATGCCCACGATGCCGCCGGGCGGGAGGCTGAACGTGAGGTCGTCGTAGAGGACGCGGTCGCCGTAGGCCTTGCTGACCCCCTCCGCCTCGATGACCACGTCGCCGAGGCGGGGGCCCGGCGCGATGGGGATCTCGCGCTCCTCGTTCGCCTTCTGGTACTCCTCGGACGCCATCCGCTCATAGTTCGCGATGCGCGCCTTGGACTTCTTGGAGCGGCCCTTCGGGTTCTGGCGGACCCACTCCAGTTCCTCCTTGAGGGCCTTCTGCCGCTTGCTTTCCTGCTTCTCTTCCAGCGCGAGGCGGGCGCTCTTCTGCTCCAGCCACGAGGTGTAGTTGCCCTCGAACGGGATGCCCTTGCCTCGGTCCAACTCCAGGATCCAGCCCGCGACGTTGTCCAGGAAGTAACGGTCGTGCGTGACGGCGATGACCGTGCCTTCGTACTGCTCCAGGTGTCCTTCCAGCCAGGCGACGCTCTCGGCGTCGAGGTGGTTGGTGGGCTCGTCGAGCAGCAGCACATCGGGCTTCTGGAGGAGAAGGCGGACGAGCGCGACGCGGCGCTTCTCACCACCGGAGAGCGGGCCGATCTTCATCTCGGCGGGCGGGCAGCGGAGGGCGTCCATCGCCATCTGCAGCTTGGAGTCGATGTCCCAGGCGTCCAGCGCGTCGATGCGCTCCTGGAGCTTGCCCTGCTCGGTCATAATGGCGTCGTAGTCCGCATCTGGCTCCGCGTACTTGAGACCGACGGCCTCGTAGTCCTTGAGCAACTGGACGGCCTCGCCCGCGCCCTCCTCCACGATCTCGCGGACGGTTTTCTCCGGGTCCAGCTCTGGCTCCTGCGGGAGGTAGCCAAAGGTGATGCCTTTCTCGGACTGGATTGTCCCGTCGTACTTGATGTCCTCGCCCGCGATAATGCGCAGCAGCGAGGACTTGCCCGCGCCGTTGAGGCCGAGCACGCCGATCTTCGCGCCGTAGTAGAACGAGAGGTAGATGTCCTTGAGGACGAACTGGCCGGGGCGGTAGCTCTTGCTCACGCCGACCATGGAGAAGATGATTTTCTGGTCGCTCATGTCAGGGTGTTCGGGTGTCGAGGTTCGGTCGTCGGAATTCGGTGGGTAGCTGCTCTGCAGGAGGCGGGCTGGCGGGACGTGTGAACGCGGTCTCCCACAGGTGTCATCCCGAGGGAAGCGGAGCGACAGCCTGTCCCGAGGGACGCCGAGGGAAAGGATCTCCGCACGATCTGCGCGCTGTCGGTACCGCTCCCTATGGCCCGCCATTCCGCGTCGAGATCCCTCGTGTGCGCTCGGGATGACACGAAGGCGAGATCACGATCTCGGCCGGTGGCATCGCCAGCGTCGCGAAGGTAGGCGGGGCCGCCCCCTCGAAGGGCCAATCCCGCGCGAAGCCGACTCTGCCCGCCTCGGTACCGAGGCGGAGGGGGCTGGGGCTCGGATAGGCCCTTACCCTGTTCCTCTCCCGGCGGGAGAGGGGACCCTCTAGGCGGTTGCGGAGCCGGAAGGGAGGCGTTTGCTTCCCAGAACCCAGAACCCAGAACCCAGAACCTCAGCCGTACCCGTACTCCCGGAGGTGCCCCTCCTTGTTACGCCAGTCCGCGCGTGTCTTGATGTGGAGCTGGAGGTACACCGGGCGCCCCAGAAACTCCTCGATGCCGTGCCGGGCGCGCTGGCCGAGCCGCTTGAGCGCGCTCCCGCCCTTGCCGATCAGAATCGCCTTCTGGCTATCGCGCTCCACCACGATGTCGCAGGCCACGAAGTCCTTCTGGCCCTGGCGCTCCTCGAACGTGAGAACCACGACCGAGGTGGAGTAGGGGACCTCCTCGCGGAATAGCTCGAAGATGGCCTCGCGGACGATCTCCGCCACGAAGAAGCGCTCCGGGTGCTCGGAGATCTGCTCCGGCGGGTAGTACGGCGGGCCTTCGGGGATCCGCGCGAGGATGAGGTCCAGCAGGTTGTTCGCGCCGTTGCCGTTCAGCGCCGAGATCGGGACGACCTCCTCGAAGTCGTGCTGGGCCTGGTAGAGTCCCACGAGTGGGAGCGCGTCCGACGGCTGGGCGAGGGCATCCACCTTGTTGAGTGCGAGAAAGGCGGGGCCGCGAAAGCGCTCCAGCTTTTCGAGGGCGCTCGCGGCATCGTGGGAGATGCGGTCCTCGGTGGCGTCGGCCATGAAGACGGTCACGTCCGCGTCTCCGAGGGCGCGGTCCACGTCGCGCATCATGTGATCGTGGAGGCGGTACTTGGGCCGCACGACCCCGGGCGTATCCAGGAAGACGAGTTGATAGGGCGGGGCCGCGTCGGTCTCGGAAAGGATGCCGAGCACGCGGTTGCGTGTGGTGCTGGGGCGCTTCGAGACGATGGAGAGCTTGGTGCCGAGGAAGCGGTTGAGCAGCGTGCTCTTGCCCACGTTCGGCGCGCCCACGAGGGCGACGTAGCCGCTCTTGTGGCGGTCGGGCGAGACGAGGGGCGAGGCCGCGCCGATGGGTCGGGAGTCGCCCTCGGGCAGCGGTAGGGAGTCAGACATAGGCGGAGCCTACGCCCGTGCGGTCGGTCCGTTCGCGGAGAGCACGCGGGATCGAGAGGGGCGCGATGTGACGCTCTCCGCCTCGGCATCGCCGTAGCCCTCCCCACGAACGGTCCGAGGCGGGGTGGGTCACGCGTCGGACACGTCACCCTCGGGCTGGTCCGGTGACTCCACGTGCGCGGGCTCCGAGACGCTACCCGGCGTCGGGGTGTCGTCTGCGTGGCGACCTACGTACTCGCCCACGCCCAGCACCACATCGACGCGCCAGCCGCGCGATGAGTACAGCGACAGGTCTGGCGAGAGGTTGTGATAGACCGCGAGCACGACGTGCCGCCACTCGCGCTCGCCGTCCTCGTCGAACCGGACGTAATCCCCGACGCGGGGCAGCGCGTGCAGGTCGGCGTCTTTGCAGCCGACGAGCGTGCGCTCGGCGCCGAGGAAGTGGAGGCGGACGGGGACGTCGGGCGTGACATCCTGAGCCTGCGCGCGGCGGCGCGCGGCCCGGTCTCGGGCGCGGGTCGTGGACACGGGGAGAGGGTGGGGCGGCCTCCGAAAGAAACCGCCTATCGCCTCATTTCGAGACCTCGGCCGTTCACCGCGTGAGCTTGTCCGGCCACGGACAGAACGTTCCCACCTGTCTCGCGGGATCGCTTCCGAGGCTCGTTCTTTGCGGCCTCGCGCGAGGCGAAACAGAACGGGGGCGGGCGCCACCACAACACCCGCCCCCTGGTCCCGCCTCGGTGCCGAGGCGGACGGAGTCAGAGGCTACGGACAGGCCCCGAAGGTGGCGCCTTGGTTGGTGTACCAGCCGTACTCGATGAGCCGGACCGCCACAGACGATCCGTTGTAGCACATCACGATGTCTCGTGTAGACCAGGGGCCCGGCATGGTATCCGGGCACCCGCCGACGGTCCCGCCGCTCAGGAGGTAGCCTCCTACCGCGCTCCACGGGACGATCTGTTCCACACCCGAGACGCAGACGGCGACATTGCCCGGGTTGTTGGGGTCCGTCGGGTTGGCTGGGTTGGCTGGGGCTGGGGACGGAGCCGAGTTGTTGGAAACCGGACTACCATCGCAGTTGCCGAGGGTGTCACCGCGGCCGAGGTTCTCCTCTACCTCCTCCGAGGGCACGTCCCGGTTGGTGGCCGTGCCGGTCGGATCGTGGCACATGCGCACGGAGCCTGAGGAGAGTTGGGCAGCAGCGAAGTTCTCGTCGCGGGTGAGGTGCTCCACCTCGCTGCCGAGGTGGATGACCTCGTTGCCGTCGAAGCCGAGACGGTCCACCAGATCCAGCACCGGACTGATGTCGAAGGTGACGCTCACGTCGCCGGTCATTTCCAGGCGGGTGCCGAAGAGGCCACCGTTCTGGATCTGGGTCCGCCACGCGGCCTCCTGCGCCTGGTAGATGGCCCACTCGCTGGGCTGCATGTGCCAGTAGAGGACGCTCTCGTAGAGGATGTCGTTGTCCGTATGGCGGCGGAGGCGCACCCGCAGAGCACCGCCTCGGTCCCAGCGCTCGCCGATGCAGAACGGCCAGGAGTCGCAGCCGTTGCCGTCGAAGCGGTCCTCCAGGGTGCGGAGGCTGCGGATGTCCACCTCGAAGTCCTCCAGGCGGTCGGCGCGGAACTCGCGGCTCTGGTGGCTGTCGCCGCGCGAGTAGGCGCCGAAGCCGTCGCGGACCATGCCACGCACCGGGTTCGGCATGCCGTCCACGTTGATGGTGTAGACGCCGTAGCCGTGGCGGGCTTCGTTCTCGAACTCGATGTAGACTTTCTCGCTGCCGAGCGACCGGATGGTGTCCTCGAACTGCGTCCAGGACTCCTGGCCCGCGACGGCGTTGCCTCCTTCGAGGTAGCGGACGCGGCGCGTGCCGAGATCCTCATCGAAGCGGTGCTTGTGCTGGTGCCAGGGGAAGCCGGACGTCCAGGGCGCCACGGGCGCTTCGCCTCTCGGGTTGGCGTTGGTGAGGCCGTTGCCGAGATCGCGGAAGGTGGTCACGTCCATGTGGCCGCCTGGCGGGTAGGCCTGCTGCACGATCACGAGACCGCCCGTGATGGAGACCTCGCCCTTGAGAAGAACCGGGAGGTACTGCTGCTCGGCGCGGACGATCACGATGCCGCTCCAGAACATCTTGCCAGAGGTCGGAACGGTGAGCGAGCCGTCGATGACGAGCATGCCCTCGCCCTGGAGACGGTTCTGGACGGTGAGGTCGCCGGTGGCATGCGTCACCTCGCCTGGCGCACCTACGCCTGAGCGGTTGTTAGTGATGGTGACAGGGCCCGCGATGGTCGTTTCGGGGGGCAGCGCGAGGGCAGCCTGGTAGAGGCCCTCGCCGTCGGAGACGTTGAGGTCTTCGAGGATGCCGTTCCAGGCGTTGCCTGCGGGGACGGAGTAGCTCGCGCCTGCTGTGGTCGCGGCGGCCTGCAGCCCGGCGTTCATGTCGGCGAGCGGGACGAGGCTGTTCAGGCCCATCTCGTCGTGCTTGCGGCGGTCGAACTGGATGGCATTGTTGATGTCCGCGGACGCGACGGTGCTGGCCGTGGCATAGGGCACGTCGAGCCAGGCCGGTGCGGGGTACTCCATCGGGTCCCAGTCGTAGGTGCTGCGCACCGTGTGACTGGCGCCTGCATACGTGCCAGTCACGGAGAACTGGGCGCGTGTGGCCGTGGAGGTCGGGTCGTACTCGACGCGGTAGGTGCCGCCCTCGTAGGAGCGGGTGGAGATCGGGGGGGACTGGAATCCCGAGTCATCCACGATGGCGGCGAGAATCACGGCATGGCCGCTCTCGGCGATCTGGCGCGAGAGCAGGTCGGCCTGCGCGGCGTTGTGCCCCCTCAGCGTCTCACCCGCGATTTGGCGGCTGCTGAACGTGAGAAGGGAGCCGCCGACAACGGCGGCTCCGACGAGGAGTAGAGTCAGTTTGCCCATGAGTCAGGGGGCGGAGTGCGTGGGGTGGCAAAAGGGTCAGACCTCGTAGCCTGGGGGAGCGGCGGGACGCGGCGGAGGCCCCGGTGCGGGACCCGGGTTCGGCGACGGGCTCGGCGCGGGCGTAGGGGGCTGCTGCGGCGACGGGTTCGGCGACGGAGTTGGGGAAGGGGTCGGCGGCGGCGGTGGCGGCGGAGCGGGCTCCCCTGGTAGCAAGGGGAGGTCGCGGGCGGAGGCCGTCGGGCCGGATACGAGAGAGCCCGTGGCGCTGGCGTTGATCGGCCGGATGCTGTGCGCCACGCGAGCGAGCGTCTGCTCGCTGGTAGCGAGCTGATCGCCAGTGAGTTGGCGCGGTCCTTCGGTGGCTCCTTCCACCTCGATCTCGAAGCGGACCGGGTCGAGAGCACTCGCCGTCGCCCCTGGCCGGGCGTAGCCGCCGTTGGTGCCCGCCCACGTGACGCGGCTTCCGTCCTTGTCGAAAGCGCGCACACGGAACGTCACGAGGTCCGTCGCGACGATGCCCTCGCGCGTGTAGTCATTCGGCGCGGGGCCCGAGGCGGGCAGGCGGTTACTCCACCGTTCCAGATCGTAGGTATTCCGAAGCGCGGTCCCCACGCGGACGGTCTCGCCGGTCGGCACGAGGACGTACGAGACGGACGCTAGCTGTCCGTTCGTCCCCGTGGGCTCAAACGTGGTGAACGTGAAGCGATCCGTGCGGTCGTCGTTGCCCTGGATCTCCATCACGTAGTAGCCCAGTCCGGTCACGGACTGCGGCCGCGTGCGGGCGTTCTCCACTTCGCGCTCGATGGTGTCGAAGAAGGAAGTCGTCTGCTCGTGCACGCGGTCCCGCGCGACGGTCTCGATGCTGGACTGTTGCTGGCGGAACTGGATGAACATCATCGCGCCGAGCAGCGTCGCGCCGACGAGGATGGCCGTGAGGTGGTCGAGGATGGCCTGCATGATGCCAGGGGGAAGGGAGAGGCGTCGCTCAGGAGGTGGAGAGACTCGTGCTGGAGGCGGGCGTGACGATGCGACGGAGGCGAGCCGCCACCTCCGGCGTGCCGATGAATCCGTCTGGGGCCGCCGTGACGATGATGGTCACCTCCTTGGCGAGTGTGGCTCCCGCTGACGCGGCAGCCGTGGCGGGGACCACGTAGCGGACGCTCACGGAGTCGCGGAAGACCAGATTGCGGCCGTTCCACTGCACCGTCTGTGGGGTCGCGCGGCCGTCGAAGTCGTCGATGTCGTCGTAGGTCGCCTCGGTCGTCTCGCCCATGTCAGGGCCGAAGCTGGAGGTGGCCGTCAGGCCCGCGAGGCTGCTGCGTGCGCCCTCGCGACCGATGTCCGCCTCATCGAACTCTCGCAGTGTGATCTCGTGCATCCGGGTTCGCGCGATCCCGACGGCGGCGGTCTCGACCTCGGCGGTAATCGCCAGTCGCTCCCGGCTTGCGTCCGCCTGGTGGCGGCTCATGGCGTAGAGCGAGAAGATGAGGATGGCGGCGAGGGCCAGGATGGTCTGCTGCATCGGTGGGACGAGGTGAAGTGCCAGACCCGCCCGCCAGCCCTGTGCCGGGCGCCCATCTGCCCGGATGCTGTCCCGAAATGGAACGGCGCGATGCCGCCTCAGGCCCGTGAGACCGATTGCGTCTCGTTCTGAGCCGTGCCGTCTCGCTTCGGCGATGGGGGCATCCTGCGTCCCAGGAACCCTCGTCTTACGATTCCTCGGTTCCGATTGCGCGGAGATAGGCGTCCACGGCGCCCGCTAGGCCGATGTGGAGTGCGTCCGACACGAGGGCCTGCCCGATGCTCACCTCCAGCACGCCAGGGATGGCAGCGAGGTAGTCCGGGAGATTGGCGAGGTCGAGGTCGTGCCCAGCGTTCAGGCCGAGACCCGCGTCTCGGGCCGCCTCGGCAGCAGCGCGGTGCCGGTCGAGTTCTCGCGAGGCATCCCCGGCAGCATGGGCCCAGGCATACGGGCCCGTGTAGAGCTCTGCACGGTCCGCACCGAGGTCGGCTGCGCGGCGCATGGCGTCGGGATCGGGATCCAAGAAGAGGCTCACACGGCAGCCTCGCGCCTTGAGGTCCTCCACGACAGGCCCGAGGCGGGCGGCGTCGCGAAACAGGTCCCAGCCGTGATCGCTCGTGAGCTGCTCGCTCGTATCCGGCACCAGCGTGGCCTGCGTCGGGCCGACGTCCAGCAGGAGCGCGAGGAAGCCGGGATACGCCTCGCCTTTGGGGGAGAACGGGTTGCCCTCCAGGTTGAGCTCGCGCCCGTCTCCACGTTCCTCCAAGAGTGCGGCCAGTGCACGAGCGTCCTCGGGCAGCGCATGCCGACGGTCCGGGCGGGGGTGGAGCGTCACACCGACGGCGCTCGCGTCCAGAACGGCCGTGGCGGCGCGCGTCACACTGGGACGAGCGTCCGGGCCGGGCTGGCGACCTGCGCGAGCGTTGCGGACGAGGGCGACCTTGTTGAGGTTGACGCTGAGCCGGGTCATGGCGCGAGGGAGCCGTGGAACGTGCGAAGGCCAAGGTCGGACGGAGCACGTGAAGGGTAGAGGGAAACGAAGGGCTGGGTTGGCGGTCGTGTGCGTCCCTCTCTCTCGACCCCCAGCCGGGGCTGAGCGGGAAGGAGGACGTGATCCCCTCCGCCTCGGTACCGAGGCGGGGAGGCCTGGCTCCGTGGAAGTGGGTCCTCCTCGTCGCTTCGGGGCGTCGGTCTCGCGTGTCTGAAAACCCGTGGAGGCCATCCGGGGCGCCGAGGGCACCTTGCCTTTGGGTGCCGCTAGCGCTAATCTGATCGCTTCCCGGCCGCTCCCTCTCTCCTCCCTCCGGCCGACTCCCTCACCCGCCTTTTCCGAGCGTCATGCGCCTCGCCATCCAGGTCGGCCTCGTCCTCCTCATCGCCGTCCTCGCCTTCTTCCTCTATCGGTCCATCACCGAGCCGTACCAGGAGAAGCTCGAACGCGAGCGGGAAGTCCAGATGGGCCGCGAGCGCATGGATGACGTCCGGACGACTCTGATCGCCTTCCGCGACGCGTACGACGGGTATCCCTCCACGCTGGACTCCCTCGTCACCTACGCGCGGACGGACACCACGTTCACGGAGCCCACCTTCGAGGACGACGAGAACCGCCTCACGTCGTTCTCCGTCGACTCCCTCGGTCTCTCCGCACGCAGCGGCGCCCCATTCAACTACGAGGTCGTTCAGCAGGAAGACTCCACGGGGGCCCCCACGGGCGTCCAGATCTACTGGCTGCAGGATCCTGCCGCGCCCGAGGACTCCATCGGCTCGCGCGACGCCAACCCGAGCAACCGCAACCGGGAGTCCTGGATCTAGCGCCGTTCCCACGCCGCGTCCGGGCGGCTCCCGCTCTCCTCCCGTGCCCCGACGCATCGCCACGCTCGGCCTCCAGGGGCCGCTCCTCCGCTACGCCGAGGTAGACGGCGATACGTCTCTCCGTCGCCTCGGCACGGTCGAGTTCGACGGGGACGCCGAGCGGACGCTCCTCGGCGACGGAGGCCCGCCACTGGGTCCCGCGCTGGAACGCGCCGTCCGCGAGGTCTTCGACGTGGAGGCTAGCGGCTCGCCGGACGCGTTGGTCGTCGCGGCGCATCCCTCGCACACGGTCTCGTTCTCCTCGCCGCTGCCCGTGTCCATGACGGCGGACCAACGGCACGAGCACCTCCGACAAGAGGCGGCTCTCCTCGCCGACGTGCCCGCTGGTCGGCCCGTGCGCATCCGGGCGGTGCCCGTCCGCACTCAGTCGCTGGCGCGGAGCGCCGAGGCGTCGCCGGAGCCGCACCGCTGGCACCACGTCCTGTACCTCTCCGAGGCCGTCCACGCCCGCCTCTCGCTGCTCGCCCGCGCCCTCGGCGTCGGCTCCTACGATCTCATCGACACGACCCGTGCCGTGGCTACCATCGCGGCGCGGCTGGATCCTGTGGGCTCCCCCACAGGCGACTTGGATCGCGTCGCGATGGCGGTCGGGGTGTATGGGGGGCACACGGAATACGCGCTACTGAAGGGCGGCGAGTGGGCCTACGGCCACCACGGCCTCGGCGGGACGCCGGAGGACACCGCCTACTACGCCCTCGCGCTGTTGGAGCGCCTCGGCCTGGACGCCGACGCCCCGCGCCGCCTTTTCGTCTACGGCGACGACGTACGCCCGGAGCGGCTGGAACTGCTGAGCCAGATGCTCACGCTGGAGACCTCGCCGCTGGACCCGCTCGTCCTCTTCTCGCGCCGTCCGGCTCACGCGGACCCCGCCCAACTCGCGGCCTTCGCGCCGCTGCTGGGTGTCGCGCTGGGGGCGTGAGGATCACGGGTGGCAAGCTCGGGCGGCGCCCTCTCCGGAGCCCGCCGTCTGACAAGACGCGACCGACCACCGACCGCGTCCGCGAGGCGCTCTTTTCCGCGCTCGGCTCGCGGATGGATCTCGTGGGCGCCCGTGTGCTGGATCTCTTTGCGGGGACCGGCGCGCTTGGTCTGGAGGCGATTTCTCGCGGCGCCGCACATGCCACCTTCGTAGAGCAGCACGGTCCCACGCTCAGCCTCGCGAGACGCAACGCCCGCGACCTCGGCGTGGCGGACCGGTGCGCGTTCATCCGCGCCGACGCCCTCGCCCACTCCGCCCGCCTCGGTACCGAGGCGGGCACCCCCGGTCGCTTCGACCTCGTCCTCGCCGACCCGCCGTACGCGCTGCCGGAGATGGAGTCGCTTCCAGACGCCCTTCGCCCGCTCCTCGCGCCGGACGGTCTCCTCGTGCTAGAGCACGATGCCCGTCACGATTTCTCCGGTCATCCGGCATGTGTCTTCGCGCGCGACTATGGGAGCACCACCCGCGTCTCCATTTTTGAGGCGGAGGTCTGACGGCAGCCAGGGCACATGCTCACGGTTGCAACCTTCGAGACGCCCGCTAATTCTCCAACAGAGACACGGTCCCGTTTCCTGATCGTGCGTGGAGGCGCCCGGTTCTATCTAGGGCCGAGCGCTCGAATCGCTCGCGATGGCAACCAGAGTCTCCACAAGAGATATTGCCCTCGATTCCTTCGGCCCGAAGGTTGCCTTGGCGTGCTTCCGCGAGAAGGCCGTTGTGACCAGATGCCGTAGGGGCCATCCGGATCTCGATGGAGCCGTTGATGGAGGTCACACTTCCCTCGCTGTCCACACGGTCGAGGCGGATATCTCCATTGCCGGTGTTCGTGTTGATGCGCCCCGTGATACCCTCGATCACGATGTTGCCGTTGTGAGTGCCGATGTCGAGGTTCGTTGTGCGCGGGGCCAGAATCTCGAAGCTCACGCTGGCCCAGAGGTTGGTGCCGAGCGCTGGCAGTGTCGAGGAGACCCTGTCGGTCGTCAGGACTGTGATATCCGAAGCGGCTGCGATCGCCGACGCTTCGGTACGGGCTTGAGTCACGATGCGAGCCCGGATTCGAATCACATCCTCATCCCATGCCGTTACTCGAACCATCCCGTTTTGGCCTGGAGCCACGACGAGATCTGAGCGTCGTGCGAGGGTGAACTCCCGGACCTCGCAGTAGCCGATGGCAAGATCGGTTCGACCATTCCATGGTTCCTCACACCAAGACTGGAACATCTCTGAGGCGCGAGGAAGGTCGGCTTGCCCCCCCTCTGAGGGCCGCTTTTCTCTTGATTCAGTGGAGTCCACTGCGAGAAGGCTGGAAGCCGAGGAGGGCGTTGTCCGAAGGGACGATGCGGGCATCGCCGCCGGTTGTGATGCACGAGGCAGAGCGGACGCATTCGTAGAAGGCGTGACCGTCGTGAAGGCCGATAGCATCGCGGTGGCGATCACGGCCACTCCCAGAAGCATGCTCTGATTTCTCATGCCTAGTCGGTCTCGCCCGCTGCCTGAGAGGACGGCTTGTACGCGCTGTTCGAGTTCTGACGGTTGGCCAAGCCCTGCGAATGCGCCAGCCGGAGGCCTGGCCTGCCACGCTATTTCCACGAGGTGTCCCGCATAGTCCGCAGACGTAGGACTGTGCCCAGCAGCCACTGCGTCACATGCGAACTCTCGGTCCTGAAGGAGACGGCGATACCCGATCCATGCAAGAGGGTTCACCCAGTGGAATGCCACGACGGTCTGAGCGATGACCTGCGTAACGAGGTCCCTGCGCTGGACATGTGCAAACTCGTGAAGAAGTACAGCATTCCTACGTGCCTCATTCCACGATATAGACCGTTCAGGAAGCAATACCATAGGATGGATGATTCCCCAGCACACCGGGACCTCCAACTCGGAACTGAAGAAGAGGCGGGGGTGAGAACGAAGCCGCAGACAGTCTCGAACGGAGGCCGCAGACTGTAGCCAGCTCGGATCCGAGGCGGGCACCGCGCGCGCCACGAGCCGAGTGGCTTGGAGCCGGTGAGCCATCCATCTCGCGCTGATTGTACAGGCACCGAGGAGCCAGAGTCCGACGGCTAGAGCTGCCCAGGGAAACGATCCCTCGCGGTTCCCGCGATGGGCGGGATGGAAGCTGGCGGATTGTCTTCCCGCGGTCGTCTCGCTCTGAGCAGTCCTCAGGTCCGCCACAGGGCCTGGGGAGATCGCGCTTGAAGCAGGCACCGAGCGCACGGCTGGTACGAGACGCTGATGTGCCGCTGTAAAGACAGCGGTCTGTGGCGTCAGTACGGAGATGACGGGGAATGCCAGAACGATGACAAATGCAGTGGTCCAGATCGCATGTCGTGTGAGAGGGGTGCGTCTGCGTGAGATGCCATAGGCAAGGCCGAGCACCAGACCGCCTTTGGCTCCTGTGTCGAGGAGGAGGGCGGTGACCTGTAGGTCGAGACCGCTCATTCGTCTCCTGAAGGAATGGCTGGACCTCTCGTCCGGGCTTGATCGATCATGTCCCGAAGCCGGTGATAGTCCGTCTCCGTGAGGTGATCCCCGGTTACCCTGAGGAGGGTTGCAAACGCCGCATCCGGCTCATCTGCGAAGAACGTGCTCACGAGATGCTCGACGGCCCGCCGGCGACCGGTCTCGCGAGAGATCGCAGGCTGGTAGAGGTACCGGACGCCATCGGATGATTGAAGGGCGTGCCCCTTCCCGACCAGGGTGGTCAGAAGGGAGCGGACAGTGGAATAGCTCGGTGGGTCCACAATCGACTCTTGCACCTCTGCCGCCGTGGCTTTTCCATGACGATGGAGAGCATCCATGATCTGACGTTCGCGACGGCTGAGAGCAGGAAGGCTCATCGTTCCAGAAAAGAAGTGGCGGTAGGGGAGGAGGGTATGCTTTCAGCCACGAGCTGGCCCCCAGATGTCATCTGCGGTCAGGATGGTCACAGGGCCAATAGCGAGATCTCGAATGTCGTCTTCGATGGAGTCGAGATCGCCGACGACCGTGAAGCTCATGCGGTCGAGTGTGAGGTACCGCTTCGCGACCCGGTGCAGGTCGCGGAGTGTTACGTCCCGAATCTGGTCCTCATACCGATTGAAATGTTCGATGGGTAGACCATGAATGAAGGTCTGATCAAGCACAGGGTTGATTCCGAAAACCGCTGAGAACGGCTCCGTGTATTGGAGTGCGAGGACATTCTGAGCAGTTTCCAGATCAGCTTGGGAGAGTTCTGTCACTCGCTCAATCTCGCGGATGAACAACTCCAGAGCAGACGCTGTCGTAGACGTTTCTACGTTGGCATACGCGACGAACGTGCCGCCGGTGCGGAGGGAGTTCAGCAGGGATCGGGCCTCGTAGGTAAATCCCGTTTCCTCGTTGAGCCGGACGCCGAGGCGGCTGGAGGTGGCTCCACCGAAAATCATGTTCAGCACGTCTAGTGCGTAATAGTCAGGGCTGGAGCGGGGTGGTGCCTCGGCAGAGACGCGTATGAACGATTGCACCAGGCCTGGGCGGTCGATGAGGTACACGCTGCGTGGGGTTACCGCTGACTCCGCGATGGGCGGGGTAGGAAGCACGCGTCCTGTCGGCCACCCGTTGCTAAAGGTCTGGCTCACGTGTAACCGGATTGCATCTGCGTCGACAGCTCCGGTGATCAGGAGGGCCGCATTGGAGGGTTGAAATGCCGAGGCATGGTGGGCGATGACATGGTCTCGGTTGATGGCGCGGAGTCCCTGGACAGTTCCATAGTAGGATCTACCATACGGGTGGGTATCTCCATACACGGCTCTCCAGTACTGCTCGTTGCCTGTCGATACAGCTGACTGGCGGAACCGGTCGAGGTAGCCTCGATGGGTTGCCTGTTGCTGTACCACATGTTCCTCGGGAAAATCGGGCCGGAGAGCAATGTCGGACAGAAGATGAAGTGCCTCCTCCATCCGAGACACCGTCGTGGTTATGCGAATGCGGGTGGCATCGCGCTCTGCGGAAGAAGAGAAGAGGAGACCGAGCGACCGAACCTCGGTTGCAATGGTGGATGCAGAACGCCCAGCGGAACCATCGTCGAGAAGCTCTGCCATCAAGACGGTGAGCCCTTCAAGACCTTGGGGATCGTTGAGCGAGCCCACTTTCACGACTAGGTCGACCTGGGCAATGGGTACATCGTCTCGCTCGATCACATAGACGGAGAGCCCGTTGGGCAAGGTGAACTGCTTGACTGCGGGGGCTTCAAAGGAGGGAAGTGGCCCCAGAGGTGGTAGTCTCCATTCGCTCGATTGTCCGAAGGCCGACGTAGCCAGAGCAACGAGAGTGAGGCAAAGACACGTGTGGAATCGCATGGGATCAGTCAGAAGTGACGAATGTGGAGCCGGACACTGCGCGGTCCGTCTGTCCTGCAGGTACGAGCGATAACACGACGCGGCGGTCGTCGGTGAGATAGGTCAGCGCGGCGTCTGAGAGATCCTGAGGCATGAGGCCCCGGTACTGCAGCCGTGTGGTTTCGAAGTAGCCGGGTAGGCCTAAGAGACGCGTGTATCTCTCGAGGGCAGTTGCTCGGTTGCCTGCTCCCTGCAGAGTGGCCAGCCATAGGGTTTCGTTCGTGCGAACAAACTGCGTTACATCCTGTTCAGTTGGTCCTGCTTTCATCCGCGAGACTTCGGAATCCACCGCGACAAGCACCTCGTCCAGTGTTCGGCCCTCGCGTGGCGTAGCGATGATCTGAAGGCTACTCGCGTGATCGCGCAGTTCATAGCTCGCCCAGACACCGCTGGCGACGCCCAGGTCGTCTACGAGTCGTTTGCGTAGCCAGCCAGTCTCGCGGTTGTCTAGAAGATCTACGATGGCTTGCAATGGTGCCTCAGCAGGATGAAATGCTGGTACGGTGCGCCACTGGATGTAGAGTCTCGGAGAGGATGCAAGTGGGTCTTCATAAGCGATCCGGGCCTCCCCGCGCTCATCGTACGCAGAGAGGGTGGAAGCCGATGCCCGCGCTGGAGGAGCTATCGGTGGGATGGGGCCATAGAACTGCTCGATGAGTCGGCGAGTCTCCTGGAGGTCGATATCTCCCATCACGATGAGTGTCGCGACGTTTGGGCCGTAGAACGTCCGGTAGAACGTCTCGACATCGCTGTAGGAGGCGGCATCGATGTCCCGGATCGAGCCGATCGTCGGAGTGTGATAGGGGTGGCCTTGTGGGAAAAGGGCACGGTCGATGAGCAGTCGCGCGTTTCCATATGCTCGCGTGTCGTAGCGCTCCCACCGTTCGTTCTTGACCACATCCCGCTCGATGTCAAAGTCTTCGGGGGTGATCCGGTCGAGGAGGTTCACCATCCGGTGTGCGTCGATAGCGAGCATGCGCGCGAGTGCGTGTTTCGCCCCCCACATGGTGTAGAGGGTGCGGTCGTGGTCCGTCATGGCGACAGCGCCCCCTCCAACCTCGACGAGGTCTTCGATCTCGTCGTACTTGTGCATGAGGTGCTCGAACAGGTGGGCGAAGCCCGTCAGGTGCTCGGGGTCGTCGCCCCCTCCGACTTCGTAGGATGTGAATACTGAGGCGAAGGGAGTTGCAGTGGTGCGATGAAGGACGACATCGAGCCCGTTTTCGAGTTGGAAGCGCTCGTAGGCGAAGTCGAGGCGCCCTGTCTCTTGGGCTGTGGATGAGGCTGGAAGCAAGGCCGTGAGAAGAAGGAACCAGAGGAGTTTCAAGGGGGTGCGGGTTTTGTCGCACCTCTAGTCTACGTCACGTGGCAACGGGAATCCAGAGGAGGTGCGATTTTTATCGCACCCTCCTGTTGGAACGCAAGTCGGTCGTCGAGACGTACTCTTCCTCTATGCCTCTCGCTCTCTACGCTGGCACCTTCGACCCCGTCACGCTCGGTCACGTGGACGTGATCGCCCGTACGTTGGCGCTTTTCGAGCGTGTGGAAGTAACGGTCGCCGTTAATGCGTCCAAGCGAACACTCTTCAGCGCGAAGGAGCGCACCGCACTGATCCGCGAGAGCACGGCGGATCTGGAGGGCGCGGACCGTCTCGCGGTTTCACAGTTCGAGGGCCTCCTCGTGGACCACGCAAGGACCATCGGCGCGAGGGTGCTCGTGCGCGGCATCCGCGGCCCAGCCGACTTCGACTACGAGATGCGCATGGCGATGGCGAACCGCCATCTCGCCTCCGGCCTGGAGACGGTGTTCCTCGCGCCCGACGCTGCGCTCCAGTTCGTGTCCTCCTCCATCGTCCGAGACGTACACCGCTGGGGTGGCGACACCGCTGGGTTCGTGCCCGAGGCGGTCCAGCGCGCCTTGGGCGCCCGGCGCTGACTCCCCCCGCCGCGGCGCCGAGGCGGGAGAAGTCACGGAACCGCTACCGGAAGTCGCGAGGAGAGCGGCCTGCCCGCGCGGTAGTTTGGGGCATGACTGAGACCGCCCCCACACCCGTCTCCCAGGCTCTCAACCCGCACGTCGCGACGGTGCGGCCCTCGGCCACGCTGGCCGTCTCCGCTCGCGCGAAGGAACTCAAGCGCGAAGGCCGCGACGTGATCGCGCTTTCCGCTGGAGAGCCGGATTTTGGCACGCCTGCCCCCATCGCCGAGGCCGCGCACCAGGCCATCCGCGACGGCTTCACCCATTACACCCCAAACCCCGGCACGCCCGAGCTTCGCGAGGCCGTCGCCCGCAAGCTCAAGCGGGACAACGGGATCGAGGTGGAGGTGTCGCAGGTGATCTGCTCCAACGGCGCGAAGCAATCCGTCGTGCAGTCGATCCTCGCGGTCTGCGGCCCCGGTGACGAGGTGGTCATCCCCGCGCCGTACTGGGTGAGTTATCCCGAGATGGCCCGCCTCGCGGGGGCCACACCCGTCATCGTGCCGGCTGCCGCCGCGAATGGCTACCGCATGACGCCCGAGGCGCTGGCAGGCGCACTCACAGAGAACACGCGCGTCGTGCTCGTCAACTCGCCCTCCAACCCGACCGGTGCGGTCTATTCCCCGGACGAGGTCCGCGCCCTCGCTGAGGTCGTCCGGGACCACCCACGTGCGCTCGTCGTGGCGGACGAGATCTACGAGAAGGTCCTCTTCGATGCGGAGCATCTCGCGATGGCGTCTCTCCCCGGCATGGCGGAGCGGACGATGACCGTCAACGGGTTCTCGAAGGCGTACGCGATGACGGGCTGGCGTCTCGGCTACGCGGCTGGGCCTGAGTGGTGGGTCCGCGCGATGGCGATCATCCAGAGCCAGTTCACCAGCGGTCCGTCGTCCATCTCGCAACACGCAGGCGTCGCCGCACTCGAAATGGAAGAGGCCCCGATCCGCGAGATGGTGGTCGCTTTTCGCGCGCGTCGCGACGCGTTCCTCGCGCGACTCACCGCCATCCCTGGCGTGGAGTGTCCGAAGCCTGAGGGTGCGTTCTACCTCTTCCCGGATGTGTCGGCCGCGTACGGTCGCCGGACGCCCACAGGTCAGACCATCGCGGGCAGCGCGGACCTCTGCCTCTACCTCCTCGACGAGCACGGCGTGGCTCTCGTGCCCGGCGTGGCCTTCGGCGACGACAACGGTGTCCGCATCTCCTACGCGGCTGCGCTGGACGACCTCATGCGTGCCGCCGACCGCATCGAGGTGGGCCTCGCGGCCTTGACATAGGGCGGCTCCTCCCGCCTCGGTCACTCCACGGAGGCCCCGGGGCGGGCGGAACGGGGCCAGAGTGGCATCGCCGCCCCGTGGCGGCGGACGGCCGTTTATCTTCGCCCATCGCCACTCCTGATCCCCGGTGAGCACCCCTCGCAAGCGACGCTCCTCGAAGTCGAAGGCCAAGAAGAAGACGAGCGACGTCGCGCTCTCGCGCCAGCGCAAGCTCGAAATCCTCGGGCTCGTGCTGATGGCGCTCGCGCTGCTGCTCAGCCTCGCCGTCGTCACCCACTCGCGCGCGGACGACACCATGCTCGACCGCGAGAGCATGGAGACGCTCCTCGCGCCTGGAGACAACCGTGCGGAGAACCTCCTCGGACCCATCGGGGCCATCGTGTCGCGCGCGCTCGTGACGGATCTGCTCGGCTTCCCGGTGCTCATCCTGCTGGGCGTTCTCTTCGCGTGGGGCTACGTGTTGCTGCGGCAGAAGACGCCGCTGTTTCTGCCGATGTTCACCGGCCTCGCCTTCGCGGGCTCCTTCTTCCTGGCCTGCCTCATGGGCTGGATCGACGCGCGGGCGGATGCTCCGCTCGATCTCTGGAGCGGTGCGCTCGGCGCAGGAGTCTCCGGCTGGATCGAAGGGCTCGTTGGCCCGGTGGGGGCGTTCGTGGTCCTCGCGCTGGCCGTCGTCGTGGTTGTGCTGCTCGTGTGGGACCGCGACATCCAGGCGTCGCTGGACCGTGCCGAGGGCGCGGTGGGCGGTCTCGGGTCCGGCCTCGCGGCCTCGTGGGCGAGCTATCGCGAGGGCGCCGCGGAGCGCCGTGATCTGCGTCAGAAGGCGCTCGCCGAACGGGCCGCCGACCGAGAGAAATCGCGCAAGGAGAAGGAGAAGAGCCGTCTGCCAAAGGAGAAGACCCGGAGCCCGGAGAAGGCTGCGCGCGACCGCGAGAAGGCCCAGGAGGCGCAGCGCCAGCTTCGCGAGATCGACTCCCGGCCGACGCCGCCCGTCCCCGAGGCGCCGCCCTCAGAGACTCCCGCCTTCGCCGGCCTCCCGCCTGCCGACCCAGCCAACCTGCCGGGCGGAGGCGACGGCATGTCGGTCAACGTTCACACCGGCATCGAGGAGGAGACCGCCGACCTCGACGCTGCGCGCGGCGACTCCGGGCGCACGAAGGTCCGCCCGAACGAGCGCGAACTGGCCTACGACTATCCGTCCATCGAACTGCTGGAGGAGTCCGACACGGACGCCGAAGTGGACCTGGACGAGATCGAGGAGAACAAGCAGATCCTCCTAGACAAGCTGGAGACGTACAACATCCAGATCGAGGAGATCGACGCGGTCGTGGGGCCGACGGTCACGCGCTACGAGTTGACCCCGGCGGCAGGCGTCAAGATCAGCCGCATCACCGCGCTGGAGAACGACCTCGCGATGGCCCTCGCCGCGGCGGGCATCCGCATCATCGCGCCCATCCCGGGCAAGAGCAGCATCGGTGTGGAGATCCCGAACCGCTCGCGCGAGATGGTGCGCCTCCGTCAGACGCTGGAGAAGAAGAAGTTCCGCGACGCGGGCCGAGGCGGTGGCATGGCGCTCCCGGTGCCCATCGGCAAGACGATCGAGGGGGAGACGCACCTCGTGGACCTCGCGAAGATGCCGCACCTGCTCATCGCGGGCGCGACGGGCTCCGGTAAGTCGGTCGGTATCAACACGCTCATCGCGGGGCTCCTCTACGCCAAGCACCCGGCCGATCTCAAGTTCGTGATGGTCGACCCGAAGAAGATCGAGCTCAACACGTACGCGACGCTGCTGGATCACTTCGTCGCGATGCCGGAGGACGGCGAGGAGCCCATCACGACGGACTTCGCGCAGGCTGCCGCTGTGCTCCGTTCTTGCGAGCGCGAGATGGAGATCCGCTACGACCTCCTCGCCGAGGCGGGTGTGCGCGGCATCAGCGAGTACAACAAGAAGGTCGCCAGCGGCAAGCTCGCGGACCTCGGCCCGAAGCACCGCCACCTGCCGTACATCGTCGTGGTGGTGGACGAGCTAGCGGACCTCATGATGACCTCCGCAAAGGAGGTGGAGGCGCCCATCGCGCGGCTGGCGCAGATGGCGCGAGCGGTCGGCGTCCACCTCGTCATCGCGACGCAGCGGCCGTCCGTGGACGTGATCACGGGCCTCATCAAGGCCAACTTCCCGAGCCGCATCGCCTACCAGACCTCCTCCAAGATCGACTCCCGCACCATCATCGACGGGGGTGGCGCGGAGCAACTCGTCGGCAACGGCGACTGTCTGTACATGAACGGCTCGCGCATCACGCGCCTCCAGGGACCGTTCGTGAGCGTGGGCGAAATCGAGGCCATCGCGGACCACATCGGCGGGCAGGAGGGCGCCGGGCCGTATCTGCTCCCGCCGATGGAGCCGGGCTCGGACGCGCCGGAGGGGGCCGCTGGAGCCAACGTCGAGGACCGCGACGATCTCTTCGAGGACGCCGCCAAGGTCATCGTGCGGAGTCAGCAGGGCTCGGTCTCGTTGTTGCAGCGAAAGCTCTCGGTCGGATACACGCGGGCGGCCCGCCTCGTGGATCAGTTGGAGGAGGCCGGGATCGTCGGGCCGTTCGAGGGCTCGAAGGCGCGCGAGGTGCTCGTCGCCAACGAGAGCCAGCTGGACGCGCTCCTCTCCGGCGAGACCAACGTGGAGGACGTCTCCGGCGACGTGCCGTTCGATTTTCAGTGATGGGGTTCGGGGTTCGCGGTTCAGGGTTGTGGTGGCCCCGCCTCGGTAGTCTCACGGGCACACCGAGCCGGACGAGGTCAGGCGCGATACGCGAAGCGGCCCCGGTGTCACGAAGGGCGAACCCCGAACCCCGAACCCCGAACCTCCTGTGACCCTCGGCATCCTCGGCGGTGGCCAGCTGGGCCGCATGAGCGCGCTCGCGGGGATCCGCATGGGCGTCCGCGTAAGGCTGTTGTCTCCCAACGTCTCCGGCCCTAGCGTGCCGTTCGCCGATACGACCGTCGCGGACTGGACCGACCCTGCCATTCTCCGCGCCTGGGCCGCCGACTGCGACGCAGTGACCGTCGAGAGCGAGTGGGCGCCCGCCGACCGGCTGGCGGCCGTGTGGGACGGGCCGATCCGTCCGCGCCCCGCCACGCTGGAGATCATCCGCCACAAAGGCCGCCAGAACGACGCCCTCGCCGAGGCGGGCCTCCCGCTGCCCCGGTTCGCGCGATGCGCCACGCTGGACGAGGCGCGAGACGCCGCGGAGGCGTTCGGCTACCCCGTCCTCGCGAAGCGCTACGAGGGCTCCTACGACGGCTACGGCAACGCGACGTGTCGCTCTCCCGAGGATCTCGCGCAAGCCTGGGACGGCCTCTTCGCAGACGACGGGATGCTCGTGGAGGCGTTCGTGGACTTCGCGGGTGAGGTCTCGGCGCTCGTCGCGCGGCGCGAGGGCGGCGAGACGGCCGTCTACCCCATCGTGGCGACGGAGCACCGCGAGCACCAGCTCTACGCGGCCTGGATGCCCGCCGGGCTCTCAGACGCCATCGAGGCAGAAGCGCAGCGTGTGGCAGGCGCGGCCATCGCAGCGGTCGAGGGGATCGGGCTGCTGGCGGTGGAGATGTTCGTCACGCGCGACGGGCGGGTGCTGGTCAACGAGATCGCGCCGAGGCCGCACAACACGGGGCACCTCACCATCGAGGCGTGCCACACGAGCCAGTTCGACAACCACGTCCGTGCCGCGCTGAACCTACCGCTCGGGGATCCGTCGCTTCAGGTGCCCGCGGCGTGCATGGTCAACGTGGTGGGCTCGCGCGAGGGCCCCGTCTCGCCCCGTCTCGGCGACGCGCTGGCCGTCCCTGGCGCGGCGGTTCATCTCTACGAGAAGGCGGAGTCGCGCCCGAGGCGCAAGCTGGGCCACGTGACCGTTACGGCTGCCTCTGCTGAGGAAGCCCGACAGTCTGCCGAGGCGGGGGTGGCGGCGCTGGAGCTTTGAATCAGAGCGTCGCGAGGTCGAAGGCAGCGTCGAACGGGTCGGTGAAGGTGATACCTTCCACCGTAGATCCGGCGGCGAAGTCCTCGCTGAGCACGACAGGGATCTGATTTAGCCGGGCGACGGCCCAGATTTGCGCGTCGAAGTACGAAAACGAGTGATCGCGTACGCCCCGGACGGCCTCCAACACGACGGCCGGTGTCAGCGCGAGGACTGGAAACGCCCGCTCGTAGAGTTCGATCTGGCGGTGGGCCTCGTCTGGGGTGAGTGGCGGCGCCAACTTGCCCAGCGCGACTCGTGCGAACTCTGCGAGAGCCTGTGCCGGGAGAGCCGCGAGAGGTCCGCTGGGTCCTGCCGTGCCGACGCGTGCGATCAAGTCCAACGCCCGAGTTTGCTTCGTCGGTTCGCTCGCATCAAGTGCGTAAACGAGGACGTTGGTGTCGAGGAGGTAACGCGTCACCTCAGGCGCGGTCGTGGAGCGTGTCCCGATCTATCGGGCCGTCGAGGCGGCGACCTTTGGCGAGTTGGCGCGTGTGGTCTAGAAGCTTGGCCAGATCGGAGTCTGGACGTGAGGGGATGTTCTCGGAGAGGGCTGCATCGAGCGCACGTCGGACGATCTCAGACTCGGAGATTCCGAGTGCCCGGCTGCGCCGTTTCAGTTCGCGATTGTGCTCGGCTGTCAGGCTGAGTTGCTTGCGGACAAGTCGGGAGGTGGTAGCCATCGGATCGAGAGTCGAACGGACGCAAGTTACACCTATGGTGTACCTCACCTCTCGTACTCCGCCTCGGTACCGAGGCGGGCAGGCTCAGCCCTTCCGAAGCGATAGACCGCCCGCCACAAGGAACAGAGGCACCCAGAGCCACCACACGTTCACCGCCGGGCTCATCAGGTCCAGCGTAGCTGCCAGTGTGCCGGAGATGAACAGCGACCCCGAAAGGAGCGCCGTTCGCAGCCCGGCCAGCGGGCTCGCACTCGGCTGCCGGATGCGCGATTCCAGGAACCGCATCCCCTCCGCCGCGAGGCTGGGACTCTTGATGAGCAAGTCGACCAACTCCGGTGCGTTGCGGAAGCTTTCCTTGACGAGCGTGACCGGGTTGAACTGCCGCCGGAACAGCCGCGAGACGTGCTTCTGGCTCACGTCCGCCACGTCCAGCCCTGGAATCAGCGCATTGCCGACGCCCTCGAACGTCACGAGTGCCTTCGTCATCAGTACCAGCTCGATGGGGAAGTACATCCGGTACTGCCCGCCCAGGCTCACGCTCTCCATGATGAGCTGCGCGATGGAGAACTCGCCGTACTTGCTCGCTCGGTAGAAGCGGCGGCAGATCTCCGCCACGGCCCGCTGGAAGCCGTGCGTGTCGCTCTTCGGCCCCGCCTCGGCAACACTCGTGAGGTAGCGCGCGGCGTTGTCCGCGTCGCCGGTGACGAGCGAGAAGTAGTAGTACATCAGCGTCCGCCGCAGCTCCCCATCGAAGTAGCCGACCATGCCGAGGTCGATGAAGCCGATCTTGGGCTCCGTCTTGCCGGTCTCGGGGTCCGGCTCGGTGTCCAGCAGGAAGAGGTTGCCGGGGTGGAGGTCGGCGTGGAAGAAGCCGTCCTGGTAGAGCATGCGGATGATGCTTCTCGCGCCGAGGTCGACGATCTCCTCTCGAACGCCCAGCGGCAGCCGCCGCGCCTCGGGCACGTCCGGGCGCAGCCCTGCGAACATCTCCATCGTCATCACGAGGCGGGAGGAGAGGTCGCGGTAGATCCGGGGGAAGCGGATCTGCGGCATGTCCGCGAAGTTGAGCGCGAGCTGCTCGGAGTTCTCGGCCTCGCGCCGGAGGTCGACCTCGCGGAGGGTGTATTCCGCGAACTCATCCAGGATGCGCTTGGGCTGGTAGCGCGAGAAAAAGATCTGCAGGAAGCGCCCGAAGAAGCCGAGCAACCGCGCGTCCCGCTTGAGGATGACGTAGATGTGCGGCTTGACCACTTTCAGGATGACATCCTCCGCCTCGGGACGGTCCTCGGTGGGGCGTGTCCTCGCGCGATGGATCTGCCCGATGCTGGCGCTGCCGAGCGGCTTCGGGTCGATCCACTCGAACATGTCGTCCACGGGCCGTCCGAGCCCCTTCGCGACGCGCTCCAGGTACTCCGGGAAGGGCATCACCGGGAGCTTGTCCAGCAGGTTTTTCAGTTCCTCGGTGATGAACGCGGGGATGATGTCCTCGCGAAGGGCCAGCACCTGTCCCAGCTTGATGTATGTGGGGCCCAACAGCTCCAGCCTCCGCCGAAGCTGCACTTCGAGGGGCTTGTTCCTCAGATCGCGCTTGGTGAACGGCTTCACGAAGAAGGCCGCCACCTTGATCAGGAACAGCGGGAAGCCCTTGACGAAGGGGAACTGCTCACGGTCTCGCGCGACGGCTACCGCGCTCCCGTACACCAGCCCGACGGCGTGGCGCAGGATGGTGAAGTAGCGCCGCACGAGCGACGGCGGCGGGCCGATCTCCATCAACTCGAACCCCGCTTCCTGCATCACGAGCGTCCCCTCGTCTACGGTCTCAGCAGGCTGGCGGCGCCTGCGGCGGAGCTTGCGAAGCTCGCGAATGATGGCGCGCTCGCTCTCGGCCGGGTTCACGCGCTCGATCCTCTCCACGAGCGAGACGGAACGGACGGGTCCCGGCGCGGCCTGCGCGCGGACGGTCGCGGGCTCGGAGGCCAGAGTGGGGCGGTCCTCGGCGCGCTCGCGGGCGTCCTCGGTCAGCGTCTCGCCCTCCGCGTCGGTCGGGGGCTCTGCGGAGGCGGGCGGTTCCGTGGGAGTATCCGCCTCGGGAGGTTCGGGGAGGGGAGCGGGAGGGACCGCCCCCGGCTCGGCCTCCGAGAAGGGGACGGGCTCGGTCTCGTGCGGCTGAGCGCCATCCCCGCCGAGGTCTCTGTCACGCACGTCCGTCGCCCCTTGCGGAGCGGTCGGGTCTGGCGGTCCGCCAGTCGGTCGGGAAGGCGTCACGGCCATGGCACAGTGTACCAACGGCTCGTGCCTGGGATTCCACGTACCGCCGCGAGACGGTCAGGCCCTCTACATGGGGCGCGGCGGCAGTTCCTTCACGTACCGACCTGTCCACTCTTCCTCTTCGGGACCATCGCACCACGACCACGTTCCTTCGAACGTGCGTCCGTCGTCCATGAAGCGGAAGGTGAACGACCCATAGTAGGTGTCGCCGTCCTCGTCGGGCTCGCAGGGGCCTTCGCGGCCGGGTTCCCACCACAGACCCGTCAGGCGGAAGGCGCGATAGCGACCGTACAACTGAGCCTGGTTGTCCTCGTCGCCGGTGTACAGGCCGGTCACGTTGCCGTCTTCATCCGGCGGCGTGAGCGCGAGGGGGCCGAAGGTGGTCTGGTAGACCCCGGCAGGCCGCAGGTAGTCCACCGGAGCCGGTGACGAACAGGAGGCGAGGGAAACGGCGAGGCCGAGGAGCGCGAGGCGGTACATGGCAGACAAGGAAGGAACCCGAGTCTGCCGAGTACCGCCCGCTCGCGCCTCCCCAAACCTTCGGGGGCTACCGGTTGCGGCCGAACTTCTCGTGGCTGCTCACCCAGTCGTTGGACGAGATCGCCGAGGCGAGGCTGATCTCGCCCGCCAGCACTACGCCCGCGATGATCTCAGCCAGTTTGCGGACCTTGTCGCGCCCGTAGCAGCCCATCATCTCCAGGCTCTCGCGTTGCGTCGCCAGGCCCGTCCCGCCGCCGTACGTCGCGACGATCAGGCTCGGGATGGTGATGGACATGAAGAGATCGTCGTCGTCGGTGTGCTCGGCGTAGAGGATGGCCGCGCTGGACTCGGAGACGTTCGCCACGTCCTGGCCCGTCGCGATGAACATGGCCGTGATGCCGTTGGGCGAGTGGAGACCGTTGTTGTTCGCGCCGGAGAGCACCGAGCCGATGCCCGCCGCCACGCTCCAGTGGTACGCCAGCCCCTTCGGCTCCACGCGCATGTGATTGCGCAGCACATCGCCCTTGATGACGCACTCTGCGGTGACGCGCTTGCCACGCGTACGCATGATGTTCACCATGGACGCTTTCTTGTCCGTCGCGAAGTTGGACTCCAGGTAGAAGCGGCGGATGCCCGGTGCGTTCTCCAGAATCCAGGAGCATGCCGCGAAGGTGGCGCGGCCCACCATGTTTTGCCCGGCTGCGTCGCCCGTGTGGAAGTTGAAGCGGCAGAACGCGAAGTGGTTCGAGAGGTACGTGTCGATGTACTGCAGCTTGCCGACACTCGTGGTGCTCTCCGCGTGCTGCGCGATGGTCTCGAAGTGATCGTCCAGCCAGGTGCGGAAGTCGCGGGCGCCGCGGGCGTTCTCGAAGATGAAAACGGGAGCGCGCTGCATGGAATCGTCCGAGACAGTGCAGGTGACGCCGCCGGAGAGGTTGAGCACCTTCATCCCACGGTTGTAGCTCGCCACGAGGGTGCCCTCGGTGGTCGCCATGGGGATGTAGAACTCGCCCTGGGCGTACTCGCCCTTGACGTGGAGCGGCCCCGCGATGCCGAGCGGGATCTGCGCGACACCCGTGAATGCCTCCACATTCCCGTTGAGCGTGCCGGGGTCGATGGAGTAGCCACTGATGTGCGTCAGCGTCGCACCGGTCTTCTCCTCCACGAACTGACGGCGCACATCGGCTGCCTCGCGCGTGTAGTCGTCGGACGTATCGCGCGGGACCTTCTTGTCCTCCTGCGCAGGGCGCTCGGCACGAACCGAGTCCTTGACCTTGAACTTGAGGTTGCCCATCCCCTCGATCTCGAACTCCAGCCTGACCTCGTGGACACCCTCGTCTACCTCGACGCCCTGGGCCTGGACGTGCACCACCTGGCGCAGGGGAAACTCGATGGGACTGGAGGACGAAACGTCGGAGGCCGCGAGGTTCGGTCCGTTCTCGACGGAGAGCGTGATGTGCTCCGCAGGCACCTCGTGCCCACCGATGGTGACGCGGCGCAGACCCGTCAGCTTCGCATCGACGAGGCGGTTCTTGAGAGAGAACTGGGCACCGCTGTCCGTGGGGGTGAGGCTGCCGTTGGTGTAGAGTTGGCGGAGGACGAGGGAGGGGATTTTCATGCGAGGAGCAGGGAGAGGACGGGCGTAACGTACGGAGAACGCTCAGCCTGTCTCCAGGCTCCGCGCTATCGCACGATGGTCACAGATCGCGCGACTGTGCCCGCCTCGGTCGCGAGGCGGACGTGGTAGGCGCCGGGTGCCCACTCGCTCACGTCCAGCGTTATCTCTCCCCGTGTCTCGGCGCGATGGACCTCCCGGCCGAGCGCGTCCACGACGGTCAGCGTTCCGCCCGCGCCGGTCCCGAGGCGGAGGGTGCTGCGTGCGGGGTTCGGGCTCGAGGTCAGCGCGAGGACCTCGCCGGGTGCCTCCTCGTTCGCAACGACCGTCGCGGAGAGCAGCAGGTAGGCGCGACCCGCGTCGGACTGGCCGTCGACGTCCTCGCCCGGCGCGCCGACGATCTGGTCCGCCGTGTTGTCGTCGTCGATCTCACCCGCCAGCGCGACGGCATGCCCGAAGTGTCCTCCTTCAACGGGGTTGGGACTCGTCAGTGAGTACAGCAGGTCCCCGTCGTCTCCTGTGAAGAGAAACACCCGCCCCGCCTCTGGCGTCGCGCCCCGTGGGGCGAGGTGCGCTCCCACAATCAGATCGCCTGCGCCCTCTTCATCCACATTGCCTGCCCCACTGACCGCGAACCCGAATCCATCCCCCGGTCCGTCCGGGGACACGAGCGACACCAGGAGCCCCCCGTCAGAGCCAGCGTAAACGAACACGCCGTCCTCTGACCCGATGACGACATCCGCCATCGACATGTTGTCTCGGTCTCCGATCACATCCAAGGACTGCCCAAACCGGGCGACGCCGTCCGGAGCCCTGTAGACCGTCAGAGACCGCGCGTCGGTGGTTTGCGTGACCGTGCCCGCGCCATTGAGCGGAGAGCCCACGACGTATCCCGAGAGTGTGTTCGCATCGAAGTCGCCTCCTCCGACGCTGGTCCCGAGGCGCCTACCGCTGCCACCAGCATAGGTGACCGCGAGCACGCTCGCGCTGGCGCCATTGAAGACGTAGGCCGCTCCTGCATCGACGCCTCTCGGATTGTCCTGGAACCCCTGACTGCCCGGTGCTCCCACTATGTGGTCGTTAGTGCCATCTCCGTTCTGGTCGCCGACGCGGGCGACATCGTACCCCAACTGCGCGTCCTCCCAGAGGTCCAAGGCAGAGAAGGTGCGAATCACAGCCCCGTTGGATCCTGAGAGCACATAGGCCTTGCCCGCTCGCGCGAGTCCGCCGTCCGATTCTCCCGGGGCTCCTACAAGGACGTCCGGGGTGCCGTCGCTGTTGAGATCGCCAGCGGCATCAACGGCGAAGCCGAAGGCTCCGTCTGCGATCGGAGTGGGGCTGGTGAGGGTTCGGATGGAGGCCTGCGTTGCGCCGGACATGATGTAGACACGCCCCGCACCGACGACCGCATCGTGGCTTTCGCCCGGCGCGCCGACCAGAACATCCCGCACACCATCGCCGTCGACATCGCCGATGCCGGCCACCGAATAGCCAAAGGCCCCCCCTGCTTCGGGGGAAGGGGAGGTGAGAGCCGTCTGAGCGCGAGGTGAGAGAGAGACACTCGCGAGTAGGGCGAGCGCGGCGGCGCGGAGTCCGGGCATGGAAGGGCGGTGGGAAACGGCCCGGAGGATAGATCAGGTCACAGCGCAGAATAGGGCTAGATCGCGATCCACATCACGAAGTGCGGCCCGATGGGTGGGAGATCGAACTCCTCGCCGACGGTCTCCAGGCCCATCCGCTCGTAAAAGCCGAGCGCACCGCTCCGCGCGTTGCACCACAGGAAGCTGCCGCCGGACCTGCGGATGTGCGCGAAGCAGGCGAGAAGCAACTCGCGTCCCATCCCGGTGCCTCGTGCCGCCTCGCTCGTCGCCATGCCGCGAAGGCGGAACGCGGCGCCCTCGGCATAGGCCGCCTCGGGGATGCCGCCGAGGTGGGCAAGGGGCGGCGTCTCCGGGTAGACCGTCGCGATGCCGTGGATCTCTTCGCCGAGGAAGCCGCCCGCGTGGAAGGCGAGCTGGGCGTCGTCACCGGGATAGACGAGCGAGTCCGGTGGCTCGCCGGGACGGAGGATGGCTCCTCGTAGGGGGCGGACCGCAGCGGCGGGGACAGGGCGGACAGACATCGCGGGAGAGGGGAGGCCACGTGGAGGTGCGGCGAAAGCTAGGGGCGCGGGGGAGCCACGGGAACAGAGCTTGTTCAAACAAGTAAGTCGCGCCACCTCCACACTTCCCCCCTGCTATGAGCCTCCGCGAGCACGTCGACACTCTCAACAACCGCATCCTCCAGGGCGACATCCTGGGCGCCTTCGAAGACTACTACGCTGATGACGTCGTGATGATCGACGCCGGGCAGCCGCCCCGCGAGGGCAAGGACGCCAACCGCGCCTACGAGGAGGCCTTCGTGCATGGACTCACGGAGTTCCGAGGCGCCGAGGTCAAAGCGGTCGGTATCGACGAGGCGGCCGGAAAGGCGCTCGTCGAGTGGCACTTCGACTTCACGCACAAGGACTTCGGCGACCAGAAATACGACCAGGTGGCGGCCCAGACCTGGAAGGACGGAAAAATCGTCGAGGAGCGGTTCTACAAGCTGTAGCCGCTGGCGGGCCCTGCCCGCGCCACCACTCTCGACGACCGCGCCCGCCTCGGGGACTCTCCCGAGGCGGGCGTTGTGGTGTCAGGGCCCCTCGCTGGCCGCGCGAGGAGAACGGATCAGAGGATCATTCGCCAGGGGCGATGTAGCCGCCGAGGCCCTCGCGACGCTGGGGACGCTGCTGTGGTCGCTGCGCGACGGGCCGGACCTCGCAGACACCCGCGTCGTAGTCGCCGACCTCGCGGATGACCTCGCCCCGGCGGGGCTCCACGCGGCGTCCCTCCAACTCACTCGCGATGACGCGCACGAGAAGGTCGTTGAGCTGCGTCACGACGTAGCAGGGCACCTTCGGCTCCGCGTGTGTGTTGCCGATGCCGGAGTCGTCGGTGAGGAAGAGGTAGCGGCCCTGCGTGAGCGCGGCGGCCGTGCGCATGACCACCTCGGCGGTCTCGGCGACGCCGCTGGCGGCGAGCGGGTACATCCGAATGCCGGACGCGCGAGCCTCGCGGACATGGCCCATCATGTCCCCGATGCGGCCGTCGTGCGGTGGAGCGTCCGCGACGAGGAAGAGGAGGCGGGTGGCTTCGGGACGCCAGTTGAGGCCGAGCGCGGCGTCCATGGCCTCGTCCATCGCCTCGGGATAGTCGCCGCCGCCCCTCGCGCGGAGGTCCGCGAGGTGGCCCTGCATGATGGGCACGCGCGCCGTGAAATCGCGCTCGCGCACGACGAAGCGGTCGCCGTGGTCGCGGTAGGCGACGAGGCCGAAGCGGAGGTCCACGCCGTCGTAGCGGGCCTCGATGCGCTCCACGATGGCGCGAAACTCCTCGGTGAGGTAGCGCAGTTCGTCGCCCATGCTGCCGGTCACGTCGATGGCGAAGGCGATGTCTAGCGCGCGGGTGCGGCGGGGCGCGTCGGCGTCGAGTTGGACGGTGAGCGTGCGGTCCCCGCGCAGGCGCCCGAGGCGGACGGTCTCGGTGGTGCGGGCCTGCTGCCCGGGCAGGCGGACGGTCAGGTCCAACTCGCGCACGCCACGGCCGAAGTCGTACGTCGGGAAGATCTCCAGGCGACCGTCCGTGCCTGCGGAGGTGACGAGGCCTCGGGAGCGGCGTCCCCCCTCGGCCTCAATGCGGACCTCGGCGCCGGAGACGGGCTCGCCCGCGCGGTCGGTGACGAGGAGCGTGAGGCGGTCTGAGAGGTCCAGCGGCTCCATCGCGCCCTGCTGACGGTGGCCGAGGGTGCGGTCCAGCCACCCGAGGAAGAAGTCGAAGTTGAGGTGGTCGTCCACGTCGCCCGCGGTGAGGAGGCCGGGGGCAGGATCAGGGTCCCAACGCGGCGCCTCCCGGGGCGTGTCGCGCTCGGCGTCACGGTCCAGGCGGCGGGGGGCTTCCGAGCGTTCGCGGAAGCGGTCCGGGGTGGCTCGCGCAGGTTCGGACTCGCTCGCGGGGCGCGCCCGGCCTGTCTCTGCCGGGATAGCCTCGACATCCGAGACCCGCCCACCCCGGATCTCGATGGCTGCCCCTTCGGCGGCGGGTGGCGGCGGCGGTGGTGTCTCTGAGGATACCGGGGGCGTAGCGACGACGACGTCGCTCGCCTCGGCGGCGTCATCGGAGGGGGCGCGGGTCTCTGGCGCGGAGGCGCAGGCGGCGAGAGCGAGACAGGCGCAGAGGGCGGCGGCGGGCGCGAGACGTGCGGTCATAGGGGGGACCTGGAGGTGAGACAACCACGCCGCGCGGAGGCGACGCACAGTCACACCAACGGGCCCCCAGTTCCGTCTGGTACCTCAAACGTGAAGCGCCGGTTCAGCCGCGCGACCCGTCGCGTGCGAGTTACCCCTCGATCACGCGCGTATTCGCCACCCGGTCGCCGATCCGCCTCGCGACCGGGTCCACCAACACGAGGAGCGCCTCCACGACGAGCAGCAGCGCGAAGAAGGCTAGTAGCGCGTCGTTGACGCCGATGTTGCCCGCGAGCACGATCTGCCGGTAGCCAAAGATGAGGTTTGCGAGGCCCGGGAAGAGGAAGACTAGCGAGATGGTCAGGTTGCGCTTCGCCGAGGCTACGAGGCTCATCGGTGTGCCGCCGAGACGGATGGGCAAGAGCCACAGCATCCGCTTCCCGATGGAGCGCCCTCGCAAGAAACCGAGCGGGAGACCATCGCGGAAGAGGAGGTAGAGACCTCCGAGGGTGAGCCCTGCCCCGAAGAACCGTTCCTTGGCAACATCCGAGACGGCGAAAGCGAGCGCGATGAAGAGCGCGAAGGCGGCGTCCAGCGCAAAGGCGCCCGCGCGGCGCACGAGAACGCTTCGCGTGCGGGTCGCGAGACTGGGATCGGAGGTGGCGACGGCCATCAGAGCGGGGAGAAGAGCGCCCCAAGCTACTGTCCAGTCGGAACGCAATGGCGTACACAGACAGGACCGCCTCCACCCCCTCCGTCTCGATGCTGAGGCGGGGGGACTTGGAATTGCCGGGCACCTGCCGATACCTGCTCGGGTTGTCTCTGCCTCGTGATGGGTTCGTTTCTCTGGTCTCTCGGTCTCGTCTCGTTGTTTCTCGCTACCGCGTTCGTCGTGGCGGTGTCACTCGGGGGCCTTCCGGCGTGGGCGGCGCTGGTGATCGGTGTCGGGGCGGGCGTGCTCGTGGCTGGTGGCGTCGCAGCGTTCGCGATGCGCAGGGGCTGGCTGAACGGGTCGAGGTTCGCGTCGTGGCTGGAGGGGTTCGCGTCGCTGCTGGCGAGCTGAGTCGGTCCGCCTCGGTGCCGAGGCGGGCAGTGCCGATCAATCTGTTGAACCCATGCGAGAGCGGACCCACACACTGTAGCCCGTCGCGAGGACGAGCCCGGCGCTGGTCGTGGACACGACGAAGCGGCCCAGGAAGGTGGGAAGCGGGGACGCGGCATCAGAAGCCTCAATGGCTGCGTACGTGATGCCCGTCGCGAGCGCAACCGAGGCCATCAGCAGGATGCGGACGGCCCTCGTTCGTGCGGTCAGCCGAGGGGTCAACTCTGCCTCGGGAGCGTTGCGCCACCAGAGGACCGCGACTGCCGCGAGGGCGCTGAGCCCGATCAGAGTGGAGCCGTGCTGCGCCAGTTTGTAGAGAGGCACGCGACCGAGTGGCCCGAGGGACATGGTATCGCGAAGGATGGGGAAGGTCCTGACGCCCCATTCTCCCGCATGCGTGAAGGAATCCCAGGCTACGTGAGTCACTGCGCCGATCAGCACGGTGGCCCCAACCGTGAGAAGCGAGCCATCAAACGGGGAGGTCGCGAGGACGGGGGCCAGTCGGCGCTGGACGGTGGCTGGCGCCAGTTCTGCCAGAGGGCGTTTGAGCATGCGATCCAGCATCCACAGCAGCGCGAGTCCGGCCGGGAGGCAGGACAGAAAGAGGCCAGGCAGGGTATGCCCGAAGTCACCACGTGGCGCGAGGCGAACGAAGTAAATCAGGTCGGGAGAGACACTGCCGACAACGAGGGCCGAGAGGGGGAGCCTGAGCCTCGCTAATGGCAACACCGCCGCGGGATGAGCGAACGTCAGCGGCATATCGGTGCGATCAGAACCGGGCGTCTGGCTACTTCAGCTGGCTGCGGAAGTAGGCATTGCCTGTGTGCGGCGCTGGAGGGCAACTCGAACGATCCACAGGGCCGTCAGCAACCACGCGGTCCCAGCGACAGGAAAAGCGAAAAGGACTGCGAGTCCATCGGCTGGGCCGCGTTCGATGGCTTCGGGAATGCCTCTCCACAGGACCTCAATGCCGTACAGCCAAATGAGAGTCAGCTCAAGGATAACGGCTAAGCAGAGGGGGGCAGCGAGGAGGCAGATGCAGATCACGACAGCCCAGTACAGCCAAGACGGAAGGTGGCTCATGGAACGTGCTACTTCAACTGGCGGCGGAAGTAGGCATAGGCCTCGTTGATCCGCTTCGTCTCCTCCTCCGCCAGCTTCCGCAGCTTGAGCCCGAGCGTGGCGCAGCGGTCCGGGTGGTACGCCGCGATGAGGCGGCGGTACGCGGCGCGTACGGAGTCCTTCGTGATGGGGCCGGTCAGTTCCAGCGTCGCGCGGTGGCGCGATTCCTCGGAGCCGGAAGGCGGCGGTGCGGTCTGGCGCGATCCGCTCCCAGGGGCGGACTGGCGGGTGCGGCGCTGGCGGGCCTGCTCGCGGCGGCGGCGCTCGCGTTCCTCGCGGGCCTTCCGCTCTTTCGCGAAGTAGGCGTCACGGATGCGCTCCTCCTGCTCCCGTGAGGCCGAACGGGCCGACTGCGCCGGACGCGGACCGCTGGTGCTGTTGGCGTGCGCCCGGGCTTTGGGGCGTGGGCGCGGACGGGGGCTGCCGGTCGTCGCACGGCGTGTGGTCTCGCGAGCCGATGTTGCGGAGCCGACGCGCTTGAGATCGCCGAGCCATCCGAGGAGGGCGCTCCCGACCAAGGCGGCCGAGAGGACCGCGCCGACGAGGATCGGGAGCGTGGATTCCATCGGGGATCAGGCAGAGGCGGCCTCGGGCGAACGCGCGGCGGGTGCGACAGGTTGTGCAGCGGCCCTGGGCTCCGCCTCGCGCGGGGTGGGAGGCACCTCGGGACGCGGCTGGAAGTGCGCGCGGCAGCGCGGCTCGTAGCTCTCGGCCTCGCCCACGAGCACGCGGTTCTCGCTCGCGACGATCCGCTGCGAGTGGTTCGCAGGGGCCCCGCAGACGACGCAGATGGCGTGCAGCTTCGTGACGTGCTCCGCCACAGCCATCAGCGAGGGGACCGGCTCGAAGGGCTGACCGAGGAAGTCTTGGTCCAGCCCGGCGCAGATGACGCGCTTGCCACCTCGTGCGAGTTGCGTGCACACGTCCACCAACTCCAGCCCGAGAAACTGCGCCTCGTCGATGCCCACGACCTCGGCGTCACCGACGAGGAGGTGGATCTGGTCCGCCGTGTGGACGGGCGTGGACGGCATCGCACTCGCGTCGTGCGAGACGACGGCCTCGTCGCCGAACTCGTCCGAGTAGCGGACATCGATGGCGGGCTTGAAGAGGGCAACGCGCTGGCGGGCGATGCGGGCGCGCTTGAGGCGCCGGATGAGCTCTTCGGTCTTGCCTGAGAACATGCTCCCGCAGACCACCTCGATCCAGCCAGCGCGGCGGCCGTTCTCGTCGCGGACGTAGACGTGGGGTTCCATGCTGGAAGGTCGGGAGGCGAGGGCGCGGGGGCAAGCCGGTTGCTGGAGCCGAGGATCGTGGGCGGCGCTACAGGTTGCTCCGCCTCGGCGCCGAGATGGGCGGGGCCACGGCCTATCCTGCGTAGCGCTCGCGGAGGATCCGGGCGTGGTGCGCGGTGTGCCCGGCGATGACCCAGATCGCGGCGCGGACGGTCATGTGGTTTCCGCTCGCGAGACCACCCCGGCCCAGCGCCTCGGGGGAGAGGGGCCGCGCGAGAGCGAGCGTCGCGGCACGGATTGCGCGGATCTCGTCGGTTAACTGGGCGAGGCTCTGGCCGGGATCGTGCGGGATCCAATCGTCTTGGTCGAAGCCGGGAAGCTCGGTGCGGTCGCCTCGTGCCCAGCGGAGCGCGCGGTAGGCGAAGACCCGCTCCGTGTCCGCGACGTGCTGCGCGACCTCGCGCACGGTCCACTTGCCCGGCGCGTAGGCATGGTCAGCGTCGAGACTGCCGAGGAGCGCGTCCCACTCATCAGGCTGGCGAGTAAGGACGCCGAGCGCGTCGTCCCCGTCCACAGCATCGACGTAGCCGGCGTAGAACGGGGTGAACTCAGAGGGGTCGGGGCGGGCGATCATAGGCCGGGGCTCGGGTGCGAGGCGTAGGGTACGCACGCGAGGGCTCAGGTCCTCCCGCCTCGGCACCGAGGCGGGAGCGGCTTCCCGAAACCCTCAGCACTCCAACCCACGCACGAACCGCAGCATGGCCGGGCCCGCCACGTAGTCGTCGCGGCTGAGCGCGGCGATGATCCGCTCGTGCGAGGACCCGGGCACGATGACCTCCTCGCTCGCGATGCCCTCGGCATCCAGCGCGTCGAGAAGTACCTCGGCTTGTCGGATGAGTGCCGGGTAGTCGCCCTCGGCGTAGACGACGAGGAACGGCGGCTCGTCGGCGTTGAGGAAAGGGACGATGCTGGCTGCGGCCTGCCAGGGGGCGGCCTCGCCCTCGGGCGGAAGCTCCGGGTACGCGCCGGGTGGCCCGAAGCGCTGGCCGTAGTAGTCGTAGTTCTCGGCGATCTCGAACGAGAGCCGGTCGGTGAGATCGAACGCCGCGCCCGAGATGGGCATCACGCCGCAGATGGAGGCCTCGGGCAGACCCACACGCTCCTGCGCGGCCTCGTCCACCGCGACGCGGCTCGCGAGGTGGCCACCCGCCGAGTGGCCCATGAGCACGAGCGCCTCCGGGTTGCCGCCCTCCACCGTGATGCGCTGACGAACGGCCTCGACGGCCCGCGCGACATCGTGGACTTGTTCTTGCCATGTGGCGGCGGGCTGAAGGCGGTAGCTGACCGTCGCCGCGCCGATGCCTCGCGAGGCGAAGAACCGCCCGATGTTGCCGTACAGGTCCTCGCCACCGAAGGTGAGGTCGCGGTCGCCGGAGGTCCAGCCTCCGCCGTGGACGAAGACGACGGTAGGCCACCGGCGTCCATTGCTGGCCGTCTCGCGGAGAGAGTCGGTCAGCGGGAGGAAGAGGTTGAAGCGGTGCTTCGGATCGTCTGAGCCCGGGACGTAGGGGATGGCCTCGCGGACGTTCTCGCGCGGGAGGTCTTGCGGCGTGTAGACGAACGCGAGAGCGGTCCGGTAGATGAGCGTGCAGCCCGGGAGGACGAGGAGCAGCGCGAGGAGAAAGAGGAAGCGGCGCATCGTGGAGAGGAGGGGCGAGGCTTGCACACGTGGAGACGCCCGAGGTTCGGGCGCATCCGGTCGGGGCGTGTGCCGTAGCCTCCGGCGGTCTTCCAGTCTGTCTCATGCTGCGCGCCCTCCTCCGTCGCCAACTCGATTCCGCCGAGCAGAAGCTGGGCGCCCCCGTGGACTATCTCCGCTTCGTGGCCGAGCACGACCCGGTCGCCGCCGTTAAATTCGGTCTCCTCCAGCCCGCGACGGCGCACCGCAAGACGCTCCCGGCCGAGGTCTACCACGCCGCCCGCATCGCGGCGACGCAGACGGCGGACTGCGGGACGTGTGTCCAGATCGAAGTCAACGCGGCGCGAGAGGCGGGCGTCTCGGCCGAGGCGGTCCGCGCCGTACTAGCGGGTACCGCGAGCGGGGAGGCCGTGCAGGATGCCATCGCGTTCGCCAGGCAGACGGCGCGGCACGAGGACCCGGGCGAGGACCTTCGCGAGCGGATCGTGGCGCGGTACGGCGAGCGGGGCCTCGTGGAGGTCTCCCTCGCGGTCACGACAGCGCTCGCGTACCCCACGATGAAGCGCGCCCTCGGCTTCGCGACGGCCTGCTCACTCGTGGAGGTCGAGGTGTAGGCGAGTCCCCCACATCCACCCCGGGTCCCCCCGCCTCGGCACCGAGGCGGGCAAGGTGGGCGCGAGGCGCAGACTACTGCGACGGGATCCACCACGACTCGTTGATGCCCTCAATGAAGGAGAGCGGGTCGGTGCCCTCGCGGACCTGCCGCCCTTGCGGGACGATGGCCCCGCCTCGCACCTCGAACGTGTGGATCTCAGGCTCTCCGCCGCCGAGAGCCGTGCGGATCTCGTAGCATCCGTCGGTGAGATCCGCGCGCGTGAAGGGATCGCGGGTACCGGTCTTGCGGAAGGTCCAGCGCTCGACCTCCTTCTCGTTCATGATGATGACCTCCTCCTGGGTAGAGCGCCCTAGGAGCTCGCCCCCGCGATGGAGCGTGACCTCGGAGGACACCCGGCGGTCCGTCTCCGTGAGCGACTCGTGCTGCCGGTACAACTGCCAGTACATCGCGGGAGAGTCACCGTTGGTGCTCTCCGCGAAGCTGACAAATCCGTACGCCTGCCACGGACCTCGAAGGAAGTAGCGAGACCCACCGGAGCTGTATGGGTCGTCGTCGCGAAGCACGAGGACCTCGAAGGGGAGGTGCCAGAACTCGCGGTCGTCCAGGAAGAAGTGGAACGTGTAGGCACCCGTCTCCTCAATCACGAGCGGGTTCTCCGCGTCTAGCCGCGCCAAGGGCCGGTTGTTGATCGGTTGGTAGTACGCAGGCTCGAACTTGGTGAACACCCGGTTGCCGACCTGCTGGGGGGAGTAGTAGCGGTCCATCATCAGCGTGCCGCTGGCGTCCTTGAGCTGGACGTGGAAGCGCATCTGCTTCCCGTAGTTCACGTCGGCCCCGTTTACGTCCTTGGTCGGGGGGAAGGCGACCGAGACGAAGGGGAGGCGGAGGCTGCCGGAGGTCGGGGAGATGTCCAGGTGCCGCAGTACCGACTCGAACATGATCGCCGGAGGCATCGGCGACGAGCTGAAATCGAGCGGGGCGAGGGTAGCCTGCTGCGTGGTGGACGCGACGGCGTCGCTCTGGGCGTTGGCCTCTTCTGCGGCTTGCTCCTCGGTGGCTCGTCTGGCTTCCTCGGCCCGCTGTCGGGTCATGTCCTCGGCGGGGCGGCGCGCCCGGTCGCGAAGACGTCCGAGTTGGGCGTCGGCGGTGATCGGCCAGAGCATGAAGGCCGTAAGGAGGAGCAGCGGGAGGCGGGAGAGCAGATGCATCGTGGGGTAGAGAAGGAGCGCGTGGAAGCAACGGGAGCCACTCACGGGCTGATGCGGATCCTTCGATCCATTCTCGCTGGGTCATCCGATCCTTCTCGATCTCTGGTCCCTCAGCGCTCGCGTCCCAGACAGTGAGGCGCGTTCAGCGTCGCGGCCGTCTGCTCGCCTCAGGTCTCTCGACCTCGGTGCCGAGGCGGGCAGAGCCGGGCGTCTCCACCGTCTCTGTCTGTGCCCCGAGTCCGCCGTAACCTGCACCGCCGCTCCGGCGTAGCCGCCGGGTCCTGCTCGCCCGCCCTACCTGTCCTGTGCCCTCTGCGGTCACTGAGTTTTCCGAAGGCGCCCGCATCGCCTTCCGCGCTCTCCGCGCGAGCAAGATGCGCGCGCTGCTGACCACGCTCGGCATCATCATCGGCATCGTCTCGGTGACAGCCACACTGACCGTCATCAACGGCATCGAGGGCGAGTTCGACCGGTCGATGGCGATGATCGGCGATGACGCGCTGTTCGTGCAGCAGATGCCCTGGTTCTTCTCGCCGGACGAGTGGTGGAAGTACCGCCAGCGGCCCGAGATCGAGGAGGGGCTCGTTCCGTACCTCCGCACGCGATCCGAGATCGCCACGGCGGTGGCGCCGATCACTGGCACGTCCGCCACGTTCCGGCGAGAGCGCGACGAGATCTCAGGCATCAGCGTGGAGGCCAGCACGATGCACTACGTGGACACGGGCGGCGTGGATATCGCGGAGGGGCGCTTCTTTACCGAGATCGAGGACCGGGCGGGGCGTCAGGTCGCGGTGATCGGCTCCGAGGTGGTCGCGGAACTCTTCCCCGTCGAGGACCCGATTGGCAAGTCGTTGCGGATCAACGGCCAGCGCTTCGAGGTCATCGGGACGCTGACCGAGCGCGGCAAATTCCTCGGTCTGGAGAGTGGCGATACGCGCGCGATCATCCCGTTCCAGACCTACAAGCGGGTCTTCAATCCTCAGCCGGACTTCGCGGTCAAGGTGTCCGTCGCGGACCCCTCCAGACTGGACGAGGCGCAGCAGGAAGTGGAGGGCCTCGTGCGCCTCTACCGTGGTCTGGACCCGCTGGAAGACGACAACTTCTCGGTCAACCGGCAGGAGCAGTTCCGCCAGCTCTTCGAGACGCTCCGCGTGACGACCTACGGGGTCGGGCTGTTTCTGACGGCACTCTCGCTCGTCGTGGGCGGTATCGGCGTGATGAACATCATGTTCGTGAGTGTCAAGGAGCGGACGCGCGAGATCGGCGTGCGCAAGGCGCTCGGCGCGACGCGTCGGGCCATCCTGACCCAGTTTCTGATCGAGGCTGTCGTGATCTGCCTCGTGGGCGGCGCGATAGGCGTCGGGTTGGCGGGTCTGATCGCCATCGGCATCAACCAGGTGTTTACCGCGCGACTGACGGTCGGGACGGTGATGGTCGCGTTCTCGATCTGCGCAGCGGTGGGGCTGCTCTTCGGCCTCGCGCCCGCATGGCAGGCTGCCAAAGCCCGTCCCGTCGAGGCCTTGCGCTATGAGTAGCCTCGCGTTCACTCCCCCCGCCTCGGTACCGAGGCGGGCAGACTCCGTCTGTGCCGGGCCACGGTTTCGGTCTCTCCCTTCACGCATCGCGCTTCCCTCGTGACCTCCCTTCGCGACATCGTCCGCATGGCCTTCGGCGCGTTGCGCGGTAACCGGCTGCGCTCCACGCTCACCGTGATGGGCATCACCGTCGGTGTGTTCTCCGTAATCGCGGCGGTGACAGCGGTGGCGGTGCTGGAGGGTGTCCTCGTGGACAACCTCGTGTCCATGGGGTCTCAGACTATCACCGTCACCCGCTACCCCAACATCCAGACGGGCGACCAGGCCCGCCGCCCGCCGCTGCAACTGGAGCAGGCCGAACGGCTCGCGAGCCGCTCAACGCTCGCGACGTCTATCAGTCCGTCGGTCCGCACGTTCGGGCGCACGCTGCGCGGGGGCGGGGAAGAGACCGATCCGAACATCTCCGTCGTCGGCACGGATGGGGCGTTTGCGGCGAACAATGGCTTGGATGTGCGAGAGGGGCGATTTCTCGAAACCAGCGACGTGACGGCTGCCCGCCCTGTCGTGGTGATCGGGTCGACGGTCGAGGACGAGCTGTTCGCCGGGCGGGACCCGCTCGGCCAGGAGGTCCGCATCGATGGGCTCCGGTTCACGGTCATCGGCGCGCTCGAGGAAGAGAGCGGGGGGTTCGGCCTGCTGGACCCCAATCGGATCGTGTTCGTGCCGATCTCGCGCGCGGTCCCGGCCTTCGGTCTCGCCTCGCGCGATGTGACCATCGACGTGCGAGCGCCGTCTCCCGAGATGGTCGCGGCGACTCTGGACGAGACGATTGGCATTTTGCGGGCCATCCGTGGCCTTGCGCCCGAGGCCGAGAACGATTTCGAAGCGGTCGCGAGCGATGGGCTCGCCGAGGGCCTGAAAGGGTTCTCGAACGCCCTCGCGATGGGCGGGGCTGGAGTCGGGCTGATCGCGCTGCTAGCAGCGGGTGTGGGTGTGATGAACGTGATGCTGGTCTCCGTCACGGAGCGGACGCGCGAGATCGGGGTGCGGAAATCGCTCGGCGCGAAGCGGCGGGACATCCTCGTGCAGTTTCTTCTGGAGGCCATCGTGCTCTGCCAAATGGGGGGCCTCGTGGGCATCGGGCTTGGCGTTCTCGCGGGCAACGGACTGGCGGCGGTGTTCAAGAGCGCGCCTGCGTTCCCAGTCGGGTGGGCCCTCGTGGCTGTGGTCGGGGTGACGGTCGTCGCGCTGACGTTCGGCGTGTACCCGGCTGTGAAGGCGTCCAAGCTTCGTCCGGTGGAGGCGTTGCGTCACGAGTAGGCGCGTTCGGGCCGTCTTGCGCCTGGTCGTCCTGCGAAAGGCTAGCTTCTGCGCGCATCCATCGACGCCTCTCGCGACTGTGTCAGAACCTGGGACTCGAAACCCGGAACCGGGAACTCAAGATCGAGCCAAACGCGCGGCCGGAGACGCCGCCGCTGCCCTCGTGACCGACGGGATGCGGCTCGGCCTCGGGACCGGTTCCACGACCGCCTTCGCGCTGGAGGCCATCGGGCGCCGCGTGCGCGAGGAGGGCCTTCGCGTGGCGGGCGTCCCGACCTCCTTCGCGGCAGAGCGCCTCGCGCGCCAGTCCGGTATCCCGCTCCTCTCCCTCGACGACCTCGACCTCGGCCCCGAGGCGGACGGACCTGCGCTCGACCTCGCCCTCGACGGTGCCGACGAGATCTCTCCTGCCCTCGACCTCATCAAAGGGCGCGGGGCGGCGCACACACGCGAGAAGGTCGTCGCCGCGCTGGCGTCGCGGTTCGTCGTCCTCGCGGATCCGAGCAAGGAGGTGGAGCGCCTCGGCACGTCCATGCCCGTCCCCGTGGAGGTGCTGCCGATGGCGGAAGCCGCTGTGTCCCAGGCGCTCCGCGGACTCGGGGCAGAGCCGACGCTGCGGATGGGGAGGAGCAAGGACGGGCCGGTCGTGACTGACCAGGGGTTCTGGATCCTGGACGCGCGCTTCGCAGGCGGCATCGAAGACCCTGCGGCGCTCGCGGCCACGCTGAGCGCGATGCCTGGCGTGCTGGATCACGGCCTCTTCCTCGGGATGGCGACGGACGTGCTCATCGGGACGCCGGAGGGCGAGGTGCGCCGCCGGTCGCGGTGAGCCACGTCCGCTAGTCCCTCCCGCCTCGGCACCGAGGCGGACCGAGTCAAGCTGCGGACGAGCGCAAACGAACACCGCCCCGGCAGCGAGGGCTACCGGGGCGGCGAAGCGAACGCGAGGCTCGGTCAGTTCAGTTTGAAGCGGACCGGCACCGTGAAGCGGACCTTCACCGGACGGCCGCGCTGCATGCCGGGGCGGAACTCGGCCTTTTGGACGGCCTCGACGGAGGACTCGCAGAGCATCTGGTTCGGCGTCCGGGCGCAGACGGCGTCCGTCACGCGGCCCTGCTCATCCACCACGAACTGGACGTAGACCGTCCCCTCGACGCCCGCACGGCGGGCCATCTCGGGGTACTCCACGAGTTCCTGCAGCGCCGGGATTCCACCGACGAGCTCGGGCTCCTGCTCCACCACGTCGAAGATCTCCTGCTCGGGCTCGGGCTCCGGCGGCGGTGGCGGCGGCTCGGGATCGTTGGACGGTGGCGGCGGCGGCGGCGCGACGGGCGCAGGCGGGCCACTCGGGGGCGGCACGAAGTCATCGAGGTCCATCTCCATGTCGTCGATGATCTCATCCTCGATCACCGCGTCGTCCGGGACCTCCTGTGGCGGGGGCGGAGCGGGCGGCGGCGGCGGCGGCGGCTCGACGATCTTCGTCTGCTCGATGTCCTCAACCTCGATGATCTCCTGGGTGTCCTCGATCACCTCCACGTCGCCGCCCGTCGAGATCGGGGCGTTGACGAAGGCGAGGAGCAGCACGAGAGAAGCGACGGCGCCGACCTGGATGTAGAGCGGGTACTTCCGCTTGAGATCGGCGGCGGGTGTTTTGCGCAGAGCCATAAGGAATAGGGGAGGATGAGCCGGGACTCCAGAGACAGAATGTAGGCACGAGCGGGCCCGGCGTCACGTCTCGCGTGAGGACAACGCAGCGCGGGCGCGCATTCGCATTCGAAGGAGAGACTGGAAGCTCGCCGGAAAGTTGCTCGGGTGACGCCAAGCGTGGTGCCAGAACTCAGCGGAGGACGAAGCGGACGGGCACGGTGTAGCGCACCCGGACGGCTACGCCTTGCTGCACGCCCGGCGTAAACGCGCTCGCGCGGATGGCGTCTAGAGCCGCCTCGGACAGCGAGTCGTGCGGCGAACGCAGCACGGCAGCGTCGGTCACGCTGCCATCGCGCTCCACGATGAACTGGACGAAGACCGTGCCCTGAGCGCCTACGCGGCGGGCCAACTCAGGGTATGTGACGCGAGACTGAAGACCCTCTATGCCGCCGATGAGCGTCGGCTCGATCTCCACGCCGACAAAGAACCCTTCGTCAGTGGGCTCTTCGATGGGAGGCGTAGGTAGGGCCGGGGGTGTGATGGGAGGGGGAGGAGCAGGCGGACCCGGAGCAGCGGGCCGTCGCGGCGCTACGTGCTCAAAGGCCTCGATGTCGAATGCTTCCACGGTTTCCGCAAGTACGGCGTCATCGGAGACGATCTGTGGAGGGGGCGGTGCGGGCGGAGGAGGCGGGGGCGGAGGCTCGGCCGTCGGCGGGACGTCAACGAACTCGAGAGGCTCTGGATCGACGGGGAGGAGGTCTACCGGCTCCTCGGGCGGCGGCGTGGGGACGCTGAAGGCCGCGAGGACGACGAGCAGCGCCATCGCGGCGCCGAGGTGGAGGTGGAGCCGGTACTCGCGGCGGAGGTCAGCGGGGCGGTCAGGCATCGGAATCGCGGGGGAAGGTGCCCTCCCGAGACCGGCTAGGCGCCCGTTCGTTGCTTTCGTTCCTCGCGAGCGAGTCGGAACGTCCGCCAGATCCACACGCCGAGGCCAAGCCCGACGATGTCTGCGAGTGTGTCCAGCGGATCCGCGTAGCGCCCGATGGGCAGCGTGCCCTGGAGAATCTCGATGAGCAGCGCGAACGCGATCCCAGAGCCGACGACGGCCTTCAGGCTCCATCCCGCGCGTCGCCAGAGCACAGCGTAGATCGCGAAGGCGGCGATGTGGTAGAGCTTGTCGCGTGAGAAGAGAGCGAAGTCGCGGATAGCGTCTCCGGGGACAAGGCAGCCGGCGAGCACTATCGCGGTCCAGAGCGCCGCGAGCGCGTGGTAGCGGGTCATCGCGCGAGGGCGTCGGGCGAAAGGAGGTCGCTAGCGACGAGGCTCTCGGCGCGACCGGTATACCGCGAGGCGGCCCGGTAGCCGAGCCAGAGCGCCGCTAGTGCGGCGTCCATCGGTGCGAGCCCCTGAGCCATCAGGCCGACGATGGTGCCCGCGAGTACATCGCCGGTGCCTGCCGTCGCGAGGGACGAGTGGCCGGGTGGGCCGATGGCGACGGTGCCATCCGGCGCGGCGAGGACGCTCGGCATGCCTTTCAAGAGGAGGATCGAGTTCCAGTCGGCCGCGAGACGGCGGACGGTCGCGAGGCGGTCAGTGGGTGCTAGGGTGGGGTCGCCGGTGAGGCGGCGGAGTTCGCCGAGGTGAGGCGTGAGCACAATGCGGCCTTCTGCCTGCGTCGCGAGGGCGTCTGTATGATCCGCGAGGGCGTTCAGAGCGTCGGCGTCGAGCACGGCGGGCGGGCCTTCCGCACCCGCTAGGCGGCGGAGGAGGACGCGGACGAGCCGCTGTGTTTCCGCCTCGTCACCGAGACCGCAGCCCATCAACACGGCATCGGCGGTCTCGATGCGCGCACGGATGGGGCCGTCGGCGGTGATCGCGAGTCCGCCCGCCTCGGTCTCTGGCTGGGCGTCCACCATGACCTCTAGGTTGTGCGCGTCCACGGTCGCGCGGGCGCCCTCCGGCGTGCAGCAGATCACGGCGCCTACACCTGCCCGATAGGCGGCCTGTGTGGCGAGGACGGCGGCACCTGTGAACCGGCGGCTGCCCACGATACAGACGGCGCGGCCCGCACTGTACTTGTGCACGTCTGCGGAGCGACGAGGCAGGACCGCCTCCAGCCAGTTGTCGCTGGCGACCCAGGCATCCGCGTGCTCCCGGAGGAGCGCGCCCGGGATCCCGATCTCGGCCGTGACGACCTCGCCCGCGAGGCGGGGACCCTCGCCGAGCAGAAGCCCCGCCTTCCGCGCGCCCATCGCGACGGTCCGATCCGCCCGCACTGTGCCAGTAGCGGCAACTCCGGCGTCGGCGTCGAGGCCGGAGGGCACGTCCACGGCGAGGACCCTGGCGCCTCTCTCGCGCTGTGCGTTCGCCCAAGCCGCGAGCCCAGCGACCGGCTCGCGTAGCTCTCCTGAAATGCCGATCCCGAGGAGAGCGTCCACGATCACTCCCACCCCGGGGACTGCATCGGCGGGGCCGACGAGGCGAAGCCGGTCGTCTTCGAGACGGCGCAGGAGGGCGAGGTTGGCGGCGGTGTCCTCGGTGGCCTCGTCTCCTGTTGCCGTGGTAGCGACAGTTACGCGCCAGCCTCGCGCATGGAGTACGCGGGCGATCACCAGCCCGTCGCCTCCGTTGTTGCCCTTCCCGGCAAGCACGACAGCCTCGTGCGGCCCGTTGCCGCGGAGACGCTCGGCGTGGTCTGCGCAGGCGCGCCCGGCAGTCTCCATCAGCGCGCGGCCCGGGAGCCCCCACTCTTGCATGGTGCGGCGGTCGGCCTCGCGCATGCCGTCGGCGCGGAGGACGGGGGCGAGCAGGTCGGGGCGGGACAGCACGGAGAGAGGGGCGGTGAGCCTCGGCAAGATCCGACTCCCCCCGCCTCGGTGCCGAGGCGGCCGGGGCCGAGCGGTTCGTTTCCCGGCCTCCTACTCCTCCATCGCAATCTCTCCCACGTCTGTCTCGAACCTCGCGCGGACGGTCTGTGCGGCGTCGGAGAAGGCGACCGCCTCGGGTGGGACGTAGGGCGCGAGGCGACCGCCGGTCCAGGCGCCGTCCCCGTCCGTGTCCACCACGAGGCGGAGGCGGTAGTCGCCGGGCGGGAGTGCCGCGAACCGGAAGGCGCCGGTTCCGTCCGTCGTGGTGCGGTAGGGCTCGCCGGTTGCGGGGACGGCCTCCACGATCACGGCGGACTCTGTGCCGGTCACGCGTCCCGCGAGCTCGCCGGTCTCGTTCGAAGCCGGGCGACGGTAGCGGCGTGTCTGCGTGCTGTCGCCGACGGGCACCGCCACGGCGAAGCGCCGCACTTCCAGCGGGACCTCCACGAGCACGCCGAGGCCGCTCGGGAGTGGGCGCGTGGTGAATTCTACCGGCTGGCCCTCGCGGGTGACGGCGAGGGCTGCGAGCGTGGACGAATCCGGTGGGAGGGTGAAGCGGACGCCCGCGCGCTGGTCGGATCGGAGAGTGAGCGCAGAGTCCGGCGCGACGCGGGACTCCGGGAGGAACGCGGACAGCCGGGCGATGGAGTCATCGGCGCGCTCGGAGGGCATGACGGTCAGCGTGAAGGGCGCGACGGAGTTGCCCGCTGAGTCCCTAACCGAGCCCTCCCGTGCCAGCGCAATCCGATGCGGCACAAGCGAAAGCGGCTGCTCTGTCTCCAGCCGGACTTCCTGCGGGCTCACCGGGTCCACGTAGACCGCGCGGATCGGCGCGGGCATTCCGCTGGCGGAATCGGTGAGCGCCCACGAGTCCGGGGACACGTTGTCCAGAAGGACGACCTCGTCGAAGCGGACGGCGAGGCGGCGAGGGCTGATGCCTCGGGTGCGCTGCGGGGCGGGGGCGACGGAATCGCGCAGGGCGGTGTAGAGCGTGAGCGCAGCGGAGCCGAGGGAGTCCGCCTCGGTGAGCGACTGAGGTGGCGCGGCGAAGCGCTCGCCGGGGTCGGCGCGGCGGTTCCGGTTCCGGTCGTCTACAGCCACGACGAAGTAGGGGCCCTCGCGGAGGTATTCCAACGCGAAGGTCCCGTCAGAGCCGGACTGCGTGCCGTAGTCGGGGGTTTGCTCGCGAGGGTCCGGGAGGGCGCCGGTGGAGTCGGCGCGGTAGGCCCAGACGGCGAGGCCAGGGGCGGGCTCGCCTCGCGTGGGGGAGAGGAGGCGCCCGGTGATGGTGCCCTGGTCCAGTCGGTCGCCGGTCGAGAAGGCCAGCGTGATGGGGGACGTGAGGGCCACGCCGCGCTGGTCGCTGAGGTCTGTGGACACCGTGACGACGTAGGTGGTAGCCTCGCGGAGGCTGTCCAGCGTGATGCGGAGCTCACGGCCTCGAATCTCTACCTCGGGCGCCGTTTCGCTCTCCGGTACCACCGTCACGGTGCGGACGCCTCGCGGGTTGATTCGCTCGGAGAACTCCAGCGTGACCTCGCGCTCGGTGACGCCGAGAGCGCCCGCCTCGGGGATGGAGCCGACGAGGCGGGGCGGGGTCGTGTCGTCTGGCCCGCCCGTTGGCCGCGAGGGGGTGGCGCAGGCGGAGAGAAGGAGGGGGAAGAGGAGCGCAGCGAGGACGGAGCGCCCCCACATCCCGCGCCCCGCATCCCCCATCCCTCTAGGCATAGATGCCGCGGAGGCGGAGGGCGTTGGCGACCTTCGCGATGGCGTTGACATAAGCGCCGATGCGCATCGGCACGTCGAAGCGCTCCGTCTCCTGGTAGACGGCGTCGAAGGCAGAGCGCATCATCCGGTCCAGGCGGCGGTTGACGCGGTCCAGGCTCCAGAAGTAGCCCTGGCGGTCCTGCACCCACTCGAAGTAGGAGACCGTCACGCCGCCCGCGTTCGCGAGGATGTCCGGCACGACGAGCACGCCGTTCTCGTTGAGGATGGCGTCGGCCTTGGGTGTGGTGGGGCCGTTGGCGCCCTCCACGATGATCTTGGCCTTGACATCTGCGGCGTTGTTCTCGGTGAGTTGGTTCTCCTTCGCGCACGGCGCGAGTACATCCACATCGAGAGCGAGAAGCTCCGTGTTGGAGATCGACTCGGCACCGTCGAAGCCTGCCAGCGACCGGCCGTTGGCCTCGGAGTACGCGATGGCCGCGTCGATGTCGATGCCGTCTGCGTTGTAGTAGCCGCCCGTAACATCACTCACCGCGACGATGGTGCAGCCTTGCTCCCGGAGCAACTGCGCCGCGATGGAGCCCACGTTGCCGAAGCCCTGCACGGCCACCGTGCACTGGCCGGGGCGGAGGCGCAGCTTTTCCATCGCGGAGAGCGTGGAGGTCATCACGCCGCGGCCGGTAGCTTCGCGGCGTCCCTGCGAGCCACCGATTAGGATCGGCTTGCCGGTCACGACGGCGGGCTCCGTACGGCGCATGTGCATGGAATACGTGTCCAGCAACCACGCCATGACCTGCTCGTTGGTGTTCATGTCCGGCGCCGGGATGTCCTTGTCCGGGCCGAAGACGTCGAGGAGGTTGGCGGTGTAGCGCCGCGTGAGCCGCTCGATCTCGCCGGGGCTCATCTCGGCAGGGTTGCAAGTGATGCCGCCCTTCGCGCCCCCGAACGGTACACCCACGATGGCGCACTTCCACGTCATCCAGGCCGCGAGCGCCTTTACCTCGTCCAGGTGAACGTCCGGCGCGTAGCGGATGCCGCCTTTGCTGGGGCCGAGGACCTCGTTGTGGATCACGCGGTAGCCCTGGAAGACCTTCAACTGCCCGGAGTCCATCACCACGGGCACGCTCGTGATGTGGATGCGCGACGAGGACCGGAGGTACTCGTAGAGACCGGTATCGAGTTCGAGCAGTTCGGCGGCGTAGTCGAACCGCTCCATCATGGACTGGAACGGGTTGTCCTTGTCGATGAGGGGCGTCGGTTCCTGGTAGATTGCGGGCGTCGTGACGTCGCGCTTGAACGGAGTGGCCATGAGGTCCCGCTGAGACGGGAGCGGATGGGTGTCGAAGGGGATTGCCATGAAGCTACGCCGGGGGGCGAAGGGGGCGCCCGCCAGGTGAGGGCCGCTGGCGGCACGGGCGCATGGACGAAAGAGCGGAGGCACGTCCAGTGTGATCGGAAGCGCTTCCGAAAGGTAGGGAAGCTATCGGCCACGGCCGTTCGCTCCTCAACTCTGTACGTGAAACCGCCTCGTTCCGTCTCGTCTTCATGTTGCGGGAGCCTCCTGACTCTGCCCGCCTCGGCACCGAGGCCGGAGGATGAGCACGGCAAGGTTCGCAGTTCCGCGTAAGCGCGGATCAGCTAGTGGCGGACGCGAAGATGTCGAAGCCCGGTGTCACATCGGGGATACCTTGTACCCTGTCGGCGCCTAAGGACATTTTCTTCTCGATCAAGCTTCGCTCTCGTGGTCGAATAAATTGATTGTACAGTCCTGGCGACATTGCAAAGTCTTCTGTCATCGTCATGATGATCTCGCTGATCGTTCGCGACGAGACAGGGCGGCCACCACGGATTGGGGGAAACAGGGCCTCGATGAGAGGAGGGTGTGCTGGATGTGGTGTACCCCACATCTCGATAACAATGAGGTGGTCGGCTTTAGGGAATGCCGTGACGACATATGGGTAGTGGATAGCAGGAGCAGGTTGGATTATCGTGCTGACAAACGCGCCTGATAGAGCAATGTCGAGTCGGTCAATCATCGAGACTGTGTGCTGTAGTGTCCCGCTTGAGCGTGTTTGCTCCCTCCTGAAAATGTTGAATAAGTACTTAAATGAATTAAGATCTTTCGACATTATTCCATGCATAGCTGTCGCCCACTCGCCCCAGGTGCTAGGTCCCTCTTGTCTGATGGCGCCCGATAACCCGGGAAGGTTAAGAATCGAGTCGTACCAGGTAAGGATATTTTGGCACTTCCTTATCTCGTGGCCGATTGCGCGATGCGTGTACAATAGTGCGCTCTCTCTGGAAAGTGTCGCTCCGGAGTCAAATTGTTTCGATCCGTCCTCTATGGGGCGAAATATTTCGTTGTCATGTGCTTGACAATAGCCTGGGAACGACAGAGCTGACTTTGGGCCGGTAAGTACAATTTCGGCGCCATTGGGTCTGAATTCGTTGAGCCGAAAGACACGAAGTTGATTCGATGTGTCCGCTAGTTCGTCGCGCAGGATCCGCTCCTGCACCACATGGGAGTTGATTGCTGGCTCCCCACAGTTCGGCTCAAGACACACGTGCTGAGTTCTCTGGGAAGCGAGCCACAACTGCTCAGCCTGATGCCGAGCTTCGGCTGGTGACATTTCTAGAGGCTGTTGCAATAGTCTGAGCGGGCGGCGGAGCTTGGGCGCATGAGCACTACCCGACTCTCCGATCCGCAGTGGGAGGCCATCCGGCCGCACCTGCCCGCCCCGTCGCGTATGGGCCGACCTCGTGCCGACGAC
>JBCDKM010000021.1:0-91632 GCA_038746605.1 Bacteroidota bacterium
CGAAGCTCAGCGTCTCGTACTCTCGCGCCACCATCATCTGGTAGTTGGAGTACGCCCGCGCAACCGGATCGCGGAGGAAAATCACGAACCGGGCATCCGGCAAGTCTCGCGCGATGCGAGCCGGGGCGTGCGGGTTGAAGACGTACTCCGGCGTCGCGTCCATGATGCGGACCGGAAGACCGAGCTTCTTCGACTGACGCTTACGAGTCGCCTTCAGCGGGTACAGCGCGCGATACCAGACAGGCCCGCGCTCATAGTGGCGGTCGAAGTAGTGCGACTCCTTGACGAGGCCTCGCATCACCTGCGGGTGCTCCGAGAGGAACCGGAAGAACGGCGTCGTGCCACCCTTCTGGACGCCCGCGATCACGAGGTCTGGGCGCGACCGGAAGGCACTCGTCCGTTCCCGGATCGGGATGAGGACGTTGTTGCGGAGTTTGTACCGGAAGGAGTTCGACGACGACGACTTCGGGACCGCAGGCTGCATCAGTAGAGGTAGACGGGGTCCAGGCGGTCGGCGATGAGGGCGTCCAGGTACGCGATGTCGGCCTCGGAGAGGTGTTCGGTGAAGCCGCCGACCTTGCCGCTGCGGGTCTTGTAGGTCGTCGTGTCGCTGGCGTCCTTTGGGCGGAGCATGCCGCTCTTAAAGGTGCCCCCCGCCTCCATCTGGCGCATGTTGTCGAACGAGCCGTAGGCGACGGCACTCTCCAACGTCTCGCGCGAAACGCTCTCGGCTCCGGCGTACGCGAGAAGCGAGCCCAACTCTCCGGCCGTGTCGGCGTGGAGATCGCGGTAGCTCAGGAATCGGACACTCGGCAGCGCCTCCTTCGCGCGCGCCCAGACGTTGAGGTAGTACAGGTGGTTGGCCGGGCCGATCTGCTCATCGCGGATGAACTTCGAGATGGAGCCCGAGAACCCGTCCTCCGTCCGCTTCGTGAGCGAGAAGTACTGGCTCACCGCCACGTCGCGCGGGTCGCGATGGAGGAAGACGACGCGGGAGTCGGCGAAGCGACTCTTGTCCGTCTCGATCTCGCTCGTGGGCTTGGCGTGGGGCTTGTCGTCGTGCGAGAAGACGACCGTGGGGATGCCGCTGCCGAGGCCCGCGAGCCGCTCCGTCCGAAGCAGCAGATCCGGGTCGGCCTCGACGGCCTCCAGGAGCCCATGATGCTCTGCGAGGGCGCGTCCCACGAGGAGGCGCAGCCACGTCCGGCCGCTCTTCGGGTACGACACCACGACGGTGTCTGCGCGGCGGACATCGGCGCGTTCTTTTAGATCGCTCAGCAGCTTCTTGGCGGCGCTCAGCATGGTCGGGGGTGGCGCGGCGCGCCGGACGGGTCAGAGAAGGGAACGGTACACATCGGCGACCTCGCGGGCGCACGCGCCCCACTGGAACGCCTTCGCACGAGCCGAGCCACGGAGGCGGAGGTCGTCAGCTAGGTCCGCCTCGGTCGCGAGGCGGGCGATGGCGTCCGCGATGGCGGTTACGTCGAGGGGATCCACGAGGAGTGCGGCGTCGCCTGCCACCTCGGGCATCGAGGATACGGACGAGGTGATGACCGGTCCGCCCGCGGCCATGGATTCGAGGATCGGGAGGCCGAAGCCCTCCAACCGCGAGACGTAGACGAAGCCGGTGGCGCGGCGATAGAGGGCGCGGAGTTGCTCATCGGTCACGAAGCCTGGCCGGTGGATCCGATCCGCGACGGGCGAGCGGCGGATCTGGTCTAGGACCGCCTCAGCGTCCCATCCCACCGCCCCGGCGAGCACGAGGTGGTGCGGGATCTCGCGAGCGGCACTCTCGAAACCCGAGACGATCCGGTCGAGGTTTTTGCGCGGGTTGAGCTTCGAGCCCATCCAGAGGAAAAACGGCGTGCCCTCCGGCGGAAGATCGGTCAATCCAGCTAGTGCGTCGGAGGTGGACGGCTCTGCCCAGAACGGCCCGACGCCCTCGTGGATGACGTGGATGCGGTCGCGGACGCCTTCCCCCGCGAGGCCCACGAACGCGTCGGCGGTCGCCTGAGAGACGCAGATGACAGCATCAGCGCGTTTCCGGGCGCGGTCCACGGCGGTGCGCTTGAGCCTCGGCCGGGCCTGCGAGAACCACTCCGGGTGCGTCAGCGGGCCGAGGTCGTGGATCGTGACCACCTCCGGCTTGCCCGTCGCGACGGGATAGGCCAGTTCCACGTTGTGGAGCACATCGAACTCCGGGGCGAGCCACTCGGCAGGCGGCAACCCGACCGTGCTCCAGGCCCCGGCGAGCATCTTGCGTCCGCCCGGCAGCACCGTCAGCCCATCCGGCGGCGCACCCTCGGTATGAGTCGCGACCGGTATGAGCGTGACATCCGCCGCGACCTCTTCCAGAGACTCGGCCAGTTCCTCGGCGTAGCGCCCGAGGCCGAAGCGGCGGCGCTTTGCGAGAGCATCGGAAACGTAGAGAACTCTCATCGCAGCGCCTGGATGGCAGTCTCGGCCTGTCGCTGCTTCTCGCGCCAGTCGTGCTGTTCGGCGAACGCATGGGTCGTCTCGCGCCACGCGTCCCGGTCGCGCCACGCGTCACGCACAGCCCCGTCCACCTCGGTGGCCTCGCGGACCGTGACGACCGGCGGCTGGAGCCAGTCGAACTCGTCGTGCGGCGTGGTGAGGATGGCGAGGCCCGCGGCGGCGTACTCGTAGAGCTTGAGCGGGTGCTGACCCTTGTAGACCTCCGGCTTGGACTGGTCGTAGAGCATCAGGCCGAGATCGGAGTGCACGAGGTAGGCTGGGGTTTCTTCGGGAGGCTTTGCGCCGAGCACCCGAACGTGAGAATGGCGCTCTCGAAACTGTCTACTCCAGTCGGTCTCGGGACCGATCAGAACCAGACTTCCACCGAGATCGGCGAGAGTCTGTGCGGCGACCTCGAACAGCGCAGAGTCCACCTTGGCCGTCCACCCGACCCAGATCGCGCGGGGATGCGGGAGGTCGGCGATTTCAGCCGGCTCTTGGAGCGACGGTCGGTACCGCTCCGCGAAGACGCCCTGGCCGAGCGTGAGCACCTTGGCTTCCGGGACACCCAGCGTCGCCGTCAGGTGGTGCGTGATGGCATGGCCGATGCTCACCACAAGGTCGGCCCGGGCGTAGTCGCGCTCTTCGAGGGCGCGGATGTGATCGCCGCCCCAGGCCGGATAGTAGTCTACGACCTGCATCACGAGGGCCGCGTCGGGAAACAGCCGACCGAGGGCGCTGCCTCCGGGACGTGCCGCCCAGATCGCGTCCACCGGTCCAGCCCCTGATCGCGCCACCTGGCTCGAGATGCTGGGGATTGCCGTGCTGTATGCCCGGTCTACCGCGTCGGGTGTCGCGAAGGCGCCGGAGCCGGCATACGGGAAAAGAGTGAGCGGGGTGAAGACCCAAGCCCCTTTCTCGCGGCGCGGCCCCTTCGCCCACGACTGGCGGTAGCGCCCGCCTCGGAGGAGGTGCCCGAGGTGGGCAGTCCCCTCCATGTACGTGACGGCATGCCCTTCGTCCGCGAAGAGTCCCGCAAGGGTGTTGGTGCTGCCCCGAATGGCGGCATGCCACGGGGTGACGCGGTGAAAGAGGAGGTGCATCAGATGGCGCGGGCCTCCTCTTCGGCCACCGGCTCTTGAGCAGAGGCTGCGGGGAGCCGACGGAGATCAGGCTGCGCGGACGCCTGCCACATCGTGTCCAGCGAGGCTTCGAGGTCCTCCCGTTCCACGCGGTTCTGCACGTCCCACGCGTAGCCCCACCAATTGAAGATGGTCGCGAAGGTCATCATCGCGTGGAGGTAGCCGAGCGATCCATCGCGCCAACCGCCCTGGAAGAGGTAGGTCTTGATCGCGCGATACGAGGGATAGAGCCACATGTGGAACCAGCGCACTCGGATGCCTCGCTCCAGGATGTTGCGGCCGCTCTCCTGCATGTACTGAACGTTTTTGGAGAGCCGCTCCACGTAGTCCACATCGTTGAGGTGCCACATCAAGCCCTCCAACTGACCGGTCGCCTCCTCCCCGCCGTCGATCACGGCCACCTCGTGAATCACGTTCGCGAAGCGGTGCGCGCCGGTGCGACCCAGCCACTCCTTGTTCCAGCGCGACCACCCGCCACCCTTGATCGGGTGGTGGAGAAAGTAGTTCAGGAGACGAAAGCGGAACCCGTTCTTCTCGGTCCCCTCGATGGACGAGCGGATGCTCTGCGCAAGCTCTGGCGTGACGCGCATGTCCACGTCCATGTGCAACGCCCAGTCTGATGTCGCGAGGTCCAGGCTGGCATTGCGCTGCCCGGAGAACCCGCTGTGGGCGTCGATCCCGCGCTCGGTCCAACGGACGCGGTCGCCATAGGTCTCTATCGCTTCCGCGAGGACCTCGCGCGTCTCGTCGGTCGTCGTTGCGTCCACCACCACGGCCACCTCGTCGCAGAAGCGAAGGGTGTTCTCGATCCAGCCAGGAAGATCCCGTTCCTCGTCTTTCGCGATGGTGCAGGCCGTGAGCGTCTGCCGACGAGCAGTTCCCACAGACTGCCGCTCTGTCCGCGCTGCGACCGAGGCGGGAGGAGCTGGGTCGCGAGAAGGCGCTTTGAGAGCGGACGGCGACGGTCGGCTCGCGGCTCTTCTCAATCGTGATTTCTGCCGGACGCGGTTGAGGAGGTGATTCCCGCGAGCCTTGACGGCGAAACGGAACAACTCAACGTTTGTGGGCGGAACGGCGGCGAGACCGAACTCCGGCTCGTAGCCCAGGAGGGGAAGCAGTCCGCCCGTCCGGGACTCGAAGATTTCGATCTCGCGCCGAGAAAGCGACGACTTCCAACTCGTGATCCGCGAGGCGTCCAGGGACGAGCCGACCCGCTTGTGCTGCTCTGCGGTGTAGGCGGGGAGATCGAAGCCGCGTCCTCCCTCCATCCCTGGGATGTAGGTCATCCCAAGCGCATCGCACAGCCGCTCCAGCGTCTCTGCAGGACGCAGGATCAGATCTTCGTAATGAACACGGTGCGCGCCTGTCTTCTCCGCTGCGAGCCCAGCGCCCACGGACTGCGACCACCAGCGCGACGCCGTGACGGGGTCGTCCGGCCCCCAGTTGAGGGCAAAGACCGAGTTCATAGCCGCACGTCCATCCCGCACGATGTGGACGATCTGACAGTCGGGGTAGCGATCCCTCAGAACGTGAGCGTAGCGGATGTTTTCCGGCGTATGGTCCACCCAGCGCACCGGCTCCACGACACCATGATCTCGGGCGTATGCCCGGACGATGGATGACATCCAGTCCTCGCGGCCGAACTGGACATCGTCGAGGTCCACGCCCCAAATGCGGAACCGCAGGCTAGCGTCGAGGGCGTTGCGGATCGTCGAGAGACGGAGATCGCCACCGCTTCGCGCTTCTCGAGCCCATAGGTCAAACTTGAAGGGCGACTCCGGCACGGCGACGTGGTGCTGCACCGAGGCCAGCATCGAGGCGAGCAGGGTGGTCCCGCTGCGTTGGCACCCGCCGATGAAGATGGGCTGCATGGCGTGCTGGGCTAGGCCACCCGTGCGGGCTCCGTGTCGAGAGGGTTCTCCACCGTCTCGCGAGGGATCCGGTTCTGCCGGTCCCAGGCGAGGGCATAGGCGCGGAACGTCGCGTTGAAGCAGTGAAGGGCGTAGACGAGGCCGGGCGTCCCATCGCGAAAGCCTCCCTCCACGAAGTACCGCCGGAGGGCGCGCGTGGTAGGCTTGACGAACAGGTCACGGGGCCGGACCTGGGTACCTGCCTCTATCAGTGCATCGGCGCGCATCGTGCTGTAGCGGATGCTTTTATGGACCCGCTCGTCATACGATTCGTCGTTGAGGTGCCACATAGGCGCCTCCAGCTGGTGGAGCGAGGGCTCGGGCACGGTGAACACCACGTTCTCGTGGAGGGCGCGCTCGAACCGGTGCCTGCCTCTTCGCGCCAGCCACGTCTTGTTCCACGTCTTCCAACTCCGACCACGCATCGGGCGGTGGAGGAAGTGGTTGCGGAGCCGGAAGAAATAGCCATCGGCTCCCTCTGCGCCGATGCGTGACCGGATTTCCTCCACCAGTTCCGCAGGCGCGCGCATGTCGACGTCCATGTGGAGCAGCCAGTCTGAGGTTGCGGCCTCACCCGCAGCGTTTCGCTGCGCGGCGAAGCCCCCGACCGGCTCCAGTGCTCGGTCCACGACGCGCACAGTGACACGGTCCGGCACCTCCGCCTCGGCGATCACCTCGGCGGTGCGGTCGGTCGTGCCCGCGTCGAGGACGATCACGACCTCGTCGCAGAAGGCCGTCACGTTGGCGAGGAAGCCTCCGATATCGCGCTCCTCGTCGCGGGCGATGGTGCAGGCAGCCAGCGTCATGATCGCGTTAGCGGACGGAGCACGCGGTTCTTGAGTTGTCCCTTCCCGATCCGGTAGCGGCGGACGAGCGCGAGCCGCCGCTTCTCCGCCTCGCTCAAACCCGTCTTGGGTGGGTTGTCGAGGTCCTGCTCCGAGTATCCGAACCGTGAGGCGATCGCCGCGACGGCGGGATCTAGCGTGAGATCGAAGGCTTCGTCATCGTCCCACTTGCGCGCCGAACGCGCGTGCAGCCCGCTCCCGACCTCGTCCGAGGCGGGCAGCCCCAGCCAGTCGGTGATCTCGCGGAGGCGCGGCACGGGGTCGGAGATCAGGTCTTCGTACCGAACGAGCGTGCACCGCTCGGGCCCCAACAAGCCCTCGACGGCCAGCAGGTTGCGATACGTGCGGAGCCAGTACGCCTGGCGCTCCTCGGGAGGCGTCAGCCAACGCGTCCACGCCGAGTACAGCACGGCCAGCGGGTTCCTCGCGAGGCCGATCACGCGGATGTCGTGGTCCGTCGTGAGCGCATACCGGAGCAGCAGGTTCGTGGCTGCCCACGAGTTGAGGTGGTGCGGGCTCTTCTCGAAGAAGACCGGGCCGTAGGCCTCGCAGAGAGCCCGCCAGCCATCGAAGACGAGAGCACGGTCGTTCTTGGGCGAGGTCCACCCCGGCACGTTCTGGTGCAGGAGCGCCTCCAAGTCCCGGCGCGCCTCACGCGGGCGGATGGGCCAGCGTCCCTCTACAAAATCGACGGCGGGCTGCTCCAGCAGGACGGCCGCTTTGACCCAGTACAGGGTCTCGTGGTCGTTGTGCATCGTGTACTCCACCGCCCGGATGCTCGGGTGGCGGAGCAACTCGTACTGGAGCGCCGTGGAACCCGACGACTTGTCGGAGAGCAGGAGGACGGTCTGCACGAGCTACTCTGCGCGAGGGAAGGCTCCTCCCGATCGGCTACCTCCCATCCGCGTTGGTGGAGTGCCCGTGGGCGGGTACGCGTGGGGATAGATGTATCGCTTGCGCATGATGCGCTTTGCGCGGAACGTCGGGTCCAGCTTGCCGACGGTCATCACGAGGCCGACGAGGAAGAAGAACAGGTACACCCCCTGCTCGGCCGTGACGTACATGTGCGTGAAGAGCCAGTAGGGGATCACCCCCACCCAGACAGCGAACAGGTACTGCCAGTAGAGCTGATACGGGCTCCGCTTGCTGTTCTGCATCATCATGAAGCACCGCGATCCGCAGTACAGCGCGAGGGCTGTAAATGCGAACATCGCAAAGAGCCCGTAGTGGTAGAACGAGGCGGCAAACATGGAGTGCACCTCGCCACTGTCCAGCTTCAGGATGACCTCGCTTCGCTCGATCACGCCGAGGCGGACGCCGCGGCTTCCCATCAACCCGAGACCTGTGACCAACCACAGCGGGTTCTCTTCGAGGAAGGGAATCAGCGTAGAGTAGGACGCGATGCGGGCGCGGTCGGTGTGTGCCTGCGTCGGGTCGTTGAGCATCCGTTCGAACTTCATGAACACGAGATCGAAGTCGAAGGCGCTGGACGCCAGGCCGATCGTAAGCATGAAGACGACTGTTCCGATCAGGATGCCCAGCATCGTGAGGCGGGCGCGGAACAGCTTGAAGACGATCACCGAGAGCGAGATGAGCGCGAGTGCGATGAGCGTCGAGCGTCCGTAGGTCACAAGCGCGCCTCCAAGCGTCAGGAACGTGACGATCATCGCGTAGGAGGCCCACTTGTTGCCCCAGATCTTGGTCCGCCAGACCATCAACGCGAGTGGGAACCAGAGCGCGAACCAGCACGCCGTCACGTTCGGACCACCAATGGGACTCATGGCTCGGTCCGCCTCGGCCATCGCGAGCTGCGCGAGGTCCGCGCGGGCCCGGCCAGGAAACAGGATGTTGCCCTGGTTGAGGTACACTCGGACCGCGCCGAACTGTGGCAGGGCGTACAGAATGGCGAAGATCGACGAGAAGGCAATCCCGATGAGCGTCATCTTCAGCACCATGTCCAGATCGCGACGGGTCTGGACCACGTACGGGACCAACAGCGCGATGGACAGTCCGAGCGAGAACCGGATGAGCATGTAGAGCGGCTCCGGCGCCACGCCGTACTCCGTCATCTCCCGCACCGAGGCGCCGAGCATGAACAGGTAGTAGACGAGCAACAGCCACGTCAACGGCGAGCTCTTCTTCAGCGACGTGGGGCGGACGATCCCAGCCCAGATCAGGCCGAAGATGCCGATCATCAGCACGTCGATGAAGTTGAGCGGCATCGAGCCGAAGTAGACCCGGGCAAGCGGCGCCGAGGTCAACATCAGCGCGATCCCCCCGAGCAGGAGGCGCGGGAGGTCTCGCTTCGGCCGAGCCTCTGCCCCCGCGCGAGGGTAGAGCTGACCGGACGCGTAGTACGGATGTGCGGGTGTCGCCATGCTGGAAGCTACGAGCCGGGGTGTGTTGATCGTACGTGGAGGGCGTGCATGCGCTTGATCTGCGCAAGGGCGTCATGATCCGCCACCACCCGTTCACGAGCGGCTCGTCCCATCGCCTCGACTCGAGCGGGGTCGGACGCAAGACGGACGAGGTGATCGGCAAGGCCATCCACGTCGTCTTGGCTCTCGAGGATCTCCCCCTCGATGCCGGGTGTGATCGCCTCACCAGCAGCGGGCAACGGCGAGAGAATCGCTGGCCGACCGCTCGCCATCGCCTCCAACACCACGTTTGGCAGGCCATCGTGAAAACCGACGCTGGCGGGGAGCGCGAAAAGATGCGAGCGCCCGATCCACTCTGGGACTTCGTCGTGGGAGACCCATCCGGGGAGCGAGAGGTACTCTGTGAACCCGGTTTCCTCCGCGACGGCGCGGATGGTCGCCTCCTCGTCCCCACGGCCCAGGATGGCGAGTTCGACGGGTGCACCGTCCTCGCGTGCCTTCGCGCAAGCCCGGACGAGGCGGTCGAAGCCTTTGGTCCGCGTCAGGCGCCCAGCGGAGACGACCCGGAAGGGATCTGCGCTGGTAGGCATCGGGAGCGGCTCGAACTGGCCGGTCTCCACGCCGTGATAGACGAGATGGGACTTGGCTCGGGCCGCCTCGGGGAGTTGGCCGAGGAGGTGCTCCATCGCGGCGCTGTTGCAGAACGAGGCGAAGTCGAGCCGACCGAAGACCTCGTGGAAGTGGCCGTTCTCGTGTGCGACCTCGTGGGCGTGGATGCTCACGCTGTAGGGCACGCCGGAGAGGAGACTCGCGAGGTGCGTCACCATCGTGGCGTAGGGCCAGTGGGCGTGGATGCGGTCGGGCCGGACCCGCCGGACCTGCTTCGCGAGGGCGAAGGCGCGACCCAGCCTGCCGAGCGCACTGGACGGGTGCTCGAACCGTCCGTTGGCGCGGAGGGCGCCCGCGAGGCCCCCGAGGTCGGCGGGGCCAGGGAGTGTGGGCGTGAGGTGGACGGTCTCCTCGTGGAGCGCCTGCATGGAGGCGCTCATCGTGGCGAGGTCCGCCTCGGAGGGCTGGGTGAAAGTGTAGAGGTCCACGCGGACGCCCTGGTCCCGGAGGGCGACGACCTCGCGCGAGACGAACGTCTCGGAGAGCGCGGGAAACTGGTTGACGACGTAGGCGAGATGCACAGGGGGAGACGGTTATCGGTCCCGGAGGAGGGAAAGCAGTTCGGTGGCGCCGACGAGGTCAGCGGGGTCCTCGGGAAGAAGGGCGAGCTTGGTGATGAGCGCCTGGTACTTGACAAGCACACGCTCGTCCGTCGAGCGGCCGTGGCGGTCCACGGCGAGGACGTAGCCCGCAGGTGCGGCATGATGCTCCAGGATGGCGCGCGTGCACCGAGCGGCGGCCTCGGCGAGGCGGTCGGCCTCGGGCACGCCGAGGGCGGCGAGCTTGACGAGGGCGACGGCCATGTCCACGTTGGCGTCGAGGTGGTCGGACTCGGCTCCAGGCTCGGCTGGGAAGAGGCCGTTGGGCCACTGGAGATCGAGCCAGGCCGCAGCAGTCTCGCGCGCGAGGTCCAGGGCGCGGCCTTCTCCCACGCCCGCATCGTGGAGGTCCACGAGGAGATCGAGCGCGGAGAAGGCAGCCTTGAGCGTCCGGTCGTAACCGACCAGTTGACGGTCGAGGTGCGCGAACGGAAGTCCGGCGCCATAGAACGTGTCCACGAAGCCTGCCAGCCATTGGTCCACGGCATCGCGCCAGCGGGTCTCGCCGGTCGCCTGGGAGAGCGTGAGGAGGCCCCAGAGGAGGTTGGTGTTGTCCTTGAAGAGCCGCGCGCGCATCGTGGAGAGGCGGCGACGCGGGACTTGAATCGCAGGGAAGCGGACAGAGTGACGTGGCTCGAAGACGCCGTGTGACCGGAACGTCTCGGTCTCTACCCACGCTCTCGCGAGATCCGACGCCCACTGGAGGGGCGCCGTCTCGCCGGTCATCTCGGCTTCCTCCACCCAGAGTTCGATGTAGCCGCCGTTGAACGGGCTCGCGGGGAGCAGCTTCGACTTGAACGGTCCTGGGCCGGGCAACTCGTCGATCAGAAATCCGTCGCGCTGAAAATGCTCGTGGAGTGCGCGCGAGGCGGTTTGGACCATTCCCTGGAGATGCGCATCGCCTCCGCGTTGCCGGGCGAGTTCCAGAAGACCCAAGAGCCAGTCGTGATTGAGAAAGAGGCGGACGCGGCCATCGCGCCGGTACAGGCCGTTCCAGAGATGCGCCTCCGAGAGCCGAAGCTGCTCGTCCACGACCTCGCGCTCGCCCAGTTCTTCGAGAAACGGGAGCACGTCGCCAAAGTCCGCGATGACGGGGACGCGGCGCTGCGGCGACCCGTCCGCGTGGACGGCGATCATCAGCAGACCATCGTCGCGGCGGTATTCCGTGCGGAAGCGGTACACGACCTCCTGGACCCAGCCGGGCCGGGCGCTGAGCGGGACGGGCGCTGGTGCACCAGCGGGGCTCTCGGGCATCAGTAGTAGTGCTCTGCGAGGCGGATGCCCAGCGGGTTGAGGAGGCGGCGCTCCACCTGGAAGGCGGCGAAGCGGGCGGCGTCACGGACGGTGGAGTGCCACGCGAGGCGCGGGCCCAGGAGTGCCGGCCTCGGGCCGTGTGTGGGCGCGACGGGCCGGGGCTCGCGCCAGCCCAGGTGACTCGGATCGCCTTTGTACTGCGGCCACGCCTCCGCCGAGGCGGCCTGGGTCGGGAACGTAAGGATGCGGTCGCCGCTCGGGACCACCATCGTGAGGCGACCGGAGCCGTCGAGGTCGCCCAGGATCGCACTGCCTCGGACCATGCCGCCCGTCTGGAGGCGGTGGCGCTCCTCCCCCGTCGCGGCGTCCAGCACGAGGAGCGTCCCGTTGTTGCTCCCTGCGACGACCTCGCGACGGCCGTCGCCGTCGAGGTCCGCGACGAGCGGGGTGACGTAGGAACGACAGATGGCGCGGCCGGTGAAGTAGGGCCGCGCAGGATCGCGACAGATCGGGTCGTGGACACAGGCCTCGGTGGGTCCGAAGGGCTGGGCCCAGCGTTCTATCCCAGACAGATCAGTTGCAATAACGGATCCCGATCCGAGGGAGCAGAAGAACGCGAGCGGCTCCCCGTCCACCTCGGCGATCGTCGCGGCGCCGTCCACCCCAGCCCCTGCTGGCGCGGTCCACACGACGCGGCCGTCGCGCGGGTGAAGCGCGAGGAGCGCGTTGTCGCCCGTCCCGCCCGTGTGCTCCCCTCCCCCGACGAGCACGAGTGGCAGTCCGTCCGCCTCGGTGAGCGTGGGCGAGGAGTCGGGGTCGTAGCGGAGTGGGGTGAACCAGAGGATCTCGCCGGTTTCGGCGTCACAGCAGTAGACGCGCTGCGCGCGGACGCCGAAGACGACTTCCAGTCGCCCGTCACCGTCGATGTCAGCTACGAGCGGAGAGGAGACGGCGCCTGCATCGCGGCCACGTTGGTAGACGGCATTTTTCGGGAGCGCGCGGTCGTAAAGAACGCGGCCGTCGTCGGTCATGCGGACGAGCCTCGGGCCGTAGACCGGAAGCCAGATGGCCGTTTCGCCCTCGCACTCGGTCACTGCGCAGGTCGCGCGGATCATCGCGCCGAAGGACTGCCGCCAGCGCTCGGTGCCCGTCGCGAGGTCGAGTGCGACGAACGTCCCCGCGTGGTCGCCGATCAGAATGGTCGGATCCGGCAGGTCCGCGAGCGTCGGTGACGCCGTGATCTCGGCACCGAGCCGAACCTCCCAGGCGACCTCGCCCGATGCATCCCAGGCGCGGACGAGCCCGGACCGATCTGTTGCGACGATGCGGCCCGGCGCCACGGCGGGCGTCGACCACGTTTCGGCGTCGAGAGCGAGGGGCAGCGTCGGCTCCACGGCTAGCGGGCGCTCCAGTCGAACTCCGGGCCCAGCATCGCGCCGAGGCGGGCATTGTGGGGCGCGTAGTGGTCGTCGAGGAAGGCGCGAACCTCGTCGGCTACCTCGCGGCGGTTCGTACCAGGGTTGCGGACCGGGAACGACTCCGGTTGCCACTGCTCAAGTCCAAGGAACGCGAGCGTTTGCGAGAACACCTCGGCGGGACGTTCGAAGAGGTCCTCGCTGCGGAGGACGAGGGTTTGCCCCTGCGGATAGTGCTCTGCCCACCGTTCGAGGTGCTCCGCGTAGTGGCCTCGCGAGAGGTAGTTGAAGTGCATCAGCATCTCCGACTCGTAGGCCGGGTCTGCGAGTGCGCGCTCGGCTTCACCGGCTAGACGCTCGGGCTCCGCGCGGAAGGCATCGAGGATGTCGAGCGGCTCGCGCCCCTTCCGGCGGTTGTGGAAGTAGTGCGAGAGCGCCCGCTCGGCGGGGTCGCGGAGAACGGCGACCACCTTCGCCTCGGGGACGAGGCGGGCAGACCTGAGGGGCACGGCGGGGTGGTCCAGGTAGCTCGTGCTCGCCTCGCCCGTGAGGACCGTCCGGCCGTCTGCGGCGGCTCTGGCGCGCTTCATCGCGCCATGTGTGGGGAACCAGCAGCGGTACCAGTTCTCGCCGAGGGCGTAGCGCCGGTCGAAGTAAAACAACTCCTTCGCACCCACGCCGAGCACGTCCGGGTGCTGCGCGAGGTAGTGGTAGAGCGAGGTCGTGCCGCCTTTCTGGACTCCGATGAGGAGGAAGTCCGGGAGGACGTGCGCGGGGCCTCGAAGAGTGGCGAGGCGCGGGCCGGGACGGCGCTTGAGGAGGGCGTCGAGCATCAGGCAGCTGCGCTTCCGCTGGTGGGCGCGGAGGCGAGTCGGGTCGTGGAAAAGGTCGGCGCGAGACCATCGGGGTCGTATCCCCAATACTCGGTGTAGGCACCGAGGCGCTCAAACACTTCGGTGGCGGCGGTGAGCGCCTCAGGGTCGGCCTCGCGAGTCCACCGCGCGACGCGACGGTCGGTCAACGCATCGCCGTGGAGTTCGGCCTCGGACTGGCGGAGGCTCTGCGCGGACGTGAACTGGCCGACGCTGCCAGAGCCGGTGACGGGACTCTGAACATGTGCCCGGACCCCGGGCAGCACCTCGGAGTCCTGGCACAGGTCCTCGTAGCGGATCGCGAGGGCGCCGGTGGCCTCGATGAGCGCGCGCTGGAGCGCGAACTGGCGCGAGAGCTCGCCTGCGAAGGCGGCAGGTGTGGGCAGGTCGTTGCCCTTCTTCCCGACGCGGACGCGGTGCGAGAGGTACACGTCGCGTGGGTCGCGCCCGATGGCGACGCAGGCGAGGTCTGGAAACGCCGCGAGGACATGCTCCCAGCCATCGTGGCGGACCTCCTTGATACCGACCTGCTCCAGTTTGCGCGACAGCGGCGCGACGATCCGGTCGCGGAAGACACGCGCAGCGTAGCCCGAGAGGTGTCCCTCCCCCGCTCCACCGCTCATGTGCCCACCCTTGCCAATAGTCCGCAAGCCACCCATGACGCGGCGAGGCCAAGCGAGCACCCGGTCCGCCTCGGTACCGAGGCGGGCCAGGCTGGCGAGATCCGCGTCGCGGAGGACGATCCGGTTGGTGCCGAGACGCGGCTCGCGGATGATGAGCGCACGGCCGGGCTCGCTCAGCGCCTCGGAGAGCGCCGTGGAGCCGGTGCGGATGAGACCCGCGATGTAGACGAATGGACGGCCGCTCATCCTCCCACCTCGGCTGGGCGCCGCGAGCCGATCTGGAGCCCCGTGAGAACCCGCTCGGAGAGCGTCGCGAGGCGGCGGATGCGGGCGTTTTTCTTGCCGAAGGCGTTCAGCACGTCGGACACGTCCTTGCTGAGTCGTTCGCCTGCGAGGAGGCCGAGGACGAGCACATAGACGGCGAATCCTGCAACGGCGGCGAGCCCCATCATCCAGACCGACATCCAGAGGTCCAACAGCACCCACATCGCGGCGCCGGAGGCCACGGCCGCGACGAGAGGAGCCACGAGCGGTGGCACCCAGCGCGGGCGGATGTAGCGTCTCAGACGATGCGCGGCGTGCCCTACCACAGCCAGTTGGGCTACGATGGTCGCGATGGCGAAGGAGACAAACCCGACCGGGCTGGCAAAGACGCCCTCCCAGAACGGCCCGGTGACGTGCCCTGCGAGCAGCCAGATGCCCGCCGCCTGCCCCACAAACATGATGAGCGAGTTGACGAACATCGTCACGCCCTCGCCGAGCGCTTTGAGCGCCTGCTGGTACGAGTTGCCCACCACGCGGAAGAGGAATGCGGGCGCGAGGAGGTAGAGCACTGGGAGCGCAGGCAGCCATTTCTCGCCCACCACGAGCCGCACGAAGGCCTCGCCCTGCGCGACGAGCAGCGTCGCGGTGAAGAACACTAGGAGCGCGCCGAGCGAAATGTTGCGTTCCACGGCTCGCGTCAGCTTCGCGCGCTGATCTTGGATGCGGCCGAAGACGCGCATCTGCACCTTGCCCATCAGGATCAGCGGCTGCCCGACCGCGCTCGCCATCATCGTTCGCGCCCAGTTCACGAAACCGACTGCCGCCCCCCCGAACAGGCCGAACACGAGGAGCGGCACCACGGCCTCGCTCGCGAGACTCGCCAGAGACGCGAGTTGGATCGGCACGCCGAAACTGAGCACTTCCTTCGCCGCCGCGCGGTCGAACCCGAAGCGCGGACGCCACCACGCGATCGCCATCACCCAGACCGTCCCGATCACGCCGCGCGCGAGGACGGCCCAGATGAGCGCCCAGACCTCGAAGCCTAGGAACGCCATCCCCACTGCGATCCCGTAGTAGGCGATGACCTCCACTACATCGATCACGGCCAGCTTGTCGTGGCGGAGGGCGCGCTGGATGAGCACCTTCGGCATCGTCTTGAGCGACGCTAGAATCAGGCTGAACGTCAGCACACGGATGAGCCAGACGTGGTCGGTCGTCAGCTTCGGGTAGATCGCCACCACGAGGTCGGTCCCGAACCAGAGAATGGCGCAGGAGACCGCGACGATGCATTGCTGGATGGTGAACACCGTCCGCAGTTCCATCTCGGTCACGGCGTCTTTCTTCCGCAGCAGCGTGGCGGAGAGCCCGAAGTCGCTGAACCGCTGGAGGAAGTAGACGACGAACTTGACGACCGCGAACAGTCCGAAGACCGCAGGTTCCAGCAACCACGCGAGCACGGTGAAGCCGACGAGGTTGATGCCGCGCACGACCACCTGTCGGCTCATGAGCGCGCCCGTCGCACGGACGGCCCGGCCCTTCACCTGCGAGATCTTCAGTTCTTCCTCGACCGGCTCAGGCGACGGCTGCGCGGGCCTGTCCTCGCCCGCCTCGGCACCGAGGCGGAGGGGGTCGCGGCCGTCGGGCTCGCTGGATCCGGGAGACGAGTGAAGGGGCATGAAGGGGGGCGCGCTCGAAGGTACGGGGCGCGGAGCTAGGCTCCGGGACCTGGAGGCGCCCCGGAGGGTGCGGCCGGGGTGAAATCGGCCCCCCGGCCGAGGGCCTGGAGGACCATCTGGTGGAGCCAGCGGCCGTGCTGACCGAGCAGGCTGGGTGCGAACGCTAGGGCAGTCAGCCAGACCGCTCCCGAGGCTCCACCTCCCGCAAGAAGCGTCGCCACCGGCGACAGCCGAACCTCGCGCAAGGGCGCGGCTGCCAGCAAGGCGAGCCCTCCCCCGACAGCGGCAACGAGGAGCCCCGGCATCAACGCGCGGAGGAGAGGTCGGACAGAGCCGCCTGTCTCTCGGATCGCGGCGCCTGTACCCAGAAGGAAAAAGCAGACCACTGCGATGACAGCCCCAGTGGAGATCCCTACCAGCCCATATCGCGCCCCTACGACCGCGCCCAGAACAACGAGCACGGCATACGTGCCCTGAAGACCCGCTGCGAGGTAGACGCGCCCTCGCGCCTTCAGTATGGTCATCCCGGTCTTGTATCCAGCGCGAAAGAACATCCCGAGAGCCAACACCTGGAGCGCACCGATGGCCCCTCGCCAGTCCGGCCCGAGAACGACCAGCACGATCTCTGGAGCCAGGGCGCTGGCGGTCACAGAGAACGGGAGAAGCAAGAGGGCGAGGAGCGCCGTCGTACGGTACAGCGCGGTACTGAGGGATTCCGGCCGGTCTTTCACCTGCGACATCACAGGGAAGAGCACTCCGTTGAAGCTCTCCGCGAGGAAGCCCGCAGGCAGAGCCATCATCTTGTACGAGCGGTTGTAGAGCCCCAGGGCGCTCGCCCCCAGCATCCGTCCCACCACGATGGCATCGCCTTGCCTCGCGAGGCTGTTCAGAAGGCCCTGGAGAGACACTCCGCCCCCGAATCGGACCAACTCGCCCAGGTATCCTCGGCCCACCGCAGTCACCGGATGCGGGAACCTCGCGAGGAATCCCACAGCCCGGAGTACGCTCTGTGCCAACCTCCCTCCAACGAGTGCCCACACGCCGTACCCTGCGAGCGCCAGTCCGATGCTGACGACGCCGAGGCCGACGACATCGGCCACCGCGCGGATGATGACGACTTCGCGGAAGGCGAGCGCACGCTGCTGCCGCGCACGAGCGACTGAGCTAACGCCGTCGAAGACGAACAGGAGCGCGAGGACGGGCAGAACGGTCAGCAGCGCAGGCATACCGAAGAAGGTTGCCAGCAGTGGTGTCGCGAGGAAAACAGCGCCGTACAGCACGACGCTGAGACCACACGCGAGCCAGAACGCGGTTGCGAGCAGACCTCTCGGGATCTCGCTCCGCTGCACCAGGGCAGGTGTCACGGACGCGTTCACCACCTGAACCCCGATCTCGACCGCCACCAGTGCCGCTCCCACCACGCCGAAGTCGGACGGCGGCAGGAGCCGTGCGAGGACCGCCGTCACAATGGCAGCGACGGCGAACAACAGCAGCCGGTCGGCGGACATCCAGAGGATGCCGCTCAGCGCCCGGCCGCGGAGACTCGGGCCCTCCACCCGCTACGCCTCGGTCGGCTGGTGGATCTCTTCAGGCGAGACCTCGCCACGCTTGATCGGCAACCAGACTTCGCGATACCAGGCCACGAAAGCCGCGAGGCCATCGTCCAGGCTCGTCTTCGGCTGGAAGCCGACGGCCTCGCGCAGGCGGTCTACGCTCGCGTGGGTCTCCAGCACATCGCCGGGCTGCATCGGCATGAGCACTTTCTCGGCCTCCTGGCCGAACAGCCGTTCCAGCGTCTCCACGAACGTGGTCAGCTCGGTTGGGCGGTCGTTGCCGATGTTGTAAACACGGTACGGAGCTGCACCGCTTTGCGGGCTCGGAGACTCCGCACTCCACTCCGGGTCCGGCTCGGCGGGCTGATCGAGAGTGCGGACAACACCCTCGGCGATGTCCTCTACGAAGGTGAAGTCGCGCCTCATGCGGCCCTCGTTGAACAGCTTGATGGGTCGCCCCTCGTCGATGGCCTCCGCGAAGAGGAAGTAGGCCATGTCCGGGCGCCCCCACGGACCGTAGACGGTAAAGAACCGGAGGCCCGTCACCGGAAGGCCGTAGAGATGGGCGTAGGAGTGGGCCATCGCCTCGTTGGCCTTCTTCGTGGCTGCGTAGAGGGAGACGGGATGGTCGACGCCGTGGTCCTCGCGAAAGGGCGCGTTCCGATTCGCGCCGTAGACGGACGAGGAGGACGCGTACACGAGATGTTCGACGCCCCCATGCCGACACCCTTCGAGGATGTTCGCGAAGCCGACGAGGTTAGCGTCCACATAGGCGTGCGGGTTCTCCAGCGAGTAGCGGACGCCCGCCTGCGCCGCGAGGTGCACCACCCGGTCCGGCGCATGCTCCTCGAAAACACGCTCCATGCCCTCGCGGTCCGCCACGCTCATCTCGTGGAACGTGAACCCCTCCCGGTCCACGAGCAGCCCGAGGCGGGCCTGCTTGAGACGCGGGTCGTAGTAGTCATTGAGGTCGTCGATGCCGATTACGCGCTCGCCACGGTCGAGGAGGCGCTGCGCGACGTAGAGGCCGATGAATCCGGCGGCGCCGGTGACGAGGATGGGTCGAGACATGGGTCGGGAGAGGCTCATCGGAAGCTACCAGCCGAGGCCAGACTGGCGATCACACCGGAGTGGTCTCGCGCGAGGGCTGGGGACCACGAGCGTTGACGAAGCGACGGGCGTGGAGAGCGATCCGGCCCGCATCGTACTCCGCGTGATCCGTGACGAGCAGGACACAGTCCGCTTCGGCGATAGCGTCGCCGAGGTCGGCGACAGACTCTCGGTGGACGCCCGCGTGCGTGAACTGCGGGACGTGGGGATCGTGAATGCGCACGTCGGCCCCCTTGGCGTCCAACAGGCCGATGATATCCAACGCTGGCGACTCGCGGAGGTCGCCAATGCCAGGCTTGTAGGCCACACCGAGCACGAGAACGGTGCTGCCTCGAACGGCCTTTCCGTCATCGTTCAGGGCGTCCTGGACCTGCGTCACCCAGTACTGGGGCATCTGGGTGTTGATCTCGCTCGCGAGTTCGATGAAGCGCGCGGTGTAATTCAGGCCGCGCAGCTTCCATGAGAGGTAGTGCGGATCCACTGGGATGCAGTGGCCGCCCAGACCGGGCCCAGGCGTGAACCGCATGAACCCGAACGGTTTAGAGGAAGCAGCGTCGATCACTTCCCAGGCATCGATGCCAAGAGCGTCACACATCAGGAGAAGCTCGTTTGCCAAGCCGATGTTGACCGCACGGAACGTGTTCTCGAACACTTTCGCCATCTCGGCTGCCTCGGGCGAGGAGACGGGCACGACGGTCTCGACGGCAGCACCATAGATCGCGCTGGCGGCCTCAGAGCACGCGGGTGTGAGACCGCCCACCACCTTTGGCGTGGTCTTCGTCGTCCAGTCCGTGCGGCCAGGATCGACACGTTCCGGCGAGAAGGCGAGGAACATATCCTCCCCGACCGTGAAGCCCTGCGCTTCGAGGAGCGGCAGCACCACCTCTCGCGTCGTACCCGGGTACGATGTGCTCTCCAGGACGACGAGCGTGCCAGGCTGGACGTGTCGAGCCACCTCCTCGCTCGCCGCGAGGACGAACGACATGTCGGGGTCGCGCGTCTTGCGAAGCGGCGTCGGGACACAGATGAAAACCGCATCGCAGTCCGTCAGCCGAGAGGCATCCGTCGTCGGCTCGAAACGGTCCGCCTCGGTGAGTGCACGGACCTCCTCGTCCGTGATGTCCTCGACGTGCGAACGGCCTGCCGCGAGTCCCGCGACTGCTTCCGGGCTCACGTCCACGCCAACGACGCGGAATCCAGCCTCGCCGAACACGACTGCCAGTGGCAGCCCGACGTACCCAAGGCCGACGATCCCGACGGTCGCCTCGCAGGAGGCGACCCGTGCAAGGAACGAATCCAGGTGACTCATATCCCTAGTTACCGCCTCGAAGGTCACGGGTTAGGCTGTAGATCCGCTCCAGCGCGAGGACGGTGGTAGACACCGCGCTAATCACGGTCACGGTGTCTCGGAAGGTCCAGCGTCGGTCTTCCACTGTCTCGACCTCGACCACGTCGTTATCTAAGATCTCAGGATACGCGGCCGGGTCTGCGATCATGTCCACGAGGGTCTCCTCGTACGCGAGGATCCGCTGGTCGCCTTCGAGTCGGTAGACCCGGATCGTGACGATCCGCTCGTTGTCTTCCGCGCGGGCGTTCAGTGAGGGTCCACCTGCGAGCGACAAGAGCTCCACGAGGTCTACGTTCTGACGGACGAAGTAGGTACCCGACGCCCGCACGGTACCCCAGACCGAGACTCGCTTCGTCAGCTCACCGGCACGGGCATAGAAGAAGTGGTTGGGAGAGTTCGTCGGGACGGCCCCCACGTAGCCGGGAGAGACCGGATCCTGCGCGCTGGAAGTCGGCGTCAGGGCGAGGGCAGCGAGCAAGAGGAGGACGTAGCGCATGAGAGAGCGTGAACAGGCGCGCCTCCCCCCGAGTGGCGGAGAGAGGCGCGGAGCAGGTCGGAGGATGTCAGTTCTTTTTCTGACCGTAGCCGTACGCGTAGTCGCGTCCGTAGCGGTATGCGTACTTGTAGCGGTACCCGTAGGCTTTCGAGATGTGGAAGCCGTTGAGCACGGTGCCGATCACCTTCGCGCCTACGTTGCGGAGCGCGTCGTTGGCGGATTCCAGTTCGTAATCGCGGGTCCGGCCGGAACGCACGACGAGCAGTGTGGCGTCTACCTGCGTGGAGAGCAGGACAGCATCCGTGGCGGCGAGGACCGGCGGCACGTCGAAGATGACGACGTCGAACAGCGTCTTGAACTCGTCCATGAGGTCTCGCATCCGCTTGGAGCCGAGAAGCTCGGACGGGTTGGGCGCGAGAGAGCCCGCTGGGAGGACGTACAGGTCGTCGGCCGGCTGGTCGAAGTCCGCGAGCGAAAGCGGCCGGTCATCGAAGAGGCGCTGAACGAGCCCCGGCTCCCGCGAAAGACCAAACTTGCGGTGGACCGTCGGACGGCGGAGGTCACCGTCCACGAGCAGCACACGCCGTCCGGACTGAGCGATCACGACCGCGAGGTTCGACGCTGTCACCGACTTGCCCTCGCCGGGGTTCGGGCTCGTCACAAGGATGGACTCGATCATCGCGTCCGGCCGGGAGAACTGAACACTCGTGCGCAGCGCCCGATATGTCTCCGAGGCGGTCGCCATCGGGTTGAGCAGCGTGATGAGGTGAGCGTCTACCTCCTTGCCATCCACGTTGATGAAGTCCTTGCCGCCAAAGTCCTTCTTGATGAGAGCGTCCGTGTCCGGGATCGTCCCCACAAGGGCAAAGCCCATGTTCTGGATGTCGTCTGGCCGGAAGAGGCGGTGATCCAGGCGCACGCGGGCGACGGCGAAAACGATGCCGAAGGTGAGGCCGAGGAAAAGAGCCAGGATGATGTTGCGAGGACGGTTCGGCGCGAAGGGCATCGTCGGGACGAACGCAGGCCGGATGATGCGCGCGTAGCCCAACTCGCTCTGCTCGGCGACGAGAGTCTCTTGAAGCCGAGACTCGAGCGATGAGTACGTCTGCTCTGCGGCCGTCCGAGCACGCTGGAGTTGCGCCAGTGTGATGGACTGTCCGGGCACCTGGGCCAGTTCGCCCTCGCGCTCGGCGATGTTGCCACGCAAGGACTGGCGGCTGGCCTGGAGGCTACGGAGGCGGATCTCCGCAGCGGAAAGCTGGGCGCGGAGCGCCTCGATCTGCTCCGCGACGACTTCGCCCGGTCGGATCGAGCCGGTGTCAATCGCGCGGGTGCCCGCCTCGCGGATCTGCTCGCGGAGTTGCTCACGCCGCTGGTAATAGATCGCCATGTCCTCCGGCATCTCCCCCTGGAAGTCTGGGTTGCGGAGTTCAAACTGCTGAATCTGGGACTCGACCTGCTGCAACTCCTGGCGCGATGCCGCGAGGTCAATGGGCGACGTGTCTGTGACGCCCCCCGGCTGACGCGCCTCAGCGTCGCGAATCTGCTCGCGGATCGCAGTGATCTCTGCCTGCTTTGTCTGGATCTCGATGTTGGTGGCGTCTAGCTGACCGTCGAGGGCACCGAGATTGGACACGAGGTCAGTCGTCTCCTCCTGGAGCGCGACCGCACCCGAGCGGTTCATGTAGTTCTCGACGGCTGCGTCCGCCTCGCGGAGGCGTTCGTCCTTGTCAGAAACTTGCTCTTCGAGGAACTCGCGGACGGCCGTAACGCCGCCTCGGCTAGAAGTCTGCGCCACGTCCACGAAGGCCTCAGCATAGAGGTTGGCGAGTAGCGCAGCCTCTCCGGGATTCTCGCTTTGCGCAGTCACTCGGATGGCGTCGACCTCCTGACCCGCTGTGTTGGCGCTCGTGTACGGGCCCTGGAGTAGCAGCCCCACACTCCGGATCGTCGGTTGGCCGTTCTGCGCGGCGCGGCGAAGGATCGTGAGAGGCTGCTGAGTCTCCGGGTCCTTCTCGTACTGCATCACCTCTCGCGCGGCCAGCTCCGCGAGGCCGATGTCTTCTTCGAGAAGCAGCAGCTCGTTCTGGAGGTTCGGCTCAGTCGCGATCAGGGGGTTCGTCGCCCCGGAGCCAGGCATCACAGCCTGGGCGTCGTCGTTGTTCTCTACGAGGATGGTGGCCGTTGCCCGGTACATGTTGGGCTGCCACATCGTGAAGAGAACCGTCGGGATGAGCAGCGCGACGAGCGTGCCGAGGACGATCCACTTTCCCCGAATCGCGAGGTCGATGATCTCGCGGAGGTCGATGTCACCCGCCTTCTGGTCGCGGACGTAGACGGGCTCCTCAACGAGGATCGGGGCATCCGGGCGTTCCGTGGGAGTGCGAGGGGGGGTCTGATACGGTGCAGCCATGTGCGCGCGGGATGGTTCCGCGTATGGAGACGGGGGCGAATATAGGGGTCCGCCCCGTGAGCCCTGCTCTCAGGCGGAGGCATCACGGAACGTTCGCGAGGGATCCGCTTTGCGTCGCAAACTACATCACCCGACATAGAAAGCAAATGCCGTCCTCTGAACCTGTACGCAGGAAACGTCAACCTGCGGATCGCTCGGCCAGATCGGAGAGCGCGCGAGCATATGCCGTCCCGGCGAGGGAGTGTACCAGCTCCTCCAGCCGCTCCGCGTCGATGTATCCCATCCGAAACGCCACTTCTTCAGGACTCGCGATCAGAAGCCCCTGCCGCGCCTGGACGGCGTGCACGAACTGAGAGGCTTCCAGCAACGACTCGTGCGTGCCCGCGTCCAGCCATGCGACACCGCGACCGAGCACTTCAACGGAGAGATGACCTCGCTCTAGGAAAACTCGGTTCACGTCTGTGATTTCCAGTTCGCCTCGCGGGGACGGCTCCAAGCGATCCGCCACCGCCACCACCTCGGGTCCATAGAAATACAACCCCGCGACCGCCAGATTGGAACGTGGGTCCCCCGGTTTCTCCTCGATCGAAACCGGGGATCCTTCGGGATCTAGCTCCACGACGCCGTAGCGCTCGGGATCGCGCACGGGGTACGCGAACACGCACGCGCCCTCTGTCACCTTCGCTGCTCGCTGCAGTGAGGCAGACAGGCCCGACCCGTAGAACAGGTTGTCCCCGAGGATCAGGCACACCGGTTCCTCTCCAATGAAGGCCCCGCCGATCCGAAACGCATCAGCGAGGCCACGAGGCTGATCCTGTTCTGCGTATGCGAACCGCATGCCCCATTGCTCGCCAGAGCCGAGCAGCGCCCGGAATCCCGGCAGGGCCTCCGGGGTGGAGATGACGAGCACCTCTTGGATCCCCGCGAGCATCAGGGTGCTGAGCGGGTAATAGATCATCGGCTTGTCGTAGACCGGCAGCAACTGCTTGCTCTGCACGAGCGTGAGCGGCCGGAGCCGTGTGCCGTGTCCTCCCGCGAGGATGATGCCTTTCATGGAGTCGTTCGGCCTCGGTAGGCCCGCGAACGGACCGAGGCGGGGCTAGTCGAGGTCGGTGTAGTTGCGTGTCATCCACTCCGCGAGGCCCTTTTCCCTCACGATGGAGGCCAGCCAGTCCTGATGTTCTAGCATCCAGTCCACTGTCTTCTCGATCCCTGTTTCCAGCGTTTCCTCCGGCCTCCAGCCGAGGTCACGCTCAATCTGGGCCGTCTCCATCGCGTAGCGGCGGTCGTGGCCGGGGCGGTCTCGCACGAAGGTGACGAGGCGGGCGTGCGGTGCCTGCCCGGGGCGGCGCTCGTCGAGGAGATCACAGATGTGGTGGACCACCTCCAGGTTGGTGGGCTGGTTGCCGCCTCCGATGGTGTACGTGCTGCTCGGCTCTGCCTCGGTGAGCACGCGCCAGATCGCAGAGCAGTGGTCGCGAACGTAGAGCCAATCGCGAACCTGCTGGCCATCCCCATAGAGCGGAATCGGCTGTCCAGCGAGCGCGCGAAGGATCGTCAGCGGGATCAACTTCTCGGGGAAGTGGAACGGACCGTAGTTGTTCGAGCAGTTGGTGATCGTGACCGGAAGGCCGAAGGTTCGGGCGTAGGCGCGGACGAAGTGATCGCTAGCAGCCTTCGAGGCTGAGTACGGGGAGGACGGATCGTACGGGGTCGTCTCCGAGAAGGCCGGATCGTCGGGACCGAGGTCGCCGAACACCTCGTCAGTCGACACGTGGTGAAAGCGGACATCGCGCCGCCGCCCCCAGGCTTCGCGCACGGCCTCCAGCAGGGTAAAGGTGCCGACCACGTTGGTCTCCACAAACGCAGCGGGTTCCAGGATGGATCGGTCCACGTGGCTTTCCGCCGCAAAGTGCGCCACCCCGTCCACCTCGTGCTCACGAAGGAGACGATCCACGAGTGCACGATCTGTGATGCTGCCCTCCACGAACTGGTGGCGCGGATCGTCCAGCACCTCGGCCAGATTCAGACGGCTGCCTGCATAGGTCAGCGCGTCCAGGGTTACGATCCGAACCCGTGGGTCCGCATCCAGGACGTACCGCACGAAGTTGGCGCCGATGAACCCGGCGCCTCCGGTGACGAGGAGCGACGATGGACGGAACGCCATGGGCGAGCGTGAGAGGACGTGAAGATACCGGACGGCACCGCAGGAGACCGTCGCATGCCGACCGCCCGGGCTAGCTTCGCTGCGTCTCCGGTGTCCTCTCTCCTCCCCCCTCCCGTGCGTCTCGCCGTCTTGTCCGACGTCCACGCCAACCTCGAAGCGCTCACGGCCGCGTTGGACGAAGTCGACCGTCGGGGGGCAGACGCAATTGTCTGCCTCGGGGACGTCGTGGGGTATGGGCCGGACCCGGTCCCATGCGTGGAGATCGTCCGGGAGCGATGCGACGTCACGGTCCTCGGCAACCACGACGAGGCGGTCGCTTTCGAGCGCGGCGTCGGGTACCTGCCCAAGGACGCTCAGCGCATCGCGGGGGCTCATCGCGAGGCCCTCAGCCGCGACCAGTTGGAGTGGCTGCGGTCTCTTCCGCTTCGGATTGAGGGCTACGGGATCACAGCCGCCCACGCAGCGCCGCTGGAACCCGGCGCGTGGGCACGCCTGTCTTCATTCCGCGAGTTGCAAGCACAGTTCCCAGCATTCCAGACCGAGGTTTGCTTCGTCGGGCACAGCCATCGTCCGGCCGTGGTCTCGGACAAAGTGGGCGTGCTTCGGGTCCGCAAGGGCCACCGATACCTCATCGACGTGGGCAGCGTCGGGCAGCCACGCGACCGAGACCCACGCCTCGCGTTCGGAATGTTCGACACCGAGACGTTCGAGTACGAGCTCGTGCGGGTACACTACGACGTAGCCCGAACCGCGACCAAGATCCGCGAGGCGAACTATAGCGAGGGCACTGCGGCGCGGCTCCTTCGGGGCGTCTGAACCTCGGCCCCACCAAACGAACCGCGCCCCCAGACTTCGTGGCCGAGGAGCGCGGTTTTCATAGGTGCGAGAGCCTATCGCGTGACGGTCAGGCGCTGCGTCCGCGTGACGATGTCACCCTGGGCCCGGACAACATAGACGCCCGGCGCGAGGCGGCTCGTCTCGATGCTCAGTGCTTCAGCCGTACCAGACGCGAGTGGCCCGTCGTGAAGGACGGCGACTTCGCGGCCGAGCGCATCGAACACGGCGACCTGCACGTCTTGGGCCGTACCCACGGAGAGCACGAGGCGGGCCGTACCGCGAGTCGGGTTCGGCGTCGGGGCGGAAAGGCGGAAGCCCGCCGCTGCGTCCTGCTCATTCGCCACGACAGCGAAGGAGACGCTGAGTTCGAAGCGCTCAGTCCAGTCCGTCTCTCCAGCAGTGAACGTGTAGCTCTCCGTCGCGAGGTCGATCTCGTCGCCGGTGAGGCGGTCGCGAAGGATCGCGCGCGTGCCACCGGAGAGGGTGACGTCCGCGTCCACCGTGAACGTGCCAGCGCCCGACGTGGTGAACTCCACGGGCACGACGACATCGCCCTCAGGAAGCGTGTTGACAGCGGTGCGCCACGGCGAGCCATCCCGAAGGGTCGTCGGCGCGAGAAGCGCGAGGTCCGCGACGGGCGGGAGCAGCTTGGACGCATCGCGGAGATCCCATTCTGCCGAGGCGTCTTGAGCGAAGCGGACGACGGCGAGATTGTCCCCGACGGGTGTGCCCGCCTCGGTACGCCCACTGAGCCGGAGCGCGATGGCGTTGGAGATGGCAGCAGGCCGTCCATAGAACGGCGCAGACTGGCTGCCAGTCCGGGCGGAGGCTGCGTAGGTGAACGTCGGGGCCGCCGTGAGGTCTGAGAGTTCGGCGTAGGCGCCCTGCCAGACAGCTAAGACCTCGTTGGCGGTTCCAGCCTCGAACGCCTGGAAGCCACCCACGACATCGCCAGTCGAGTTGGTCCCCTGCGGATCCCACGTCTGGATAACCGTCTGACGAGCCGGTGTGGATGTAATTCCAGACACGTTGAGGTCCTCATCGAACGGGTTGCCGATCAGGAACGCACGCGTACCGGACGCGATGGCGTAGTTCGGCGGCATGAACGTCACGTCCGATGTCGGGACGGTCCCGGTGGCAGAGAGCTCGAAACCGGTCAGTTCGACGCTCTGGCTCGTCCCGTTCCCTCCCCCTGAGGGGTCGAAGGTCCGGTCGTAGAGGTACCAGAAGAAGCCCTGGCCGGATCGGATTTCTTCATCGGTGTCGACGGGCGGCACGAAGTCGAGGCGCGTATTGCCGCCCAGCGAAACGAAGACGTTGTCGCCGAAGTTGGGGTACTGCTCCTCGTTCATCGTCCCGGCGTCTACTCCCTGGACCAAGTTGAGGTCTGCGAGGTCATCGATCAGGAAGCCTTCGACCGGAGGGGAGAGCAAGCGGTAGGCTGCGGCCGTGTCGTCCTCGCCCGGCGTGGTGAACACGAGCGGCTGCGTGATGGTCGGCATCGTCGACACCATGAAGGAGAACGTCGAGGCGGAGTAGGTGATCGCCGAGTTGGATCCATTCCAGTTGGCTTCGTCGCCGATGGCTGCGAGTAGCTCTGCAGGCGTGCCGGTCTGGAGCGATCCGTCATAGATGGCATTGTCCACCTCGGGATCGATGTCGACGGCGGTCGTCCCGTCGGTCAATCCAGGGGGTAGCGCGGTATTGTTCGAGTTCGTGGCGTTAGAAGCGAACCCATCGCCACCATCGAGGTCGACGATGTAGAGGTACTGGGTCGTGCCTGCGTCGTCGGTCTGGTAGACCACGACCTGATCCCCACTGGTGCTGAGGGCGAACGTGCCGGTGCATCCGGCACCGCCATCCTCACCTTCGGTGAACCCCGACGAGGACGCTCCGTCTTCGAACACCGCTTCGTCGCCAGCGCTGAGCCCTCCTGCGGGCACGACGTAGCTGATCGCGCCCTCCCCACCCCTGAAGGTGCCATCGGACTGAACCCCGCAGTCTGCAAAGAGGATCTCCGTTCCGGCGGGGATGTCGGTCAGCGCGACGAACGCGAAGCCATCGGGCGTATCAGTGTTGACGAACGTGAGGGCGAGGTCACCGGGCGAGAGCGTGATCTGCGCCTGGGTGGGGACAGAGACTGCCAGCAGAAGAGCCGGCAAGAGAAGCAAACGTGTCATGGTCGATCGGGGAAGGCGAGAGCGTGTAGGGGCACAGTACGAAGGACCACACCCATACGGGAGGAGGGCACCGTTACCAAACGGTGCCCTCCAGGGACGAGCAAGGAGCGGACGACTAGTCCTCGCGGCGACGGCGCAGGCGGTGAGCTGCATAGCCAGCGCCTGCGAGCGCGAGAAGACCGAGACCACCGTCAACAGGGACAGGGGGCGGCGGCGGCGGCGGCGGCGGCGGGCCAGGGCCGAGGTCGGACGTCGCGGCCTCAGAGGAGGCGGGAGCGCTGGGCTCGGCCCATGACGGGAGCGACTGGGCGACAGCGACAGACGAGCCGAACAGGATCAGCGCGGCGCAGAGCGTACGGAGAGACATGAGGGTCTGGGCGAGAAACGAGGAGAGACGGCGACCGGCCCGGGCCACCGGTTCGTACGTGAGTGCATGCAAGCTACAGGTCGCGCGGATACCAAACAAGGCATGCCTCGAAACGCAATCCTGCCGCAATCGGTACGGACGCGGCTCGCATGTGGCGACCTTCCCTCCCCGTTCCTCGATGTGAGTTCCTTCGCTCTTCTTCCTCCTTCTTCGAGTCCCCATGCTCGCGCTCCCCGACGCTGTCTCCGATGCCCTCGAAACCCTCCTTCCGATTGCACTCAGGGAGGACATCGGGACGGGCGACATCACCACCGAGGCGACCATTCCCAAAGGAACGCCCGCCGTCGCGCGATTCCGTGTCAAGGAGACCGGCGTGATTGCCGGGTTAGCCGTCGCTGAGCGCGTGTTCCAGGCTGTCGATCCCGACTTGGAGGTGAACTGGTCTTTCTCCGACGGAGACCGTGTCTCACCAGGAGACGAACCCGGCGACGTGCGGGGCGACGCCCGCTCCATTCTCGTCGCGGAGCGGCTCGCACTCAACCTTGTGCAGCGCATGGGCGGCATCGCGACGGCCGCCCACCGGATGGCCGAGGCGGCCCGTCCCGCGACGGTCCTGGATACGCGCAAGACAGCACCGGGCCTCCGCCGACTCGACAAATGGGCCGTTCAACTGGGTGGCGCCGCCAACCATCGAACGGGCCTCTGGGACATGGTTCTCATCAAGGACAACCACATCACCGCCGCTGGAGGTGTCCGCGAGGCTCTCATGGCAGCCACCGCGCACCTCGACTCGCTCGGCCTCGGCGTGCCCGTGGAGTGTGAAACCCGCACGTTGGATGAGATCGACCAAGCGCTCGCCGCACACGCGGACGGTGCCCGCCTCGACCGCCTCCTTCTCGACAACATGGTTGTGCGCACAAACGACGGGCTGGACATCTCGATGCTTCAGGAGGCCGTCACCCGGATTGCGGGACGCGTGCAAACCGAAGCCTCCGGCAACGTCACCCTGGAGACGGTCGGCGCGATCGCTACGACCGGCGTGGACTTTATCTCCAGTGGAGCCCTCACCCACAGCGTCCGCGCGCTCGACGTTTCTCTCAAGGTCGTGCTCGGTTCGCGTTGAGGATGGGAGGGTGCATCACTCCGCCTCTTCGCCTCGATGCACCTCGTCGTAGACTTCATCACAGTCCACCCTACCCCCTCATGCCCCGGTTGCCTCTTCTCCTTCTCGCCGCGATGGTAGCGGTCCCCGCCTTTGCCCAGGGCTTCGCCTCCGACACGCCCCCCGCTCGCGGCGAAACGGAGCCGGTAGTCACTGCAGCCGCCGCAGCGAAGACCGGCGCCGCGAGCGACCTCAGCGTTTCGTGGAACACGCCCCCGCAGTGGCTGGAGGGCGTCGCGTTCGCGGGCTCCGGCTTCAACGGCGGTGCGTACTACGGCCGCAACTGGTTCGCGGGATCTACCATCACCGCTACAGAGGACGTACCCATTGAGATCGTCTTCGACCGCTTCGACACCAGCAGTGCTCGGGTCTGGCGGCGCGACCAGGGCTACGCCAACGGAGGGGTCGGCACGTTCAACGGCGCCGCATTCGATGTCTCCGACCCCGCTAATCCTCGGCGACTGAACGTGACGTTCGTGGAGGACCCGCGCGCCTGCAACTCGGCGGATGGCATCTGGGCCCCCGGGTCCGATACCACCGGCTGCCGCGAGTACCTCTACATCATGGCGAGCGACTACGACGGCGACGGCTCCACCTACACGGACGCGTTCGGCTTCGACCTGGATGTGCTCTATGTCTTCGCGACACGTGTCCCTAGCGAACGAGCGCTCTTCGAGAGCAATCCCGCGACCCTGGCCGTGGACGTCCCGCCCGTCCGGTTCTTCGAAGTGAGCGTGCCGAGCAATGGGCTCGTGCAGATGGCAACGTCGTACACACCGCGCTCTGACCTCCCGGCTAACTCCCAGATCGTCTTCGAGTACACGCCAGACGGCAGAACACCTGCACGTGTCGGGACGACGTATCCCGCGGGTCCGACGGCATTCGAGGCCACGGCGTCCCTCGATGGGCTGGACCCCAACCAGTTCTACACCTTCCGGTCTATGGTCGAGGATTCTCAGGGAACGGTTCTCTTCGAGAGCACCTCGCTCCGGCTCCAGCCACTCGTCGCTCTCAACTCGTCACTCGTCGGCGTCTGGAACGAACGCGGGAGTTGGGCAGACGTCTGGGGCTACACAGCGCCCAATGGCACGGAGTACGCACTCGTCGCGCTCCAGAGCTTCGGTCTGAGCATCGTGGACATCTCGGGGAGCACTCCGACAGAAGTCGGTTTCATCCCGACAGAGCCCGGCGCGAACGACTCCAAGGACGTCAAGGTGATCGGCGACCATGCCTACCTCGTCAACGAGGTGGGCCCGATCCAGATCGTCAGCCTCGCAGACCCCACCGCCCCCCAGCAGGTCGGTCTCCTCGATGTGCAGCCTGGAACGAACAACGGCGGCGCGCACAACCTCAGCGTGGACGACCAGTACCTCTACGTCACTGGAGGCCGTCAGGCCGGAAACGCGGGCGTCCGCATCTACTCCGTCGAAAACCCCGCTGTCCCGACCTTTGTGGGCGAGTACCGGCCCGATCACTTCATCCAGCCGTACTACCACGACTTCTACATTGACGGCGATATTGGGTATGGCCCCAACATCTACGGCGGCGGCGTGGACATCCTAGACCTCTCGAACCGCAGCAACCCAACGAGGATCTCCACCTTCGGCTACCCCGGCAGCGGGGCCCACAACGTCTGCGGAACCGTCGATGGCGACTACATCTACATCGGCGACGAGATCGGCTCCTCTGGCAACTGGACGCGCATCTTCGACGTGCGCGACCCGCTCAACGTGGAGCTAGAAGGCGATATCATCGTGGACCCGAACGCCGTGGTGCATAACTGCTACGTCGTGGGAGACCTGCTCCACATCGGTCATTACACCGAGGGCTACCGCGTCTTCAACGTCAGCGACCCGGTCAACCCGACCGTCGCGGCGGTCTACGACACTTTCTTGGAGCCGGAATACGGCTTCGGTGGCGTCTGGAGCATTTACCCCTTCTTTGACTCGGGCCGCATCGCGGTCTCGGACCGCAACGGGGGCCTCTTCGTGATCGAACTGGACGACAGCGTGACGACGACCGAGCCCCCCGTGGTGCCGGGCGAGCTCGACGTGTCGGTCGGCCCCAACCCGACCTCAGGCCGCGTGGTCGTGCGGACTGCCCTGAGCGAACCCGGGCCGGTACGTCTCCGTCTGCTCGACCTTCAGGGCCGCGAGATCCGAACCGTTTTCGAAGGCGAAGCCACAGGCCTTTTCCGCGAGACGGTCCAAACCGGCGACCTCGCGCCTGGCACCTACCTCCTCCGCCTCGACACCGAGGCGGAAGCCCTCACCCGGCCGTTCACCGTCGTCCGATAGCATCTGAACACAGCGACGCCCCGGCGGGGTGAAAGCCGGGGCGTCGCGAGGTGACAGGCGTGGCGCGATGCGCTACCGAGGCGGGTCTAGTAGTGGCGCACCTTCCGGGGCGGCGGCGCCTGGCGGCTCGGCAGCGTGGCTGGGTCCACGATCTCGTACGCGACCCGGGCCGTGCCTCGGCTTCGCATCTGGAGGCGGTCGGCGGCAGCGCCGGAGAAGTCGAGCACGCGGCCCCGGATGAACGGCCCCCGGTCATTGACCCGGACGATGATTCGGCGACCGGTGCGTTCGTCTTCCACGCGGAGGATGGTCCCAAACGGCAGCGACTTGTGGGCGACCGTCATCGCGCCGTGATCGTACCGCTCGCCAGAGGCCGTGCGGCGTCCATGGAAATACCGCGCGTAGTAGCTCGCGACGCCTCGGCTCATGCGCCGCTCCGCGCGGCGGTCGCCGGGTGTGATGACCTCCTGGCGAGCCGTGGGCTGATCAGAAGTGGTGGATTGGGCGGGCGCGGGCCCCGAGAGCGCAACCGCGAGCGCGGCGCAAAGCAGTGTCCGTCGGATCACAGAGGAACCGGTGGGTGAGACAGCAGGAGCGCCTGCTGAAGGCGCTTTCACCGAGGTGAACGGTCTCAACATAGGGCGGCACGATGTACCCGTCTGTTCTACGAGGCGGTATCGTCACTTCTTGGCTCTCCCTTGACCGCCCATTGACTCGGCGCTCGCGCAGCCTCCACACGTCCTTCTCCCTGCGTTCGCGCGCCGCGCCGTCCGGTATCTTCCGCCCATGAGTCTTTCGCTCGCCCTCCTCTTCGGAAGCGCGTATCTCCTCGGTGCGATTCCGTTCAGCCTCGTGGTTGCGCGGTTGCGAGGGGTCGATCTGCGCCGGCACGGCAGCGGCAACGCAGGCGCGACGAACGCGATGCGCGTCCTCGGTAAGGGACCGGGCGCGCTCGTCTTCGCGCTGGACTTTTTCAAGGGCCTCCTCGCGACGGTCGTACTCCCCACGACGCTACTCGGCGCCGCTGCGCCTGAGTGGACGATGGTCGCTGCAGGGGCCACAGCGATGATCGGGCACGTGTTCACCGTCTGGGGTGCGCTGTTCTTCGGCGGTTGGAAGGGAGGAAAAGGCGTCGCGACAGGCGCTGGAATGCTGACCGGCCTCGTGCCCGTCGCGGTCCTCGCCGGACTGATCGTGTTCGTCTCGACGGTCGCGCTGTCCCGCATGGTGTCCCTCGGCTCCATCCTCGCCGCGACGACGATTCCCATTGCCCTCGGGGCGCAGTCTCTGCTGTATCCGAGCACGACGCCCGGCCGCGCCATCTGGATCTTCGCCATCGCGGTCCCGCTTTTCATTCTCTGGACGCACCGAAGCAACGTGCAGCGCTTGCTCGACGGGACCGAGGCCAAAGTCACCGACACCGCCTAATCCTCGCGATGCGCGTTCTCTTCCTCTTCGCGCTGGCCGTCAGTGCGGTCGCCTCGGCTCAGTCTCCGCTCACCGACCGGACCGGCTTCCAACTACTCGTCTCGGAGTTCAACGAGAACGGCTCGCTCGGCACCCTCGCGCGAACAGAAGAGTTAGGCGGGCTGGATAGCCCGGATCACCACCGATTCGGGGTCGATGTGACCGCCTTGCGGCGATGGAGCAGCGGGTTCAGCCTGGGACTTCGCGGCGGCGTCTACCGCTACGACCCGGTCGGCCTCGGGGGCCGCGCGGGCCTCACGCTCGGACTCGCGACAGGGCTAACCGGGAGCACGGACCTCCGCATCGAGACCGAGGTGGGCTACCTCCAGGGAAGGTTCGACGACCCGGAGACAGGCTACGAGGCGGCGGCTGTTCAGGCAGATGGGGTCCTCCTGCTCCAGCAACGATTACCGCTGCCAGGCTCTCTCGACTTCCGCCTCGCCGCCGGACCCTACGCCGTGCTCACCAACACCCTCGACGCCTACAATGTGGACGACCCGTCCCGCGAGGGCAGCGAGTTCGAGGACGCCGTCTTCCATGGAGGCGTGCAGGTCGGAGCAGCCCTGACATTCGCGCTTCTCGATGCCCGGCTCGCCATCGCGCCTGTCACGAGGTTTGCCTTAGCGGGCGAGACGGAGCCCGCCGCCTTCTCTGCTGTACCTGGCGGCGGGATCTGGGTCGATTTCTAACGGGACCGCTCAACTCGCACCGACCAAAGGCGCGAGCGTGGTCCAGACCGTCTCCGCCATCACCTGCTGGCCCTCGGCCGTCGGGTGCACGCCATCCGGCTGGTTGAGCTCACGGACGCCCCCGACACCCTCCAGCAGGAATGGGATGAACGCCGCGTCGTAGCGATCCGCCACATCGCGGTAGACGCCGCGAAAGGTCTCGCGATAGTCCTCTCCGTAGTTCGCGAGGGCCTCCATCCCCGCGAGGACGAGCCGTGCGTCCGGTGCCACCTCGCGGACCTTTTCGAATGTTGCCGCGAGGTTGGCCTCGGTCTCCTCCGGCGGCTGGCCCCGGAGCATATCGTTACCGCCGAGCGCGAGCACAAACACGTCTGGCGGGTTGTTGCTCAGGATCCAGTCCACGCGGCGGAGCCCGCCCGCTGTCGTCTCGCCGCTGCTTCCCGCGTTGACGACTCGCGCCTCGATTCCCTCTGCCTCCAGCCGATCAGCGATGAGGCCCGGGTAGGCCTCCTCCTCGGGGTTCGGGAGGCCGTAGCCTGCGGTGAGGCTGTCGCCAAAGAAGACGACCGTGAGGGTCTCACTATCTGACTCCGCTTCGTCAGCAGGGCCCTCCGGAGGGGTCTCCGAGGCGGGCGTAGCGGCAGAGGCCGTCTCTGCAGATGGGTCCGCCTCGGGCGGAGCGTCGGGCTGGGCGCAAGCAGACAGGAGGAAGAGCACGGAGAGAATCGCGAGGGAGCGTCCCGCGAAGGGAGTCAGCGTCATGTCAGAGTGGAGTCGGTCGGTGCGTTCACCCGTCCCTCGGGCGCGGGTTCCAGTGTGAACTCCGCCGCGCCCGCCGTCGTATCGGCGCCCGATCCTACTCCAGCCTCGTGTCTGATCCCGTCCTTTCCGTCCGCGACCTCGCGAAGACCTTCACCAGCGGTGGCCGACCGCTCACCGTGCTCGACGGCGTCAGCTTCGACGTGCACCCCGGCGACACGCTCGCCATCGTCGGGCCGAGCGGCAGCGGCAAGACGACGCTCCTCGGTCTCGCGGCGGGGCTGGACCGCCCCTCGCGCGGCAGCGTGACACTCGCCGGGACCGACCTCTCCGGCCTCAGCGAGGACGCTCGCGCAAAGCTTCGCGCGGCGCACGTCGGGTTCGTGTTTCAGAGCTTCCGCCTCCTCCCCACGCTCACGGCGCTAGACAACGTGGCCGTCCCGCTCGAACTGCGCGGAGATCGCGGCGCACGGGACGAAGCGCGCCAGCTCCTCGACCGCGTCGGGCTCGCGGAGCGGACGGGACACTACCCGAGTCAGCTCTCCGGCGGCGAGCAGCAGCGCGTGGCGGTCGCGCGGGCCTTCGCGGGCTCCCCCACCCTCCTCTTCGCCGATGAGCCCACCGGCAACCTCGACGACGGGACGGGATCACGCGTGGAAGACCTCCTGTTCGATCTCAATCGCGAGGCTGGGACGGCGCTCGTCGTCGTCACGCACGATCTCCAACTGGCGGCGCGGTGCGACCGCGAGATCCGCCTCCGGGGCGGGCGCGTCGTGGAGCCCGAGCCTGCCCGCCTCGGTGCCGAGGCGGAGGCTGTCACCGAGCGCGCGGCCTGATGCTGATCTTCCCTCTCGCCTGGCGCGACAGCCGGGGCATGCGTCGCCGCCTCGTGCTCTACATCGGCGCGATGGCGATGGGCGTGGCCGCTCTCGTCGCGATCCGCTCCTTCGGCGACAACCTGAGCACGGCCGTCGAGGAGCAAACCATCGAGGTCTTCGGCGGCGATCTACAGGCGCGGCGCGGCGTCCCTTTCCAAGAGCGCGACGACATCGTGCTGGATTCCATCGCGACGGCGACGGGCGCGACGCTCGTGCGCGAGGTCTCCTTTCCGAGCATGGCGCTCTTCCCCGCCTCCGAGGTGACGCGCTTCGTGCAGGTCCGCGCTCTGGACGGCCCGTACCCGCTCTACGGACAGGTCGAGGCGTTCCCGGAGACCGCCGTCAAGGCGTTCCGCGACACGGGCGGCGCGATGGCAGAGGCCGCGCTTCTCCTCCAGATGAACGCCGAGGTGGGCGACTCCGTCCGCGTCGGCAACCGGACGTACCCCATCGTCGGGCGTGTGGACCGCGTGCCGGGGCAATCGGACGTGGGCTCGCTCGTCGGCCCGCAGCTGTACCTCCCGCGAGGCCAGATCGACTCGACGCTGACCGGCTTCGGCTCACGCACCCGCTCGACGGCGTTTTTCCGCATCGCGTCCGCCGATGAGCAGGAGAAGGCCGCGCTCGCGCTCGAAGAGGCTGGGTTCCGAGTGGAGCGGGCGGTCGAGGAGCAGGCGGAGTGGACCGAAGCCACGGGCGACCTCGCGCGGTTCCTCTCGCTCGTCGGCGTGGTGGCGCTGCTGCTGGGCGGGCTGGGCGTCGCGAGCGCGATGGGCGTGTACGCTCGCGAGAAAGCCGAGACTGTCGCGACGCTCCGGTGCCTGGGGCTCTCCTCGTGGCGCGTCCTCGCGATCTACGCGCTCCAAGCCCTCGCCCTCGGAACAGTCGGTGCCGGGATTGGGGTGATCTTGGGCGTTGGCGTGCAACGGCTTCTGCCCGCCGTCCTCGCGCCGTTCCTGCCCGTGACCGTCGCGAACGACCTCGTCCCGAGCGCGCTCCTAGAGGGCCTCGGGGTGGGCGTGGTAGCGGCCGTCTTGTTCGCGCTCCTGCCGCTGGCAGCCGTGCGCCGCGTGCCCCCGCTGCGCGCCCTCCGCGCTGACGCGACCGCTCGCGGCCTCGACCCGCTCCGCCTCGTGCTCGGCCTCGCCCTCCTCGGCGCGGCGTACGGCTTTGTGTTCCTGCAAACGCAGGACTGGCGGATCGCGCTCGGCTTCCTCGGTGGCCTCGCGGTCTCCTTCGGAGGTCTCGCCGTACTGGCGGCGGTCGTGCGGCGGCTGGCGCGAGGCGTCGCGCGGCCTTCGTGGCCGTTCGCGTGGCGGCAGGGCATCGCGAACCTCCACGCACCGGGCAACCAGACACTCGTCCTGCTTCTTGCGCTCGGCCTGGGCGTCTTCCTCGTCCTGACGCTCGGACTCACGCAGCGCGCCATTCTGGACGGCCTCACGCTCCCGCGTGACGACGAGCAACGTCCCGACGTGGTCCTCTTCGACGTGCAGCCGGACCAAGCCGACAGCGTCCGCACCATCGTCGCGGAGCAGGGCCTCTCCATCGTCGGTGAGGTGCCACTCGTGCAGATGCGCATCGCGGCCATCGACGGCATCGCGGCGGACAGCCTCCTCGCGGACACGTCCGAGGCCGGGCCCGAGCGTTGGGCCATCGCGCGAGAGTACCGGTCCACCTACCGAGGCGGGCTGACCGACACCGAGGTCTTGACAGAGGGAACGTTCGTCGGCACTGCCAGCACGGATGACGCGGTGATCCCCGTCTCGATGGACCAAGACATGGCAGCCGACCTCGGCGTGAAGCTTGGCGGGCGCATCACCTGGAACGTCTCGGGGGTGGACATCGAAAGCGAGGTGACGAGCCTCCGCGAGATCGACTGGGCGCGACCGCAGCCCAACTTCTTCGCGGTCTTCCCTGAGGGCCCGCTGGATGCAGCGCCGCAGACCGTCGTGATGCTGACGCGGGCTCAGTCCGCTGAGGCGAGTGCGAGCCTCCAAACGCGCGTCGTGGACGCGTTCCCGAATGTCTCAGCGGTGGACGTGCGGCAAGTGCTCGCCCTCGTGGAGCGCGTGCTCGGACAGGTCGCCTTCGCGCTGCGCTTCCTGGCCTTCTTCGCTGTCGCCACCGGTCTGGCGGTGCTGGGCGCCGCCGTGCGCGTGGCCCTCGCGAGGCGGACGCGGGAGGCCGTGCTGCTGCGGACCATCGGCGCGAGCCGGGAGCAGGTGCGGCGGATCGTCGTGGCGGAGTACGCCGGCCTCGGGCTGCTCGCGGCGCTCATGGGCGGGGCGCTGGCCGTGGCTGCGGCGTGGGCGCTGGCGCAGTTCGCTTTCCAGATCCCCTTCCGGCCGGATCCCTGGTGGCTCGTGGCGACGGCGCTTCTCGTGCCTGCACTCGTGGCGGTCGTAGGCGTACTGGGGTCGCGGTCGGCGCTCGCGAGGCCTCCTCTGGACGTGCTCCGCGCCGAGGAATAGGCCGATGCCCGATTTGAAGTGCCACTTCTGCGGAAGCCGGTTTGCGCTCTCGCACCTGCTCGCGCGCCCGAGACGCTACTGGCGGGCCCTCGATCTCGTGCAGTGCGAACTGCCGTGCTGCGGCGAGATGGAGGACCTTCGGATCTCCGATGGCGTCGTGGAACGGGGCTACGTGTACGCCGCCGGTGCGCCGCACTTCGCGCCGATGGAGACCATCGCAGCCCCGGACCTCCGCGTCTTCCGAACAGCGGATGGGCTCCGCTACACGCTCGGAGCGGACTCGTTCGAGACCCCGAGCACCGTGTGAGCCTCGGACGGTAGCGGAAGCCGAAGCCGGAACAGACTGCCCGGGCCGGTTCCCGTTTCCACCACGAGGTCTCCACCGTGCGCCCGCGCCACCGCCCGCGCAATCGCGAGCCCGAGGCCCGTCCCCTGCGCCCCGCGCGTCCGTGCCCCCTCGCCCCGGTAGTACCGCTCGAAGATCTGCTCCAAGTCCCCCGGCGCGATTCCAGGCCCCTCGTCCTCCACCGAGACCGTGACCGTGACCGCCTCGGCACGGGCCCCGAGGCGGACCGTGCCGCCTTCAGGTGAATGGCGGAGCGCGTTGTCGAGGAGGTTCGAGATCGCCCGGAAGAGGCGGGCGCCGTCGGCGTGTAGAGTCGGAAGCCCCTGGGGGACATCGACATCGAGCGATATACGGGGCTCACGGAAAGTGGGGGCGTGCGTCGCGGCGAGATCGCGAATCAACTCCCCGATAGGAACGGGACCGAGACGGAGCGGCACCTGCGACGCGGGCCGTTCCAACACCGATAGCTCGAAGAGGTCCGCCACGAGACTCGCGATGTGCGCCTGCTGGCGACGGGCATTCTCTACGGCCTGCGCCGCCTCGTCGCCTCTCCCCTCCCCGGCCAGACGCTCCGCTTCCTCCAAGTAGCCGCCGAGGGCTGCGAGGGGGGTCCGCAGATCGTGGCCTACGTTGCCGACCAGTTCGCGGCGCACGCGGTCCGCCTCGCGGAGGGTCTCCACGCTCGCTTCCACGCGCCCCGCCATCTCGTTGATCGCCGCCGCGAGGCGACCGAGTTCGTCGTCGCGAGTCTCGGGCAGACGCGCCGCATAATCCCCCTCGCCGAGCGCCTCGACGCGCCGCGTCATCTTCTGAATCGGGCGCACGAGGCGCCACGTGAGAAGCGCTCCCAGCGCGAGGGCGATCACCGCCGCGAGGACGGAGACAGCCACGAGCGCGTTACGCAACCCTCGTCGCGAAGCGACGGACTCCTCGCGTACGGTCTCGCGAAACGGCCGGACCAGCAACGCGCCCGCTGGCAATCCATCTGGCGCGAGGATCGGCGCGAGGCCCCAAGAGTCGGGACCGAGTTGAACCGCGATGCGCCCCTCATCCAGCGCGGCGAGAGCGTCCTCTGGCACGTCCGGCGACGGACGCCCTCCATACGTCTCCGCGACTTCGCCCCCCTCGTCGATGAACGCGAGGGGGTCGGGGAACCGCGTCGCGAGGTCCCGCGCGAGGCGATCCGGGATCTCGACCTCCCCCAGCGGGCCGATATCGGCTCGCTCTTCCACCTCCTCCGCGACGGCATCGAGGCGGAGCACCAGGGTGCTCTCCAGCAAGTCCCGGTTGCTCTCCCTCGCGAACGTCCCCGCCAGCACGACGGCCAGCAGCGCCGTCGCCACGAGCGCCCCGATCAGCAGAAGCGCGACTTTCGGGAAGAGAGAGTTCGAAGGAAGAGGCACGAAGGACGCAGGCCGCGCCCCTGTCCCGTCCGCATCGCCGTGGATCTCGCCCTCACTCACTCGCTCGCCATCTTGTACCCGACGCCCCAGACCGTCCGCACGTAGCGAGGGTCGCCGCTGTCCGGCTCGATCTTCGCGCGGAGGCGCTGCACGTGGCTGTCGATGGTGCGGTCGTAGCCCTCGTACGTGATGCCCCAGATCTGTTCCAAGAGCTGGCTGCGGGTGAACGGTCGGTCGGGGTTTTGCGCGAGGTGGAGCAGGAGGTCGTACTCGCGAACGGTCAGGTGCACGTCCTCGCTGCCCAGTGTCACCTCGCGCCGGACGGGGTCTACCCGGAGGTCGCCGATGGTGATGGGAGCCTCCGCCTCGGCATCATCGCGGGGAGCCTCGGCGGCCTCGCGCACGGCCCGGACCCGCCGGAGCGCGGCGCGCACGCGCGCCACCACCTCTTGGAGCGAGAACGGCTTCGTGACGTAGTCGTCTGCTCCGACCTCGAGACCGATCACCCGGTCGAACTCGTCGGCCCGGGCAGTGAGCATCATCACGTACAGCAGCGGATGCTGCGCGCGGAGGCGACGGCACACCTCAATGCCGTCCAGGCCGGGCAGCATGACGTCCAGGATGACGAGATCCGGGATCTGGCGCCCGACTGCGGCCAACGCGTCGGGGCCCGTCGCGGCGGTGTCCACGTGATAGCCCGCGTCTCGGAAGCGGCCTTCGAGCATCGGGCGGAGGTCGTCGTCGTCCTCGACGATGAGTAGGCGGTCGGGCTGGAAGTCCACGGCAGGAAGGGCGGCACGAGACGGGCGGGATCGCGAAACTAGCGGGGCGCGCCGCCCATCGGGACCTCGCCGCAGAGGTTCAGTCGTTCCGCGACACGTTCGTGACAAACCGCGCGGCCGTCCTCCGTTCCGTGGACACCGCGTCCTTCCCCCTTCGCGATCTCGCCTTGCCACGCCTCGCTCTCCTGTTCGCTCTCGTCGCGACCGCTGCGAGCGCACAGCCCTCCGGCGCCGATCTGCTCGCGGACTGGCGCACCGGGTGGGACCGCGCGAGTGCCGAGGTGGACGCGGTCGAGATGCGCGAGACGCTGGACCGCACCGTAGACGGCCCGCGAGGCGACATCGAGGCCCGAACCGAGGGACGGCTGGAGTACCCGCTCGATGGCCCGCCACGCCGCGACATCCGCCGTGCCGAACTAGACGGACGACGCCTCGGTGCGGTCGCCCGTCAGCGCTTCGAAAACCGAACGCGACGGGCGTTCGGGCCCGCCGGAGGGCTCCTGCTGCGCCCCGCTCCGCTGCCCGGACGGTTTCTGAGCGGAGCGAGGGCTGAGGGGCGCGTCACCCGGTCCACGGTAGACGGACGGCCCGCGTGGCGCGTCCGCATCCGAGGCGCAGGCGTCGATGCCGACGTGACGGCATGGTTCACGCGCGAGGACACGCCCCACCTCCTCCGGCTCCGGGTGGAACAATCGCTCCCGGAACGAGCCCGCGCTGTCTTCGAGGCGGACTACCGCGAGGTGGACGGCCTCGACGTGCCCACGACACTCCGCACCACCGTCACCCTCCGCCAGCGAAGGCGTCTCCGCGACTACGTCGTCTCGCTCCGCGCGAGGGGCACGTACCGGACGCCCGAGTTCGTTCGGAGCGAGTGATCGCGCGTAGGCGTCCACGCACGATCTTTCCGTATGACGCCCGCCGTTCCTCTCGCCCTCGCCACCAGCGCCGCGCTGGCCGGCTGCACCACCGCCGCTCCTCCCGTGACCTCTCGCCTCCGCCTCCCGTACCGCGACGCCGGGCTCAGCGACCGCCAGGCTGCCGCGCACGCCCTCGACCGCCTCGCGTTCGGTCCCACACCGGGCGCCGTGGACCGCGTTCTCGCGATGGGTCTTGAGACGTGGATCGAGCAGCAGATCGCAGGCGATCTCCCGGACCCCGACCTCGACGCCCGGATCGAGGCACTCCCGGACTACCGGCAGTCACTGACGTGGCTCGCGCAGCACTACCGACGCTCCGGGGGCGTCTCGCGCGAGGCCATCGCGGCAGGCTACATCCCACCGGACGCAGAAAAGGGCTCGGACGCCTATCGCGAGGGCACCCAGCGCTACATGCGAGAGCGCGGCATCCAGAACTTCCGCGAGTTGATCCCGGTCCTGCTCGATTCGAAGATCTACCCGGCCGTCTACGCCAAAAACCAGCTTCGCGAGGTGCTGGCGGACTTCTGGTTCAACCACTTCAACGTGACCGCGCGCGGCGGCAACATCCAGTCCGCTCTCGTCTACGACCGCGACGCGATCCGACCAAACGTCCTCGCGCCGTTCCGGCAAATCCTCGGTACTGTCGCGCGGCACCCGGGGATGCTCCATTACCTGGACAACGAGCGTTCGAAAGCCGCCCCCGGTGCCCCGACGCCTCTCGGACCCGCAGGCGGGGGCGGAGGCATCAACGAGAACTACGGCCGCGAGCTGCTCGAACTCCACACCCTCGGCGTGGATGGCGGCTACACCCAGGCCGACGTAGAGGCTGTCGCGCGGGCCTTCACCGGCTGGACCGTCTGGCCGTACACCAACTACCGCCGCTCGCAGCGCTGGATGCGCGATCTCTCCGCGATGCCAGGCGCGCTTCAAGCTCAAGAGTTCACCTTCCGCCCGGACTGGCACGACGCGGGCGAGAAGATCATCCTCGGGCAGCGATTCCCCGCCGGACGCGGCATGGAAGACGGCGAGGACGTGCTCGATCTCGTCGCGGCGCACCCGAGCACCTCGCGCCACCTCGCGCGAAAGCTGGCAGTCAAGTTCGTCGCCGATGAGCCGAGCGATACCATCGTGGAGGATCTCGCGGAAGCCTTCCAGACATCCGGCGGAGACACCCGAGAGGTACTCCGGGCACTCGTGCAGCACCCGGCCTTCTGGGAGGCCGCCACCGGCGCTGACGGTCAGCCGAGCAAGGTCAAGACGCCCTTCGAGCTCGTCATCAGCGCCGTCCGGGCGACAGGCGGCGAGGTGCAACGCACCCGCACACTCGCGCGCGCGCTCGAAGAAATGGGCGAGCCGATCTACCACCGCGAGCCGCCGACCGGCTTCCCGGACCACGCCGCCGCGTGGATCAACCCCGGCCTTCTCCTCAACCGGATGAGCTTCGGCCTCCAACTCGCCACAGGTGGCTTGCGGGGCGTCCGCGTCCGCCTCGGCACGCTCACGGGAGGGCGCGAGCCCGAATCCGCCGCGGCTGCACTGGTCGCCTACGGCGATGTGCTACTTCCCGGCCGCGACCTCGGCCCCACCTCCGACGTCCTCGAAGAGATGGTGCTCGCGCAGAACGTGGCGCAGCGTGTCCAGTCCGCCGCTGAGCAAGCCGCACCCGACGGCCCCGGCTCTGGCGGAGAGAGCGACGGCTTCGACTTCGATGACGACGCGCCCGCGGAGATGGGCATGTCCTCGGACCGAGGCGCCAACCCGGAGCGCGCGGCGCGGCGCCAGCGTCGCGCCGAGCAGCAGGCCCGTCGAGCCGCCCGTGACGCCCGCGACGCCCGCGACGCCCGACGCAACGGCCGAGGCGGGCAGACTCGCCGCCAGACGAACGACGCGATGCCCGCGCCCTCCGATCAGGTCGACGCCGGGATCGTCGTCGGTGTCCTCCTCGGATCCCCCGCCTTCCAGCGCCAGTAGCGCTCCCTTCCATGTTCAGCCGCCGCGCCTTCCTCAAGTCCTCCAGCCTCGCGCTCGCCGCGGCGGGCGTCGGGGGCGTTCCGACGTTCCTCGCGAGGGCTGCGCAGGCCGCCCCAGCGCTCGGCCCGCACGCCCGGCGCAAGACGCTCGTCTGTGTGTTCCAGCGCGGTGCGATGGACGGCCTCGCTGCCATCCAACCCCTGGACGACCCGTTCCTCCAGCGTCTCCGCCCGCGCCTCGCGTCCCCCCGTCGCGGCGACGACGCGCTGATCGACATCGGGCAAGACTTCGGGATGCACCCGGCGCTCTCTCCACTGGCCGATCTCTACCGCGAGGGCCAGATGGGCATCGTGCACGGCGTCGGATCGCCGGTGGTGACGCGGAGCCACTTCGACGCGCAGGACTTCATGGAGACCGGCATGCGCGATGAGCGCCGGACGCGCTCCGGCTGGCTCAACCGCGCGAGCGGGATGCTCGGCCACGAGGCGCCTGTGACGCCGTTCCGGGCCGTCGCCATCACGCCCGCACTTCCCGTTGCTCTGCAAGGCGATGCGCCGGCTCTCGCTATCGCGAAGCTAGACGATTTCGGAGTCGTCTCCCCGGGCATGGCGGGGCTGGATGCCGCCGGGCAGGGACTGGAGGCGCTCTATGCACAGACCGCCCGCGACGTGCTCGGTGACGCCAGCCGCCAGGGCTTCGAAGCCGTCCGCTTGTTGGAAGACGCCCGGCTCAACAAGCTGGAGCCCTCGTCGGTCGAGTACCCACGCAGTCCGCTCGGACGGAGCCTGAGCCAGATCGCGCAACTCGTCAAGTCCGATGTCGGGCTGGAGATCGCGTTTGCGGAGAGCGGCGGCTGGGACACGCATGCGCAGCAGGGGTCCACGGGCGGCGCCTTCGCGCGACGCGTGGGCGACCTCGCGGGCTCCCTCGCGGCCTTCTGGGAAGACCTCGGCACCCACCGCGATGACGTGGTGCTGATGACGATGACGGAGTTCGGCCGGACGGTCGCGCAGAACGGATCCGGCGGGACCGACCACGGGCGCGGCTCTTGCCTCTTCGTCCTCGGCAACGACGTGAAGGGCGCGACGGTCCACGGCACCATCCCGACGCTCGACCCGGACGCCCTCGAAGACGGACGCGATCTTCCCGTCACGACCGACTTCCGCGATGTGTTCGCGGGCCTCGCGGGCCAGCACCTCGGCATCGCGGATCCGCGCAGCCTTTTCCCCGGCTGGACCGGCGACCCGATGTCACTGCTCGCGTAGAGTTCGGGGTTCGGGGTTCGGGGTTCGGGGTTCGGGGTTCGGGGTTCGGGAAGCAAACCGACTTCCTCGACCGCCGCCCCTCCTCTCAACTGGACGCGTTCGGCCGCCTCCACCTCGGCGACTGGTTCGAGGGAGTCACCGAGGCGGGCGGGGTGGTGGCGAACAGGAGGTTCACGAGGGCGGAGGAGCGCGCCGGGTATCTTCCCGAAAGCCCTTCCGGTTCAGCCTCTCACCCCGATGAACAACGGCATCGCGCGTCCGCCCCATCCCGTCAACGAGCCCGTCCGCTCCTACGCCCCCGGCTCTCCCGAGCGCGCCTCGCTGAAGGCTGAACTGGCCCGGATGGGCAGTGAACACAAGGAGATCCACCCCGTCGTGAACGGCGAGCGAGTGGAGACGGGCCGGGCCGTGGAGGTCGTGGAGCCGCACAACCACGGGCACGTCCTCGCGACGGTGCACAACGCGCGGACCGAGGACGTGGAGCACGCCATCCAGTCCGCCCTGGACGCCCGCCACGATTGGTCTCGGATGCTCTGGACCGACCGTGCTGCCGTGCTCCTCAAGGCCGCTGAACTCCTCGCGGGACCGTACCGCGACCGGATGAACGCGGCCACGATGCTCGGCCAGTCCAAGAACGCCTACCAGGCGGAGATCGACTCGGCGTGCGAAATGATCGACTTCTTCCGGTACAACGTGCACTTCCTGCGCGACCTCCTGGAGGACCAGCCGATGAGCCTCTCCTCCACCTGGAACCGGACAGAGTACCGTGCGCTGGAGGGCTTCGTCTTCGCCGTGACGCCGTTCAACTTCAGCGCCATCGCAGCCAACCTGCCCACCGCGCCCGCACTGATGGGCAACACGGTCGTGTGGAAGCCTGCCCCGACGCAGATGCTCGCGGCGGGCGTCATCATGGAGTTGCTCGAAGAGGCCGGGATGCCGCCGGGCGTCATCAACATGCTTCCCGGCGAGGGTCCCGACGTGGGCGACCCGGTCCTCGCGAGCGAGCACCTCGCGGGCCTGCATTTCACCGGCTCCACGGGGACGTTCAACCACCTCTGGAGCAGCATCGGCAACAACCTGGGCCACTACCGTACGTACCCGCGCATCGTCGGCGAGACGGGCGGCAAGGACTTCATCGTGGCGCACGAGAGCGCCGACCCGATTGCGGTCGCGACGGCCATCGTGCGGGGCGCGTTCGAATACCAGGGTCAGAAATGCTCCGCCGCGAGCCGGGTGTACATCCCCGAGAGCCTGTGGCCCGCCGTCAAGGAGGAACTGCTCTCCCAGATGAGCGAGATCACCGTCGGGCCGGTGCAGGACTTTTCCAACTTCGTCAACGCCGTCATCGACGACCGGGCCTTCGCGAAGATCACCGGCTACATCGACCGCGCTACCGAGGCGGACGGTGTGGAGGTCCTCGCGGGCGGCACCTACTTCGATGAAACCGGCTACTTCGTGGATCCGACCGTGTTGGTAGCGGACGACCCGCGCTACGAGACGATGGAGGAAGAGATCTTCGGTCCGGTCGCCTCGGTGTACGTCGGGAGCGAGTCGTTCGAGGACATGCTCGCGCTCGTGGACGCCACCAGCCCGTACGCGCTGACCGGCGCCGTCTTCGCACAGGACCGCCGCGCCCTCGCCCTCGCGACGGACCGGCTGGCGGACGCCGCGGGCAACTTCTACCTCAACGACAAGCCGACGGGCGCGGTCGTGGGGCAGCAGCCGTTCGGGGGCGCGCGAGGCTCCGGGACGAACGACAAGGCGGGCTCGCAGCTCAATCTCCTCCGCTGGACCAGCCTCCGCAGCATCAAGGAGACGTTCGTCCCGCCGCATCACTTCGGCTACCCGTTCCTCGGCGCCGACGAGTAGCGCCCGCCTCCCCGCCTCGGTGGCTCCACGGGCTTGCCGAGGCGGGCACGCCTGCCCTCGCGCATGACCTTCCGAAGCGTCCACCACCCCGGCTCCGCCTCGCGGACGCTCATCGCGGCGAAGGCGCAGTCCGGCCCGGTTGCATTCGGGCTGCTGTGCGTGATGATCGTCGCGCTGGCGGCGGCATTGCAAGGCTACCCGGTGCTTCGGCCACTGCTGTTCATCGTGCCCGGCGTGTACGCGATGGCGGCTGCCATCGGGATGTACGTGGTGCAGCGGCGTCCGGCCGAGGTGATCGTCGCGGGATCGAAGGGCACGGTCCGATCCGTGTGGGACGCTGCGGGTCCGGGTCCCGCGATCCTCGTGGGCGTTCACTCCGCGATGCCTCGGCGCGAGGGGCTCGTGGTCGGCATCGGCGACGAGGTGGTGACGCTCCGTCCCGAGGACTGGCCCCAGTTGGAGGACATCCATCGGCGCTTGGCGGACGCAGCCCGGCTGGCCGATCTTGAACGCAGCTCCGTCTCGTTCACGTGAACCCGCTCTCCCGCCCCGCCGACACCGCCACCCTCCGCCTCGACTTCCCCGAGGACGGACCCGAGGCGGACGTACCGGAACCCGTCGTGAAGCCGGAGCCAGCGGGTGATCCGTGGGACTTCTGCCCCAACTGCGGCTCGCGGCTGCACAACGAGCGGTGCAAGCGCAGATGTCCGAGGTGCCACTACTTCATGTCCTGCAGCGACTTCGACTGAGCGTGGCGGGATTGGGACGCGAAGTGCGAAGGAGAGACTGAACCCTCTTCCTACCTCGCACGATGCGCGCCTTCCCCCTCCTTCTCGTCGGACTTCTCATCGGTTGCGGCTCTGAGACCTCGGACCCCGGCTCCGACTCCTCGTCCGACACGGCCTCCGCCTCAGTCAGCGTCCCGGCCGACCTCGACGACCGTCCGTGTGACCTTCTCCCGCTAGAGGACGCTGCGTCCATCCTCGGCGTGGAGGCCGGGGCCATCGAGCAGATGGACATCGTGGGCACGTGCACCTACAGCGCCGAGGCGGGCGACTTCGCCGACCTCTCGGTCACGGTCAACACGGTCGAGGTGTACGAGACGCCGGAGGAGGCCGCCGAGTCCTTCACGCTGAGCTACCGCGAGATCACGGCCGAGGAAGCCGCACAGGCGGCGGAGGCCATCGGTCGCCAGATCGATCAGCAGGAGGCTGATGGCGAGATCACCGCCGGTCAGGCGGACGATGCGGATGCGCTCGGCGGTCTCGTCTCAGGGCTCGCGGCGCAGACAGAGTACGAGTCCATCGAGGGCATCGGGGAGCGCGCGATGTACGACGGGACGGAGTACCAGTTTGGCTCGCACCGCACCGTGGAGTCCACGCTGTACGTGCAGAGCGGCAACCTCGTCTTCGGTGTCAACGCGAACCTGTTCCAGCCGACGAGTGCGGAGGAGTCCATGGCAGGCCCGGATGAGGCCGCGATAGCTCGCAACCGCGAGGCGAGCATCGAGTCAGCACGAGCGATTCTCGCGAACGTGCAGTAGCAGCCAATAGCTACCCACTCGCGATACCGGTGGTGACGTTCCGGCGAGCGGCAAAAGTTGGCGGCGGCTGGGCGTGCAAAGCGTCGAACAGTGCCGTCGCCGTGCCGCAGCGGGCTATATGGGGCGGTACGAGCCGTACCGGCGTTTGTACTTCAGCAATCGCCTCCTGCCGATCCAAATCAGCAGCAGGCCGAGGGGGCCGAGGCTCAGTATCACCGTGGTCGAGACCGGAGTGGCAAAGTAGCCCGGTAGCAGACTGGCGTTGGACGGGTCGGAGCGCGAGTAAAACACTTCGTGCTTGAACCCCGGCTCAAACTCAGCGCACTCACGCTCCGCGATGGACTGCGATCCGCTCGAGATCGTCACGGTTACAGTCCGCCCTATCCCTCCCGCGCGGTAACGCGCGCGCACTTCGCAACGGTAGGTAACCCTCGTACGACTGATTCCCGACACCCTACGGTTTACCTCTGCGTTGACCACGGTCGCTTGTGACGTGACCACATCGGAGGGGCGGGAGTAGGCGGCTTCGAGCTTGCTCGGCGGGAGCGCGTGGACGAGCGCGAAGAGAATGAACACGCACCCCCAGACGATGTGCCATGTGCCCGATGGTGCCTGTCTCGTCTTGCTGCTCACGGGCTCGAACTGAGAGAAGCCATTACACAAGCACTTGGAGGCCCAGAGGTTCACCACAAACAGAAGGACCGCAGCAAACATAGTGACCCGTCACTCCAGACGCCCCGCCTCGGCAGGCCCTCGGACCCACCGAGGCGGACGGACTCACCCACCGCGCAGCGTCCGGCTGTAGGACGAGTGGAGCTTCCACTTACCAGAGTTCAGAGACCGAACGGTGGGAAGTCGGCAAAGCCTATCGTCGGCGTGCAGCCACGGGTCATACGTCTTCCGCCCCTGACGGGCGGGAGCCTTTCGAGCGCCGACGAATCGTATCAATCCCGTCCCAGACAATGAGCGTGAGCATGATGAGTCCCAGTATTGGAGCCGCCCAATAGAAGGAGTCGGCCGCTTGCGCTTTGAGGTGAAAGGCGAACATCGCTGGAACACATAGAGCTATTTGGTAGAGCACGCGCTTCCAGTACGGCATCGCCTGGATGCGCAGAAAGCGCCTCTCTAACGCCTCTCTCTCCTCGCGTCGCCGCCGCTGCCTTCTCGTTTCGGGCTTTACAGAAGGCACTTCCTCTGGTGACGAAACAGTCGCGACCGCTCGCATCGCGTCTTGCCGTCGTTGCGTCGCACGGTCTTCGACATACCACACATCACCGTCCTGCACACCATCCAGGAGTCCCCGGCGGATGCGAGACACCACGGCACTCTCCGGGATACCTCGCTGCTCGGCGTAGGCTGCAGCCGGGATTGGACGCTGCAAATCAGAAAGAGACTCGCGCTGCATGGAGACGTACTACGAGTACAGGTGACAAGGAAACTCACCACAAACAGAAAGACCGCAGTAAACATAGTGATCCACCGCTCCAGGCGCCACGCCTCGGCAGGCCCACGGACCCACCGAGGCGGACGGACTCACCCACCGCGCAGCGTTAGACGGGGGGATGAGCAGGCGTCCCCCTTGGATACTCAGAGGCTGAACAGCGCGCGGGCGTTGGCAGATGTCGCCTCCTCGATCTCTTCCACAGACTGACCACGGAGCAACGCCAGCCGCTCCGCCACGAGACGGACATAGCTCGGCTCGTTCCGCTTCCCGCGATGGGGGGTCGGGGCGAGATACGGCGCGTCGGTCTCCAACACGAGGCGGTCCAACGGCACCTCCCCGATGGCCTCCGGCACCCCACCATTCTTGAACGTGAGCGTGCCGCCCAGACCGAGGTAGAACCCGAGATCGAGCACCTCGGCAGCCAGCCACTCCGGTCCCGAGAAGCAGTGGAAGACGCCGGTCAGCATCCCCTCGTGCGTGTCGCGCGCCTCCCGGAGAATGCGGAGCAAGTCCTGAGAACACTCGTCCGACCCCTTTTTGTCCCGGTTGTGGAGCACGATGGGTAGCCCCGTCTCCATCGCGAGGCGGGCGTGGGCGCGCAGGCTCTCCTTCTGCGCGTCGATGTGGTCGCGGGTCCAGTAGTAGTCCAGGCCCGTCTCCCCCACGGCCACGATGCGCTCGTCCCGCGCGAGATCCGCGATGGCGTTCAGGTCCGCCTCGGCCATCTCATGGACGTAGCTGGGGTGGATGCCCGCCATCGCGCGGAGATCGGGTGTGGACGTGTTCTCCGCGAGGTCGAGCGCAGTGTGGACGCTCGCGAGATCCACGGCGGGCATCAGGATCATCCCGACGCCCGCCTCGCGAGCACGGGCGAGAATCGCCGGACGATCCGCTTGGAACTGCGGGAGGTAGAGATGGGCGTGGGTGTCGATCAGCATGGGCACAAGATCGGCCCTGCCAGGGGCGGGCGGAGCGCCGGTAGTTTGGAGCGTGTCCGGCCCCGACTCCCTCGCTCCCCGCTGGCGCGTCCGCCTCCTGATCGGCGCGACGGCGCTGCTCGCACTCCTGCCGCTGGGTCGCCTCGCGATGAACTGGTGGACGGTGGAACAGGTCGTGGACGTGCAACTCGGCGAGACGCCGCCGCGCGGCTCCGTGGGTGTCCGCTGGACCGACGCGGACGAGGGCATCGTGGCGGCCTACGTCTTCCCCCCAGGCCCAGCCTACGAGCAGGGCTTCCGCGACGGCGACCGCCTCGTGGAACTGGACTACCAGCCGTTCTTCGCGGCGGACGACGTGGAGGGCACCGTGCAACGCGCTACCGGCGTCGTCCTCGCGATCACCGGCCTCCGGGGCGACGCCTCGCGCACGCTCGATGTACCCGTCGCGGAAGACCCAACCTTTCTCTACCCCCTCTCTGCTGCGCTCTGGACCGCCACCGGCTGGGGGTTCGCGCTCGTCACCCTCGTGCACGTCCTGGCGCTCGCGAGCGTGCGTCCGCTGGCTCGTCGCGCGAGGCGGGCACAGGGCGCGGCGGCGCTCATCACGGCCGCGCTCGTCTGGGTGGGCGGCAACCTCGTCCGGCACCTCTGGGTCACGCTCGCGGGCTACCCGTCGCTGGACGGCCCCCTCGCGATGGGAGTCTTCGACGCGCTGACACTCCTTGCCCTCGCGGGGTGGATCGCTTTTCCGGCGCTACTCATCCGGCGCAGCCTCGTGGACGACCGCTGGCTCTCCCTCGCGAGCCGAGGCGCGAGGTGGGCGCTCTGGGTCCCGCCCCTCGTTCTCGGCGGCACCGTCACCTGGGCCACGCTCACCGGCCACATCGGGCCGCTCCCGCCAGATGCGCTCGTCGGGCCGATTTTGTTCTACGTCTGCGTGTACGTCGCTGCCGCGACCGGCCTCACGCTCGCATGGACGTGGCGACAGCCCACGACGAAGGCAGGCATCTGGAGCCGAGCAGCGAGCGCCTTCGTGATGGTGCTCGCCCTTGCAGGCGCCCTGTTCGTCTACAACGCACTCCCGGCATTTGAGGACCGGGTCACGGCCGGATGGTTCGTCGTGGCGTTGCAGTTGTTCTCGCTGCTCCCTGTCCTGCTCGTCTCGGCGTCCACGCTCCAGTACGGGCGATTTCGGACGCTCGTCGCGCGAAGCTTCGCCACGGGCGCCGCGCTCGCCGCCGTGTTCGTCTTCGTCGTCCTCGGGGCGGTGGTAATGCGAGCGCTGGGGCTCGACGTAACGGGATCCGGCCCGGTCGCCCTCGGGGTCTGGACCGTCGTGCTGCTGCTGCTCGCGGACTGGCTCTCGCCCGCGTTTCGCCGGTTCATCGCACGGGTCGTGCAGAGTGACCGCCAGCGAGCACGTCTCTCCCTGGACCGCCTCGGCGAAGGCCTGCGCCGCCTCGATTCTGTTGAAGCCCTCGCACAGACGACAGCGAAATCCGTCGGTCATGCGGTCGGAGCGCGATCCGCCGTGGTCTTCCTCCGCGAGACGGATGGCGAGAGTTGGGTGCGCGAAGGCTTCCGGCCCGAGCCGCCACACTTCACGGTCGTAGAACTGGAACGCGCCTGGGACGAGCTTCGCGAGGGCGGCGGCGTCTGGTCACGGAACGCCGAGTTAGACGAGACCGATCTCCCGGACGCGATCAGCGCGAGACTGCGCGGGATCGGCGTGGCACTGGCCGTGCCGGTCGTGGGAACGGCGGGCGAGCCTGCGGGACTCATCGCGGTCTCGCGCAAGGAGCGCCGCCTCGCGGTCTACAACGTGGAAGAAGTCGAGGCGCTCAAGTCCCTCGCTGCCCAACTCGCTCTCGCGACCGACCGCCTCGCGCTGCTGGAACGCGAGCGCCAACTCGTCCGCCGCACCGCCGAGGCGGAGTTGGCCGCCCTTCGCGCCCAGATCAGCCCCCACTTCCTCTTCAACGCGCTCAACACCATCGCCGCGCTCATCGCTGAGAAGCCCGACGAGGCCGAGGCGACGGTCGAGACGCTGGCGGGGCTCTTCCGCGACGTGCTGACCTCCTCGGGCAAGCGGTTCGTGCCACTCAGCGCCGAGATGCGGCTCGTCAAGCGCTACCTCGCCATCGAGAAAGCCCGCTTCGGGGCCCGCCTCGACATCCGCGTGGACGTGCCCGACGACCTCCGCGACGTCCCCGTCCCCGCCTTCGCCGTGCAGACGCTCGTCGAGAACGCTGTCAAGCATGGCATCGAGGGCAAGCGCGGGGGCGGCGCGGTGCGCATCGAAGCGCGCGAGGCTGGAGACACCGCCGAAGTGACGGTCGCGGATACGGGCGTCGGCATCCCGGCGCTGTTCGCTTCCGGCGACGGAGCCGCGCCGCATGTCGAATTTTACGGCGTCGGCCTCTCCAACGTCTCGGACCGCCTCCGCCAACTCTACGGCGACGACCATCACCTGTCCATCCGCAGCTCGCCCGAGGGCACTGCGGCCACCCTGCTCCTTCCCCTCTCCTGACCATGCTCCACGTCCTCATCGCCGACGACGAGGCTCCCGCTCGCTCCCGCCTCCGCCGTCTCCTCGCGCCCCTCGAAACCAGCGGGGCCATCGGTCCCATCGATGAAGCCGAGGACGGAGTGGACGCACTCGACAAGCTCTCCGCCGGAAACCATGACCTCGCGTTCCTCGATGTCCGCATGCCTGGCCTCGACGGGTTCGATGTGATCGACAAGCTGGCGCCGGAGGCCCGCCCGGCCGTGGTGTTCACGACCGCGTACGACGAGTACGCCATCCGCGCCTTCGAGGCCAACGCCGTCGACTACCTCCTCAAGCCCATCGAGGCGGAGCGACTCGAAGAGGCCGTCGGCCGTGCGAAGGACCGCGCCGAGGACGACGGCGACCGCCTCGCGACGCTCCTAGAGACTCTCGATGCGGATGCTTCCTCCGCGCCCACCCCAACGGAGGAGCCCATCCGCCAGCTTTCCATCCCCGCGCGAGACCGCCTCCTCGTGGTTCAGGCTACGGACATCCTCGCGGCCGAGGTCAACGATGGCATCACGAACCTCTTCGTGCAAGACGGCCCCCAGCTTCGTCGCCACATCGTCCCCTTCACGCTCGACGCCCTCGAATCCCGCCTCGACCCACGCGACTTCATGCGTGTCCACCGCAGCGCCATCGTGCACGTCGGGCGCATCCGCGAGATGATCCCCTGGTTCTCCGGCCGCTACAAGTTGGTGCTGGAGGGCGGGCACGAGGTCGTCGCCAGCCGGGCGCGTTCGCGCGAGTTGAAGGACCGATTGGCGCTGTAAGTCTCGCGCCGCGCGGACGAGATCTCGAACGGGCGCTGGGTCTTCGCGATACCGAGAAGATGACCGTTTGGGCGTCCTCAAATCGCGCCCTATACTGGGCGTGTCCGTCGCATGGACGAGACGGATCTGGGCATCATCCTTAAGCATCGCGCGCGCGAGACGATACCGGGACCCTCTCCCCTCGTGCCCATGTCCCGCTTGCTTCTCGTTCTCGGCCTCCTTTTCGGCACCGTCGCCGCCGACGCCCAGTACATCCGTGTCCGCCTCTTCGAAGGCCGGGGCGGCTCCTCCGCCCGCTTCATTTCCAACGACGCTGCGATGGTCGTGTCCGTAGACGGCACCGTCGTCGCGACGGCCGTTCCCGGTGAGGTCGTCCATGTAGAGCGCGAGGGCAGTGGGTTGGATGTCTCCGCCGAGAACGTCCGCCGGTCCGGTTCCAGCGTCGAGATCGTGTCAGACGGGATCGTCCGCCTCCGCACGGGCCGGTACAATCGGACGTACCGAGGCGCCTTCGAGATCGGACGCAGTTCACGCGGCTTGCGGATCGTCAACCGGGTGGACGTGGAGCCGTACGTCGCGAGCGTCGTGGCGACCGAGTATCCGTTTCGCGAGATCGAGGGCGTGAAGGCGCAGGCTGTCCTCGCGAGGACGTACGCCCTCCGCCATCGCGGCGACCACACCCACTACGACGTGGAGGACACGCAGCGCTCGCAGGTCTACAAGGGGGAAGGCGTCGCGACGGAGACCACGCGCGAGGCGGCGCTACTCACCACCGGCCAGGTACTCCGCTACGGCAGCGATCTCGTGGAGGCGGTCTACAGTTCCTCCAGCGGCGGCCACAGCGCCAACAACGAGGACGTGTGGAACAGCACACCCGTCCCCTACCTTCGCGGTCGGCCGGACCCCTTCGATGCGGAATCCCCCCAGCACCGGTGGAGCACCTCCGCCGATGCCTCGCGAGTCCACCGGGCGCTCTCGCGCTACGGCTCCGTGAACGCGATTTACCCCGAGCGCTCTACGACCGGCCACCTCCGGCGCGTCCGGCTAGAGCCTGTCGGTCGGACCATTACGGGCTCTCAGTTCCGCGCCGCGATCAACGCGAGGCTCGGCTACCGCACGTTGCTCAGCACCAACATGGATGTGCGCCGCTCCGGCGACCGCTACGTCTTCGATGGCGGCGGCTTCGGCCACGGCGTTGGGATGAGCCAATATGGCGCGCGAGGCCGCGCGAAGGCCGGGCATCCGTACGAGGACATCCTCGCGCATTACTTCCCCGGCACTGCGCTCGGCGACGTGGAAGGCGGTTCCGCGCGTCCGCTCGTCGCAGCCGGGAGCTACCGCACGCGTCCCATCCGCCGCGCCGACGCCCGCGCAGGCATCACCGACTCGACCGCCTTCCCGATCCCCCCCGCCGATCCCCAGCCGCCCCGACGCCAGGTCGTGGAGCCCGACCGACGCCCGGCCTGGGTCGTCCGCGAGGCGTTGCCTAACGGAGATCGCGTCCGTTCGCGCCCAACGCCCCGCCGGGAGGCTCGCGACTCCGCGCCTGAGGAGACGACCCGCCGTCGCGGCTGGTAATCGCCTCCTCAAGCTCGGTGGTCCGCCTCGGTGCCGAGGCGGGCAGAGCTACGCGTCGAGCGAGGTCCACGCACCGCCCTCGGGCGTCCAGCCGCCTCTCGCCATGCGGGGCGTGGTGAAGGCCCATCCGCCACGACCCGTCCGGTCGAGCGCGATGAGTCCGCCCGTCGCCGCCGTCGCGCCGGGCCAGCGGACGATTTCGCGCATCGCGTCCAGCCGCTGCTGCGCGGCCTCATGGGGCGCGAGCCCTCGTTCGATTTCGGCTCCCGCTCGCGCGCAGAGTTGCACGGTGGAGATCGCCTCGCCCCAGCCGGTGGCAGAGAGCGCCGCGTGCCCGTCCGCCCAGAATCCAGAGCCGACGATGGGACTGTCTCCCACTCGCCCAGGCCGGGTGAACGGCGCCCCGCCCGTGGAAGTCGCCGCTGCCAACCGCCCGTCCGCATCGAGCGCGACGCAGCCGACCGTGCCGCGCGGAGCCTCGCCAGAAAACGCCCTGCTCGTGTGGAAGCCTTGTTCTTCGAGGAGTCGCTCGTATCGCGCTCGCTCTCTCGCGACGATTAGCCTCTCGGGCTCCACGTGCGGCATTCCCAGTTCGGCAGCGAATCGCTCCGCGCCCTCGCCGACGAGTAGCCGCGCCTGCCCGTCGCCCTCGGCCACCCGTGCCGCGAGGCGGACCGGGTGCGCCACCGTCCGCACATTCGCGACGGCGCCCCACGCCATTGACTGGCCGTCCATCACACCCGCATCCAGCTGGGGCCGCCCGTCACGGTCCAGCACGGCACCGACACCGGCGTCGAACGCGGGATGGGCTTCGAGCACGGCGACGGTCTCCACGACGATCTCCATCGCGGACCAGCCGCGCTCCGCTAGCTGACGCGCCCTCGCGAGGGCTCTGCCGAGGCCGTCGAGGTGGGCGTCGGTCTCTTCTCGCGGGATGGCCCAGGCGCCTCCATGCACGAGGACGGCGGGGCGACCACGAGGGGTTGCCTCCGACCTCGCGCTCACCTGGGGCTCGCCCCACTCCACTAGAAAAAGTAGCCGAAGGCGTTCTCGAAGTGCTCCACCTCGGGCTCGCCGTCACCGAAGAGGATCGCGACCACGTCGAAGCGGACGGGCGAGGGGAACAGCTTCCGCTCGTGCAGCCACGCCTCCGCCACGCGTCGGATGGACTTCTGCTTGGCCTCGTCCACGGCATCCTCCGGTCGGCCGAACCCTGTGCCTCGCCTCGCCTTCACCTCGATGAACACGATCTCGCCGCCGTCGTTCGCCGCGTTCGCCTCGAACATCACGAGGTCGATCTCTTCGCGCTCAAACCGGTAGTTGCGGTCGAAGAGCCGATAGCCCTTGGCCTCCAGGTACGCCGCCGCGAGGTCCTCGCCCTTTTTACCGAGTTCGGTCGTCGTCACGCGCTCGGGGCTGGGTCGTCCGAACGGAGACGCGAGGCAAACCGGACGAGCTGGTGGAGCCGCTCCGCACGGCGTCCTCGGAGAATGGGCAAGAGAGCCGTCGTGAAGTCGTCGAACATCTCCATCACGTCCACGAGCTTCTCGATGCGCTCCGCGAAGGCGGCCTCTTGTGGGTCTTCGCCTTCAGACTGACGGAGGTCGAGCGCGACATCAGACAACGCGCGCTGAACAGGCGCGATCTCGCGGCGCTGACGCTCCTCGATGATGATCGTCGTGAGGCGCCAGACATCCTGCTCCGCTTCGAAGTAGTCCTTGCGGCTGCCCGGCCGGTGCATCTTGCGGACCAACCCCCAGTCCAGCAGCGCGCGGAGATTCATGTTGGCGTTCCCTCGCGAGATCGCGAGCCGCTCCATGATCTCGTCCGTGTCGAGCGGCTCGCCCGAAGCATAGAGAAGGGCGTGGATGATCGCCATGGTACGGTTGATGCCCCAATGCGAGGCCATCTCCCCCCAGAGACGAACGAACTCGTCTAGCGCCGCGCGATGCTGCTCAGACGTAACCGGCGAAGTCTCGGGTGTGGTTTCACTCATGCCTGAAACCAAGATACCGCTTCCCTCCTCTCCGAGGTATCTTGTTTGATCGCGCTGTTTCACCCGCGTCGCGATCCTCTCGTGATCGTTACTCTCACCACGGACTTCGGCACAGCAGACGGCTACGTCGCCGCGATGAAAGGGACTGCGCTCGGCATCGCGCCGGACGTGCGGCTCATCGACGTCACGCACGAGATTCCTCCCCAGGACGTGATGGAAGCCGCCTGGGTACTCCGGCAGTCCGCGTGGACGTTCCCACAGGGCACGATCCACCTCGCCGTCGTGGACCCCGGCGTTGGCACCTCGCGCCGTCCGCTGGCGGCCCGCTTCCGCCCTGCGGGAAGCGACCGAGAGCACCTCTTTGTAGGCCCAGACAACGGGTTGCTGTCGCTCATCTCGGATGGCCCACCGTCGCGTGCGGTCGTGTTGGACCGGCCAGAGTTCTGGCGCTCCTCACGCACCAGCCGCACATTCCACGGGCGCGATGTGTTCGCTCCGGTCGCAGCATACCTGGCTCAGGATACCCAGTTGCGCGACCTCGGCAGCGTTACGGAGACCACCGCCACGCTGCGGTGGCCGCTCCCCATCGCGGATGCCTCCGGCGTGGAGGGCTCCATCTTGCACGTGGACCGGTACGGCAACTGCGTGACCAACATCCAGCGTGAGACCGTGGAGGCGCACCGCGCGGACCGTGCCGTCAAGGTTTACGCCGGGAGCACCATCATTCGAGGGCTCAGCGAAACCTATGCGCACGCCGCCGCTGCCGAGCCCCTCGCGCTGTTTGGCAGTACCGGGGCTCTTGAGGTGAGTGTCAACAAAGGCAACGCGGCCCGCCTCCTGTCTCTCTCGCGAGGCCTTCCCGTCCGGTTGATCTTCGAGACCCGTTCGGAGCGGGTGCGCCGCCTCGCCGGAGCCGTATGAACGACTCTCGTCCCGATCCAGACGAGTTTCCCGCGACGGGCGCAAGCGTGCCTGGGACTCCGTTGGACGACGAGCCCATCTCACGGGCACCAGACCCCGCTGAGCCCTCCCAGCCGTCTGCCGAGGCGGACCCGGCCGCTGAGGGAGCTCCGCCGACTATCGCCCCGGTCTCCGCCATCGACCGTCTACAGACTCCACACGAGGAGTCCGAACCCGATGGGGTCTCGTGGGCCTGGCTGGCGGGCGTCGTGCTCGTGGTGATGGGCATCGTGGGGGTGTGGATCTGGACGCACCGCGACACGGGACCAGACAATGACCTACTCCGCGAGGCTGTCGCAGCCTACGAGGAATTCCGAACGGCTGAGATCACCAACGACCCGGAGGTGGCCGCTACGTGGGTCCTCGAGAACCTGCGAGAGGTCTTCCTCTTTCCACCGGAGATCGAGGGGTACGAGTTGCTCGGGGTCGGCAGCGCGGATTTTGCCGAAGGGGTTTCTGTACCTGCCTTTCGCTATGACGGCCGAAACGGTTCGACGTTCGTCGTCTTCGGGTACGATTACTACCTGTTGGACCGTGCCGCGGAGAGTGGCCGTCTCCGCCTCGCGCCCGAGGTCTACGCCCGCCTCGCGGAACCCGAGCCGGTCGACATTCGCCGTGAAGGCGACTCGTACGTCGTGACGTGGCGGCGGCGCTCCCTCCTCTTTACCGCTGTCGCTCCGGGCGAGGAGTTGGCCGAGCGGATCTCGAACGCCGTCCGCCGCGAGGAACTGTAGCGCTGGACCGTAGCGCTATGCGGGGACGACTTCCGGTGTGTTCCCCCTCACAGGAACCGCTTCGAGCGCGATTCGGAAGGTCGTGCCCGCACCTGGCCGGGTGGCTGCGACTTCCATCTTGCCCCCGTGGTATTCCTCCACGATCCGCCTCGCGAGGCTGAGCCCGAGCCCCCAGCCCCGGCGCTTGGTAGAGAAGCCCGGTTTGAAGACGAGCCGTGCCGTCGCGCGGTCCATGCCTTTTCCGGTGTCCTGCACGTCCACCACGGCACGGTCCGCCTCGCGGCGAGCGTGGATCGAGATGGAGCCTCCTCCCCCCTCCATCGCGTCTAGCGCGTTCTTGAGCAGGTTCTCGATAACCCACTCGAACAGCTCCGGGTTGAGACGCGCGGAGAGCTCACGATCTGCCTCGACCGATAACGAGACCGGTGCGCCTGAGCGTGGAATCCGACGCCGCATGTAGGCCGCCACGTCCTCCAAAACAGGCGCGAGCGCGACGGGCTCCAGCGCCGGGCGAGAGCCGATTTTCTCGAACCGGTCGGCTACACGTCGGAGGCGGTCCACGTCAGCCTCCAGTTCGTCGGCGACTTGTTCGGCGGGCGCGGCATCGCCGAGGCGGAGCAACTCGATCCAGCCGATCATGCTGGAGAGTGGCGTACCGAGTTGATGCGCGGCCTCCTTCGCCATCCCGACCCACAGCAGCGACTGCTCACTTCGGCGCAGGTACGAGAACCCCCAGTAGCCCACCACGATGAACAACGCGACGACGAGCAACTGGACGAGCGGGAACGCACGGATCGTCCTCGCGAGAGCGCTTTCGCCATAGTGCACGAACTGGACGTTGCCAGGCGCGAACTCGAAGCGGATCGGCGGATTTGTCTCGTCCATCTCGCGGGCCAGCGCCAGAAGCTCTGCCTGCACCACATCCAGGCCGCGAGAAGAGTCCGCATCCACGTTGCGCGCGAAGGCGACGTAGGTGAACGCGGAGTCCGTGATGAGGGCGGGGACGGAGAAGCGCCCAGGCTGGACGATCTCGCTGAAGACGAAGTCCAGCCCTTCCCCGCCAGGCTGGTTCTCCGCCCACGTGAGAGCGTCCAGCAATCGCTCGCGGCGCTCGCCCGGAGGCACGACCGCCCCGGCCGCCACGGCGCTGTCCAGCGCTGCGAGTTCTGCCGCGAACGGGTTGCCCTGCAACGAGATCCGGCCCTGGAACTCGATGGCTCTCGCCCAGAGTTCGACGGCCGCCTCGTCCTGCGCCTGGAGGCGGTCCGCTAACTGCCACGTGAACAATAGCGACGCCGCCGCGATGAGAATCGCCGCCGCGATCAGGCCGCGCTTGAGCCGGGTTCCGGTCTGGTAGGCTTGCAACGGGTTCCGAGTTGTGAGTTCCGGGCTCCGAGTTCAGCCGCGAACCCGAAACGGGGAACTCGGAACCTAAAGCGCGAGAGTCTCCTCGCGCTTCGGGCCGGTGGAGACCGTCCCGATGGGAACGCCGAGGCGGTCCGAGACGAAGGCGAGGTAGTCCTTGGCCGCCTCGGGGAGATCACCGACCGACTCGGCACCGGTCACGTCGCCGAAGCCGGGGAGCGTCTCATAGACGGGCTCGGCTTTGGAGAGCGTCTCCAGGTCCGTCGGGAAGCGGTCCGTGAGCTTGTCGCCGATGCGGTACTGGGTGCAGACCTGGAGCTCATCGAGCCCCGCGAGCACGTCCAGCTTGGTGATGGCGAGTTCGGTGAAGCCGTTGATGCGCGTGGCGTACGCGAGGGCGACGAGGTCCAGCCAGCCGCAGCGGCGGGGCCGACCGGTCGTCGCGCCGAACTCGCCTCCGGTCTGGCGGAGTTGCTCGCCGAGATCTCCGGTCAGCTCCGTCGGGAAGGGACCATTGCCCACGCGCGTGCTGTACGCCTTCACGATGCCGATCACTCGGTCCACACTGGTGGGCGGGACACCGAGGCCGGTGCAGCAGCCACCCGCGGTCGGATGGCTGGAGGTCACGAATGGGTACGTGCCGTGGTCCACATCCAGGAGCGAGCCTTGAGCCCCCTCGGCGAGGATCGTCTTGCCCTCTGCGAGGACGTTGTGCAGGAGCGCCGTCGTGTCGGTCACGAACGGATCGATGCGCCGGTCGAAGTCCACGTACTCCTCCACCATCGCGTCCACGTCGATGGTTTCAGCGCCATACACTTTGCCGAGGAGATCGTTCTTCTCCTCCAGTGCCGCGACGAGCTTCGCGCGGAGGCTCTCGCGGTCCAGCAAGTCCACCACGCGGATGCCGTTTCTCGCGAACTTGTCCACGTACGCCGGCCCGATGCCCCGGCCTGTTGTGCCGATGGCGCCCGCATCGCGGTAGCGCTCCTTCGCCTGGTCCAGCCGCTTGTGGTACGGCATGATCAGGTGCGCGGTGTGCGAGATATGGAGGCGCCCTTCGACCTGGAAGCCGAGCGCCTCCACCTGTCGGATCTCGTCCATCAGCGCGACGGGGTCGATTACGACGCCGTTCCCGATAACACACTGGACGCCTTCGTGGAAGATGCCGCTCGGGATGAGGTGCAGGACGAACTCCTTGTCGGCCCACTTGATGGTGTGACCGGCGTTGGCCCCGCCCTGGTAGCGGGCGACGACATCCACCTCGGGAGCGAGGAGGTCAACGACTTTGCCTTTGCCTTCGTCGCCCCACTGGGCGCCGATGACGATGGTAACAGGCATGGAGAGAGGGATGGGGACTCGGGGTAGCGACTCGGGAACTCAAGTCCCTAGCCTCTACTCACCGAAGGAGGCGGCCGCGACGGGCACGTCCTCGAAGATGGAGAAGACCGAGAGGAGCTGCGTGACCGTGAGAAGCTGGTGGACGCGCTCGTGGACGTTCGCGAGGACGAGGTTGCCCCCTGCGTTTCGCACGATGGTGAGCGCGCCGATCAGCATACCGAGGCCGGACGAGTTCATCCGCTCGACGCCGTTGAGGTCAACGACGAACTGCTTCTGGCCGTCGGTGCGAAGCTGACGAAGGCGCTCGTGGAGGACCGACCCGTCGGGGCCACCCATCGCGTCCCCTTCGAGGGCGACGACGGCGACGCCGCCATGGTCGGTGACGTGGATCTGCATGAGAGACAGGCGGAAGAGAGGGAAAGGCCGCGCGGAGCGCAGCCGCTGGAACCTACGGACGCAGCGGCACGGAGGTCCGCCCGCCTCGGTACCGCGGCGGGCGGATCTACCGAGCTAGCGCGTGGCCGTGGAGAGGCGCGGCACGCTGGAGCCGTACTTCTTCCGCAGCAGGATCACGATCGGGCTCGCGACGAAAACGGACGAGTACGTACCAATCGCGATGCCGAGCACGAGCGAGACCGCGAAGCCGCGCAACACCTCGCCGCCGAGGAAGGCGAGGATGAGCACCACGATCATCGTCGTCACCGAGGTCAGGATCGTGCGCGAGAGCGTCGTCGAGATGGCGCGGTTGGCGACCGTCTCGAAGGGCTCCGTCTTGAACAGCTGCGAGAACTCGCGGATGCGGTCGAACACCACCACGGTGTCGTTGATGGAGTAGCCGACGATGGTCAGCAGCGCCGCGATGATCGCCTGGTCAATGAGCAGCGTGATGGGCGTGAACGCGTTGATGATCGCGAACATGCCGAGCACGATCAGCACATCGTGAGCCAGCGCGGCGACGGCGCCGAGCGAGTACCGCCAGTCGAAGCGGATGAAGATGTAGAGCAGGATGACGAAGAGCGACCCGAGGATGGCCAGCATCGCGCCTCGCTGGAGGTCTTGCGCGAAGCGCGGGCCCACGGCGTCGGTGCGGATGTCATTCGGGTTGGAGCCCGGGAAGGCCGCTGCGATGGCACTCTTCACTTGCTCCGAGACCTCACTGGCGTCACCAGTCTCGGTCGTCGTGCGGACGAGGAGTTCCGTCGGCGCGCCGTATTCCTTGACCTCCGTGCCCGCGCCGATGGCCGCGTCTAGAGCTGCACGGGCGTCAGTGGGCGGGATGGCCTGGTCGGTCTCGACGACGATCTCGGTACCGCCCTTGAAGTCGATTCCAGCCTCCAGGCCAGGGTAAAAGAGAGCGACGATCGCGATGAGGATGAGGGTGGACGAGATCGTCACCCCGAGTCGGCGCAGGCCCCAGAAGTCGTACTGGGCGTTTTCGAAAATGCGCATGGTGTGTAAGTGCTGGGTACGAAGTACGGAGGTACGGGGCGAGCGCGGAGCCGAACGAATCCGGCACTCCGCACTCGGTACCCATTAGCCGAAGGACACGGACGCGCCGCGCCCCTGAACCAAGTAGTCGAGGAGGAGGCGGGTGACAACAAGCGCCGTGAAGAGGCTCGTCACGATGCCCGCCATGAGCGTCACGGCGAAGCCCTGAATCGGGCCGAGGCCGAACGAGTAGAGGATGACGCCGATTAAGAACGTTGTGATGTTCGCGTCCGCGATGGCGGAGAGCGCTTTGTCAAACCCGCCCTGGACGGACGCCTTGAGCGTTTTGCCGCTCGCCATCTCCTCTCGGATGCGCTCGAAGATGAGCACGTTGGCATCCACCGCCATACCAATCGTCAGCACGATACCTGCCATTCCCGGGAGCGTCAGCGTGGCCCGGAAGCCCGCGAGGATGCCGAAGATGAACAGCACGTTCAGGATCAGCGTCACGCCCGCGACAGCGCCTGCCGTCCGGTAGTAAAACGCCATGAACACGACGACGAGAAGGAAGCCGAACAGAAGAGAGCGGGTGCCCGCCTCCACGGCCTTCTGCCCGAGGCTCGGACCGACCGTCCGCTCCTCGATGATCTGGACCGGTGCGGGCAGTGCACCCGACTTCAGGACCGTCACGATGTCGTCCGCCTCGGTGCGGGTCACGCCCTCGATGGAGGTACGCCCACCCGTGATCGCAGTCTGGATCACCGGCCAGGTGTAGACCAGCCCGTCCAGCACGATCGCGACGGGCTTGCCGATGTTTGCGCCCGTCAGCTGCGCCCACCGGCTCGCGCCCTCTGCGTTCATCGAGAGGGACACGAGCGGAGCGTTGGTGAGCGGATCGAAGTCTGGACCGGCGTCCGTGACCACATCCCCCTCCAACTCGATCCGCTCGTTGACGGCCATCAGCCAGTACGCCTCCTCGTCCTCCAGTCCCTCAACAGGGCGTGCGGAGTAGAGCAGGTTCATCGTCGGCGGAACGAGCCGCTGCACGTCCGGGCGCGCGAGAATCGCGTTGACCGCTGATGTGTCCCGAACGTTGACCTGCCCCACATATGGAACGCGCTGATCAGAAACGAGGGTGATCAACTCCGAGAGCTGACGGTCGGCACGAGAGGGCGCGTCCTCGTCCACGTCGGAGTCCGTAAGAGACGCGATGTCGAGGTCGGCCGTGCTGTCCACCTCGGCGTCGGCGACGTCCACATCGACGGCAGCGGAGTCTGCAGCAGCTTCCTCACCGACCTCGTCGGCAGCAGTGGAATCCTGCGCGACCTCCTCTCCCTCGTCCACGTAGGCGACGATGCTCTGCGCGACCTGCGCGACCTGTCCGGGGTCAGGCATGAGGCGGAACTCCAGCTTGGCGGTGCCACGCAAGAGGTTGCGCACGCGCTGCGGCTCCGTCACGCCCGGCATCTCGACGACGATGCGGTTGGAGCCCTGCTGTTGGATGGAGGGCTCCGTCACACCGAACCGGTCCACGCGCTGGCGGACGATCTGCGTCGCGCGGACGACAGCCTCGGCCAGTTCGTCGCGAAGGACGCTCGCCACCTCGTCGTTGCTGCTGCGGGCGTTGATCTCATCGGAGGCGTTGCGGAAGTAGCGGGCGAGGCGGGTATCTGGCCGGACCTCGTCCACCGCATCGACGAAGAGGTCCACGAAGTTGGCATTGCTGGTCAGCGCCTCCTCGTTCGCTATCCGAAGAGCCTCATCGAACGTCTCGTCGTTGCGGCCATCGGCGAGTTCGCGGATGAGCGCGCCTGCGCCGACTTCGAGGGTGACGTGCATGCCACCCTGGAGGTCGAGGCCGAGGTTCAGAGACCGCTCGCGGGTCTCCTGAAGGTCGTCGTAGTTGGCTTCGCGGTACACGGCCTGCTCGTCCTCGGCCATCGCTGCGATCTCCCGCTCGTTCAGCGTGTGCTGCACGGTTGGAAAGAGATAGAACAGCGATGCGAGGAGGAAGGCAGCGACGGCGGAAATTTTGAATCCGTTGCCTTGCATGGAATTGGGGGTCCCGTGGGTGCGGGACGCGGGGTACGTGTCGGGATCGCCGCGCGACCACTCGCGCGGCAGGGAAAGTCAAGACGGACGTCGGGTCCGCGAGCGGACCGGACGAACTAGGGGCCTCGGGCGCCGTGGGCGCGAGGACGTTCGCCACGCGGAAGGTCGGGCGAGACCGGGGCCATGAGCCGCTCCGCCTCGGTGCCGAGGCGGTCGGAGTCAGGACGAGCGAGCGTAGCGAGGAACGGTGCTCCAGTGAGCGTCGCCCCGGGGGCTGCCATCGCGAGGACGGCCTGGGGAGCTGGAAATTCTGTAGCGAGCCAGAGGGCATCGCCGTCCAGCTTGGCGCGAATGTCGTCTTCGTCCTGGCCTGTCGCGAGAGCGTAAGCCTCCACGAAGGCGCTCAGTGGATCGACGGCATGGCGTGAGGCGTCGAGAGCCGCCTGCACGGCCTCCGAATGGCCGAGGACTTCCACGAGCCGGTCCGCAGCAGCCGTCGTCTCCGCCTCGGCGGTTGGCACGAGGGGCGCGACCAGGCCGGCAAGCGCCAGGCCGGCCACGAGGCGACGGAGAATCGGGATGCGGAGCAGCGTCACGCGCGAAAGGTACGGCGAGACACGAGGGAACCTGGGGGATCCCCGGGGCTCTTCACCGCGCCTCCATTCATGAGAACGGGCGCCTCGGGAGACCGAGGCGCCCGCACCAACAGATCGCGTGGAGGCTTACTGTGCTGAGTAGCTCCGGTAGCGGCGGTCCGCCTCGTCCCAGTTGACCACATTCCACCAGGCCGACACGTAGTCCGGGCGGCGGTTCTGGTAGTTCAGGTAGTAGGCGTGCTCCCAGACATCAATGCCCAGGATGGGCTTCGCGCCGTGCATGACGGGGTTGTCCTGGTTGGCGTGACCGTGCACCTTCAGAGAGCCGTCTTCGCTGAGTTCGAGCCAGGCCCAGCCGCTCCCGAACTGTCCCTTCGCGGCGGTCTCGAAGGCGTCCTTGAAGGCGTCGAAGGAACCGAAGTCGCGGTCGATGGCCGCAGCCAGATCACCCGTCGGGGTACCGCCGCCGCTGGGGCTCATCGTGCTCCAGAAGATGCCGTGGTTGAGGAAGCCTCCCCCGTTGTTGCGGACGGCCGTCTGCTTGTCCGCCGGGAGCGCGTCCAGGTTGCCGAGGGTCTCCTCGATGGACTGGTCCGCCCACTCGGTTCCTTCCAGGGCGGCGTTCAGCTTGTTGGTGTAGCCCTGGTGGTGCTTGGAGTGATGGATCTCCATCGTCCGCGCGTCGATGTGCGGCTCGAGGGCGTCGTAGGAATACGGGAGGGTGGGGAGTTCGAAGGCCATGGGTCAGAGGGGTGTGGGGAAGGAGTGCGGGTACTACCCCTCGCACCGTGCCTCGTTTCCATGAGAGGGCTCCACAGGTAGGCGCGTGCTCCCGCTAGCCCTGTGCCCCGACTGCTTCCACCACGTCCCCCATCAGTTGCGTGAGCTTCGGCTCGGCTTCGGCCGCCGCAGCCAGCACATCCGCGATGGAGACGGGCTCTAGCGCATCCGGGAAGCATTCGTCCGTGATCACCGAGATCGCCATGCACCGCATCCCCATGTGCTGCGCCACAATGACCTCCGGGACGGTGCTCATCCCGACCGCGTCGGCGCCGATGGTCCGCAGGAACCGGTACTCGGCGCGGGTTTCCAGGTTGGGCCCCTCCACCGCCACGTAGACGCCCTGCTGGAGCCGGATGCCCCGCTTCAGAGCGGCCGCCTCGGCGCTCTCGCGGAGGCCCTGATCGTAGGGCTCACTCATGTCGGGGAACCGCGGCCCCCACGCGTCCACGTTGGGGCCTGTGAGCGGATTGACGCCTTGCAGATTGATGTGGTCCGTGAGCAGCATCAGGTCCGCTCGGCGGAAGAGCGGATTCATGCCACCCGCCGCATTCGAGATCAGCAACGTCTCGACGCCCAACTCTCCCATCACGCGGACCGGGCGCGTGATCTCCTGCGCGGAGTATCCCTCGTAGAGATGGAACCGTCCCTGCATCGCGAGAACCGGTACCCCACGCAACGTCCCGTGGATCAAGCGACCGACGTGGCTCTCGACCGTCGAGAGTGGCATGCTCGGGATCTCATCATAACGGATGGACTCGATCTCGTCGATCTCCTCGGCCAGCTTGCCGAGGCCAGTGCCGAGGATGAGCCCGACACGGGCGGGCGCGTCCCCGAGGCGGGCACGGAGGGCGGCGGCTGCGTCCTGGACGGGGCGGATGAGATCGTCGGCGGTCATGCGAGTCGGGGGGCGGTCAGGTGTCACAGCTTACCGCTCCGTGCGACCTAGAGGCTCGCAGAAACCCGATGGAGACGAAGGCGAGAGCCTCAGTCCATGTCCTCCATGATCCGACGGACGGCCTCGTGGTGCTTGTCCTTCGCCTCCTGGCTGTCGTCATCGCCTGTGACGAGAGACCGGAGGCTCCAACCTCCCTCGGAGCCCGGGCTCGGGGGAGGTTCAGGGTTGGCATCCGTCGGGAAGCTGCCCGGCGAGCTCCAACTCGGAGCAGCCGCTGGAGTCGAGTCGGCCGGTGCGGCTGTGCTCTCATTTGGGGACTCGCCAAGCGGTGCGTCAGATTCTGGCGTCGCGCCCTCAGGCGATGGCGAAGGCTCGTTGGCTTTCGGGACAGGCGCCCAGACGCTGGCTGGGATGCGGGGCGACTCCACGTCCGGCCAGGGACTGCGCGGGATGTAGGGGCGTTCCTCAGGAGTCGTGTTGGCCTCGATGGTCGCGGCGTCCTCCGCCTCGGTAGCACTCTCGGGGGTGATGGCGTCCGCCTCGACCTCCACGCCGGTTGTCTCACGCGCCTCGAGGTCTTGTGGAGCCTCCGGGGTCTCCTCTCCCGGCTCAGGCTCCTCCATCGCGGTGAGTTCTTCCATCGCCACCGGCTTTTCTCCAGCGGCCTCCGCTGGATCCTGATCGGGTTCGTCGTCCTGGGCGACCGACACATCCGCCGCGTTCTCAGTAGTTGGGCTCTCCGGCTCTGTAATCACCGCCGATGGGATGGCAGCAGCAGGCTCCGGGAGCGTCCTCTCCTCTGCTGACCGCTCCGGGGCTACCAGTTTGATGAAACCGACGGGATCGTCCCCCTGGAACTGCGCGAGCATCTCCAACTCCGACATCAGGAAGCTGCGGAGCTTGGCGGCGACCTCGTTCTGGCGGTTCGTCAGGTGCGAGAGGTCCTGGCGGAGACCGAAACGTTCCTGCTCCGCTTCCTGGATGATGCGCTGCGCCCGAAGCTCGGCCTCCTCGACGATGAGCCCCGCCTTCCGGTCGGCCGCCTCCTCCGTGCGACGGGCGGTATCCCGAGCGGTCTCCAGGGCCTCCTGAAGTGCAAGCTCCACCTTCTCGTAGTGCTTCAGCTTGTCCTCCAGTTCGGCGATCTTCTCGTGCGACATGCGCAACTCCTCCGAGAGGTCGTCCCAGCGTTGGGCGAGGTCCGAGAGGTTCTGGTCCACCTCGGCGATGTCGTAGCCGCCACCGAGGGACCGCTTTTTCAGTTGGTTGCGCAGGTTGCGGATGTCACGGGACTGGAGCATGGCGAGGTCGGCCGATGGCGAAGGCGCGGTGCCGGAGAAGACGGCACCCCCAAACTACGGCGTCGCGGTGGCTCCCTGGGTCAGTCTCGCGGTCCGACGAGCGCGCTACCCACGCGTATGTGCGTCGCCCCCTCTTCGATGGCGACCTCGAAGTCACCGCTCATGCCCATGGAGAGATGCGGCAAGTGCTCACGGCCGAGGTCGTCGGCGAGGCGGCGGAGACGTGCGAACTGGGGACGCACGAGGCGATCCAGATCCTCGGGTGCGGCAGGGGCGGCCATCCCCATTACACCGGTGATCCGAAGATGCTCGAATCGTCTGACCTCTTCCAGGAGAGCACCGAGGCCGCTGGGTTCGACGCCGTGCTTGCTTTCCTCGCCTGAGATGTTGACCTGCACGAGGCAGGACAGCACCCGTTCGGCTGTTCTCGCGCGCTTGTTCAGTTCCTTCGCGAGGCGGACGGAGTCCAGTGCGTGAAACAGATCGGCCCGTTCGGCCACCTCGCGCGCCTTGTTGCGCTGGAGGCTCCCGATGAAGTGCCACCTCGCGCGGTCCCCGAGGGCGTCGGCCTTGTCGGCGAACTCCAGAGCGCGGTTTTCGCCGAGGTCGGGGATTCCGGCATCGAGGACGGCCCGGAGCACGTCGAGGGCGAACGTCTTCGTGACAGCGATGAGCGTGATCTCGGACGGGTCACGCCCGGCACGCGAGCAGGCAGCCTCGATGCGATGGCGGACGGAATGGAGACGCTCAGGGAGTCGGGTGAGGTCGGGCATGGCGGTAGATCGCGCGAGCCCCGTCCAGCGTTCCGTGCTTTGGCGTTCCGCGCCCAACCGTGCCGTTCTCTACCGGAGCCCTACCGCCTCGGGAGCCGCCCCGATGGTCGGCGTGGCGCGCGCGGACGCACCTGCTGCGCCCGCAAGAGGAAGCGGCCCTGGATCGGGAAGCGCCTCTCCCACCTCGCTCCGATTGCCTTCGGCCGTCACGAGGCGGCGCCATTCGGCCAAATCGTCGCTGCGAAAGCCGCCCTCGCGGCCTGTCGGGTGGACAAAAAAGGTAGACCGCCAGACCGGCTCCACATCGCGAACGGGCCCAAAGACGTTGTGCCGGAAGGTGTGCGTGCGGACGTGCTCCGGCGACGTGCCCTCCACCGAGAGTTGCCGAGCCTCCACGTCGCGGCGCATCACATTGCCCAACACGAGGTTCCGCGCGACGAGCGTGTGGCCGTCCTCGGCGCGACGCGACGGATCCAGGCGGAGCCAGATTCCAGAGCCTTCGTTGTCTTCTATTGTGTTGTGCAGCAACACATTGTGACTCGCAGCCTGAGACAGTACACCAGAGCCGGACCACTCACGCCAGCGCGTCCCACGCACCGTGTTGTGCTGCACGAGCGTGCGCACCGTGCGCAGTTCGAGCATGATCCCGGCGACGAGGTTGTTCTCCACCACGCTCGCTTCGACCGTGTTGTCGGCGTTGTCGATGTCGAGCCAGATGCCAGGACCGTCGTTGTCTCGCGCGAGGAAGCGGCGGTAGACGCTATCGGTGGAGCGGGCCCATTTCGCGCCCCCCGCTTCCCAGAAAGGATCGTAGCCCTTCCAGTTGTTGCCGACAGCCCGCGAGTCCTCGATCAGACATGAGACGCAGCCTCCTCCCCACCCCATCTGTCCGTTGAAATCGGAGGCCGTGCGGTGAACGATGTGCTCACGCCCCGAGACATCGATCCCGCGACCGTTGGTCCATTCCACGCGTACGTCGTCCACGAGAGAGCCCGCGCTGCCCAGGCAGACGGCGCCCCACTGTGCGCGGTTGGCCGCGTGGCGAAACGTGAGGCCGCTGAGGTGGAAGTATCCGGGCGTGCCGCGTGCTCCGCAGTCGGGGTCGGGGTCCGCGCCGAGAGGGCGGAACAGGTACGTCCGGTGCGCGACCTCCACCGCCTCGGGGCCACCGTCGAGGCGGGCGTAGAGAGCGCGAGGCGCCTCGGGATCGCCCTCCGCCCAGAACGTTCCGGGTATCAGGTCCTCGCGCGCCCAGACGGGCCGCAGCGTTTGGCCGCGATGGACCACCAGTTCGCGCCGGAAGACCGGATCATCGGCGTACGACGGGAGCCCCGGACCTGTCCACGCGTGACGCCAGGACCCATCAGGCTGTGGGCGCCAGTCCGTTGCGGGGTCTGCGCCCGTAATCACGACGAGCTCGCCGGGGACGGCACGGAACGCGATGCGAGCGCCGGGCCGACCACCTTCGTGCGGTGTGACGCTCTCGCGGTAGACGCCCTCGCGGATCCAGACGGTGTCTCCCGGCCGGAGCACGCCGCGTCCGGTCGCACGAGAGATCGTGCGCCAGGGCTCGGCCTCGGTGCCAGGGTTGACATCGCTCGCGCGAGGGTGCTGGGCATCCACGTAGAACGCACGACCCGTCTCGCCAGGCGACGCGGCCACTTCGATGACGGGTACCTCGCCTCGTCTGCCGCAACTCGCGAGGAGCGCCGCCAGCAGGATCGCCGTCTTCACCACGTCAGTTTGCGGCAGGTAAACGCCTCGGCCCAGCGGCACCCGGCCTCGACGCCTCGGAGGCGGAGCGTCGCGCGAAACGTCTCCGCATCGTACCAGCCCTTCGCGCGCTGCGAGGCAAAATGCGTCAGGAGATGATCGAGTTTTTCTTCCACCATCGCGTCATCCAGACGCACGAACGCGTTGGGCCGCACGGTGTCTCCGTCCCATTTCGGGATCTCCATCTCCGCGATGGACGCGCCCCGGAAGGTCTGCCATGCGAGCTCCGCCGTCTGCCGGTGATCCTGGTGAAGGTCCTCGCGACCAGTCGTGAGGACGAGGTGGGGGTCGGCCTCGGCGAACGTCTCGCGTGCCCAGGCTTTGAGCTCTATGCCCTGCCAGGGCAGATGCCCGTCGCGGAAGCCCGGCGTCTCGATGCGGACGCTCGCGGCATCGGCCAACAGCGCGGTGGCGCTCTCCCTCGCCTCGCGTTGACGGTCTGCGTCTCCGGTCAGGACCGCCCAGACGACGTGCGTCTCGGGCCGCTCACGCAGGAGCCGCCGAACCGTCGCCCCGGCTCCGATCTCGACATCGTCCGAGTGGGCGCCGAGGCAGACGAGGCGGAGCGGTTCCGTGACGCCGAGGCTCGGGGCGAGATCGAACACTAGGCCTCGGAATGACTCGGCGTGGCGAGGTGGGCACGGAGCAAGGCCCCGTCACCGGATCGCTCGGCGTCTTCGCGCCAGACCTCCCACGGAGCCTGACCGCTCTTGTGGATGTCTTCCAGGAGACGCTTTTCTTTGAACGTGTCCATGCAAGCCCAGAAGCCGTCGTAGGCGTAGGAGCCGAGCTGACCGAGTGCCGCCATCCGCTCCGCGGCCTCGCCCATGAGGTCGTCGCCGGGCTCCATGTAGTCGAAGACGCGCTGGTTGAGCACGAAGAACCCGCCGTTGATGCGGAGGCCGGTATCCGTGACGTGCTCGATGCTCGTCACCTCGCCGTCGTCGCTTGCGCGGACGACATGGCTCGTGTAGTTCGGCTGCACGCCGAGGAACGTCGCGGCGCGCTGGCTGGAGACTGCGAAGTCGATTACGCGATCCAGCGGGGCGTCTGAGACGCCATCGGCATAGTTGGCGAGAAACCACTCGTCGCCTTCGAGAAACGGACGGACGGCCGCGAGCCGCTCGCCGATGCACGCTGAGTGGCCGGTGTCGACGAAGGTGATGCGCCAGTCGTGGATGTCGGACTGGAGCAGCTCGATCTGTCCGCCTCGGTCCAGCACGAAGTTGTTGGAGACGGTCTCGTCGTACTCCACGAAGTAGCGCTTGATGTAGTCCGCGCCGTGACCGAGGCAGAGGATGAAGTCGCGGTGCCCGTAGTGAGCGTAGTACTTCATCAGGTGCCAGAGGATGGGCCGGTAGCCGACGCAGACCATCGGCTTGGGGATGGGACCGGAGTGATCTCGCATCCGCATCCCTTCGCCTCCGCAGAACAGAACGACTTTCATGAGGGGGTGTGGGCAGTTCGCGTGACGCGCGAAACCGCAATCGCAGAGCCATCGCCCGAAGGAGACGCTTCGGCGCTCCAGACCGTCCCGTTTTTCCGACGGAACACCGGCTGGACCGGTCGGCCGACGAGGAATCCGTCCACGGAGCCTGCATCGAGCGCCTGCTTGTAGATCGGCAGCACCTCCCCTACTGCCTCGATGGTCCGGTCCACCGCGTCGTCGTCGTGGGCGGCGGAGATCACGAAGGAGGGCGCGAGGATCCCTCGCGCGGTCATCTCCTGAAGGAAGAGCGTCCGGTAGGGCTGACTGGCGTTGCCGTCAGCGTCACGGGTGTAGAAGACGAGGTTGCAGTCGCGCCCGGCGGTACCGAAAAACCCGTCCAGATCGTAGCGCTCCACTTGCTGACGCACCCCCTCACGGAGCCTCGCCCCCTGCCGATGCATCGTGCCTGTCACGTCTTCCTCGCGATAGATCCGGAGCGTCTCCAGCGCCGCACCGAGGCCGACCGTCTCGGCGCCGTGCGTGGCGGAGAGAAGGAAGACTCGGTCCGCCTCGGTGATGAGCCCACCGAGGTCCATCAGGTCCGCCTTGCCGACGAGGGCGGAGCACGAGAAGCCGTTCGCGAGGGCCTTGCCGAACGTCGCGAGGTCAGGGTCGATGTCAAAAAGTCCCTGGGCGCCATGGCGGTCCCATCGGAAACCGGTGATCATCTCGTCCAGCACGAACACGACGCTACGCTCGCGACAGACCCGGACACAGTCGTGGATGTAGCCGCTCGGGTCGGAGGCGTCGCGCACGGCCTCCATCACGACGCACGCCGGACGGTGCTCGTCCAGCACGGCCTCCAGCGCCGCGAGGTCGCCGTAGGGGAACGCCACCGTGAGATCGCGGACGGCCTGCGGTACGCCCGCGTTCATGGGCGTCGTGCCGATGAACCAGTCGTTCTGAGAGATGAACGGCTGCTGGGAGCAGATCGCGACGGGATCGCGCCCGGTGGCGGCGCGCGCGAGCTTGACGGCGGCCGTCGTCGCGCTGGAGCCGTCCTTGCAGAACTTGACCCGCTCGGCGCTGGGGATGAGATCCGCCATCACCTCGGCGGCCCGAAGCTCGACCGAGGCTGGCCGGGTGAAGTTCAATCCCGCGTCCATCGCGCGCCGCGCAGCCTCGTTGACGCGCGGCTCGGCGTGGCCGAGCGTGACGGAGCGGAGCCCCATCCCGTACTCGATGTACCCGTTGCCGTCCACGTCCCAGACGCGACAGCCCTCGCCTCGCTCGATCACGACCGGCATCGCCTCGGGCATCTGGTCGTCCCCCTTGGCGTACGTGTGGGCACCGCCGGGGATGAGGCGATGGGCGCGCGCCTGGTGTTCACGCGACCGGGCGTAGCGAGAGAAATCAGTCATCGGCGTCCACGGCTGGGATCAGCAACTGGGCGTCGAGGAGGCGGTCGGCCGCCCCACGGATCGCATCGAACGGGAGACCGCTGCGGTCGGCGATCTCGAAGAGGTCATGCTGTCCGTCCGCGAGGTTCAGATTCCAGAGCATCGCGCGCTGCGCTTCCGGGGCGAGCGGCTTCCCACCCACCGGCTCGTACAGCCCTCGGCGCCCGAGCATCGGCTCTCCGAGCGGCTGGGTAGAGGTGTAGCGTGCGTTGCGATCCATCGCGTGGACGATCTCCAGGACCGCATGGAGCGACTCCTCCATCGCCTCGGGCGAGAGGAGCGAGAGGTCGTCGGCGGAGGTGTGGTACTCCGGGTATTCGCCGTGGGGCGTCCGCGTCAGCCGACCGATGGGCAGGTTGAAACCAGGCGAGTTGAACTGGCGCTCGTCGTATCCGAACGGCTCGAACGGCCGCGTGTCGATCCCTGGGAAAAGCGACCGGACGGCGCGATCCGTGATGGTCGGCTCTTGGAGGCTGGCGCGTCTCGTCTGCTTGTAGACGAGGGGGCCGGAGTCTCCCAGATTGGCGAGGACGAGGCCGCCCACAACGCCCGCCCCGCATCCCGGGTTGGCGGCTAGCCACGCCAGCGCCCCGATGGTACCGGGCGCGAAGAGGATCCGAATCGTGTGGTGGAGACTGTCGGAGGTCAGGAGGGCCTCAGCGGCGAAAGTGGCGACGGCCATCGCGCTCGCGTTGTCGTTGGCGAGGGCGGGGTGGCAGGCGTGCGCTGTCAGAAGGATCTCGCGGTCCGTCTTCCCCGGCAGGATGCACTCGCCGAAACTGAGAGACCCGTCGCTCAAGCGCGAATCGATCAGGACCTCGATCTCGGCGTCCTCCCCATACTCCCTCTCCAGCGTCTCAAGCGTGCGATGACGAATGCAGAAGCCCCAGTCGTCGGTCCAGTACGCCGTGCGGTAGGGGATCCAGTCCGGGTGCTCCGGCAGCGTGTGGAGGTGCGGCCGGAGATCACGAAGCGTCATCGTCTCCTCGCGCGGCCCGGAGTATTGGACGAGGTGCAGCGCGTGCTTCTCCCAGTCCGCGATGCGGCGCCCGTCTGGAAGTGTGAGGTGGGCCTCGTAGACGGTCCATTCCTGCGGCGCCTGCCAGTCGAGCAGCGGTGTGCCGCTGAACACCTCGTGGACCTGGAGCGGGATGCGCTCACTGATCGCGTCGAGTGTTTGGCGGAGGCCTTCGCCGGTGATGGATCGTCGGAACGGCAGGATCGTCTCGACAAACGCCAGGAGCGCGTCGGCGCGCGGAGGCGTCGGCGGCAGGTGCGTGGGCGAGAGGAGAGACAGAGGCGTCACGCGCGAGGTATCGGCGCCTCGGCAGTCGGTCTGAAGACCTCTCCCCTCCCGCCTCGGTGACGAGGCGGACCTAGCCGTCGCTGATCGTCACGCCCTTCCAAAACGCGACGTGCCCCTGGATCTCCGCAGCCGCGGGCTTCGGCTCCGGGTAGAACCAGGCCGCGTTCTCATTTGTAGCGCCGTCCACCACTACGGATTTATAGTGGGCGAGGCCCTTCCAGGGGCACGTCGTCGTGTGGTCGCTGTCGCGAAAGTGCTCTTCGCGAAGCGAGTCGGCGGGGAAATAGTGGTTGCCTTCCACGACGACGGTATCGTCGCTCTGAGCCAAGACGGCTCCGTTCCAAGTCGCGGTCATCGGTCGGTGGGGTTAGAGGGAATCGAGACGGGCGCCGTCGGACGCCTCACGGGGCGTCGGGAGGACGCAGATGCGATCTCCACGTGCAGGATCTACGACGACGGTGAGCCACTGCACCTGCTCCACGTGCTGGTTCTCGCGGTTGTATCGCGCCGCGACGGCCTCGCGGAGTGTGGCGTACGCCTCCGGGCCCGTCACGATGAACCGGGGCTCTCCGCCCGCCTCGCGGATGGCGCAGACAGAGTCGTCCACGAAAGGCAGGATCGCGTCGGCGTCAGGGGCGGCTTCGAGGAGGAGCATCGGGATCGGGTGCGGGCGGGCGTGGTATCGTGGGCCGCGCTCCCCCGTTCCCATGACGCACACCACCGGCACTCTCGACGGCTCCCCCGCGCTCCGCTGGCGGCACTGGAGACCGGAGATCGGCGAGACGGCCGCATCCGTCGCGCTCATTCACGGCATCCACGAGCACAGCGGGCGATACGCCTACGTCGCCTCGCGGCTGATGCTCCGGGGCATCGAGGTGCACGCGGTAGATCTGCGGGGTCACGGCGAGAGCGAAGGGCCTCGCGGCCAGATCGACGACTTCGGCGAATACGTTCAGGACGCCGACCGTTTCCTCCAGCACGTCCGTCGGTCTGCCGCCGAGGCGCCCCGGTTTCTGATGGGCCACTCGATGGGCGGCCTCGTCTCGGAACGCTGGTGGGTCTCGCACGACCATTCCGACTTCGCGGGCCTGATTCTCTCCTCTCCCGCCCTCGCGGTTCCCAAGCCGAATGCGCTCTTGCTCGCTGCCGCACCGCTCATCGACCGGTTCGCGCCTCGGCTCCCGGTTGGGAAACTCAACCTGGAGCATCTCTCCCGGGACGTGCGCGTGCAGGCGCAGTACGCGAATGACTCGCTCAACACGGTAAAACCCATCCAGGCGCGAACAGGCTGGCAGCTCTACCAGACCACCCAGGAACACGACCCCGCCGACTCGGCCTTCGACCGGCCGATGTATCTCTTCCACGGCACCGACGATCCCATCACCGACCCCGAGGGCACCCGAACGCTCGCCGCCGCCGCCCGCAACCACGCGACGCTGAGGCTGTGGGACGGCCTCCGCCATGAGACGATGAACGAGCCCGAGCGGGAAGACGTGATCGACGCTGTGGCCGATTGGATCCTCGCGCAGGTCTGACTCCCCCAGCCTCGGTACCGAGGCGGGCAGGCTCAGCCCTCGAACCAGACCGCAACCTCCTCCAGCGGCTTCCGCGTCAGGTCCGGGACCTCGGCGTCTGAGGCGGGGAAGCCGACCGGGAAGAGGATCGTGGCTGCCTCGTGGCTCGGTCGGCCGAGCACCTCGCGCAAGAAGCCCATCGGGCTGGGCGTGTGCGTGAGCGTCGCGAGGCCCATGCGGTGCAGCGCGGTGATGAACATCCCGGCCGCGATGCCGCAGCTCTCCGGCACGTAGTAGTGTTTTTCGCGCGAGCCGTCCGGGCGGGGCTTGAAGCGCTGCGCGAAGAGAACCACGAGCCAGGGCGCGGTCTCCAGAAACGGTTTCTCCCAGTCTGTCCCGATGGGCGCGAGGGCGTCCAGCCACTCCTGCGACGCACGGGTGGAGTAGAACGCCTTTTCCTCTTCTTCGGCGGCCTGGCGGATGTGCCGCTTCACATCCGGATTCGAGACCGCGACCCAGGTCCATGGCTGCTTGTGCGCCCCGCTAGGCGCTGTGCTCGCGGTTCGGATCGCGAGTTCGATCAGCCGACGCGGAACAGGCTCGTCGGAAAACTCTCGGACCGAACGCCGCGCGTCCATCTCGTCGAAGAACGCCTCCGCGCGAGGTTGGCGGTCCTCGTCCGCGATGGGCAGCGGGCGGTACGGGATCGTGGGAAGAGGCTCGCTCACCGGATGCTGAAGGTGACGACCACCTGCGCGTTGACGACGTACTCGCCGTCGGTCAGGCCGGAGCCTCCGCCGCGCATCTCCATGATCGCCATGGCCTCCGCCGCGAACGGCGAGGCGCCAGACTCCACGACGGTCAACACGTCGCCGAGCGTGAGCCCACCCATGCTCGCGATGAGGAGCGCCCGCTCTCGAGCGTTGGAGACGGCATCGCGGAGGGCTTCGTCGTTCAGGCTTTCCGGCTCGCGGACCGTGTAGCGCACGTCCACGTTGCGGCGCTGCACGTCGAGCAGGTCGTCGGCATCGTTACGGACGACGGAGGCCATGAGCGACGGCACCAGGTCGAGGTTGTCCACGCGGACGCTAAGCGTGCGGCTCGCGCTGAACGTGTCGTCCTCGTTGCCGGGGCGGACGCTCTCGAACCGCATCCCACGCTCCATCCCGCCGACGGAGACGCGCTCCAGCTTGATGTCATCTTCGGGAATGCCTGCCTCGATGAGGAGGTCGCGCACGCGGTCCACCTCCTCTTGATGCTTGTCGATGGCCTCGTCGATGGTCTCGCCCTCGGTCTCGAACGAGATTTTGAGCACGGCCCGGTCGGCGTCGGCGGCGGCGCGCCCGTAACCGGAAACGGTGAGGATGCGGGCGGTGTCCGGCGCGGCGAGGGTGAACTGAGCAGAGGCCGGAACAGAGACGAGGACTGCCAGCGCGGCGAGGGCGAAAACGCGGAGCATAGGGAGGCGTGAATCGGGATGCGAAGGTACCGACAGGTCGCTCGCGGAATCGCCGAACCGGGCACTCTCGCCCACCGTTCGTCGCCTCGCCGCTACGGGTGGAGGCGCCCGATCAGACGAGGGAACGGAATAGCCTCGCGAAGGTGACTCAGCCCGCACATCCAGGAGACGGTCCGCTCCAGCCCCAGCCCGAATCCAGCGTGCGGCACGGACCCATAGCGGCGGAGGTCGAAGTACCAGTCGAACGCGCTCTCCGGGAGGCCGTGCGCCACCACCTGATCACGGAGGAACTGGAGGTCCGTCGCGCGCTCGCCACCGCCGATGATCTCGCCGTAGCCCTCGGGCGCGAGCACGTCCATGCCGAGCGCGAGGCGGTCGTCCTCAGGGTCGCGCTTCATGTAAAAGGCCTTCACCGCCGCTGGGTAGCGGTGCACGATGATGGGCCGGTCGAAGTGCTTCGTGATAACCGTCTCGTCGGAGCCGCCGAAGTCCGCGCCCCATCCGAAGGTGCGGGCGCTCTCCATCCATTTGGGCAGGTTGCGGAGGTCTTCCTCGATCTGCGCCAGCCGCTTATCGATCTCGATCCGCCGCGCGTCAATGCGACGCTTGACGCCCTTCTTGGCCTGGCCGTAACGAGCCTGGTCGGCATCGCGCTCCTGTTCCAGTTCGCGCTTCTCTTCCTCACGCGCATCCTGCTCGGCCTGGAGGAGGTCCTGCGTCTCTTGCGAGGTGAGGAGGTCCACCGCCTCGGTGTACGAGAGGCGAGGGTAGGGCGTCTCCAGACTGGCCTGGAGAGCACTCGTGTCGCGCTCCAGGATCGCGAGTTCCTCGGCGCAACCCTCCAGCACCTCGCGCACGATCCGCTGAAGCAGCCCCTCCGCTACGTCCATGTTCATCGCGAGGTCATGAAACGCCATCTCCGGCTCGATCATCCAGAACTCCGTCAGGTGCCGCCGGGTCTTGGACTTCTCGGCGCGGAACGTCGGACCGAAGGTGTAGATCTTGCCGTGGGCCATCGCCATGGCCTCCCCGTGGAGCTGGCCGCTCTGCGTGAGGTAGGCGGGCTCATCGAAGTAGTCCAGTTCGAAGAGCGTGCTGGTCCCCTCTACCGCGTTGCCGGTCAGGATGGGCGCGTCCATCTGGATGAACCCGTCGTCTTGGAAGTAGCCGTGGATCGCCATAATGACGCGGTTGCGCACCCTCGCAATAGCCCATTGCTGGCGGCTGCGGAGCCAGAGGTGCCGCCGGTCCATGAGAAACTCGATGCCGTGCTCCTTCGGCGTAATCGGGTAGGCTTCCGCGAGGGAGACGAGCGCGAAGCCCGTCGCCTTGACCTCGACGCCCCCGGTCTGCCGCTGATCCTCCACGACGGTCCCGGTGACGTGGAGCGCGCTCTCCTGCGTCGCGTCCTGCGCTGCCTGCCAACCCTCCGCGTCTACCTCAGACTCGTTCACCACGACCTGCACGATGCCGCTCCCATCGCGGACCTCCACAAACGCGAGCCCCTTGCCATAGCGCGTGTTGTAGACCCAGCCCTTCAGCATGACGGTCTGGCCGACGTAGTCGGCGAGGGCGGAGATCGGGGTGTGCGGAGCGTCCATGACTACAGGAGCGGGGAGGCGCCGAAGATACCCGTCTGCCGGTCGCTTACCGGACCGGGACGCCTACCAGCGCTACCAGCCGGTCGCGATCCACGGCACCTTCGCGGAGCACCCGGAGACCGTCGCCCTCCCACTTCGCGACAGTACTCGGCGTGCCGTGGAGCGTCCCGCCATCCACGACGACATCGACCCGGCTCTGGATCCCCTCGGGCACTTCGTCCACCGAGCGTGGCGACGGCCCACCCGAGTCATTCGCCGAGGTGGAGACGATCAGTCCCCCCGCCTCGGTGAGCGCTTGGCCGAAGTCATCAGCCGGGAGGCGGACGCCCACGAGCCGCTCCGGCCCGACGAGCCCGTACGGCACGTCTTCTCTCGCGGGAAGCAGGATCGTCACAGCCGCGCGCTCCGCTTCGAGCCCTGAGAGCGCATCTGGCACCTCTGCCGCGAGAGCGTGAGCGGCGTTCCAGTCCGGCGCGAGCAGAAGCATCGGCTTGCCTGCCTCGCGACCCTTGAGTTGGATCAGCCGCGCGATGGCGTCTGGACGGGACGCGCTGCACACGAGACCATAAACGCCTTCCGCTGGGACGACGGCACAGCCTCCCGCGCGGATCAGCGTCGAGACGCAAGCGGCGGAATCAGAGTCGGAAGCGAGCATCGGGTGCGGTCGCCTCGGGCTCGAGGCAGGAACAGCTAGCGGATTCGGATCAGCTCGTCCTGCCAGTTCGGGACCGAAATCTCGCCGGTCACATCGGAGTGAATCAACTCCAGACGCCCAGAGGTGAACCGGTCCGCGAAGACGAAGATGGACCGCCCCTCGCCCGGGATGTTGTCGAACGTCCAGATCACGTGCGGGATGGCCTCTGCCTCGAACCGGCGCTCGTCCACCTCCGACGGCGGACCGTACTCCAGGAACACGCGGCCACGGTCCGTTCGGAAGCCCTCTGTCAGCGGCTCGCGGTACCGGTCCTGGACGATGCTCATTCGCTGGAGGAAGGTGCGGCGGGCGCTATTGATGTTCGGATTCGGGTCTGTGTCACGCGAGCGCCAGAACGAGGCGAGAGCGATCTGCTTCGCCTCCAATCCCTCGGCGCGGCCCAGCATCGATTGCTCCCGACTGTCGGCGATCACGCTCACCTGCTCGATTTCTAGCTCCACCTCTTCGAGGCCCATCCCGGCGAAGAGCAGCGTCTCGAAATCCTGCCCACCTGCAAAGGTGTCCTCCACCTCCACCGTGGGGTTGACGACGTAGAACTTCTGACCGCGTTCGGCAACCGGCTCGTTCGCGGCATTCAGCGCTGCAATCCGGAGGTAGTAGGTCCCAGAGGGCAACTGAGAGATATCAAACCGCCCGACGACGACATCGACGGGGCGGACGGGCCGCTCCGTGCGCTGTTGGTACTCAGGGAGCGGGTTCGGGCGGTTGGACTGGGAGAGATAGGCAAGCACGGTGTAGTTCTCGTCTGCCATCTCCCCATCAGCCCCGTAGATCTCTGCATAGTAGGGCACGGCACGCATCCCGACCCCTTCGTCGTTCATCGCGAAGACCTGAGTCGGGTTCGGCTGAATCTCCAGACCGCTCTTGACGAAATCGGCTGAGCCCTCGCCCGCGCGCAGGATAGTGGACGCGAGTTGAATGGACGACACCGCGGCGCCCTGCGCGGCCTCGTAGTCTGGAACGACGATATCGTTGAGACGAAGCTCGATTTCCGACCGACCAGACTGCGTATCCCCAGGTACGACAGCGATCACGTCGTACTCGCCGGGCGGGACCGTCGCTCGCACCTGCTCGACGTACTCACGGCCTTCGCGCAAGACGAGCGTGTCCCGGACAGAGAATCGAAGATCGAGGGTCTGCTCGAAAACAGACTCTGGCGCGGTCCCTTCCGGGGCTGCACTGGCAGCTGGGGCCACGGACACGATCACTGGGACTTCAGCGGAGAAGCCGTCTTCGGTCTGGGTGAAATCGAGCGTATGGACACCGACCGAAACGTAGACCTCAAGCAGAGACTCACCACCGCCATAGAGGAAGCTGCCAGTGTCGAGGTCGATTTGGAACGGAAGGCCTTGTGCCTCGACGCGCGGAGCGAGGAGTGAGAGCGCGACGAGAAGGAGCCCTGTGGAGCGAACGAGCATGTGCGGCGTGGAGGATGTCGCCTAGTGAAACGGGATGGATTCAAGATACCGTGCCTCTTAGCCTCTCTTCGGCCCCCTTTCACGTGCCCGACCCATCTTCTCAACCATTGCGCAGGGGCAGCCAGGCTAGTTTGATTCCGCAAGCGGAAGCGCTTCCGATCTCCGGGAATCTGGCCTTGCGCCTGCCATGTCTCCGCGCCGGGAGGCAGCAGGATCGCCTCTTTCGGTTGCGGTTCTCCCCCCATCGCTCTTCGTCTCCAGGGCGTAGAAGCGGTTCCCAGTTTTTTACCTTGGGAGCTTTGAGCTCCTCGCCTTTCCACCGACGTTCACTTCTGCCTCATGTCTACCCCTTTCACACTGGACGCGTACGGTATCACGGTCGGGACTATCGTCCGAAACGCCGTGCCCGCCCGGCTCTACGAGGAAGCGCTCCTCTACGACGAAGGCGCTGCGATTGCGTCGAGCGGCGCCCTCATGCTCCGATCCGGCAAGAAGACCGGCCGCAGCCCGGCCGACAAGCGGGTCGTCTGCCTTCCTGAAACGGAGGGCGACATCTGGTGGGGAGACATCAACATCCGTCTCGAGGAACGAGCCTACCTCATCAATCACGAACGGGCTGTCGATTACCTCAACACCCAGCCCCGTCTCTACGTCATGGACGGGTTCGCTGGATGGGACGCTGAGCATCGGCTCAAGGTGCGCATCATCTGCTCGCGGCCGTACCACGCTCTGTTTATGAACAACATGCTCATCCGCCCAACGGAAGAGCAACTGGCCGCGTTTGGAGACCCGGACTTCGTCGTGTACAACGCAGGGGCTTTCCCGGCCAACCGGTACACCTCGGGCATGACCTCCACGACCAGCGTGGATGTGTGCTTCGAGCGCAACGAGATGATCATCCTCGGCACGATGTACGCCGGGGAGATGAAGAAGGGCGTCTTCACGGTCATGAACTACCTCATGCCGAAGAAAGGTGTCCTCTCGATGCACTGCTCCTGCAACCAGGCCTACGACGAGGCGGGCGATGCCACCGGCGATGTGTCTCTCTTCTTCGGGCTGTCGGGGACGGGCAAAACAACCCTTTCCGCCGATCCCGACCGTGCACTCATCGGTGACGATGAGCACTGCTGGGACGAAGGCGGTGTGTTCAACATCGAGGGCGGCTGCTACGCCAAGGCCATCGACCTCTCCGAGGAGAGCGAGCCGGAGATCTACCGGGCGATCCGATACGGCACCGTGCTGGAGAACGTCGTCTATAACCCGGAGACCCGCAAAGTGGACTATCACGACACCTCCATCACGCAGAACACGCGCGCCTCATACCCTATCGAGTACATCGACAACGCGAAGATCCCCTGTGAGGCGACCCATCCGTCCAACGTCATCTTCCTCACCGCCGACGCGTTTGGCGTGCTTCCACCTGTCGCGAAGCTGACGCCGGAGCAGGCGATGTATCACTTCATCAGCGGCTACACCGCGAAGGTAGCCGGGACGGAGGTCGGCGTCACGGAGCCGAAGGCCACGTTCTCGGCGTGCTTCGGCGCACCGTTCATGGTCTGGCACCCGTCGAAGTACGCGGAGCTTCTCGCCGAGAAGATCGAGCGTCACGGCTCCGATGTCTGGTTGGTCAACACCGGCTGGACGGGCGGGCCATACGGCACGGGCAACCGAATGTCGCTCTCCCACACCCGCGCCATCATCGACGCGATCCACGACGGCTCCCTGGCTCAGGCTCCCACCGTTGAGGATCCCATCTTCGGGGTCGCCGTGCCGACGCAGTGTACGGGCGTACCGGACGAGATCCTCACCCCGCGAAACACCTGGGCGGACAAGGATGCCTACGACCATCAGGCCACGAAGCTGGCACGGCTCTTCCTAGAGAACTTCGAGCAGTTCGCAGAGGGCTCTAGCGACGCGATCCTGAACGCCGCCCCACGCGTGCCGGAAACGGCCTGACCGACTGGCCGCACCGCCGGCCTCGGGCCATCCGTGGGCGGGGCTGTCCATCGCGAGTCGCCCCGCTCCAGCTACCCGATGGCTGCTGCCAGTGCTGCCGCCACCAACGTTCCGAAGAGGAGCACAAAGAAATACATCCAGGCTAGGAAGTAGACCTTCACAAGCGTCTTGATCCAGCCCTGGGCGTACACCCGCTTCATGGACAGGATGAAGTGCACGGGGATCACCCACACGGACACCCCGAAGACCGCCAGAGACCACATCGCGTCTCCGCTCAGCCAGAATGTCACGGCGAACAACGAGAAGAGGGTGAACGCAAAGGCGTGGGTATGGAGTCCGAAAACGAGATGCTCCGCGTAGTACCAGCCCCGGCGGACGTACAAGATCTTGAGGAGGAGAGCGTAGACTGGTAGAAGGAGAAAGATGACGGTCGGCAAGTAGCGGATGACCGCGCGACCGAAGGCGATGCCCGCTTCTGCCTGCTCCTTGCCTGTCCGGGCGCGCTGGAGGCGCTCCAGGTGCTCGCCACCGACGAGCCACTGAGGACCGTTGAAGTTGGGCCCGTCGTTCTCATCACCGTCCACAGCGAGTTGGGACGCAAGGACGAGATCGGCTGGACGAATCATGCTATCGGCGCGATAGCTCGCCGCCTGCTCCCGACGCCAGACCAAGCGCCGGTCGTCTGTGGATCCGCGCATCCGTTCGTAATCGTCCTGCTCATCCTCCACCTCTTCCTGGAGGTCCCCCAGGGCGCTGCGCGCATCGTTTAGAGAGTCGGGATCCGCGAGACGACCCGCAGTCGTATCCGCAATGAACGCTTGCTCGGCACTGTCGAGACGTGTCGTGAGAGAACCGATGAGCTCTAGCTGACGGCGGTCCTCCTCGGCCTCTACCTCCAGAAGCGAATCGAGGCGGACGAGGTAAGCTCCTGCGGTCATCGTGGTGTCGTCCGCGAGGTCTCGCGAGCTGCCCGAGTCCGCGTTGATCCGGCCGAGTGGATCGATGAGCCGGAGCAGGAGAAAGAACAGGACGCTCGCCGTCAGGTAGATCCGTAGCGGACGGATGTACTGCTGTCGGCGCCCCAGTACGTAGGCTTGGGTGAGGCGCCCCGGCTTGAGCATCAGCGTCCAGAGCGTCGGCCAGACGCGACCGTCGAGCCCGAGGTACTCCGCGAGCGTGTCCACTACAAACCGATGAATGGGCGTCCGCAGCGGCTGGTCTTTCTGCCCACACTGGGGACAGTAGGCGCCCGGCAGGCTGGCCCCGCAGTTCAAGCATCGTGTCGAAGGCTCCGCCTCGAGAGCGCGGCGCTCCGGAGAATTCGGATCGGCTGGCGGAGGCTGCGGGATGGGCGCGTCGTCGGTAGGCTCTACGACGTTCGGAAGCTCGGCCTCAGCAGCGTGCGGGTCCGTGTCGTGAGCGTCGGGAAGCTCGGCGCCAGGGGGCGAGACGTCGGGCATGGCGAGGCAGGGGGCAAGTCACGAGCCTACGGGCGGTCGGCGCCCACATCACGTCCGTGCGAATGCCGACGAGCGCTCCAGGTGGAAGACATCGCGCGACGGGTCGAACTGACGCTCATGCACGATAAACCGGGCGCGCTCCACTTGGATCCAATTGTAGAAATTGGCGGCCTTGTTCTCCGCCCGGCCTCGCGAGGACGTAGCCGTCCCGGCACTCGCGATCACGAGCCGATGCCCCGGCTTCCCAGCCAGCACGGGCGCCAACTCGACGTGTGCGACGTGACTCCGGTGGAGATGACCGCACAGGATTAGATCGACCCCGGCCTCCTTTGCCGCCGTGAGCGCTTGCCTCGCACCCCAGGCAACGTCGTGCCCCCCGAGGGCTTCGAGCTGCGTCAGGTGGTGGTGAAGCACCAAGACACGAAACGCATCGCGCGGCTGATCAGCGAAATAAGACCGCATCTCCGCGAGATGGTGCGGACGGATTTTCCCGCCCTTGATCGTGAGGCCGTGCGCGGAGTTGAGACCGAACACCGCCAGACCCTCGGTTTCGAACGACGGCGTCAGGTCCGCCTCGATGAACTGCCGGAAGCGGTGGGCGGAGCGGAAGACTCGGTCCACGGGGTGGTGCCACCACGCGCGCACGTCGTGGTTGCCAGGCACCACCAAGACGGGTGCCGCGAACCGATCCAGCATCGCGCGGGCATCGCGGAACTCATGCCGACGCGCTCGCTGCGTGAGGTCGCCCGAGACGACCACGAGGTCGAACGCCTCGCCGTTCACGTCCTCCACGATAGCGTCCACGATGCCCGGCTGGGCGATCTTGCCGAAGTGGATGTCCGAGAGGTGGGCGATGCGGCGCATGGGTCCGGTTACGGGGTACGCACGACGAGTGGTACCTCGGCCTGATCCTCCTAGAGCAGCATCAGCGACGGCTCCTCCAGCAAGTCCTTCACGTCGGTCAAGAACTCCGACCCTGTCGCGCCGTCTACGACGCGGTGGTCGCAGGAGAGGGTGAGGGTCATCACCTTGCCCGGCACGACCTCCCCATCCTTGACGACGGGCACGTCTCGGATCCCACCGATGGCGAGGATGCACGCGTTGGGCGGGTTGATGATGGCCGTGAACTCCGAGATGCCGAACATCCCGAGGTTAGACGTGGTGAAGGTGCTGCCCTCCCACTCGCTCGGGTCCAACTGGCGGTCCTTGGCTCGGGTCGCGAGGTCACGCGTCTCGCCCGCGATCTCAGAAAGACCCTTGCGGTCTGCGTTGCGGATGACCGGCGTGATGAGCCCGTCCGGCATCGCGACCGCGATGGCGACGTTGACCTCTCCGTGGTGGCGGATGACGCCTTCCTCCTCCATCCAGGACGAGTTGACGGCCGGGTGACGGCGGAGCGCCTGCGCACAGGCCTTCGTGATGAGGTCGTTGAAAGAGACCCGCGAGAGACCGCGCGTCTCGGTGATCGCGTTCAGGTCCTTGCGGAAAGCGACCGAGGCGGACATCTCCACGTCCACCGTGAGGTAAAAATGCGGCGCGGTGAATTTGCTCTGTGCGAGGCGCCGCGCGATGGTCTTCCGCATCTGGCTGATGCGCGCATCCGAGCCTCCTGCTGACGCGATCGGCTGCGGAGCGGCAGGCGCTGCAACAGGCGGGGCGGAGACCGGCTGAGGAGCGGCAGGCTGAGCAGGCGCAACCGGCTGGGGCGCAACGGGCTGCGTCCGCCCCTCCAGCGCTGCCTCGATGTCTTTCTTGACCACCCGGCCGTCCGGGCCACTGCCCGCGATACTCGCCAGGTCGAGGCCCGACTCCTGAGCCATGCGGCGCGCCAGGGGGCTCGCTTTGATTCGGCCTCCGTCAGCGACGGGGGCGGGCGTCGCGGCGCCGTCGCCTCCTGCGGGCTGGACGGGCTGCGGGGCGCTAGCGACGACTTCGGGAGTCGCCGGTGCCTCCGCCTCGGGAGAAGCTGGGGCAGAGCTAGCCGCTCCATCACCGCCGTAGGTCGCGAGCACGTCGTCCGCGCTTTCCCCTTCTTTCCCGAGGACTGCAATGAGCCCACCGATGGGCACCGCGTCGCCTTCGCCGATGACCTTTTTGAGCAGGACGCCGTCGTCGTAGACCTCCAGGTCCATGGTGGCCTTGTCGGTCTCGACTTGCGCGATCACGTCTCCGGCGGAGACGGCGTCTCCTTCGTCTGCGAGCCACGCGACGAGGACGCCCTCCTCCATCGTGTCGCTCATCTTGGGCATTTCAACGGCGATAGCCATGGCGAGTAGTCGGTTTTCGGTTGACGGGGTCAGTCAGAAGGGAAGGACGTTTCGATCACCGAGAGCCGATGACCGACGACCGATTACATGTACAGCGTTCGCTTGGCCGCTGCGATGGTGTCGTCCACGCTCGGCATCCAGGCCTCGATGAGGTTCTTGGCGTACGGCGCAGGCACGTCGGGAGCCGTGACCCGCTCGATGGGCGCGTCGAGGTAGTCGAAGCACATCGACTGGATGCGGAAGCCGACCTCAGCGGCCACGCCGCCGAACGGCTGGCACTCATCCACGATCACGAGCCGGTTGGTGGTCTTGACCGAGTCCACGACGTGCGTGATTGGGAAGGGCCGGATGGTGCGCGGGTCGATGACCGTCGCCTCCACGCCCTGCTTCGCGAGTTCCTCGGCCGCCTCCATCGCGAGCCAGTAGCTCTTGGAGTGTGCGACGATGGTCACGTCGTCGCCCTCGCGGGCCACGCGCGGCTCCCCGATAGGGATGATGTAGTCCTCGGCTTCGGAGACCTCGCCCCGCATGCCGAACATCAACTCCGACTCCAGGAAAAGCACGGGGTCGTCATCGCGGATGGCGGCCTTCAGGAGGCCCTTCGCGTCGTCCGGGTTGGAGGGCGCGACGATCTTGAGGCCGGGCACGTTGCTGTAGAGCGCCTCGACGGAGTTGGAGTGCGTCGCGCCGAGCTGGCCCGCCGCGCCGTTGCCGCCGCGGAAGACGACAGGCACGTTGAGTTGACCGCCACTCATGTAGCGGATCTTGGCCGCGTTGCTGACGATCTGGTCGAACGCGACAAAGGTGAAGTTCCAGGTCATGAACTCCACGATGGGGCGGAGGCCCATCAGCGCGGAGCCGATCGCCATGCCCGCGAAGCCGTTCTCGGAGATCGGCGTGTCGATGATGCGGTCCGGGCCGAACTCATCGAGCATGCCCTGACTAACCTTGTAGGCGCCGTCGTACTCGGCCACCTCCTCGCCGAGGAGATAGACTTTGTCGTCGCGGCGCATCTCCTCCGTCATGGCGTCGCGGAGGGCCTCACGAAACTGTAGTTCTGCCATCGGTCTGTTCTGTGCTGTCGGGTGAGCCCGCCTCGGGAGGTCCGCGAACGGACCGAGGCGGAGGCAGCTAGGAAATGAAGGGGTAGTCTTCCTGGACGTAGACGTCCTCGTACATCGTCTCGACGGGCGGGAACGGGCTGTTCTCCGCGAACTCGACGGACGCCATGACTTCGGCCTTGACCTCTTCGTCGATCTGGTCGAGTTGCTCGTTGGTCGCCAGCTCGTGCTCGGCGATGTAGAGCTTCGTGCGGATGATGGGGTCCTCGGACTTCTTGGACTCCATCTCCTCCTTCGTCCGGTACTTCTGCGGATCCGACATGGAGTGACCGCGGTAGCGGTACGTCCGCACCTCGACGAAGATGGGATGGGTCTCCCCTTCCCCATCGGCTCCGCCTCGCGCCTCGTCGGCGAGCGTCTTGAAGGCGCCGTAGCACTCGAAGAGGTCCATCCCGTCGATGACGGCGGCTTTCATGCCGAAGGGGTAGCCGGACTTCCAGAGGTTGGCATCGCCACGTGAGCGCGCGACGCTCGTCCCCATCGCGTACTCGTTGTTTTCCACGATGATGAGCACCGGCACCTTGTAGAGCGCCGCGAGGTTGGCCGCCTCGTGAAAGGAGCCCTGGTTGATGGCGCCGTCCCCGAAGAACGTCAGCGCGACGCCGCCGGTCTGGTTGTACTTGCACGCGAAGCCCATCCCGACGCCGACCGGGATCTGACCGCCCACGATGCCGTGTCCGCCGTAAAAGTGCTTCTCGACATCGAAGAAGTGCATAGAACCGCCCTTGCCACGCGAGCAGCCGTCGATCTTGCCGAAGAGCTCGGCCATGCCCTCGTTCGCGCCCATGCCACGGGACAGCGCGAGGCCGTGGTCTCGGTACGCCGTGATGATCGGGTCGTCCGGCCTCGTGGCCCAGACCGAGCCGGTGGAGACGGCCTCCTGCCCGATATAGAGGTGGAGGAAGCCCGAGATCTTCTGGCGGCCGTACATCTGCGCTGCGCGTTCCTCGAAGCGGCGCTGGAGCAGCATGTTGCGGTACATCGCGAGCACGTCGTCGGCGCTGAGGCCGAGGCTCTCGTGCGTGTGTCCGCTGTTCTGGAAGAAGCGAACGTCGGGCGTCGGGATATCGGGCGTGGCGGTGCCGTTGGTGGAAGCGCGGTCCTTCGCGGGCGCGGCTTTCTTCTTCGTCGCAGCCATCGGGGCAGGTAAGAAATCGGAGGGTGGGCGTACCCGCGCGAGGCGCTGCGGGTCCGTCGGGCCTCCAAAATAGCGAGGGGTGGGTGGGCGTATCCTCCCCGCCTTCCCCATCGTCTGTGAACACGTCGCCTTTCCTCGCTGCTCCCGACCTCTCGCTCGGCTTCGGTGCCGTCGTCGTCATCCCGACTTACAATGAGGCGGCCAACGTAGAGACCGTGCTCCAGCGGGTCCTGGCGCTGGACGGGGAGTGGTCCGCACTCATCGTGGACGACGGCTCGCCGGATGGCACGGCACGGATCGTCCAGCGGCTCCAAGAGGCGCACCCGACTCGAGTCGGGCTCATTGAGCGGGCGGGCAAGCAGGGCCTCGGGACGGCGTACCTCGCGGGCTTTCGCACGGCCCTCGCGGAGGGCTTTCAGCTCATCTGCGAGATGGATGCCGATCTCTCGCACAACCCGGACGACCTCGTCCGCCTCGCGGAGGTGTGCGCGGATGGGGGTCCGGCGGATCTAGCAGTCGGGAGCCGGTACGTGGGCGGCGTGCGCGTGATGAACTGGCCGCTGGGGCGCCTCATCCTCAGCTACGGCGCCGGGATGTACACCCGCGCGATCACGCGCCTGCCGGTCAAGGATGTCACGGCCGGGTTCGCTTGCTTCCGCCGTGAGGTGCTGGAGGCCATCGACTTCGACCGCGTCCGCTCCAACGGGTACTCGTTCCAGATCGAGATGAAGTACCGCGCGTGGAAGCTGGGCTACCGCCTCGTGGAAGTGCCCATCGTGTTCACAGAGCGGACCGAGGGGCAAAGCAAGATGAGCGGCGCCATCGTTCGCGAGGCGGTCGGGAAGGTGTGGCAACTGCGGCTTGCGGCGCTTGCGGGACGGCTATGAGGGTCCATCCGGCGACCGAGGCGGACGGCCTCGGGACGCTCGTGGGGCCAGCCAGTTCTCACCGACAGACGGTGATGCGTCCGGTCTCGACGCGGTCGCCCACCTGCAGCCGGTACACGTACGTGCCCGCCTGCAATCCGCGACCGCTCACCACCGCCTCGTACCGACCCGCTGGCTGGCGACCCGACACAGGCTCCGCCACCACCCGGCC
>JBCDKM010000022.1:0-88814 GCA_038746605.1 Bacteroidota bacterium
GCCAGATGGCAGGCAGCGGCACGACCGTCCTCGGTCCTGCGATTCCGCTCACGATCAGCGGGGCCGCCAGCATCTCGCTCGCGGACACGCGCACGCTTCGCACCGAGGGGCCGGTCACGTGGACCGGCGACGCCGACCTCGCGGGGGGCTTCGGCACCACGTTCGAGAATGGAGGCACCCTGACCTCCTCGGGACCGGGCGTGCGAAACATCTCCCTGCTCACCTTCCGCAACACCCGCACCGGGACCCTCGTCCACGGCGGCGGCACGCTGCGGTTCAGCAACGGCCCGGTGGAAAACCTCGGAGTGATCCGCATCGAGGACGGGACCGTCGAGACGGTCGCGAACGTGAACAACGCGGGCCGCACCGAGATTGCCGAGACGGGGCGGCTAGCGCACACCTCGGCGACCCACACGTTCACGGAGGCGGCTGAGGTCGCTGGCACGGGCACAGTCGCGCTCGTGGCCCCCGTCGTCAACCGCGCGACGTGGCGGCCCGGCGGCAGCGCCATCGGCACACTCACGGTCGACTCCGACTGGCCCGCGATGGAGCCCGAGGGCGTGATCGAGGTCGAGGTCGGCGGGAACGCGCCCGGCACGGAGTTCGACCAACTCACCGTCGCAGGCACCTTCGAGGCCGGCGGCACCCTCCGCGTCACGCTCGCGAGCGGCTTCACCCCGCAGGACGGCGACCGCTTCCTCATCATCCCCGCCACCGGCGGCGCGAGCGGCGACTTCGACGCGGTCGAGGTCCCTGCCACCTCGCCCGCCGGCTACGTCCAGACCACCTCGGCGGGCGTCTTCTACGGCCTCGGGACGCCCGTGGCGGGCGAGCCCGGCCCCGGGGAGGCACTCCCGACGGTGCTGGCGCTCCATGCCCCGGCGCCGAACCCCGCTCGCGGGTCCGTCCGCCTCGGCTACGCGCTCCCCGATGCAGGAGACATCGCGCTGACGGTCTACGACGCCCTCGGCCGCTCCGTCGCCGTCCTCACAGACGGCCCCCGCCCGCCCGGCGAGCACGAGGCCACGCTCGACACCTCCCGCCTCGCACCCGGCGCCTACCTCCTCCGCCTCGGCACCGAGACGGGTACGGTCACGCGGCGCCTCACGGTGGTCCGCTGAACGAAACCGCCCGCCTCGGCAGGATCACCGCGCCCTCCACCCGAACACCGTCCCCCCTTGCCTGCGAGGAGGGACAGGCCGAGCGCAGCGAGGCCAGGGGGGTGCTCCCCACCCGAGCACAGCTCCCAGACCCGGCACCCGTCCTCCCAGAAGTCACAACTCAAGCCTAAAAAATCGCAGCCGGACCTCCAGAACTCGTCTTGGAAGCCCCAGAAATCACCTCCGAAACCCCAGCACTCGCCTCCGACCTGACAGAAGAGGCAAACAGACCCCTCAGAATGACCTCCACACTGCCAAAAATGGTAGTGCAAGCCCCAAACCTCACCGCGCAAGCCCCCAACGCCCCCCAAACAACACCGCCCGCCTCGGCAGAGTCGCCGAGGCGGGCGGAGTCAGGCGAGCGGGGGCGTTCGCTACTTCACGAACAGCATCTCGCGGTAGGTCGGCAGCGGCCAGAGATCCGTCGGCACCGCCTGCTCGATCTCATCGCACGCGGCGCGGACCTTCGCGAGGGCCGGGATCACGTGGTCCTTCATCGCGACGTCCTCGGCGTCGGCCTTGTGGGCCTTCGCGAGGGCCTTGTCCAGACCCTTCATCGCCTTCGTGAGGGCATTGACTTCCTTCACGACCACATCCGCCGTCTCCTTCGTGCCGGAGATATCCAGCCCGAGGTCTTCCACAGACTCGGCGGCCTCGCCCAGCTCCGCGAGGTAGCGGACGGCGGCGGGCAGCACGAGCGTACGGGCCATGTTGCCAGTCGTCGCGGCCTCGATGTTGAGTTGGATCGCGTACTGCTCCTGGAGGATCTCCTGGCGCGAGCCGAGTTCGGCCTCAGAGAGAACGTCGTACGCCTCGAAGACGGCCACATTCTTTTCGTCCGTGATCGTCGCGAGGGCGTCGGGCGTGGTCTTGAGGTTGAGCAGACCGCGCTCAGCGGCCTCGTCCTGCCACGCCTGCGCGTAGCCGTCGCCGTTGAAGACGATGGCCTTGTGCTCGCGGATGGAGTTCGTGATAACCTCCTGGAGTGCAGCCTCAACCGCCTTCTTGGAGCGCTTCTTCTTCCCGAGCACGTCCTCCATCTTCGTCACGAGGTCGTCGATGGCCTCCGCCGCGATGGTGTTGAGCACCGTCAGCGGGAAGCTGATGGACTGGCTGGAGCCGACCGCGCGGAACTCGAACTTGTTGCCGGTGAAGGCGAACGGGCTCGTGCGGTTGCGGTCGCCTGCGTGACGCGGGAGTGTTGGGAGGACAGGCGAGCCGAGACCGAGGAGGCCGCTCTCCAGACTCTCCGTCGCCTTGCCCGCGTCCACGATCTGCTCGAAGACGTTCGTGAGCTGGTCGCCGAGGAAGATCGAGATGATGGCCGGGGGCGCCTCGTTCGCGCCGAGGCGGTGATCGTTGGCCGCCGTCGCGATGCTCGCGCGGAGCAGGTCCTGGTGCTTGTGGACCGCCTGGATGACGGCCGTGCAGAAGAACAAGAAGAGGAGGTTCTCGTGCGGCGTGTCGCCCGGATCCAAGAGGTTCAGCCCGGTATCCGTGGACATGCTCCAGTTGACGTGCTTGCCGGAGCCATTGACGCCCGCGAAGGGCTTCTCGTGGAGCAGGCATACCAGCCCGAAGCGCGGCGCCATCCGCTGCAGCGTCATCATCATGACCTGCTGGTGGTCCGCCGCCACGTTGGCGTTCTCGAAGATGGGCGCGAACTCGTACTGGCCGGGCGCGACCTCATTGTGCCGCGTCGAAATGGGCACACCGAGCTTGTAAAGCTCTGCTTCCACGGCGTTCATGAACGCCATCACGCGCTCCGGGATGGAGCCGAAGTAGTGGTCGTCCAGTTCCTGCCCTCGCGGTGGCGCAGCGCCGATGAGGGTCCGGCCTGCCGTCCCGAGGTCGGGGCGCTCGTGGTAGAAGCTCTCGTCCACGAGGAAAAACTCCTGCTCGGAGCCACAGGTCGCGTAGACTCGCGCCACGGGTTCACCGAAGAGGCCGAGCGCGCGCTTCGCCTGGGTGTTGAGCGCCTCCATGGAGCGGAGAAGCGGGATCTTGTGGTCCAGTGCCTCGCCGGTCCAACTCGCGAACGCCGTCGGGATGCAGAGCGTCGCGGAGCCGTTGTGCTCCACGAGGAAAGCGGGGCTCGTTGGGTCGTAGGCGGTGTACCCACGCGCCTCGAAGGTGGCGCGGAGGCCGCCACCTGGGAACGAGGACGCGTCGGGCTCGCCCTGGATCAGGTTCTTGCCACTGAACTCCGCGACAGCGCCGCCGCCCGCGTTGGGCGTGATGAAGCTGTCGTGCTTCTCGGCGGTGCGGCCGGTGAGCGGCTGGAACCAGTGCGTGTAGTGGGTCGCACCGCGCTCCACGGCCCACTCCTTCATCGCGAGGGCGACGGCGTCGGCGACGGTCTCATCGAAGGGCTCGCCCTTGTCGATGGTGGCGGTGATCTTCTTGAAGACCGACTTCGGGAGGCGGCTCTTCATCTCGGCGAGGCCGAAGGTGTTGACGCCGAAGAGCTTTTCGACATCCATAGGCTTGGAGGCGTGGCCGTTGCCGTTGAGGGCGGGCCGGGCGAGGGTGGTCGGCATGGGGAGGGGCCGGTAGTGAGTCGTAGGGAGAGTGAGCAGGCCCGCCTCGGGAGTCTCCGTGGAGGTGCCGAGGCGGGCAGGGGGAAGTCAGTCGAGAGGCGCGAGCGTCATGGGCTCGGCGCGAAGGGCGCGGGTCTCTTTGAGAGTGGAGAGCACGAGACTGGTCTCGGTGCCCCGCACGCCGGGTAGCGCCTGGATCGCCCCGAGGAGTTGCTCCAGGGCCGACGTGTTCGCGACGCGGATCTTGAGCAGGTGCGAGCCGCCGCCCGTCACGGAGTGCAACTCCAGAACCTCGTCCATCTCGGTCACGGCCTCGATGAACGCATCGTAGTGTTCGCTGCCGCGAGAGCGGACTCGCACGAAGGCGGTGATGTCCCGCCCGAGACGCTTGGCGTCCACGACAGCGTGATAGCCGGTGATGACGCCGCGCGCCTCCAGCTTGCGCATCCGCTCGCTCACGCTCGGGATGGAGAGGCCGACAGCCTCACCGATCTCGGTGCGCTTGATGCGGCCTCGCGCCTGGAGGAGGCGGAGGATTTCGGCGTCGGTGTCGTCGATGCGGTCCACGTCTGGGCGTTTGTTTCGATGCACTAGCAGATTACCGACGCTTCCAGAGGCCATCAACCGGCTCAACCTAAATTTCTATGGCCACACTTCCATTTCACATTCAGAGGCCGATTGTCCCGACGTTTTCCACGAGGCCGTCTGCCTCGGGCGCAACCTGGACCAGGCTGGCTTCCGTTGGAGGCGCTGGACGTTTCTCCCCCACCATGAAAAATCCCGGCACCGCCGCCGTCCTCAGCGCTCTCGTCCCAGGCCTCGGCCAGTTTTACAACGGCACGTTCTGGCGCGGCATCTTCTGGCTCGTCATCACGCCCGGCCTCTGGCTCGGCACCGGCGGCCTCCTAGGCTGGATCTGTCACGTGATCTCGGCGTGGACCGCGTATTCCATCGCGAAGAAGCACCCGCACGGCGCCTGACGCCCGCGCGTAGATTCCGGTCCGCCGGTCGCTTCCACATCGCGGCCGCGACGGGCCTGTAGCTCAGTTGGTTAGAGCAGTCGACTCATAATCGATCGGTCGCGGGTTCAAGCCCCGCCGGGCCCACTCACACGGCGACGCGGACCTCCCTCGCTTCGGAATCGAGGCGGGCGAGGTGGCGGCCAAACTGCTGCATCACGAACAGGTGCGCCGCCGCCTGCGTCATCCGGTAGAGACGCCACGGGAGGCGCGGCGCGAAATCATGAATGGCGGAGATGACGCACTCGCCGCCGAGCACGGACCGGAACTCCAGCCGACCTCGGGCGCCTGCGGTCTCGTCGTAGAGCAGACCGCCCGTGACGTAGAAGAGCGCCCGGTCCGGCACGCTCCGGTCTTCCGAATACGTCAACTCCAGAACCGGCTTCCAGATCGGCCCCGCGAAGAAGCGCGCCGTCTGACCGTCATCGGAGACCTTGACGCGGATGAGCTTTGCCGCGAACCCGTCCAGCCAGCGCATGTACTCCGTGCCCGCCCACTCGGCCGTCCGCCCCGCCGGGAGGCCGAACCGCTGCACGGAGCGGACGAGTTGCTGCGCGCGGATGGTGCGGTCGTCAGACTTGCGATGCGACTGGCGAGGATCTGGAAGGAGGTGCCCCCGGTCGTCCACAGAGTGGCGGAGCGCCTCCTCGAACGGAATCGCGTCCGGGCGAATCTGCTCCTGGACTACGTTCGGCTCCACGACCATGTCATGTCGGAGGCTCGCGACGAGTGGCCCCGCGAGGGCGCGAGGGCTACCCGTCACGAGGCTGATCCAGAGCGTCGAGAGCTTGGGTGTGATGACAGGCAGCGGGAGGTGAGGACGGTCCACGCCGAGGACGCTGGCCGTCTGCTGGAGCATCTCGCGGTAGCTCATCACCTCCGGCCCGCCGACGTCGAACGCCCCTTCATAGCGTTCCGGCTGGCCGAGCACGAGGTTCACGGCACGCACCACGTCTTGGAGCGCGATGGGCTGCGTGTCGGACTCCGTCCACGCGGGGAGCGCCATCGCGGGAAGGCGCCGCACGAGATTGACGAGAATCCCGAGCGAGGAGCCACCCGGCCCCACGACCAGCCCGGCGCGGAGCGTCGTCACCGGGACGCCGTGCGCGGAGAGGGTCTTTTCCACCTCCCACCGACTGCGGAGGTGTCGCGAGAGGTCGTCTTTCTCCTCGGGCAGCAGACCGCTGATGTACACGATCTGTCGGACGCCCGCCCGGTCCGCAGCTCGGGCGAAGTTGTCCGCGAGGACGAGGTCGAGGTCTGCGAACGAGCCTTGCGTCAGCCGCGAGGACGGCAGCATGGAGTGCACGAGGTACACCGCCACATCGACATCCGCCAGTGATTCTTCCAGTTGGAGGAGAGAGTAGAGATCGCAGTGGCGCCACTCGGTCGGATCGTCCGGGTCGTTCTGGGCCGCGCGATGGGGCGAGCGCGTGAGCCCGACCACGTGGTAGCGCTCGGCCAACACGGGCCGCAACGCGGTTCCCACGAAGCCCGTGGCTCCCGCGATGGCGACGGTGGGGCGGGCGTCAGGCATGGTGTGAGGAGGTCCGCCTCGGGAGGCTCCGTGGAACGACCGAGGCGGGGCAGGTCAGCGACGGCGGAGGGCGAACGCCAGCCCACCGAGGGCGGCCAGCGCGAGGGCACCCCAGAACGCGCCGCGCATCACGGGTGTCGGCTGAATCTGCACTGGCACGCCGAGGGCGCGCGAGAGGCGCCCGGGCTCTGCTGTCGCGCCGACGCGGCCCACCGGCCGTCCGCCGACCTGCACTTCGACATCCACGTCGTGAGTGTCGAGGAGGTCGGTAATGGAACGGACAGCGTCGGCACCGGGACGGTGGGCGCGGAAGAGGCGCCATGCGGTCTGCGCACGATCTACGTCCACCGTGATATCGCGACCAGAACCGGTGATGCGGACAGGGGCGCCATCCACGGTGAGGCGGAGATCGGCGTCGACGAAGAGAGGGCGAGGCACGGGAGGAAAGGGCAGGAGACAAAAAGAGGCCGCCGAGCACGGTGCGGGCGAGCACGGTGCTGGCGGCCTCGGGGCCAGGAGGCCGGGCGGGCTAGTTCTTGCTGATGGCGCCGCCGTGGCTCTCGTCGCGCGTGCGGATGCGGAGGGTACCGCTCATCTGCCACTTCGCGTGGGTCGCGCTGGCTCCGGCGCCGCTCGGAACGTTGACCTCGAAGTTGTCGAACTCGTAGGCGATCTCAGCGCCCCGTCCGGTGAGCTTGTCCCAGAGGCCGATGGCGAGTTCGGGCCAGGTCTCGGTGTGGCCAGCGGGGGTGTCGGCGGTGGCGGTGTTCTTGTCAGCCATGGTACAGAGTGGGATGTGGAAGATGGGGTAGCGTTCCACCAGATACCCAGCCTCGCGGTTTCCCCCATCGACGGGCTAGGCTCATGTCTCGGGGTTTCCCCCATGTCGCGGATCGTCGGATCCTGCCCGCCTCGGCATCCGCTCGGAGGCTACCGAGGCGCGAGGACCTCCCCCACCCGGCCGCGCTGGCCGGTTCGCTTCGCCATCGCCTCGGAAAGCATGAGCAGCTCCGCCACGTTCTCCATCGTGAGGATGCCGACGAGCCGCCCGGCGCGCTCCACGGGAAGCAGAGGGCACTCGTCTGCCTGGAGCTTTTCGAGGGCGGCGTCCAGCATCGAGTTGGCGTCCACGGCAGCGCAGACGGACTCCATCGCGTCCACGACACGCGTCTCTGGTCCACCCTCGGAGAGCGCTTGCACGAGCCGCTTCCGGGTGAGCACGCCCATCAGCCGCCCATCCACGCCGAGGACGGGAAATTCCTGCTCGCTGCCCGCCATGAGCCGCTCCGCCGCCTCGCGGACGTTCGCGCCGGGGCCGAGGGTCGTGAACTCCGTGAGCATGGCCTGGCTGACGGGGAGGCCCCGGATCGCACTCCGCATCGTGGTCGCAGCAGCCTCCTGCTGGGCGCCGACGAACACGAAGAAGGCGATGATGAGCAGGAAGATGTTCCCCTGGATAAGGCCCAACGCCGCGAACCCAAAGGCGAGCACCTGCCCGACCGTCGCCGCGATTTTCGTCGCGCGGACGTACGAGAGGCGCGTCGCGAGGAGCGCGCGGAGTACCCGCCCGCCGTCCATCGGGAAGGCCGGGATCAGGTTGAACACCACCAGGACGACGTTGATGTAGAACAGCGTAGACCAGAACCCGGCGGAAGGATCCATGAGGCTCGCCGTTGGTGGATTGAGCCCGCTACCAATCGCCAAGAGCCCGATCCAGATCAGCACCGCGATGGCGACGTTGACGAGCGGCCCGGCAATCGCGACCGCCAACTCCTCACTCGGCTTCTCCGGCATCCGCTCCAGCCTCGCCACGCCCCCGATGGGATACAACGTGATGTCCTTCGTCCCAACGCCGTACCGGCGCGCCGTCAGAGCATGACCATACTCGTGGAGCACGACGCAGCCGAACGTCGCGAGCACCAGAATGGAGAGGCCGATGGCATCCACGAGCGGGCGATTCGCCACGACCACGATGCCGATGACGTACACGAAGAGGAGCGCGAACGTCCAGTGGACGAGCACGTCGATGCCGAAGAAGCGACCGAGGCGGAGGGAGGAGCCCATCGGAGACGGGAGGGCGGGGACGAGAGAGTGCGCGCGTGGTACGGCCCGCCTCGGCTCCGGTTCGGACCGACCTACCTAGACCCGGGAGACGCTAGTCCCGCTTCGTGAGAGACTCCTTGCTGGCGGGGTCCACGAACGCGAGGAGCATGACGGCGAACAGGACGATCATCGAAAGGACGAATGCGATGGCGACGACGTAAGACATGAGAGAGGCAGTAGGATGAGAGGACCTCGTAAACCCGTTGCCGCGCGCGGGGCTCCGCGAACGTCTCGCGAGGACTGCGGTAGGAGCAGCCATGCAGTACGACGCTCTCCTCTCACCTCTTCGCGCCCGGCTCGCAGAGCCTCTGCCTGGCTTCGCGGCTCACGCCACCATGGCGCCCTTCGACCGCGACGCGGACCCATCTCTCCTCTCGGTGGAGGGCAAGACCGCCCGCCGCGCTGCTACCCTCGTCCTCTTCTATCCCGACGAAACGCGTGACGCCCGGTTCGTCCTCACGGCACGCCAGCCGAGCCTTCGCGCCCACAGCGGGCAAGTCTCGTTCCCCGGCGGCAGCCTCGACGGCGAGGAGACGCCAGAGCAGGCAGCTCTCCGCGAGGGCTGGGAGGAGATCGGCGTGTCGCCGGAGGCACCGGACGTGCTAGGTCGCCTGACGCCGCTCTACATCCCCCCGAGTCGCTTCGCGGTGTGGCCCGTCGTGGCCGCGCTGGATACCCAGCCTGTCTTCCAGCCGCAGGAGGAAGAGGTCGCGGCCATCTACGAAGTGCGCGCAGCCGACCTTCTCGCTGACGGGGTCCGCCGACGTACAGAACGGACAGCGCGCGAGCCCGGCATCGAGGGCGTTCGCTTCGAGGTGCCGTACTTCGCGCTCGCAGGCCAGGAGGTCTGGGGCGCGACAGCGATGATGCTCGCTGAACTGGCCGTCGTGCTGGCTGAGGTGTGAAGTGTCCCCAGCCTTACCGAAACAGAATGGACGCGGAGGCGCCGAGAGTACGCGTCGTGTCGGCGGGGTAGACCACCTCATCCTCAGCCGTGATGGGCGTACTCCCGACGGCGCCCGCCACCTCCGCCGTGAGTGTGCACGGGCCCGTGCAGGTCGTCTCGGCGTTTAGGAGATAGACAGAGCCGATCCGTGGGTTGTTGATTTGGATGTCCTCCGTGAATGGCACCCTCGCGCCCTCCACGCGAACGGGCCCATCCGACGTGTCATAGGTGAGCGTCACCGGGCCGTTGGCGCCGGTCGCGTTGACCGTGTAGCGGACACGGAGGGTCTCGCTACCGAAGAAGTCGCACCCGGTGACGAGGAGAGCGAGAAGCAGAATGGAGAGGAGCGGACGCATGGAACGAGTCGGTCTGTCGGGAAGGTAGGGTGCGAGGGGGCAGGGTGCGGGTCGGTCCCAAGCCCCCTGCACGTCAGGTCTGCCCGCCTCGGTGCCGAGGCGGGCAGGGGGAGGAGCTAGAGCGGGGCGGCTTCGGCTCGCCAGCCGCCGCCCGCGACGGTCTCCACGAAGGCGCCCGGCGTGCTCGTGGAGTGGTAGAAGAGGAGCAAGTCGCCGTGCTCGGCAGCGTTCGCGATGAGGCGATCTCGCCAGTCCTGGGCGGCCTTGCCGTCTACGTCGTACTTGGCCTGGAAGCGGCGCGTGACCTGGCTCGGCCCCGCGAGGATGTCGCCCGCGAAGACGGCCGCAAGCCCGCCGCCGGGGCCATCGGCGAGGAGGCGGATGAGTTGGTGCGCACCCGTGTGCCCGCCCGTGATCTCGACCTCGATCTCGTCGGTCACGGCGCCGTCCCCGTCCAGCACACGGAGTTGCCCCTCGCGCTCCAACACCTCTGCTACGAGATCGCGCACCCGTGCGCTCTCCCCGCGATAGCCCTCGGCGGTCAGTTCGGCGCCCTGCACCACGTACTCGGCGTGCGGGAACGTCGCCCGGTAGTCCGTTCCGACGGGCGTGACGGCGCCGCCTGCGTGATCGAGGTGGAGATGAGAGAAGAGGACGCCGGTCACGTCCTCGGGGCGCACGCCGTGCCGCGCGAGGCCGTCACCGATAACCTCGGTGCCGCGCCCCTCGGCCCAGGAGCCGAGGCCGGTGTCGAGGAGGAGCGTCTCGCTGGGGGTCCGCACGAGGAAGGGGCAGACGGAGACGAAGAGGGTGCCGGGCGGGAGCGGATCGCCCTCGGCGTGGGGCACGAACCGCTTGTCTAGGCCGACGGTGAAGCGGCCCTCGGGGAGGGCGTAGATCTCGAGCGCGCCGAACTGCATGGGGTGTGGGAGGCCGTCTGCCCAGAGGGTCGCATGCGGCGGCTGTCCACACTGGGGACAGCGTGTGGATTGTGCGCCACCGGCTCCGTCCGCCTCGGTGACTCCAGGGACCTACCGAGGCAGGCGAGGCTGGTGCTTGTGGACTGCGAGCACCGACTGTCCCACGCCGTCTACCCCTGGATCACCAACAACGGATGGGCCTCTCAATCGAGCCCTCGCCCCCCGCAGCGTCATTCCCGACTTGATCGGGAATCCAGAGTATCGGGGATGCCTCACACGGCGACCGCCATCACCTCGGGCGGGCGCACTGGGTAGGGCAGTTTCCTCCCTGGAGCTATCGAGGCGGAGGACTCTGCTGGTGCTCGCCACTCTGGATTCCCGCATTCGCGGGAATGACGCTGTAGAGAAGCGATACGAACAGCCGTGCATCCTGGCCCCGGACAGAGAGAGGCAGAAGACCGTCCTTCGCGAGAAGAACTCCAGCTAGCCCCGCCTCGGCACCCCCATAGAGGCATCGAGGCGGACGGAGCTAGCCACTGGCGACTGGCCCCTTCCTACTGGCCCAAGGCCCTATTCCCCGTACACCAGCCCGAGAAGCCGGTCGAAGGACTTCTCCACCTGCGCGTACTCCGCCGGGCAGCGGACCGCACGGGACTCCGGCAATCCACCATCGCCGACGTAGCCCTGGTACTTGTCCGGGTCCGAGCCGTAGACGAGGCAGATCACGTTGTAGAGGCGCTGCGGCCCGAGGGAGTGCTCGCCCGCGTAATCCAGATCCGTAAACGTGCCGTCGGACTGGAGCGCGAGCACCCCGTCGATGGCGGCGCGGGCGCCCTTCGTGCCCTGGCGGATGAGCGTCAGCGCGGCGAACTGGTCGGCCACGTCCTCCTCGCGCCCGGTGATAGGGAGGTCGAGTTGGTGGCGGAGCGCGTGGCCCGCCTCGTGGAGCATGATGAACTCGTAAGCGCCGCTGACCGCCTCCGCCAGCCGGTCCGGCCCCACCTGCGGCTCCAGCACGTCCGTGAGGTACTCCATCAGCTCGTAGCAGAAGCGGACGCGGCCCTCTACATCGCGGTAGAGGTACTGCGCGTTGATCATGCCGCACTCCTCGAACGAGACCGGCACATTGCGCGGCAGCGGGAACGCCTCGTTGAGCGAGGCCACGGTCGTCTCCAGACGGCGAGCAGAGCGGACACGGTCGCGGATGGCATCGTACGCATCGGAGGGCTCGTAGCGGATGGGCGCCCATTTGCCCGCGAAGCGCGACGTATTCGTGTTGGCCGTTGGGGGCGGCGCGGAGGCGCGCTCCACCACCACGGAATACGCCCCGGAGACGCGGGGCAGCAGAGAGTTGGCCTGGATGGCGTAGATGCCACTCCCCCCCACGGTGAACTCGACGCGCGAGTCGGTCCCACCCGCGCCGTCGTTGTCCCGCGCGATGACTTCCAGGTTTTCGCCTTCGACGGACGCGACAGCGAGATACGTATCGAAGGCGTCGGAGCGGAGCGTCACCGCGACGCGATCGCCGGGGTTGCCTCGGTAGACGTAGAGGTCAGCGTAGGAGGTGTCCGCGAGGACCGTGTCCGAGGCCTCCAGCACGCCGAGGACGGGCTCGCCGGTACGGAGGGTCGCGAGGTCGCTGGCGGCATTCGGTGCCGCGTCATCTGGACGCGCGAGGGTGAGCGTGTAGCGGCCCGTCGCCCCCGCCGTGTACGTGTTCGCGCCGATGACGTAGGTACCGCTGCGGTCCAACGTGGCGCGGATACGCGAGTTGATGCCAGTACCGCCGTCGTCGTCTTCCGCCACGTTTTCTAGCTCGCCGCCGAAGGCCCGGCGCAGCAAGAGGTACGTATCGAAGTCATCTGAGGAGAGGGAGATCTCGACTTCCTCGCCCGCCGTCCCCTCGAAGGTGTAGAGGTCGAAATGAGTATTGTCGGCGCTCATCACGGGGTCGTCGCTCGTGAGTTCGCCGGTGACGGTCTCGCCCATCGCGAGGGCGCGGATTCCGGAATCTGGCGCGCCTCCGCCCAGGCTACGGACCGAAAGGACGTAGCTCCCGCTGAGGCCGGGGGCATAGGTGTTCGCGAGGGCGAAGAAGCGACCGTCCGGGCCCGCCTCGACGCGGAGTTGGGCGTCGGTGCCGCCCGCGCCGTCGTCGTCTGAGACCTCCACAGAGAACGCGCCGTCCGGCGTAGTGCCGCCCACGAGGAAGGCGTCGAAGTCATCGGACGCCAGCGTGATTTCCAGCGCCTCGCCCGCCGACGCCTCGATCTCGTAGAAATCGAAGTACGAGCCGTCACCGAGGCGGTCGTCATCGGAGCCGAGCGTGCCCGTGACGGAGCCTCCGGGACGGATCACGTCAGCGCTCACCATCGGGCCACCACCGCTGCCCTCCACGGTGAGCGTGTAGCGGCCCATCGAGCCCGCCGCGTACGAGTTGACGCGGATCGTGTAGCGCCCGCTGAAGCCGACCTCTGCGGTCATCTGCGCGTCAGAGCCGCCGGCGCCGTCGTCATCGGTCGCGTCCGAGACGAAGCGACCGTTCTCCATGCGCCCGCCGTAGAGAAACGCGTCGAAGTCGGACGACGTGAGCGTGATGGTCAGCGTTTCGCCCGGCGTGCCCTCGTAGGTGTAGTCGTCGAAGAAGGAGCCATCGGAGAGTTGAGCATCGCTCGCCGTGAGCGCGCCATTGACGGTCTGTCCGGAGCGAATCGTGTTGTCCGCGACGGGCGTCCCGCCGCCGAGCGAGCGCACGGACAGGACGTAAGCCCCCGTGCCGTCCTGTGCGTAGGTGTTCGCGAAGATCCAGAACTCGCCCGTCGCGCTGGTGGTGACGGCCAGCCGGGCATCCGTGCCGCCCGCGCTGTCATCGTCCTCTTCGGCGATGCCGAGGGCGTCCGCCTCGGTGAGACCGCCGATGAGGTAGGCATCGAAGTCGGACGAGGTGAGCGTGATCTCGATGCTCTCGCCTGCGTCGCCACGGTAGAGGTAGGCGTCATAGAAGCTGTCGTCGGCGTCGAGGGTGGCGTCACCGGGTTCGAGTTGCCCCTCGATGAAGTCGCCCGCAGAGATCGCCGTCTGGGCGAGCGTGACGGACGGGAAGATCAGGAGGAAGAGCGCGAGGAGTCGGGTCTGCATACCGGGGGGAAACAGGTGCACGAAGAGGATACTGCGCGGGCGGAACGGCCCGTCTCCCCCATTTGCGGGAGTCCCCCATGCTTCCCGACGGAGCACTCGGTGAGCGCGACCCGCCCTGCCCGCCTCGGGCCCGAGGCGGAGGGAGCCACACGGAACGCCCGCCCGCGCATGGCGGTAGTCTCCGCAGAATCGCTCCCACCCCCGATGCCCCTCGTGTACGTCACGCGGAAGGCGCACTTCAACGCCGCCCACCGCCTCCACAACCCCAACCGTCCCGACGACTGGAATCGCGAGACGTTCGGCAAATGCAACAGCCCCAACTGGCACGGCCACAACTACGAGCTGGACGTGACCGTCGCGGGCGAGCCAGACCCGGACACGGGCTTCGTGGTGGATCTCGCGAAGCTCAAGCACGTCATCGAGGAGCGCGTGGTGCAGCCGCTGGACCACAAGAACCTCAACTTGGACGTGCCTTTCCTGGAGGGTAAGAAGACCTCCACCGAAGTGCTGGCCGTCGCCATCTGGGAGCAACTCGTGGACCACATCCCGAGCGGGCGGCTCCACGAGATTCACCTCCGCGAGACCCACAACAACAGCGTCGTCTACCGCGGCGAGTAGTCTGGCTCCCCCCGCCTCGGCCCCGAGGCCGACCCACTCCATGCCTCACGACCCCGACGTGTTCGGCTCCTCTGACCTCGCGGAGGGGCTCGCTTCCCCCCGCCTCTACGAACGGCGCGATGTCTACCACGCCGAGACGACTGCGGAACTGGCTGATCTGACCGAGCGCCAGCTCCGGCTCGTCGGCGAGGACCCGGAGCGCGAGGGGCTGCTGAAGACCCCCGAGCGCGTCGCGAAGGCGATGCAGTTCCTCACGCACGGCTACCAGCTAGACCCCGAGGCCATCCTGAGGAGTGCTGTCTTCGAGGAGTCCTACTCGGAGATGGTGCTCGTCAAGGACATCGAGGTCTACAGCCTCTGTGAGCATCATATGCTGCCGTTCTTCGGCAAAGCCCACGTGGCCTACATCCCGAACGGCCGGATCGTCGGGCTCTCCAAGATCCCCCGTGTGGTGGACGTCTTTGCGCGACGCCTCCAGGTGCAGGAGCGCCTCACGATTCAAGTCCGCGACGCCATCGAGCGCGTGTTGGAGCCGGAGGGGGTCGCGGTGGTTATGGAAGCGCAGCACCTCTGCATGATGATGCGCGGCGCGGAGAAGCAGAACTCCATGACGACCACCAGCGCCATGAGCGGGGCGTTTCTCGCGCAGCCCGACACTCGGGCGGAGTTCATGCGCCTGATCGCGGGCTGACTCCCTCCGCCTCGGGACCGAGGGGGACACCCCCGGCCTCTCGCTCTCCGTACCCTTGGGTTCCATTCCTCTCGGGTTCCGTTCGCCCTCGCCGCCTCATGACTCGTTTCTCGCTCTTGCTGGTGTTCTTGGTAAGCTGCGATTCTGAGCCTGGTGCCTCTCCCCCACCCGGGCCTTCTGCCGTCATCCCGGTCGTGCAGGACGATGCTCACGATCCGTCGAGTCTTCAGGAGGTCGCGCCGGGAGTGTACAGCCTCTTTGCCTCGTCCCACCCCGACTTCGGCGGGCGTCTCCGGCAGTTCGTGTTGGACACGCACGTAGCGGAGCCCTCGTGGCGACTCGTGGAGCACTGGCCCACGCGCACGCCCCAGATGAACATGGAGTGGCATGTCGCGTGGATGGAGCAGTTCGGGTACGACTCGGCGACACAGATCGAGCACACCGAGCTAGCGGCCGTCGCGCCCACGCTCACAGGCTCCAGCACGCTCTACTTCCACCTGTACAACCCTCCGGCGCGCGCATGGGCTGCAGAGAATGGAGAAGAGCCCGCGATGTTCGCGGCCCTCTATCGCGCGACAGCAACCGGGACACCCCCTGCTCAGCAGTGGGCCATGGACCCCACCCCGATCTACTACTCCGATGAAACCACCTGGCGGCGCGGAGGCCCACGGGCCGTCGACGCGCACGCATGGGAGGATACGGACGGTCAGCAGTACCTGACCTTCGGCTCCTGGGACCCCGCCCAACAGAACGTGATCGCCATCGCCGATCTCGACGAAACCACGGGCCGAATCGAGGGATGGGACTCTTCGACCCCTGGGTACTATCCAGAGGGAGGCCATCCGTCCATCCACCCCGTCGCGACGTTCGGGGAGGGGGCACACAGCCTCCGGCACGGCGAGTACTACTACCTGTTCCTCAACCTCGGCGGGTGCTGCAACGGAGTCGAGAGCACATACGAGATCGTCGTGGGGCGCTCCCGTTCTCTCTACGGGCCGTACGTGGACAATCGAGGGCGCCGCTTCATGGACCGGTACTCTATAGACAGCGATCTCCCTTCCACCGACGCCTTTCCCGGCACGCCGGTACTCGCGGGTGTTCGTGGGGCGACCCGCTACATCGGTCCCGGACACACGGGCATTCTCCGGCAGGCGGACGGAGCGCTCTGTCTGTCCTTTCATTTCTACGACGGTGGCGACGGAGGGCGCCCGAAGGTCGCCACGCGGCCCCTCGGATTCGACTCCGACGGATGGCCCGTCGTCTCGTCTGACACTGGCTGCTCCCTGGAGCGCTGACTCCCCGCCCGGCTCTCTCCCGGGCTCCCTTCATGTCTACCCTCGTCACCGATAGCCTCCGCGAGCGGTTCGCCACCTACCGCACGATGGCCGAGCGCGCCCTCGCGCAGGTAGACGACGACGCCTTCTTCCACGCTCTGCCCGGCCTGGACCCGCTCGCCATCCTCGTCAAGCACCTCGCGGGCAACTACCGCTCCCGCTGGACCGACTTCCGCACCTCTGACGGCGACAAGCCCGATCGCAACCGCGACTCTGAGTTCGACCTCACCGAGGCGGACACCCGCGAGGCGCTCATGGCGCGATGGGCGGAGGGCTGGCGTCTCAACCAAGTTGCCCTCGCATCGCTTACAGACGACGATCTAGGCGCCACCATCAGCATCCGCGCGGAGCCGCACACCATCGTCGAGGCGCTGAACAGGGCGCTGGCCCACACGGCCTACCACGTCGGGCAGATCGTGCTGCTCGCGAAGCATGCTGTGGGCGAGGACTGGCAGACGCTCTCCATCGCGCGAGGCCAGTCCGAGCAGTTCCGCGCCGAGATGCTCGCGAAGGCAGAGGCCCGGCACGACACGAACATCCCGGGTCTCCCACCCGAGGCATGAGCGCTCGGCCCCTCAACTACGACGGCCGCCGCTTCGCCTCCGTCGCCACCTCGGACAACGGCGACGTAGACGGCGCGACGCGCTTCGACTACCGCCAGCGTGGCGACGTGGTCTGGGCTACCTACCAGGGCGGCGGCGTGAAAATGGGAACGCTCATCGCGACGGTGGACGCGCGCGGCGGGCTGGACATGCGCTACCAACACGTGGACGCCCACGGCGAGATCCGCACCGGCACCTGCCTCAGCGTCCCCGAGGTGCTCCCGGACGGTCGCCTTCGCCTCCACGAGACCTGGCAATGGACCAGCGGCGACCGCTCCTCGGGGACGTCCACGCTGGAAGAGATCTGACTCCGCCCGCCTCGGCACCGAGGTAGACCGACTGGCAGAGGAGCGGACGGGGTGCCCTTATCCCCCATCCCGCGATCCCCAATCCCGGCGTTCGTGGCACAGAGCCTCCGGCCAGCACCGACCACCGCACGCCCTACGGCATCGTCAGGCCGCCGTCCACCGCGAGGCTTTGGCCTGTGACGGTGCGGCTGAGGGGACTCGCGAAGAACAGCACCGCGTCCGCGAACTCCTCCGGGGTAACGGTCTGCTGGAGCGGGGTCGCCTGGCGGACGAACTCGAAGACCTCGTCGGTCGTGACGGCGCTGGCGTCGGTGGTCTGGAGCAGGCCGCCTGCGACGAGGTTGACGCGGATGCCGTGCGGCCCCATCTCCTTCGCGAGGGTGCGCGTGAGACCCACCAGCCCGGCCTTCGCGGCGGTGTAGTCGTGGTAGGTCACGACGGGGTTGTACACGAGGTTGGTGCCGACGTGGACCAGCGAGCCGCCGCCCTCTTGCTCGCGCATGACCGGCAGGAGCGCCTGCGCGAGGTGGAACGCCGCACGAACGGCGCCCTCGTACTGCCCCTGAAAATCCTCCCACGTCGCCGTCTCCACGCCGACGTAGCGCGCGGTCGGGTCGAAGGAGTAGCTCGGGAGCGCGTTCGAGACCGCGATGTCGACGCGGCCGTACCGTTCCATGGTCGCCGCCACCATCGCGCCGACGGCCTCCCGGTCGGTCACATCGGCCTGGAAGGCGAACGCTCGGCCACCGGACTGGCGGATGCTCTCCGCGACGATCTCGGCCTTCTCGGCGCTGTTGAGATAGTTGACGCAGACGGCAGCGCCCTCGCGGGCCAGGGCCTGCGCGATGGCCGCTCCCGCACCACGGGAAGCGCCGGTGACGATGGCGACGGAATCGGACGGGAGGAGAGGCATCGGGTCGGGAGAGGAGAGAGAGCCGGAAGATGCGACGGACCCCTCCCCCCGCCCGCGCGTACCGGCGCTCTTCACCTCATCCTTCCATGCCCACCGTCGTCGTCACCGGAGCCAGCCAGGGAATCGGCCGCGCGATTGCGCTCGCCTACGCAGGGCACGAGGGCACCCGGCTCGCGCTCCTGGCGAGAAACGAGGCCACCCTCCGCTCCGTTGCCGACGAGTGCGCCCGCCTCGGTGCCGAGGCGGAGGCGGTCAGATGCGACGTGACGGACGAGGCGCAGATCGCGCGCGCAGCGGAGCGCGTCCACGGGGCCTTCGGTCCAGCCGACGTGCTCGTCAACAACGCCGGCGTGTTCACGCCGGGCTCGTTCCTGGAGACCACGCCCGAAGCGTTCCGCCAGCAGGTCGAAGTCAACCTGACCAGCGCCTTCCTCGTCACGCGCGCGTTTCTGCCCGCGATGCTGGAGCGCAGGAGTGGGGACATCGTGTTCATGGCGAGCGTGGCGAGCCTGCGCGGCTACCCCGGCGGCGCGGCCTACGGAGCGGCCAAACACGGTCTCCTCGGGCTTGCGCGGACGCTCCGTGAGGAGACGAAAGAGCAGGGCGTACGCGTGATCGCGGTGATGCCCGGCGCCACGCTCACGCCCTCCTGGGAGGGCGTAGATCTCCCACCCGACCGCCTCATGCCGCCCGAGGCCATCGCGCAGACCGTCGTGGCCGCGACGAGCCTTCCGCGAACGGCCGTCGTGGAAGAGATTCTCATCCGCCCCCAGTTAGGCGACCTCTGACCTCACGTCCTCCCCCCTCCGATGACCGTCCGCCACGAGCCTGACCACAACCGCTTCGCCGTCGACACCGATCACGGCCTGGCGCACTTGGATTATATCCTGACCACGGACCTGATTTCGCTCGTGCACACCGAGGTGCCAGTGGGCGCGGAGGGCCAGGGCATCGGGAATGCGCTCGCGAAGGCTGGGCTGGACTATGCCCGCGCCGAGGGCCTCAAGGTGCTCCCGACGTGCCCGTTCGTGCTCGCGTACATCCGCAGGCACCCCGAGGAGCGTGACCTCGTGATGGCGGGCATCCGCGTCTGACCCGCCAGGTCGCCCCGCCTCGGTGCCGAGGCGGGACAGGTGAGATCAGGAGCAGGCTCGTGGCCCCCAGCGGCGGTCGCGACGGTCCTCCGCCCGGTCGCGCCGGTCTTCGCGGCGGTCCCGCACGTCTTCACGCCGGTCCCGGCGGTCTTCGCGGCGATCCCAGACATCCTCCAGCCGGTCGAGCGGGCCGAAGTGGAAGCGCGCGTCGCGGCGATCTTCTCGGTGGTCCCGCACGTCCTCGCGACGGTCCCGGCGATCTTCGGCGCGGTCGCGGCGATCCTCGCGGACATCGGCGACTTGCTCGCGGCAGTCGAGGACGATGGCGCGGGCGAGAGGCGCGCGCTGGGCGCTAGCAGGCATGGCGAGGAGGACGGCCAGCGCGGCGACAGGAAGGAAACGAAGCATGATCCTGGAGGTCTGGTGAGAGGACTTCAGGATCCGGCGCGAGGCGAGACGAGGTGTCGCGGAACCGTGGCGATCCGGCCGCAGATACCCGGAGAGAGCATCACAACCGGATCGCCGACGCGATCAGCGCACCACCGAGAGGCGCCGCGTCACGGCAGGCCCGGCGCCCTCCACACGGACGACGTATGTGCCCGTCGAGAGACGAGCGACGGGCAGTGCGACCCGGTGTACGCCCTCCGCGAGCGGGCCGTCATGGGCACGCGCTACGAGACGGCCGAGCGCATCGTAGATGTGGACACGGACCTCCGAGGGCGCCGCGAGCGACACGGACAGCGTGGCAGCCTGCGCCGCCGGGTTCGGCCCGATGGTGCCCACTTCGGTCACGACCTCCGTCTTCGGCAAGACTCCCGTCTGCGCTGAGGCCCCGGGGCCGACGAGGAGCGTGAAGCGCGTCGGGGTGTCCTTCGCGTGCGCCGCGAGGCGGAGCGGCTGGTGACTCGGCGTGCTCGTCGTGATGGCCTTGGCCGTCTCCATCGGAGCGCCCTGGATCTCTACACCGAGACGGCCCGCCTCGGTGAGATCGCGGACCTCGCCGGACGTGCGGTCTAGGAGCGAGGCCGTCCAGCCTGCGGGCAGTGTGGAGGCATCCCAGCCGAACGAGACCCCCGCTGCTTCTTCCATGCCGGATCGAAGCGCCGACAGGTGGAGATCCACCTCGACAGGAGCCGCGAGGTCGGCGGGGAGGGCAGCCATCGCGAGCAGGTCGTCACTCGTCGGGGTCGTCAGGCCAAGACGGAGGCCGGTCTTGTCGGGTGCTCCGAGGCGGAGAGGGGCGTCCCAGTCATCGGCGCCGAGAGCGCCGCCTGTCCGAACGGTCACGAGCGCCTCGGTCTGGCGCATCTCGCCATCGATCCGGGCCGTGAGGCGGAGGCGGAGGTGGCCTTCGCCTTCGCGCTGCGCCTTTGAGGTGGGCGCCGTCGTCGTTGGCTCGGTCAGGCCATAGATGGCGCCCTGCGAGCCCGTCCTCGCGCTAGCGGGCGCGACGAGTTGCGCCCCCGCCCCCGTCGCAGTCACGATGAAGCCCTGCGCCGTCGGGATGATGCCGTTGGGGAGCGTTCCGGCCGTTCCGTCCCAGTTGCGAATCTCCCCGCCGTTGGAGTTCGGATCGTAGATCTCCAGGACGTTGGACATGTCGGTCTTCGTCCACCCCGGCGCGTCCCAGTTGAGGTCCTGATCGTACGGGTTGCCGAGGAGGTTGCCTCCGGGCGTCGCGCTCGCGGGAGTGAACGTGACGGGGAAGGTGAAGTCCGTCGTCACGGCCGTGCACGGGACCTGTGGGCACCCGACCGCCGGAAGTGTCTTCGGGAAGGTCCCGGGGACGCCATCGTTGTCTTCGAAGATGAAGACGTAGAGGCCGCGACCGTGCTCGTACTGGGCATTGACGGCTGGAGCATCGAGAACCCGAATGGGGTTGTCCTTTTCCACGCGAACGTGGGTTCCCCTCGGCTCGTCGTAGACGAACACATTGGCGAGATTGCGGTTGTTGCGCTGGTCTCGCGCCGCCCCGACGTAGCCCGCCGTGTAGATCGTCGCGAGGAAGCCCGGCTTGCGGCCTCCGAGTGGGAGATCCGTGTACGGAAGCGAGAGGGCTCGGTAGCCCTCCACGCCCCCTGCGCCGACAAACATGGACGCGATCCCCAGCACCTCGTCGTAGCTGTAGTCCCCGAGGGACCGTCCTGTCAGCGCGTCCAACAGGCCGTCCTGACCGAGGTCGGCGATGGCAGGCATGGCCGAGAAGCCGACATCGGCGGAGAGAAGCGGCGTGGCGAAGACCGGCGGGTTGCTCACGCCAGCCGTGTTTTCCAGGTACGCGATCTCGCCGAGCACATCACCCGCCGCCAGGTCCGTGTCGCCGTCGTCGTCCAAGTCCGCAGCGGCGGCAGAGGACGAGAACCCGAGGTCCACACCATCGAGCGGATTGGACACCCCCATCAACTGAGAGTAGGCCGGTGGGTTGCCCACTCCAGCCGTGTTCTCGAAGTACGCGAATGTGCCGAGCATGCGGCCGGAGACGACATCTAGGTCGAGGTCGCCGTCGAAATCACCGAAGACCGGTGTGCTGTTGAAGCCGACATCCACGAGCCCGGTGGGTACCGTGGCAGGCGCGAAGACGCCGCCGGAGCGGTCGAAGAAGGCGAAGGTGCCATCGCCCTGGCCGACGAGGACCTCCGCCTCGGGGTCGCCGTCGAGGTTGGCGGCGGTGGGCGCGGCGGCGTACCCGACGGTGAGGCCGTCGAATGGGCTCGCGGCGCCTGCGAGGAGCACGAAGACGGGCGGGTCGGTGGGCGCAGTGGCCTGGTTCTCGAAGTAGACGAGCGTCCCGGCAGAGGTGCCGACGACTGCGTCGAGGTCGCCGTCCCCGTCGAGGTCGGCGATGGCGGGCGCGCTCATGAAGCCCACGTCGGTGAGAGTGGAGGGAACGGCCTCGGGCGCGAAGGCGATGCCGACCTGGGCCTGCGCCGGGGCGCTCGCGAGGAACGCCAGCACGGCGAGGCCGGAGAGAATGCGAGTCATGGCAGGAGGGGTCTGGAGACGGAGGACGCGAGGTCCGTCCTGCCTAGGAGCGCGAGGGGAAGAGGCCCTGGAGCGCGATCTGGAAGTTGAGCGCGAGGAACGGGGACATGTTGTTGTGCGCCTGGCTCCCTCCGTTGTTGGCGATGGTGACGGCATTGGCCGCCATTGCAGCTGGGCTGGCTGTGCCGTACTGCGGGATGCTAGAGGCTGGGACCGCCGGGAGCGCCCCCGTCGGATTCTCTGTCGTACCAGGTGCCATGGAACCCCGCAGGGTTCCCGTATGGCTGTGGCTCGGAATCTGACTGATGGTCAGCACCTCGCGCTCCGTGCCTCCCCTTTGGCCCAAAACACTTCTCGAGAGCCCTGCTCCCTGCCCGTAATGTAGGGGGAAACGGCTCCGAAGATCTGGGAGGGCGAAGGTGGTCCGGCCGTCTCCGCCGTAGGTCGTGCCGAGGATGGAGAACAGCGCTGAGTTCGAACTGATCGGGAGGAGTTGACCGTCGCATTGTGCCCATGAACGCACTGCAAAATTTCCCCCAAAGATCATGAGTTGACCGAGGTAGGGCTGGGATGAGCCCGGAGCGGCCTGCATCGGGCGCCCCTGGGCGTCCACGAGCGTTCCGGGCGTGATGCCGAAGCGAGCGGCCCGCTCCTCCACGCCTGCCCAGGCGACCTCGTCAGGAATCAGCGCGTTCAGGCCGATGGCTGCAGCGCCGAGCCCGGCGGACTGGCGGAAGAAGTCGCGACGGGAGCCGGGGGCTTCATCTGGAGAGATGCGGTTCGCGAGGCTGCGGCGGAGGCGGTCGAAAAGTGGCATGGGGGTGGGGAAAGGACGGAAAGAATCTATCCAACAGAACGAGAACCAACGGCTTGGACTGCCACATCCCAGGCAACCCGCTTCCTATCGGTCTGCAGGCGCCGTGTGAGTCGCTGAGCTAACGCTACAAAGTAAGCTAACAACGAGTCTCGCTGCTGTTCTTCCTTCTATCGCGTCGCGAGTACCGTAGCAGAGCTGTGAACGCGAAGGACGGCCTCGCGGAAGTCCCTCCCTGGCCTCGCGTCAGCCCCGTCCCGGGGGCGTCTCGCTGCGATACAGGTCGGCCCGCCTCGGTCTGCCCATGGAGACACCGAGGCGGGCCGGATCACCTGAGCTTGGCGCTCTAGCTCCGCGACGGGTACGTGCCCTGCGTCGCGATGATAAAGTTGAGCGCGAGGTACGGCTGCCGGTTCTCGTGCGCCTGCCCGCCGCCTGCGCTCGTCGTGCTCTCCGTAAACGCAGCGTCGCCCGATGTGTGCGAGGCCACGATGTACGTCGGCCCGCTGTTACCGACCGTCGCGAAGCCCGCGCGCGGCACGAGGTCCGCTTCGTTCGAGAGGTTGTGGGTGTGGGCGGGAATCTGCGCCTGGTTCAGCGTGACGGTTTCCTGACCGCCCTTCGCGCCCAGGCTGTAGTTCGCGAGGCCCGGACCGCTCCCTTGCTGGATCGGCACACGGCCGCGAAGGTCTGGGAGGGCGAAGGTGCTCCGGCCATCTCCGCCGTAGGTCGTGCCGAGGATGGAGAACAGCGCTGAGTTCGAACTGATCGGGAGGAGTTGACCGTGACAGAAGGCCCAACCGCGCGGCGCGAAGTTGCCCGCGAACATCCCGACGGACCCGATGAAGGCCATATCGAACGGACGGGCGTCTTTCATTGGGCGCCCTTGGGCGTCCACGACGGTGCCGGGGGTAATGCCGAAGCGGGCCGCGCGCTCTTCCACACCCGCCCACGCGTCATCGGGGAGCAGGAGGCCTGCGCCCACCACGGCGGCACCGGCGCCTGCAGCGTGGCGGAAGAAATCACGGCGGGAGCCGTTGTCCTCAGATGGAGGCGCGATGCGGTCGGCGAGGCGGCGGCGGAAGCGGTCGAAGAGAGCCATAACGGGTCGGTAGGAGGTGGGGGGAACAGGGGAGTCTACCCTCCCCATCGAAGAAATCAAGAACGGGCTGCCACGCGCGCCGGGTAGCTTCGCGCCATGCCCTCCTCTCTCCCCCCGCTCGATGCGCTTCCAGACGAGGCTCGTCAGTCCGTCCGCACGGTCTCTCTAGATCCTGGTGCCCTGATCTGCCTGGAAGGCGACCGGTGCGTGAGCCTCCCGTTCGTGCTCTCCGGGGAGGCTCGTGTCTACCGTACCAGCGCCTCCGGCCGGGGTCTCACGCTCTATCGCATCGCGCCCGGCGAGAGCTGCATTCTGACCGCCTCGTGCCTGCTCAGCGGACATCCCTTCCCCGCCTTCGCCGAGGCGGCCACTCCCGTGGAAGCTGCCCTTCTTCCCGCCGATGTCTTCGTTCGCACCTTCGCGGAGGTCCCCGCGCTTCGCGAGCACGTCTTTGGCCTTCTCGCCCGCCGCCTCGGGGCAGTGATCGAGTTGGTGGATGCCGTCGCGTTTCTGCGGGTGGACGAGCGGCTCGCCCGCTACCTCGCAGAGAACGCCGACACAAACGGGCATCTCGCGCGCACCCACGAGGCGCTGGCGGAGGCACTCGGCACCTCGCGCGAGGTCGTCAGCCGAACGCTGAAGGAGTTCGAGCGTCGCGGCTGGGTCGCACTCGCGAGAGGGTCCGTCACGATCCAGGACGCGAGCGGTCTGCGCAACTACTGACGCTGCGAGGACCCACGCGACTCCCTCCGCCTCGGCACCGAGGCGGGCAACGTGGGAGACTCTGTGACGGAGGTCACAGACAGGAGCCGCCTAGCCGCCGGATCCTCCCGGCACACTCTCCTCTCCCATCATGATCAAGAACATGGGTCAGGCCGACCGAGTCCTCCGTGCGTCGCTCGCTGTCCTCGTAGCCGTCCTCTACTTCACGGGCGTCCTCAACGGCCTCACCGCTGTCCTTCTCGGCGTCCTCGCGCTTGTCTTCCTCGCGACGAGCTTCGTCGGCACCTGCCCGCTGTATCTCCCATTCGGGCTGTCCACACGGCGCAGCGAGTGAGTCAGAGCCGAGGCATCGCGAGGGTGTACGTTGAGGCCCTCTCGTGCACCGGCTCCACATGGCTCCCCTCCCCGACCTCGGCGTTCCCCTCCGCTCTCGGTACGTCGAGGGCGCGGGGGTGCGGCTGCACGTCGTGGAGGCCGGGCCAGAGGAGGGACCGCTCGTGGTGCTCTTGCACGGCTTCCCCGAGTTCTGGTACGGCTGGAGACACCAGATTCCCATGCTCGCGAGGGCGGGCTACCGCGTCTGGGCGCCGGACCAGCGCGGCTACAACCGGTCAGGGATCCCCGCTCGGATCCCCGCCTACGACCTCGACCTCCTGGCCGACGATGTCCTCGCACTCCTCGACGCAGCCGGGGCCGAGCGAAGCCGGATCGTCGGTCACGATTGGGGCGCTGCAGTGGCCTGGTGGGTCGCGCTCCGCTCGCCAGAACGAGTAGAACGGATGGCGATTCTGAACGTGCCGCACCCGGTGGCCTTCCAGCGGTTCCTCTCCCGCCCGACGGTCCAATGGGCGCGAAGCTGGTACATCGCCTTTTTCCAGTTCCCCGCTCTGCCCGAGGCTGCCCTCCGCCGCCTCGGCGCGTGGACGCTCCAGGCCACGAGCGCACCCGGCACGTTCTCCGAGGCGGACCTCGAACGGTACTACGACGCGCACAACCAACCCGGCGCCGCCAGAGGCATGATCGGGTGGTACCGCGCAATGGCGCGCCGCCTGCGAAGCACGCGCATCGCGGATCCCACGGTCCGCCCCCCGACGCTCATTCTCTGGGGCGAGGCGGACGCAGCGCTCGACCTCCGGCTCGCCGAACGATCCCTCGCGCTCTGTGCGGATGGACGCCTCGTGACGTTTCCCGGCGTCTCCCACTGGGTGCAGCACGAGGCCGCCGACCAGGTCAACGCGGAACTGGTCGCGTTCCTCGGTGACCGAGCGTCTTCGATTACCGGAGGTCTCTGACGCTACTCCAACACGCGGACCGTCAGATGCGATGGGTGCTCCTCTGAGACAAACACGCGGTGCGTCGCCGTCTGGTAGTCGGCCTCGGTGGCCTCCGCGATGCGCATGAAGCGCTGCGGGTTGCGGTCTACCATCGGGAACCACGTGCTCTGGACCTGCACCATCATCTTGTGCCCGCGCTTGAACGTGTGCGCCACGTCCTGCATGTCGAACGTGACCTCCGTCACCTCGCCGGGCGTGAACGGCTGCGGGTTCGAGAAACTGTCGCGGAACTTGCCGCGCATCACCTCGCCGCGCACGAGTTGCTGGAAGCCACCCATCGGGACAGAGCAGTCATCCTCAGGTAGCTGGCACTCGAAGTCGCCCGGGTACACGTCGATGAGCTTGACGATGAAGTCGGCGTCGGTGCCAGTCGTGGTGACGAAGAGAGTCGCGAAGAGATCGCCGGTGAGGGTCACGTCCTCGGTGAGCACAGGCGACTCGAAGACGAGCACGTCAGGCCGGGTGGAGGCGAAGCGCTGATCCTGGATCACGTAGCGGTCGTCGCGGCGGATGACGGTGCGGGGCGTGTGCGGGACGGGCTTCATTGGGTCGGAGACGTACTCCGCGAAGGTGCCGGTCGTCCCAGGCGCCTGGAACCCGAGCCCGCCGCCGGGCTGGAGGTAGAGCTCGCGCTCCTGAGCTGCGCGAGGTGGCCACGCGTCGAAGAAGCGCCATTGATTTGCGCCGGTGAGGAAGACGGACGCCTCCGCGAGGTCGGGCTCGCCGTCGCCCTTGAGGTGAGCCCGGAAGAACGGCGCCTCGATGTTTTCGCGGTACCAGTTGGCGGTCTCCTGCTCGAAGTAGAGGTCGCCGTAGCGGTCGCCCGCGCCTCGCGCCCAGCCGCCGTGCCACCACGGCCCCATCGCGAGAACCGACGACCCAGACGTGTTCGCCTCGATGGTGGAGTACGTCTTGAGCGGGCCGTAGAGATCCTGTGCGTCGAACCAGCCGCCAGTCGTGAGGACGGCCGGTTGCACGTCGCGGAGGTGGGGCAGCGGCGTCCGCGCCTGCCAGTACTCGTTGTAGACGTCGTTCTCGATGATCTCCTGCCACAGGGTGTTCTCGCCGCCGAAGAACCGCTCGTTGACCGTCGCCAGCGGGCCGAGGTCCATGTACCACTGGTAGCCGTCGGGCGTCCCGTAGTTCGAGAAGCTGCGCGCTTGGCGCGAGGTCGGCTCCGGGCGCGGCGTGCCGTAGTACGAGATGAAGCTGAACGTGGCCTGGAGTTGGAACGCGCCGTTGTGGCGGCGGTCATCGCCGATCCACCAGTCGGTCACGGGCGCCTGCGGCGAGACGGCCTTGACCGCCGGGTGCGCGTCGATGAGCGCGTGCGTGGCGTAGAAACCGGGCGCGGAGATGCCCCAGACACCCACGCGGCCGTTGTTCGGGACGTTCTCCAAGAGCCACTCCACGGTGTCGTAGGTGTCGGTGCTCTCATCCACCTCGCCGCTGGTCTTGTTCGCGATGTGCGGGCGCACGGCCACGAACTCGCCCTCCGACATCAGGCGTCCGCGCACGTCCTGGTAGACGAACACGTACCCATCGCGCATGAGTCCCTCGCTCGGCCCGAGCGACGAGCGGTACGCGTCCGCGCCATACGGTCCGACGCCGTAGGGCGTCCGCTGGAAGAGGATGGGGTACGTCTGGGAGTCGTCGCGCGGGATGTAGATGGAGGTGAAGAGGCGGGTGCCATCGCGCATGGGCACCTCGGCTTCCATCTTCGTGTAGTGCTGGCGGACCCAGTCAGCGCCCTCCTGGGCGAAAGCGACGGGCGAGAGAAACAGCGCGAGAGCGAGGAGACGCGAGAGGCGGAGCATCGGGGGGATCAGGAAGAATGGCCCCAAGCTACGCGGGCTCTTCGAGGGGCGTGCTCCGCCCGCCTCGGGCGGTGGCCTGACCGAGTCACCGAGGCGGGAGGACTCGCCGGGATAGAGCCCGGAACGACCGGAGGCTGTCACGGTCTTCGGGTAGCTTCCCACGATGCCCGATGACCTCTTCGACGCCGCCGCTGAGACCCGTCGCCAACGCTCCGCGCCACTGGCGGACCGGATGCGCCCGCGCACGCTGGATCAGTTCGCGGGCCAGGGCCACATCCTCGGCACAGGCAAACTCCTCCGCCGCGCTGTCGAGGCGGACCGAGTCACGAGCCTCATCCTGTTCGGCCCGCCGGGCACGGGCAAGACCACCCTCGCGCGGATCATCGCGAACACGACGGCCCGCCACTTCGCGAGCCTCAACGCCGTGCTCGCGGGCGTGAAAGACATCCGCACGCAGATCGAGGCTGCGCGGACGCGCCTCAAGCACCACGGCCAGGGCACCATCCTGTTCGTGGACGAGGTGCACCGCTTCAACAAGGCGCAGCAGGACGCGCTCCTGCCACACGTCGAGAACGGCACCGTCACGTTCATCGGCGCGACGACCGAGAACCCGTACTTCGAGGTCAACAAAGCGCTCGTCTCGCGGTCCCGCATCTTCGAGCTTCACCCGCTCACCGAGGCGGACCTGGAGGGCATCGCGCGGCAGGCGCTGGAGGACCCGAACCACGGCTACGGCCGCCTCGGCGTACGCGTGAAGCCGGACGCGATGGCGCACCTCGTAAGCACCGCCAACGGCGACGCGCGCTCGCTGCTCGGCGCTTTGGAGTTGGCCGTCGAGACGACCGAGCCCGATGCGGAGGGCGTCGTTCGGATCGACCTCGCGGTAGCGGAGGACAGCATCCAGCGCCGGGCGGTCCTCTACGACAAGGACGGCGACGCCCACTACGACACCATCTCGGCGTTCATCAAGAGCCTTCGCGGGAGTGACCCCGACGCCGCGCTCTACTGGATGGCGAAGATGATCTACGCCGGCGAGGACCCGCGCTTCATCCTCCGCCGGATGGTCATCTTCGCGGGCGAGGACATCGGCATGGCAGACCCCAACGCGATGCGGACGGCCGTCGCCTGTTCGGACGCCTTCGACCGGGTCGGGATGCCGGAGGGGCGGTTCATGCTTTCGCAGTGCTGCCTCTACCTCGCGACGGCGCCCAAGTCCAACTCCGCGTTCGCGTTCTTCGCCGCGCTGGAGCACGTCGCGAAGGAGCGCACGGAGGACACACCGAACCACCTCAAGGACGGCAACCGCGACAAGGAGGGCCTGGGCCACGGGAAGGGCTACAAATACCCGCACGCCTACCAGGATCACTACGTGCCGGAGCAGTACCTGCCCAGCGGGATGCAGGGCACGTACTTCTACGACCCCTCGGACCAGGGCTACGAGGCGCGCCTGCGTCCGCTCCTGGAGTCCCGTCGCGCGCGCGATGAGGCGGAGGGCATCGAGAAGCGCGCGCAACGCTACGCGGAGAACGCCTCCGGGGACGAGTAGCCCCGCCTCGGCAAGCCCACGGAGGTACCGAGGCGGGCATGGTCAGGTACCGATTAGAAAAGACCCAGTTGGTCATCGTGAGGCGGGTAGAACACGCCGACGATGACGAATGGATTGAGCGCCTTGCGCGCGTGCCATATTCGCGTCGTGCCCAGGAACAGATGAATGTCTCGCCCACCGAGGTAGTCGAGGTACTTCTCTCGGACTTTGGTTATGGCCTCCTCTTCATCTCCCTCTGCCCCTCGGAGGCAGTTCCAATAAAGCGCTCCAATCTCCCAATCCTCGATCATTAGCGTCGATTCGATGCCGTCCTCGTCTTCGAACCGATAGCTGAACTTATACGGCAGCTTTGGAATGATCGTGCGACGCTTTTCCCCTGAGAAGCTAGCTGGAGCGAACATGTCGAGCTGAGCAAGCTTTGCCTTCCACCTATCCGACCATTCTCGTTCTACTTCTTCAACTGTGAGGTCCAAGATTCGAGTTGGCTTGAACGTTGCCAGCGAGACACACGGAGTGGCATAAGCATCCTCAAGGAGCCTCGATTTGGATGTGTAGACGTTCGTACAGCAGAGCTCACGTCTTACAGCCCAACTCCTATCCTTCCCAGTTCCAATTTTGCTCCCTATCTCAATGTCTGAGAGGTCGTCGTTGACGGGTCGATAGCTCTCTGGGCGGAAGTCCTTCGCGTTACGTCGGAGATCAACCTCAATCCACTGGTACTTCGCGACGTACTTGTCATCACGAATGATCCGGAATGGAACAGGGTAGATCCGGATCCACGAACCGTCCTCGAGGAAACCAGCCGTACAGACGAGTTCTCCGTAAGAGCGCGAGGGAAGCGGGTAGGCCTTAACAGTGACAAGAACCCGCGTGCGCTCAGCGCCCAGCGTCAAACGTGCAGAACCGGGTATTTCCATAGGGGCAGACGCTGGAGGGCATCGGCGACCCGGCTCCGATGACAGTCAGTGTGACACGCCTCGAAGCACGTGAGTGCGACTCGCCCGTGCTCTTGAAGAAGAGCGTATATACGATCTAACTGGTCTCCACGCTCGGATAGAGTCTCCTTTTCGTAACGGTCAAACAGCTGAGCGTACTCTTCTGAAGAACTGAGAGCTTTCCGCTTCCCGGAAGCGATCCCCAGTTCGGGTATATGGACATATCGTATTCCCAGACTCTCGGCAGCCCCCTTTAGTTGCCGCTTCGAGAATCCAAACTTCCTACTTATCGGGTTTCTCCGCACGTCACAGAGGACGCTAACCCGATGCCTGACGAGCTTGTTGAGGTACGCCTCCAGGCTCTGCCCCTCGTACCCGATAGTCAGGAGTGCAGACTCTTGCTGCGGCGGCTCCGACGCGGCGACCCGCTCAAGCTCCAGGTTATTCAGAACCTCCCGGGCTATCTGACTACGGACAGCGTAGTAAGGGTACGTCGTATACACTTCGCGAATCAGGTCCCGTCCCCTTAGATGCCCGAACCGCCCGACGTGCTGGATGATCCGCCGCTGGTCGTCTGGTTTGAGGGCAGAGACGTAGCTCGTCTTCGTCTTCTTCCTCCAAGTCAGCCCGTCGTGGAGAAAGCCAGAGCGAATCATGGGCTCCCGATCCGCATCAGCCCCAAATGAGAAGGACCCATACTTGTAGGGGACGAAGTCGTAGACGGGCTCCTCCTGGCTCCTCGTAAATAGGAACAGATGCTTCTGGAAGTCGGTCTTCCTTAGCTCTCCACCGAGAGATTCGAGAAGAGCCAGAATGACTTTGCGGCGGTAAAACACTTTGGGTCTGTGGCTTGTCTGCGCAGGGTAGTGACTGATGGCGACAACGGTAGGTCGGCCGCGCTAACTCACTCTCAAAAGATCGGGGACTCATCAACTACTATGCTGCGAACATCAGTTGAGCGCGCAGCGCTACGCGGAGGACACCTCCAGGGACGAGTAGCCCCGCCTCGGCAAGTCCACGGAGGCACCGAGGCGGGCATGGTTGGACAGCCGCTTCGCGAGGCGGGAGGAGTTCCGTGCGAGGTCAGCGAAAACGTGCCAGACCGGACCGTCCGTGCGGCAGGGGGCCCTCGGCCCGGCTGGGGAGATTCTATTTTGCCGAGGACATTCCTCACCCTCTCCCATGCGATTCGCCACCCTCGCTGCGCTCGCGTTCGTCCTCGCCCCGCTCGCCGTGGCACAGGAGGACCCGCTCGCTGGCATCCCCGACATCCCGTACGAGACGTTCGTCCTCGACAACGGCCTGACACTCGTCGTCCACGAAGACAACAAAGCGCCCATCGTAGCGGTCAACGTGTGGTACCACGTCGGCTCGAAGAACGAGCCGGAGGGCCGCTCTGGCTTCGCCCACCTCTTCGAGCACATCATGTTCAACGGCTCGGAGAACTTCGACGACGACTACTTCCAGGTGATGGAACGCGTCGGCGCGACGGATCTCAACGGGACCACCAACACGGACCGGACCAACTACTTCCAGAACGTGCCCGTCGGCGCCTTCGAGACGGCTCTCTTCATGGAGAGCGACCGGATGGGCCATCTCCTGGACGCCGTCACGCAGGAGAAGCTGGACGAGCAGCGCGGTGTGGTACAGAACGAGAAGCGCCAGTTCGAGAACGCGCCTTACGGCGCGAGCAACGAACTCATCATCGCCGCGACGTACCCGAAGGGTCATCCCTACGATCACTCCGTGATCGGCTCCATGGACGACCTCAACGCGGCCTCGCTGGAGGACGTGCAGGAGTGGTTCCGAACGTATTACGGTCCGAACAACGCGGTCGTCGTCGTCGCTGGTGACGTAACGGCAGAGGAGGCACTGGAGAAGGTCGAGAAGTACTTCGGCGACATCCCGCCCGGCCCGCCGGTGGCGGCGTTCGACCGCTGGATCGCACCGATGGAGGACGATCGCCGTCAGGTGGCTGAGGACCGCGTCCCGCAGGCCCGCATGTACAAGGTCTGGAACGTGCCGGAGGCGGGCTCACTGGACGCGAACCTTCTGAGCGTCGCGACGAGCGTGCTCTCCAGCGGCAAGACCTCGCGGCTCTACGAGCGCCTCGTCTACCGCGACCAGATCGCGACCGGCGTCTTCGCCTACGTCTCCGACGGCGAAATCGGCGGTCAGCTCCAGATCGTCGCGACGGCGGTACCCGGCGGCGACCTCGCGCAGGTGGAGGCCGCCGTCATGGAGGAGGTGGAGCGTCTCCTCACCGACGGGCCCACCGAGGCGGAACTGGAGCGCGTCAAGACCGAGACCCGCGCGAGCTTCGTCCGCGGCATCGAGCGAATCGGCGGCTTCGGCGGAAAGAGTGACGTACTCGCGGCCAGCCAGGTCTACCACGGCTCTCCAGGCGCCTACCGGGAGAACCTCCGCGATGTCATGATGGCGACGCCCGAGAGCGTCCGGCAGGCGGCCGAGCGCTGGATGACAAGGGGCAGCTACACGCTGGAGATCCACCCCTACCCGGAGCTAGCCGCTACCGAGGCGGGCTACGACCGGAGCCAGGGGGTGCCGGAGCCCGCCGCCATCGCGGACGTGTCCTTCCCGGACCTCCAGCGGGCCACGCTCTCCAACGGTCTGGAGATCGTCCTCGCAGAGCGCAGTTCCGTCCCCCTCGTGGAGGCCACCTTGCTCGTGGATGCGGGCTACGCCGCCGATGATCCGTCGCGGCCCGGCCTCGCCAGCTTGATGATGAACATGCTAGATGAGGGCGCCGCCGGGATGGGCGCGCTGGAAATCGCCGAGCGCCAGTCGGAACTGGGGGCACAGATTGGCTCCGGCTCCAGTGTGGATGTCTTCACGGTCTCGCTCTCTGCCCTCCGCGAGAACCTGACGGAGAGCTTCGGTCTCATGGCCGACATCGCGCTCCGCCCGGACTTTCCAGCGGACGACCTGGAGCGGCTTCGGGCCCAACGCCTCGCGCAGATCCAGTCCGAGAAGTCGCAACCGGTCGGCCTCGCGATTCGCGTGCTGCCCACCAAGCTCTACGGCGAGGGTCACGCCTACGCCATCCCGCTGAGCGGCTCTGGTACCGAGGCTGCCGTGCAGAGCTTCACACGTGATGACCTCGTGAGCTTCCATGAGACGTGGTTCAAGCCGAACAACGCGACGCTCGTGGTGGCTGGGGACGTGACCCTGAACGCGCTCACCTCGCTCCTCGAAAGCGCCCTCAGCGACTGGGAGCGTGGCGACGTACCGACGAAAAACATCGACGAGGTGGAGCTCAAGGAGCCTCGCGTGTTCCTCCTCGACCGGCCCGGCGCGCAGCAGTCCATCCTCATGGCCGCGCACCTCGCGCCCCCGCGCGACAACCCGGACGAACTCGCCATCTCGACGCTCAACACACTCCTCGGCGGTTCGTTCACCTCGCGCGTCAACATGAACCTGCGCGAGGACAAGGGCTGGAGCTACGGCGCCCAGTCCCTCATCCTCGGCGCGAAGGCGCAGCGGCCGTTCATCGTCTACGCCCCGGTCCAGACGGACCGCACGGCGGAGTCCATGACGGAGGTGATCAACGAGCTCCGCGCGATCACGAGCGACCGTCCGGCGACCTCGGCGGAGATCGCGCAGGCCAAGGCAGGCCAGACGCTCACGCTCGCGGGCCGCTGGGAGACCCTCAGCGCGCTCGGCAGCTCTGCTACCGAGATCGTCCAGTACGACCTCGCGGATGACTACTATCAGGTCTACGCGGACGCCATCCGTACGCTCGGCGAAGACGAAGTGGCCGATGCCGCGCAGGCGCTCGTCCGCCCAGACAACGTGGTCTGGGTGATCGTGGGCGACCTCGCCGAGATCGAGGAGTCCGTCCGCGCCCTCGCCCTCGGACCCGTGGAGGTGATCGACGCGGACGGCAACGTGGTCCGCACCGGCCCAGCGGGCGCGACGGAGTAACGCCTTCGCGCCTCCTGCTCTCTGCCGCCCCGCCTGGACGATCCCGGGCGGGGCGGTTTCACTTGAGAGCGTCCGCCTCGGTCCGTCCATGGGCATGCCGAGGCGGGCGGAACGGGGATGCTTGTCGCCACGTGTATTCGGCCCCTCTTCGCTTCTTCCATGCCCATCTCCCGCCGCGCCGCCCTCAAGGGGTTTGGCGCCTTCGGCCTCGCCGCCTCTCTCCCCCTCTCCGCCTACGCCGCCCCTCGCCGCGACGATCACACGGTCTCCGCCCACACCTTTTCCGTCGGCGATGCGACCGTTACGGTCGTGAGGGACTTCGGCTTTCAGATCCCGCTCTCGGCCATCGGGACGAATGCAACGGCTGGAGCCGTGGAGACGCTCTTGGACAGCTACGGTCTTCCGACCGAGAACGTCCCGACGGATGTCTGCGTCACGCTCGTCGAGACGGGCGGGGAGCGTGTGCTGATCGACACGGGGACAGGACAAGGCGAGCTTCCCGGTGCGATGGAGGCGCTCGGCATCGAGCCGGGGAGTATTACTCGCGTGGTGATCTCGCACTTCCACGGCGATCACATCGGAGGTCTCGCGCCCGGTGGCACGCCCGCCTTCCCGAACGCGAGCGCCCATCTCTCCTCAGCGGAGGCCGCGTTCCTCGACTCCGCCCCCGAGGGCAATCAGGGAGCGGATGCTGCGAAGGCCGCCATCGACGCCGTCGGCTTCGTGGAGTTGTACGACGATGGGGCTGAGTTGGCCTCCGGCTTGACCGCTGTAGCCGCCCCCGGCCACACGCCCGGACATATGGCGTACCTGCTGGAGTCCGGCGATGCTCGGCTGATGATCGGCAGCGACACGGCCAACCACCCCGTCGCGTTCTTCCGCCACCCGGAGTGGGGATTCGGGTTCGACATGGACGTGGCGCAGACCGCTGAGACGCGCTACCGCATCCTCGGCCGCGCGGCGGACGAGCGGATCCCGTTCCTCTCCACGCACATGCCGTTCCCGGGCGTCGGGCGGGTCTCGCGCGATGGCGCCGGGTTCCGGTTCACGCCCGCGCCCTACGCGCCGTAGCTCCCCCCGCCTCGGTCCCTCCGCCTCGGGACCGAGGCGGACCGGGTCACATCAGCACGCGCGTCACGCGGCCCTCCGGCCCGACGAGCCACGCCCCGCCTTCGACAGCCGCGATCCCCCAGTGCGTCTCGGCGGAGAGGAGCGTCCACGTCTCACCACCATCGCGCGAGAGTGCCACGCCGCCTGGCCCCACGCCAATCACGCTCTCCGTGCCGGAGACGAACGCGGCACCGTACAGCGCCCCCGTGAAGGGAAGCTGGCCGCCCGGCTGCCACGTCTCGCCGCCGTCCGAGGTCACGGCAACGGAGGGCGCGAACTCGTTGGGCTTTGCGATATCGCCGCCCGCGATGACCGCGCGTCCATCGGGGCCGAGCGCGACGGTCGCGCCGCCCGCCGCCTCGCCGCCTGCGAGCGGGAGGTCCGTGGAGGTCCACGTCGCGCCGCGATCCGTGGTGGCGAGGAGACGCGGCGTTTCAGCGTTGCCGGTCGCCTGCCAGGCGGTCGCGTCGCCGGTCGTCACGAGACAGGTACCGCTAGAGGCGAAGGAGCCCTCACCGTCCTGCGCGGCCGGTGGGTTGTCCTCAGGTAAGCGTGTCCACGTCCGACCACCATCCGAGGTCTGGATGAAGGGAAAGACGCCATCCACCGCGTCGCTGAAGGCGAGGCCCCGGTTCTCGTCCCAGAAGTCGAGGCAATCGTAGAAGGCGTCGGGGATGTCGTTGACCCAGGTCTGCGCCCAGGTAGCCCCGCCGTCCTCCGTGCGGTAGATGCGCGAGTCCGTCCCATTACCGATGGAGAGAACGAGAGCATCGTCAGCGCTCCAAGCGTGGACATCGCGGAACTGGAGCGAGTCAGCGCCGGGGACGGTCATCGGCGTCCACGTGTCGCCGCCATCCAGCGTGCGGACAACAGTTCCGCCGGTCCCCGCGAGCCAGACCACGTCCTCGTCCACGGCGTAGGCGGAGATCAGGAGGGCGTCCGTGCCGGAGGTTTGCGAGAGAAGAAGGGGCGCGGAGGGACGCGATCCGGCACATCCGGCGAGGATAACCACCAGAGCAGTGAGGGCGAAGCGGACGAGGGGCATCGGGACGGGCGGGGAGGTGCGCTGCTACGTTACCTCCGTCTCCCCCTCGCTGCCGCCCAGGTCCGCCCGCCTCGGTCCCGAGGCGGAGGAGGTCAGGGGGCCCCGTCGCCGCTGGGCGTGTTCACCGCGATGCCATATCGGACCTCCTCGAGCGTCTGCGAGCGCGCCTTTTCCAGCCGGGCGTAGCGCTTTTGGAACTGTCCCTGCGCGTGCATCATGAACTGCTCCACGGTGATGCCGAACGGGATGTCGTCGCCGTAGGGCGCGAGCATCTCCGCCACGACCTGCATCGCGCCCATCAGAAGCCCGCTCATCCGCGCCTCCACGAGGTCCCAGATCGGGTCGCCGTGCTCTGCGATGAGAGCGGAGAGGAGGTAGATCCCATAGCCGACGTGGCGGCTCTCGTCGCGCTGGATTAGCCCGACGATCTCGCGCGTGCCGGGGAGGATGCCGTGCGCGTCGAGGACGGTGTAGTAGGCGTGATAGCCCGTCTCCGCGAGGACGCCCTCGGTGGTCATCTGGTAGGTCGCGACCGCGTCGGCCAGGGCCTCGGGGGAGGAGTCGGTGCGGAGGCGGTCCATGGCTTCGGGCTGGGTGGCCATGAAGTGCGCCCGGTAGCCGTCGGTGAGGTACTCGTCCAGACTGCCCTGCACACCCGCCACCTCGCGGAGCACGCGGTCGAACGCCTCGACGTGCTTGGCCTCTTCCCAGAGGTAGCTCGTGAGGAACAGTTCGTCCTCCACGCGGCCCTCGCGTGCGGCCCAGCCGAGGAGCGGCAGGAGGTCCGCCGTTACGCTCTCCTCGCCACCCGCGAACTGCGCCGTGAGACGGAGCAGGAGGTCACGCTCGCGGTCGGAGAGGCGGAGCCAGTCTTCGCGGTCGGCGGAGAGATCGATAGCGGCGGGGTCCCATGTGCCGAGCTTCTTCGCCTTGCGCCAGAGACGCATGGGCGGAACACCGTGATTGAGGCCGCGATGGGTGGTAGCAAAGGTGGTGCGCATGGTGGGAATGAAGGAGGGTAGAAAGAGGATACGCCCAGTGGGTGAGGTTCTCCTGCAATGCCGTCCGCTTCCCCCGCCTCGGCACCGAGGCGGGCGGGGTCAGGTGCGCGGACGTGCGAAGACCTGGGTCCAGAACCGGTCCTGCTCCGCAGCACCCATCTGGGTGTACCGCTCGTCCATCAGCGCGAGGCAGTGCGGCGGGCTGTCCAGAAACGCGAGGACGACCTGCTCTACCGACAGGTCCGCCTGCGCGATGTTCTCTCCGATGCGTCGCCACGGATAGCCCTCGCGTGTGGCCCGGTCCCCCACCCGGCTCCCGTCGGAGCCGACGTGCGAGAGGTCGTCGCGCGAGGCCATATCGCGCGAATGGCGGGCGGCAGCGGTGGCGAGGCGTCCACTCCACGTCAGTGCCGGGACCGGGTCTTGCCACGCGCCTCCGCAGCGGTGCCCCTCCGCGCGGGCCGCGTTGATCGCATCGAGCATCTCGTGCCAGGGCTCTGCGGGCGACTCGGGCCGGGTGGCATCTACGGCGTCTTCGGCGAGGGTCACCGCCTCGCAAGATGGAAGCGCCAACGCGAGGAAGAAGAGCGCACAGAGCCGCATGGCAGGCAGGGGTCGCGAGGGGGAGCCGTCCCCTCCGCGCTACGAGCCGCCGCCGACGGACAGCGTCGCCGCGAGGTCCGTGGTAGTGGGCGGGAGGCACACGCTATCGTTGCAGACTGTGTAACGCACGCTCGCGCGGATACGGTGGCGTCCAGAGGCGCGGCGGTCTACCCGGAGGCCCTGCGAGATACGGGCGCGCCCTGTGTGGTAGGCGTAGGGCAATCCGAGCGCTTCGTCCATGCCGTTCTCGGTCGCTGTCTCGCGGAGGCCACCGCGCGTGACGACGCCCCGGGGCAGCGGTCCGAGCGTGACGCGGAGCGGGATGCCCGCCTCGCTCCTCGCGCCGTACAGGTTCCAGCCTTCTGCCACGGTCACGTCCAGCACATAGCGAGCCTCACCGGGCGTGTCTCCGGGAACGATGCGAGCGGTCCAGTCCACGAGGTCAGTCGCGCGAGGCGAAGCCTGGAAGCCGCCCTGTGCAGCAGCGGCAGGCGCGAGGAGGCCGAGGAGGAGACCGAGGCGGAGAAGGCGAGCGGGCATATACGGAGCAACGGATGCGGCGCGTAAAACGTACGGCGCCCGCCCACAGTTCGCGGGCGGGCGCCGAAGACTCTGCGGGTCGGGCCTAGATGGCCTCCTCGGTCGGGACGACCTTGACCTTCACCTCGGCGGTGTGTTCCGGCGAGACGCGGACGGTCGCGCTGTAGACGCCGATGGTCTTGATGTCCTCTGCGAGGGAGATCTTGCGGCGGTCCACCGGCAGGCCCTGGGCTTCGAGACCCTCGGCGACCTGCTGGTTGGTGACCGATCCAAAGATGCGGTCCTCTTCACCGGTCTTCATCGCGATGGTGATCTCGGTGCCCTCCAGCTTCTTCGCGAGCTTCTCGGCCTCGGCACGCTGCGCCTCGATCTTGTGCTCCTGCTGGCGGCGCTCCTCGGCGTAGCGTTTGACGTTGGAGGTACTCGCGATGACGGCGAGTTGGCGCGGGATGAGGAAGTTGCGCCCGTATCCGTTCTTGACCTCGACGACGTCGCCGCGGAGGCCGAGCGTGTCGTGGTCCTCGGTCAGGATGACTTTCATGGGAGTGTTCGGTCGTCAGTTGTCGGCGTTCGGTCGCAGTCTCCGGGAGGGCCCGAACACCAGCGACCGGGAACCGACGACTGCTCTACTTGACGTTGTCGGCGGCGAAGGGCAGGAGGGCAACGTGACGGGCCCGCTTGATGGCGGTCGTCAGCTGACGCTGGAACTTGGCGGAGACGCCCGTCATGCGGCGAGGCAGGATGCGGCCCTGCTCGTTGACGTACTGCTTCAGCGTGTCGACATCCTTGTAGTCGATGTACTCGATGCCGGCCGACTTGAACGGGCAGGTCTGGCGCTCGTGGCGCGCGCCCGGAGCGGCGATCCGCTGGAGCGTGTCGTTGGTGGAGCCCGCCATGAGCGTGGCAGCCACACCAGGATCGACAGCCTTCTTGACGATCTCGCGGTCACTGTTCTCAGCGATCTGCTCGACCTGCGTCGCGGGAGCTTCCTCAGTGGGAGCGTCGGCGGAGACGCCCTCCATCGCGGGAGTGGTGGGGGTTTCAGTCACTTCAGCCATGTCGGTGTCGGTTACGCCTCGGCGGGGGCCTCGGCGGGTTCAGCGGGGGCAGACTTCTGCGCGTCGTAGTGGCGCTGCATCTTCGCGTCGTAGCGGAGCAGCAGGTGGCGCATGATGTCGTCGTTGATGCGGAGGGCGCGGTCCAATCGCGCGATGAACTCGCCGGGCGCGCTGAAGTTGACCTGGACGTAGTACCCGTTCCGCTTCTTCTCGATGGGGTAGGCGAGCCGCTGGCTGCCGATCACGTTGGTCTGGTCGATGGAGGCCCCGTTGTCCTTGAGGTAGGCATCGACACGCTTGACGATGTCGGCGGTCTGCTCCTCGTTGAGGACGGGGTTGATGATGTACATCAGTTCGTACATCGGGGAGGCGGTAGCCATGTGGCGTGCGGGGGTGTCCCGCGGCTGTCCCTGTGGGATACGTGTGGAGTCCGGCCAGCGCTGAGAGCCTGACCGACGTATGCCCGCCTCGGGAGGGCGCTCGGGGTGTCCGCGAGGACGCCGAGACGGGCAGGGGCTCCGCATGAAGCGGAACGGACGCGGAAAGTAGAGAGCCGGAATAGCCCTCCGGGTGCACGAGGGGTGAATTGCGAGACCCGAGAGGCGACCTCACCCATAGCGAGAGGGCGACCCTTCGTGTGGATCGCCCCCTCAGGCTTGGCAGTCTCGGTGCGCGCACCGAGGCGGAGGATGTTGTCGCTAGTAGATCGGCGCGGGGAGCGGACCGGTCGCGAGCGAGTCGTTGCGGAGGTCCATCGGGTTGATGGTCAACAGGTCCTCCCGCGTCTGGAGCAGGCTCTCGAAGACACTCGTGCGCCAGAACGTGCGGTGGATACTGATGATCTTGGTCTGCGTCTGGCGGAAGCGGCTGTCTGGGTTCTGCCGCGCGAGAGCGCGCATCTGGCTGTAGAGCCGCTCCAAGCGAGCCTTGTTGCCACGCGTGAAGCCGAACCGCCCGATGTCCTCCACCAGCGCCTCGTACTCACGGTCAGTCGGCGTGTACTCGGAGTCCTCCACCTTAAAGGTGTCCTCGTTGAAGGCTGTGACCTCACCGACCACGTTGAGACCGACGCGCTTGAGAGCCGCGTTCGCCCCGGCGGGGAGGAAGAACCGGATGGGCTCGTCGCCCACAGCAGCGGTGAGCACCACATTGCCGTTCGCTGGCACACCGACGCCCGTCGCGCCGGGCGCCATCGGGAGCTTGAAGTGGGGGTTGAGCTGGCGGAACCGCTCGTAGGCGGAGCGGCCATCGGCATAGCTCCAGTTGAGGCGCTGCTCGACAGGCTCCAGCGCATCCAGCAGGCGCTCCAACGTGATGCGCTCGCCGGGGGCGATCTGGACGCGCTCCACGCGTGCCGTCTCGCTCGGATCGATGAGTTGACTCTCCGTCGCGCGGAGGGCGCCGTAGGCCTTGAGGACGTAGATGCGCGAGTGCGGGCCGAAGCTGGAGACAGCGTCCACGCGCTCGAAGCCGTCGGTCACGCCCCACATGTAGGCGTCCGAGACGTGCTGCTCGGAGCGGACGGCCAGGGGGTGCGCCTTGAGGTACTCGCGGTAGAGCTTGTGGATGTTTGCGACGCCCGTGTGATACGCCGAGACACCCGGCAACTCGTGGCCGACGGCGTTGGAGTAGGCGCGGACGAGCATCAGCGCAGGCTCCACCGAGAGGAGCGGATGCAGTTCCTCGGCTACCTTGATCGTCCCACCGCTCGTGAGGGGCACGTCGTAGCGCTCCACGTCGAACAGTGCGAGGATGTCCGGCATCATCTGGTAGCGGCTGCGGGCGCCCGCGCTGCTGACGAGGTGGTCCTGGTTGAACGTCTCGACGGTGCCGATCTCGGTCGCGAGGAGGCTCAGACCAAGCCGTCGGGCGAGTTGGACCTCGTAGGCGATGAACGGGTTGTCGCGCTCGCGGCTCTCCAGGGTGTTGTCCGCATAGCCCCAGCGGATAATGATGTCCTTTCTCGGGATGCCCTGATCCTGGAGGCGCTGCCGAAGGGCCGAGGTAGCCGTGCGGCGGGCGCGGTTGACCTCGTCCCAGTTGACTTGACCAGAGGCCCGGTAGTCGTTCCGCATCGAGGTCAGCGTGACCACATCAAGCGGCTGGCCGTTGCGGGCGTCGTAGGCGCGGACAGTGAAGTTGTCGTCCACCCCGTACGCCTTCCGAAACATCTCCAGGCGGAAGCGGAAGTCTGCCATCATGTCGAACTCACCACCCTCCTCGGCGTCAGCGTCAGTGAGAAAGGCCCCCCCGAAGTACTGGCCGAAGCGGTAGTCCGGATGGAGATCGAGTTGGCGGAAGCTGTACGCCTCGCCGACCTCTACGGTAGGAGGTGCGGGTAGGGCGGAGGCGGCGGAGGGAGTATCTGGCGCTCGCTGCGCCGCCACATCGCCTCGCGCCACGAGCGTACCGACGAGGGCCACGACGCCGAGGAAGCCGAGGGCGACGGTCGCGAGACGGAGGCTTGCACGGAGATGGCTGCGGCCTCGCTCGCCTTCAGGAGAGGGGTCGTCCTCGGGAGCAACGGTCTGAGGTTCCTCCTCGACCTCGTCCGAGACAAAGCTGAGAGCCGGGAGGAAGCGAGGTCGGTCAGCGGGATCGCTCATAGCGGGGGAAGGCAGTGCGCCTGTAACAGACCGGTGGGGAGGAAGGTCCGTCTGTGACGGTACGGCACGGAACCGAAACGTGGGGCAAGAATCAGTCCACGAACGCTAGGCAGGGATCGTTCGTGCGGTACGGGCGCGCTCCACGAGGTCCTCGAAGAGTACGTCCAGCGGTGGATCCATGGCCTCCGGGTGGAACTGAACCCCCACGAAGGCCCCGTCGGACGTCTCGATGGCCTCGATGACTCCGTCGGGCGCGCTCGCGGAGACGATCAGCCCAGCGCCCGGCTCGGCGATGGCCTGCACATGGCGCGTGTTCACCTCCAGCGTCTCCACTCCGACGAGACGACGGAAGCGCGTGTCAGGATGAACGGTGGCCGGGTGTTCAGTGCCGCCACGTCCCCGACTGTGGGTCGCGGTGCCGGAGACATCGCGCTCGACGTCTGCGTAAATGCTGCCCCCGCGAATCGCGCTCGCGAGTTGCATGCCGTAGCAGATGCCGAGGGTGGGACGGCGCGCATCGAGGAAAAGGCGGAGGAGCCGCGTATCGCTAGCGATGCGGAGCGGCTCGGTCTCGTCGATATCGTCTGGAAGGTTCCCTACGAGGCGGTCCGTGACGGCGGGGCCGCCGGTGACGACGAGGCCGTCCAAGAACGTCGCGAAGGTTTCCGCTGCGGCATCTGTCTCCAGCATCGGAATGAGGAGGGGGAGGCCGCCCGCACGCTCCACGGCGTGGACGTAGCGGAGATCGAGCCGCTGCTCCAGCGCGCCGCGCTCGGTGCGGTTGAGAGAGGTGGTGACGCCGATGCGAGGACGCATGAGGAGGGGCTGGGTCGGTCCGCCTCGGTGCCGAGGCGGGGCGCAAGGTCGGGACAAATCGCGCAGATGCAATGGGCTTGTGTTGCGAGCAGGCTACCCGGTGCTACGATTCGAGTTCGTCGAGCGTGATCGGACGGCGGTCCACCGGGCCGAGAGCACGGAGTCCGATCAGGACGTGTCCCTCGGTGCGGTGCGCGCTCGCGACCCAGAGATCCAGCGCTCCGCTGTCCAGCAGCCGGAGGACGGCCGTCTTGACCGTCCGATTGCCACCGTCCCAGTCGGTCGTGCTCGCGCCGTGGACCACGCGAAGGGTGGAGCGCCCTGCCTCGGCGCCGATCTCGACGGCCGCGAACACGAGGTCTTCTGCCTCGTGTAGCATCGCGCCGTGGAGGTCGAGGGTGACGGAGGCGCCGTCGTCGGTGACAGAGGGGCGGGGCATGAAACGAGTCGGGACCGACGTGCATTCTACGCCCTCATTCTGTCTGCCCCTCGTGAAGCTGACCACCTCCGGCGTTCTCACGGTGCTCAAGCGGACGGGGGCCGCGGTCGCGGACGACGACGTCCCGAGCCTCGCCGCCGCCATCGCGTACTACACCGTCTTCTCGCTGCCCCCGCTACTCGTCGTCCTGATCGGCCTGGCAGGAGCGGCGGTCGGCGCAGAGCGCGTGACCGAGGCCATCATCGGGCAAGTCGGCGGGCTGATCGGCCCGGAGGGCGGAGCGGAGATCCGCACGATGATCGAGAACGCGAGCACGCTCGGCACGGGCATCGGCGCGAAGGTAGCCGGGCTGGCGGCGCTGCTTTTCGGGGCGACGGGCGCCTTCGGACAACTTCAGAAAGCTCTCAACCGAGCCTGGGGCGTGGACAAGTCGACTGCAGGCGGCGGTCTCCTGGATGTGATCGTCAAGCGCGCGCTCTCGTTCGGGATGGTGCTGACCATCGCGTTCCTGTTGCTCGTCTCGCTCGCCATCAGTGCCGCTCTCGCCGCTCTCAGCGATGCCTCCGGGGCGCTCGTCCCGACCGGCTTCGCAGGCGTCTTTGCTCGGATCACCACCGATCTCGTCTCCGTCGGTGTCGTCTCGGTTCTCTTCGCGCTCATGTTTCGCTACCTGCCGGACGCGGAGGTTCGATGGAAGGATGTGTGGGTGGGGGCAGTGGTGACATCGCTCTTTTTCTCCGTCGGGAAGGTGTTCATCGGGCTCTACCTGGGCATCGCGGATCCGGGCGGCGCGTTTGGCGCGGCGGGGGCGCTCGCGCTGATCCTCGTGTGGATCTACTACTCGTCGCTGATCGTGCTGGTGGGGGCGGAGTTCACACAGGTCTGGGCCGAGGCCTTCGGAGGTGGCATCGAACCGGACTCCCCGGGCGGTGACGACGGCTCCGAGCCTGCCGGACGCCCGCCCACACCCTCGGGCGATGGCGCTACCTATCTGTCTGACTCACTCCCCGAGGTGGCCCATCCTGTGGCCGCGCCGCGAGACCCGTCGCCGTACTGAGCACGCCCGCCTCGGTGTGTCCGTGGAGGTATCGAGGCAGAGACGATCAGGTCACGAGTCTCGGTTGCGCGTTGACAAACTGGACCAGCGTCCCGACCGTCAGCGGCGCGCCATGAAACGGGTTGAAACGGGTTGTCTCCCAGTCGTATCCAGCGCGCTGTGCGACCCGGGTCGCCACATCTTCAGCCTCTTCAGGATCGATCCCTAGGTCGCGGTCCAGGTCATCATCGGGAAAGAGAGGGAGAGGTCGATCATTGAGGCTCACGTAGCTTTGGACCTCGTCCCAGGCAGCACGGATCACCCAGGGGTCTGTCGTGCGCCGGTCGAAGGTGCGCGCGAAGGAGCAAATGGAGCCCTCGGGTCGGCTGGCATGGAGCCGCCGGAGTTGGGATCGACCGGCCAGGCAGGCAACGCCGAAAAGCCCCGCCACGCCCAAGCAAACCCACGGCACGGAAACCAACAGCGCCCCGGCGCCGAGTCCCAGCCCGCCGAGAGTCGCCCAGCCTACGGGGGACAGTGGCGTCTCTTGGAGCGATGGCATCGTGCGCGAGAAACCTCGCGAGGGGGCGGAAGCAGACATGCGTATAGAATACAATTCTTCCGCCTCGGTCCTTCCGCTGACCCACCGAGGTAGGGGAATCCACGCGTCATCCGAGAACGCCGGGGCCGGAACACGGTACGCTCCAGGTTCGCCCCCCGCGCCATGGAACGCCCCGTCTGCTCCTGCGGCCACGACCGCTACCACCACTGGATCCGCGCCGACCTCAAGTTCAGCAGCGGCGGCTGGTTCGCGATCCTCAACGGCGCCAGCGGGACCCCAAAGTCCATCACGTTCAAGTGCGGTCAGTGCGGCGAAACCTTCGAGATCACCAAGGATCCCATCGTGCTGAAGGAGTTCCGGCGCTACCCGTACGTCATGCGCAGTGAGGCCACAAAATGACCGCCTTCCCCCAGCACAACGCCTCCGCGGACGAGTGGGCCGACTGGCGTTGGCAGATGCGCCATCGCGTGAACGACCTCGCGACGCTCTCGCGCTACATCCGCCCGACGGACAGCGAGCGCCACGCCATCGAGGCCACGCGAGGCATCTTCCGCTGGACCATCACGCCGTACTACGCGAGCCTGATGGACCCGCTCGATCCCGCCTGCCCCGTCCGCCAGCACGTCGTGCCGCAGGCGCCCGAGGTGGAGCCGGACATCGTGGGCGTGGTGGACCCACTGGACGAGGTCGGTCACAGTCCGGTCAAAAACCTCGTCCACAACTATCCGGACAAGGTCGCCTTCTGCGTGACGTCCGAGTGCGCGGTCTACTGCCGCTACTGCCTCCGCAAGCGGATGGTCGGCGATGCGGACTTCATGATGCGGAAAAACGAACTGCGCGAGGCACTCGCGTACATCCGCGCCACGCCCGCCATCCGCGACGTGCTCCTCACCGGCGGCGACCCGCTCGTGTTCTCGGACGCGAACCTGGACTGGCTCCTCGGCGAGCTTCGCGCGATCCGGCATGTCGAGATCGTCCGCCTCGGGAGCCGCCTGCCCGTGGTCAACCCGATGCGGATCACGCCGGAGTTGTGCGAGGTCCTCAAGCGGCATCATCCGGTCTGGCTGAATACCCACTTCAACCACCCGAAGGAGCTGACGCATGAGGCGCGCGAGGCGTGCGAGCGTCTCGCCGAGGCGGGCGTTCCCGTCGGCAACCAGTCGGTCCTCCTTCGCGGCATCAACGACGACGCGGAGACGCTCCGCGAGCTTTCGGAGGGTCTCGTGCGGATGCGCGTCCGGCCGTACTACCTCTACCACGCGCAGCTCATCGGCGGGACGCCTCACCTGCGGACGCCCATCGAGACGGGGATGCACCTCATGCGCGGGCTCCGGGGCCACACGACGGGCTTCGCGGTCCCGGCCTACGTCCTCGATACTCCTGACGGCAAGGTGCCCCTCACGCGCGATTACGTCCTCGGCCGCTCCGGCGACCACGTGCTGATGGAGACCACGCGAGGCACACTCTGGGCGGAGCCCAACCCACTACCCGAGGGCTACGAGCCGCCGCTCCGCCTCCCCGAGGTGGACCTTCCCGAGGACGTGCGGACCGTCCCGACCGGCGCGCCGACGTTCGTCTACGCGGAGACGGCGTGACCCCGCCCGCCTCGGTGCCTCCATGGACGGACCGAGGCGGAGGGACCCGGACCACGCGGCGAGTGCGTATCTCTCGACTCTGTCCCGAGACATCGCCATGTACGATCTCGCCGCCCTCAGCGCCAACGCGCCCGTCGCTCGCGCTCTCCATCTGAAAGACGAACTAGACGGCATGCGCCCGCTCGATCCCGAGCAGGTTGGGAAGGCCATGCAGCGCCTCCGCCTGGAGTGGACCTACCACTCCAACGCCATCGAAGGGAACACGCTGACGTACGGCGAGACACGCGCGCTTCTTCTCCACGGCGTCACCGCGCAGGGAAAACCGCTCAAGGACCACCTCGACATCAAGGGACACCGCGAGGCATTGGACTACCTCGAACGGTTCGTCAAGGCGAAGGAGCCGCTTTCCACTACGGCCATCCGCGAGATGCATCGCGTTCTCCTGGGAGAGCCGTACGAGATGCGAGCCGAGACGCCGGCCGAGGCTCCGACAATGCGCGTCATCACGCCCGGCCAGTACAAGACGCAGCCGAACCACGTCGTCACGGCGACGGGTGAGACGCACTACTACGCGAGACCGGAGGAGACGCCTGCGCTGATGCAGGACCTCGTGGACTGGGCGCGCGAGGCGTGGCCGCAAATCGAGGGCTCGCCGCAGGCCGCACTCCCCTTCGCCTCCGACCTCCACCACCGCTTCGCGGCGATCCACCCCTTCGATGACGGGAACGGGCGGATGGCGCGGCTGCTGATGAACCTCGTGCTCATGCGCGCCGGGTTTCCGCCCGCCGTGCTCCGGCAGCAGAATCGACCGGCTTACTACGGCGCACTCGCTCAGGCCGACGCAGGCGACCTCGGGCCGCTCGTCCAGTTCATCGCAGACGAGCTGACTGAGACGCTAGAACTCTACCTCCGCACCCTACGCGGCGAGCCCGACCCCGACGCATTCAGCCGACGTGTTGCGCTGCTGAAGCGGCAGGTAGAGACCACTGGCGGTTCGGAGAAGCGGACGCCGGAGGCTGTCGCGCGGATCGCTCAGGATTTCATCTCCCCGTTTATCCGGCGGGTTGACGAGGGGTTTCAGGAGATAGCTCCGCTATTCAACCATTTAGGCGGCCCGAGTCAGTACGTGGGACCCGGTGGAGCCGAGTCGTCCCCTGGCGACCACTTGGCGGAGGATCTACCTAGAACAGAATGGCGGAGCTTTCGTCGGATCCGGAGACTTGAGGGATTCAGGGCAGACCCAACCCAGCAAGTGCTTTTGATTGTTGAGGGTTCTGTAGGCGACGACCATATCGCCCTCTCTACGAGCAACACGCAGGGCGTGCTTGCTCGCCTCCGATACGACGAGCCTGTCTCGCCAGAAGAGGCCATCGCTCTTGCGAACGAGGTACTTGAACGCGTCGCCGACCAGATCGAGCGGCTCCACCAGCAGGCGCAGGGCCAGTAGGCCCGCCTCGGCACCGAGGCGGAGACACCTGCGCAACGCCACCACCACCTGTGCGTAGCCGCGCGCCATGCCCATACTCGGTCTCCTCTTCGCGACTCTGATCGTCGTCCTCGCGCTCGTCTTCTCAGTCATCGGCGCGATCTGGCTCTGGCGTGCGGGCCGATGGGGACGCGTCGGCCTCGGCGCGCTGGCGGTGCTCTTGGGATGGATAGTCAAGGAGTCCGTCTCACCGGGAGAGGCGTACTACCGGGCGCTGTTCGAGCGCGAGACGGGACGCTCGTTCCCCGCCTCGGCGCAGATCGTGCGTCGGCAAGCGGCGCTGTTTCCAGAAGAGGCCGCCTCGCTCGTCGCGGAGATTGACTCTGTGGATGCTACTCGGCTGAACGCGGCCGTCGCGCAGGAGCGTCAGCGCAGCGGGAAGCCGGAGATCTCATGCGGGGGAAGCACTGCGAGGGCCGGGTACCGGGGCGTCCGCACGGACCACAAAGACGGCCGGTGCCTCTGGTGGGGCGTCTCCGAGGACGGACGCCGCTTCGCGTTTGAGTACCTCGACCTTTGACCCCGCCCACCTCGGTACCGAGGCGGGGCTACTCGGCACCTTTTCGCTTCGCGTCTTCCGCCGCTTCCCGCGCTTCGGCTCTGGCGCGGCCTCGTTCGATGGCAGCAGCCAGCAAGATCGCTAGTTCGTAGAGCCCGAAGAGCGGGATCGCGAGGAGCAGCTGACTCATCGGGTCTGGCGGCGTGAAGAGCGCGCCGAGCACGAGGATGACCACGAACGCGTACTTCCGCCCCACCCGCAGCACGCGCGTCGTCACGAGCCCGGCCTTGGCAAGGAACGTCACCACGACGGGAAGCTCGAACAGAGCCCCCGCCCCGAACGACCACGTCAGGACCATCGAGAAGTAGCGCGAGATGTCGAACTCGTTCGTGATCTGATCTGAGACCTCGAACTGCGCGAAGAACTGCAGCGCGATGGGCGTGATGATGAGGTAGCCGAAGCTGACGCCGAGCACAAAGAAGAACGTCGCGAACGCTGCTGAGAAGCGCATCCCCTTCCGCTCGTCCGGGTAGAGCGCAGGCTCGATGAACCGCCACGTCTGATACAGGATGATCGGGCTGCCCAGAATGAGTCCGACGGCCAGCACCGTCCCGAAGTAGGCGAAGAACTGGCCCGTGATGGTCCGATTCTGGAGTACGATTTCCACCGCGTTGATGCGGAGAATCTCGTACATGAAGAAGTCGTCCCGCGTCGGGCCGAGGAGGAGCGTGTCCAGGATCCAATCGACGAAGAAGAAGCAGCCGATGACGCAGACGAGCACACCACCGAGGCCCTTGAAGATGCGCCAGCGCAGTTCTTCCAAATGATCGAGGAACGGCATCTCGCCCGCATCGCGCGAGGGATCCTTCCGACCGGAACCCGTACTCAACCCCACGCCGGGCGGGATCACACCGGGGGGCGTGAGGCTGGGCGTGCCGTCGTCGCTGGCGCCCGTCGCCAGCCCTCGGGTGGGCCGGTCGTCCATCGTCTAGCGGGAGGCGTGGTCGCCCGTGTCGCCGCTGACACCTGCCGCACGGGCGCCCTCGCGGAGGTTGAGTTCCAAGAGCGATTCCACCCAGAGGTCGTCGGCTTCCAGCCGAGCACGGCCCCCGCTCCAAGTGAAGTTGAACAGCGTCATTACGCCCGCCACACGGAAGCCGTCTGAACGCAGAAGCGCGGCGGCGCGAGCGGCGCTGCGTCCGCTGTTGAGGATGTCGTCCATCAGCGCGATGGGCTTCGAACGGTCCAGCGGACCTTCCACGAGGCGACGGCGACCATACGGCTTACGGCGCTCCCGGATGAAGCCCCCTTTGAACGGACGCTGCGGCGTGCCATGCGTGAGGACGGAGCACACCAACGGGAAGGCGCCGTAGCCGAAGCCCGCGACCTGCGTCACGCCGCGCTGACGGAGCCGGTCGGCCAAAACGGCGCCTGCCTCCTCGAAAACCTCACCATCGAGCATCGGCGTGCGCGTGTCCAAGAGCCACCCGATGGGCTGACCACGCGGGTCCGTGATCGACTCGTCCTCGCGACGTACGAGAGCCCGCTTGTACAGCGTGTGCCCCAGGCGGGCGAGGGCGGATTCGGGGACCGAGCTGGAGTCGCTGGGCATGGCGGGAGAACGGGCGGCTCCCCGCGGTCGCGGGGACGGGCGTGGCGGCAGAATCGAACCGGAGGCCGGGAGGGCTGTTCCGGGGAGACGCCGCGAGCGCGAAAGGTACGGTACGAGGCGAGACAAGGGGCAGGGCAACCTGCGTTCCAAGGAGCTTGGGAGGCAAGCGATCCGCGAGACAGGAACACAGACGCGACGCCGTCTCACACAGCGGCGCTCAGGTGTGCCCGCCTCGGCACCGAGGCGGGGGAGCCAGGCGGACAGCCCCCATTTCGCGCCAGCCAGAGCGAGGCTCTTAGATGACTAGGTTTTTCTTGGTGGGTATTGCGTGCTAACAAAAAAAATCCTACTCTCCTTTACTCTTAAACAATAGGTCATGCTCACACACATACGCCGCGCTGCCTACGCGCTCGCTCTTGCGGCTCTCACGATCACTCCAACCCTCGCTGAAACCCCGCTTTGCGATTGCCTCTGGGCATCGTCTGGCTGCATCCGGTACGCTCTCGTAGACCCGAACCCTGCGGGTGCGACCGCCGACGTGTTCGTCAACTGCGGAAATGGATGGATGTACCAAGGGTCTGGACCGTACGGAGGCTGCCCCGGATCGGAGACCTGCTGGGGCGGCTACGCATAGTCCCTATTCCCGAAAGACCAACCAACCTGTCGTCATGAAACACCTCCTCGTCCTCCTTTCCTTTTTCGTCCTCGTGGGGTGCGAAGCGGCCTCACAAGATGAGGCCCCGGCTACTGCTGTCACCGAATGGGACCAGCAGCCCAACTACGTCCTCGGCACCCCGCCCGGAGCGGGGGTCCTTCAGTCCAACGACATCCACCACCCGGACTTTGCCTCTGCCACCCGCGCGATGTTCCGGGAAGCGGGACCTCTCATCGTTCGCGGCACAGACGTTCTGAAGGCAGACGCGCCCGCCCTGGACCGCCATCGTCAGCTAAGCGACGTACTCCGCGAGGCGGACGACGCCTCCGCTGAAGCGAGGTGGTTCGCGACGACGCAGCTCTCCCTCCTCGCGCTGGACGCTTTCGTACCCGCCCGGGGAACGGCGGACGCGCCTCCCGAGGCCGTCGCCCCGTATGTCCAGAACCTCCTCGATGCGGAGAACCCGAACGCTGATCTCTTGCTTCGAGGCATCCGCCACCTCAATGGCTACTGGAGCGCGGAGCAAGTGCAGGCCGCCGCGCGATCCGCCGCCGATGCGGCCGTCGCCTACCTCGGCGCCCCGTGTGAGGACTGCGAGACCGACGCGGTCAGTCCCGACCGTGCGTCGGCGATCTCGGACGCTCTTCTCGATCTGAACCAGCTAGCCGAAGCCTCGGAGTAGTGGCCTTTTCCCCCGCCTCGGTGCCGAGGCGGGGGAAGTTGGCTTTTGCCCTACGCCGCCACCAGCGGCTCGGCGCCGAACGTGCTCAAGTCGTAGAGCGGGTACTCTGCCGCCATCGCGTGGACCTCGCGGCGCACGGCCTCCGCATCAGCGCCGTGGCTCGTGATCACGCGGTCGATGAGCGCGGCCACCTCGCGGAACGCCTCCGGCGTGAAGCCACGCGTGGTCATCGCAGGCGTGCCGAGACGGATGCCGCTGGTCACAAACGGGCTCTCGGGGTCGCCGGGGACCATGTTCTTGTTGACCGTGATGTCGGCCTCGCCGAGCCAAGCCTCTGCGTCCTTGCCCGTGACGCCCTTCGCGCGAAGGTCCACGAGGCAGAGGTGGTTCTCCGTCCCGCCGGAGACGACCCCGTACCCGAGGTCCACCAGAGCCGCCGCGAGCGCCTGCGCGCCCGCGATCACGGTCTCCTGGTACGTCACGAACTCCGGCCGGAGCGCCTCGCCGAACGCCACCGCCTTGGCTGCAATGACGTGCATGAGCGGCCCGCCGATGGTACCCGGGAAGACCGCCGAGTCCAGGTCCTGGCCGATGGTCTTCGGCTTGCCGCTGCGGAAGGTGGCGCCACTGGGGGAGTCCACGTCGTTGCCGACGAGCAGCATGCCGCCGCGCGGGCCTCGGAGCGTCTTGTGCGTCGTGGTGGAGACCACATGCGCGTGCGGGAGCGGGTCGCCCAGGAGCCCGGCAGCGATGAGGCCTGCCGTGTGCGCCATGTCCACCCAGAGGATCGCGCCCACCTCGTCGGCGATCTCACGGAGGGCAGCGTAATCGAAGTCGCGGGAGTACGCGCTCGCGCCGACGCTGAGCATGCGCGGCCTCACCTCGCGGGCACGGTCGCGCACGTTGTCCAGGTCGATGCGGCCAGCGTTCTCGCCCTCCTGCTGCACGCCGTAAAAATGCGCCTCGTAGAGACGGCCGGAGAAGTTGACCGGCGAGCCGTGCGTGAGGTGCCCGCCGTGCGCGAGGTCGAGTCCGAGGAGACGGTCGCCAGGCTCCATGAACGCGAGGTAGAGGGCGCTGTTGGCCGTCGCGCCGGAGTGCGGCTGCACGTTGACCCAATCGGCACCGAAGAGCTGCTTGGCGCGGTCACGCGCGAGGTCTTCGGCCTCGTCGACGAACTGGCAGCCGCCGTAGTAGCGCTTGCCAGGGAGGCCCTCGGCGTACTTGTTGGTGAGCGGGCTGCCGAGCGCCTGAAGCACGGCGGGGCTCACGAAGTTCTCGGAAGCGATGAGCTCGAAGCCGTCGTTCTGGCGCTCCACCTCGCGATGGATGGCGGCGAACACTTCGGGATCGTGTTGCTGGAGGGCGGTCATGTCGGGAGGGCGGGAGTCGTGCTCCAAAGGTAGGCCCAGCCCTCACTGAAGGTCCCAGTCCAACGACGTTTCACGCCCGCCTCGGGGACCGACCCGGCAGACTCACCGAGGCGGACAAGGCAGCCCGGTTTAGCGTCGCGACATCATGTCGCGGACGAGCGTCTCCAGATTCTCTGGCTGCTCCGTCGGGACGAATTGGCCCGCGATCCCGAGGAACGTCCACGTCCCGCCCGAGGCGCGCCCGTTGAGGTCCAGCGTGTACGTGCTCGCGACGAGGTAGTCGGAGCGCTCGAACTCGCGAGCCGCTGCGGCTCCCACGATGTCGCCGAGGGCATCCCCGGCCGCGCGGCCCAACCGCTCGGTGAGGAAGCCCAGTGCGCCGCCTGCGTCCTCGCCCGCGTCCCCTACGATCCCGGAGACCTCGTCCGCGAGAAACTTGGTGAACTGGTCCTCCTGAGGATTCGTCCACCAGAGGATGGCGACGAGGGTACCAATGAGGACGGGAATAACGTAGCGCATGGCGGGTCGGGTGGGCGATGGAGGCCCGGGTCGGAAGGATCGGCCGGAGGCGAGCGGGCTTAAGCGACCAGGAGCCGTTAGCTGTCGAGTCCCTGCGTCATCGCGTAGACGAGCAGGTTGACACCCATCTGAAGTGCCTTCTCGCGCACCTCTGGCGGGTTGGGATGAACGCCCTCGGCTTCCCATCCGTCCGCGAGATCGGCTTGGTAGGCGTAGAAGACGACGAGCCGCCCCTCGTGGAACAACCCGAGGCCCTGCGCGGCCTCGCCATCGTGCTCGTGGACCTTCGGCATTCCGTCCAGCGCGAAGTGCGCGGAGTAGATCGGATGGTCCACCGGAAGGACGGCCAGGTCCTGGTCTGGGAACACCTTCGCCAGTTCGCGCCGGATCGACTCGTCCAGCCCATAGTCATCGTTGACGAAGAGGAAGCCGCCGCTGGTGAGGTAGCGGCGGAGGCGCTCCGTTTCCCCCTCGGTGAAGGAGACGTTCCCGTGCCCGTTGAGAAAGAGGAACGGGAACAGGAAGAGCCGGTCGCTGGAAAGCTCGACGGTCTCGGGCTCGGGCGCGAGGTCCAGTAAGGCGTTGCGCCGGGCATACCCGATGAGGCCAGGGAGCGGCTCGCCGGAGTACCAGTCGCCGCCGCCGCCGTACTGGACCCGCGCGATGGAGATGGCGCCGCCGTCCTGTGCGGACACGCTGGGCATGCTGGCGAGCGCGACGAGCAGCGCGAGGACGAGAGAAGATCGAATCATGGGGAAGGATACGGGCCGTCTCGGTGCCGCCAACGACGCCGCGAGGGGTTCTGGTCTGTCTGCTTTCAGAGACTAGCAGGTGGAAACGACTGGATGAACAGAACGAGACCGTGTTCCGATCACAGGGTCACGGCACGCCCGACTCCAGCAGTCCACCGAGTAGGTGTGCAGGTGAAACAATCTCTTCCCCTTCGTACAGATAGACCGTATCCCCAACAAAAACCGCACTATCGACATCAACCCTGACTGGGCTCAAGAGCTTGCCCACCGTCGTCATCATGGGCGATACAGACACACTATAAGGAATACCGCCGTCAACCGCGACCCTTCCGAAGTGACTCGATTGTCCCTTCTCGCCGTACTCCATTGAGTAAAAGTTATTTTTTGGCATCTGGTATATGTATATCACTTTTCCATCAAAAAAATATATCTGATTGAAAGGTAATATGATAGGATATTTTTCAAAAGTAGTCTCGACTGAGTCACCTACTACGTCAAAGTCTATGTTAGAATGTATTTTTACTATGTCGTGACTGCCCGCCCCCGTCTCGCATCCGTCTAAGCCGCCGCTGAGTAGCAAAGCCATAATCAGTAAAACTTTTAAATATAAATCCATGATGGGTTATTTTATTAAGGCTTGTTTTTTCGTCAGTCGATGAGCCGCACGAGGTGGTAGCTCACCACGGGGGTAATGAACCACGCTCGCGAGGGATCCTCCACCTCGGGTGCTAGCTCCAAGAGATCTACCTCGGCGGGGAAGTAGTGCCCGATGAACGCGAACCGGAGACCCTGGGCCCGTCGCGTCCCGCGTCCGAAGTACGCTCCCAACGCGACACTTCCCCCGACGCCGAGGCGGGCCTCCATGTCGCCCAGGCCACCGAACGCCCCGAGCACGTCCTCTCCGGCCTCCGCTCGGATGCCGTCGCCGTTCACATCCTCGAAGTAGGGCCACTGGAGAGCGACCACGGGGCCACCGGAGAGGGCAGCGTAGGGACGGAAGTTGCTCTCCACCGTGCGCCGGAAGAGCCGTTGCTCCAGCCCAAGATGCACCGGCAGCAGAAGCGCGTTGTTGCGCTTGAGCGGCGTCACCCGGTCGCCGAAGAAGCCGACGAAGAACTGCTGCTCTCGCGCGTCTTTCCCCGCACCGATGGCCGCCTCCACGGAGAAAGAGAGGTCTGGCGTGAGGCGCGCCCGCACGGCCGTCCCGAGGCCAAACCCGTACTCGTCCAGACGGATTACGACCGATGACGACGTGCCGTAGGCGGTCGCGGTGGTGTCCGGGGCGTAGTCCGGGAGCGGCTGGGCCCGGAGCGCTGCCGAGGCGGAGAGGGCGAGGACAAAAAGCAAGACGCGCATGCCGTAGGATAGGACGCATCCCGCGAGGCCGCCGGTCCGAACGGAGTCCCCGACCCGTCCCGGCTGCATCGCGCTCGTAGACTCTGCTCTCCTCTTCTGCTCTACCATGCGCCTCGGACGCAGCCGCCGCTCCACTAACGTCGTCGATGCCCGTGGCCGCGCCGGGGGCCCGGGCCGCAAGGCTGCCATCGGGTGTGGGCCGCTGCTCATCGTGGGGCTGCTCGCGCTGGTCTTCGGTGCCGACCCGAGCCAGGTGCTCCAGCTTCTGGGAGAGTCCGGGCAATCGACTGCTCAGGTGGAGCCGGGCGCGAGTGGCGCGCCGCAGGATCAGGCTGGAGATTTCATCGCGGCTGTTCTCGGCGAGACCGAGGACGTGTGGCGCGAGGTCTACCCAGCTGCCACCGGCCAGCCCTATCGCGAGGCCAGGCTCGTACTCTTCGAGCGCGTGTATCCGACCGCCTGCGGCACGGGCACGGCCGCCACTGGACCGTTCTACTGCCCGCTGGATGAGACGGTCTACCTCGATCTCTCGTTTTTCAACCAGCTCGCGCGGATGGGTGGCCAGGGAGACTTCGCGGCGGCTTACGTGGTCGCGCACGAAGTAGGGCACCACGTCCAACACCTGACCGGCGTGCTCGGGCAGACGCAACGCTTTCGGAACGACTCACGCGTGAGCGTAGCCGTGGAGCTCCAGGCCGACTGCTATGCGGGTGTCTGGGCGCACCACGCTGACCGTCAGCGCGACGTGCTCGACGAGTCCGACATCCAGGAAGGCATGAACGCCGCTGCAGCCGTCGGCGACGACGCAATCCGGGGCGGGGCCGTCCGCAAAGACGACCTTTCGCACGGGACGAGCGAGATGCGCGTCTCGTGGTTCCTGCGCGGCTTCCGCTCTGGCGACATGCGCGCCTGCGACACGTTTGGCTGATCTGCCGGGTGTCCCCGCCTCGGGCCCGAGGCGGAGGGACTCGGATGCACGCGTGCAGGCCGTAGACTCTGGCTCTCTTGCCTCGCGCCTATGTCTGACCCGTCCATCGCTGCCGACCTCCAGCGCCGCGCCCTGTTTCTACTCGTGGCCGCAGTGGTCGTAGATCTCACGGCCGTCGCACTTCTCGTGTTGCCCGTGGTGCAGGGCGGAGACGTGATAGGCGCTCTCCCCATCGCCATTCCGCTCTTCGTCGTCGCCTCGGGGCTGTTCGTGGTCGGCATCAAGACGAAGAAGAAGGCCGACGAGGCGGAGGCCTGATGCGGGCAGATGATGTGCGGCTGACCTGCTCCGCTCACCACCCGAGGCGGGCTGAGTCACCGGAAGCACCCGTACGTTGGGGGGGCATCGCGCACGCCCGCATGAGACCCGCAGCCCTTCTCCTCGTCGCCCTCGCGATGGGCCTTGCCACGCCCGCCTCCATCGCGCAGGGCCTCGTCCTCAACGAGTTCCTGGCCTCCAACGCCACCACTCTCGCCGATCTCGACCTCGGCGAGTACAGCGACTGGGTGGAACTCCACAACCCCACCGCCGAGACTGTGGACCTCAGCGGCTACCACCTCACGGACGACCTCGACGAGCCCACCCGTTGGCGATTCCCAGACGGTACCCTCCTCGCGCCCGGCGGATACCTCCTCGTCTGGACCGACGGCCAGGAGACGCCCGCGCCGGAGTGGATCGCTCTCCACGCTCCGTTTCGTCTCTCCGCAGGAGGTGAGCAGATCGGACTGTTCTCGCCCACTGGAGTGGCTGTGGACACGCTGACCTACGGTGAGCAGACGACCGACATCTCCTCCGGTCGCTTCCCGGACAGCACCGGCCCCTGGTCCTTCTTCGTCACACCGACGCCGGGCGCTGCCAATACCACGGAGCCGGGCGCCCCCCTGGAGCCGCCCACGCTTTCCCTCGCGAGCGGGTTCTACAGCGGCACGGAGTCTATCACGATGGAGCCGCCTGAACCCGGCGTCACCATCCGCTACACGCTGGACGGCACCGCACCCACGGAGACCTCCGCGACCTACACCGAGCCGATCCCACTCGGCCAAACGAGCGTGATCCGCGCCGCCGCCTTCGCGCCCGAACGGACTGCCAGTGCACCCGTCACCCGCTCCTACTTCGTCGGGGAGACGAGCGACCTACCGGTGATCTCCCTCGTGACGGACCCCGATGGGTTCTTCAGCGACGAGCGTGGCATCTACGTAGAGGGCACGAACGGCATCCCTGGCCGCTGCCGCACCGTCCCGGTCAACTGGAATCAGGACTGGGAACGTGAGGTCCATGTCAGCTTCTTCGAGCCCGATGGGACAGGCGGTTTCACCCTCGCAATCGACCAGGGAGCGGGGGTACGAATCTTCGGCGGGTGCAGCCGGATCTACCCGCAGAAGTCGCTCCAACTCCACGCGAGGGCGCGATACGGCGCCTCGGCCTTCGAGCACCGCTTCTTCGAGGAACTCGACATCGAGAGCTTCGATGACCTCGTCCTGCGAAGCTCCGCGCAGGACTGGTGGCGCACCATGTTCCGCGATGGCATGATCCAGACGCTCACGCGGCACATGGACCTGGACGGGCAAGCCTACCGGCCCGCCATCGTGTTCCTCAACGGCGAGTACTGGGGCATCCACAACCTCCGCGAGAAGCTGAACGAGGATTGGATCGAGGCGCATTACGGCCACGCGAACGACGAGGCGGAACTGATCGAGGAGACCTGGGGGGGTCAGTCCGAGCACTACGACGAACTCGAGGCGATCCTCGAAACGACCGATCTCAACACACCACAGGGCTTCGCGGAGGTAAAGGCGCGGATGGACGTGGACCAGTATCTGAACTATCAGATCGCGCAGATCTATGCCGCGAACGCGGACTGGCCCGGCAACAACCTCAAACTCTGGCGACCTCTCACGCCAGAAGGCCGCTGGCGGTGGATGCTCTTCGACACGGACTTCGGCTACGGCGGCAACGGCAACGGACAGTCCGGCAGCAACACCCTCGCGCTCGCGACGGAGCCCAACGGACCCGACTGGCCCAATCCACCCTGGTCCACCTTCCTGTTCCGGCGGCTGCTCACCAACGACGGCTTCCGGCACACCTTCATCCAGCGGATGGCGGCCCACACGAGCACCACGTTCGATCCCACCCGGACGCGCGCCCTCATCGACAGCCTCCAGACGACCCTCAGCGCGGAGGTTCCCCGGCACAAGGCGCGCTGGCCGCGGTCGATCTCATTCGGCTCCAGTTGGGATGCACTCGTGGGCATCATGGAGTCCTTCGCAATCGCCCGGCCCTCCACGATGCGCGGCTTCGTCGCGGGATACTTCGACGAGGTAGACGGCTCGGCTCGGCTCACCCTCACCACCACCGCCGGAGGCCGCGTGTTCGCCGAGGGCGTCCCGATGGTCCCGCTCCGCCTCGACGGCACGCCGGAGGCACCCACCCCCGAGGGACGCACCTTCTCGCCGATCTTCTATCGCGGCGTGCCGATCCAGTTGGCAGCCGTCCCGGACGAGGGCTACCGCTTCGTGGGCTGGTCCGGCCTCGCGAATACCGAGGCGGACACTCTCACCGTCACACTCACCGAATCCACAGCCCTCACGGCGACCTTCGCGCCCCTCAGCACCGCTGGTGAGACCGAAGCGCCTCCCGTGAGCACCCTGTGGGCCGTTTACCCCAATCCCGCCTCGGAGCGGGCGACCATCGAGGCGACGCTCGCGACCCCGGGGCATCTCTCCGTCCGTGTGATCGACATGCTGGGACGCGAGGTCGCCGTGCTCGCAGAGGGGGCCGCCTCGGCGGGGATGCACGCCCTCACGTTGGACGTGCGCCCGCTACCGAGTGGAGTCTACACGGTCGTGATGGAGACAGAAGGCATTCGTGCAGCACGGCGACTGGTCGTGACGCGGTAGCCCGCCTCGGTCTCTCCATGGGCCGACCGAGGTGGAGTGTCAGCGGCGGCGCTTGGTGCGGGCCGTAGCGGTCGCCGTGAGCGGGTCCTCCGGCCAGGGGTGCTTCGGGTAGCGGCCCCGGAGGTCCTTGCGCACGTCGAAGTAGCCGGTCTCCCAGAAGCTCGCGAGGTCCGCCGTGACTTGCACCGGACGCCGGGCCGGGCTCAGGAGGTGCATCACGACCGGCACGCGCCCGCCGAGCACACGCGGCGTCTCCGCCATCCCGAACGTTTCCTGCAACTTGACCGCCAGGACGGGCGCCTCGGGCTCGGAATAATCCAGCGCGATGTTGGACCCCGACGCGACCTCGATGCGCTCCGGCGCGAGGCGGTCCAGGTCGCGGCGGCGGTCCCACGGGATGAGCGCGTCGAGGGCAGTCGCGAGATCGGCGCGGTTGAGATCGTTGAGGGAGCGGGCGCCACGCGCGAAGGGCGCGAGCCAGGCATCGAGGGCAGCGAGGAGAGCGTCGTCGGAGACATCGGGCCAGCCGTCCTCGTGGTGGTGGAGGAATGCGAGGCGCCGTCGGAGACGCTCGGCAGTCTTCGTCCACTTCAGCACGCCGAGGCCACGCAGCCGGACGCCGTCCCAGAGTGCGGCCTGAACGGCCTCCGGGTCGGGAGCACGAAGCGGGCCTTCGCGCAACACGAGCGCCCCGAGCCGCTCCACGCGCCGCGCCGAAACCCGCCCCGCCCCGTCGTCCCACTCGACGACCTCCTCGCGCTCGATCTGGTCCGCGAAGAGGATCTCGACTTCTTCCGCCTCCAGTGGCGCCGCCAGGAAGATCCGCGCCGCTCCCACCCGTGCGTCCAGGCTCGCGACGGCCAGCCACTCATGGTCGGCCAGCGGGTCCGTGGCGGGGAGGACGGCGCTGTGCCCCTCGCGGAGCTGGTAGCGGACCTCGCGCGGGGTTTCGGCGGTGCGCTTCGCGAGACGATCCGGGTAGGCGAGCACGAGAACGGGCCCGGCATCCGCGGCATCGTCCGCCTCGGTGCCGAGGCGGGCGAGGTGGCGAAGCCGCTTCGCTTCCTTTCGCGCGGCGTGAAGCGCTCCCCGGGCGACGCTGAAGCCCCGGTAACGGCTCATCTCGCCCGGCTGGCGGAGCGCGTCCAGGCGAAGGCGAAGGTCGGCGTCGGGCGCTCTCGGTCCCTCGGAGCGGAGAAGGTCGCGCTCGCCGAGGACGGCGGCGACATCGGCCGCGAGCGAGGAGCCACTCGCGAGAAGCATGTGCCCGAGACGAGGGTGAACGGGCAACCGCGCGAGCTTCCGACCATGGTCCGTCAGCGCGCCGTCGCGGTCCAGCGCACCGAGCATTCGGAGGAGATCGCGGGCCGTCTGAAAGGTGGCCTCCGGCGGTGGATCCAGCCAGCGGAGGTCACGGGGCGCAGCCCCCCACGCGGCGAGGTCGAGCGCGAGCGGCGCGAGGTCGGCGCGGAGGACCTCGGGCGGCGCAAAGTCCTGCAGCGCAACCGTTTCCGCCTCGCTCCAAAGCCGGTAGGCGGTACCCGGCGCGGTGCGCCCGGCGCGACCCGCGCGCTGGTCTGCTTCGGCGCGAGAGACGCGAACCGTCTCCAATCGGCTCATGCCGGTGCTCGGCGAAAACCGAGGCCGTCGCGCCAGCCCGGCGTCCACCACCGCCAGCACGCCGTCGATGGTAAGACTGGTCTCCGCGATGCTCGTCGCGAGGACCACCTTGCGACGGTGCTTCGGTGCGGGCGAGACCGCGGCATCCTGCTGGGCGGGCGGCAGAGCGCCGTAGAGTAGGTGGAGGTCCACGTCGGGCGGGAGGCCGCGCAGGGCCTCGGCGCAGCGGCGGATTTCTCCGGCACCGGGCAGGAACGCGAGGACGCCGACTCCCCCCGCCGCGGGCCCGCGGCGGGACGGGTCGGCCTCGGAGAGCGCGCGGTGCACAGCGGCCGCCACTGCTTCCGGGGCACGGCGACGATCCTCGGGCGGGCCGAGGTGGACCGTCTCGACGGGGAACGTGCGGCCCTCGGCGGAGATCACGGGCGCAGGTCCCGCTTCATCCGCGAGGAGTGCGGCGAAGCGCTCACCGTCCAGTGTGGCGCTCATCGCGAGGAGCCAGAGATCCGGGCGGAGCAACTCGCGAGCCTGGAGGGCCAGCGCGAGGCCGAGATCGCCAGGCAGCGAGCGCTCATGCACTTCGTCGAACACCACCGCCCCGATGCCCTCCAGGCTGGGGTCGTCCAGCAGCATCCGCGTCAGGATGCCCTCCGTGACGACTTCGATGCGCGTCTGACGCGAGACGCGGGACTCGCCTCGCACGCGAACGCCAACCGTCTGCCCGACGCTCTCCCCACGCTCCTGCGCCATACGCCTCGCCGCCGCTCGCGCGGCCAAGCGCCGGGGCTCCAACACGATGACGCGGCCGTCTACTTCAGGGAGGACGGCGGGGGGCACACGGGTCGTCTTGCCTGCGCCAGGAGGAGCCTGCAGCACCGCAACCCCCCGCTGGCGGAGGGCTTCCACCAGCCCGGGCAGGGCGGCATCAACGGGGAGCGGCGGGAGCGGTCGGGGCATCGGTGGTAAGATCCGATGCCGAGACGCTCCTGGTCGGCCGGGCCCCTCGGCCTATCCTGACGCGTCCGAGTGAGGCTCTCCCCTTCTCCTATGCTTCTCTCCCGTCGTTTCCGCGCGTTCTGGGCCCGCTACCTCGCGCCCTACTCGCAGGAGCGCGACCTCGGCTTCTCCGAGACGCTCTCCCAGGCGGCGCTCGCCGGGCTACGCGTCCTGGGCTGGTTCGGTGTTCTCACGCTCACGGCATACGTCCTCTCGCGCGGGATCTCCGCCATCGCCACGGGCACGATGATGGACGAGATCGCGGCGGGCTTCGGCGAGGTACTGTCCGACAAGCTGATCGTCCTCGCGTCCTCGGCGGTTTTCCTCCTCTTCGCGCGGGTCCGTCTCTCGTTGGCCGCCACGCGCCTCGTCGTCGGCCTGTTCGTGATCGTGGTCGGGGCGCTCATCATCTGGGGAGACTTCCAGCGGGGCGACTTCAACCTGACAGCCGGATGGCTGGCGCTGCTGCTCTTGCTCGTGGCGGGTGCTATCCCGTTCCAGCCGCTCCACACGCTCCTGCTCGGCCTCACACTGACGGCCATCCATACGCTATTTGCCATCCAGCCTGCACCGGACGGGACCCCCTTCGGCGGCGAGATCCGCCGGTTCGTGTTCCTCCTGCTCGTGACGTTCGTCGCGACGGCAGTCGAGAGCGCGCTCTACCAGGGTCGCCATGCGCAGTACCTCGCGAAGCGCAAGCTGGAGCGCTTCCGCCATCTCCTCACCACGCAGAACACGCGACTCGCGCTCCAGGCGCGCGCGGTGGAGAACCAGAACGCGCGGCTGGAGGAGCAGGCGGTCAAGCTGGAGGCGCAGCAGAAGCAACTGATCCAGCAAGAGAAGATGGCGAGCCTCGGGCAGCTCACGGGCGGTATCGCGCACGAGCTCAAGAACCCGCTCAACTTCATCACCAACTTCGCTGCGCTCTCGATGGAGCTCCTGGACGAGATGGAGGAAGAAATGCGCGAGGACCCCACACGGCCCGTCGGGGAGGCGCTGGATGGCTCCGTGGACCTCCTGGAGGACCTCAAAACGAACGCCGGGAGGATCCGCGACCACGGCCGCCGCGCGGACGGCATCATCCGCTCCATGCTCGCGCACTCCCGCGCGAGGCCCGGTCCGCGCCGCATGGTCAAGCTTAACTCCCTGTTGGAAGAGTACATCGGGCTGGCCTACCACGGGATGCGCGCCGAGCACCAGAGCGTCAGTGTGGAGGTCGTTCGAGACTTCGACGAGACCGTCGGCGAGATCGCGATTGTGCCAGAGGAGATGGGGCGTGTCTTCCTCAACCTCCTCGACAATGCCTTCGCGGCTACGCGGGAGCATGCCGTCCTCGCGGATGGAGAGTACCAGCCGCTCGTCCGTGTGGCGACTCGCGCGCTAGAAGGCGGCGGTGCGGAAGTCCGCGTGGAGGACAACGGGGAGGGCATCCCGCCCGAGATCGCGGACAAGATCTTCCAGCCGTTCTTCACCACCAAGCCGACCGGCGAGGGGACGGGACTCGGGCTCTCGCTCTCGTACGAGATCGTCGTCAACGGCCACGGCGGCAGGCTGGAGACGGACGAGCCCTCAGGCAGCGGAGCGGCGTTCGTCGTCACGCTCCCCGAGGGCGAGCCGGACGAGCCCCAGACGTAGCGCGGCTCTTCCCACCTCGGCCCCGAGGCGGAGGGAGCTACACCTCCACGGTCTCGCCTCGCGCGGGCGACGAGACCCGCCCACCGACACCCGCGCGGCCCAGCGCAGCGGTCAGCTTGGCCTGCCGCTCGGGATCGCCGTGGACGAGGAAGGTTCGTTCCAAACGATCCTGATCCAGTTCGCCGATCCAGTTCACGAGGCCGGGCTCGTCGGCGTGGGCGGAGAAGGTGTTCATCACCTCCACCTCCATCTTGCGGCGATGCGTCGTGCCGAAGATGCGGACCTCTTCGCGCTTCTCGACGAGCCTCTTGCCGAGCGTGTGCTCGGCCTGATAGCCCACGATGATGACCGTGGAACGAGGGTCCGAGATGGTGTGGCGGAGGTGGTGGAGAATGCGCCCGTGCTCCGCCATCCCGCTCGCAGAGATCACGACGAAGGGCGTCCGCATCTCGTTGAGTTCCTTGGAGCGAGCCGCCTTGCGGACGTACTCCAGACGCTCCCAGCCGAACGGGTTGGGGTCCTCGCGGAGGTACGCGAGGAGGTCCGCGTCGTAGCACTCGGGATGCTGGCGGAAGATCTCAGTGGCGTTGACGGCCAGCGGGCTATCCACGAAGACCGGGATGGGCGGGAGATCGTCGCTGTTTTCCAGTTGGTCCAGGGCGTAGACCAACTCTTGCGTCCGCCCCACGGCGAACGCGGGCACCACGACGCGCCCGCCTCGCGCGGCCGTCCGCCTCACGATCTCGCCGAGCCGCTCCTTCGCCATGTCGACCGGCTCGTGCTCGCGCCCTCCGTAGGTACTCTCCGAGATGAGCCAGTCCACGGGCGGCAGCGGCGCCGGGTCTCGGAGGATGGGCCGACCGGGGTTGCCGAGATCGCCCGTGAAGCCGAGCCGCTTTTCGCGCCCCTCCTCTTCGAGGGTGAGCGTGACGGTGGCAGAGCCGAGGATGTGGCCTGCATCTCGAAACACCGCCTCCACCCCGGGTAGCGGCTCGAAGGCGCGCTCGTAGTCCAGGCTCACGAAGTGCTGCATCACGCCCGCCGCGTCGTCTTCGGTGTAGAGCGGCTCTACGGAGGGCTGCCCCTTCTTACGGATCTTCCGGTTGAAGAAGTCCGCGTCCTTCTGCTGGATGTAGCCGCTGTCGCGGAGCATGAGCGCGCAGAGGTCGCGCGTGGCGTGGGTCGCGAAGACGCGGCCTCGGAAGCCCTCGCGCCAGAGCTTCGGGAGCAGCCCCGCGTGGTCGATGTGCGCGTGCGAGAGCACGACGGCGTCGATGGCCGTCGGGTCGGCGGAGAACTGGCTGTTAAGCTGGCGGGCGTCCTCGCGACGGCCCTGGTAGAGGCCGCAGTCGAGGAGCAGCGTGCCGCGCTCGGTCTCGACGAGGTGCTGCGAGCCGGTCACGGTTTGGGCAGCGCCCCAGAAGGTGATCTTCACGGAAGAAGGGAGAGGTGTGCGCCAAACCTAGCGGCTCCGCCCGCCTCGGTGTGTCCGTGGAAGCACCGAGGCGGGCCGAGCTAGCGGGTCAGCACGAGGCGCCGGGCGCCCACGGGCGTCCCGTTCACGGTCACGCGTGCCGTGTAGATGCCAGGGGCCGCCCTGCCCTGCCAGCGCAACTCCAGGGTGCCCGGTGGCTGTGTCCCGAGACGCTCGTGCCAGACCCTCCGCCCCAACGCATCGACGACCTCCCACCGCACCGTCGCGCGGATGGGCAGCACGAGATCCAGCGTAACCCCCGTCAAAGAAGGATTCGGGCGCGGGTCTCTCAGTTCGAGTCCAGGGATCGGCGGGGGAGGACCGTTGGTGTCGATAGGCGGCGTGCCGCGAAGGCGAAAATCGAGTACCTGATAGAGCGAGTCCCGCATCCGGCGGTAAGCAGGGTCATCGATCAGGTTGATGCGCTCCTCCGGGTCGCCGACCACATCGTAAAGTTCGAGGCTGCGGCGGCTCGGGAAGTCGAAGTTGACGAGGCGGAAGCGGGGTGTGCGGAGCGTGTGGTCCAGACGGTTCATGGACGTGATCGCGACGGAGATGGGCTCAGCATCCACGGCTGCGAGCAGTGGCGCGAGGTCCTCGCCTTCGACGTGCTCTGGCACGGGCAGTCCCGCGAGTCCGACGACCGTCGGGTAGAGATCCATCAGGCTGACGGGCTGGCGCCGGACGACGCCGGGCGAGACGGCTCCCGGCGCCCGGATGATGAACGGCGTCGAGGCGGACTCTTCCCAGAGGGTCGTCTTGCCAAACCAGGTTTTCTCGCCGAGGTGCCACCCATGATCGCCGAGAAGCACGACGACCGTATTGTCCGCATACGGTCCCTCGTCCAGCGCATCCAGCACACGGCCGATGGCGCGGTCTGCCAACGCGACCGCCGCGAGGTAATAGCGCACGGCATCGCGCCATGCCAAGACCGGCCCGTTCACCGGGTCGATGGCCTCCGCCTGCTCATAGAGCGCGAACGCAGGGCCTCCCGTGATCTCGTCCCCGACGCGGAAGACGTCCTGCATGCCGCCCTCGGAGAGATCAGCGGTGTCGTCGAAGTACTCTGTCCGCAGAGCATCGGTCAGGGCTTCCAGGCTGTCCGAGGGGAAGAGATCGAGCAGGTCTTGAGAGACGTACAGGGGGGTGTGGGGACGGTAGATCCCGAGCGCGAGGAAGAACGGCTGGCCGTCTGGAGGCGAGACGGTCACGTCCACCTCATACACGCGGTCCTCGATGGTGGCGGTGCCCGTGCGCAGCACCTCCGCGATGAAGTCTGAGTTGACGACGTCGGGGAAGCCCTCGAACGGCGCGTCCGTGACGCCCATTCGGAGAAGCGCGTCCTCGGTGCTCCACGGCCCCGGTGTCACGCTGCCGTTGGTCCCGACGGAGCGGTTGACCCACACGTCCCACGAGCGTTGCGAGTCTGGGCCGTCGAGCACGATCTCGCCGTCGGCGTTCAGGTCTACGCTCCACTTGTGGAAGATCTTGCCGACGCCCGCCGTGTAGTAGCCGTTTGCCTTGAGGTATTCCGGGAGAGTCGAGACGCTCCCGAGCACCTCGTTGTCTCGGAAGTGGCCGTCGCCGTTGTCGTTGTAGTTGGAGGTGTGAGGCCGCACGCCCGTCATGAAGGACGCCCGGCTGGGAGCGCAGATGGGCGAAGCCGTGTAGGCGTTCGTGAAGGGGACGCCCTCGGCGGCGAGCCGGTCCAGGTTGGGCGTGAGCACAGCCCGCATCCGGGCCCGCATCTCCGGGTCCGGGAAGAGGGTCTGGAGCGGATTCCCCGGCTCCTCGCTGAGATAGCCTACTGCCGTGTTGAGGTCGTCCACGGTAATCAGGACGACGTTGGGTTGCTGGGCGCGAGGCGCCACGGCGAGCGCGAGGAGGAGCAGCGTGAGGGCAGCGGCTCGGGTCATAACCTCCGGTGGGATCAGGCGGGCGGAGCATACGATGCGAGGCACCGCCGAACCATGCATCCGCTTATCAATCACGCGAGGCTAACCGACCTCTGCATCGTAGGCGCATCGAAAACCGACGTGGGCGAACGACGATTCCGGGGTCGCGTGGCCTCGCGCAGAGACGCGGTATCCGTGGCAGTACGAGGGATGGCAGAGAAACGAGCCACCGCGCTGCACGCGCTCGGGTGCTCCACTCGGTCCAGGCGGAGGCTCTCCCGCGAGGGCTGTGAGTGGGTACGGGCGGTACCACGTGGCGGTCCACTCCCACACGTTACCGCCCATGTCGGTCAGACCGAGGGGCGTCTCGCCGAAGGCCCCGACGGGGCTGGTGCCGGAACGGTATCCGTCCGCCCCGTCATCCCCGCCGGGGAACGTACCGGTCCACGTGTTGGCGCGGAGTTGGCCGCCCTCGTCGAGGGCATCGCCCCAGGCGTAAGGACTGCGGTCGTCCGTGGCGCCGCGGGCGGCGTGCTCCCACTCGATCTCGGTCGGGAGGCGGCCGGGTCGGCCCTGGCGCTCGCCATCCCAGGCGCAGAATGCCTCAGCGTCGGTGTACGCGACCTGTGTGACAGGGTGGTCGTCGGAGGCCGCCCCTCCGGCAGGGCCTCGCGGGGTACGCCAGTCCGCGCCAGGCACGAGGCTCCAGGCTCCGCGCGAGGGATCCATGACCGCGCCATCGCCGAAGACCTCGGCCTGCGTCTCGTGGCCGGTGGCATCGACGAACTGGCGAAAGCGGGCGACGGTCACGGGCGAGCGACCGAGCGCGAACGGGGCGACCTCAGCAGCGAAAGCGGGCCGCTCGTGCGGCATCCCGGCCTCCGTTTCCAGGATGCCGACTCGTGTGGTCCCCCCCGGGATGGCGAGGAGCGAGTCCGCGAGGGGGTCCGCCTCGGCACCGAGGCGGGGAGAGTCAGGGGGAGAGCCCTCGGGGAGAGCCGGCTCTTCGCTGCAGGCGGCGAGCGCGAGGGCGAGCAGAAGGAGGACGCGGGGCATGGGAGGCGAGGACGGACGAAACGTACTCTCGGTCCGGGCTCATTCGTGCCCCGCCTCGCGCCGGTCCGTGCCGAGGCGGAAGAGCAGAACACCGAGCGCGGCGACGAGGGAAAGCGCGAGGGCACAGCCCCAAAGGGCCGCATCGCCGAGGCGTGCGAGGACGAGACCGCCGAGCACCGGGCCGGTCATGTGCGCCAGCCCCCAGCCCGCCTGGCTCACGCCCTGGTACGTCCCGCGGAGGGCCTCCGGCGCGAGCCGCGCCACTACGACCGGGACGATGGGCAGGAACGCGATCTCACCGACTGACCAGATCACCGCCGCGAGCATGTGGCCCGCGAGGGTGTCTACTAGCGCGTGCGTGCCGAGGCCGATGCCAATGAGCGCCGCGGCCCCTGCCAGCAGCACGGGGCCGATCCGGTTCTCGGCCCATCGCGCGACGGGCAAGCTCAGCGCCACTACCACGGCGCCGTTGACGGCCACCGTCCACCCGAAATCTGACTCTCCGAGCCCGTCGGCGGCCATGACGAGCGGGAGTGTGGTGAACGCCTGCATGAAGGCCGTCCCGATGCAGAGCGAGGCCAGCGTGATACCGACGAGGGCAGGATCGCGAAGGGCCTCGCCCAGGTGTCTCCGCCTCGGTGCCGAGGCGGGGGTGGCTACGGGGAGAGCAGCCGGCTTCGTCTCGGGCACGCCGAGCGCCACGACCAGCGCGAAGCCCACCATCGTGACGGCATCTACCCAGAAGAGCGCGCGGTAGCCGACGCTCTCGGCCAGCAGGCCACCCATCGCGGGGCCCACTGCTGCGCCCACGTTGATGGCCCAGTAGATCAGCGCGAAGGCGCGCGCCTGGCGTCCGGGATCTACCACGTCGGAGACTGCAGCTGAGACCGCCGGGCGATAGGCCTCGCCCACGAGCCCGGCACCGGCCATCATCGCGGCGAGCGAGACGTAGGCCTCGACCTCGGGAAGGATCGCGAAAAGTGCTCCTCCGCCCAAGAGGCTCCCGACGAGGACCGTTTTGCGGCCGAACCGGTCGGCCATGGCGCCGCCTGCAAACCCGGCCACGAACCCGCCCGCGCCGTGGAGGCTGACCACGAGCGTCGCCGCCTCCACGCTGTAGCCCTTGACGCCGGTGAGGTAGAGCGTCAGGAACGGCAGGACGACGAGGCCGAGGCGGTTGACGAGGGTCCCGGCGAAGAGGACCCAAAAGGCGCGGGGGAACGGAGGGGCGGTCGGAGAAGCGGGCCGACGAGTGAGGCGCGAGAGCATGAACGAAACGCGCCCCGGCGGTCAGGACCAGCCGGGGCGCAAGAGAGACGGGGGAGCGCTGCTAGGCGTCGTCGCCTCGGACCTTGTCGGTGATGCCCTCGATGGCGCCCTTGGCACCCTCGACGGCCTTACCGGCCACGTCCTTGACCTTGTCCTCGATCTCGTCGGGGACGATGTCAGAGATGGCATCGCCCGCCTTGTCGGCGAGATCACCAGCGGTCTCGGCGATGTCGCCTGCGAGGTCTCCGGCTTTATCCGCGAGGTTCTTGGCGAGGTCGCCCGCCTGGTCTTTGAGCTTGTCGAACATGGGAACGAGAGGTGAAGGAGACGAAGGGTACGACACCGTGCCCGACTCGCAGGCACGGCGTGCGGGGTTCAGCTACCGAGCTTGTCCTGGAGTCCACCCAGGGCGTCCTTGGCGGCGTCAGCGGCCTTTTCGGCGGCGCCGCTGGCGGCGTCCTTGAGGGCATCGGGCGCGAGGTCCGAGGCTTTGTCTGCGGCAGCGTCGATCATGTCCTCGGCTTTTTCCTTGAGGCCGTCGTTGCCCGCGAGGTTCTTGGCGAGGCCACCGGCTTGGTCTTTGAGCTTGTCGAGCATGGGAGGGGGGTAGAAGGAACGGAGGGTACGGGCCGTGCGAGTAGCAACCTAGCAGACTCGCGTAGTGGGTGCCAGGGGTTCGGGGGACTGGGATCAATCTCTTCCCCACCCTGCCCCCCTCGGGACCGATGTGGACAGAGCCAGTGTGGCTCCTGTGACTACGCGCGGTTGACTACGCGCGGTCTCGGGAACGGTCGTAGTCGCGGCGGAGGCGGTCGGTGACGCGGGAGGCGGCGAAGTCTGCGAGGCGGGTGAGGCCGACAGCCATCTCTTCGGCGGAGAGTCCCGCGAGGGCTCGGGCGGTGATGACGTTGCCGACAGACGGCGGGAGACCGAAGAGTGAGTTGGTCAGCTTCTCGCGCTCGCTGACGCGGCCGTCCCACAGTTCGCGCCCGGTGGCGCGGTCGAGGAGGAGGAGTTCGCCCTCCACGACGAAGTACACGTCGCCCTGGAAGGAGTCGGCGACGAGGGCGTAGTCCGCGATGCGGAGGTCGAGGATGTACTCGGCCTGATCCGGGCGTGCGGCGGGGGTGACGGCGAGGACGGCGGCGGACTGAGCGAGGACGCGCCGCGCGATGCGGTCGGCGACATCGACCTGGGCGACGGCGCTGTCGAGGCGGGCCTGGGCGCGCTCGACCTCGCGAAACTTGGCGGCGGCGGTGGAGACGCGCGTGATGGAGCCGAGCGGATCGCGGAGGTCCACGGCGCCCTCGCTGGGATGCCCGGCCTGTACGCGCGGGTGCGGTGGGATGGCCGCGACGATGGCGACACGGGCATCGTTGAGCGAGACCTCGTGGAGGCGGTTGGAGGCACCGCATCCGGCCAGGACGGGGGCGAACAGGAGGACGGCCACCAGTCCGGCGAGGAGATGGCGACGGGAGGTGGGGAGGGCGGGAACGCGGATCACAGGATGTCCGTGGAGGGTGCTCTAGTTTAGCCGCCCTCGCCCCTGGCCCGGTAACGGCCTTTCCTCTTTCGCGCTATGCCGTACGTCGTCGCCCAGCCCTGCATCAACTGCAAGCACACGGACTGTGTGGAGGTCTGCCCTGTGGATTGCTTCTACGAGGGGCCGAACTTCCTCGTGATCAACCCGGACGAGTGCATCGACTGCAACGCGTGCGTGCCGGTGTGTCCGGTGGAGGCGATCTATGCGGACGACGAGCTGCCGGAGGAGTACGCGCACTACACGGAGTGGAATGCGTACCTCGCGAATCAGTGGCAGGCGCTCGGGTACAACCTCACGGAGAAGAAGCCGGCGCTGCCGCACGCGGAAGAGTGGGCGACTCCGCCGTACAGCGAGCAGAAGAGCGAGGAGGATATTCTGACCTGGGAGGGCGCGGAGTAGGTCGGCCTCGGTGCCGAGGCGGGGGTGCTCGGGCGGGGCCGGTGCCTTTGCTGCTTCTCTTGAGGCCTCCTTGCCTCTATCCCCCGTCCACGGGCGGAGCAGGTGCCTTCGTTGCTTCCCTTGAGGCCTCCTTGCGCCTACCCCCCGCCCACGCGCGCCGTCCCGCGCGTGGGCTGTCCCCCTTGAAAGGGGGACCGTTGAGTGTGGTGCCCTGATTGGGGGAACGCGGGCCGTGTGGGTGAGCTAGCGCTGGAGGAGGCCGAGGCGTTCGCGGAGTTGGGGGCGGTCAGAGAGGGCGATTTTGGCGACCTCGGCGAGTTCTCCGGCGTCGGCTCTGAGGCGGGCGACGGCGTCATCGCGGAGGGCGGTGGCGCGCTGGGCCTCGCCGGTTTCCTGGGCCTGGGTGTCCATGGCGGTGCGGGCTTCTTCGACGGCATCGCGGCCCTTGCCGACGACGGCGGGAGTGAGGCCTCGGACGCCATCCGCGAGGGTGGGGTCGTCTTCGAGGGCGCGGTAGAAGGTGTCGGCGGCGGTGAGGAGTTGGGCGCGGTCTCGGGGGGTGTTGCCGGAGAGCCCGAGGGCGTTGTAGGCGGGAGTGCCGCGTTTGTGGGCGGCGCGGCCGAGGCGACGGTGGGCAGTGTAGAGGGCGCGGAGATCGACGGCGGCTTGCTGGGCTTTGCCGGTGGCGACGAACTGCTCGCCGTACTCGCGCTGCTGGTCGGCGTGGAGGGCGGTGACGTCTTCGACGAGGGCGAGTCCGGTGTCGAAGTGGGTGGGGTCGTAGCCGAAGTCTGCGGTGAGGGTAGCGTTGACCTCGGCGTCGTCTCGGGCGTTGGTGTAGAGGGTGCGGGCGCTGGCGATGAGATCCGGGATGGAGAGAGAGCCGAACATGGGGGTGTATCCGTGTTTGTTTGGGATGTGCCAATGAACGGCTCGCGCTGTTTCTAAACAACTGGGTGTGTTCCGGCGCTTCTGAGAGGTCACACGGTGACGACTGGGGGTTGCGCGGCCTCTCCGGGGGCTTGCGTGGTGATGTCTGGGACTCGCACAGCTGCTTCTGGGACTTGCACGGTGATTTTTGGGGCTTGCGCAGCGACTTCGGGGGCTTATTCAGTGCTGTCTGGGGCTCGCGCGATGGTTTTCGGGGATCGCCCAGTGCTCGCTGGGGGTCGCGCAGACGTGTCTGGGGGTGCGCGGTGTGCTGGGGCGCCAGTGCGTCCGCCTCGGGACCGAGGCGGGAGGGGCTGGGAGGGTTCGGCATCGCGCGTATCCTGTGGCATGAAGTATCTCCTCGGCCTCCTCGCGACCCTCCTGCCTCTTGCCGCTGGCGCTCAGCCGGTCTCCCATGCCACGAGTGTGGACCTTCGCGCGGTGCGTACGCTCGACGGCAACCCGATCCGCCTCGCGCACGATCCTGGCACAGGCGCTCTCTGGTACACCGACTTTGCGGACCGCCTCGTCCGCCTGGATCCGCCCTACGAGACGTCCGCACTGGTGGTCGTCGCTACGCGGGAAGAGCATGGCACGCCCAAGGTGCGCGGGCTGGCGATGGGGCCGGATGGGGCGATCTATCTCGTGGGTAATGAGGAGGACGAGTTCGAGACTCGCGGGGTCGTTCGGCGAGGCACGCTCACCGACGGCGTGTGGGCCTGGGAGGACGTCCTCCGTGCCGAGGCCACGGCCACCACGGGCGGCGCCTTCGACCACCAGTTCTCGTCCATCACCTTCAGCCCGGACGGTGCCTGGATGTACATCGCGAGCGGTTCGCGCACGGATCACGGGGAGATCCAGCCCCACGGTGACGCTTACCCGGGCCTCCGCGAGCAGCCGATCAACACGAAGCTCTTTCGCCTCCCCGCCGACGCGCGCGACGTGGTGCTCCCCAACAACGATACCGCTCTCCACGCGATGGGGGCTGTCTACGCCGAGGGCTTCCGCAACGCCTTCGACCTGGCGTGGGACCCTGACGGCGAGTTGTTCGCCGCCGAGAACTCTGGCGACCGCGACGACGCGGAGGAGTTGAACTGGGTCCGCGACGGCCACCACTACGGCTTCCCCTGGCGGATGGGCCTCCACGACACGCCCCAGCGGTTTCCGGGCTATGATCCCGACGCCGACTCGCTCGTCAACCCCCGCGCGTACGCCTATCGCAACGGCTACTTCTACGACGACCTGACGTACCCCGCCCCACCTGACGGCGTCACGTTCACGGACCCGCTCGTCAACATCGGCCCGGACGCGGACGTGTACCGCACGGCAGAAGGCCCGATCCGGGATGCGAGTGAGACTGGCGCGACAGTGGGCTCCTTCACGCCGCACCGCTCGCCGCTCGGCCTCGTGTTCGATGTGAACCGAGAGCTACCGGTCGCCTATCGCGGCGATGGCTTTGTGCTCAGCTACACGCCCTCGGATAGCCATCTGCTCGAACCTTTTGGAGACACCAGCGAGGACCTGCTCCACCTGCAGGTTTCGCCGGACCGCACCGAGATGGCCGTCACTCGTCTCGCGAGTGGGTTCGACCAGCCCATCGACGCGGTGCTGATCGGGCACACGCTGTACGTGATGGAACTGTCCTCTGGTCTCTGGGCGCTGGATTTCCGCGATGCGACCTCCACGGAGCCCGACGCGGTCTCCGGTCTCAGGCTCTCCACCGCTCCGAACCCGTCGCGCGGAGACGCCCGGGTGCGCCTCGCGCTCGCGATCCCTCAGTCCGTCCGTGTGAGCGTCGTGGACGCTCTGGGCCGCGAGGTGGTGGTCCTGCACGAGGGCGTGCTGGGGATGGGCACGAGTGTCCTGGAGGTGCCAGATCTCGCAGCAGGCGTCTATCGCGTCTTGGTGACGGGAGAGCAGGAGACGGCGAGCGCGGGCCTCACGGTGGCCCGCTGAGTCTGTCCGCCTCGGGGCCGAGGCGGGGAGAGCCACGGGCAATGAAGGAACAACAACCGTCTTTAGGAGCATGTGCTTTTGCACTGGAAGAGCCTCCTCTATGAATCACACGGCTGTTACTCTCCCACACGGCTCCTTCCTGCAGACCGGCACTCCGCCGTCACGCATCCGCCTCTCTGCCTCCTTTCCCCTTCCCTCCTCTCCATGCCCCGGTTGCTCCTCGTTGCCCTCGTGCTCTCCCTTCTCGTTCCGTTCGCCCAGGCCCAGGAGCGCGAGACGCCCCGTGCCGAGGGGGCACGTGCGCTTCTCTTTCAGATCGGACCGAACGTCAATCTCCGTTCGCTCGACGGCGCGACGCTCTCGTACAAGCGCCATACGAGCGCCGAGCGCGCGCTTCGGGTTGGCGTCACGGCGAACGCCTTCGCCGACTTCGTCACGGAAGACGGCGGCGGGGACCGTCAGATTGTGGATCTCGCTGCGACTCTCCTGGCCCTGCGGTACTACACCTCAGACTCGCCTGTCGCGCTCTACACGGGCATCGGCCCTGTCGCGACGTTCCGGTTCGACCGGGTCGTATCAGGCGATCAGACGGTCTCAGGCGTCTCGGGAGGCGGCGGTGTCGCGGGCCTCGTCGGTGTGGAGTGGACCGTTGCGGAGGCGATCTCGCTGATCGCTGAGTACGGGCAGTCGCTGACGGTCGAATACGCGGACAACCCGGACACCGTGCGCGTACGGTTCTTCCCAACGGGGGCTCGGCTCGGCGTGAGCGTCTACTTCTAGGTCTGCCCGCCTCGGCACCGAGGCGGGGAGGGCCCCGGCGAAGACGGCGCGTGTCCGGGCGGCGCGGTGGCACCTCCGCGCGCGAGGCCCGTTCTTGCCCTTCACGCCAGCCGCCTCGCGATGAAGATCGCTCTCTGCCAACTCAACCCCATCGTCGGCGATCTCGCCGGGAACGTGGACCTGCTCCTGCGCGACGCCCGCCGCGCCGCCGCCGAGGGCGCCCGCCTCGCGGTCTTCCCTGAGCTGTGCCTCACCGGCTATCCGCCGATGGATTTGCTGGACCGCCCCCAGTTTATCCACGATGTGGAGAACGCTGTGGACAGAATCGCGCAGGAGGCGCCCGAGGGCCTCGCGCTCATCATCGGCGCGCCGACCGTCAACGAGACGCCGACCGGCAAGCGGCTCTACAACAGCGCCCTCGTGATCGACGGCGGGGAGGTGCGGGATACGGTCTCGAAGACGCTCCTCCCTACGTACGACGTGTTCGACGAGTACCGCTACTTCGAGCCGTGCGACGAGCGGCGCGTGGTGGAGATCGACGGGTTCCGGCTAGGCCTCCACATCTGCGAGGACATGTGGAACAACGAGGAACAGGCCCCCTACCACCTCTACCGCGCCAACCCTATCGATGAGTTGGCGGCGCTCGGGATCGACCTGTTCGTCAACATCAGCGCGAGCCCGTACTGCGTGGGGAAGCCAGAGGAGCGGGCGGAGATCATCGCGGAGAGCTGCCGTGAGCACGGGGTGCCGTTCGTCTACGTCAACACGGTCGGCGCGAACACGGAGTTGATCTTCGACGGGGACAGCCGGGTGCACGGCGCCGATGGCAGCGAGTTGCTCCGCCTCGGGCTCTGGACGGAGGGGGTCGCGGTGTGGGATTTCGCCGCGCCCGGCTCTGCCCAGATGCCTCGCGAGGTGGACCCCATCGCGGAGATCCACGACGCGCTGGTGCTCGGCATTCGGGACTACGTCCGCAAGACCGGCGATGGCGTCTTCGAGAAGGCGCTCATCGGCCTCTCCGGCGGCATCGACTCGGCGGTGACGTGTGCGCTCGCGGCTGAGGCGCTGGGGCCTGACCGCATCGTCGGGGTCACGATGCCCTCAGCGTATTCGTCCTCCGGCTCCGTGGACGACAGCCGCCTGTTGGCGGACGCCCTCGGCATCGAGTTCCACGACGTGTCCATCCGTCCGGCCGTAGACGCCTTCGCGCAGATGCTCACGCCAGTCTTCGAGGGTCCACCGGAGGGCATCGCGGAGGAGAACATCCAGAGCCGCGCGCGAGGGCTGACGCTCATGGCGATCTCGAACGCACAGGGCCACCTGCTGCTCACGACCGGCAACAAGAGCGAGATGGCCGTCGGCTACGCGACGCTCTACGGCGACATGTCGGGCGGACTGGCGGTGCTCTCGGACGTGTTCAAGCAGGAGGTCTACGCCCTCGCGCACGAGGTCAACCGGCGGGCCGGGCGCGAGATCGTCCCGCAGAACACCATCACGAAGCCCCCGAGCGCGGAGTTGAAGCCCGGTCAGGTCGACTCGGACAGCCTCCCGCCGTACGACGTGCTGGATGCCATCCTGGAGCGCTACATCGAGCACCACGCCTCTGTGGAGGCCATCGTGGACGCGGGCTTCGAGCGCGCGACGGTGGAGCGCATCGTGCGGCTGGTGGACCGCAACGAGTACAAGCGGCGCCAGGCGGCGCCGGGGCTGCGCGTGAGCCCGAAGGCGTTCGGCATCGGCCGGAGGCTGCCCATCGTGATGCGGCGGACGCGCGTGGCGCCCGAGGTGACGGCCTGACTCCGCCCGCCTCGGTCCCTCGGAGGGCACACCGAGGCGGACGGTATCGCGCCGGAAACGCGGGTAGGTTCGCCGCCCCAGACCCCGGATCCCATGCACCGTCTCGCGCTTGTCCTCCTCGTCGTCTTCCTCGTCGCCTGCGACTCCGGTGAGCCCGGCGTCGCGAATGCGAACAGCACCGTGACCGTCGCCTACGAAGGCCGCCTGACGGACGGGCAGCTTTTCGATAGTAGTTCAGGCAGCACGTTCTCTCTCCGCCAGGTCATCCCTGGCTTCCGGGACGGCATCGTGGGGATGATGGTCGGCGAGACGAAGACGTTCGAGGTTCCACCGGAGGAGGGCTACGGCAACAACCCGCCGCCCACCAGCATCATCCCGCCTGGGGCGACGCTCATCTTCACGGTCGAGTTGCTCGACGTGCGGTAGGTCTCGACGTCGTTCGTCCCGATGTGATATGACCGTCCCGGTATGACGGGTGTAATACAGCTTGACGATCATTCCATTTCGAGACGGAGCGCATCTCAAGGAGCAGACGGAACGTCGGGACAGCACTGTACCGCTCTAAATCGCCTCCCCCTAGAGACGGCATAGATACTGGCGTGAGATCGGGGAAAGCAGCCTGATCTCATGAAGCAAACCCTGCTCGCCATCTGCGGCCTTGGAATCGCGATGCTCCTCGCGGTCTCTTCCCAGGAGCGCACCCTCCAGGCAACGAGCAGCGCGACCGAGTCTACAATTGAGACTCTTGCAGGTCAGGCGGCTACCAACGTGCTCGGTTACATCGCCGCGCAGCCGTTCGACGCTAACACAGCCGCGAATCTCGTCACCGACGACCCCACTGCACTCACGCCTGCGAGCCTCTTCCCTACGGGACGTGCCTTCGGTGCTGCCACCGACGTGGACGACTTCCACCAGATGGCTACCCACACGTACGCCTCCGGAATGCCTGGCATCACGTTCGAGGTGGATGCAGAGGTTCGCTACGTGAACGAAGCCGCACAGCCCTCGGCCACTTCCACGTTCAACAAGGAGGTCATCGTCACCGTGCGCCACGCACAGCTCCGCACCCCCATCACGCTTCGCCGCGTGGTGAGTTGGCTCTGAGTCCATGCCGTCAATCCTCGACAATCTTACCGCCATTCTCATCGGCACCACGGTGCTGCTCATGCTCGTCGGCATCAGCGTGCGGCTGAGCCAGACCGGAACCGACCAACAGGTCTTCGAGACCTCGCAGCGCGTAGCGCAGTCTCTCGCTCAGCAGCTCGAAGGCGATCTCCCGAACGTCGGCTATGGCGTGCCGCGCTCCATCGCGCCCATCGTCTCGTGGACAGACTCCTCGTTCGCCTTTCGACAGCGAGGCGGACTAGATCCCGACGACCCGATTCTCGTCGTGGAGTACCGTCGCGTCATCGCGGGCACCGTCATCGCGGGCGGTGCGCCGCAGCCCGTCTACCGCGTGGAGCGCTACGAGAACGGCGCCCGCATCGGAGGCTCGCCTACCTCTCTCGCTTCCTTTGAACTCGACCTCCTTGACGCTTCTGGTACCCCTACAGCTCTTCCGGAAGACGCTCGCGCCGTTCGCGTCCGCTTCGCTGCCTCCTTCCTGACGCGCGATGCCTCCGCTACCACCACTGCACGATTCGACCGCACGTTCCACCCGCTCAACCTCGCGCTCTAGCGCACCTGCTCATGGGCAAGTCCGTTCTTCTCGCTGTCCTTGCCACGACCGTCCTCACCGTCGGCATCGGGCTCAGCTTCAACCGCTCTGGACTGACCTCTGCCGAGACGCAAGCCCGCGACGAACAGTCGCTCCTCGCAGAAGAAGCTGCACGCTCAGGCCTCACAATGACCGCCTCTCGTCTTACACGCGAGTTCGACACATGGCGCGGCGGACTCCCTGTGACGGACTATGGCGGTGGCTCCTTCGTGACCGCGACACGAGGTCCGGTGACGGGACCCGTGCAAGTCTACGCAGCAGGCGTCGTGGATGGAGTGGATGCGCAGATGACGCTCCAAGTCGCCCGGCTTGCATCTGCCCCTGCTGCACTCGTCGTGCAGTCAGACAGCGTGGACGTTTCGCTTTCGGCTGAGACACTCGCCTCGGGGATAGACCACGGGCCGGGCGGCAGAGAGGGCCGGGGACAGGGTGCCACCGTCCACGGCGTCTGGACCTCATCGGAGGATGCCTCCGATGCCTTCCTCAATGCGCTCGGCTCCAACGACCAGGAGCGGATTCGTGGTATCGTCGATGAAGCGGACGTGCACCGTGCAGCACTTCCCGGCGAGCATGCCGCCCTTCTCGCCGAGGCGCTTCCTGTCGCAACCGACGCCTTTACTGGCTCTCAGACCTTCAGCAATCGGCAGTTCGGTAGCGACGACGCGCCCGCTATCGTGCGGATCGGCGGAGATGCGACCTTCTACGGTGGCGGCGGCGTGGGCCTTCTCTACGTCCAGGGCGACTTTGTAGCTACCGGTGACTTCCAGTGGCGCGGCGTCGTAATCGTGGAGAAGGAAGGCACGATGGCGTTCCGCATGGAACAGAACGCCGAGATCCTAGGCGCGACCTACGTTCTCCACATCGACTCGGGTGTAGGCGACATCGGGCTGGACGCCTTCGTCAACTTCCAGACCCTCCCGACGCGCACGGGCTACGTCTCCTCATCCGGCATTGCCACGTGGCCGGACCGAGCACCTGTCACCGTCCTCTCTTCCAACACAACGACCGCGCCTACGGGCACGCCGATCACGAGCGGCTCCACCCTGCAAGCATTCCTAGGCCTCGCGAACCTAAGCGGTGTGGACCTCGATCCAGATGGAATCATGAACGTGAGCTACAAAGGCCCCACCCAGATGCCGATGTTCGACATCCGTCCCGCCAGTGGCGCCGCCAGTTCCACCTCAGAGGTCACCCTCCAGTTTGGAGCTCAACTCCCCCCAGGACCGCTCTACCTCTACATCGCGGACCTCGATTGGGTACCGGTGGACATCACGCCTCTCTCCACCTCGGGCACACCGCTGTCTGCTGCCTCGTGGACCAAGAGCCTGTCTGTCGATCTCCTAGCACCCGACGAGGGTAACCGGACTGTGCTGACCCAGACGGCTTCTGGCGCGAGACTGACGCCCAACACCCCTCTCAACAGCGATTCGGAGGTCATCATCGACGAGATCCTGATTCCCGACGCTAGTACGATCGCCTCACTCCGATTCCAGTGGACGAGCATGGCATACATGGGAGACTACGCGGGTATCTCCATTTCCACACAGTCCGTGTTTGCGCCTGTCGGCAAGCTGAACGTGCAGCTGCAGCAGAACGCGGCGATCCGATACTCAGAGGTCGAGATCGGTCGCCTCGCACAGATGATCCCTGCGGTCCGGGCCCGCTCGGAAATTACCAGTTACGACTACCGCTCAGTGAAGCAAGTGGACCGCGCTACGGTCCGCGGGCCGTCGGCATCAGACACGTACACCTACTGCAAGGGCGGTGTCTCTGGGACCGCGCCCACGCTGATCGCCCTGCTTACCGAGCAGCTGAGCGGTGCTACCCCTGGTACCTGCGCGCCCTGACCAATCGGCCCGTCTCGGTCGATGCTATTCCCGGAGTGTCTCCACAGACCAAACAAGGCGGGGACAAAGGAGGCAGAACGTTCCCTCTATTCTGCGTCTTTCACCTCAGAGCCTTGCTCTGCCTCTAGGGTCTCTTCCGTCGCGCCGTCGTCCTGATGGTCTAACTGCTCCTTCAGCTTCGCGATCTCGCGGATGCTGCCCGTCAGATGCGCGCGCAGGTTGTCGTGCTCCTCGCGGAGGGCTGCCAGATCGCGGCGGAGTTGATCGCGCTCCACCGTCAGACCGTCGATCTCGGCCTTGACCTCGCGGAGGCGCGCTTTGGGGACGCGGATCGTGTCGGAGTCGCTCATGGGCGTGGGAGGGGGCGGCCGAAGGTACCCGGCGCGGGGGTTCCGGGCAACGCCCGCCTCGGTGTCGGCCCCGAGGCGGGCAGGGCTGGCGGCTAGCCGTCCGACGGGCGGTCGATGGGCTGGGGCTCGTACTCCTCGCCGTCTTCGCCGTCCTCCTGGGGGGGCGGCTGTGGCTCGGGCGGAGCATCCAGGCCGGGCATGCGCGGGATGTCGGCGGCACGCGGGGCCTCGGTCTGCTCCAACGAGAGTTGCACGAGGCCGGAGCCCTCGCCCCCAGTCAGGATCACGCGGTAGGTGCCCGCCGTCGCGACGGTCTCCTGCACGCTGGCGCGCTCCTCATCGGTATCCCCGGTGACGCGCTGCCCGTCGGGCCCGATGAGCACGAGACGCGGGCTGAAGCCGAGCGCTCGGGCATCCACCCGGATACGGTCGCCGATGCGGCTGGAGAAGGTGTAGGTCCTCTGCTGGCCGACAGCCAGGGAGTCGCGGAGTGGCGGCGCATTGGGCGCGAGGGCGCGAGGCGGCTCGGGCACCTCGGGCTCTGGCCTCGGCCCGGCCTGGAGGCGCACCGTATACGCACCTCGCTGGTTGCGCTCGCGCGAGGAAACCACCAGCCGGTAGCGGCCATTGGCACTCGGCGTGAAGGTCACAGCGTCGCCCTCGCGGGCCGTCTGCACGCGCGCGCCATTGGCCGAGGTCAGAGTCGTCGCGACATCGAAGGCGGAGGAGGCGACGGCGAGCGTGTACTCTCGCTCCGCCTCGACGGGGAACTCGTAGGTATCGCGGAAGAAGCCGTCCACGAGGGTACTCTGTTCGCCGAGCGTCGCACGGACAGGCCGACCGTCGGCTCGGAGCGAGACGATGGGTGTCTCCTGGCGGATCGCGAGCGTGTAGGCGCCGTCGCCCGCAGGCTCACGCGAGGTCACGGTGACTTGGAAGCGCCCGGGGCCGCGCAGATCACGCACCACGACGCGGTTGCCCGCATCGCCCGCGGGGCGTGCCTCGTAGGTCTGCCCGTCGGGGCCGCGCACCACGAGGTCCGGGCGGAAGTCGTCGGAGACGAGCGCGAAGGTGAGCACGCGACCAGAGGAGTCCGCCTCGAAGGCGTAGCGGTCCTCAAAGCGGCCATTGCGCGAGGCGTCTCCGTCTTCCAGTGCGCCTTCGATGACGCCCGCCTGGACCGTCACAATCTCCGGTGCGTCCGGCGTCTCGACCTCCACGACCTGGGGCTCTTCGGTCGTGCGGTTGCCCAGTTGGCCCATCACGAGGATTCCGATCACGACCGCCGCCGCGATGCCGAGGACGGCGAGTAGCGGAATCAGCCACGGCCGCTTCCGGCGGCGCATGCGATGGTGCTCCGGCATCGGCTCCGGGGAAGGCGCGTGCTGGGTGGGTGCACTCGGCAGAGGGGACGAGACCGCCGGGGCACTGGCAACAGCGGAGGCAGCAGCAGCGGGGGCCACTACGGCCGGAGCGACTGGCGGCGGCGGCTTGACAGGCGGCGTCGGGGCACCATCGCCCGAAGACTCGCCCCAGGGCAGCGTCTCCGAGGTTCCCTCGTAGCTGCCATCGAGGGCTTCCCACGTCTCCCGCAGAAGCACCGTCCCCTCAGACGTGAGAACCACGACGTTCGTAGGACGGAAGGCGACGCCCGTCAACGGGTCGGTCTCGCCGCGCGCGAGATACTCGCGGTCGGCGTCGGCATCGAGGCGGTGAAAGTGAGCCATAGCAACAGGCGCCCGAGGCGGGCCGGGTCAGCGGGGAAGATCGAGACGGAGGGGAATGGTCTGTCCCCCCCCCAGGGGAGCCGAGAAGACGAGCCGACGCAGGTCGGTTCGCACACCGTCGGCGACGAAGACGAGGCGGCCCTGGCGGGTGGAGCCGGGCTCCGCGAGGACGCCACTTCCGGCGCTCTGCGCAGGCACGGGTCGGTACTGGCGTCCGGCCACGTCCATGAGCGTGCTCTGCGCCGCGAACCGGCGCCACGGGGCCCAAGGCCCCGAGTAGTCTACGGAGCGAACGGTGACGCCGAGTTGGATCACGGTCCGCGCGCCACCCGGGTAGGAGACCCGCACCCCGTTGACGCCCACGACGAAGGTCTCACCATCGGAGGTGGTGCCGCGCGCGGAGGCACTGACGCTGGCCGACCAGCCACGCGGGGCGTCAGGGTCGGACGGATCCGCGTCGAAGATGTCGACGGGCACGCGGGAATCGACTCGAAGGGTGTAGCGGCCGCTAGCGTAGACCCCGTCCTCGGCGCCCTCGGCGCTCGTGACCTCGAGCGTGTAGAGGCCCGGTTCCAGGTCATCGCGCGTGACAGACGCCTCCGAGCGCTCCGCACGGTTTTGCTCGGAGAGGATCTCCTTGGCGCCTCGCGTCTCTTCTTTCCACAGCTGGAACGCTGGGGCGAAGTCACGGCTCTGAACCTGGATCTCAGTCTCCTCGTTCTCGCGCACGCGGAAGCGATAGGCATCCACATAGCGGCCATTGCGGAGCCAGCTTTCCTGCCCCAGCGTGCCGCTGAGGGCGCGGCCGTTGGCCGTGATGTCACGCGCGTCCACGGTTCGCATCTCCATCGCGAACGGGCCTTGTTGACTGGGCCGCTCGCTGGAGACGAGCAACGTGTAGGGCAAGTCCCACCCGGGATGGAATCTCAGAACGACGCCGAAGAGGCTGTCACCCGCGACGCCTCGCTCCAGGGTGCGCTGCTGGCGGATCTCTCCAGCAGGCCCGAGCAGTGTGAGGCGCGGCGTGAACGCAGGCGAGACGACCTCCAAAATCACAGGCCGGTCGGGCTCCGCGAGGAGCGCGTATGCGGCCTCGAAGCGGCCTGCCCGTAGGCGCCCAGTGCCCAGCGTATCGGCACGAAGGGGATCTGTCACCGCGAGTGTATCGCGTACGGACCGAACGCTGGTCGCGACCTCATAGGCGCCGGTCTGCCCCGGCTCTGTGGTGGTGACGGTGATCTCGAAGCGACCCGGCCCCTGCAACCCGACGACCTCAGCGCGCTCGCTCGTCCCGAGCAGGACAGACGCTCCCACGCGACGCCCCTCAGGCGTGCGGACAGCTACATCCGGTCGGAAGGCAGCAGAACTCGCGACGACGGAGAAGGCCGCGCTGTCTTCAGTCGTGATGGTGAGGAAGTCTACGTAGCGCCCGGCTGTGGTCTCGGCGTCGCCGGGTTCGAGTCCTCCCTCGGCGAAGAAGGAACCATCGGGCTGCGGCAGCAGGGGAACGGGCGCCTGGCGCCGGGCAGCCGCCCACGCCGTGCGAGCCGCTGCGGCCTCCGCCCGAATGTCCGACTCGCTCGGGGGTTCGGAGGTCTCGTGGAAGAAGGCGGCTACAACGAGCGTGAGGGCTCCGAGCACGAGCACGACGAGGCCCGAACGTGCCCACAGAGACAGGCGCATCCAGCGCGCCCGTACGCGGGCGCCGACCCATGACCCAAGTGCAGGCTCGTCGGCCGGACGCCAGGCGACACTCCGGCGCGCGGTCTGCGGGGTCTCGGCGGGCGCCTCGGGAGAGGGCGCAGGCGGGGATTCGGTGGGAACCGGCACGAGGGTCGGTGGGGCCGGAATGGGCGATTCCGCAAGGTAACGTCCCCTCGGGGCAGGCTCGTGCTTCAGGGACACGCCACGCAGCCCCCGCTCGGCTCGGTCCGCCTCGGTACCGAGGCGGACCCGGTCGCTCCCGGTCGCTCCCGGTCAACATCGTAACCGACCCGACGACTCGTCAGCGTTCACACCAGCAGCAAGACCAGCGCGAGCAGTCCCGCCGCGATCACTACGCCATTCAGAGCGAAGAACGCCACGAGTCCGAGCACGAACGGGAGCCTCGCCAGCCGAACCACCCGGGCAGCCGTCGCGGCCTTTGCCCATGCTCCTCGCGATTCCAGCACAAACCCTCGCGCCGCCCACAGCGCCCCGATGACCCCGAGGAGCCGCCCGCGCTTCGTGTCGGCCTCTCCCCGGAGAGCCCCTCGCGAGGCGGAAGCCGCCACGGTCGCGCTCTTTCGAAGCGTCTCCGGCAGCGTCAGGATGTCGTTCAACGTGAGACCGAGGACCCATGCCGAACCTGCCGGTAGGAGAAGCAGGACCAGGAACCCCAACGCTGGGCCCCACGAAGCAGGCCCCACGCCGAGAATCAGCCCACGCATCAGTGCCCACCACAGGACGACCGCGCTGACCGCACTCACGATGCCTGTCCGGTACGCGAAACGGACGAGCCCAGAGAGCCGAGGCAACCAGCGACCCAACCGTCCGGCCGCGCCGACCGTCGCTGCCTCAGTAGAGGCATCAGGCGCGACGACGTCGGAAGCTGGCTGCGAAGGGGTAGGGCGAGAGCGAGAACCCGAGGGCATGACAGAGGCGTTGGGACCCTGCATCCTACGCACCGCCCGTCATGCAGATCGCCGACGTTCGAGAGGCGCTCACCGTCGCCCGCACCATCGCCATCGTGGGATGTTCGCCCCGTGCGTTCCAGACCAGCCACCGCATCGCGCAATATCTCCAGGAGGCGGGGTTTCGCATCGTGCCCGTCAACCCGTACCACGACGAGATCCTCGGCGAGGTCGCCTACCCGGATCTCCAGTCCATCCCGGACGGTCTAGAGATCGACATCGTGAACATTTTCCGTCGGAGTGAGCACACGGCGGGCGTCGTCCGCGACGCCATCGAGCGCGCGGCCCGAACCGGCCATCAGCCGCTCATCTGGACGCAGCTCGGCGTCCACTCGGATGAGGCCGAAGCCCTCGCAGAGGAGGCCCAACTCCCGTACGTCGCGGAGCGATGCATCATGGTGGACCACCGCACGCTGGCGTAGAGAGGCTCCACAGCTCCGCCCGCCACGATCTCGCCGGGCATCCATTCCGGCCAGCCGCGAGGCTCGCCAGACGTGGGCCCAGGCAGTGTGAGTCGGGCCCCAAGCCCTGGCGAGACCGCACATGCCTACCTCTGGGCGTCTCGGTCGTTCCTGTTGATTTGGAAGGGTTTGCGAACGCCTCCGGTTTCGGGGTTTCCCTCTAGGGTAAGGCGTCGGGTTTGGGCGACGGCAGGCACCTGGGGCCTCTGGGAAGACATCGAAGGACAACCGACACCGATTGGCGTCCGGCCGATACCTTCCGCCTCCGCTCTCCACGCCCTGCGTGCGCATCCCCCGCCGCTTCGTCCTCCGCGCCCTCGTCTTCCCGGTCCTGCTGGGAGCGGTGCTTCTCGCGATGAAGACGCAAGACGGCTACGCGGACATCGCGCCGTACTGGGACAAGCTGCAAGACGTGCGCCGCGTCCAGCCCGAGGTCGTCTTCCTCGGCTCCAGCCGCACCTTCCGCCACATCGACCCGGTCCGGCTGGACAGCCTCCGCGCCGATGGCGTGACCTCGTACAACTTCGGCGTGCAGGGCTCGCGCTCCCTGGAAACGCACTTTCGCGCGGACCGACTCCTCGAAATGGATCTGCCGGTGCAGCGGATGATCATCGAGTTCGGACCAGTAGACATCGCCATACCGGAGCGCGCCGCGACCACGCGCCGCATCCAGCACTACCACGACGCGCGCCGCGCGACGATCGGCACGCAGGTCGCGATGGCCTCTGGGCGACCGTTTGTCCGCCGCGTGAGGCCCGCCGCCAACCGCTGGCGCTACTGGACGCGCAACACGTTTCTCGTCGGGTGGGGCCGGGCGTGGGCCAACGCCGTCGTGACCGAGCGCCAGTCGGACCGGCCGAGGCGCGCGCAGGCCATCGGGCGGCGCGGCTACGTCCCCCTCGGCAGCGGCGAGGCCGACCAGGAGGCCCGTCGCGAGGCGTTCCTCTCCGAGGAGGGCCAGGAAGAGTTCGCGCAGCGGATGACGGCCATCCGTGCCCGCGAGAGCTACGAGCCCACGGACCGAGACCGCGTGACGGCGGACGCCTGGATCGCGCTGGCGGAGCGCGCGAGCGCACGCGGCGTGGAGGTGATCTACGTGGAGCAGGTCGGCACGGAAAAAGGCGCGGGGGTGACGCGGCTCGTCCGCGAGGCCCTCGGCGAGGACGCCGTGATCGTGCTCAACGACCCCGCGCGCTACCCGGAGCTGTTCGAGACCGACGCCTGGTTCGACGTCGGTCACCTCCGCGAGGCGATGGCGCTGCGCTCCACGGACATCCTCGCAGCAGAGCTGCCCCTGCTCTCCGGGTCCTCCCGCCTCGGCGCCGAGGCGCCCCCCCTCACGGACGCCCTGGCGCGCTGAGGCTCCATGCTGTTCAACTCCCTCGCGTTCGTCGTCTTCTTCCCCGTCGCGGTGGGCGTGTACTTCCTCACGCCCCACCGCTTCCGGTGGATCTGGCTCCTCGCAGCGAGCTACTTCTTCTATGGTTGGTGGCGCTGGGAGTACCTCGTGCTCATCATCGGCTCCACGCTCGTGGACTATGCGATGGGGCTCAAGATGGGCCAGCAGGCCACAAAGGAGGCGCGAAAGCCGTACCTCTGGGTTAGCCTCGCAGCCAATCTGGGACTGCTCGGCACCTTCAAGTACCTCGGGTTCTTCGGCGACACGTTCAACAACCTGATGGGCTACCTCGCGCGAGACGCAGCGCTGAGCGTGCCCGATCTCGTGCTTCCCGTCGGGATCTCGTTCTACACGTTCCAGACGCTCTCCTATTCCGTGGACGTGTACCGGGGGCACAAGGAGCCCGAGAAGCACCTGGGCATCTTTGCGCTCTACGTCACCTTCTTCCCGCAGCTCGTCGCCGGGCCCATCGAGCGAAGCCGCCGCCTACTCCCCCAGTTCCACACCGAGCAGACGTTCGACGCTGAGATGGTGTCGAGCGGCCTCCGGCTGATGCTCTGGGGCTTCTTTATCAAGACGGTCGTGGCCGACCGGATGGCGCCGTACGTGGACGTGGTCTACTCCAATCCCGAGGCATTCTCCGGAGCATCGGTCTGGGCCGCCACCTTTGCCTTCGCGTGGCAGATCTACGGTGACTTCGCAGGTTACAGCCTCATCGCTATCGGCGCGGCGCGTGTGATGGGCATCCGCCTGATGGACAACTTCCGGCGGCCCTACTTCTCGGCCTCGGTGGGCGAACTCTGGCGACGGTGGCATATCAGCCTCATGTCGTGGTTTCGCGACTACCTCTACGCGCCCCTCGGCGGCAGCAAGAAGGGGCCTGTGCGCGGCGCGATCAACCTGCTGATCATCTTTACCGTGAGCGGCCTCTGGCACGGCGCCGCCTGGACGTTCGTGCTGTTCGGGTTCATGCACGGCGTGTTCCTGATCGTGGGCCGCTACTCGCAGCCGTTGCGCAACCGGTTCTGGGCGCTCTTCGAGCCGAAGGCGGATGCCGCGGCGGCGGGCTGGGCGGCGTCGGTCGCGGGGGTGCGCCGTGCGATGGGCATCGCGTTCACCTTCTTCCTCTGGATGATCGGCGGCGGCCTCTTCCGATGCCAGTCGCTGGAGGAGGCGGTGGTGCTCACGAAGCACATGTTCATCACACCCGAAGGCACGCACACGAGCATCCGCCTTCCTGGCTTCGACACGGTGGACCTCCTACTGATTGGGCTCGCCATCGGCGCGTACCTGTTCGTGGACCTGCTGGAGGAGCGCGGCAAGACGCTGGACGAGCGACTGGGCGGGATGTCGCTCGTGCCCCGGTGGGCGGTCTACCTCGCGATCACGCTCGCCGTGCTTCTCTTCGGCAGCTACGGCGCGGTGCCGTTCATCTACTTCCAGTTCTAGAGGCTGTTGCAATAGTCTGAGCGGGCGGCGGAGCTTGGGCGCATGAGCACTACCCGACTCTCCGATCCGCAGTGGGAGGCCATCCGGCCGCACCTGCCCGCCCCGTCGCGTATGGGCCGACCTCGTGCCGACGAC
>JBCDKM010000023.1:0-77087 GCA_038746605.1 Bacteroidota bacterium
CAACAAGCTGCTGCGGGTCGCGGCGGCGGTGCTGCGGGACGGGCGACCGTACGAGGCGGACCACGTGAGCGTGAGGCCTATGATTTAGCGGTCCAAGCCCTTGACATCGTCATAGCGATCGGCGTGCAGCCGCGGGTTATGTGGATCAACGACCGCGAAGCAACCACGTCATCTGTACACGCGAGCCTGGTGCTGCGAATCCGTACGTGGTGGTGTCAGCCTCTGCTCTCACCTGACGGGACACCTCCGCTAGGTCCACCCCACCGAGAGTGCCTTTGTATAGCAGGAGCCGCGCCGCTGAGATGTCGCCGGTCCATTCAACGTCGAACTGCACGACCGCCCAAAAACCGGCAGGTAGACGCTCCCTCCAGTAGTCCACGGCGTCGGGGCCGTGATACTCTCGGCCCATCCCGTCAACCGCAAACAGAGCGGGAGATGCTTGAGCCGCATGGATAGTTGAACCGGGATTATTAGCGAGCCATTCCTTCATGCCTGCCGCGATCTCGCTGCGGACTGAGTCGAGCCGTGCACCGTAAGGATAGGGCGGCACCTCTATGCTCCGAGACCAAAGCAAGGAGTCCACTCGAACCCGCGCGTCTGGATCAGGCACGACCGCGCCGCCCGGCTCTGCTCGCGCGTCCGCAGGAGCATCCTGCGCGCAGGCCAAGGAACTCAGCGCAAGAGGTAGTGCGAGGAGGGCTACGGCGAGCTTGAGCATTTGCAGATCCACATAACAGATTGCGGCTCAGCCGACCAGGGCAGCGACCGCAGAGGTTGAACGAAGCGAAGGTAGCGCCTATGCCCAGACGAGCCGACGACGCCGGAGCCCTGGGTCGGCCTGCAGCCGTGGGTTATATGGCGCGGTGGATAGAGCGCCGACCTCAGCATTCGTAAACATAGTCCGTGTAGTCAGCGACGAGGCTGTTCAACTCGGCGATGCGCTCGGGGTCGTGGGCGCAAATCCATGGGGCGCGGTCATCCATCATCCCACTGTCCCCGTACTCGTTCAGGTACATCGCCAGCATCAGCAACTCGGGCTCGTCCAGGTCGAGTTTGGCGGCCTCGGTAATCTCGGCCTCAACGCTCCCACGGTTGAAAGCTTGGTCGAGCGCCACCCCGTCCACGTACAGTTTGCCGTCGGGTGCTTCGAACACGATAGCATCCACGACGGCGGGATTAGGCGAGGCGTCTGTGCAAGCTCCGAGCAGGAGCGAGAGCAGGAGCACAGTTCGCAAGGGCAGCGCCATATAACCAGTACTTCAGCCGACTGGCTAGTCGGCATAAGGGGCGGAATGTGAAAATATAAACGTCTCCAGTCGGCATAAGAGTCGGAATACGTCTATATCGAGGAATGCGACGCTTGCCCCACTTCCCCCACCTCGGTACCGAGGCGGACCGAGTGAACGGAAGGCACCCCGACCAGCAGTCGCCCCTCCCCGCTCATCGTGCGAGGCCCCCGCTCGTCCCCCGGATCCCGCCGCCTGCCGATCCGCCGGACCTCCCAGCCCAGATGCCCCGTGGACGCCACACCCGGCACCTCCGCCGGACCCGCTCCACACCAGCACCCTCCCCCCATGCATCTCCGCCTCTTCCTCCTCGCCTTCCTCGCGCTGCCCCTCATCGCCGCCACCCCGCAGAAGCACGACGACATCGTCGACATCGCGGCCTCCAGCAGCGACTTCGAGACGCTCGTCGCCGCCGTCAAGGCCGCCGGTCTCGTGGATGTCCTCAAGAGCGACGGCCCCTTCACCGTCTTCGCGCCCAACGACGAGGCCTTCGCCCGCCTCGGCGACAACGCTATCCAGCGCCTCCTCCGCCCGGAGAACCGCGACCAGCTCACCGCCATCCTGACCTACCATGTCGTCCCCGGCGAGTTCAAGGCGCGCGACGTGGTCCGCGTCAACGAACTGGAGACCGCCAACGGCCAGAGCCTCTCCATCGGCTCCCGCATCGACAACGCGCAGCTCCTCGCGACGGACATCGAGGCCTCCAACGGCGTCATCCACGTGATTGACCGCGTGCTGATGCCGCGCGAGATGCCTGCGCAGCGGTCCGCACGCCGCAGCCACCACTAAGGACCGGCATCTCGTTTCGGGCCGTCCCTCATATTCTGGAGGGCGGCCCGTCGTCTATTCTGGCACTCCCGTCTCCGCCCGTTATGCGCTCGTCTGTCCTCCTCCTCGCCGCACTGGCGCTCTCGCTTCCCGTCGCCGCCAGCGCGCAGACCGTCCCCTCCGGCCTCAGCGGCACGTGGTCCGGCGCCGCCATCACGGACGGCATCCCGACGCTCTTCTCCCTCGACATCGAGGTCATCGGGGACAGTCTCGCGACGACTCTCACGCAGCCCTATAACGGCTATGAGACCTTCGGCTACGCCTTCGCCTACACTCCGCCCGAGGCGGACCAACCCGGCGACGGCTTCCTGACCTCGGGCCTCTACGGCGACATGCGGCTCCTCGTCGATCTACAGGAGCAGAACCTTCGGGGCACCGTCTCGGAAGAGGACTCAGTGGTCGCTACGGTGTTCTTGCAGCGCGTCATCCCGTTCGGCCTGCCGCGATTCGATTCGCGCGAGTTCCGGGTCGTCTCCGGGCGCGACACGCTCGCGGGCGCTCTCTTCACGCCAGGCGAGCCGGAGTTCCGCGGCGGTCCCCACCCGACGGTCGTGCTCGTCACCGGGCGCGGCTACGGCGGGCGATGGGAGATGACCTGGCTCGCGCGACTCTACGCCCGCAACGGAATCGCGGCGGTCGTCTGGGACGGACGTGGCCAGGGACGGTCTACCGGAGACCGCACCACTGTCACGAGCGCGCAGCGCTTCGCGGACGTGAACGCCATCCTCGACTGGTCCCGCGAGCAGCCCGAGGTGGACGCGGAGCAGATCGGCGTGCAGGGCAACAGCGCAGGCGGCTGGATCGGCCCCCTCGCGATTCAGGACCGCGACGATGTGGCCTTTCTCGTTACCACCGTCGGTCCCGCCGAGAGCCTCGCTGACCAGCAGGCCCACACGACCACGCAGCTCATGGAAGACTCCGGCACGACCTATACCGACGCCGAGTACCAGGCCGCTTTCGAGTACCAGCGCAGCCTCGTGCCGATGGCTCAGCGCGGCGCGACGTGGGAGGAGTACGAGGCCGTCAACGCCGCCGCGCGAGAGGCACGATGGGCCGAACACGCGCTCATCCCGGACAGCCTCGGCCTGCCCGACCTCGACTACTACGCCCGGATGCCCGGCCTGGACCCGGCGCCTGCACTCGCAGAGTGGAACCAACCGTTCCTGGCCGTCCTCGGCAGCGAGGACTGGATCGTCCCTCCGGAGCACAACGTCGAGTTGATGGAGACGCTCCTCGCGGACAACCCCGACGCCACGATCACTGTCCTGAACATGGGCCACGCGCTGGAGCGACCGGAGGCTGTCGTCGGGGAAGGCGAGTGGCCGTTCCGCTACCGCCGCGACTGGACCCGCGTCCCGGAGCTGTACACCACACTCCTCGGCTGGCTAGACGCTCGCACGACGACCGTCGCCGAGCGCGAGGCCGGAGGCTGACCCCGCCCGCCTCGGTGCGGCTACGGGCACCGGACGGGGGCATCGTACGTTGAGTGGAGGACGCTCTCCCCTGCCATGGCCACGCTGACACTCCCGCCGGACCTCGACGAGGCTCGCGCACGCCTCCTGCTCGCCGTCGCCCTGTTTCAGGAGGATGACCTCCCCGTCGGACGCGCAGCGGAGATCGCAGGTCTGTCCTACCGAGCGTTCGTCGAGGCCCTCCGTGACCGAGGCATCCCGCTCACGACCTACACGGACGAAATGTGGGAGCAGGATCAGGCCTTCCTAGACCGCCAGGGCGACGCGTGAAGGCTGTCGTCGTCACGGATACCTCGTGCCTGATCGCGCTCGAACGGGTCGGACACCTCCAATTGCTTCCGGGCCTATTTACAGTTCTCGCGCCTCCGGCTGTCGCGGAGGAGTTCGGCCGCTGTCCCGACTGGATGACGGTGCGGAACGCCCCGCCTAGCCCCGAACGGCTCGTAGCTCTCGATAAGGGAGAATCTGAAGCCATCGCGCTTGCCCTCAGCCTGCCAAGCGCCACACTGCTGATCGATGAGGCAAGAGGCCGTGCAGCGGCAGCCCGGTTGAGGCTTCAGGTAACAGGAACCGCGGGCGTTCTGCTAAAGGCCAAGCGGCATGCCCTCCTTCCTCTCGTCGGACCCGTCCTGGAAGAGTTGGTCTTGGAGCACAGCTTTCGTCTGAGCGACCGCTTGTTCCTCGCGATCCTAGAACGAGCAAACGAGTCGTAGCGCCCGCCTCTGGTCCCCGGATGGACGGACCGAGGCGACGGAGCAGGCGTATCGTGTGCGCTCTGCCTCCACGACCGCCATGTCCCGCCTCGCCCTCCTCCTCGCTCCGCTGGCGTTCCTCGCAGCGGCGCCCCCCGCCGCCCAGCCCCAGATCGAGCGCGTCGAGCCCGGCAACTGGTGGACGGGCATGATCCACGACGACCTCCAGATCCTCCTCTACGGCGAGGGGATCGGCCAGACCCGCGCTACGATGGCGCCGCACGAGGGCGTGACGCTGGACCAGGCCGTGCAGGTCGAGAACCCCAACTACCTCTTCCTGGACCTCACCGTCCACGACCACGCCGAGGCGGGCACCCTCGCGTTCTCGTTCGACGGTCCGGAGGGCAGCACGACGCTCGCCTACGACCTCCGCGAGCGCACCCGCGAGCCCGGCACCTACGCCCAGGGGTTCGACAGCGAGGACGTGATCTACCTCATGGTCCCGGACCGCTTCGCGAACGGCGACCCGAGCAACGACTCCATCGCGGGTATGCTGGAGGGCGTGGACCGCTCCGACCCCGACGCGCGCCAGGGCGGCGACTTCGCGGGCGTGATGCAGAACCTGGACTACATCGCGGATCTCGGCATGACCGCCATCTGGTTCACGCCCGTCTTCGAGAACGACATGACCCCGGAGTACGGCGCCTACCACGGCTATGCCGCGACAGACATGTACCGCGTGGACCGCCGCTTCGGCAGCAACGAGGAGTTCACCGCCCTCGTCGATGCCGTGCACGCGCGCGGGATGACCGTCATCATGGACATGATCCACAACCACGTCGGCGACCGGCACTGGTGGATGGACGACCTCCCGACCTCCGACTGGGTCCACTCGCTGGAGCGCTTCGGCACCACGAGCTACCGCACGACGACCGCTGTGGACCCCTACGCCGCCGAGGCGGACCGGGACGGCATGGAGAAGGCGTGGTTCGTGAGCGAGATGCCCGACCTCGGCCAGACCAACGACCTCCTCGCCACCTACCTCATCCAGAACACCGTCTGGTGGATCGAGACGAGCGGCGTGGACGGCATCCGCATGGACACCTACCCCTACGCCGACAAGCACTACATGGCGCGATGGGCCGAGCACGTGCTGGAGGAGTTCCCAGACTTCAACATCGTCGGCGAAACGTGGATGCAGCGGACCGCCCACACGGCCTACTGGCAGCGCGGCTTCCGGGCCTCGCCGGATGGGTACGAATCGCCGCTGCCCAGCGTGACGGACTTCCCGATGCACGCCGCCTTCTACGAGGCCATCATGAACGAGACGGACTGGACGGGCGGCCTGAGCGCGTTCTACTTCACCCTCGCGCAGGACTTCCTCTACCCGGATCCGCCGCGCGTCGTCGCCTTCCTCGACAATCACGATCTCCCGCGCGTCTACAGCCTCTTCGGCGAGGACGAGGCGCGCTTCCAGATGGCCTACGCCCTGCTGATGACCCTCCCAAGGACGCCGCAGGTCTACTACGGGACAGAACTCGCGATGCCGAACGGCCCCTACACCGGCTCCGATGGCTACAAGCGCTCCCCGATGCTCGGCGGCTGGCCCGGCGACGAACGCTCAGTCTTCACCGCGGAGGGCCGGACAGAGCGCGAGACCCGCGCCTTCGACTACGTCCGCACGCTCACGCGCTGGCGGCGCTATGCCACCGCCGTGCACCACGGGCGCACCACCCAGTTCCTCCCGCGCGACAACGTCTACGTCCTCTTCCGCTACACCGACGACGAGGCCGTCATGACGATTCTCAACCGGAATGAAGAGCCCCACTCCCTCGGCCTCGGGCACTACGCGGAGCGACTCGACGGCTACACCTTCGCGCGCGATGTCGTCTCCGGTACCGTCCATTCTCTGGACGGACCGCTAGAGGTCCCAGCGCAGACGACGCTCGTATTGGAACTCGCGAGGTAGCGTGCCCTGACCTGTGCCGCCCCTGCCCGCCTCGGCACCGAGGCGGGAGGGGCTACTCCACAGGCGGGAACAGGAATCGGAGCATGTCCGGCGCGCGGGCGGCCCAAGCGGGCGTCGTGTGCCCAGCATTCTCGGCCTCGACGTGGATCACGCGCTCTGGGTCCCAGCCTCGCGCGAGGAGCGTCTGATAGAGGGCCCTCGCATCCGGCACCATGGAGTCGCCCTCGTCCAGGCCCATGTCGATCCAGACACGCTGCTCGGGGTTCGCTTCGGCTCGCTCCACCGCGTCGAGGATCCACTTCTCGTCCCACCAGACCGACGGCGAGGCCACGAGGAGGCGTCCGAACACGTCCGGCCGCGTGAGGCCGAGGTGCATGGAGATCAATCCGCCCAGCGAAGAGCCGCCGACCCCCGTGAACTCGGCCTCGGGACGCGTGCGGTAGCGGGCATCGATCATCGGCTTGAGCACGTCCGTGAGGAGGCGGCCGTAGGCGTCGCCCTGGCCTCCGCGCGAAGGCTGCACGACGGTGACATGGGGAACCGGGCCCTCCACAGTCTCGGGGAACTCGATCTGCACGTCCGCCCCGACGAAGGCGTAGGACCCGTCGTCCCGCAGCGCGAGCGGCGCCCAGAGATCCAGCCCGGGCGGTTGCGCCACGAGGCCCTCGCCACCCTCTGCCAGCGCGATGACGAGCGTGTCGCCCATCGCCTCGAACCCGCCAGTCAGCGGAGCCAGCGGCCCCTCTCCGGCCGGAGGCGTCAGTCGGTCAGAACGAGAGCGCCAGCGCATCTGAGTGGGCGTGTACTCCTCTGTGCGCGCGTCCGTGTTCGCGACCGCCACGAGAATCAGCGGCTCGATCTCGCCCGCCTCGACGAGCGCCTGGGCCGTCTCGTCCATGCCCCACTCGCTGCCGCTCTGCATCCCAAACTTGACCGCGCCATCGTGCAGGTATAGCACGGGGTACCGGCGCTCGGGGTCGTCCTCGTAGCCCGGCGGGAGCCAGACCCAGACATCGCGCGGCGCGAGGCCCTCGCCGGATAGCCCCTCGATGGTGTCGATGCGGCCCGTGAGGACCGGCGGCGGGGCGGGCGGCAGATCATCCCAGACGAGCAGCGTGTGAGTGTCCGCGTCCGCCTTCACGACGACGAGTCGGTTCGGTCCTTCCTGCCAGCCCTCGTTCGGGTTGCCGAGGCCATCGACTTTGATCTTGAGTTCCACGAGCATGCTGTCCCCTGGCACTGCGAACGTGACGCTCGTCTCGTAGATGCCATCGCCGTCGGGGTCCTCAGCCGGATGCGTGAGGTTCCACGAGAGCGGCCAGGTATCGCCTCGAAGACCGACTGCCTCCGTCTCGGGGTCTAGCCAGCCGTCCGCGATGGGCTGCCGGAGGTCGAGGCGGAGGTGCAGCGTCGAGGCGCCTTGGGCCGAGGCCACGAGCGGGCTGAGGAGGAGAGCCGCGAGGCAAAGCGGGCGCATGGGCGGGCGGAAAAACGAGCGAGCCCTACGCTACGACACGCCCGTGACGTGGACCAGTCGGGCCGGAGCGCTGCGCGAGGGTGCCCGCCTCGGCACCGAGACGGGGGGACCCAGGATCCGTCCACACGCGCGAGCCGTCGTAGCTCCGGCCGGTATCTTCCGCCCAAACGCTCCGCCCCGCTCCGATGGCCGACACGACGACCGCCCCCGACCCGCTCGCCCACTATCCCGCCTGGGCTCGCGAGTTGGCCCGCCGCTACTTCACGAAGACGCTCAACCAGTTCGTCCTCCACGGCAACGTGCGCGACCTCGTCCGCACCCTCGACGAGAACGACCAGGACGCCTACGTCCCGCTCCGCCAGTTCCTCGCCGACGACCTCTTCGCCGGGCGCGACATCGTCCTCTTCTACGACCGCTCCCACGGCATCCACTTCACGGACGCGGCCTCCCGTGCGGACTTCAACCGCGCCCTATCCGGCTACGACACCATCTTCGGCACCGAGTTCGCCAAGAAGCTCCCGAAGGACCCCGCTCGCGTCTTCGCGCTGCTGGACAACTACATCCGCCTGCGCCTCGCCGACGGCAAGCGCATGGCCGTCGTCATCGACTACGCCGAGACGATCATCCCGATGACGGAGGCAGCGAGCTACTCTGCTGAGGACCGCACGGCACTCGTTTACCTCCAGAAGTGGAGCCACGATCCGACGCTCCTCGAAGCCGACTTCTCGCTCGTTCTCATCACCGAGAACCTGACCGACCTCAACCGCCAGTTCATCCAGAGCCCCTACAACGCAGAACTGGACATCACGCTGCCGGACCAAGACCAGCGGACCGCCTTCGTTAATTGGTTCCTCGGGGGAGGCAACCGTCAGTCTGCCTTCGACGGCCTCTCCGATGTACCTGGCCTCGCGCTCGCGCAGAACACGGCCGGGTTGGGCTATGTGCAGCTCCGTACCATCGTCGCAGACGTGGTGGAAAACGAGCAGCGGCTCACCTTCGACTCGCTGAGCGAGAAGAAGAAGGACCTCATCGAGGCCGAGGCATACGGGCTACTGGAGTTCGTCGAGACGGACTACACGCTGGACATGGTGGCCGGGCACGGCGAGGCCAAAGCCTACCTTCGCGCCGCCGCCGACGCCATCCGCAAGGGTCGCCCGGATGTGATGCCCATGGGCTACCTCGTCTCTGGCCCGGTCGGCACCGGCAAGACGTTCCTCATCACGACCTTCGCGGGTGAGATCGGGATCCCGATGGTCAAGCTCAAGAACTTCCGCTCGCAATGGCAGGGCGTGACGGAGGGCAATCTCGAAAAGATCCTCACGCTCCTCCGCGCGATGAACCCCGTCGCGGTGATGATCGACGAGGCGGACGCCGCCCTCGGCGACCGCAACGCGAGCGGCGACAGCGGCGTCTCGTCGCGCGTCTTCGGGCAGATCGCGCAGGCGATGAGCGACACGCGCTATCGCGGCAAGATCATCTGGTTCCTCGTCACCGCCCGGCCGGATCTCATGCCGGTCGACCTCAAGCGGCAGGGCCGCGCCGAGGAACATGTCGCGTTGTTCTACCCCTCCACGCGCGAGGACCGCGTCGAACTGCTAGAGGTGATGATGCGCAAGACGGGCGTCGAGGTCGCGATGTCCGACGTACCGGAGGCGCTGCTGGACGGCGCCCGGACCTACTCCGGCGCCGACATGGAGGCGCTGCTAACCCGAGCGAAGTTCCGCGCCTCCACCGACCTCGACGCGCTCCTGAACCCACCTGGGAATGAGGGCGAAGCAGAAGAGCCCGAGACGGAGGCAGTCGACGGTGAACCTGCACCTCACACGAATGGTGAAGCGACGGACGCCACTGCCGAGACTGTTGCCGAGGCAGGCGCTGCCGAGAGTGCCAGCACGGAAGAACCGGACCTGGCGGAGGGACAGATCTCTGGCACGGTACTCGCCGCCGTCGTGGAAGACTTCATGCCACCGACCTACCCGCTGCAGGTCGAACTCCAGAACCTCGTGGCCGTGATGGAATGCACGAGCCGGTCCATGCTCCCCGAACGCTTCCGGGGTCTCGACCGCGAGGCGACGGTGCGCCGGATCGAGGAGTTGAAGCGGCTCATCGGCGAGCGGTAGCCCACCGATGAGCCCGTCGAACGGAGCCGAGCTACTTCTTCTTCGACTTCTTCTGGAGCTCGTAGAGCTCCATGTACTTGTCGTAGCCGACGAGAACGGCGACGGGGTCGTTGTTCTTCTGGATCATGATTCCGGTCTCGAGACCGGCGGCCTGGTCGATGAGCGCCGAGGTCCGGGAGCGGAGCTCCGTGACCGTGGCGATGGCCTCAATTCCGCGTGTGCTGTACATCGCGAGGGGGGGTGGTGTGAAAGGGAAAAACGGGTCGTGGGGTCTCACGGCAGCCGAGAGGTGGTGGTTTGGCTGCAGCCTGGAACTTACTCACATTCCTACTGACCGCAAAGCGGCTATTCCTGATGCGTTTGTGCCGAGTCACTGGAAGCGTCGTTGCCACCCAAAAAAGCGACAGACTCCGCCCGACGAAATTGCTCTTGGTCCGCCCCGTATCGCTGGACGGCCGCGTCAGAACAGACGCAGCGGAAGACATTGCGCTAGACCCCGGATTGAGCGCGGGCATCGGGGATGCAGTCCTCGTCGCGAAGGAAGGCGCAGTGGTGGCACAACTCTTCGACGAGCACGCGCCCGAGGGCACGGCTCCGACACCCGCCAACGTGGTGATCGTGGCCGTCGTCGATGAGTGGACGCACTAGGGTTCAGGGGAAGCGACTCGACCTCTGGATCCTCATCGAGTCGCATCGCGGCGGCGTCGCACGCACCGGCCTGTCTCCGTCTGACGGGGTTCCCCCTGCCCGCCTCGGTACCGAGGCCGACCGGGCGAGTGACACGAACAGCTCGAGGAACTGTCAGACTGCCCTGTTTTGCTGTCGGTGCTCAGCATTCCCCACGCCCGTATTCATCGCGCGTCCGACACCCCGGCGCCCTGGCTGAGTATCCTCGCATCGTTTCCTCTTTCCCTCCAGCCTACCCTCCCATGGCGACCTACGACGTCATCGTCATCGGCTCCGGCCCCGGCGGCTACGAGACCGCCATCCGCGCCCACCAACTCGGGCTCTCCACCGCCATCGTCGAGAAGGACAAGCTCGGCGGCGTCTGCCTCAACGTCGGCTGCATCCCGACCAAGGCCCTGCTGAAAAGCGCCGAGGTCGCAGGCATGATGCGCCATCTCGACGACTACGGCCTCGGCTTCGGCGGAGACGGTGCCGCGCCCGCCGTCGAGCCCGACTGGGGAGCCGTCGTCCGGCGCTCGCGCGCGGTGGCGAACAAGATGAACAACGGCGTCGGCTTCCTGATGAAGAAGAACAAGGTGGACGTCCACTTCGGCAAGGCGACGCTGCTCGGCGGCGGCAAGGTCAAGGTGGAGCCGTCGGTCAACATGGACGGCGAGACCATCGGGGAGGAGACCATCATCGAGGGCAAGCACCTCATCGTCGCGACCGGCGCTCGCGCCCGCGAGATCCCGCCGCTTCCGCTCGACGGCAAGAAGGTGATCGCCTACCGCGAGGCCATGCTTCAGACCGAGCGGCCAGACCGGCTAGTGGTCGTCGGCGCCGGGGCCATCGGCGTGGAGTTCGCGTACGTCTACCACCAGATGGGCACGGAAGTGACCATCATCGAGGTGCAGGATCGCCTCGTGCCGGTGGAGGACCGCGACGTGTCCAAGGAACTCACGCGCGCTTACAAGAAGCTCGGCATCAAGGTGCTGACCGATGCGCAGGTGCAAGGCGTGGACACCTCCGGCGATGGCTGCGTGGTGACGGTCCAGACCAAGAAGGGCGAGCAGACCATCGAGTGCGATCAGGTGCTCTCCGCCGTCGGCGTCGTCGGCAACACGGAGGGCTTCGGGCTGGACGAGGCCGGCGTTGCGCACGAGCGCGGCCAGATCGCCGTGGACACGTTCTACCGCACGAACGTGCCGGGCATCTACGCCATCGGCGACGTAGTGGGCGGTCCCTGGCTGGCGCACGTCGCGAGCCACGAGGGCGTCGTCTGCGTGGAGGCCATCGCGTTCGCCGAAGGCAAGCTGGACCACATGCCGCACGCCATCGACTACAACAACGTGCCGGGCTGCACCTACTGCCTGCCGGAGGTCGCGAGCGTCGGCTACACGGAGGAGGCCGCGAAGGAAGCGGGCTACGACGTGCTCGTCGGCAAATTCCCGTTCGCGGCCAGCGGCAAGGCGGCCGCCCTCGGCGACCAGACCGGCTTCGTGAAGGTCATCGTGGACAAGAAGTACGGCGAGGTCCTCGGCGGGCACATCATCGGCCGCAACGCGACGGAGATGATCGCAGAGATCGTGACGGCGCGTGCGCTGGAGTCGACCTCGCACGAGATCGCCGAGGCCATGCACCCGCACCCGACGCTCTCGGAGGCGGTCATGGAGGCCTTCCGCGACGCCCACGGCTGGGCGATCAACGCGTAGCCCCCTCCGCCTCGGTGCCGAGGTGGGGGACTCGGTTTCTGTTTGCGCCCCCGGTAGCCTCGCGCTGCCGGGGGCGCGGTGTGTTTAGGTGTCTGGCTGTGATTCGTCGGGGAGTTGGGACAGCCTCTGGCTAACACGATCTACCCATTCCTGAATTCCAACGCGGCCGTAGTACGTCCGGGATTTCGTCCAGGCGTCTCGCGCTCCGCTTACGTCTCCGCGAGCAGCCAGCACGTCCCCTAGGCAGCAGAAGTTGATTGCCATTCCTTCCTGCCGCCCCATCCGCTCGTTGATCTCCAGCGCACGGCGGTACATCAACTCCGCGGCGTCGAGGTCCCCGCGCGTCCAAAACACGAGACCGAGATTGCCGTAGTTGTTCGCCATTCCTTCCTGGCGGCCCAACCGCTCGTTGATCTCCAGCGCCCGACGGTGCATCGTCTCCGCCCCCTCGAGGTTCCCGCGCGTCCGAAGCACGAGACCGAGGTTGCCGTAGTTGGCTGCTATCCCTTCCTGCCGTCCCATCCGCTCGTCAATCTCTAACGCCCGGCGGTACATCGCCTCTGCCCCCTTGAGGTCCCCGCGCGTCCGAAGCACGAGACCGAGATTGCCCGTGTGCCTCGCGATGCCTTCTTGACTCCCGAGCCGCTCGTTGATCTCCAGCGACCGGTGGTACATCGATTCCGCGCCGTCGAGATCCCCGCGCGTTTGAAGCACGTTCCCGAGGTTGCCGTAGTTGGCGGCCATCCCCTCCTGGTTCCCCATCCGCTCGTTGATCTCCAGCGCCCGACGGTGCATCGTCTCCGCCCCCTCGAGGTCCCCGCGCGTTCGAAGCACATTTCCAAGCCTTCTCAGCGCCATCGCCTCAGCTCGCGGTTCCTCCGCTTCCCGGGCGATCTCCCTGGCTGTTCCCAGGATTGCACGTGCTTGATCCAAGCGTCCGAGACGTGTCAGGAACCGTCCGTACTCGACCATTGCGTCGGCCTTCTGCTCCGTGAATGCAGCACGGGCGAACAGCACCTCGGCTTCAACGATTTCCCCGTTGTCTGCGAGACGCCAGGCCTCAGACACGGAAGAGGACTCTTCGTTGGCATCCTCCGCCTCAGAGGACGGCGGTCGCCCAACCGTCTCTACGGCTTCAGACTCGGGCTCTTTCGCCTGTTGATCCGCCGCCTTCATCAGACTCCAGGCCGCGAGGTTCTGCCGCACGATGCGCTCGAACACCAACTCTCTATCGAACGTTCGGTAAAACACCTCTTTCTCAGCTTCCAGCTTCTCCTTGAACTCCAGCACCGGCTGGAGTTGCCTTCCGGGATCCGCCATCATCTTGGGGTCCACCGCTTTGAAACAGACCATGAGTTGCGCCATGGAGTGCTCCGGGTTGTCGTAGCACTCGCGAGCGACGTAGAACTCCTCTTCTGTTCCCGAGGAATAGTCGGAGTCGCTGTTCGCGAACGGGCGTGAGCCCCAGCGGTCGTGGAGCAGACAAATAAAGAAGTCGCACGAGCGAACCTGATCGTTGATCATCGCTTGCGGGCGCCCCACTCCTCCCGCGTTCTGATTCCAACTCACCGGAACGAACACCATCCCCCGAGCCATCGCGTCGGAAGCGTTGTACTCCTGCAGGATCTCGCGTAACTGGCGGCGCTCGTCGTCCAGCCCCGATGGCGAGGCGATGAAGACGCGATAGGCAGTGACCTCCTGCGGCATGTTCCGGTGCGAGTTGGGAAGGCGGAATCTAGCCGCCTCCACTCCCCCGTTGTGTCCTCCCGAGCCGAGTGCGCCGGGACGCGGCTGAGGACTGCCAGCCGAGCACAGAGCCATAGAGTCGGCTGAAATCGCTCGGTTCGCCGCGCTCGCACAAGATGACACGTCGGAGCGGTCGCGCCGCCCAGAGCGCAATGGCTCGCTCCGCCTCGGGGCCGAGGCGGGCAGAGTCAGCCGGGGCGAGCGCGACTACTCCGGGTCCGAGGTGAGCGGGCCAGTGGTGTCCAGGTCCGGCGTCTCGGCGGTGCTCGCGATGTGGAGGTCGTCGAGTTGTTCGGCGTCCACCCAGTCGGGCGTGCTAGACATCAACTCGGTGGCCTGCTGCGTCTTCGGGAACGCGATCACGTCGCGCAGGCTGGTGGCTCCGGTGAGAAGCATCACGAGGCGGTCCAGGCCAAGCGCGATGCCGCCGTGCGGCGGGGCGCCGTAGCGGAACGCCTCCAGCAGGAAGCCGAAGCGCCGCTGCGCCTCCTCCTCGTCGATCCCGAGGAGTTCGAACATGCGCGACTGCACGTCGGAGCGGTGGATGCGGATGCTGCCACCGCCGATCTCGGAGCCGTTCAGCACGAGGTCGTAGGCGCGGGCGCGGACCTCGCCGGGGGCGTCGGCCAGCTTACCGGTGTCCTCCGGGAGCGGACTCGTGAACGGGTGGTGCATCGCGTGGTAGCGGCCGCTGTCCTCGTCCCACTCCAGGAGCGGGAAGTCTGTGACCCAGAGGAACTTCCAGGGACCGTCGGCGCCCGTGGGCATGAGTCCCGTCTCCTTCGCCATGTGGAGGCGGAGGTCGCCCATCTGCTCGAAGACCTTCGGGGCGTCTCCCGCGAGGACGAGCACGAGGTCGCCCGCCCCGGCGCCGGTTGCGTCGATGATGGCCGCCATCTTCTCGCGCGGGAAGACGGTGTCCTTGACCGACTGGCTGAAGTCGGAGCCATCGGAGGGCAGCTTGGCGTAGAAGAGCCCGCCCGCGCCGATCTGCTTGCGGACGATCTCCTTGTCGAGCTTGTCCATCGGCTTGCGGCCCCGGTCGCCCTCACCGGGCACGCGGATCGCGACGACAGCCCCGCCCGCCTCGGTGATGCGGTCGAACACCCCGAAGCCGGAGTTTTTCGTGGCCTCGGTCACGTCGGCGATCTCCATCCCGAAGCGGAGGTCCGGCTTGTCCGAGCCGAAGCGGCGGATGGCCTCGCTGTACGGCATCCGCAGGAACGGCGCCTCGATCTCGATCCCGCGCGTCTCGCGCCATATGTCCTGGATGAGCCCCTCCACGAGTTCGTAGACGAGGTCCTCCGTCGCGAACGTCATCTCGACGTCGATCTGAGTGAACTCCGGCTGGCGGTCGGCGCGGAGGTCTTCGTCGCGGAAGCACTTGGTGATCTGGACGTACCGGTCGAGGCCGGAGACCATCAGGATCTGCTTGTACGTCTGCGGGCTCTGCGGTAGCGCGTAGAACTGGCCGGGGTGGACGCGGCTCGGCACGAGGTAGTCGCGCGCGCCCTCCGGCGTGCTCTTCATCAGCACCGGCGTCTCCACCTCCACGAAGTCGTTCGCGTCGAAGTAGCGCCGCGTGGCCTGGTAGAGCGTGTGTCGGAGCAGAAGGTTGTTCTGGAGCGCGGGCTTGCGGAGCGCGAGGTAGCGGTACTTGAGCGCGAGGTCTTCGCCCGGGCGCGTCGCCTTCGGGTCGTTCTCAGAGACCACGAACGGCGTCACGTCGGCCGTGTTGAGGACCTCCACGTCGGTGACGTAGACCTCCACGTCGCCCGTCGCCATGTCCGGGTTCTTCCGCTCGCGCACGCGCACCTCGCCCTGAACGGAGAGCACGTCCTCCATGCGCATCTTATCGGCCAGCGCGGCGAGGTCGGCGTTCAACTCCGGCGAGAAGACGAGCTGCGTCAGCCCGTACCGGTCGCGGAGGTCGATGAAGTTGAGGCCGCCGAAGTTGCGCTTCGTATCGACCCAGCCCTTGAGCGTCACCTGTTGGCCAGCATCCGCTTCGCGGAGTGCGCCGCAGGTGTGCGTGCGTCGGCCGTGCTGGGGGGCGTCGGTGAGCGGGAGGCGGGTAGACATGGGGGTTCGCGGTGACTGCGTGTCAAGCTAGACCGCATGAGAACCTCGAACGGCGAATGGCGAATGCAGAAGCGCGCCCGTCCCCAGGGCGCCCGTCTCGGTCCGCCTCGGTATCGAGGCGGAGGTCCCTAGCCTTTGCGTCTCTTGACGAACCCCGCCAGTGTGGCGAAGGGATCGCGCCACGCCGGATCGCGTGCCTCCCGCGTGACGAGGTACGCTCCGATGAGCCCGATCACGACGTTGGCCGCCCACATGCCGAGCCAGGGCGGCAGCAGCCCTCGGTCCGCCAGCTTCTCGCCCTGCACGAGCGTCACCCAGTAGAAAAGGAAGACCGCCACCGCGAGCGTTGCCACCACCCCGACGCCCGCGCGCGGGATCGCGAGGCCGAGCGGCACGCCGACGAGCACGAAGACGAGGCAGGCGAGCGCGATGGAGTTCTTCTTGTAGACCTCCACGCGGAAGCGGTCGGCGCGCTGGCGCTCGTAGCGGGCGGAGCCCTCCCCTGCCTCGGCAGTCGCGCGGATGGTGCGGGCGCGCTCCGTCGCGAGGGCGAGGGCGGATCGTGCCTCTTCCTCGGGCAGTCCTGCGAGGACGGTGGGCGCCGAGACACGCTCGGGACGCTCCGTCTCGGCGACCGCCTCGGGCTCCGGCCGACTCCCGTCGGCTCGAGGGATGGCGTCCTCGAACGCGTTGTCGTCATCCCCTGAGAACGTCGTGGGCTCCAGCGGAGGCGCGTCCATCCGGTTCAGCGTGCGTCCGAGACGGAGGGCCGAGGCGAAGACGGAATCGGACCGCCCCTGTGCCTGGGCCTCCAGTGAGTCGATGACGGCGAGCATCTCGCTGGTGCGCATGGAGCGGTCCGAGCGGGAGCCCTCTCTCGCTTCGCGCCGCTCGAACCCGACGCTCCCGAGGTCGAACGCGACGCGGTGGCGCGCGAACGCGAGGCGCTCGTAGCGGTCGTCCGCGCCGCCCCGGCGGACGTGCGCTTCGCCGTCTTCGAGGAGCAGCGTGAGGCGCTGCCCGCCGAACTGGGGCTGGATGGTGGCCCGCTTCGCGGCCAGGACCGCCTGCCCCCCGCTCGCCGTCCGACTCTCGACCACCGTCACGCCGAGGAGCAGCCCAGACGAATCGGGCGGAATGTCTTCGGCGCGGATCGCGTAGCCGTCAACCCCGGTGAAGAAGACGCCGGGCTCCAGCGCGAAGGCAGGTCGCGAGAGGCTGATGTCCCGCCACAGCGCATTCATGCGGAAGTTGGCCTCGGGCAGCATCACGTTGTTGAAGTACCCCATCCCGCCCACGAGCCCGGCCCCGACGATCAGCGTGGGCCACGCGAGGCGCCAGAGCGGGACGCCCGCGCTCTTGATCACGAGGTAGGCGCGGCTCTCGGCCAGCCGCCCGAACGCCGCCAGCATCGAGATCAGCCATGCCATCGGGACGGCCAGCGTGACCATGTACGCGAGGCTGTAGACGATCAGCTCTGCCATCGCGCCGAACGGCAGCCCGCGCCCCACGAGCTGCGGCAGCCACTTGATGAGGAACTGCATCAGGAGCAAGAACAAAAGCGTCCCGAACGCGGCCAGGAACGGCAGCGGCAGCGCGCGGAGAATGGCCCAGTGCAGACGCTTCACGAAGGACGAAGGCGGACGATGTCAGATCTCGGGTGGAAGATCGGAACGCGCTTCGCCGCGCGTGCGTGCCGCCTCACCCCCTTCTACCTCTCGGGCGCTTCGCGACCGTTCTGCTCTCCCCACCCGACATCGCATGACCGTTCGCCCCTTCACTGTCGGCCCGTTCGCCGAGAACACCTATGTCCTCCACGACGGCACCGAGGCGGCCGTGGTCGACCCCGGCATGGCCACGCGCGAGGAGCGCGACCGTGTGCTCGGCTACCTGGAGAACCGAGGGCTTCACGTGCGGCACCTCCTGCTCACCCATGCTCACATCGACCATGTTCTCGGGTGCGCGGCCTTCGCGCATCGCTTCGCCGAAGGCACGGAGGACGGCGGCTGGTGCCTCCACCCGGCGGACCTGCCCCTCTTGCAGAACGCGACGGTCCAGGGTGAACTGTTTCGGATCCCCGTGCAGGAGCCGCCCGCTCCCGCGCGCGAACTGACCCACGGCGACACCCTCCGCCTCGGTGAGACCACGCTGGAGGTCCGCCACGCGCCTGGTCACGCGCCCGGCCACGTTGTCTTCTACGACGCCGCGAGCCGTCAACTCGTCGGCGGCGATGTGCTCTTCGCGGGCTCCATCGGCCGGACAGATCTTTGGGGCGGCGACTACGACACGCTGATCCGCTCCATCCGTGAGCAAGTCCTCACGCTCCCGGACGACGTCACGGTCTTCTCAGGACACGGCTCACCGACGACCGTCGGCAAGGAGCGCCGGACCAACCCGTTCCTGGCGGAAACCGGTATGTGAGGTCGCGGGATCACCCCGATGGGCCGTTGCGGCGCAGCGGCCTAGCCTGTCGGCACCCCCCGTGACCGTGGCCCACGCCGATGCCCTGCCCCGCTCTCGTCACGACCTGCTCCGCCTCGACGGCATGGTCGGGCTTGGCGCGGACCCCGCGCTAGACCGTATCGCACGGCTCGCCGCCCAACTGACCGGCACCCCGACCGCCTTCGTGACGGTCGTCACGGACGAGGAGCAGCAGATGCCCGGGGCATTCGGTGCCAAACGAGAAATGGAGCGCTCACGCTCGACCCCTCTCGGCCTCTCGATCTGCCGCGAGGTCTGCCGAGGCGGGCGCCCTCTCACCATCGCGGACGGGCCTCGGGACCCGGAGTTCGCCACGCACCCCGCCTGGGAGGCCTTCGGCGTGTCGGCCTACCTCGGCGTTCCCATTCGCAGCCGGTCGGGCATCTTGTCCGGCGCCGTCTGCGCCGTCTCGGTGCAGCCGCGCGAGTGGACCGAGGCCGATCTCAGCGCCGTGACAGACCTCGCGTTTCTCGTCGAGCGTGAGATGGCGTCGCGCCCCTCCTCGCACGAGAGCGCCTCGATTGGCGACGCTGCCACGGCGGCGCTCTTCCAGTTGGCTGTCGAGGCCTCGGGCTTCGGCGTCTGGACCACGGACCTTCGGAGCGGAGTCACAGAGTGGGGACCGCGCTGCCGCGAGATCTTCGGTGTCGGCCCGCGCGAGCCCGCGAGTGCGGATCGTGGCTTGAGTCTCATTCACCCGGAGGACCGCGCCAAGACCATGGACGCCTTCGACCGTGCCCTCGCCGATCCCACGGGGGACTATCACCTGAGCCATCGCCTCATGCGCGACGATGGCACCATGCGCTGGGTCTCCACCTGGGGCCGCATCGTCTCGGACGCGCACGGGCCCCTTCGCATCACCGGTCTCATCGCGGACACCACGCCGCAGCTACGGACGGAGGCTCTCCTTCGTCAGCGTGGCGTCGACCTTCGCGAGGCCACCGCCCAACTCGCCGTGCTCAACGCGGACCTGGAGCGCCGCGTTGACGAGCGGACGGAGCAGGTTCGCGCCCTCGCGGCTGCCCTGACCGCCGCTGAACATCGCGAGCGACGCCGCATCGCGCATGTTCTCCACGAGGACCTCCGGCAGGTGATCTACGGCGCGAGGGTTCACGTCGCCGCCGCCGCACGAGCCGGGACGCTGACCGCCGACGACGAGACCATCCTCGGCATCTTGGAGCGAGCCGCCACCCTCTCGCGCACGCTCTCGCACGACCTCGCCGCTGCGACCGCCGAGGCCGACTGCCTGGACGCCGCCCTCACGACGATATCGGACCGGTTCGGAGAGACCCACGGCCTCACCGTCGCCCTCGACCTAGACGATTCGCTCTCTCACGTCTGCGAGGCGAGCGTCATCGCGGTGCTGGCACAGATCGTCCGCGAGCTGCTCTTCAACGTCGTCAAGCATGCGGATACCGACCGGGCCTGCTTGAGTGGTACCGCCCGCGAGGGCTGGGTAGAACTCTCCGTGCACGATGACGGCTGCGGGTTCGACGCGGCACGCGTCGCCCATGCCTGTTCCTCGGGGATCGGCGTGCCGGGGTTGCGCGAGCGCGTCCGGCTCTTCCAGGGCACGTTCGAGATCGACGCGGTGCCCGGCGGTGGCACGCACGCGACGGTCCGCCTTCCGGTCCAGTTGTAGCCCTGCCCGCCTCGGTGCCGAGGCGGAGCTTCTCAGTCGGCGAGGTCGAGCACGAGCCCGATGCCTAGGCGTCCGTACTGCTGGCGCTCGCCGCGCACAACGCCGCCGTAGAACGTGATCCCCCCGCCTTCGGTCAGCCACAGGTTGACGCCCATCTCCCCTCCCCACGCAAAGCCGAACTCGTCACCGTACCCGAAACCGAGATACCCGGAGACATAGGGGTCCACGGAGGACCAGGGCGCGAAGAAGACCGTGTGCGAGGAGAGCACGTCGTACTCGTACTCCCCATCCACCAGGAACGCGACGGTGTAGCTCCCGCACTGGTAGTACGGGTCGTACCCGGACGACGCGTAGCACGGCTCACCGTAGCTGAGGCCGGGCGAAAACACGGACAGGCCGCTCGCCCCCGGAGGCCCGACGGCGATCCCGACGCGTCCCAGCTCTCGATCTGCCGGGTGGGTCTGGGGCTGCGCGAGAACCGGCGCTGCCAGCAGAAGAAACAGGGGAGACCACAGACGCATGGTACAACCTCGGGCGCGAGGGCCTGGCTACGCCTCCCGAGAATAGGGGAGCCCACCCGTCCTGGCCCGAACGCCTCTAGCTTGCCCCGCCTCGGTACCGAGGCGGACGCACCCGCGCCCATGCCCCGACTCCTCCTCGCCGCTCTGGCGGCGCTCCTCGCCAGTCCCGCCGCGCTCGCCCAGTTCGGCCTCGCGGGCAACACTTCCGGCGCCCCGCTCCACCCTGAGGCCGCCGCGTACGATGTGCAGCACGTCGGCCTCTCGCTCACCGTGGATCCCGAGGCACGCATGCTGAAGGGCACGATGCGCCTCCGCGCTCGGATTGTGGCGCCAACCGCTTACCTCCGGCTCGACCTCGACGACCGGCTCCCGGTCTCCGACGTCGTCCGCCCTTCGTGCACCTGGCAGGGCACGGGGCTCGTCTGCGCCGACACCGTCTACGCACCCAACGCCTTCGAACGGCTCCCGGGACAGATCCGCGTCGCCCTCGGACGGACGATGCAGCCGGGCGAACTCGTGAGCCTCCGGGTGGACTACGGCGGCGCCCCGCGCGAGGCCCCCAACCCGCCATGGGACGGCGGCCTCACCTGGGCCACGACCGAGAGCGGCCAGCCCTGGATCGCGACCAGCGTGCAGGGCGAGGGCGCTGACCTCTGGTGGCCCGCCAAGGACCACCCCAGCGACGAGCCCGACCAGGGCGCGATCATCGAGCTCACGGGTCCTGCTGACCTGCGGATGATTGCGAACGGCCGCCACGCCGGACGCCATGAAAACGGCGACGGCATGGCGACCGAGACCTGGCAGATCACCACGCCCATTAACAACTACGGCGTCGCCATCGGGATCGGGCCGTACGTGGAGGTCACAGAGACGTACCGGAGCCCGCTCGGCTACGAAATGCCCGCCACGTTCTACGTCCTCCTGGAGCGCGAGTCCGACGCCCGCCGCCAGATGCCCGGCTTCCTCGACGCTCTCGGCTTCATGGAGCGGACCTTCGGACCGTACGGATCGCGCCAGGACGGCTACCACGTCATCCACACTCCGCACCTCGGCATGGAGCACCAGTCGCTCATCGCGTACGGCTCCACTTTCCGGGACAATGCCTTCGGGTTCGATTGGCTCCACTTCCACGAACTCGCCCACGAGTGGTGGGCCAATCTCGGCACGGCCCCAGACTGGCGCGATTTCTGGGTCCACGAGTCGTTTGCCAACTACGCCGAGGCGCTCTACGCGGAGGACCTCGTGCGGCGTGAGACTGGCAACGAGGCCATGGCCAGGGACGCCTATCTGCGCTACCTCGCGAAGTCTCGGCCCAACCTCCAGAACGTGGTCCCCGTCGCACCCAGCGAGACGCGCACCACGACGCAGATGTACAATCTGCCGGAAGGCGGCTTCAACGGCGACATCTACTACAAAGGCGCCTGGTTCCTCCACACGCTCCGCTTCGTTATCGGCGACGACCCGGCGTTCTTCCGCGCCTTGAGAGCCATCCTCTACCCGGACGGCGTGGACCTCGAACGGGACCCGTCCCGGGACTATCGCTGGGTCTCCACTGAGGACGTGCTCGCCATGTTCCAGCGCGAGACGCAGGTCGACCTCGCGCCATACATCGCGGTCTACCTTCGCCAGCCCGCGCTGCCGGTCCTCCACGTCGAGTATCTCGGAAACGAGGGGTATGCTCTCCGATGGGAAGTACCGGAAGGCGTCCTTCCCGAGGGGACGGCGTTCGAGTTGCCCGTCCGGACCTCCAACGGCCTAATCCCCATGCCAGGTGGCGAGGGCGGAATCGGCCTGCCGCGCAACCGATTCCAGATTGACGAGCGGATCGCACTCTTCGAAGTGGTGGAGGCGCCCGCAGAGTAGCCCACGGACCCCGTCCCACCGTCGTGCGTCCGATCCCCTCCCCTACGCCTCCTCCATGCGCTCTCTCGGTTTCATCGTTCTGGTTGTCTTCGTGGCCGCGTGTTCCGCACCACCGCCCGCGCCAGAGCCCGAGCCGCCTCCCATCGCGCCTGCGGACACCCTCGCGCCGCCTCCGCCCGGGCCGGAACCCGAGCCCGAGCCTCCGCCTCCGGAGCCTGAACCGGACCCCGCCACCGTGCTGCTGGACCGGGTGTTCGCCAGCATGGGCGGGCGGGACGTCTGGGGCAGCCTTCGCGCCTATGCCACCGAGGGCACATCTTCCGTCGAGACCACCTTCGGCGAGACCACCATCGAAACCACCTCGCTCGTGGCGGGACTGCTGCAGATTCGAGCCGAGCAAGACACACCGGTCGGCGACGTGCTCGTGCGGGTGAACGGCGAGACGGCATCGCTCCTCGTAGACGGGAATGCGCGAGATCCAGGCCCTGGCTTCGCAGCGAGTGTCCAGAGTCAGGTTCTCTTCAGCCTCCCGTACGTGCTCATGCACGCGGACTCGCTTCTCTTCTCACGAGGCGAGGACACGCCAGACGGGCTCGCGGTGCTGGTCTACCAGGCCCCCGGCGTGGACGCGAGCTACGAGATGGTCATCGGCGCCGATGGTCGCCCGGTTCGGGTTGAATCCATCCAGCCGAGCCCCGTCGGCCCAGCCCAGATGGTCCACACGATCACAGGCTACCGGTCGGTCGGGGGGCTCCAGGTTCCCATCGGCACGCGCCAGTCCACGGAGGGGCAGGTCACGGGATCGACCGAGATCACGGTCTTCACACTCGACCCGGAGATCGCTCCGGGTGCCTTCGGCGACTGAGCGAGGTGCTCCGCCTCGGTGCCGAGGCGGGCAGACCGGACGGGCCCTTTCGGATGAGCACCAGACTGCCGATACTGGGCGGGATTTCCCTACGCCCTATGCGTCTCCCTCTTCTTTTCGCTGGCTTGCTCCTGGCGGGCAGCGCCTTCGCCCAGCCCCGCGTCGCGACCTCCTCGCCTACCTCGGGGGCTGTGAGCATCGCCCCGGACGCGGACATCGTGCTCACCTTCGACCGGCCTCTGGACCGCGCCACCGTCACGGACGCCTCCGTGCGGGTCTTCGGCCGATGGTCCGGTCCCATCACGAGCACCCTCCAGTTGGAGAACGGGCGTCGCCAGCTTCGCGTCACACCGGACCGACCGTTAATGGCGGGCGAGGCCGTCACGGTGTCCCTCTCGCGACAGCTAGCCGCCGGTGCAGCCAGCATGGAGGCAGCCTACACGCTCCAGTTCTGGGTCGCCTCGCAGTCCAGCGTGGACGCGTTCGTCGTCGGTGACTGGATCCCCGTGCGGCTACCGGGGGAGAGCAACATCATCAGCTACGGCGCCTACGCAGGGGACCTTGACGGGGACGGCGACTCCGACCTCGCGGTGCCCAACGAGATCCCCGCCGATGTCCGCGTTTTCCTCAACGACGGCACCGGGACCTATGGCGCCTTCGAGGTTCACGCCCTCCCCAACGGGGACTGGCCGAGCCCGAGCGAGGGCGCCGACTTCAACCACGACGGCCGGACCGACATCGTCGTGGGCAACGGGCGAAACGAGATGATGAGCGTCCTCCTGGGCGACGGCGCGGGCGATTTCACCTCCATCGTCTCCTACCCGACCACAGGCGACAACGTGCGCGGCCTCGCCGTCCTCGACGCTGACGGGGATGGCCACGATGACGTCGTGACCTCCAACCGGAACAGTGGCAACCTCTCGCTCTTCCTCGGACGCGGCGACGGCAGCTTCGATGCCCCGACGACGATGGAGCCCGGTGCCCAGGGCGAGACGGCCCTCGCGCCTGGCGATGCCAACGGCGACGGCATCCTGGACCTCTTCGTCGGGGCCTACAACTCCAACGAGATCCTCCTGATGCTCGGCGACGGACAAGGCGGGTTCACGCTCTCGGACCGCTTGGGGGTCAACGGCTCGGTCTGGATGCTCGCCTCTGGCGACCTCGACGGCGATGGCCTCGCGGACGTCGTTTCCGCCAGTTCCTACGCCGACGCTGTGGAAACAGTCTTCAGCGACGGAGACGGCACCCTCACCTATGGCGACCGTCTCCCGTCCGGGCGCTTCACCATCGCCGTTGACCTCGGCGACCTCGACGGGGACGGCGCGCTGGACATCGTCTCCAGCAACTACATCACGGGCGATTTCGCGATCTACCGAGGCAACGGATCCGGCCAGTTCACCGAGATCCAGCGCGTCGCCATCGAAGGCGCAGGGTCCTGCGCGGTCCTCCACGACCGTGACGGAGACGGCGTGCTGGACATCACGGGCATCGATGAGCGCAACGACCGGATCTACTTCCTGGAGCGCGTCACGACTTCCACCGAGGCGACGAGGGACGTCCCTCGTCGCCTCTCGGTCCTCGGCCCCAATCCGACGACCGGTAGTAGCACGCGGCTTCGCGTCCGCCTGCCCGAGGTCCAATTCGCCCGCGTGCGGGTCTTCGACGCGCTCGGCCGCGAGGTGACCCGGCTCCATGACGGCCCCGCGCTCTCGGAGGACATGATCTGGAACGCACGCGATACCGCACCTGGCGTCTACCTCGTCCGCCTCGACGTAGCCGACGGAGGTACCGAGACAGTTCGGATCGTGCGAGGCTAGCCGCGATCCCGGCGCGAGGCGTAGTCTCCGGCAAACCTGCCCGGATACCATGCGCCACGCCGTCGCCTTCTCGCTTCTCCTCGCTCTCGCTGCATGCAGTACGCCGCCCTCTGGCGGCGACGGCCCGCCTGCTCTCCTCGATCTCTGGACCGGGCTCGACGCGGGCGCCGAGGCGGCCGGAGCGGAGTACCAGTCCGAGACCTGTAGTGAACGCTTCGGGACGTACTTCGCGGACTTTGGCGTTCGAGGGCTCGCGTGCGTCGCGGAGGCCGCCGTCCCCCTCGGGCAGGCTCTCGCGCGGTACGACGGCGAGGTCTTCGCGAGCGGCCCCCACCGGCACGTCGGGGGCACGCTGTCACTGGACCTCCTGAGCGACGACTTCGCGCACTACGACGCGGACTTCGTCACCTGGGCCGCAGAGAACGCCATCGTGGGTGCGGACGACCCGGCGGTGCGCGCCCTCGCGCAGCCCATCTACAACCGCCACCTCCGTCGGCTCGCGCGAGCCTTCTGGCTGGTCCATCAAGACCTCGCGGCCGATGGCTTCCCACGCAACGCACCGGCGGGCATGACGCAGGCATACGCGACCTACCTGGAGACCGGCACCGTTCCCGAGAGCGCGAGCGAGCCCTACTACCCCGGCTTCTCCATGACCGCCTTCAGCGACCGCAACGAGGCCATCGCGGAACGACTGGCGGGAGCAGGCCGCGCGGAGTACTATTCGGCGCTCTACGAGGCCAACACAGCGGTCGGGTTCTGGCTGCGCCGCCGCGCCGATGGCACCGCCGGTGCCTTTCGTGACGCACTCCGCACGCTCCTCTCGACGTACGACGCCGACTGGCTCGGCCGGGCGTAGGACGGACCACGACGCGTTAAGTCCGTGCGAACTGACGCACAGGTCGGACGGGCGATGGAATCGATGAGAGGGGGATGTTCGTTGACTGTACGGACACCCCACCACCCCCACCATGCGTCGTCTCCTTCTCCTCGCAGTGCCGCTGGCACTCCTCGCTTTCACGCCCCGCACCGACTTCATCGTCGCCGCCTTCTCGGGCATGCAGTCTGGAGGCGAGATCACGGGCTGGCAGACGCTTTCCCTCGGCGACGCCGATCCGACGCAATACTCCCTCGTCACAGATGGGGGTGAGGTCGTCGTCAAGGCCGAGGCCGACGACTCCGCCTCGGGTCTCATCCGACGCGTGGAGGCCAACCCTGCCGAGTTTCCCGTCATGGAATGGCGCTGGAAGGTGGAGGGGGTCATTCCCGGCGGCGATGTCCGCCGCAAGCGAGGCGACGATTACCCGGCCCGCATCTACGTCACCTTCGACTACGACCCGTCGGACCTTTCCTTCGGCGATCGCCTCAAGTACCGCGCGCTCCGCGCCCTCGGCTACGACGAGATCCCGGTTCGCGCGCTGAACTACATCTGGGCGAACAAGCCCGGCGAGACCGAGATCGTTCCGAACGCCTACACGGACTGGGTCCAGATGGTGCCGGTCGCGAGCGGGCCTGCCGGGACGGGAGAGTGGCAGACCGTCCGCCGCAACATTCTGGAAGACTACCGCGAGGCCTTCGGTGAGGAACCGCCCGCCATCAACGGCATCGCCATTATGACCGACGCGGACAACACGGGCAACGCCGCCACGGCCTACTTCGGAGACATCTCCCTGACGACGCCGTAACGTCGTCGCGCCTCCGGGCACACGCCCCGCCGGTCCTATGGCTGGCGGGGCGTGTTTGTGATCGTCGGATCCATCGCGCGTGCATGAGGAGCGGGTCTAGCTTCCGGCAGCCCCACTCTGCTTCCCATGCACGCTACCCTCCGCGACGCCGCCATCGGCGCCCTCATCGGTTCCCTCGCCGTCATCGGCACGTTCGGCCTACTCGTCGTCGTCGGGCTCGTCCGCGTAGCACCCTGGGTGCAGATGTGGAATCACTTCATGGGCGGCACCGCGGAGGAGTGGCTGATCCCGGCGCTCGTCGGCGGGCTGCTCTTTCTCGTGATCGGCGTCCTCTGGGGGCTGCCGTTCTACCGCATCGAGGAGCCCTCCACGTTCAAGGGCGTCATCTACGGAGTCCTGCCGACACTCTGGGCGTGGACCGGAATGCCCCTTCTGATGGACCGACCGCCGCTCGGCAACCTGGACCCCATCGCGGTGATGCTCCCCGTACTGATGAACTGCATCATCTGGGGTAGCATCCTCGGCTGGTGGTGCGAGCGTGCCGTGTTCGGTGGCAATAGCGCCTCCGTGTACTACTGACGGGGTACCACGGGGGGACATCGGCTCTCACCACCTCGGCGCAGAGATCGGATGGGCCTGCGGGTATGCTAAATGTCAGGTCGAGGCAGGATTCAGCTGCTGGCCTTCCTTCGCGAGCATGAACGAGCATGCCACCTCTACACCACATGGGTCCCGACTGTTAGATCGTGCACGCTCCGGCGACCTTGCGAGCGCCATGCCACGGCTAGGTATGAAAACGAGAGCACGTATGCCACACCGATCCCACCCCAACTGGCGGGCGGGAACTCCCCCATTGCAGGAGGCAAGAGAAAGGCAGAAACGTGAGTCAATTCCCATGGCACCATCTTCACGGCCGTGCGCCCGAAAGCACGCGCCAGCCCCACTGGGGCACCGCCACGCGTGGTGGTCCGTAGACGAAACACGCGCTTGCCGAGCGTTGCTCCGCGCGCAGAGGCATCGAGAATGGTGAAGTATGCCCATACAGGCACCGAGAAGTTAAGCATCAGTGCCAGGTAGATTGACTGCGGAGTACTGCCTGGCTCGACACCGAGAATCCACTGCACGCCGCCACCCAACGGAGCTAAAACCGAAAATAGAACGACAATGTCGAGTAGGTAGGCGCCGATTCGGCGGAGGAAGACGGGGCGGTTGGGCGACAGCATGCGGTTCGGGGCGGGTCTGGTTCATGCGGACCCGAGGCCGTCGAGTTGCATGAACTCACCTGGCGGCAAAACCCCGCGAGAGCCCACATCGGCACAGAACAACGCCCTACCCTCCATCGAGAACCCCTCAGCTATCCGTCGGCGGCGTCCAGCGGAGGACCGTCAGTTGGCCTTGCTGGTCACCGCCGTAGACGTAGCCCCCGGGCGAGGGCAGCGTCGCGCCCCAGTTTCCATCCATGCGGACCTCGTCGTGCTTCGGGTAGGTGTCGTGATGCGCCACCTCGCGCGGGTTGGTGGGGTCGGAAATGTCCAGGACGTAGAGACCGGCCGTGTAGTGCGAGAGGAAGGCGAAGGGCCCCTGGATGTGCACGTTGTGCGCGATGCGGTTCGCGCCGAGCCACTCGCCGAGCATCTCAGGGTTTTCCAAGTCCGAGATGTCCCACATCTTGACCGTTTTGTCGGCGGTCTCCTCCGTGGTGAGCATGAAGCGGTCGTCATCGGACGGCCAGACGTTGTGGACGTAGCCCGCGTCTGGAATCTGAATGCGGCTGAGGAGTGTCGGCGTGGAGGGGTCCGTGGTATCCCAGATGGAAATGAACGGCTGGCGCCCCTCCGCGATGTACGCCCGTCCGTTCCGCGCGAAGACATCGTGCGAGTCTCCGACCTCGATGGTAGAAACCACCTCGGGTGCGATGGGATCGGCGAGGGAAAGCACGAGGATGGAGCTTCCGTCCGAGTTGAGCACGTACGCGTGCCCCGTCACAGTGTCGATGGAGAGGTTGTGGCTGGAGACCAGCGCGTCGTCTGGCCCTCGGATCACGGCGACTTCCTCGGCGCTCTCGGGCAAGTTGGAGAGGTCGATGACTTGGAGTCCTTCGTTGGGTCCGTACGCCTCGGTGACGACGTAGGCGTAGTCGCCGTACGTCTTGATGTCTCGCCAGTAGGCGCGGGCGCGCTCCGTCGGACCCGGCACGCTCGCGACCACCTCCAGCGAGGGCACGGCCACGATGCTGACCCCGTTCAGTTCGCCCATGATGGCGTACTCGGATCCGTCCGGCGCGACGTACGGCCAGACATCGGTGCCGCCCACCTCGGTGGAGTCGTTGACGATGGCAGGCATCGGCACCGTACCGATGAGTTCCAGCGTCTGGGCGTGCGCGAGGGGTACGAGAACGAGGAGGGCGAGAAGCGGGAGATAGCGCATAGTGGTCGCGAGAGGGTCACGCCCTACGATACTGCGGCGAGAGGCTCCGCGCGAGTCCAGTCGTCCACCGCGCCCCCATCGGGGCACGCGAATCGCGAATGCTTGGGGTCGGCCAAGAGTCCTCTACCGCCTCGGAGGGGCCCACGCGGAGACCGAGGCGGACGGGGTGAAACCGCAAGCCGCCGCCCACCCGGAGGCGAGCGGCGGCTCAGACGGTCGGCAGATGCGTCGAGTTAGCTATCGACGCCCGTAGGATCCCACTTGAGGACGGTCAACGTGCCTTCGAGGTCACTCGCGAAGACGTGGCCGCCGGCCGTGGGCAGCGAGGCCCCCCAGTTGCCGTTGAAGTTGGCGTCGTCGTTCTCCGGGTGCGTGTCGAAGCGCGCGATCTCGACCGGGTTCAGGATGTCCGTGATGTCCACCATCGAGAGGCCGGAGGAGTAATGCGAGATGATCGCGAGGTCCCCCTGGATGTGCACGTTGTGCGCCAGGTTGCTCTCGCCGAGCCACTCCGCGACCAGCTCCGGGTTCTCGAGGTCCTCGATGTTCCAGACCTTGACCGTCTTGTTCGCGGTCTCCTCGGTCGTCATGATGTGACGGCCGTCGTCGGTCGGCCAGACGTTGTGCACGTAGCCCGGATCCGGGAAGACGATGTCGCCCTTCACCTCCGGCGTGCGGGGGTTGGTCACATCCCACACGGAGATCTTCGGCGAGCGCCCCTCGGCGACGTAGAGCGTGCCGTTGAGCGCGTACACGTCGTGGGAATCCGGCACGTCTACCGTGCCCACCTCGACGGGCATCATCGGGTTGGAAAGATCCAGGCCGACGATCTGCGTGCCGTCCGAGTTGAGCACCCAGGCGTGGCCAGTGCGCGTGTCGATGGAGAGGTTGTGCGAGGAGACGAGGCGGTCGTTGATGCCGCGGACGCTGGTCACGTGCTCTGCGCTGTGCGGCAGACCGCGCAGGTCGATCACCTGGAGGCCCTCGTTGGGCCCGTAAGCTTCAGCGGTCACGTACGCGAAGGAGCCGTACGTCTTGATATCGCGCCAGTAGAAGAACGCGTTTTCGGTCGGCCCCTCAATGGTCGCGACGACCTCCAGCGAGGGAACAGCCACGATAGCGATGCCTTCGAGCGTGCCCATGATGGCATACTCGGAGCCGTCTGGCGCGGTGTAGGCCCACACGTCGGATCCACCGACGCGGTCTGGGAACATGGCGTTGTTGTCTTCCCCGACGCCCGGGCGAGGCTTGGAGGGAAGCTCCACGGTGCCGATCAGCTCCAGCGACTGCGCGCTGGCGAGCGGCGCCACCAGGGCGACGAGGAGGAAGGCGGTGAGGAAGCGGGTCATGATCGGGAGGGGGCGGGAGGTACCCAAATCTAGGTCATGCCCGAGGGGAAACGGTAGGACGCCCGGTCATTGGTCCTCGCGAGGCTTCAGAAGAGGTGGGCGTCGTCTTTGCTCCCGCTCCACACGCGAGCATTGATCTGCCCTCGGGCAGGTCCCTACCTTCGGTTCCGCCTGCCGAGGGCACGGCCTCCGTCCCTCGCGGTTGGACTCCGTAGCTCAGTTGGCAGAGCAGCTGGCTTTTAACCAGCGGGTCGTAGGTTCGAGCCCTACCGGAGTCACCCGGCCTCGACACGCCTGCTCGTCGGAGCCTTGTTCTCAACAGTCGCCCTCGTGGCGAGCCCTGCCCGGGTGGTGAAATTGGTAGACACGCCATCTTGAGGGGGTGGTGCGGGCAACCGCGTGCTGGTTCGAGTCCAGTCCCGGGCACTGAAGCCGTTCTTCGCGTTGCGAGGGACGGCTTTTTCGTTGGGTGCTCCCGCCTCGGCAGTGGGCTACGGCGAGTAGACCGCCGTACCGTCGGCAGCAAAGGAAGCGCCTCTTCGAGGCATCTCACTCGTACCGGAGAGCATCGACAGGGTTGGTCCGCGCCGCCCTCACGGTTTGGATGCTCACGGCAGCCAAGGCCACGAGCGACACGATGCCTCCGGCGAAAAGGAAGAGGCTCAAGCCGAGGTCGATCCGGTAGGCGAAGGCGTCGAGCCATCGGTGGGCCAGGACGTACGCGATGGGCACCGAGGCCACGAACGCAAAGACGACGAGGCGGAGAAAGCTGCCCGAGAGCAAGGCCGCGATCTGCCCAGATGTCGCCCCCAGCGACTTGCGGACGCCGATCTCTTGCGTCCGCTGCTCGGCAACGAGAGACGCGAGGCCGAAGAGTCCCAGGCATGCCACCAGGACCGCCAGGGCAGCGAACACGCCGACGGACTGCCCGAGTTGGAGGTCTCCCTCATACTGAGCCCGAATCTGATCGTTCAGGAACGTGGCCTCGAAGGGCTGATCTGGCAACACGCGCTGCCAGGTGCTGCGGAGGTCATCGAACGCACCAGCCGAGACGCCCGGCGCCAGCTTGACGAGCACGTGTGAGATCACGATCAACCCGGCCACGTCGGTCGACTGAGCCGAGTAGTAGACCGAGGCGGGGATGGGATCTCGCGCCGATCCGTGATGGAAGTCCGCCACGACCCCCACGACGGTACCGGTGAGGCCCGGGCTGTTGTCCTCGTTGCCTGGCTCCACGACCCGCATCCGCTGCCCGAGTGCCTCGTCGGGCGCCCACCCCAGTTCGGAGACTGCCGTCTCGTTGACGACGAGCAGGCGGTCCGGCGTCTGGAACGGGATCGACTCCGGCTCTTCGTGAGGTTCAGGAGCGCGCCCCGCGATGAAGCGGATGCCCATCGTCTCGAAGAAGTCAGGCCCGACGCCCTGGTCGTGGATGGGGAGCCCGCCCGTCTCCTGACCCTCGCGCCGAGCCACGCTCGGCATCTGGACGTCCTCGAGACCTGGGACCCCCATCGAAGCTGTGACCGCTTCCACGCCCGGCATCGCGGTAAGCGCGTCGCGAAGAGGCTCGTACGAGCGGCGCGCCGCTCCTGCCTCCACCACGACCACCTGCTCGCGGTCAAAGCCGAGCTGGAGATCGCGCATGTAGTCGACTTGTGACTGAACGACGAGGGACCCGACAAGGAGTGCCACCGCGCACCCAAATTGGACGATGACGAGCCCGGAACGGAGGCGCGCCGTTCCCCGGGGACGCCGCATCACGCCTCGCAGGGACAACGCAGGCTGCTGGCGCGAAACGAGGAAGGCGGGATACCCCCCGGCAATGAGCCCGGTCAGAAGGACCATCCCGACGAGGAGAGCCACCGACTCAAACCCGACGACGGACGCGAGATCCTGTCCGGCCACCTGACTGGCCCACGGCAGGGCCACGGCTACGATGCCCAAAGCGAGGACCACCGCGACCCCGATCTGCACATACGTGTCCACCAGAGACTCGACGACGAGTTGATACCGCTGAGCACCCACCGAGCGCCGGACCCCCGACGCGCGAACCTGAGCGGTCATTCGCGCCACCGCGAGGTTCGCGAAGTTGATGCAGGCGAGCAGGAGAACGATCAGTGCCAGAGCAGAGAGCCCGTAGACGAGCGTGATCGACCCCATCGCACCGGGCTCTCCCTCGGGGAGTGGGTTCAGATAGATGTCCGTCAGAGGTTGGAGGCGGAGAGGCGCGGCCTCCTCCTCCGCTCGCTCTGCGAGGGCTGACGTGGCGCTCGCAGCAATCGCTTCCGGGTCCGCGCCTTCGGCCAGCCGCGCGTACGTGTACAGTCCGGGCCAGTCGAACTGAGTCAAGGGTCCGTACTGCCCCTCCAGGGTCGCCGCTGCTGTGAGGACATCGACATCGAGATGCGAGCGTCCGGGCGGATCTGCCAGGATACCCGTCACGGTCAGAGGCAGTTGGTCCGGCTCGCTGTACCCGTCGTACATCAGAATGACCTGGCCCATCGGGTCAGCGTCTCCGAAGTAGCGACGCGCCGTCTCCTTCGAGAGGACGGCCGTACCGGGGGAGGCGAGCGCGGTCTCCTGGTCCCCAGCTGCGAGGCCAAACGAGAACACGTCGAAGAACGAGGGATCCACATAGAAGAATCCGGTCTCCGCGAAAACCGCTCGCTCTGAGGTCGCACTCTCCGGCACCGTGATTCTGCGTTCCCAGGGCGCAACCCGGGCGGTTTGCTCCACGCCAGATGCGACCTCCGACAGCAACGCCGCATGACCGCCTCCCGTCCAGGCCGAACCGCCGTCCTCGCCCTCTTGCACGACTCGGACAATCTGGTCGGCAGAGGCGTGAAAGCGGTCGACGCTCCGCTCTGTCCCAATGAAGCATGCGATCAGCAAACAGCCCGCGAGGCCGATGGCGAGGCCAGAGACGTTGAGCACGGTATACCCAGCGTGTCGCCGCATCCGGCGAGCCGCGAGAGTGGCGTAGGTGAAGAGCATGAAGGTGGAGGAGCCGGGGCGCCAGCGAGGAGAGACGGTCCGCGCCAGAGCCGAAGATGAGAAGGGAAGCGACAGGTTCGCGGGGTCGCGCGGCCGGTCAAACGCCGGGTCCCAAGCTCCGTGCCGGAGGATCCTGGTGCCGCCTGACGGCCCAGACGAGCGCTCGGACCCAAAAGGTGAGCGCCAGCGCACACCACAGCCGAGCGCTGAGGCACACCGCCCGCCTACACCAGCCACTGGGGACTCCGCATGGATTCCCGCGCTCCCGAGCACGAAGGGCACCGGGAAGAAGTAGCCTGGGTCCTCCCGCCTCGGTGCCTCCATCGGCACACCGAGGTGGGCCGACTCGCTCTCCTGTTTCCCACGATGGCTCTCCTCACCTTCGAAAACGTCCGCAAGGACTACGGCACCAAGCCGATCCTCGACGACGCATCCCTCGTCATCGAAGCGGGCGAAAAGGTGGGCGTCATCGGCGCCAACGGCGCTGGGAAGACCACACTGCTCCGCATCGCCGCGGGCGTGGAGCCACCGGACGGTGGGCGCGTGATCGTCCACAACGGAGCGCGCGTCGGCTTCCTCACACAGCGGCCCGACTTCCAGCCCGGCCAGACGGTCCTCGATGCCGTCTTCGCGGGCACAGGCCCCACGATCTCGCTCGTGCGCGACTACGAGGACGTGCTCCACAAGCTGGATCAGCGGCCTGGCGATGCCGATCTCACGGCGCGACTCACGGCCCTCTCCGGCAAGATGGACGCAGCGGGCGCATGGGACCTGGAAGCGCAGGTCCACGCCGTGCTGGACCGCCTCGGCATCACCGACACCGACGCGACGGTGGAGACACTCAGCGGCGGGCAGCGCAAGCGCGTCGCCCTCGCGCGGGTCCTCGTGGAACGGCCCGACCTGCTCATCCTCGATGAGCCGACGAACCACCTCGACACGGAGACCATCGGCTGGCTGGAAGGCTTCCTCGCGAGTTGGACCGGCGCGCTGCTGCTCGTCACGCACGACCGGTATTTCCTGGACCGCGTCGTGAGCCACATGCTCGAAGTGGCGGGCGGCGAGGTGGCGCGATACGTCGGCACGTACTCCGACTACCTCCAGAAGAAGGCCGAGGAGGAGGAACTCGCGGCCAAGGCCGAGGCGACACGGGCGAACCTCGCGAAGCGCGAACTGGCGTGGCTGCGGCGCGGCGCGAAGGCGCGGACGAGCAAGTCCAAGGCGCGCATCGCGGCGGCGCACGCGCTCTTCGAGGCCAAGCCGGACGCGCCCGACGCAGAGATCGAGATCTCGTCCGTCTCCTCCCGCCTCGGCAAGAAAGTGGTGGAACTGGAGGGCGTGACGAAAGGCTTCGACGGGCGCACGCTCGTTCGGGACTTCTCGCGCATCCTGACGCGCGGCGAGCGGATCGGCATCATCGGCCCCAACGGGGCGGGCAAGACGACGCTGCTGGAGATGATCGCCGGACGCCTCGCGCCGGATTCCGGCTCTGTCGAGATCGGCCCGACGGTGAACATCGGCTATTTCGACCAGGAATCACGCATCCTGAACGACGAGCAGCGCGTGATCGACACCATCACGGAGGTCGCCGAGAACGTCCGCACCGCCGATGGCAAGACGATCACGGCGAGCCAGATGCTGGAGCGGTTCCTCTTCCCCGGGAAGGCGCAGTACACGCCCGTCGGGCTGCTCTCCGGTGGCGAGCGGCGGCGCCTCGTGCTGCTCCGCGTCCTCATGGGCGCGCCCAACGTGCTGCTCCTCGATGAGCCCACCAACGACCTCGACATCCCCACGCTCGTCGCGCTGGAAACGTACCTGGACGACTTCGGCGGCACGCTGATTACCGTCTCCCACGACCGCTACTTCCTGGACCGCACGGCGGACATGCTCCTTCGCTTCGAGGACGGCGGGCGCATCCGCGAGATTCCGGGCAACTACAGCGCGTGGCTGGAGATCAAGGCGCGAGAGGACAAGGCCCGCGACGCTGCCGAGGTGGCCAGGGCCACGAAGGCTCCAGCCCCTCCCCTACCCTCGCGTGAGACCTCGACAGACGCTCCCAAGAAACTGTCGTACAAGGAGAAGCGGGAACTGGAAGAGGTAGAGGCGCGCATCGCGGAGGCCGAAGAACGCCAGCCTCGGTTGGAGGCGCTCCTCACCGAGCATGCCACCGACGCGGAGAAGGTGGTCGCCTACAGTGAGGAGTTGGGCGCCCTCCTGACGCAACTGGACGCGGACATCGAGCGCTGGGCCGAGTTGGCCGACCGCGCCTGAGTCTGCCCCCCTCGGGTCCCTCGCGGGCCGCCCCGAGGCGGGACTAGCTCGCGACGACCTCGGCGGCTCCCGTCCGCGATGCGACCTCGCGGCGCACCACCGGCGCCACGTCGCGACCGAAGATCTCGATGGCGCGCATCACGTCCGCATGCTCAATGGGCCCGACGGTGAGTTGGAGCAGATGCCGGTCGTGCCCGAACAGCTCGTGCGCGTAGAGCAGCTTGTCGATGGCCTCTTGCGCGTTGCCAAGCACGAGAGCCCCCTCCAGACTGCGCTCCGCGTCGAAGTGGGCGCGAGAAGACGGCGGCCAGCCCCGCTCTGCACCGATTCGGTCCATCGTCGCCTTGAACGGCGCGTACGCGATCTCGACGGCCCGCTCGGTGGTGTCCGCGAGAAAGCCGTGGCCGTTGATGCTGACCTTGAGCGCGGCGGGGTCGTGGCCCGCCTCGGCGGCGGCACGGTAGTAGAGATCCACGAGTGGCGCGAACCGCTTCGGCTGGCCTCCGATGATGGCGAGTGCGAGCGGGAGCCCGAGTACACCCGCTCGGATCACGGAGTTCGGCGTGCCACCGACCGCGATCCAAACCGGCAACGGGTCCTGCTGAGGACGCGGGTACACGCCTTGGCCGGTCAGCGGTGCGCGATGGCGTCCGCTCCAGTTCACGCGCTCGTCGGCGCGGAGCGCGAGGAGCAGTTCGAGCTTCTCCGAGAAGAGCGAGTCATAGTCCTGGAGGTCCTGGCCGAAGAGCGGGAACGACTCCGTGAAGGAGCCTCGGCCGACGATCATCTCGGCGCGACCGTCGGAGAGCAGATCCAGCGTCGAGAACTGCTGGAAGGCACGGACCGGGTCTTCAGAGGAGAGCACCGTGACCGAACTCGTGAGGCGAATCTGTTTCGTGCGCGCCGCAGCGGCGGCCAGTACCACAGCGGGAGAGCTTGCAGCGTAGTCCGGCCGGTGATGCTCACCGACGCCGAACACGTCGAGGCCGAGTTGGTCGGCCAGCTCAATCTCCTCCACGAGGTCGCGTAGACGAGAGGATTGGGTGTGACCGGGGGGCACTTCGGCGAAGGAGAAGAGGCCGAGTTCCATGCGTCGTGATGCTTGTTACGACAGGCAAACGCACAGGGTACCCGAGAGGTCCCGGGTCGGTCCGCCTCGGCACCGAGGCGGAGGTAGTCGAGTGATTCACGGCAATACCAAGGTGGTTGCGCCTAGACGTGCGAGAATAGAGAGTCTATCCTGTCTCGAAGGGTTTCGTGCGTAGGACGGGTAGTATCCTCGATGCATCTGCCCGGCACTTTCTCGGTAGATCCCGTCCGCTACCCCGCACGCATCGTGTCTGCTGCTACCTCCCACCCACCGAAGTCTGTCCCTCAGGTCATGGTGTCGAGCACCTATTCCGACCTGCGGTCACATCGCGAGGTTCTGATTGAGGCCCTCAATCAGCACGAGCTGCACCCTAGAGTGATGGAGCATTCGGCCGCGCAATGGGCGGATGTGCTCGCCTCCTCGCTGAAGATGGTGCGCGAAAGCGCAGCCTATGTCGCGATCATCGGCCGCCGGTACGGTCAGATCCCGGACGACCCTGAGCGCAACCCGAGAAACCTCTCGATTACAGAGCTAGAGTTCAAGGAGGCACAGCGTCTCGGGCGGCCGACGTGGGTGTTCTTCATGAGCGAGGAGCACCTCATAAGAGAGCGGGACATTGAGGGCGATCCCGAGAAGAAAGTCAAACTGGCCAACTTCCGGGAACGCGCGAAGAAGTGGGCGAGCGGCTCAGGCCTAGAGCGGGTGTACGCAACCTTCGACAGCGTGAAGAGCTTCGCAACTGTGATCAGCCGCCCTGTCTCCGATTTGCGAGAGCACCTGATCCTCGCGCCACCTCCGGAACCTCCTGCAGAAACTCCCGAACCCGATGCGGAAGCACAGGAGGAGACGAGCCGCACCCGCACCCCACCGGATCTCTACGCTGAGCCTTCATACCTCGGCTCCCACGCCTTCGTCGGTCGACAGGCAGAACTCGACACCCTCACCGACTGGGCCGACCCTGCTGACCCCACTCCCCTCCTCCTCTTCGAAGCCATCGGGGGATCGGGCAAGAGCCTCCTCACCTGGGAGTGGGCCACGAACCTCGCCCCTGATCTACGGTCGGGTGACCAGGCCTGGGCCGGTCGCTTCTGGTACTCGTTCTACGAGCGGGGCGCCGTCATGGCAGACTTTTGCCGCCACGCACTCGCCTACATCACGAGTCAGCCTGTTGAGGACTTCCGCAAGATGAAGACGCCGGAGTTGGGCGGGCAGCTCCTCGCCTATCTCCAGAAACGCTCCTGGCTCCTCGTCCTCGACGGCCTCGAACGCGTCCTCGTCGCTTATCACCGCCTGGACGCCGCTCAACTTCCCGACGAGGCGGCCGGCGATCCGACCGACGCAATCCTCGGCACCCGCGTCCCGACCTCCACCATCCGCGACGAAGACGGCGACCTCCTCCGGTACCTCTCCACCGCCAGTCCCTCGAAGATCCTCGTCACGACCCGGCTCACGCCTCGCTCCCTTCTCAACCCGGCCGGGCTTCCCATCCCAGGGGTCCGCCGGGAGTCATTGGCGGGTCTCCGCCCGGCCGACGCCGAGACCCTCTTCCGGGCTGCAGGAGACATCACAGGAGACTCCACCGCCATCCGAGCCTACCTGCGGGAGAATTGCAACAACCACCCGCTGGTGATCGGCGTGCTCGCGGGGCTCGTCGCCAACTACTTCCCGGACCGCGGCAACTTCGACGCCTGGGTGTCCGACGCAGGGCCCGAGGGCGGGGCACGTCTAGACCTCGGGAAACTGGACCTCGTGCAGAGGCGGAACCACATTCTACGCGCAGCGATGGCGGACCTGCCGGAGGCGAGCCGACAGTTGCTCTCGACGCTCGCGCTAATCTCCTCAGCGGTAGACACCGAGACATTGGCAGCGTTCAACCCGCACCTCCCGCCCGAGCCGGAGACCGTGCCTGTACCTACACCACCTGAGGAGCGATGGCCATACACGTGGGACCACCAGAAGGACGATTGGAAAGCAGAAAAGCAGCGGGAGTATGAGGCAGCGCTGGCAGAGCGAGCCGCCTACGAGAAGGCATTCGCCTCATGGAAGGCGTCGGAGGAAGTAGCGACCGCCCCTACCCGCCTAGGTAAGACCGTGCAGGACCTCGAAGCGCGGGGGCTGGTGCAGTACGACGCCCAGGAGAAGCGCTATGACCTGCACCCAGTGGTGCGAGGGGTGGCGTCGGGGTCACTGGAGGGAGAAGAGAAGGCGGCGGTCGGTCAGCAGGTGGTGGATCACTTCTCTTCGGTGGTGCACAACCCGTACGACGAGGCGGAAACGCTGGAGGACGTGGCGTCGGGGGTGCAGGTAGTACGGACGCTTCTGGCTCTTGGGCGGATGCAGGAGGCCGTAGACGTATTCCAAGGGGAGCTTGCGAATGCATTTATCTTCAACCTCGAAGCGAATGTGGAGGCCCTGGCACTACTCCGACCACTTTTTCCAGAGGGGTGGGGAGAGCCGGAAGGGTTAGACAACCGCCACGCGAGCTACATCGCCTCTTGCGCAGCGACCGCTTTGTACGGAAGGGGTCAGTTCGACGCGGCGCTGGCCTCGTTCGGTACCTCGCTGCGCCTCCACCTGAGAGCGAAGGACTGGTTCGAAACGGCCGGAGGACTTAGGAGCCATGCCACCTGCCTGAGAGAACAGAACCGGGTGGCAGCATCGGACCGGATCTACTCCTTGGCCCTCAACCTTGCGGAGGTCTGGGATGACAAGCAGGGCGTGTTCATGGGCCGCCTTTTCCTGTTCCAATCGCAGGCTCGTGTCGGCGATTGGGAATCGGCGTGGGGGACATGGGAGGCGCTGAACCCGATGGGTCGTGCGTGGAATCGGGCGGCGTATCGTCCGGGGAGTGCCGAGCGCCTCCTTGCTCAAGCCCAACTGTGGGAGGGAACGCTGGGAGAAAAGCAGCTCGTAGAGGCGATCCGCCTCGCCTCGAAGGGCCGCAGCCGCACGAATCTCCGCTACCTCCATGGGATCCGGGGCGACTGGCGAGTAGAGCAGAAAGACTGGCCGAGCGCAGCGTCGGCGTTCCGGGAGGCCATGCGAATGGCGAACGAGCGGGGGTTGCGAGACGCCACGTCAGCGACCGGTCTGGTGCTCGCGAAGTGGCACTCGGGCGAGATGACGGAGGAGGCAGCCCGGGCAGAGACCGAACGACTATCGGCGGAGAGTGAAGCCCACTACTACCTCGCATTGCTATGGCAGGCGCTCAGCGAGCCTGATCGGGCAAAAAAACATGCACTCTCTGCATACAAGTGGGCATGCTGCATACAAGTGGGCATGGGCCGACGGCGAACCGTATGTCCACCGCTACGATCTAGAACAGGCGAGAGAGCTACTGGAAGAACTGGGCGCCGAGATACCGGACCTGCCACCGTACGACCCGGAGAACGATCCGCCGTTCGAGTGGGAGGCAGACGTGCAGGCCGCCATTGAGCGACTTCGAGCAGAGAAGGAGGCAAAAGGAGCAGACGAGGCTGAGTAGCATCGTGGGGTTCGTGTCGGCCATCAGACTCGGCGGACGCAACCGACCTCGTCACGAGACACGAGGCGGCCAGCTTGCCTCGCCGCTCTATCCTCCGGCACCTCCCCTTGGCTTCCAGTTCCTCACCTGACACGCCCGCAGCAGCCCCGAGGCAGAGCCTTTCGTAGCTGGCACTCCTCGACGGTGTTCATCGCCGCTCAGAGGACCAAGCACACAGGGTAGTGAAGATCTCCGCCTCGGTGTCGGCCCCGTCCGCCTCGGTACCGAGGCGGGTGGGCCGCGGGCTCAGACCACACCGGCTAATCGCCACGGACCGCGATGCTGATATCCGCCACGTTCGTGTGAGTGGGTCCGGTCCGGAGGAGAGCATCGGCGGCTCCGAGCGCTCGGTAGGCATCGTTCTCGGACAGGAGGGCCTCGGGAGAGAGACCAGCCGCCCGGATCCGCCCCGCCGTCAGGGGAGACACGCACCCTCCGGTCGCGTCCGTCGGGCCGTCCACGCCATCCGTCCCACCCGCGAGCACGACGATGGCTTCCGGCGATCCGTCGAGGTGGAGCGAGGCGGCGAGGGCGACCTCCTGATTGCGACCGCCACGCCCGGAGCTAGTCACGGTCACGGTCGTCTCGCCGCCCCATAGATGAATCAGGGGTTGATCTGGAGCCTCGCGGGCCGCGCGAGCGAGCGCAACGCCGACCTCCCGTGCCTCGCCCATCACGCCCTCGCGCACTTCGGCGACGGCGTAGCCCAGGCGCTCCGCTTCTCCCCTTGCTGCCACGAGTGCCGTCCGGTTGGAGCCGAGAAGAACCGTCGTGGGCTCATCTGGGAGTGTCGTTGGCGTCTCGGGGCTTTCGCCTCGCGACCCCATCTGGAGATGCTCCCGGACGGCGAGTGGCACGTCGAGGTCCTCCACGACCGCAAGCGCGTCCGCGAACGTCGTCGGGTCTGGAACCGTGGGACCGCTAGCGATAGTCGCGAGGTCGTCCCCGACGACATCAGAGAGGACGAGCGCAACGAGGCGGGCGGGCGCTGCCGCAGCAGCGAGCTGTCCACCGGAGATTCGCGATACGTGCTTCCGCACGGTGTTGATCGCGCCGATAGACTGCCCGGAGAGCAGGAGCATCTGGGTAGTCACCTGCACGTCCGCAAGCGGGAGGCCGCTGGGCGGGGACGTCCACAACGCGGAGCCTCCGCCGGAGAGGAGCGCGATCAAGAGGTCCTTCGAACTCGCGCCGCCCGCGAGGGTCAAGGCCTCCAATGCCGCCACCGCGCCTTCATCCGTCGGGACTGGGTGTCCCGCTTCTCGCACTGCGATCCGCCTCGGGGAGGGCACCCCGGGCGGAAGCGACGCCGGGTACCCGCTCGGCACCACAACAGCTCCCTCGGCTCGCGTTGCGAGTGGACCGAGACGCTCTTCGAGGGCCCCGGCGAACGGGATCGAAGCCTTGCCGGCGCCCACCACCACGAGGCAATCAAACGTCTCCAGAGCCCGCCCCGCCAGCGCCCCGAGGTCAACGGAGTCGAGAAGCGCCGGGGCTTGGACGGCACGAACGGCGGCGCTGAAGATCCGCTGGGCGTCTCCAGCGAGTCGGGTCTCGGCATCGGGCGTCACGCCGGGACGGCCTGGCGGTCCAGGCGGTAGGCGCGGCGCGGGAGCGTGACGGCGAGATTGACGCCAATCCGTCGTGCCTCGGCGAGTGAGATCTGATGCCGAGCGACGAGCCGCCCGAGGTAGTGGGCGTCGATCCGTCGCGCGAGGTCGTGCCGGGCTGGGATCGAGCAAAACGCCCGTGTGTCGTCGTTGAATCCGGCCGTGTTGTGAAACCCGGCGGTCTCAGTCGTCCTCTCGCGGAACCGCAGCATGCCCTCGATGGAATCGTGGAACCACCAAGCCGGGCCGAGGACGAGGCCGGGGTAGTGACCGGCCAAAGGCGCGAGTTCCCGGGCGTACGTCGCCTCATCGAGGGTAAAGACGATCATGCGGAAGTCGGGTGCGCTGCCGAACTCGGAGAGCAGCGGACGGAGTGCGCGTGTGAACTCGGTCGCGAGCGGGATGTCGGCCCCTGTGTCGGGTCCGAAGCGAGCCGCCAGCGGTCCATTGTGGTCGCGGAGCGCACCGACGTGGAGTTGCATCACGAGGCCGTCCTCGGTGCTCATCTCAGCGAATGACATCAGCATGTGCGCGGTGAAGGCCTCTTCGTCGGCCGAGGTGACGGTGCCATCGAGCGCAGCGTCGAAGACACGCTCCAACTCGGCGGCAGTCAACCAGCCGGTCCTGGCCGTTTCCGCGGCGTGGTCAGTCGCGACGGCTCCGTGCTCATCGAAGAACGCACGCCGCTGGCGAAGGGCATCCGCGAAGGCAGCGTAGCTGTCGATCTCGCTGCCGGTCCTCTCTGCCAGCCGGGCGACCTCGGCCCGCCACGCCGGGCGAGCGATGCGGACGAGAGCATCCGGTCGAAACGTCGGGATCACGCGGTCCTTCCAGCCCATCGCGTGGAGCGCGGCGTGGTGCTCCAGCGTGTCCGTCGCGGCGTCCGTCGTGGCGAGAGTTTCGATACCGAACCGCTCGAAGAGGGCTCGAGGCCGGTACTCGGGGCTCGCGATACGCTCGGCGATCTGGTCGTAGATCCGGTCAGCTGTCGCCGCCTCGGGCACCACCTCGACGCCGAAGAGCTCTGCCAGCTCGTACTCCAGCCAAGCGCGCGTAGGCGTCCCAGCGAAGAGGCACCAGTGTGCGCAGAAGGTCCGCCAGACCTCGCGCGGGTCGACATCCGCCCGAGTTCCATCGGAGCGTGGGATGCCAAGGTCATCCAGCCCAATGCCCTGGCTGTGGAGCATTCGGAAGATGTAGTGGTCCGGCGTGATGAGAAGTTCGGTCGGTTCCGGGAATGGCTCGTTCTCTGCGAGGAGCGCCGGCTCCACGTGGCCGTGCGGGCTCACGATGGGGAGACCCGCTGTGTCTTCGTAGATCGCCCGCGCCGCCCGGCGCTCAGCAGGGTCGGGCGGGAAGAAGCGGTCGGGATGGAGCGTGAGGGGCGCGGGCATGAGTCGGGGAGTCAGTTGTCGCCGTCGAGGCGGACCGGACGGTCGGCAGAGCGGCTGAGCGTGCCCGGTGGGACGACGAAGACGGTGGCCTCATCAGTGGCAGTCCGGCCGTCGGGCCAGCGGGCGACGAGGCGGAGGCGGCGGGAGCCTTCGGCTAGGTCCACGTTCCACCCGAGGCGGGTGGAGCGGCCGATTCGCTCCGCGCGTCCGGCGAACTCGGCGTCCACGTAGAGCGTAGCCTCGGGGGCGTTGGTGAACGCTTCCAGGCGCCGCGTCCCCGCCTCGCGGTGCGTACGGGTGTTGGCGAAGAGCCACGCCATCGGGCCGTCGGTCCATCGGCTCTGGTAGAGATAATAGACGGCCTTCGGCTGGCGGTCGCGGTTCAGGAGGCCCTTCTGGTTAACGTGCGGGAGCGTTCCGGTCTTGACATGGCTGGAGAAATCGAATAGATGCCAGACCGCACCTCCGGCTACCCACGGTCGATCGTCGAGCGCGTCGAGGTAGGCCTCGTGGAAGCGGAGCGCCCAGGTCTCGGAAAAGTCAAAGGGCTGCGCGAGGGAGTCTTCGACCCAGAGCCCGCGCTGGGCACCAGCGCCGTACTCGCTCAAGAACATCCGCCAGTTCGGGTGCTCGGCGCGGTAGCGGTCTAGCCGTGGGCCGATGTCCTCGGGTGCGTCCTCGTACCACCCGGCGTACTGATTGCGAGCCTGAATGTCGGCGCTTTCCATGATGCCGCGAGAGTCGCCGTCCACCGTCACGATGTGGTTCTGCGCCTGGACCGTGTAGCGGCTCGGGTCGCGACCTTTGGCCACCTCGTCCAGACGGAACGCCAATCGAAGGGCGGCTTGCTGCACCTCGGGCGTTTGCCACGAGATGAGCGACTCGTTTCCGAGGCCCCACAGCACGACGCTCGGGTGGTTCGAATCGCGTTCGATCATGTCTGCGACCATCCGCTCAGTGGCCTCGGCAAAGCCGGCCGCGGTCGGATCGGACGTGATGAACGGGACCTCGGCCCAAACGATCAGACCGAGGCTGTCGGCGTGGGCGACCACGTCGGGGTGGTGGGGGTAGTGCGCGAGGCGGACGAAGTTGGCGCCCATCGCCTTCGCCAGCTCCAGATCGCGGCGGGTGACGTCTGGTCCCGAGGCCCACGCGAGCGGCGGCCCGCCGTCCTGGTGCACGTTGACGCCGCGGAGCTGCACGCGTGATCCGTTGAGCGAGAACCCGTCGTCCGGCGTCCACTCGTAGAACCGGAAGCCGAGCGGCTCAACGGTGTGGTCGAGGACTTTGGGCGCGTCTTGCGAATGCGCGATGTCGCCGGGCTGGCGATCGGCGCGGACGAGCGAGGTGTGGACGGCGTAGAGGTGCGGGTGGCCCGGCCCCCAGAGGAGCGGCGTCGGGATCGTGAGGTCGGCGGAGACGAGCGCATCGCCTCCACCGGCCGGGCGGACCGGCTGGACGCTGGACGCCACCACACCGCCGCTCGGATCGAGCACGCGGATGACGAGGTCCATCCCCGGCGCGTCGTACGCCGAGGCGACCTGAGCGCCGATGGAGACGGTTGCCTCGGACGCTGAGACCTCAGGCGTCGTCACACGCACGTCCGCGATCCGGGCCTCGGCGGGGAGCGCGACGATCTCCGCGCCTCGGTAGAGCCCGCCGTAGAACGTGTAGTCCGCTGCGTGCGGGACCACGTCGGGGTGGAAGCGGCTGTCCACGCGAATCGCGAGATGATTCAGCCCGGCCCGCCAGCCGGTCAGTTCCAGGTCCGTCCGGGTGTACGTCCGCGTCGTCTCGCCGACGCGCTCGCCGTTGAGCCACACCTCGGCCAGGTTGCCGACGCCCTCCAGCCGGAGCATCACGAAGTGGTCCTCGATCTCGGAGCCGTCCACCGTCGTCACGTACCAACCGACGCCTCGGTGGTACTGCTGCCCCACGTCGATCCCGTCTGCCAGTCCGCGCGGGTCGCCCTCGTCTACCGCGTTCCAGGTGTGCGGGGCCCTGACGGGCCGCATCGCCTCGTGCCGGAAACCTTCCGTCCACGGCTCGACGCCCTCGGGCAAGTCGCGCTCCAGCGCGAACCGCCAACGGGTCAGCTCGACCGACTGGCGGGGGCTCTCGGGCGGCGTGAACGGCGCGCGGTACGCCGGCGACGTGTCGTTGAGGAGGACGAACCGACCCTCGCCGGGCGCGAGGCGGAACGTGAGCGTGCGTACCTCACCGAAGAGATCGTCCGGGAAGGCGAGGGTCATCTCGCCGCCGCCAGGACGGGTGATGAAGAGGGCGATCTCGCGCTCGACGCCCTTCTCGCGGGCGAAGGCGAGGTGGACGCCGTTGGAGCGCACGCGGGCGGTCACGTCGTTCGGGAACCGACGGCGGCGGCGGTCGGAGTCGGCGCGGGCGGGGGTGTAGAGGTAGCCGTCGAAGACAAACCCGCTCACGGTCTCGCCGTCGCCGGTCACGACCTCACGGAAGGCGGCCCACCGGTTCTCGGCGGTCGGGTCGAAGGAAACAGCGGGACCGGGGCCGATCTCGACGCCGTCGTTCGTGCCGTCGGCGGTGAGGATCTGGCCCGGCTGAAGCGTGCCGCCCGCCTGGAGCGTCTGGGCACCGACGGTGCCCGCAAGCCAGAGCGCCAGCACAACGAGGAGGGGGAGCAGTCGGGTCATGGCGCGTGGGGATCGGGTCGGTCCGCCTCGGGGACGTGGCCGGGAGTGTGGGCGAGGCGGGCCATGCCGGGGCCGCGGGCGCCCGTCCATCGGGCGCGGAGGGCGAAGGCGGCGCGCTTCGGGTCGCGCGTGCGGGTGAACACCCCCTTCAGGTTGTCCACGACACGCCGGAAGTTCTGGGGCGTGCGGAAGTCGGCGAAGTTCCAGATGTGGGCGCCGACCGCCGCCGGGTGCACCTCAATCACATCGAGGTACGCCTCAATGAACGCAGCCTGGTACTCCTCGGTGAACTGGACAGGGACCGTGCTGTGGGCGCCCGCGAGGGTGTCGGCGCCGAACTCGGTCACGAGGGTCGGGAGGCCGTAGGTGTCCCAGATCTCATCCAACTCCTCGCGGAGCAGTTGCTTCGCGAGGTCGAGCTGTCCGGGCTGCGTGTACCAGCCGTAGTAGCGGTTGATGCTCGCGAGGTCGCAGAGTGGGTAGAGCGCGCGGCCGACGTGGCGGTTGTGGGTCGGAACGGTGACGGGGCGGCTCGGGTCGAGGTCGCGCGTGAGGTCGAAGAGGGGCTGCCAGTAGTCGGTGGCGGTGTCGGTCGTGGCCTCCTCCTCGCCGCTCAGGCCCGGCTCGTTCCCGATGACCCAGCCGATGACGCTCGGGTGGTTGCGGTCGCGCGCGACGAGCTGGCGGATGGCCTCGCGATGGGCAGCCTGCGTTTTTTCGTTGGTTTTGGAGTGATTGAGCGAGACGGCGGGGACCTCAGAGAGCACGAGGACGCCGCGCCGGTCGGCCTCGTCCAGCCAGTCCGGGTGGTACGGGTAGTGGCTCGTGCGGAACGAGTTGGCGCCGATCCAGCGCATCAGCCCGAAGTCCTTGACGAGGACCGCCGGGCTGTGCGCCTTCGCGATCACGGGGAAGTCCTCGTGCTTGCCGAAGCCGCGCAAAAAGACCGGCTCGCCGTTGAGAAGGAGGTGCCTCCCCTCGACCCGGACCTCGCGGATTCCGACCGCCAGCTCGACGGCGTCTAGTTCGTCTCCGTCTCGCTCGATGCCAACGCGGAGCGTGTAGAGGTGCGGATCCGCGGGCGACCACGGGCACGGCTCGGGGACTTGGAGACTGAGCCGGGCCATGGTCAACTCCTCCCTTCCAACCGTGTCATCCTGAGCGCCAGCGAAGGATCTCAGCGCGGGGTCGGAGTCGTCGGTACCGCTGCCTACGGCTTGGGCCTCCGCGTCGAGATCCCCCACGTTCGTTCGGGATGACGCGGAAGAGAGGTCGGCGGTCGACTCCACCGTCTTGGCTCTAGCGGTGGTGACGGGCGCGCCCGAGGCGTCCGCCAGTCGAGCAGCGGCAGCGTCAGCGGGGCCGTCGATCTCGATCTCGACCGTAACCTCGCCGCTCAGCACGGTCTCCACGCGGACCTGCGCGATGAACGCCTGCGGCAGGATCGCGAGTTCCACCTCGCGGTGGAGGCCGCCGTACGGAAAGAAGTCGTAGCGGGCGGGCGGGAAGTGCTCGGCGCCCGCGCCGCGCTCCTTGGGCTCGGCGAACTCGGGGCCGGTGATACCCATCGGGATGGTATCCGCCGTCGCGCGGTTGTCCACGCGAAGTGCGAGGCGGTGCGCGGTCCCGGGCGTGACGTGGCCTGTGACCTCGGCCCAGAACGGCAGAAACGCCGCCCGGCTCTCGCCGACACGCTCGCTGTCCCAGAAGACCTCGGCGCAGTAGTCCGCCGATCCGTCGTAGACGAACACCCGCTTGCCCTCCGCCGCCTCCGGCACGAACACCTGGCGCCCGACCCAGCACGCGCCGACGTACTCGGCCAGCCGGACGCCGCCCGCTTCAGCCTCGGCGAGCTGGCTGTTCCAGCTTCCGGGCACGGCGAACGCGAGCGCATCGTCGCGCCAGGGCGCATCCGGCCCGAGCGCGTCCTCGGGATCTGGGAGGAGGCGCCAGAGGCCATCGAGAGAGAGCACGAGGCGGTGGGGACCGGTACGGGGACGCAACATGGCGGGCTAGCGCTCGACGCGGCCGGAGCCGGAGCCTCGGGCCAGTTTCTCGACCTCCTCCGCGGTGCTCAGGTTGAGGTCGCCGGGAATGGTCTGCTTCAGCGCACTCGCCGCTACGGCGAAGTTGAGCGCGTCCTCGGCGTCCGTTTCGGTCAGCAGGCCGTGAATGAGCCCCGCCGCGAAGCTGTCGCCGCCGCCGACGCGGTCCACGAGGCGCACGTCGTAGACGCGGCTCCGCGTAGCCTCGGCCAGCGGCAGGGATGTCCCCGCGCCGCCGAGGAGCATCGCGCTCCACCCGTTGTCGCTCGCGCTGTGGCTCTCGCGCAGCGTGATCGCGACGGCCTCGAACCCGAAGTCGGCGGTCAGGGTCTCCGCCAGCCGAGCGTAGCCTTCGGCGCTCAGTTCGGCGTCTTCGGCGGCGTCCGCGCCGGAGCCCTCCGTAGTCACTCCCAGCGAGCGGTCCGCGTCCTCCTCGTTCGCGATGCACACATCGACGTGCTCCATGAGCGGGCGCATGGTGGCCTGGGCCTCGTCCGTCGTCCAGAGCTTCGAGCGGAAGTTGAGGTCGCACGAGACGGTCGCGCCTGCGGCTTTCGCGGCCCGACAGGCGACCTCGACGGCCGCCCGTGGCTTCGGTCCGAGCGCGGGCGTGATACCGGTCCAGTGGAACCAATCGGCGCCCTCCATCGCGGCGTCCCAGTCCAGGTCGCCGGGCTCGATCTCGCTCACGGCGCTGCGCGCGCGGTCGTAGACCACCTTCGAGGGCCGCTGGCTCGCACCCGTCTCCAGGAAGTAAATCCCGACGCGGTCCCCGCCTCGCGCGATGAAGCGCGTGTCCACGCCGAACTGGCGGAGTTGGTCGACGGCGGCCTGTCCGATCTCGTGCGTGGGGAGCTTGGTGACGAACCGGGCGTCGTGGCCGAAGAGGGAGAGCGAGGTGGCGACGTTGGCCTCGCCGCCGCCATAGACGACGTCGAAGCTGCGGGCCTGGCGGAAGCGCGAGAAGCCCGGCGTGGAGAGCCGGAGCATGATCTCGCCGAAGGTGACGACGGTCGGCATGGCGGGTCAGGTGGGTCCGCCTCGGCACCGAGGCGGGGAGAGTCAGTCGGAGGAGAGGGCGAGGCCGTCGGCGCGAAGGCCCGTGACGGATTCGACGTGGAAGGGGCGTCGGCCCGGACCGAGGACACTCACGTCGCGAAGCGTCAAGCCTCGAATGTGGCCCAGCGTGAGGTGCGCATCCACAGACGCGAGGTTCACGGAGCCGGGGATGACGCCGAGGCCTCGGATCCCACCAGGCTTGCGTCGCCCGTCGAGGTCCGCTGGCTCTGTTACTCGGAGAGTCACGTCGCGGAGGGTGAGCCGCTCGATGGGCGCATCGGGGCGACCGGCGATGAGCACGTTGCCGCGCGTCGCGAGGTCGAGTCCGGCGAGTGTCACATCGCGAACGGTCCCGAGCGGGCTGGTCTCGTCGCGGCGGTCGATGTCGAGGTAGACCGGGTACTCGGTCCCGTGGCGCGTCGGCTCCCCGCCGAAGGTGACGTTTTCGATGCGGACCTGCTCGACCGCCCCGCCGTCTTTCATGAACACGGCGATACCATAGCGCGTGTCGCGAATGGCGACGTTTTGCACGAGGACGTGCGCGATCCGGTCGCCCGTCCGGGTCCCAAACTTGATCGCCGCGTCGTCGCTCGCAAGGACGGCGTTCGTGACGACGACGTTCTCGACGGGCTGCCCGCGCCGCGCCTTGAAGCAGATCGCATCGTCACCGGTGCGGATGGTCACGTTCGAGATCGTCACGTCGCGCGCGCCGCGGAGGTCGATGCCATCGGTGTTCGGCGCGAGAGGCGGATTGTCGATGGTGATGCCCCGGACGGAGACGCGCTCGACCCGGTTGAGGTTGAGCGTCCACCCGGTGCTGTTGACCATCCGCACGTCGCGGATCGTGAGATCACGGACGTCCTGGAAGACGACCCAGAACATCGGTCGGCCCTCGGTTTCGTCGCCAGTCTGGGCGTCGTAGGCGAATTCTGGCCCGCGGCCGTCGATGGTGCCGGTCCCGGTCAGCGCGACGTGTTTGGCGCCGAACGCGGCCAAGAGCGCGCGACGGCGGCCCGGGCGCTCGCTGGTCAACTCGGGCTGGAACGGGTAGTCTGCGAGGTCCGTGGAGCCCCGGAGGAGCGCGCCCGCGTTGAGGTGGAGGTGGACGAAACTCGCGAGGCGAACGGTCCCGGTGTCGAAGGTGCCCGCCGGGACGCGGACGGTCCCTCCTCCCCTCTCGGCACAGTCGTCCACGGCGGCCTGGATCGCAGCCGTGTCGAGCATGCCGTCGTTCGGGACCGCACCGTAGTCGGTCACGAGGCAGTCCTGGGCGGCGACCGTCGTGGCAAGAGCGAGGAAAAGGGCGAGGGCGCGCATGTCAAGCGGCGTCGACGGACTGGCGGAGGCGGCGAGCGTTAGCGGTCAGGCGGGCCCAGTCCCCCGCCGCGATGGCATCGGACTCGACGAGCGCGGAGCCCGCGCCCACGGCGACGGCGCCCGCGCGGAGCCACTCGGTCGCGTTGTCCAGTGAGACCCCGCCCGTAGGCATCAGCTTGAGGAACGGCATCGGCGCAAGGACGCCCCTGATGAAGCCCGGCCCCAGGCTCCCGGCGGGAAACACCTTCGCGACATCGGCCCCGGCCTCGTGCGCGGTCAGGATCTCGGTCGGCGTGAAGCAGCCGGGCATGGCGGCAGCATTCATCGCGTGGGCCGCCTCCACGACCTCGCGCTTGAACACTGGACTCACGATGTAGCGCGCGCCCGCGTCCACGGCCGCCTTGGCGGTCTCGGCGTCGGTCACAGAGCCCGCGCCGACGAGGATGTTCGCGCCCAGTTCTGCGGTGACCGCGCGGATGCCATCGAGCGCGTTCGGGACCGTCATGGTCACCTCGAAGCACACGACACCGCCCTCCGTTAGCGCGCGCGCGATGGAGACGAGCTTCTCGGGCTCGTCCGTACGGACGACGGCGACGGCTCGGTCCGCCTCGACGGCGGCGACGACGCCCTCGCGGGTGGACAGGTCGTGGATGGCGAGACCGTTGGCGTGAGTCATCATGAATCAGGCGGACGTGGCCTTCCAAAGGCCGAGGAGGTAGGTGGCCCCGAGGGCGCGATCGAACAGCCCGTAGCCGGGGCGGACGGCCGGATTGCCGCGCTCGGTCCAGATCTGACGGCCGTGGTCCGGGCGGAGAGAACCGTCGAAGCCTGCTCGCTTGAGGGCGGCGATCACGCCGGGGAGGTCCACGTCGCCCTCGGGATGGGCGGTCTCGGTGAAGTCACGCGCATTCGTCGCTCCGGGTGGGTCCGCCTCGGCGCCGAGGCGGGGGGACTGGAGATGGGCGACGTTGCGGAGGTGGGCGAAGTGGAGACGATCTCTGGCGGCGAGACGGGCGGCGGCGGCGGGAAGGTCCGCGACTTGGGCGGGGTCGGCGCCGAGGGAGCCGGTGCAGAGCGTGACGCCGTTGGCAGGGGAGTCCACGAGGTCGCAGACCCGGCCCAGCGCGTCGGCGGAGGTCACGACGCGCGGGAGGCCGAAGAGGGACCACGGCGGGTCGTCGGGATGAATCGCGAGCTTGACGCCAGAGGCTTCGCCGACGGGCACGGCGCGCTCCAAAAACCACCCGAGGTGGTCCCACATCTGCTCCGTGTCCACGGCCTCGTAGGCGGCGAACAGGCGGCGGAGGTCGTCGGGCGAGTGCGCGTCCATCCAGCCGGGGAGCCCCCCAGAGGCCAGCGCCTCCTCCACGTTCGCGAGGTCGCCCTCGGCATAGGCCAATGCCTCCGACCCGTCCGGCATCGCGCGGTGGAGGTCGGTCCGCGTCCAGTCGAAGACGGGCATGAAGTTGTAGCAGACGACCGGCGGGAACGGACTACCCGCGAGGGCCTCGCCCACAGCCTCGACGCTCGTGCACCAGTTGTCGGTCAACCGTTCGCGGTCGCTCGTGCCCAGCTTGATGCCCTCGGGCACGGGGATCGACTCGATACAACTCACGGCCAGCCCGGCGTCCTCGACGCGCTCGCGCACCGAGCGGACGGCCTCTGGCGTCCACGCCTCGCCAGGCGGCACATCGTGTAGCGCGGTCACGATGCCGCGCACGCCCGGAATCTGGCGGATCGCGCCGAGCGTGACGGGGTCAGACTCGCCATACCAGCGGAGCGAGAGCGTCATCGCGGCGAGAGAGAGAGGTGGGCGTTGAGGACCATCGGCAGGCCGTCGTCCAGGGCGCGGGCGGTGAGGCGGGCGACCTCGCTCGCGAAGGCCGGGCCGGTCTTCGGTAGGTCTGTCAGGTCGTACCCCCAGAGGTCAGTGTTCGCGAGGACCTCGTTGGCAATGACAAACGCGGCGTCCGGTCGCTCGCGCCAGAGGCCTCGGATGGTCTCGGCACGGTCGTCCGCCAGAACGTCGGCGGTAGCGAAGCGGAGGGCGCCGTCGGGCGGGATGCCGTCGGCCTGGCGGTGGAGGAGCAGGAACGCGGCGAAGCCGAGCGCGACGGCGTCGGGGACGCGGTCCAGCCGGTCGAGCGCGAGGACGCTGGGGACGGCGCGGACGCCGAGTTTCATCGTCTGCTGGAGCGTGATCGAGCGCAGTTCGTGGCGGATGAAGGGGTTCGCGAAGCGGTCGCGGACGGCCCGCGCGAAGGGCTCGGCGGAATCGGGATCGGCGCCAGAGACCTCCAAGTCTGCGGCCACGGCGGGGACCAGTTCACCGAACAGGAGCCGGTCCAGGAACGCGCCCACGCGGGCGTCCTCCGTCGCCTCGCCGACGGTCTCCAGTCCGCACCCCAGCGCGACGGGGACGAGCAGCGTGTGCGCCGCGTTGAGCAGCCGCACCTTGCGCAACCGGAACGGCTCCACGCTCGGCGCGACGACGATGCCCGCGCCAGAGGCTGGGTCTCCGTTCGCGAAGGGAAGCCGCTCGCGCAGGGCCTCTGGCGTGGTGCCTTCGGGCGGCTCGATGGCCCACAGTCGGTACGGCTCGGTGTCGGTGAGAAGCGGGTCGCGGTGGCCGACCTCGCGCTCCGCCGCGCCGAGGTCCGGCGGGGTGCCGGTCACGATCCGGTCCACGAGGGTGTCGCAGAACGTGACGTGCGTGTCGATCCACCCGGCGAAGAGATCGCCCCAGCCTGCGCGTTCTCCCCATCGCAGCACGAGGTCGCGCAGCAATGTCCCGTTGCCCTCTACGAGTTCGGTCGGCAGGACAACGGTCTCCCATCCGGGCTCGCGCCCGAAGGCAGAAAACGCCGTCGCGCGCTTGTGCAGAAGCGCCGCCAGCTTTGCAGGGAAGGAGCGAGGCGGGTAAGCCGTAGGATCATCGTCATCGTCCCATGTCAACCCGACCTCGGTTGTGTTGGAGACGATTACATCCGCGTCATCTGCCAGATCGAGGACGGCCTCCCACTCATCCTGAGCGGAGATGGCACGCTCTACGGTTGTGATGATGCGGACACGCTCGACGGCCTCACCATCTTCCATCCCTCGCTCGCGGAGTGTGAACAGGCCGTCCTGGTCGTTGAACGCGGCTCCGCGTCCGCTGCCGGTCTGGCTCACGACAATCGCGTTTCCGCGCCAGAGGCCCTCGCGCGCGGCGCGGTCGAGCGCGTCGTCTACGAGGCCACGCAGCAGCGCCCCTGTCCCGAACTGGAGTACCTGGACAGGGCGCGGGAGCGAGTCATAGACCTCGCGGTCTACCCCGCGCAAGCGCTGGCGATTGAGGCGAGGAAAGTCAGACATGGATCAAAGCGTGACGCCGCCTTTCCAGATGGCGATCTCGCGGTAGTCGTTCGTTTCGTTGTTCGTGCGCCGGCCGCTGGCGACATCGAGGACGTACGCCGTGAGGCGGTCCGCGAGGGCGTCCATGTCGGCGGCGCCCGTGAGGAGGTCGCCCGCGCCGAAGTCGATCCAGTGCGGCTTGTGCTCGGCGATGTCGGGGTTAGTCGCCACTTTGACGGTCGGGGCCGGGAAGCCGAGGGGCGTACCGCGGCCGGTCGTGAAGAGCAGGACGGTCGCGCCAGAGGCCGTGAGCGCGGTGCACGAGACGCCGTCGTTGCCGGGCGACTCGATGAGTCCGAGTCCTCTGGCGAAACCGTCGCTGGAGTCGGTGCCAGAGGCTGGGACGGACGCCGCCTCGGCGTAGTCCAGCACCTCGGCGACAGGCGCCCGCCCGCCTTTCTGAATCGCGCCGAGGGATTTTTCCTCCAGCGTCGTCAGCCCGCCGTCCTTGTTGCCGGGGCTGGGGTTCTCGTAGACGGGCTGATCGTGGGCGACGAAGTAGTCGCGGAAGCGCTGCACGAGGTTCACCGTCTCGCAGAAGACGTCGCCGGAGACCGCGCGCTCCAGGAGCACCGGCTCGGCGCCGAACATCTCGGGGACCTCGGTCTGGAGCACGCGCGCCCCCCACGCCGTCCAGCGGTCCGCGAGGCGCCCCAGCAGCGGGTTCGCCGTCACACCTGAGAAGCCGTCCGAGCCGCCGCACTTGACCCCGAGCACGAGCCGGTGCGCCCCCACGGTCTCGCGCCGGTCCTCGCGCATGACCTCTACGATCTTCTCCGCGGCCTCGATGCCCGTCTCGATCTCGTCGCCGACGAGCTGCGCCACGAACGACTGCAACCGGCCTCTGGCGCGTCGCGAGCCGTCCAGATCGGCGGCGTCGAGGAAGGCCGCGAGTTGGTTGTTCTCGCAGCCCAGCCCGAGCACGACGGCCCCGCCGCAGTTGGGGTGCCGCGTGAGTGCCGCGAGGAGGTCGCGCGTGCGGGCGTGGTCGCCGCCGAGTTGGCTGCACCCGAAGGGGTGCGCGAAGGCGTGTGCGCCGTCGATCACGCCCTCGCCCTCGTGGCCGAAGCGGCGGTCGATGGTCCGCGCGATCCGCTCCGCGGCGCGGTTCACACAGCCGACGGTGTTCAGCACCCACAGTTCGTTCCGCGTGCCGACGCGGCCATCGGGGCGGACGAACCCCTCCCACGTCGGCTCCGGGCCGGGGTCGGGCAGCGCGGCCAGAACATCCGCCAGAGGCCTATGGCGCACGTCAGAGAAATCGGCATCGCCGGAGAGCGCCGTCGCGAGGTTGTGCGAGTGGACCCACTGGCCTCTGGCGATGGGCCGGGTCACGCGGCCGATGGGAAAGCCGTACTTCACGACGGGGTCGCCCGCTTCGTAGTCGCGCAAAGCGATCTTGTGCCCGGCGGGGATGTCCTGGCGCAAGACGGCTTCCTCCGCCTCGGTGCCGAGGCGGACCAACTCGCCCGCACGGAGCGGGTGCACGGCCACCGCGACCGTATCGGCCGGGTGGACACGGAGGACGAGGGGAGCCTGGATCGGCGTCTCTGTCATGGCAACTCGGGGAGAGCGGTTCCTGTCAGGAACGGCAGCACGAGGACGGCGAAGAGAGTCACGAGGACGGCGAACGTGACGTTGAGCCAGACGCCCGCGCGGGCCATCTCGCCGATGCTCACGTGCCCGCTCCCGTACGCGATGGCGTTGGCGGGCGTGGCAACCGGCAGCATGAACGCACACGAAGCCGCGACGGTCGCAGGCACCAGCAGCACGGTCGGCGCCGCGCCTACGCTCACGGCCAGCGCCGCGAGCACCGGCAGGAAAGCCGCCGCCGTGGCCGTGTTGCTCGTCAGTTCGGTCAGCATCACGATGGTCGCGACGACGATCCCGACGAGCGCCCACAGCGGGAGCGCTCCGAAGGCCGAGAGGCTTCCCCCGATCCACGCCGCCAGCCCCGTCTCCGAGATCGCGCTCGCGAGCGAGAGTCCGCCGCCGAAAAGGAGTAGGATGCCCCAGGGCAAGGTCTTCGCCGTCTCCCAGTCCAGCAACTGCTCACCCCGCTGGCGATCGCCAGCGGGCAGCGCGAACAGCGCGAGGGCGCCCGCCATCGCGAGCCCGGCGTCGGTCGCGCCCGGCGCCAGAGGCTGCCAGAGCTGTCGCGTCATCCACAGCAGCGCGACCGTCCCGAAAACGAGTCCGACGCGGACCTCTGGCGTAGAGATCGGCCCGAGCGCGGCCTGACGCTCGCGGATGAACTGGCGCCCGCCGGGGATGCCGGGAAGGCGCAGCGGGAAGATGACCCGCGTCAGCATGAAATAGATGACGGTCAGCCCGATCACGACCATCGGGATGCCTACCGCCATCCAGCCCGCGAAGGTCACCTCCACGCCGTAGGTCTCGCTCACAAAGCCCGCGAGGAAGGCGTTCGTCGGCGTCCCGATAAGGGTCCCCAGCCCGCCGATGGAGCAGGCGTAGGCCACGCCGAGCATCAGCACGAGCGCGAACGTACGGTCCTCGGCCTCCGTCCCCACGTCATCGCGCTTGGCAAGGGCCACGACTGAGAGTGCGATGGGCAGCATCATCACCGCCGTGGCCGTGTTCGAGATGCCCATCGAGAGGAGCCCCGCCGCGAGCATGAACCCGAGCACGATCCGCCGCGGCTCGGTCCCCACCGCCGCGATCACGCCGAGCGCGAGCCGCGTGTGCATGTTCCATTTTTCGAGCCCCTTCGCGAGGAGGAAGCCGCCGAGAAACAGGAAGATGATCGGGTTGGCGTAGGGCGCCGCCGCCGCGCGCATGTCCACGACGCCCGCAAGTGGGAACAGCGCCAGAGGTGCGAGGGCCGTCGCTGGGATGGGCAGCGCCTCGGTCATCCACCAGCACGCCATGAGCAGCCCCACGCCCGCGGCTCGCCAGGCCTCTGGCGCCATGCCCGCGGGCGCGGGCACGACGAGCGTGAGCGCGAACACGCCGAGCCCTGCCCACAGGCCGATGATGGGCGCGAGCGAGCGGCGCGCGTCGGGCTCCGGGCCTCTGGCGCCAGAGGCCGGAGCATCCGCTAGGGGTACGCCAGAGGTGGACGAGTGAACAGCGGCACTCATAGCGTCTCGGCGGCGGCGCGGATGGCGCGGATGTCTGGCACCAGCCCGAGGCCGGGCGAGGTCGGCACGTCGATGGTGCCGTCGGGGTTGACCGTGAAGCGGTTCTCGAAGAACTGCCAGAGTTCATCGAGGCGGTTCCGGGCCGGGTGCTCTTGGAGCCGGTGCGCCATTCGGCTGGAGGCGATGAAGTGGAGGTGCGCCGCTGTCAGCAGCGTCGGGCGCGCGTTGTGGACCGATATCGGGGTGTCGAAGACCTCCGCCAGTGCGGCGACCTTCTTGGCCTCGGTCAGCCCTGCGAGCTTGCTCACGTCGGGGTTGATCACGTCGGCGCGTCCGTGGAGGATGAGGTCGCGGAACTGCCACTTCGTGTACTCGTGCTCGCCACCCGCGACGGGCATGTCGAGCGCGTCGGCGACCTCGGCCATCTCCGAATACTGGTACGCAGCGACGGGCTCCTCGATGAGCTCGACGCCGAACTCGGCGGCCAACTGGCGACCCACGCGGATCGCGCGAGACGACGAATACCCGTTGTTCGGGTCCACGTAGAGCGGCATGTCGTCGCCCACGGCGCGTCGGATCGCGCCCATGAACGGCATCGCGGGATCGTCGAACGGGTCCTGCCCTTCCTCGCGGATGTTGAGGCGGAACTTGAGCCCCTGGAAGCCCTCGGCCTGAAGCTCCAGGGCGTGCTCGGCTGCGGCCTCTGGCGTGCGCTGGCGACCTCGCGTGAACGAGCCGTAGAGCGGGATGGTCTCGCGGAAGCGCCCGCCGATGAGGTCGCAAACCGGCATCCCGAGGAGCTTGCCGCGCAAGTCCCACAGCGCGCAGTCCACGCCCGCGATGGCCTGCGCGATGAGCCCGGACGGGCCGAGTTCGTCCGCCTCGAAGTACATCGCAGCCCACGTCGCCTCGGCGTCGAACACGTCGCGCCCGACGACCAGCTCGCGCAACTCACGCTCCACGAGCGCGGCCGTAAACGGCCCGCCGTCGTGCCCGGCCTCGCCCCACCCGTCGGTTCCGTCGTCCGCGACGACCTGCACGAAGATGGCACGGCGCACGGCGTAGGCGTTGACCTCGCGGACGGTCGCTTGGCGGAGTTCGCCGTTGAGGCGTCGGCTCCAGGCGGGGCGGCCGAGTGCCTCCACCTCGGGACCGAGGCGGGGGGACTCGGCGGCAGCGGCCTGGGCACAGCCGACCAGCGGAGCGAGCGCAGCGGCACCGGCGGACTGGCGGAGGAAGCGACGGCGACTCGGCATATCAGTACCCAAACAGGGAGGGAAGCCACAGAGACAGGCCCGGGAACGCCGTCACGAGCGCGAGCGCGACCAGCATCGCGACGAACAGCGGCAGGAGCGGCCGGACCACCTTCGCGATGCTCGTCTCCGCCACGCCCACGCCCACGAACAGCACGCTTCCCACCGGCGGGGTGCACAGCCCGATGCACAGGTTCAGCACCATCACGATCCCGAAGTGGACCGGGTCCATCCCCAGTTCCATCGCGACCGGCAGAAAGATGGGCGTGAAAATGAGGATCGCAGGTGTCATATCCATGAACACGCCCACAAATAAAAGCACGACATTGATGAGCAAGAACACCGCGATGGGATTCTCGAACGCCGCCACGGCTCCCGCAATCGCCTGCGGGAGGTTGACGTAGGCCATGATCCATGACATCGCGATGGACACCGCGATCAGGAGCAGCACGATGGCAGTGGTGCTCGTGGCATCGAGGAGGATCTGGGGAAGGTCCCGGACGCGAATGCCGCGATAGGCGAACGCCAGCCCCCCCGCGTACAGGACGGCCACAGCCGCCGCTTCGGTCGCCGTGAAGACGCCCGCCACGATCCCGCCGATGACCACGACGAGCAAGAACAGGCTCGGCAGCGCGCGCCAAAACCGCCTCGCGATCTCCACTAGCCCGGCCGCCGCCTCCGTCGGGTACCCGCGTCGCCACGCGATCACGCCCGCCACGCCCATGAGCATCCCGCCCACGAGGAGCCCGGGAACGTACCCGGCCAGGAACAGTGCCGCGATGCTCGCGCCGCCGGAGGCCAACGAGTAGATGATGAGCACGTTGCTCGGCGGGATGACGAGCCCCGTCGTCGCGGCGGTGATGTTGACGGCGGCGGAGAAGTCGCGGTCGTAGCCCTCCTCCACCATTCGCGGCCCGACCGTGCTCCCAATCGCGCTCGCCGCGGCGACGGCCGAGCCCGAGATCGCGCCGAAGAGCATCGACGCGAGGACGTTCACGAACGCCAGGCCGCCTGGGAGCGGACCGAGCAGCGACTTCGCGAAGTCGATCAACCGTGCCGCGATGCCGCCCCGGTTCATGAGCTGCCCTGCGAGGATGAAGAACGGGATCGCCAGCAACGTGAAGCTGTCGAGCCCCGTCGCCATGCGCTGCGCGACGGTCGTGACGGCCGCTAGAGGCCCGATGGAGAGCATCATCGTCGCGAGCGTCGCGAGGCCAATCGCGAACGCCACGCGGACGCCGAGCGCGAGGAGAACCACGAACACGCCGACGAGGACGACGATAGCCGTGCCATCGGCCGCCAGCGCGGCCGACGCCTCGGGGGCGGCTTGGAGCAGGGCCAGCATCATGGCGCGTCGGGGCCTCGGGAGCCAGAGTCTCGGTGCCCGGGTGCCCCCGCCTCGGGCACGGGCTCGCGTAGCTCGCTGGCTCGCAGAACACAGATATGCCGAGTGATCTCGACCAGCGCGTAGAACGCAATCGCCGCACCTGCGACCGGCAGCACGCTGTAGACCGCCCCGATGGGCATCCCGAGCGCCGCCGAGGTCTGGTCCAGCAGCATCACGAGGCGGACGAGGTTGCCTCCGCCCACGAGCATCACGGCCACGGCGAAGAACAGAACGTTCCCTTGGAGCACGAGGCCGAGCGCGGCGCGCGCCTTCGGTCGGTCGTCCAGCGCACGCGGGAGCAAGTCAATCGCGAGGTGTAGGCGCTGCCCCACGGCGTAGGCCGAGCCGAGGAGCCCGAGCCAGATCAGAAGGAACCGCGCCACCTCGTCGGTGAACCCACTCGGCGTGCCAGCGAAACGGGCCACGACCTGCCAGGTCACGTTGACCACGCTGGCGCCCATCAGCGCGACGCACGCCCATGCGAGCACGCGGTCCACCACCCCTTTGAGCCCGGTGTCGGACGTAGAACGAAGGACGCTCATGGCTGCGCCTCCCGCTCCGGGGCCCGCTCCGGGGACTCCGACCGCACTCCCGAGGCAGGCATCCCCACGGCCTGCATCTGCTCGACGAGCTGCCGCTGCTCTGGCGCCGCTTCTTCCAACATGGCCTCCACGCGCGCCGCGAACGCCTGCTGCGCCTCGGGCTCCGGACGGATCACCTCGACACCTGCCTCCTGCACTGCCGCCAGCGCCGCCTCGGTCGACTCGCGCCACAGGCGCTTCTGGATCTCGAACGAGGCCTCCGCCGCCTCCGTCAGCCACGCGCGCTCCTGCTCCGAGAGGGTTTCCCAGACCGGCTCGCCCACAACCAGCACGTCCGGCACGGCGGTGTGCTCGTTGAGCGTGTAGAATGGGGCGACCTCGTAGTGCCGCGAGAGGTGGAAGCTCGGGGGATTGTTCTCCGCCCCATCTACGACGCCCTGCTGGAGCGCAGTGTAGAGTTCCCCCCACGAGATCGGCGTCGGCGAGCCACCCATCGCGCTCACCATGCGCATGGCTGTGGGGCTTTCCTGGACGCGGATCTTGAGACCGGCGAGGTCGTCAGGAGCGCGGACCAGGCGGGTCGTCGTGTAGTAGCTCCTAGCCCCGGCGTCGTAGTAGGTCAGGCCACGGAAGCGGTAGGGGGTGGTCGCGTCCAGCAAGCCCCGCCCGACCTCGCTCTCGAAGACGGCCAGCCGGTGGGCTTCATCACGGAAGAGGTACGGGAGGGAGAAGACAGCGAACTCTGGCGCGAACCCCTCCATCACTGCCGCCGACACCTTGGTCATCGCGAGAGACCCGATCTGTAAGAGTTCGAGGCATTCTCGCTCGCTACCGAGCTGGCCGGAGGGGTAGACCGCGATCTGGAGGGCGCCCGCACTGGCGGAATCGACGTGCGCGGCCATGGCCTCCATCGCGAGGTGGACAGGGTGGTCCGTGCTCAGCCCGTGGCCGAGGCGGAGCACACGAACCTCACCGTCTTCCATATCGCTTCCGACGCACCCGCCGAAGGCGAGCACTAGCGCGAGAGACACGAGGGGAAACGACCGAATCAACGAGGAGGAGGAGAGGGAAGCGCTTGACAAGGTTAAACGTTTTACCTATCCTCTGCAAGCGCTTCCGAAAAAAACCGCCCCGATGGCTGGAAGCGGTTCCGATCTCGCCTATGCCCCGCACCACCATCAAAGACGTCGCTTCCGAGGCTGCGGTCTCCATCGCGACGGTCTCGGCCGTTGTCAATGACGCCGACTGGGTCTCAGCACCGACGCGCGACCGCGTCCAGGCGACCATCGACCGCTTGGGGTACCGCCCCAACCGAGTCGCCCGGACGATGCGGACGCGCCGAGGCGACGCCGTCGGTGTGATCGTGAGCGATCTCACCAACCCATACTTCGCCGAGGTCGTCCGTGGACTCCAGCACCGGCTGCGCGAGCACGGCCGCTCGCTCCTTCTCGCCGATACCAACCAGCAGTTTGAGGAGGGAGGCCGACAGTTCGACCTCCTCCTCGACAAGCAGGTGGACGGGTTCGTGTTCTTCGGGGACTCCGTGCCAGAAAGCGTGCTCGCTGCTCACGTTCGCCGGCGGAGCCGTGTCCCGATTGTGACCGTCGGGCGCGACTACGGGCTACGGGGAGTCGCGACGGTCTTAGCGAACGCCGAAACCGCCGCATTTGACGCCGTGAGCCACCTCGCAGAGCGGGGGTACCGACGAATCGCCCACGTGACCGGACCTGTCGCCGAGTTTGGCGCGACGACTCACGGGGCCAGTCCGCGACTAGCTGGCTACCGCCGCGCACTTGCCGAGGCCGGCCTCGACGCGCCCGACGAGTACGTCGTCCACGGTGACTGGCGGGCCGAGGGTGGAGCCGTCGCGGCCGTCGACTTGCTCTCGCTGCCGCAGCGGCCCGATGCCGTCTTTTGCGGAAACGACCTCATGGCATTCGGGCTCATGCGCGCCGCCCGCGTCGCGGGCCTAGACGTGCCGACAGACCTCGCGGTCGTCGGCTTCGATGATGTGCCGACCGCCGCGCTCGTCCACCCCGCCCTCACGACGTGCGCGATGCCGAAGGCCGCCCTCGGGCATGCCGCGGCCGACCTCCTCCAGCAGTTGCTCGACGGCGGCTCAGACATTCCGGACTCGCCTGTCTTCCTCGACGCACCCCTCGTGGTTCGCGCCTCGACACCCGCACGGGCCTAGCCCCTTCTGTCCGAGGCTTCCGACGACCTAATCCCTCGATGATTAAAACGTTTCAGTTTTTTGGCTGCTGCTTCCTGCTGGTTGCGCTCGGCCTTCTAAGCCCCGTCGTGGCGCAGACCGGGTCGGTCGCGGGGACCGTCACCGCCGCGGCCACAGGGGAGTCCTTGCCTGGCGCGAACGTCCTCCTCATCGGCACGGGGACGGGGGCAGCGACCGACCTCGACGGCCGGTATCGCATCGACGGCGTCTCGGAAGGGCGGGCACGCCTCGTGGCCTCCTTCGTGGGATACACCGCCGACACTCTTTCCGTCGCCATCGTGAGCGGCGAGACCGTCACGCTGGACTTCGTACTCCAACCCGGCGGACTTCTTGGCGAGGGCGTGGAGGTCACGGCCCAGTTGGAGGGCCAGCTCGGCGCGATTCGCGAGCAGCGCGAATCCAACACCATCGTCAACGTGGTCTCTGCCGACCGCATTCGTGAATACCCGGATGCCAACGCGGCCGAATCCGTCGGGCGCCTCCCCGGCGTCTCGCTCCAGCGCGACGGTGGCGAGGGCACCCGCGTGCAAGTGCGCGGCCTCGACCCCAACCTCACCTCCGTCACCATCAACGGCGAGCGAATCCCAGGCTCCGGCGGCAGCGGTTTCGATGACGGCGCTACCGGGGGACGGTCCGTGGACCTCTCGCTGATCTCGGCGGACCTCCTCGAAGGCATCGAACTGTTCAAGGCCCTCACGCCGGACAAAGACGCCGACGCCATCGGCGGGACAGTGAATCTCGTCGTCCGAGAGGCACCAAGCGGCACGCGAGGCCGCATTCGCACGCTCGGCACCTACAACGATCTCGAGGGTGCCATTGAGGGGTATCGCCTGGATGGCAATGCCTCGACGAGGCTGTTGGGGGACCGACTCGGGCTCATCGCGACGGCGAACCTCCAGCGCGCCCCGCGAGGCTATGTCGGCAATCAGGCCGAGTACGACGACTCCTTCGCCGCAGCGGACGACAACACCGAGCCTCGCTCGTTCGAGGTGGACCGCCGGGAGGAGATCCGCGACCGTGCAGGCGCGAGCCTCACGGCCGACTGGCGGCTGCCTTCGGGCGGCATACAGGCTCGTGCGCTCTACTCCCGGAGCGAGCGCGACGAGAGCCGTCTCCGCCTCCGCTACCGCCTGGACGAGACCGACGCGGAGCGGGCCGTCCGCACCCAACTCCGCACGAGCGACCTCGTCTCGACCGGACTTTCCGGCGAGCACCGTCTCGGGCGCCTCACGGGAGACTGGGCGCTCTCGCTTTCGCAGAGCCTCGGTCGCCAGCCCGACGGTTGGGACGTCCGCTTCCGCCAAGACGATGCCTTCAGTGGCCTCGCCTCTTCCAACTTCGGGGGTCTCTCCCTTGCGCAAATCGCAGACAGCGCGGGCACCGACCTCCGCAGCACCTACGTCCGCTCGCTCCGCCGCAACCGCGAGCGGACCTCTGACCGTGACGTAACGGCTGGGTTCAACCTCGGCTACCCCGTCCGCCTCGGTGGCGCCGAGGTAGAGTTCCGCGCGGGTGCCAAAGTCCGCGACAAGGGCCGCGAGAGTGACTACACCCGCAATGAGGTCATCGCGCGGGATCTCGAAGTGTTCGCCATCCGCGAGGGCCTAGACCTTCTAGAGAACGGCAGCCCCATCGCCGGTCCGTACTTCGGCCCCGACGAGAGCGACACAGCGGACGGGCTCCGCCTCCTCGAAACACCAGACCGTGACGCCATCTCGGCGCTCGATGCCAGCATCGCGGAGTTCTACATCGAGCACCCCTTCTTCGACCAGCGCGACTACACCGCCGACGAGACCGTGAGTGCGGCATATGGGATGACGGAGATCACCGCAGGCGAACTCCTCGTGGTCGCGGGCGTGCGCTACGAGCACACCGAGACCGGATTCGTGGGCGTCACAGGGGACTTCCCCAATGACCTTCAGCGCCTCGTCAACACGCTGGAGAACAATCCCGACCGGTACACCTCGCGAGACACGACGGGCTCGCAGAGCTACGGCCACTTCTTCCCGCAGTTGGTCACGCGCTACCGGATCTCGCCGGTCTTCGACGTGCGCGCCGCCGTCACACGGACCCTCGCACGCCCCGACTACCTTGACCTCGTGGCCTACGAGAACGTCAACGACATCGACGACGAGATCGAACGAGGCAACGTGGACCTCCGCCCCACACTCGCATGGAACGTGGACGGCGGGATCAGCGCCTACACGCCGGTCGGACTCTTCGCCCTCGGCGGGTTCTACAAGCAGCTCCAGGACTTCCAGTACGATCTCTTCCAGTCCGAGGTCGTCCCCGGCGAGGGAACGTTTACCGTCTTCCAGACCGTCAACGGCGACGACGCGACGGTCTACGGAATCGAGGCAGAGGCACAGGTCAATGCCAGCTTGTTGCCCGGCATCCTCTCAGGTCTGCTCCTGACCGCCAACTACGCCTACACCATCTCCCGCGCCGATTTCCCGCTGGAGTTCGACACCGGGCTCGACCTCACGACGGGACTCTCCGTCCCGGAGTTGACCACGCGCGAGTCCTCGCTGCCGGGGCAAGCCACCCACATCGCGAACGCCACGCTGGGCTACGAGCGCAGGGGCTTCTCGGCCCGGCTCTCGTTCCAGTACCAAGGCGCGTTCCTCTCCGAGGTCGCCCGGGTCGCGTTCGATGGCGAGTTCATCCGCTTCACCGCGCCCACGCCGGAGCGCCCGGACTTCCTCCCGCTCGTGTACGACGATCCCGCGACGGAAGCCATCGAGGGCGGCCCCATCACACAGGCCCTCGTCTCCACCGATGTGCGAACGCGGCCCTTCACCTTCCTGGATCTCCAAGTGAGCCAGGAGCTCGGCGCGGGGCTCCGCCTGATCGCCAACGCCTCCAACCTCACCAACCAGTTCGAACGCCAGCGGCGCGAGGGCTTCGCCCGGAACGTCTTCTCGCGCGGATACGGATGGTCTGCCGAGGTCGGTATCCAACTCTCCTTCCGCTAACCCCGCTTCGCCACCCGGCCCGCCGTGCCCGGCTGGCACGTCTTTCTCCTCCCCCTTCCTGCCATGAGACCCTTCGCAACGCTCCTCTCCTTCCTCGTGCTCGCCGTGCTGGCGGCTCCTGCTGGTGCGCAGGTCAACGTGGATCCCAACCTGCCCGGCGCACTCAACGAGGCGGTCAACACGAACACGACAGCGGGGCAGGTCTTCGTGCTCCAGCAGGGCGCGACGTACCGCCTCACCGACCGCATGGAACCGACCGTGGACGTCGTCATCCGTGCGGACGGCGGGAACTGCCCCGTCGTAGAGTCGGACTGCCCGCTCATCCAGCCACTCACACAGGGTGGCAACACGGAGCGCATCATGGGAATGGAGGAGTCCGGCGTGAGCGCCACCTTCGAGGGCGTCGCGATCACGAACACCAGCGCCGCGGGCGCCTCGGACGAGCGCACCTTCCGGCTCCAGGCCGATGACGTGAGCCTCACGCTCCACAACGTCCTCGTCTTCGATGAGCCGACGATGGTGGTCCGCGTGGACGATGACGGCGGCAACATCTACATCTACGACTCGGTCTTCCGCCAGATCGGCGACCCGGCGGGCAATCCCGACGAGGGCCGCGTGGTGGACGACCGCGGCAGTGATATCGGCGATCTCGTCGTAGTCGGCAACACGTTCTACAGCGTCAATAACCGCGTCATTCGCAACGACGGCGGCGACGTGGACTTCTTCCGCTTCGACAACAACACCGTCCATCTCATCGGGCGGCGCGTGCTGGAGACGGGCGATGTGGACGGCGACGTGTACATCCGCAACAATCTCCTCATCGACACCGGCCTCGAAGGCTCTGAGGACGACGGCGACGGCACCACCGACGACCGCGACGGCCAGATCCGCCTCGGGGACGAGATCGACGGGCTGGCGGTCATTACCAACAACTCGTTCGTGTTCGACTCCGCGCTCCTCCCGAATGAGCAGCCCGTGGAGCCCAAGGCGTACGACGAGGAGGCCGGCGATGACGCCGCCGAGGGCGAAGACTTCGAGTTCCGCCCGGCGCTGAACAACCCGCAGACGACCTTCTTCGACGCCTCCGGCGCTCCCTACGACTACGGCTACCCGACCACCGAGGCGACCTACACCGCCGCGACGGACGGCGGCCCGCTGGGCTCGCGTATCTGGTTCGACACCTTCGACAACGCCACCATTCGCGAGACCACCGTTGCCTCCTTCTCCGAGCTTCAGGGCGCGCTCGCCAACCTCCAGGATGGCGACATCGTGACGCTCACGGGCGACATCATGGTCACGGAGACCATCGAGACGGACGAGGACGTGACGATCCGCGGCAGCGGCGACATTCCCGCAACGCTCATGGCGGCCGACGGCTTCGAGGACCGCTTCTTCGAGCCTGTGGACGACCTCTCGCTCGTCAACCTCGTCGTGGACGGGCGCGGGCAAACCGAAGAGTTCGTCCGTGTGCAGAGCGAAGACGCCGAGGACGGCTCGCGTGATGACCAGGGCGACGATGACCTCACGCTTCGCAACGTTGTGCTCGCAAACAACGGCGGTGACGGCAACGACGGCATCCGATTCGACGGCGAGGCGGGCAGCCTCCGGCTCACCGACGTGCTCATCACGGGCGTTACACGCCGTCCCATCGCGACGCGCGGAGACTCGGACCTCAGCGCCGTCTCCATACGTCGCTCCACCATCGCCAACTCCGATGACCGCGTTCGCTTCGAAGGTGCCATCGGCGAGGTCGAGATCCGCAACCTCACACTCGTCGGCGTCCAGGGCGATGGGCTGGACTTCGACTCCGATGATATCGACGAGGTGGACATCGAGGACTCCATCCTCATCCCGGTCGAAGGCGAAGGCAACCGCGCCATCGACCACTCGGACAGCCCACCGGAGTTCGAGATCGACTACACCAACGTCTTCCCCGTGCAGGACGCGGGTGGCGAGGACAACCTCGACGACGCCGCTGAGACCGCCTTCACCTCTGGCGAGGGCAACCTGGAGGTGAACCCGATGTTCGCCGACGCCGACCGTGGCGACTTCCGCCTTCCGGAAGGCTCGCCGCTGCTGACTGCGAACGAGGACGGTGAGATCATCGGCGACCCGAACCAGTGGGTGCTGAGCATGGTCGTGGACCGCGAGGCCACCCCCGAAGCGTTCGGCGCTCCGCTGACGGCGTTCCCCAACCCGGCCGCCGCGCGTGCGACGGTCGCCTTCGCGCTCGACGCTCCCGCCGAGGTCCGCCTCGACGTGTTCGACGTGCTCGGTCGCCGCGTCGCGACGCTCGCTGAGGGCGCCTTCGCTGCAGGCGAGGCCACGGTGGACTTCCCGGCCGACGGCCTCCCGAGCGGGGTCTACGTCCTCCGCCTCGAAGCGGGCGACGCGCAGCAGACCCTCCGCGTCACCGTCGTCCGGTAGCGGACTGGCCCCGCCTCGGCACGCGCCTGGGCGGGGCGTTCTCACGATGCGCCCCCTCGCTCTCTCCACCCTCGCCGCGCTGGCGGTCCTGCTCACCGGGACCGCCAGCGCGCAGGTGGTAGAGCCTCCCATCGTGCTCGACGGCCGCGAGATCGTCTCGCTCGACGGCGACTGGCACTACCTCGTAGAACCGTACGGGCAGGCGCTCCGCAACCGGAACTCGCGTCGCGACTTCCCCGCCGACCGCGTGGCCGAGGGCAACGAACTCATCGAGTACGAGTGGCCCTCTGCCCCGACGCTCGCTGTCCCGGGCGACTTCAACCACCAGGACCCGACGCTCTGGCTCTACGAGGGGCCCGTCTGGCACCGGACCCGATTCGACGCACCGGACCACGACGGACGCGTGTTCCTTCACTTCGAGGGCGCCAACTACCGCACGCATGTCTTCCTCAACGGCGAGAAGCTCGGTCTCCACGAGGGCGGCTACACCGGCTTCGCGTTCGACGTAACGGGCCTCTTGCGCGAGGAGGACAACAGCCTCGTCGTCGCGGTGGACAACTCGCGCCGCGACGACGGCATCCCGGCTCGCCGGACGGACTGGTGGAACTACGGCGGCATCACGCGATCCGTCTCTCTCGTGCTGGTCCCCGATACGTTCGTGCAGGACCTGACGGTCCACTTCTCCGACGACGGCGGGTCTCCCCGCCTCGGTGCCGAGGTGGAGGTAGCCGGGTCCGAGGCGCTAGGGGCACAGGTCACGCTCGCGGTCCCCGAACTGGGCCTGCGCGAGACCGCTACCGCTGACGCGTTCGGGCGCGTAAGCGTGACGTTCGAGCCAGAGTCCGTGCGGCGCTGGACGCTGGACGACCCGCACCGCTACCGATTCGTCGTGGAGACTGAGGCCGAGACACTGACTGATCATGTCGGGATGCGGACGGTCTCCGTGGACGGCACGGACATCCTGCTCAACGGTGAACCCGTGTTCCTGGCGGGCGTCGCGCTCCACGAGGAGGCGTTCGACCCCCAGGGCCGTCGCGCCCACTCCGACGCCGACTACCGCGCGCTGCTCGACGCCGCGAAGTCCGTCGGCTCCAACTTCGTGCGCCTCTCGCACTACCCCCACGGCGAGCGGATGGTCCAACTGGCGGACTCGCTCGGGTTGCTCGTCTGGTCCGAGGTCCCCGTCTACTGGGAAGACATCGACTACTCCGACAGCGGCACGCTGGAGTTGGCCCGCAACATGGTCGCCGCGATGGTGGACCGCGACGCGAACCGCGCGGGCGTGATCCTCTGGAGTGTCGCCAACGAAACGCCGCAGACCGAGGACCGCCTCGCGTTCCTCCGCACCCTCATCGCCGACGTTCGCGCGATGGACCCGACGCGGCTCGTCACGGCTGCGCTCAAGTCCGAGTCCGTGGACGCCGCCGCGGCGGACGGCGCAGGGACCTCGGCCCGGATCAACTCCGGCCTTACACAGCGCATCGCCGATCCTCTAGCGGCGGATCTCGACGTGCTCGCCGTCAACACCTACGTCGGGTGGTACGGCTCCCGCACACCGCCCGAGATCGCGGGCGTGACGTGGGAGAGCGACTGGGGCAAGCCCGTCGTGCTCAGCGAATTTGGCGCCGGGTCGGTCGCGGGTCTCCACGGCGACGCCGCCGAGCGGTGGACGGAAGAGTACCACGCCGACCTCCTGGACCAGACGCTCGCGGTCGCGAGCCGGACACCCTTCGTCTCCGGCGCGAGTGTGTGGGTGCTCAAGGACTTCCGCAGCCCCCGCCGCTGGCACTCGCGCTACCAGCAGTTCTGGAACCGCAAGGGCCTCTTCTCCGAGACCGGCACTCGCAAGCTCGGCGCCGATGTCGTCGAGCGCTGGTACCGACTTCTCGCGCGCGGCGAGCGCCCCGCCGAACCCCTCGGCCTGTCCCCCTGACCTGACCCGCCTCGGCAACCCCCCGGAGCGACCGAGGCGGACCGACTCGCATGCGATTCTCCCTCGTCCTCCTCGCGGCCTTCGTCGCCACCTCGTCGCTCGCCCCGGAGGCCAGCGCCCAGTTCCAGACGACGGCCCGCTACGACGACAAGCGCCTCGCACTGAACCCCGTCTGGACCCGCCTCGCGGACGTATACGGCGAGGCCGGGTCGGTCGAGTCCGTGGAGTTCTCCTACGACGGGCTCCGCATGGTCAGCGGCACGAAGTTCGACAACACGGTCATCATGTGGCGCACCTCGGACGGCGCCGAGTTGTGGCGACGGACGCTCCCCGCCGAGATCGAGCGCGTCGCGTGGAACCCCGACGGCTCGCAGGTGGCGTCCGTCAGCGAGGACCGCAAGCTGATCGTGTTCGACGCGGCCTCTGGCGAGATACAGCACGAAGCCGAACTGGGCGCCGGGATCGACGGCCTCGCGTGGAGCCACAACGGGCGACTGCTCGCCGCGGGCGAGGAGTACAGCACGTCGGCCTCTGGTGCGAGGCAGGGGCTCCTGCGCGTCTTCGAGATGCCCGCCTTCCGCGAGGTCACGACGCTCAACCTCGGCGAGACCATCAATGAGGTCGACTTCTCCGAGGACGACCAGTTCGTGATGGCAGCCGGTCAGGACGGGAAGGTGCGCGTCTGGGACCTGTCCACCGAGCGCCTCGTGCTCAACATCGACGAGGATGTGACGGTCTCGGATGGCAACGACCTCCACCACTTCATCACGGGTCAGTTCTCGCCCGAGGGCGACATGATCGCCGTGGGCGACACCGAGGGCCTGCTCCACGTCTACCGCTTCCCGAGCGGCGAACTCGTCCGTCGGTTCGACCGGAGCGGACACAAGATCGAGTCGATCCAGTGGACACCCGACGGCCAGTACCTCATGACCGTAGGGAATGACCCGTACCTGCGCATGTTTAGGGTGGCCGACATCGTGAGCCGGGACCGCGTCTACACCGCGCTCCAGGTCCACATCGGCGACCAGGCCGAGTACGTGGACGTGAGCCGAAACGGCGCGCTCATCGCCACGGCGGGCCAGGACGGCGCGATCCGCCTGTTCATCCTCATGGGCGAAGACCCGACGCTCAACGAGCGCCGCCACCGCGAGGTCCGCGCCGAGCAGGACGCTGCCGACCGTGCCCGCGACGCCAGAGGCCTCCGATGACACGCACTCTCCTCGCCCTTCTCGCGCTCGCCGTCTCCGGCTGCGCTTCTGCCCAGGCGCCCGCGCCAGAGGCCCCCACCCTCCCGGCCTCTGGCGGCTGGGCCGACGACCCGCTCCGCGCCGTCGCCGAGGCGGTCCCGACACCCGAGCCGTTGACAGCCTCTGGCGCCATGCAACAGCGCGGGGCCGCGTGGCAGACCGTCGCGCCCGCGATCCTGGAGCACATCCAGACGCCGCGCATCCCCGACCGGACGTGCGCGATCACCGACCACGGCGCAGTCTCTAGCGACGGCGCCGATGACCTTCCGGCGATTCTCGCCGCCATCGAGACGTGCGCCGAGGCGGGGGGCGGGCGCGTGGTCGTTCCCGAGGGCGAGTGGCTCGCGAACGGCCCCGTCCACCTGCGCTCGCGGATCGACCTGCACCTCGCCTCTGGCGCCACCCTCCGATTCTCCGCTGACCCCGACGACTACCCGCTCGTGCTCACGCGCTGGGAGGGCACGTTCCTGTTCAACTACTCGCCGCTGGTCTACGCCAGAGGCCTCGAAGACGTGGCGATCACGGGCGCGGGCGTGCTGGACGGGCAGGCCGCCGAAGGCTGGGCGGAGTGGAAGCAGCTCCAAGAGCCTGCCAAGGACCGCCTCCGCCAGATGGGCATTGACCGCGTGCCGGTCGAGGACCGCGTCTTCGGCGACGGCTGGTACCTCCGCCCGAACCTCGTGCAGTTCTTCGACTGCGATCGCGTCCTCATCGAGGGCGTGACGCTCCGCGAGTCACCGTTCTGGACGACGCATCTCGTGCTCAATGAGCACGTCACCGTTCGCGGCGTGACCATCCGGCCGGGCACGACCAACGACGACGGCATCGACCCGGACGGGAGCCGGTTCGTTCTGATCGAGGACAACGACATTTGGACCTACGACGACGCCATCGCACTCAAAGCGGGCCGCGACGCCGATGGCCGCGCCTCGCGCCCGACGCAGTACGTCGTCATCCAGCGCAACCGGCTCCGCTCGTCGGTCGGCGGCGCGATGTCGGTCGGTAGCGAAATGTCCGGCGGCGTGGAGTGGGTGTTCATCCGCGATGTCGTCGCGGAGAACGACGGCGGGCACGGGCTCTACCTCAAGTCCAACCGCGACCGCGGCGGCTTCGTGCGGCACCTCTACCTGCGCGATATCGACGTGCTCGACGCCGCCGACGGCTTCCTTATCACGACCGACTACAAAGGCTTCCGCGGGACGGACCACCCGCCAGAGGTCCACGACGTGCACCTCGACGGCGTGCGCGTCTGGTTCGCCCGCGAGGTCTCCGTCCGCCTCCTCGGCCAGCCCGACAACCCCGTCCGCCGTGTCTCGCTCTCTGACGTGCAGATCCGCGGCGAGGTCGCGTGGCCCGTCTTCCGCGAGGCCTCGGGTGTGATCGCCGATGGCGTGACGGTCGGTGGGCGCCCCTTCAGAGCTGAGGACGCCGCGAGCGCAGACGGACAGCCCGGTCCGAGATACTGATGGCGGGAGTGGAAGACACGAAGGGAAGCATGGACGAGCGGTGCGGCCGTCCCAGCCCGGACTCGTCCCCCGCCGATCCTGCCCGCCTCGGCACCGAGGCGGGGCGAGTCGCGAGGCGGTGCGAAACGCTCCATCTTCCATTCCTGCCCCGATGCTAGGTCTCACGCTTCTCGACTGGGCAGTCATCGGGGTCTACGTCGCAGGCGTGACGTGGCTGGGGCTGCGAATCGGTCGCGGGGTCAAGACCTCTGGCGACTACTTCATGGGCGGGCGGCGCTTCGGGAAGCTGCTCATGATCGCGCAGGCGTTCGGGACCGGCACGCGGACCTCGCAGGTCGTAGCCGTCTCCGGCGGCGCGGCGCAGCAGGGCTTCGCGGCGATCTGGTTCCAGTGGATTTACCTCTTCTCGACGCCCTTCTACTGGCTCCTCGCGCCCGTCTACCGGCGGCTCCGCTACATCACCATCGGGGACTTCTTCGACCGGCGATACGGGCCGGGGCTCGGCGCGGCGTACGCCGTCGTGGGCCTCCTTTACTTCGCGGTCACGACCGGCGTGATGCTGCGCGGCGCGGGGGTCACGATCTCCGCTGCTACGGGCGGCGCGGTCAGCACAGAGGCGGCGGTCTTCGCGATGGTGGCGTTTTTCGTAGCGTACAGCCTGTTTGGCGGGCTCGTCGCGGCGATCACGACGCAGGCGGTGCAGGGGCTGTTCATCTTGGCGCTGAGCTTCCTGCTGATCCCGTTCGCCCTCGCGCAGACGGGCGGCTTCGCGGGCACACGGGAGGCGCTGCCCGAGGGGACGGCGTGGTTCAGCCTCGTCGCGAGCGAGGAGATCACGCTATTCTACATCCTCATGGGCGTCGTCAACGCGCTCGTGGGCTCGACCGTCCAGCCACACCACATGGCGATCAACGGGGCCGGAAAGGACGAGATCGCGTGCCGGACCGGCTGGACGTACGGCAACTTCCTCAAGCGCTTCGCGACGGTCGGCTGGGCGCTCTCAGGTGTGCTGCTAGTGGCGGCGCTCCCGCTCGTGGCTCCAGACTTGAGCGACCGCGGCACGCGAGAGGCCGCCTTCGGACTCGCGGCGCGCGAGTTGCTCCCGTCCGGGCTCGTCGGCCTTCTCGTGGCGGCGGTCGCAGCGGCGGTCGTAGCCGGGGCATCCGCGTTCATGGTCAACGGCTCGGCGCTGTTCACGCGCAACGTATGGGGCCGCTTCGCGCCAGAGGCCACCGAAGCTCAGACGCTGACGGTGGGCCGCACGGCGTCGGTCGCGGTCGTGGCGCTGGGCGTGATCGCCGCGCTGACACTCCAGAGCGTGATCGGAGGGCTGGAGTTCCTGTGGAAACTGATGGCGTTCCTCGGCATTCCGTTCTGGGCGGCGCTGTTCTGGCGCCGCGCGAACCGCTGGGGCGCGTGGGCATCGCTCGCGGCGACGGGGCTGTGCTTCGTGTTCACAGGCGGCATGATCGGGGAGGCGTGGAGCTTCCCGGCACAGGTCGCGCTCTACCTCCCGGTCGGGATCGGGACGCTCGTCGCGGTCAGCCTCGCGACGCGGCCGGAGCCGGACGACGTGCTCAACAGCTTCCACTCCCTGCTCAACACGCCCGTGGGCGAGGAGGTGCGGCTGGAGAAGGCAGGGGTCGAGATCGTCCACGAGGGCGGCATCTCGACCGACCCGGCCGATGTGGTTCCGACTGTGTCCGCCTCGGGACCGAGGCGGGAGGTCCCGCTGCTCGACGATGCTCCAGCCGCGGAACGGGGGGCGAGTCTCTTTCTCACGCATGTCGGCCGCTGGCGTCCGTTCTCGTGGACCCGGTACCACGACGACCTGACAGGCTTCGCTATCGCGTGGGGAATCGTGGCGATGCTCCTTGGAAGCGTGTACGCCCTTGTAACCGTCCTGGGATAGAGCAATTGTAGTTGGTATGAGGTATGTCCGGGCCAGTCTCAGTGCTCGTGCACCTCGCTCCTGATACCTACCCGGAGGGTCTTCTCGTGCTACTCCGCCATCGATATGCCGAACTCTGATGCCAGATGGTCGCGCCCGATGATGTGGAGCACGCGGCTCGTGGTATGCGCAGAGGTGCCCGTGCTAACGGCCAGTTCTCGCCTGCCGCGATGCTTAGCGAGAGCACGTCCACGCACTGGCTGCCTGCAGCAACGACCACGACTACGCCTACCTCGATGGCGACCTCGACGGATGCATCGAACGCAGTGGTGCCAGAGCTCGCCTCGAGGCAGGTCTAAAGAACGGCGGACCTCGCGAACATCGCCAGCTTGCGGCGACGGACCCCATTCACGGCCTGAATGGCCACCGACTCCGTCGCGTATCCGTCTGTGCCGAGCACGGCCTCTCTGATCACAACCACGCCCGGCGCGATCCCAACGATTACGTCCGCGCCTTTCTCGGCGGAGGCACGCCAGCGCCGTGCCGAGCGGTGGGGATACAGTTCCCTAGAAGAGATGGACGCTGCCCAAAGCCGCCAGCGCGCGAAGGAGAATGAGCGGTTCCGACGCCCGCCGAACAGAAGGTGAACGCCCTACCTCTCCCCTCTCCTCCCGGCCCGGAAAGCGCACCGGTCAAGAGGGAGGGGGGTAGGCACCGCCACCGCCGCGCTCTTGCCTCCAAACCCTCACTCCAGTGCCGAAGAAGCCCGGCCCGAAGCGATCACGCCGCCGACGGAAGGTGCGGGTTTCTGGCAGCCGGGCGGACCTCCGGCGCACGCTCTGGCAAGCGCTGACCGACGCCGACCGGCTGCTGAGGGAAACGACGGACCCCGCCATCACGCTCCGCTGCGTCTCGGCCATCGCGACAACCGACGCCGTCTACTCCAACGTCCTCGACGCCGAGGCCCGCGACGACGAACGGGCGCGGGCGCTTGTCCCAGCGGCGGAGGCCGAGGCCGCGCTGCTGGCTGTTCTGGACTTCGCGGCTAAGATCATCGGAGCCGACGAAGAGGGGCGGCACGATCTGGCGAAAGGCGCACGGCTGCGAATCAAACAAGCCGTAGAGGAAGCTCGCCCGAACGCGAAACGACGATGACAGACGATGCTCCGATGACGGACGAGACCTTCGCCGCTCTCTCCCGCGCCTTTTACCGGCGACGCCAGACGGCCAGCCCGCGCGAGCGCGAGCGCATTGACGCACAGCGTGACGCGCTCCGTGCCGAGTGGGGGCGCACGGTCCCTCAGGGAGAGCGAAGCGTCCGCGCTGGGCTCCTACGGAGTTGGGGGGCCGGCTTGCTCCCCGTCGCCGATTAGCTGGAGATCATGGCGAGACTGCCCGCCGGTGCTAGCGAGGGAAGCCACCGTCCTCAGGCCCCATCTCTCGTTCGCCGAGTCGGTGGGCTGTGATCTTGTCCAAAGGTCTCACAACTCGTCGTCGGCTTTCTCACTCTCCCGTGCTTCCTCCTCCACGTCGAATCTGAGTTCTGAGGGAGGCGTCACGTAGCGTGGGATGGTAGCTCTGGACAGGTTGGGACTTCGCAGCGACAGCCGCACAGCCTGATCCTTGACAGTCTCGGTCTCATCGAGGACGAAGCCTACGGAGTCGAGAACCCAATGGGCGAAGTCGTCCTTCCAGTTCCACTCTTGCGGGTCGTCGGGAGTCACGTTGAGTTTCCGGTTGACGCACCATGTGAACAGGTCAGCGATCTGAATCAGGATCTCCGCTTTTGAGTCGAAGGGAGGCTCCGCGTAGAATGAGAGCTTGCCGCCGAACTCAGTCTTTGCGTCCCGGTTCATCTCACGCTGCAACGTCATAGTCAGTCGCTCGTCTGGTCCTGCGGCCTCGAAATCCTTCGTGAACGTGACGTGCCTCGGGAGCGGAGCACGGCCGGTCGAATGCTCGTGCTCGACTCCCCTTCTCAGCAAGGTGTAGAACAGGTCCGCGAACACAGCGCCTGTGTCTGAGAACCCGCTGTTCGGTATGGAGACTGCCTTGAAGCCGATGATGCCCTGCTGGATCACAAACCGCTCGATGAACTCCTTATAGGCCAGCACTCGCGACTTTCCAAGCGACGACGAGTGCAGTTCGTACTTGACTCCATTGGTGCGTTTCCACTCCTCGGTTTCAGCCTGGAACTTCGGATACTCGCCGGTCGCGATCATCCACGCGCTCCCCACGACGAGGTGATCATCGTTCTTCCCGCTCTCGTCCGCGTAGACAAAAATGCTCGGCGCCTCGACGCTTTGCGGCACGTAGGAGACGCGCATGTCCTCCGCCATCTGGTTGCGTCGCTCGGCGACTGCTGGGGCGGTCGCCTGAAACAGCTTCATGCTGTTCTGGACTACTCGACGTGAGCGCGTGAGGTCAGAGAGCCTAGAGGCTGTTGCAATAGTCTGAGCGGGCGGCGGAGCTTGGGCGCATGAGCACTACCCGACTCTCCGATCCGCAGTGGGAGGCCATCCGGCCGCACCTGCCCGCCCCGTCGCGTATGGGCCGACCTCGTGCCGACGACC
>JBCDKM010000024.1:0-72114 GCA_038746605.1 Bacteroidota bacterium
CGTCGAGCGGACGTTCGCGTGGCTGCTGAGCTACCGGCGTGTCGTCGTCCGGTGGGACCGGCTCATCGGGGTCTACCGCGGCTTCGTGCTCTTCGCGCTGGCGTTGATCTGCCTTGGCCGACTTCTGCAATGACCTCTAGTTGCCTCATAGTAGGTGTCCGTGCTCGGCATCCCGGCCCCTCCCAACAGGTGGTTCTCGAACACGCTCCAATATTGGAGTTGGAGGGTCACGTCTGAGTTGCGGGTCTCAGGGTAGTTCGCCAGGATGTATGCCACCCGCTCCTCCCGGCTGGACATGGCCCGAACCCCCTGAGTCCTCATTTTCTCAAGCAGCTTTTCGCGCCTCGCGGCAAGCTTGGCTTCCTTCTTCTCAGCCGCCGTGAGTTCCGCCTTGACCTCCGGTTGGCTAAACAGGTCAGGTTCCTTCGCCTCCATCTCAAAAGGGGTCTCATAGTGCACCCCTAGTGCACGCCTTCTGAGAGAAGACGACAGTGGGCACAAGAGAAAAGCGCCCCACAATCAGCGTTTCCACTTCATGCGAGGCGCTTTTCAATGGAGCCAGTGGTCGGATTTGAACCGACGACCTGCTCATTACGAATGAGCTGCTCTACCCCTGAGCTACACTGGCGAGTAGGACGCAGAAGGTACAGTGTTGCGCTACGGGGCATCAACACAGCCGCCCACCTGCACGATGTCTTCGCGCTACAGCCTAGGCGCCCGCTTGGAGGCATCCTTTGCGCTCGCGGTACCCGAAAGCCCCTCGCGCCGGAGATGCCCCTGCAACAGCCGGAAGAACATCTCCCGCTCTTCTGTACGCACCACCGCGCGCTCGTGCGCCTCCTGCAAGATGATGGGATAGCCGCCGCCCTTCTCGGCCTGATCCAGGATCACCGAGTGGATGAGATCCACCCAGCCAGGCACCTCCGACACCCAACGGGGCATTTCCACCCGGCCCACCTCGGCACCGAGGCGGACATAGAACGCCACCACCGCGTGCCCCCCGTAGGACTGGAGCACCTCGCTCCGGCTCGCAAATAACTCGCTCCGTTCCCCTTCCTCAAGCACCGCCTCAAACAGGTGTCGGTCTTGGAGTCCGAATAGGGACTCCGGCCCCCGATCCCAGTCCCCCTCGCCTCGATAGAGCCGAAGCGTATTGACCACTTCCGCCGCGCCAGGCTTCGAGATATACGAGGCCAGCGGGATCCCGTCGTCTCGGAAACGATCCAGGATGCCGACGTACCGCGCGAGGAGCCGCTCTTCCAGGTTCCGGTTCTTCATCCCGCGCAGCATCCAGCGGATCAACGTACCATCTGCCAGAGCGACGATCTCCCGCCCGCTCCGTCGCTCTTCCACGGCGGTTCGGTGGAGCCAACCGAGTTCCTGCTCGTCTCGTAAAGCGGAAACCACCTCGGCGGTAGCGTCTGGCACATCCGGGGATTCCGGCGCAAGGTCCGCGAGGTCGTCGGTGTGGAAGCGGAAATCAGGCTCAGCGACGAGCAAGGGCGGATCCAGCGTACCATAGTGAAGCGCGACGCGGCCTACATTCAGAAGAAAGCAGGCGGGATCGGCGTGGCGATCTGGAAAGATCTGCGACCCGTCGGTCGCGACGACCGTGACCGTCTTAGGCCGTACTCTGGGCGGCTGGCGGAGATCAGGGCGACCGAGCGGTACACCTCGGAGAGGCCCTCGACTGGCCTCCCTCACGCGAGCCGCGAGCGCTTCCCACTCCGGTGAACATCGCTCCAGGCACGCGCACGCAGCCTCCAGCCGCCGGACGTGCCGCGCCCGTTCCTCACGCTGGTAGGCGGAGAACTCCTCTAGGCGAGCCGCCAGCCGGGAAAAATCGATCACGCGAGGGACAGAAATAGAGGCGCGAAGGTACCCTGGCTCAGCCTCGCGCTGCGCGCCGTGACAGGCGGAGGCTCCGCACGAGACCCGTGGAAACCGCGAGCCCTTCCAGGGGGCGCCCGCTGAACGCGAGCACCACGGGACCGGCAAACCCAGCCCTGGCGAGCGCGACAAGACCCGAGGCCTCAGGGTCAGCCGATGCGAGTTCCTCATCCGCCTCCACCGCCAGGAGACCTGCCTCAGCGAGCGCCCTGGCCGAGGCGATCAGGTTCTCCCGAGCCACGCGCGAAGCCGCAACACTCCACAGCCCACCAACGGCCGGGTGATCCACTTCACGAAGCAACGCGGCCAGATCGAGAGCCGAGGGGTAGGCGTCTCCATTGCGGACGGCAAGCGAGAGCCCCTTCGAGGCTGCGACCTCGCCTGCTCCGCGGAGCGACCGGACCACGTCACCCGTCTCGCGCGGAGTTGCCGCTAGGGCTCCCACGGCGACCACGGAGCATCCAATCCGATGACAGAACGGCGCTAGATCACGAAGGGCTTCGATGTCTCCGAGGACAGACGCACGGTTTGAGAACTCTCCTTCCAGGAGGCCCGGGTCGATCCAGGCGACAGGCATCTCCGCCTCGGCGAGGACACGGAGGAGGCGCGCCTCATTGGTGTTCGGCACACGCTCGCGGCCAAGGGTGCGGAGGGCCACGGTCTCCAGACCCCACAGAAGGGCATGATCCACGGCGTCCCGCACATCAGGGGCCACGGTGTCCGTGAGCAGACCAGGAATCACTCGGAAGGGAGGGGATCAGACGTGTAAATGGAACCACCCGGCGTCGTCTCGCGGACGAGGATGCCGTGAAGGCGCACAGCCAGATCCTCTGCTTCGCCGAGCGGGACGCGCTGCACGGGCAGACCAGCGAGCGAATCTGGCCCCGCCCCCACCCGGATCGCGGCATGCATCCTCGCACGGTCCCAGAACCGGAGCGCGGGCACTGGATCACCGATCACCACGAGAACCGAGCGGGCGGGTGTCTGGGTAAAGACGCTTCTTGCGACGAGCATGCGGGCGGCCTCTGCCAGTGCCAGATCTGACATTCCATCGCGTGGAGCCGAGACCACAACGAGCGTGTCTCGCCGCACAGGCTCGCGCCCGATCACCCAGCCAACGAGACTCTTCTTCCCCACCCGGAAGGCTTCGGTGCTGCCCCGGGCACGTCCAGGCGCAATCGGCGCGATTCCGGCTGCGCGAAGGGCTGCTACGCGTACGGCATCCTGCTCCTCCATCGTCTTAGCATCGCCCAGCGCTCGCGCGAAGACGGCCAGGGCTCGGTCGTCTGCTTCGACGGGCGCGTCCGGGGGGGAAACCGGCAAGGGCTGCCCTCCGCCGATACAGCCGCCTAGACTGAAAAGGGCGATGAGAAGAACACCGCACAAGGTGCGACCAACGAGAGGGGGCCGCCCAGCACATGCCGGGCGGCCCCTCTTCGCCGGTAGGCAAGCGAGCACGATCAATCGAAGCCGACCGAGATGCCTGCCGTGAAGCCGAGGGCGGGCCGCACGCTGTTCGCGCCGCCGATCCAAGCACCGTAGCCGTTGTACTCATCCAGCAACTCACCGCGGATGTAGATCGAAGCCGGGAGGTTACTCGGGGAGATGTTGAGGTACGGCACGACGGTCGCCACGTAGCCGCCGATGTTGGGCGTCGTGCCCGAGGTGCCTACCGTGTTCCGCTCGACCGGCTGGCGGTCACGAGCCGCGACCTGAGCTGCGGCACCGAGCTCGAAGATGGAGAACTTCACCCCACCGCCGAGAACGAAGTTCCAGATGCCGTCCCCCTCCTCACCGAAGAGGTTCTCACCGCCGGACTCCTGGTCCGAGCAGAACTCAGGGAACATCAGAGCGACCTCGTCGCCACTCTCGTCGCCACCTACGTCGTCACAGTTGGGCTCCTGGATCAGGTAGTAGTCCACACCTCCGAAGAGGCGAATCGTCTCGCTCGGATAGTCGAAATCGACGCCGAGGTTGATGGCGTTGCGGTTGTCAGAGATGGGGAGGTCCCGTGGAATCCTCGCGCCGCCCAGCTGAGGAACGGGGTCCGTGAACGACTGGGAGTCGCCGAGGTCGAGCATGTAGCCCGCGTGCACGCCCAGGACACGCCCACGGATGGAGCCGAAGATCTCCAGGTTCTTGATGCTGAAGTCGCTGTTGAGGTTGCCCTCGTTGAGCAACTCGTCGGGCAGCCCGAGGTCCAGCGCTTCGTTGAGCGCCGGGATGCTTTCGTTCGCCAGAGTACCATCCACCTCGTTGCGAGCGCCGGAGACCTTCGCGCCTACGCCCACCTTGAAGTTGTTGAAGCTGATCGGGCTGATTTCAAGGCCCGCTACGATGCGCTGGGTCTTGATGTCGCCGTTGGCGATCAGCGAGCCTCCTCCCACAGTCGGGTCGCCACCGTTGTCACCGCTGGTGTTGCGGATTTGGTCCGCGTTCCCGAGGCCGTACTCCAGCCAGAACCGGATGGGGGAATCACTGGAGGGCCGACCGAGCGAGAACGTGCTCTGCACGCGCGGCTGGTCCTCCGGTACGTCGCTAACGATCACGACGGACTCTTGGGCGTCAGCTTGGGTGCCCTTCTTGTTCTTGTCGTCATCGTCGCCGGGGGCGCCTGCGAGAAGAGATCCGGCCAGAAGGCCGACGAGTGCCATGTTCAACATGAGGGGTCCTCTTGGGAGGGTGCGGGTGAGGAGATGCGGTCGGAAAGTAGGAAAGGAGGCCAAGCGTGAGCAACCGGCTCTGCCGCCGGGGCCGGGGGGCGCACCCGAAAGGAGACGAAGCATTCGCGAAGCCTGTGCGCGTCGAACCCTGTGCCGGGGAGTGAGTTCCGTTCCGGTCTCCCGGGCGTGAGGCTCCTTCGGATCTACTTTCGTAGTCTCGGACGCCCCTCTCTCATGCCGCTCGCCCCCTCTGCTCTCCCGCCCGAGGCCGCTGCTCTCCTCGACCGCGAGCGCGCCCTCCTGACTGATCTCGGCGCTCTCCTCTCCCGGGCCCACGCACCCGAGGACGCCCGCCGCCGCCTCGCGGACCTCGCGGACGGACTCAGCGAGCTGTTTTTGCTGGTCGTTGCGGGAGAGTTCAATGCGGGCAAGAGCACGCTCGTCAACGCCCTCTTCGGGCGGCACGTGATGGAAGAGGGCCCCGTGCCGACCACGGACAAGATCACGGTTCTCCGCCACGGAGAGGCGGAGGAGACGCACCGCCGGAGCGAGTTCGTGACCGAGCGACGCCTCCCTGCCCCGTTCCTGGAGCATCTCGCGCTGGTGGACACACCCGGCACCAACTCCATCATCAAGGAGCACCAAGCGCTCACGGAGGACTTCATCCCACGCGCCGACCTCGTTCTTTTCGTGACCAGTGTGGAACGACCGCTTTCCGAGAGCGAGCGTCAGTTCCTGGAGTACGTCCGCGAGACCTGGGGTCGCCGCCTCGTCGTGGCGGTGAACAAGGCCGACCTCGCGAGCAGCGAGGAGCAACTCCAGCAGGTGCTCACCCACGTGCGCGATGGCCTCGTCGCGATGATGGAGCAGGCGCCGATCACGTTTCCCGTCGCGGCGAGGCAGGCGCTAAAGGCCAAGGTGTCTCAGCCCGAGGCACCCACCGCGCACCCGGCATGGGAGCCTTCGCGGTTTGGACCGTTCGAGCGGTTCCTGCGCGAGACCCTCACCGCCGACGCCCGCCTCGCGATCAAACTCGGCGCCCCGTTGGATGCGGCCGGGGCACTCCTCGGCCGAGCGAAGGAGCGCCTCCGCGAACGCCATGAGTTGTTGGAGACCGACGCGAAGGCCCTCGACGCGTTGCACGAGCGCTTCGACGCTGGCCGCGCTACGATGGACGACGCGGTCGCGGCGACGGTCACGGAGGTGGACCGCGAGTTGCTGGAAATGGAGAAGCGCGGTGCCCGCTTCCTGAACGATACCATTCGAGTCTCGAAAATCGGCCTTCTCCGGGATCGCGCGGCGTTCCAGGACGAGTTCGCGCGGCAAGTCGTGCGCGATGCCGAGGCGGGCATCGAAGCCCGCATCGGGACGACGGCGGATGTGCTGCTCCGCCACTCCACCGATCTCTGGCGCGAGGTCTACAACCGCCTCTCCGATCTCCGCCAGCGCGGCGAGGCCCAGGCCACCGACACCTTCGTCCACGACCGCGACGCCATCCTCCGCGATGCCGTCCGCGCCACCCGCCGCACGCTGGACACCGTAGATCTGGACGAAGAGGCCCGGCGCATCCTGGAGAACGCGCGTTCTGCGCTGACCGTCGGCGGTGTGACCGCTGCCGGCGTCGGTGCCCTCGCAGTCGCGCTCATCGCGATGACGGCTTTCGATGTGACGGGCGGTCTCCTCGCGACGGGCGCCGCGGCCACGCTCGGCTTCGTGGTCCTCCCCATGCAGCGTCGCCGCGCCGTCGCGGATTTCACCGAGCGGGTCGGGAGCCTCCGCGAGGACATCGCGCGGGTGCTGACGACGGAGTTGGGCGAGGAGGCGGAGAAGGCCGTCGCGAGGGTGCGCGCGCTGGTAGAGCCGCTGGACCGGCTCGTGCGCGAGCAACGCGAGGCCGCCGAGGCCGACCGCGCCGAGGCCGGCCGCCTCACCACTGAGATGGATGCGATCCGCCGCGATGTGCGCCAGCACTACGGCGCCGCCGACGGCATCGGGTAGGCCCGCCTCGGTATGTCCGTGGACTGACCGAGGCGGGGGGAGCTAGAGCCGCCGCCCGATGGTCAGGCCAATCGCGAGGTTGTCCAGAACGAAGCCCTCCTCCAGCACCACGCGCTGGCCGAGGAGGGAGAATTCATCGTCCGCGAAGCGCGCGAGGCCAAGAGAGGCGGAGACCTCCGGCCCGACCGTCACGGGACCGGCGTCGAAGCGCGCGCCCGTCCCGACCGCGAGCGCGGTGTGAAACCGGTTCACGTCGCCCAGGTCGAGCGGGCCCTCGTCGTCGTTGCGGGAGAGGAGGTAGCGAAGCTCCGGTCCCCCGACGAGGTAGAGACGCGCCGGGCCGAGGCGTCCGCCCGCCTCCACCTCCGCCGAGACCGTCGCGAATGACGCGCGGAGGTCATCGCGGCCGAGGAGCCGCGTGGACACGTCGAAGACGGTGCCGGTGGTGAGCGTGCCCGCGCCGAGGCGCACCGCCACGTTGTCCGTCCCGAGCCGGACGCGGAGGTCGCCGTCGAACCCGGCCGCCAACGGGTAGTCCGCCGCGAGCCCGGGGATGGTCTGGCCGAAGACGGTGAGGTCGTTCTGGTTGCTGAGTTGGTTCAGCGCGAGGCCGCCCGAGAGTTCGAGATCGGTGCGGAGTTGGGCGTGGGCGAGGGGGGCGGCGAGGAGAGCCGCGAGAACGAGACCGAGGCGGAGCATGCTGGGAGCGTAACGAGTGCTGCCGAAGCTACCGAGAGCCTCGTTCCACCGGGCGAAGTCGGTCCGCGAGGTCTCGCGCGAGATCCGCGAGGGGGCGGGCGCCGTCCAGGATCCAGGCGCGTTCGTCAGGGCCGGGCGGCTCGACGTCGCGGAGTTGACTCGGGAGGAGGTCGAGACCGGCGACGTGTCCGGTCCTCTCTGCGAGGCGCTGGCGGAGAACCTCGGAGGGAACGTACATCCAGACCAGTTGACCGCCGGAGCTCAGAAGGGTCTCTCGGTAGGCACGCTTGAGCGCGGAGCACGCGAGGACGGTGGGTGGCCCCGCCTCGGTGCGCTCGCGGACGAGGTCGGCGAGGCGGGAGAGCCAGGGGGCGCGGTCAGCGTCGGTGAGGCCCTCGCCTCGCGCCATCTTCTGCTTCGCGGCCTCGGAGTGGTGGGCGTCGGCATCCTCGAAGGCCCAACCGAGGCGGGCGGCCACCTCACGGCCGAGTGAGGTTTTGCCGGATCCCGCCGGCCCGGCCACGACGAGCACGCAGACGTTTCGCCGTTCTCCGTTGGGCCTCGTGCTAGACTGCTTCTGTTCCATCGCGCCCGAACCATGACCACGCGCCAGAAGGTCCGCCTGGGCCTGTTCGCCGCCATCGCTCTCCTCTTCGCCTTCGTGATGGCGGATGTCCTCGGCTTCCGCGCGAGCGACACCGGCGTCGTCTCGCCGACCGGCTACGTCGAGATCTCACACGGCGACCACGTGCACTACGTGCCGAACGGCTGGCGCGGCTCGGAGGCGACGGGCGTCTCTATCTCGGCCTTCCCCACGTCGCCCCCGCCGGAGGGGATGACGGTCAGCCAGACCGGCCAGATCGTCCCGCTCGCGGAGTAGGTCCGCCTCGGCGCCGAGGCAGGCGGGGTCAGTTCGTTGGTGCTTTGCGCGATGAGGTGTCCACAGCGTCAGATCCGCACGATGATGTTGACCACCGCAGCGACACCCGCCACGCAGATCCCGAGCAAGACCACGCCCGCCACTAGCCCGACCATCACACGGCCGGTTCGGCTCGCGAGCCACGCGGGCAGTTCGTTGCGCTCGGCGTAACGGTCCCGGCGCTGCCTCGCGAGGCGAAGGGCATCTGGAGAAAGCGTCCGGTTTTTGTCCAGTGACCCGTTCAGCCCCTCGCGGAAGGCGGCGGTTGCGGCCCCCGCTCGGCGGTCGGCGTGGCGCCTCGGTGGCGGCTTCTTGTGCGGGAAAGTGCCCATCAGGTGCCCATCGCTACTGTCCGCTCATCAGGACGCTCGCTACGACCACAACCGCAACGAGTCCTAGCGCGACAAGAAGAAACATGATGGTCCACCTTCCATGGAAGCGGCCGGTGCGGGCAGCGTAGATCTCGCGCCGTTCCCGCTGGCGGCTCATTTGACCGGATGAGAGCACTACGTCGTCATCGCGTTGGTCCCCAAGCGCTTCCTGGAGCCTTTGAGATGATCGGACCGACCGCCGCTCACGATGGCGACGGTCGGGAACTTGATTGAAGGAACCCCAGGCAGTTCCCATCGCTACGCGGCCTCGTCCGCCTCGGCGCTAGCCGGGGGCAGGCTGGGCGCTGGGGCGCTCGCACCGTCGCCCGAGGCGGGCCGGGTCGCGGGCTGTGCACGCTCGGCGGTCAGGCGCGCGGCCATCTCGCCGAGGTCCACGCCCGTGATGCCCTTGACGAGTTCCGGCGTCGTCGCCATGAGCTGCGCGACGGTGTTGGTGAGGCGACCGGCACCCTGGCCGGTACCCGTGTCCACCACGGTCAGCTTGTCGATGGACGAGAGCGGCGCCGCGACCTCCTTCGCAAGCTCGGGCATCATCTTCGCGAGCAGGTCCAGCACGGCGGCCTCGCCGAACTTCTCGAACGCCTCGGCGAGCTTCTCCTTGGCCTCCGCTTCCGCGAGGCCGCGCTGGCGGATCACCTCCGCCTCGGCAAGACCCTCGGCACGGGCGGCGTCACCCGCCGCGATCCCATCGAGGCGCTTCGCCTCGGCGCGAGCCTTCGCCTCCGCCTCGATCTCGAACTGGCGGGCCTCCGCGCGGCGCACCTGCCGCAGCTTCTCCGCCTCCGCAGACTGCTCCACGGAGTAACGGTCCGCGTCCGCCTTCTTCTTAACCTCGGAGTCATACTGCTTCTCGCGGCGGTCGATCTCCAGCTTCTCCAGGTCCACCTCGCGCTCCTTGCGGACGAGTTCGACCTGCATCTGCTCCTCCACGACAGCGCGCTGGGACTTGGCCTCCTGCACAGAGTACGCGAGGTCGGCGGCGGCCTTGGCGGTGTCCTGCTCCTGCTTGAACGCGGCCACCTTCAGTTCCTTCTCCTTCGTCGCCTCGGCGACGTTGGTGTCGCGGATAAGCTCCGCCTTCTGGCCCTCCTCGTCGGCGTCGGCCTTGCGGACGCGAGCGTCGCGGATGGCCTCCGCCTCGGCGATGTCGGCGTCGCGCTTGACAGCCGCGATGCGCGGGCGACCGAGGGCTTCGAGGTAGCCGTTCTTGTCGCGGACGTCCTTGATGGTGAAGCTCACGATCTGGAGCCCCATCTTCTTCAGGTCGCGGGCGGCGACGGACTGCACCTCCTGCGCGAACTTGTCGCGGTTGCGGTAGACCTCTTCCACGGTGAGCGTGCCGAGGATGGCGCGGAGGTGGCCCTCCAGCACCTCGCGCGCTTCCACGCGAAGCTCCTCGTCCGGCTTGCCGAGGAACTGCTCGGCGGCCGTCGCCACGTCTTCCACGGACGAGCCGACCTTGATGACCGCCACACCATCGGTCATGACGGGCACGCCCTCGGCGGTGTACACCTCCGGGGTGGACACGTCCAGCTTGTGGCTCAGCAGCGAGATGTACTCCTTCTGCTGCACGATGGGCACGATGAAGGCGCCGCCACCGCGGACGATCTTGACCTTCCGCGCGCTTTCGTCCGTGAGCACGTTCTTGCCGCCGAGCGCGGCGCCGGTGATGATCATCGCCTCATCCGGCGCGACGGTCTTGTAGCGGCTCGCAATCGCAACCGCGATGGAGATCAACGTCGTCAGGATGACCACGGTGATGAGAGCGATACCGCTGAGTCCAAAGAGTTCCATGACAGGAAGGGTGTAGAGGGAATAGGTCGGTCCGCCTCGGCAGGTCCGTGGAGGTCCCGAGGCGGGAGGGGTCAGGCGCCGAGTTCGAGGCGAGGGCGCGGGAGTTCGGGTACGGGCGAGTGCTCCTCGGCGGTCAGCGGCGAGACGCGCAGCACCCCGTCGCGCTCCACCTCCACCACCACGATGGCCGTGTTGTCTGGGATGGGCGTGCCGTCGAAGCTGGCGGCCGTCTGGAAGGTCGTGCTCGCGCCCATTTTGATCACCACCTCGCCGAAGCCGGAGGCAGGGATGCTTGTGTTCGTCTCGCCTGTCTTGCCGACGTACTCCGCCTGCGAGAACCCGGTCGAGTTCTCGCTCTGCTTCATCGGCTTGACGTAGAGCGTGTGCATCGCGACGGCCATGCCGAGGCCGATGGAAGCAGCCAAGATGACCTCGGGAATCGTGCCGAGGCCGGTGTAGGCGTCCAGCACGAGGCCCACGCCGCCGAAGACCGCCAGCCCTGCGACGCCGGAGAGCGGGTCGAAGACGCTCCCGAGGTCGAACGAGTCGAGCGCGCCGTCGAGGGCGTCCAACGCACCGTCCAGCAGACCGTCGAAGAGAACCAGGAGGAGGGAGAAGGCGAAGCCGCCACCGAGGCAGGCCCAGTAGATCGTGGTCATGGGAGGGGCGCGATGTGCCTCCCGGATGGTACGACCGCAGCGGCCGTGTTTCGAAAGGCGGAATGGGCAGCCGCTACGCGCGCGCGCGCGAGGAGGTTACGTGGCAGCACCCGCTTTCGGCCGTCATGCCGCGCCCCACACGGCACGACTGGATCCATTCCCGGGGATGGAACTCGGGGGTTCCCCCGCGTCAGACTGGCGGGGACACCGAACGACATGCCAGAACCTGTGCCCGGCAAGCAGACACGGCCAGTCGGAACGGCAATGAGCGGGCCAAGATGACCCGCTCCAGATAGAACGTGGTCTCTATGCGTAGGCCCCGCTCGAGGGATCCTCGGGCGTTGCCACGTCGCGGTCGAGGCGGCGGAGTAGCTGCGCCGAGGCCACGCAGGCCGTGCGGAGGCCCGCGATCACAGCGGCGCGGAGGCGGACGGGAATCTCGCGGCGAGCGGTCTCGCGCATGGGACTGGGGGCGACGAACATGAGAGCAACTGGAAGCGCTCCCGAGATACGAACAACAACCGCGCCAAGGAAGCCATTCGGCTGCGACGTGCGACCGTTGGGCACACGAGAAAGACATGTCCCACACAGCTCCCCTCTCACCCGGACGCAGCAGCCGCGACGGGACGTTTCGAAGAGACCCACTGGGCTCCAGCTAGCCCCGCCTCGGTGCCGAGGCGGGAGCCCCCGAGCGCTAGCGCCGCCGCCTGAGAGGCACGTTCTCGATCAGCTTCTCGACAAACTCCCCGACGGCTGCCCGGTATGTCCCGCCGGACGGTGCGAACGCGAACGTCTCCTCGCTCTCTACCACACCCGTCGCAACAGCCTCACCTGCCCGGTTGTCCCAGAGGACGATCTCGATCGGACGGCGCGGCTCTCAGTGCCCTGGGACATCGTCATGCCGCTTCCGGGAGCGTTTGTCGGCACCATCATGCCACCGCCGGAGTTGTACTTCGCGCGGAGCAGCGTCACACTCTTCAGGATGAGCAGCCAGTCCGGCGTCCTCCCGTCCACGATGAGTGTGGCACCCGCGGAGGGCTGTGCCTCCAGGATCGCGTTGTAACCCTCGGCTTCGCCCACGAACGCTTCCTCCAGGTTGGACTGGCGGGTTAACTCTGTGGGTAGGACCTCGCCTAGAAGGGCGCGATAGACCACCTCAGGGGCACCCGGGCCCACGTGGGCCGCGAGCCCGCCGGTGTCCTCTACGCTGATCGCGCCGATCACGACCCCCATCGAGCCCTCAATGACCTCGGTGCGCTCGGTTGAGACCTGCGTATTCGGGGGGATGTTATAGGTCGCGCAGCCGGAGAGAGCGAGGAGAAGGAGAACGAGGAGCAGACGCATACGAGTCGTGGAGGGGTGGCCTGGAAGCTAGACCGCCCTCTACCCAAGCGACTGCGTCCACCTCGGCGCCGAGGCGGGCCGACCTACGCCTGCCCGTTGAGGTGGATCTCCACCGGGTCCGGCGTCGCCGCGCGGAGCGTGCCTTTCGAGATGATCGTCGAGCCCTTGTTGCCCCGGTTGCTCACGTCGAACTTGGTCGTGCGGACGATCTCCGTGCGGCCCCGGCTGGTCGTCACCTCAAGGCCGCGCCTCGCAGCATCCGAGACCGCCACGCCGAGGATGCGGTCGTCCTTGGCCGCGAGGCGCATCGCGATGACGCCCTTGGCGGCGCTCTTGAACACCGGAATCTGCGTCACGGGAAAGATCAGCGCGCGGCCCTGGCGGCTCGCGAGGCAGACATTCTCCTGCCCTCCCGGCGTGACCTCCGCCCCCACGACGGCCTGCCCCTTCCGGACGCGCATGAACACGCGGCCGTTCTTGTTGCTCGGGTCCACGAAGCCCGAGACCTCGAAGCGTACCGCGAGCCCGTCGGTGGAGACGGCCACGACGTACGGTCCCGCGAAGGCGTCGTCCGGCGGCGCGCCATCGCCCTGGAAGAGCTCCGGCTGGGGCTCCCCGTCCACCTCGGGCACGCCGCGGGGCAGGACGCGCTCATCGAACGAGACCACGCCCACGACACGCTCCTTGTCTTTGAAGTCGAAGTATTTCTGGATGGGATCGCCGTGGCCGGTGGTCTGGGGCAGGTCGTCCACGCGGGCGGTGTAGCAGCGGCCGGCACTGGTGAAGAACCCAATGCTGGCCCGCGTGCTGGCGGCGAGCGCGTGCGCCACACTGTCGCCCTCGCGCACACGGATAGCGTCCAGCGCGGTGTACGAGCGCTGGCGCTTCACCCACCCATCGCGCGTGACGATGACGTACACGTCCTCGGCGAGGATGTAGTCCTCGGCGCTGTACTCGATGACGGCGTCCGGTCCCTCGATGGCGGTCCGGCGCTCGTCGGCGTACTCCTTCTTGGCGGCGAGAAGCTCCTTGCGGACGAGTTTCCATCGGCCTGCCTCGTCGGCGAGGAGGGCTCGGATCTCGGCGGCGCGAGCCTCCTTCTCGGCTAGTTCCTGTCGGATGGCGTCGATCTCCATCCGCGCGAGGCGGTACAGCTTGATCTCCAGCACCGCATCCGCCTGGATCTCGTCGATGCCGAAGCGGTGACGGAGGCGCTGGTTGGCGTCGGCCTTGTTCTTGGAGGCGCGGATGAGCTTGATGGCCTCGTCGAGCGCGTCGAAGATGATGACGAAGCCCTTGAGGATGTGAATCCGCTTTTCGAGCTGACGCAGCTCATGCTCCAGCCGCCGCGTGACCACGTCCAGGCGAAAGTCCATGAAGTGCCGGAGCGCCGTTTTGAGGTTGACCTTCTCGGGCGCCGAGACCTCCGGGTTGTCCGTCGGCACGAGACACGTGAGGTTGACGTGGAAGCGGCTTTGGAGCGGCGTGTGCTTGAAGAGATACGCCATCGCGGCGTCCGCGCTCGCGCCCCGCTTGATCTCCAGCACGACGCGGACCTCGTCCGTGCTCTCATCGCGCACGTCCACGATCTGCGGCACCTTCCCGGTGCGGATGTGCTCCGCGATCTTCTCGATCAGGCTGGATTTTGTGATCCCGTACGGGATGGAGGTCAGGATGACGCGGCTCTTGCCCTCGGTGACGTACTCGCCGCGGAGGTCCACCGTGCCCTCGCCCGTCTCGTAGATCTTCGCGATCTCCTCCGGCGTGTTGAGGATGCGCCCGCCGGTCGGGAAGTCCGGCCCCTTGACGTAGCCCAGGAGCGTGTCGAGGCGGGCGTTGGGACTCTTGATGAGCGCGACGGCCGCGTCCACCACTTCCGCGAGGTTGTGCGGCGGGATGTTGGTCGCCATGCCGACGGCGATGCCGCTCGCGCCGTTGATGAGCAGGTTCGGCACTGGCGCGGGCAACACGACGGGCTCGAAGAGCGTGCCATCGTAGGTCGGGCGGAAGGCGACGGTGTCGTACTTGATCTCCGTCACCATGTGCGCGCCGAGGGCGGTCAGCCGGGCCTCGGTGTAGCGCATGGCCGCGGGCGGGTCGCCGTCCAGCGAGCCGAAGTTGCCCTGGCCGTCCACGAGCGGCGCACGGAGCGTCCAGGCCTGCGCCATGCGCACCATCGCGTCGTAGATCGCGCTGTCGCCGTGCGGGTGGTACTTGCCCATTACCTCGCCGACGATGGTCGCGCTCTTGCGGAAGCGGGCGTCCGGGCCGAGGCGGAGGTTGGTCGCCATGCCGTAGAGGATGCGGCGCTGGACCGGCTTGAGGCCGTCGCGCACGTCCGGGAGGGCGCGGCTGGTGATGACCGAGAGCGCGTAGTTGAGGTAGCGCTCGCGGGTGGTCTCGTGGAGCGGGATGACGTCGACGACGGGCATCGGGGCGGGTCTGTTTCGGCGGTGAGGCGTGCGGAGAGACGATTCGGCGCAAGCTACTCGCGAGGGGTGCCAGGGCGTGTCACACCGGGCCGGGTCTGCCCGCCTCGGGGCATCGGTGGGGGGACTGAGGCTGCCCACGGAGGGACCGAGGCAGGCGGTGCTGCCGTGCGTCGTAGGTTGAAACTTCGCGTTACTCTTTGCTTCGATGCGTTTGCTCCTGGTTCTCCTGACGGGTCTCCTCGCTCTTCCCACCCTCGCGCAGCCGTCCGGCCTCGCGGGGCAGCTTCTCACACCAAACGGGACGATCCTTGCCGAAGGGAAGGACGCCCGAGGCGACCAGCTGGCTGCCGCGCTCGCCGCGCACTTCGACGGCTGACTCCGCCCGCCTCTGTCCCGAGGCGGAGAGACTCGCTCGTCAGTCCGCGGCTCGCCGTACGACGACGACCCGGCTTCGGATCGCCAGCCGTTGGGGCGAGCTCAACTCCTCCAGTTCCCGGCCGTGCACATGGCGAGCGACAGCCTCACAGGCGGCGTCGAGGTACGGTGTGAGCACGGCGGACACGACCGCGAGGCCCGCGTCGTAGCGGCGCTCGAAGGTCTCGGTCGGGATGCTCAGGTGTGCCTCTCGTGGGATCACAAGCGCGAACCGGCCCATCGGGTGGCGGCTCCAGAACGCCTCGGCAGACCGTACCAGCGCCAGCGAGTCGATGACGGTGCCCGCGTGGCGGAAGCGGCCATCCGCGCCGACTGTGACGACCCACTCGGGCTCGTCTCCCCCCTCGTCTTGCGCGACGGAGAGCGGCGCGAAAGCGCACGACAGGAGGATCAGGAACCAGCAGCGCATCTCCAGACCACGGGACTCCAGACGATACGGCGGAGTGCAGTGCCGGAGTCCCCTCCGCCTCGGTACTGAGTTCGGCGGACCTGCGGTGCCTGGAAGGAGCCTCCACACCGCCGGGTGCCCTCCGTAGATTGGATACCCGTCCCTCGCCCCCCTTCGATGTCCGTTCTTGCCCTCTCCGAATCGCGCCCTTCTCTCCTCGATGCCCTTCGCGGTCCCCGTGCGACCGTCACTGCGCAGGTGCTCGGCATCGTCGGCTTTGCGGCGCTAGCGGCGCTCGGCGCGCAGACGCGCGTCTTCATCTGGGAGGTGCCGGTCACGTTCCAGACGCTGGCCGTCTTCGGCTCTGGTCTGTTCCTGGGCGGCCGCAACGGCGCCCTCGCGATGGGGCTCTACCTCGCAGCGGGCCTCCTCTTCCCCGTCTTCGCGGGCGACGGCTACGGCCCGGCCTACTTCCTCGGCGCGACGGCCGGGTACCTCGTGGCCTACCCCCTCGCGGCGCTGGTCGTCGGCACGCTGACGGAGCGGTGGACCTCGTTCGTGGGCTCCGGCCTCGCGATGATGGTGGGCGCGGCGGTCGTCTACACACTGGGTGTGACGTGGCTCGCCATCGCGGGACCGTACGAGACGCTGTGGGAGGCGGTCGTGCGCGGCGCGCTGCTGTTCATCCCGGTGGCACTCGTCAAGATGTGGCTCGTCGCCGGTGGACATGCTGCGCTCCGCCTCGCGACGCGTGAGCGCTAAACGCCGCTCGACGCTCGCGCCTGCCACGGATCCACGCTTTCCCATCCCGCTTCGAGGCGTGGAGGTAGACGCGCAAACCCGTTGCGCTCACTACGACGGCCTGCACGACATCATCGCGCTCCGCTCAGCGGGTGACGAGACGTTCGCGCCGTGCCACCAATGCCACGAGGCGACGACCGGCCAGCCGTTCCAGCCCTGGCCCGCCGACCGGTTCGATGAACCCGCCGTCTACTGCGGCGCCTGCCGCGAGACGCTGACTGCAACTGAGTACCTCGCGAGCCCGGAGGCCTGCCCCCGGTGCGGCACGGCCTTCAACCCCGGCTGCGCCGCGCACCACGAGCTGTATTTCGAGATCGCCCCGGAGTTGGTGCCCGGCTGACCCGGTCCGCCTCGGCACCGAGGCAGACGGACCTGGACTCTACGCCTCCTCGTTCTGCGGCGCGTACTTGCTCCCGCGCAGCACCTCCACGTCCTGGAGGTACACGATCACCGAGTGGTGCCTGAAGTAGTTCTCCGCGACGTGGTTCGCGATCTGCTCCGCGACATCCACCGTCACGATGGTCTCGATCTTGACGCTCGGCCGCTCCCACGTCGCGCCCTGCATCCCGCCGCGTGTGCCCTCCCCTCGGACCTCAGACATAGTGTGGCCCGTCGCGCCGAGGCGGTGGATGGCACTGAGGAGCCGGTCGCGCACGGTGCTCTCCGCGACGATGGTGACGAGTCGGTAGGGAACGGTCTGCATGGGAGCGGGTCGGTCGGCCTCGGCACCGAGGCGGGCGGGATCAACCGCCGAGGTACTGCGCCAGCGCGAGGTAGATAGGAATGCCGACGGTGAGGTTGAACGGGAAGGTGATCCCGAGCGAGGCGGTCAGGTAGTACGCCAGATTCGCCTCCGGGAGCCCGACGCGCACAGCCGCAGGCGCCGCGATGTAGGACGCACTCGCCACCATCGCGCCGAGGACCGCCGCGCCGCCGACGGAGAGACCGGTCAAGCCACCCACCCAAACGCCCAATGCCCCGTGCAGCAGCGGCATGACGATCCCGAAGGCGACGAGGAACACACCGACCGAGCGGAGGTCGCGCAAGCGTCGCGCTGCCGCCATGCCCATCTCCAACAGGAAGAGCGTCAGCGCGCCCTGGAAACCACCCACGAAAAACGGCTCCACGGGCGCCATACCCTCTTTGCCCGCGATCCAGCCAATCGCCATCCCGCCGAGGAGCAGCACGATGCTCTGCCCGGTCACGACCTCTTTCATCGCGTCCTGCCAGGAGCCCGCGCGCTCGCCTCGCGCGTACGCGATCAGCAGCCCCACGATGATCGCCGGGACTTCCAACAGCGCGACGAGCGCGGGCATGAAGCCCTCCGAGGGCACCCCGGCGAACGCCGCGACCGTGACCGCTGCGATAAACGTCACTGCCGAGACCGACCCGTAGTGCGCGGCGAGCGCCGCCGCGTTCGTCCGGTCCATCTTGCCCAACCGCCGCAAGACCGCGTACGCCGTGATCGGCGTCAGCATTCCGAGCCCGACGGTCCCCACCACCGGCCAGACGACCTCGCCCAGTGGCGTCTCGCTCAGCGCCGTCCCACCCTTCAGGCCAATCGCGAGCAGGAGGTAAATGGAAAGCGCGCGGTAGAGCGGCGCGGGAATCTCCAGATCGCTCTTGACCGCAACGGCCAGCGCGCCGAGCGCGAACGCGAGGACGACGGGCGAGAGAAGACTGGCGAGAAGGATGTCGAGCACGGAGCCCGGGGGTGGGAGAAGGGCCCGCAAGCTATCACTGCCCCCCGCCTCACTTTGCCCGCCTCGGTGCCGAGGCGGGCGTACTCAGCGGCGCCCTCTCCGCTACTCGCCCTGCGCGAGAGAGTAGGCCCGCTCGCCGTCGAACAGGTAGAGGTTCTCCGTCTTGATCGCGTCGAACCCGGCCTCCGCGAGGCGACCGAGAAGCGCCACGACCTGCATCGGCGTCACCGTCTCGTCCGTCGCGACGAAGCGGCAGCGCCAGTGGTCCGTCCAGAACGTCTCCGGGAGGCCGTCCGGGAAGACCTTCACGCCCCGGTTGGTGATGAGCTTCAGGCGGAGGCCGTCGCCATCCTGCTCACGGAGTGCGTGGCCGAGCGCGTCTGGCTGGCGCCCGCTCTCGTTCCAGTCCAGGAAGACATCCACGCCTACCAACGTCTTTTCCGCGCGAGGCGTGGGCACGACACCCACGGAGACATCGGAGTCCGTGTAGTGGGCAGCGGCGAGTTCTGCGGGACGCTCACCGAGACGCTCGATGATGGCGTCGGCGAACGCCGCCGTGCCCACCTTCTTCGTGCTGTTCTCGCCGTAGATGTCACCCGTGTGGATGCCCGCCTCGATGGTCGCGAGCCAGGCGTTCTCGATGGTCTCCGCGAGGCGGTCCAGGTTGAGGTGGTCCAGCATCATGATCGCGCCCCGGAGGAGGCCCGTCGGGTTGGCGATGCCCTGCCCCGCGATGTCGGGCGCAGAACCGTGGACGGCCTCGAACATGGAGACCTCGCTGCCGATGTTGGCCGATCCCGCCAGCCCGACCGACCCGGAGGCCTCGGCGGCGATATCCGAGATAATGTCCCCGTAGAGGTTCGGTGCCACCACCACATCGAACGTGTCCGGCCTCGCGCCGATCAGCGCCGCGCCGATGTCGATGATGCGGTGCTCGGCCTCGATCTCCGGGTACTCTGCCGCGATCTCGTCGAACACCTTGTGGAAGAGGCCGTCCGTGAGCTTCATGATGTTGTCCTTCGTCATGCACGTCACCCGCTTCCGGCCATGCGCCTTGGCGTACTCGAAGGCGTAGCGCACGATGGCCTCGCTACCGGGCCGCGTGATGAGCTTGAGCGTCTGCGTGACCTCGGTCGTCTGGCGATGCTCGATCCCGGCGTACGTGTCCTCCTCGTTCTCGCGCACGATCACGAGGTCGATGTCCGGGTGCGGCGAGGCGACGAACGGCGCGACACTCTTGACCGGGCGGACGTTCGCGAACATCCCGAGCGACTTGCGCAGCGTCACGTTGAGGCTCTTGTAGCCGCCGCCCTGAGGCGTCGTGATGGGCGCCTTGAGGAGGATTTTGTTACGGCGGATCGTGTCCCAGGACTCCGGCGCGATGCCGGAGGAGTGGCCGCTCGTGTAGACCTCCTTGCCGACCTTAATGGTGTCGTACGCGAGGGGCGCCCCGGCGGCCTCCAGGATGCGGAGCGTGGCGTCCATGATCTCCGGCCCGATGCCATCGCCGTGGGCGACGGTGATGCGGATCGGATCGGCGGCAGTGGGGGCAGTCGGTTCCATGGCGAGAGGTGGAGAGGCGGCAGACGCGGGGTTCTGCAAGCTATCCGGGCCGCCTCCGCCCGCCTTGGAAGGCAGCGTGGAGACCTGCCCCTCCCCGCCTCGGTCTGCTCACGGAGCCACCGAGGCGGGCCGACTCAGAAGATGATCTGCCCCTGGAGCTTCACGAGGTGGCCGATGTCGCCGTCGTCGTTGCGGCGGACGAGGTAGGACGCCGTGATGCGGAGGTCGCGGTAGTCGCGGCCCAGCGCGGCGCTCGGGCTGTAGCTCGCGCCGACGGTTCCGTAGATCTCGCCGTCCGTGTCCACGTCTTCCCAGAAGCGGTCGCCGCGGAGGAAGACCTCGCCGTGAGGGAACGCCCGGATCGCGCCGAACGCCCCGACGCCCGCCGAGCGCTGCTGGACCCCATCGATGGTCTCGTACTGCGTCGCGACGGCCTCCAGCTTGAGGCGGAGCGGCTGACTGCCGGGGCGCTCGCCGTAGTAGATGTGAGCACCACCACTGGTGTACGAGCGCGTCGTATCGTCGAGCGCGGTCGCGTCGTTGCCTCGCGCGTTGAGGCTCGCGAAGCCGCCGAAGGACAGACCCGAGGAGCCCCCGTGATGGACGGCCGCGCTGAGCGCGAAGGCGGTCTCGTCGGCACCTCGCGTGACGGACGAAGCCGACCCGCTCTCACGGAAGTTGTCGGTGTCGCGCGAGAACCCGCCGGTGCCGTTGTGGAGCGTGACCTGCACCTCGGTCTCGCCGAGTTGCGCCGTGAGGTCCACGCCGAGATCGCGGCCGGACGACCCGAGTGTTCCCGACGCCCACCGTTCGTCGACGGGCGAGCGGTCCACCGCGTCGATCCGGGTGTAAGACTGCGGAACGAAGCCTCGCGCCTGTGCGGGCGGAAGCCGACCGGCGCGAAGCTGGACGGTCTCGCTGACATCGTAGAACGCGAACAGGTCCACGCTCCGAAGGTCGCCGGGCGTCGTGTCTACGTCGTACTCCATCCCGGCCTTTTCGAGGAGCGTCAGGCGGAACTGGAGCCTCGCGCGGCGGAGGCCGAGACCGAGGCGTTCGGTGTCGTCCGCTCCCTCGATCCCGAGCCCGATGCGCGGCTGAATGCCGCCGCTGAGCTTCAGCGTCGCGTCATCGGTGAGCTGAAAGGTCTGGGCCGTGGCGGGGTGTGCGGCGACCATCGCGAGGGCGACGACGGCCAGAAGCGTGAGGCGGGTCACAGAAGAGGGGCAGTGAGGAGAAGGGAGTCATCACACGCCCCGGCGGCCCCGGGGGTCCGAGGACACACCCGAGGCGGACCGTGCTAGAACGCGAGTTGGCCCTGGAGCACCACCAGGTGCGCCTCGTCGAGGAGGGCGCTCGTGCGGTAGTGATAGGCCAGCGTGAGGCGGGCGCGGTGGTACGGGGCGCCTCGGGCTGCGCTCGGGCTGTAGCTCACGCCTGCGGTGAGGAAATCGTCAGCAGTGTCCTCCACGTTCACATCCGTCCAGTACCGCTCCGCACGGAAGAACGCCTCGCCGTGGCCGAGCACACGTGCAGCGCCGAACGCCGAAAGGCCGACCTGATCTTCGCGTCCGTCGCCATCGTCCGAGTAGGAGAGCACAATGGCGTCGAGCTTGGCTCGGAAGGGTTGGTCGCCAGGGTACTCCCCCCAGTAGAGGTGGGCGCCCGCGCTGGAGTAGTCCCGCCCGCCTTCGCCGCGGTCGGTCCGGTCAGGGTTGGCACCGTTGTACCCGGCATAGAGCCCGGCCTCAATGCCGTTCCCTGCGTCGTAGGTCAGCACGGAAGAGACCGCAAGGCCAGGCGTCTCGATGCCGTTCACGACATCATTCCCGGAGATGCCCTCGCGGAAGTTGTTCGTCCCACGCTGGAAGGTGCCGAACCCGTTGTGGACGGCGAGCGAGGCCGTGACATTCTGTGTGGCGTACGTCACGTCGGCGCCGAGGTCACGCCCATCACCGCCGAGCGTGCCCGAGAGCCAGCGCTCGTCAATGGCGGCCCGGTCCACGGCATCGATGAGGAAGTAGGGCGTGAGGATACCGCCTGCGGGCTGGGCGACGGGGAAGTAGCCCACGCGGGCTTGCACTTCACGCGTCAGGTTCGCGAACGCGAAGAGATCCACACTTTCGATGTTCCCAGAGGCGCCCCCCACATCATACTCTACACCTGCGATGTCTCGGTAGAGGACGCGCGCCTGGATGCGAGCGCGGCGAAGGCCAAAGCCATACCGGACTTCATTCTCATCGCCCGAGGCCGCCTCGTCCTCTTCGACACCCACGCTCAGGCGAGGCTGGACGCCGCCCGCGAGGTCGAGCCGAAGGTCATCGGTGAGAGAGATCTGTGCGAGGGCTGGGCTGGTGGAGGCCACGACGAGCGCGGCGAGGCAGAGGAGCGAACGGAGCATAGCGGAGACATGCAGCGCGGCCCGGAGCCGCCGTAGGCTCCGGGCCGCGAGTTGAGCGAGGGTCATGGGCCATCGAGGCCGACTCGGACGGCAGCGCTAGTTGGCGCTGAACGGGAGGGAACTGTGGTGCAGGATGATCTCCAGATCACCGTTCCGGTCCTTCGCGTAGGCGAAGGTGTACTCGACCTTGGTCACGCCTCCGTCCGTGCCGGTGAAGAAGTAGTTCCCCATCGCGACGGCCATATCGCCGTCTTCGGAGATGACGGTGCCTTCGTTCTCCCAGCGCACGTCGGTGTAGGGCGCGATGGCGAAGCCACCGTCCTCGGTGCCCTCGGTGCCGACGAAGTAGCTCAGCGCCCCGGCGAAGTCCCCACGGAACTGGTCCTCGGCGGCGAGGGTCGGCTTGAAGAGGATGGTCTGATTGGCTCCGTACGCGTAGTGCTGGAGGATGTGCTCCGTGGCACGAGCGCGGTAGTCACCACCGTCGGTGAAGACCTGGCCGATGGCGACAATGCCCTCGCCCCAGGCCTGCTGTGCAGCCTCAACCTCGGCCGGAGTGATCGGGTTGTCCGACATCTGCGCCGAGGCCGGGGCGGCTACGACGAGCGCGAAGGCTGCGATGAGGAGAGTGAGTCGGGTACGCATGTGAGTAGGGGAAGTGTTTGGGTAGGGGAAACGCTGCCTCCTGGAGGGTTCAGGTGGCAGAATCTGAAGCCTCACCTCAGAGGCCCGGAAGGGTGGCCGCACACGAGTCGCATGCAGCCAGGCAAAGAAGAGAAGGATCGTGGCCTCGGCCGAGCGACTCCGCCGGAGGCCACGATCCCCGGTCCCTAGTTCGCGCTGAACGGAAGGGAGCTGTGGTGCAGAGCGATCTTGAGGTTGCCCTCGGCATCCTTCACGTAGCCGAAGCTGTACTCGACCTTGGTCTCGCTCCCGTCGGTGCCGGTGAAGAAGTAGTTCCCCATCGCGACGGCCATGTCGCCGTCCTCGTCGATGACGGTGCCTTCGTTCTCCCAGCGCACGTCGGTGTAGGGCGCGATGGCGAAGCCACCGTCCTCGGTGCCCTCGGTGCCGACGAAGTAGCTCAGTGCCTCGTCTGCGTCACCACGGAACTGGTCCTCGGCGGCGAGGGTCGGCTTGAAGAGAACGGTCTGCCCGTCGGTGTAGGCGTAATGCATCGCGATGTGCTCCTGGGCACGTGCGCTGAAGTCGCCACCGTCGGTGAAGACCTGGCCGATGGCGACGATGCCCTCGCCCCAGGCCTGCTGCGCAGCCTCAACCTCGGCGGCGGTGATGGGGTTAGCGGGTGCTTCCGCGGTCGCGGCGGCGGCGGTGTCACCACCAGCGGTGGCGGAATCTTCGGCGGCGCAGCCGACGAGAACGAACGCGAAGGCGGCGATGAAGAGGGTGGGTCGGATGAACATGAGAGTGGGGGGTGAGCCTTTGAAGGGCGGGTGAGAGGTACAGCGGGGAGACCCGCTGCGGTTGTGCGACGATCCGCGAGACCCGTCGTCTCACGGTGAAAGGGACCCAGTTCAGGGAATCCCTTATTTCAGCCTAGTGGGATGCCGGGCAGCGCAGAGTCGCGCTGCCTACCGTTCCGGTGGTGGAGTCGGCGGCATACCGCGCGCTTCGCTGAACGGGTTCGGAGCCAGGAGGCGGTCGGTGGCGTCCGCGAGGCGGTCCGACTCAGCACGGAGGCGAGTCACCTCCGCTTCGGTTTCCGTTTCAAGCTCTGCCTCCGAGGGCGCGTGTGTCTCCGTCATCGGGACCGGATCCGAGATGGAGCCCGCCCACGCCTGAGTAGAGCCGAGACCGGCGGCAAGCGTCAGGAACAGGACAAGGACAGCGCGCATGATGGCCCCTTTACCGGAAGCGCTTTGCCTCGTTCCCCGTTGGAACGGGCTTCGATGTTCTTCCACACGTCGCCCCTCCCGCCTCAGGGCCGAGGTGGACCGCCTCAGTCCACACTCGCCGTGAAGTAGTCCGCACCGCCGGGCTGCGCGTGGAGCGTCAGGACGCCCGCGTGCGCCAGTTGGACGAGCGTCTTCGACGCCTTCCAGAGCGGCACATTCGCGAGGCGGGCATACCCCGCCACGTCCACCCGCTCGTGGCGGTCGAGGTAGGCGAGGAGCTTCCGCTCGCGCTCGCCGAAGGTGAACCGGGCGCCCTCGCCCGTGCGCTCCGCCTTCATGAGTTGGACCGCCTCGCGGCTGGCCTCAACGGACTGATCCTCCACGCGGACGAACGCTCGGCGCTTCTGACGAGGATCGCCACCGGGGCGAAGGTAGTGCGGCCGGTCGAGGCTGGCGGGCACGTCCACGACGAGCGCGAGGCGGCGGCGGCTGACGCGTACCGGCTCCACCTCGATATCGACCCCCGGCTCCACGCGAGCTCCGAGCGCTTCGCGGAGTGCGAACAGTTCCTCGTCGGCGTCCTTGAGGCCGATCACGCTCCCGTCGTCGTCTACGCCGAGGAGGACCTTCCCACCGTCAGTGTTGGCGAGTGCGATGACCTCGCGCGCGAGCTTGTCGGCTCGGGGCACGCGGTTCTTAAACTCAAGATGTCGGCCCTCTCCCATCGCGGCGAGGCGCCGGAGGTCGTCGAGTGTCATGACGGGCGCCGTCTAGGCGGGAAGGATGGCGTCTCCCAGGAGCGTGCCGCCGAGGTGAGCAGCCTCGTGCGTGGCGTCGCGGGTCATGAGATCGCTCACCTCCTCGCGAGGGTCGCTCTCTCCCGCGAGGACGCGCCCAACAGCCTCGGAGATCGGCATCTCAATCTCATACCGCGCAGCCAACTCTCGCACGCTGGCGGTCGTCTTGACGCCCTCCACGACCATCGTCATCGCGGCAGCGGCTTCCTGGAGGGTCTTGCCCGCGCCGACCATCTCACCGAACCGGCGGTTGCGGCTGTGCTGCGAAAAGCACGTCACGACGAGGTCGCCCAGGCCCGCAAGGCCGGCGAAGGTGTGGGCCTGGGCGCCCATCGCGAGGCCGAGGCGGGTGATCTCCGCGAGGCCGCGCGTCACGAGCGCCGCCTTGGCATTGTCGCCCAGTTCGAGCCCGTCGCCCATTCCAGCGGCCAGCGCCATCACGTTTTTGACGCTCCCGGCCACCTCCACGCCGACGAGGTCCGGGTTGGTGTAAACGCGAAGCGTGGGCGCCATGAACAGCGCCTGCACCTCCTCCGCTACGGCTAGGTCTGGGATACTCGCGACGACCGTCGTGGGTCGCCCAAGGGCTACTTCTTCGGCATGACTCGGGCCGTAGAGGACGCCCACGTGATTCGGGTCAGCACCTGGGAGTACCTCACGGAGCACGCCGCTGGTGGTCAGCAACGTCGCGTTCTCGATGCCTTTCGCGACGGACACGATAGCCTCCGGTGCGCTGGCATGTCCCGCTAGGCGGGACGCCACGCTTCGCACGTGCTGGCTCGGAACGGCGAAAAGCCAGACCTCGGCCTCAGCAGCCTCCTCTAGATCGGACGTGGCGCGGAGGGTGTCCGGGAGATGCGCGTCCGGCAGGTAGCGGGCATTGCGACGCGTCGTCTCGATCTCCCGCGCGGCCTCCTCGCGGCGGGCCCAGAGCGTGACGGAGTGCCCATTGCGGGCGAGGCTGTAGGCCAGGGCGGTGCCCCAGCTTCCGGCGCCGATGACGGCGGTCCGGCGGGCGGCGGTGTCCATGGCCGAAGGTACGGCGCGGGGGTACGGGCCGGTTCCGACCCCGCCGACCTCGGGCTCGAGGCGGAGGGAGTACGCACGCTACGGCGTCCTACCAGTACGTGGCTACCCCTCCATCAGGCCTCCACTCTCACTACCGCGCGGTGGCGGTCGATGGCGACGACTCGGACCGCGCTGCCCGCCGCCACGAAGGCGCCTTCCGTCCTTGCCTCCACGCGCTCGCCGCTCAGGTCCACCACGCCCTCCGGCCGGAGAGGAGTCGCCGCGACGCCCGTACGGCCGATGAGGGCGGCCCGCGAGGTCTCAATGACTCGGTCGGCGTCGGCGTCTCGACGGAGGCTATCCGTCAGGACGAACCGGTTCCAAGCGCCGCTTTCCCAGAGGAGATACCCCATCACCGCGCTCGCGAGAACCGTCCCCACCAACGCACCCATACCGCCCACCATGCCCCCCTCCACGAACGCGATCACGACACCCGTCGCGGCGCCGATCACGCCGAGCACACCCACGACGTTGGTGCCTGGCACGAGCGTGACTTCTACAGCCACGAGCGCCAGACCGACGAGGATGAGAGCGATGGGGATGAGCAGTTCCATCGCTAGGCGCGGGTCACGGGGCGGACCTCCACGACGGATCCGTGCACGCTCGTCACCTCCACCTCGGCCCCGGCGTCGAGGAAGAAGCCCGTCGCGACGACGTCCACACGGCGACCGTCGATGTCGGCAGTCCCAGCCGGGCGGAGTGAGGTGATCGCCGTCCCGGTCGCGCCGAGGAGCGAGGTATCCGTCGCGGCCGAGATGTGACCGCTCACGGCGGAGAGCTCATCCGCCAGGACGAGGCGAGAGAAGCGTTCGCTTCGCGGCAGGTACTTCGCGAGAGAGACGCCAAGCACGATCAGCAGTACGAGGGTGGCCGCGAGCGTCATCGTGGCCTGGGCGATCTGGCCGTCGGTGGGGAACTGGAACCCGATGTTCGGCACCAGCGCGATAAACAGGGCGCCCAGCGCCGCGATGATCCCGGAGATGCCGAACACCCCGAACCCGGGTGTGACGAAGACTTCGACCGCGATCAAGATCACTCCAACGACGAAGAGGGCGATCTCCCAGCTCTGCGCGAGGCCCAGCAGGTAGTGCGGCGCGAAGAACAGCCCCGCGCCGATGACGGCCATCGCGCCCGCGAAGCCCACGCCGGGCGTCTGGAGTTCGAAGTAGAGACCGCCGAGCATCATCAGCATCAGGAGGCTCGCCATCACGGGGGAGCCGAGAAAGCGGAGCACCTTCTCGGCACCGCTCGCCTCGTGCGCCACATCCTCGCGAGCGTCCAGGGCGAGGTCTGCGAGTGCTTCGTCCGTGCTCGCGACGGAGGCCACCGCGACACCGAGGCGGACGGCCTCGTCAGCGGAGAGAGTCAGCAGTTCGCCCTCCTCGGTCACGCCGGGGATCGAAATCTTCTCATCGACCATGGCCTCCGCGATAGCTCCGTCGTGGCCGTTGGCCTCCGCGGTGGACCGGATGAGCGCGCGGATGGCGCTCTGGATCTTCTCCGTCGCGTACTCGCCCGTGCCATCCACGGCCGTGGCGGCGCCCATGCTCGCGCCGGGTGTGACGTAGATCCGGTCTGTGGCGTAAGAGATGATCGCGCCCGCCGAGATCGCGTTCTTGTCCAGCACGGCCACGGTCGGGATGGGCGTGCGGAGCAAGCTCTTCACGATCTGGTCGGCGGCATCCACGAGCCCGCCGAAGGTGTCGATGGTGAGGACCACGGCCGCAGCAGAGTCCGCCTCGGCCTCTTCGAGGGCACGGTCGATGTAGTTCGCGAGGGCGGCGTCGATCATGCCGTCCACCGCGATGCGGTAGACGGGACCGGGACCGTAGTCGTCTGCGGCGGATTGGCTGCTCGCGGGAGGGGCGGCGAAAAGGACCGCTAAGGCAGCAAGAAACGGCAGGAAGCGGAATCGCATCGGGATGGAAGTCTAGTGACGGGAGGTACGCCCAGCCCCGGCGTCGTGTTGCGACCCGATATCGAGTGGCATAAGAGCACGCGGGAGGGCCCCTCGCGAATGGCGATCTTCTGCACACGCTTCGCGGGACTGTCCCGCTCTCTCATGCTCCGCCTCGTCACTTTTCTCGTTCCCCTCGTTCTCATCGGCTGCGCCTCGCCAGAACCAACGGCACCCGAGGTCCCCCTCACCGGCAGCTACTCCGACGACGTGGCGATCCAGGTCTTCAATGGCGAGGACTGGGAGCCGAGTAACGTCACCAACCGTCTGGCGGTGATCGAGCGTGGCGACAGCCTAGACGTGTCGCTCGCGCTGCTGTTCACCAACGCGCACATCTGCGAGTGGCATGGCTCGATGACACAGGAGGACGGCCACTGGACCTCCCGCGAGACGCTGGACTTCGGCGACGAACGGGACTGCGTCCTCCGGCTGGACGTTCGCGCGGACTCCCTCCTGCTCCGCGACGAGGGCGGCGTCTGCCGACAAGCCTACTGCGGGGCCCGGGGCGTCCTCGACGGCATCGGGTTCGCCCGCAGCACTCGCAAGGCGGACACCTCCTGGCGCGACGATCTCCTCTGAAACATGCCTCGGGGAGGCACACGTAGTGATTCCCGCTTTTCCCGCTTCTCTGCATGTCCCATCGCGCTCGCTCCGTCCACGACGCCCTCCTCTACGTCGGCAAGGTCTGGCTGGCCGGTCTCGCCGCTGCTGTCCTCATCCCGATGGTCCTCGTGGCGGCCCTACTCGACGTTCTCGGCCGCGACGACCGACTTGTCCGGCGCGTCCTTCTCGCCAGCGCTCGCCTCGAAGTCGCCCTCGACGTACACGGCCCCCTGACCCGCATCGAGATCGTCGAAGAAGACGCGTGAACGACGAATCCCCTCCCTCACGTCTGTCGCCACACGGAGGCGAGAGAGGGGTCGCCTGCGTACCGCGAGACACGCTCTCTGCACAGACACCCAAGGTCCGCGCACGAAGGTCCACGCACGCACACTCCGAGCGCTCGCCCTTGAGAGCTCCGCTCGCGACGCGTGCCTAGCAGACTTCTCCCCATACCCTCCGCGACGCTCTCGCACCGCTTCTCGAGCGCCCGCAGCGCTGACTGACCCTGCCCGCCTCGGCACCGAGGCAGACACCCTCGCGAGTCTTCGCGCCGCTATCGGACCGCGCCCCAGCCTGCGCTCCGTCCCGTGCTCCAGGCCCAGCAGAAGTTGTACCCGCCGATGGGCCCGAAGGCGTCCAGCACTTCACCGCAGAAGAAGAGCCCAGCCTGACGGCGGCTCTCCAGCGTCACCGGGTCCACCTCCCCCAGCGCGACGCCTCCGCCTGTGACCTCGGCCTTTTTGTAGCCCTCGTCGCCGGACCACGGCAGCGGGTACTCCGTGAGGACACGGACCAGCCGACGCCGCTCCTCCTTCCGAAGCTCCGCGCGCTGGCGGTCGGGGGACACATCGGCTTCCTCAAGGAGGGCCTCCGCGAGGCGGTTCGGGAGTGCGTCGCGGAGCGTCGTCAGCACCAGTCCCGCACCAGGCGCCAAGAGTGCAGCCGTCCACGCCTCGGCGTCGTGCTCGGCCCACTGGACGCGGACCTCCTGCTCGCCTCCGCTCTCCCGCGCGAGGGTGGTCAGGTGCGAGACATCGAGGACGGCCGGACCGCTGTAGCCTCGGTGCGTAAAGAGGAAGCCGCCCCGTGTGCGGACGCCACGCTTCCCGGCCGGGGCGTGCACGTGCGCCGTGACGGAGACGCCCGAAAGACCAGCGTGTGGCGCGGCTCCGTCGCCTCCCGCGAGGAGGGGTGTGAGGGCGGGGTACGTCGGGTGCATCGCGTGGCCGAAGTCCTCCGCCGCGCGGAGGCCGAACCCGTCGCTCCCGGTTTTGGGCACCGAGAGTCCGCCCGTCGCGAGGATGACCCGGTCCGCCTCGGTGACACCCGCGGAGGTCTCGACGCGCCACCCGGTCTCGGTCGGCGCGAGGCCGGTGACGCGGGTGTCGAACTGGAACGAGGCACCCGCACGGAGAGCGGCGTTCACGAGACCGTCGCGCACGTCCGTCGCGCGGTTGGAGACGGGAAAGAGCTTGCCCGTTTCGGGCTCCAGCGCGAGGGGGATGCCGAGGTCGTCCTCGAAGAACTGGCGCTGCTCGTCGAGGGACCACGCGAGGAGCATCCGCCGCATCGTACGCGCAGAGGAGGCCGTGACGTAGCGGCTGGGGTCGAGTTCGGAGGGCAGCACGTTGCACCGCCCCCCTCCGCTCACGACGATCTTCTTGCCGCCCTTCCGCGTCGATTCGATGACGCGCACGTCTGCGCCCTCGCGAGCGGCGAAGATGGCGGCGGTGAGCCCGGCGGCGCCCGCGCCGATGACGACGATGGAAGGAGTGGACATGCTCGCAATCTCGCCGAGGCGGGCGGAGTCGGTCGCGGAGAGCCGGTGAGTCCGGTCTTCCCTACCCGCTTCGGACCTGATAGATCACGCCGTCCCACTCGGGGTGCCTCTGGGGCTCCGACTCCTCTAGGACCGCGCGCCAGAACGCTCGCGCGGGCCGGTTGCGCTCCTGAACCCGGATCTCCCACACACCCGGAGAGCGCCCGAGCACGTCTCTCACTACGTGCCGCCCCACGCCTCGCCCTCGGTATCGCCGCGCGATGAACAACTCCGCCAGCGACCGCTCGCTGCCTTCCAAGTAGACGTGGGTGTTGACGAGCGCGAACCCCGCGAGAGCACTCTCCACGCGCACGAGGAAAGCGTGTCGGCCTACCTCGGTCCAGTACAGGTCGAGGTAGGGATACGCGAACCGACCATCGGCGCCGAGGTCGGCGGGCTCGAACTCGGAGAGATCGTGCAGGTGGAGGTTCAGCAACTGCCGAAGGACCGGCGTGTCTTCCCGCGATGCCTCCTGAAGCGTGACCATCACAGGGCCGCAGCGGGGACCACCGCTGTAAACGTCGCGCCCGCTCCCTCCTCGCTCTCTACTGTCAGCGTGCCGCCGTATCCCTGCACCACGATGTCGTGGCTGAGACTCAGGCCGAGGCCGGTGCCCTCCCCGGTCGGCTTGGTGGTGAAGAACGGCTCGAAGACCTTCGCGCGGACCGCCTCGGACATGCCGAACCCGTTGTCTGCCACGGAGATCTCGACGCCCGCTCCCGTGACGCGCGTCGAGACGGTAACGAGAGGCTCGTAGCCGTCCGGCTCCGCCTCGGCGCGCTGGCGGACCGCCCCGAGCGCGTTGTCGACGAGGTTGATGACCACCCGCCCGATCTCCTGCGGAGCCACCTCCACCTCGCCCACGTCCTCCCCGAGGCGGACGCTCAGCGTTGCCTCCGCCAGGGGATAGCGGACTGTGAAGGCGTGCCGCGCATGCTCCGCATTCTCCTCCACGAGGTCGTTCACCGCCACCCCACGGCGCGAGACGCGGCCGCTGCGAGCGTGCGCCATCATCGCGCGGACGATGGCATCCGCCCGACGACCGTGCTCTTCGATCTTGGCCGCGTTCTCCTTGAGATCGGCGAGGAGGGCCTCGCGCTCCTCCGGGTCCGTCTCCTCCTCCAACTCGTCCACCAACTCCTGCGAGAGGCTCGCGAAGTTGGTCACGAAGTTGAGCGGATTCTTGATCTCGTGCGCGATCCCGGCGGTGAGTTGCCCGAGGCTCGCCATCTTCTCGCTCTGCACGAGTTGCGCCTGTGCCGCCTTGAGGTCTCTCAGCGACTGTTCCAACTCGGCGGTTCGCTCTGCGACCTCTCGCTCCAGCACACGCGTGCGTCGTTCGAGCGCCTGGCGGAGCGTGTCCCCCTCCTCGTGCGACGCGTCCGGCATCGAGAAGTGCATGTGCGCGATGAGCCAGCGGTCCCCCACTCGCTCCAACACGTACGAACTCCTCGGCTCGATCAGATGGCTCCCCTCCCCCGCGATCACCTCCGACCGGACCTGAACGACCACGAGGGCGAGGTCGGGACGCAGAAGGCGGGCTTCCCACCATGTGAGATCGAATGAGACCGGCGCCTCGGGCATCTGTGCCCGCTCGCGCTCGAAGATGACCCCGATCTCCTCCCGGTCTCGGATGCGCTCGCTGGCTCCCGTCCCGATACCAGAAAAGTCCTCCGCGATAAACGCCAGGGCGTGCTCTGCTGCGACCTGGCCGGGCGTCGCCCAGGTTTCGAGGAACGCGCGGACGGTAGCGATGGCCTCCTGTTCGAGGTCGGACGGGGACGGCATGCTCAAGGGAAGTGCAAGCCGAATGGTACGAGCCCATCGCTCGCGGATCCTTCGCCCTGCAGCCGCGATAGCTTGCGTGGCCTCTCCCGCCCAGCCCATGCCCCGCCTCGGTCTCCTCGTCGCCCTCCTCGTCACAACTGCTGCCAGCGCGCAGGTGCCCTCGCCAGGGGCGTTCCTCGGCTACGAACTCGGCGAGCGGTTCACGCCGCACCATCGTGTGGTGGACTACGTCACGGCTGTGGCCGAGGCCAGCGACCGCGTGACCCTCGTGCCCTACGGCACGACACCGCAGGGCCGTCCCCTCCTGACACTCGTCGTTGCGAGCCCCGAGACAGACCTCGAGGCGGTGCAGACCAGCGTCCAAGCCGCCGCGCGAGGCGAGGGCGAACCGAGCCACGCCGTCGTCTGGCTGAGCTACAACGTGCATGGCAACGAGAGCGTCGGCACAGAGGCCGCGATGGCGACGCTCCACGACCTCGCGACCTCCGCTCGCGCCGCCGGGTGGCTCGAAGAGGCCGTCGTCATCCTGGATCCGTGCCTCAACCCGGATGGCCGCGACCGCTACGTCCACGGCTACCAAAACCGCCGCAGCATGGCCCCAGACGCCGACCCCGACGCCTGGGAGCACGACGAGCCCTGGCCCGGCGGACGTGTCAACCACTACCTCTTCGACCTCAACCGCGACTGGGCCTGGGCCACCCAACCCGAGACCCGCCAGCGCCTCCCCCTCTACAACACCTGGCTCCCCGCCGTCCACGTGGACTTCCACGAGCAAAGCGTGGACAGTCCGTATTACTTCGCCCCCGGCGCCGAGCCGTTCCATGCCGCCATCACGCCGTGGCAGCGCGAGCTTCAGACCCGCATCGGGCAGGCCAACGCTGAACTCTTCGACCGCACCGGGCGGCTCTATTTCACCGCCGAAGTCTTCGACCTGCTCTACCCAGGCTACGGTGACACCTGGCCGACCTTCAACGGCAGCGTCGGGATGACGTACGAGCAGGGCGGGAGCGGACGCGCCGGGCTCGCCATCGTCACCGCCGAGGACGACACGCTCACCCTCGCCGACCGTATCCGAGGCCACGTCGACACCGGCCTGGAGACCATCGCGACGACGGTCCGCAACGCTCCCGAGGTGCGGCGCCGGTTCGCGGCCTACTTCCAGCAAGAGCCGCGCGACGGCATCGCCGCGTACGCCGTCTGGGGATCGTGGGCTTCGCTCTGGGATCTTGCTGAACTGCTCCGGCTCCAGGGCATCGAATACGAGCACTCGACTCGCGACCAGCGCCTTCAGGGCGTCCAATACGGCGGGGGCCTCCAGAAGCCCACCGAGGCGGGTGTGGTGAACGTCCCGGAACACGCGCTCGTCGTCTCGCTGGACCAGCCCAAGCGTGCCCTCGCGCAAGTTCTCTTCGAGCCCGACGCCGCCCTCGCGGATTCGCTCACGTACGACGCTACGGCCTGGGCGCTGCCGTACGTCTACAATCTGAAGGCCGCTGCCCTCGACACAGTGCCGGAGTCCGCGCGGGTGCTCATCCACAACACGGAAGTCTCAACCATCGATCCGCCAGCAGGTTGGATCGGCCAGTGGGAGGGTCCGGCGGACGCACGCGTGTTGGGGGCGTTGCTACGCGAGGGCATCGGCGTACGTGTACTCCCGAGTGCGGCGACCGTCGGAGGCGTCGAGTACGGACGCGGGGCATACGTCGTCACACGAGCCGGGAACGAGGCCTTCGGGGACGAACTCGGCAAGCGGCTCCGCGAGATCTCGGTAGAGTTCGGCCGACCGCTCACCCCCTTCGCGAGCGGCCTGATCGCAGACGGCCCGGACCTCGGCTCCAACCGCGTCGGCTTCGTGCGCCAGCCGCGTGTCGCAGTCCTCGCGGACTCCCCCGTCTCCTCCACTGCCCTCGGCGAAGTCTGGAGCCTCTTCGACCAGCGCTGGAACTACCCGCTCACGCTTCTTCGCGCCGCGTCCTTCTCCTCGCGCGACCTCGACGGCACCGACGTGCTGATTCTCCCGAGCGGCAGCTACGGCGCCTGGCTCACCGACGGACGCGTCGAAACGATCCGCGACTGGGTCCGCGAGGGCGGCCGTCTCGTCGCGATGGAGGGCGCGGCCACCGCCCTCGCCCGCCTCGATGGCTTCGCGCTCGCGATGGGCGGGGCAGAGGAGGAAGCCGAGGCACCCGCTGACGACGACCTGCTGAGACGCTACGAGGATCGCGCACGCGAGAACGCCTCGCGGCAAGTCCCCGGCAGCATCTACCGCGTCGAACTGGACGACTCCCACCCGCTCGCGTACGGCTACTCGGAGTCCATGTACGTACTCAAGCGCCGCGTCCAGCCCGTGCCGTTCCTCTCGGACGACTGGAATGTCGGCGTGATACGAGACGGCGCGCCAGTCGCGGGCTTCGCGGGCATCGAGGCGCAGGCCGCTCTGGAAAACACGGTCGTCTTCGCAGTGGAAGATGCCGGGCGCGGGCATGTGATCTACCTCCTGGACTCCCCCATCTTTCGAGGCTTCTGGGCAGGCGGCGAGCTGCTGATGGCGAATGCCGTCTTTGGAATGGGCGCGCAGTGAACGAGCGGAACCTGTAGAGCCAGATCCGACTGCAACTCCTCGTCTCGCCCAGCGTCTCACCCTGAGATAGACGGGCGCACGCCGAGGGCACAGTCGTGAAGGCGTTTCTCATCAAAGCTTTCTTCTGGGCAGTTGTCGGGCTGGTCTCGTACACCCTCGTCCGACCGCTCCAGCACGACTCCAATGGCGTCGCCATCGAGAGCCCCTTCATCGCGTACGCTACAGCGCACTCGGATACGACCAGTGCGACAGAGGTTACCCTCTATTTCCCGAGGTGGATGGGCGGAAAAAAGGCCACGATTCGCACCTGGGGGCACACGACCCCGGCCCCGCCGCCAGAGCCTGTCGCTCCGTCACCGACGGACGTCGGCCGGGGCCCCACCGTCACGATCCCTTCCCGGCCACTTCCCGACCCGACGCCTTCTCCTCCCGTGTCTGCTCCGGTATCACCGTCAGCACGAGTCGCGCCGCAGCCGAGCCCTCCGCCCGCAGCCCCTCCTCCAAGGGCCACGGCCCTCCGCGCAGGCCCACCAGCGCCTCGCTCTCCCCACCAACCCGCCGTGCGTGAACCGCGCCCGTCAGCTAGCCCGGCAGATCGCCCCCAGCACGATGGTGCCAACGGGCACAGTCCATCAATGCAGCGGCACCGTGCCGAACAAGAGGGTCGCCTCAGGCGAGACCTGGGCCAGTTGATCGCTCGATGCGAGAGCGAGCGACGTTTGAGCGTCCTACGCGATTGCTCTGGCGACGCCTATGCCCTCGTCCAGACGATGAAGCAGCATGGCGTAGCCTCGGAGACCGCCTCTCGATTCGCAGAGCAGATTCGAAGTCGTATCATCACCGCGAGTACGGTATACGACCGCGCCGAACGTCCTCAGCGCCCCCCCACTCGAACGGCTCGGGGCCCTCGACCTTCCACCTCCGACTCCCGATAACTCGACCTCAGCCCCCCCCCCCCGACGCGCTCACTACCACCCCGAGGCGGACCTACCGGACGACCACAAACCGCTCCACGGTCACGCCCGCTCCGGTCTCCGCGCGGACTCCGTACGAGCCGGGCGCGAGGTCCGGGAGAAGCAGGTCGTGGGTTCCCTTCGCGAGGTCGCCCTGATGAACCCTTGCGAGGGAACGACCGAGGAGGTCGACGACCTCCACCCGCACGACTCCAGCACGCGGCATCTCTAGCCGGATTCGCGCCGGGCCGACCGATGGATTCGGGCTCACCCGGACCTGAACGCTCGCAATCTCGGGGGCATCCTCTGTGTCCGTTGCGATGGGCTGACCAATCGCTCTGACCATGAAGGCACCCGGGAAGGGCACGTTGGTCGGGTCGTCCATGCGCGTCCCGAACGCCGCCCCCCCGAGGTCATCGATCACGTTCGCGATGCTGCCGTCGTAGAAGAACCAGGAGCGGTCGGCACGAGCATCGGTGTCAGCGCGAGCGGGGCGGTCCTGGCCTCCCTCCAGCACGGCACTCGCGCCCACGAAGAAAGCGCCGCTGACCGGCGTCGGGGGGATCGCGACGCGAAAGAACGTGTTGCCCGAGACATCGGGATCAGCCATCGTGCTCGTGAGCGGAGCCGCGTTGCGCGGATCGCCGTCGGCGTCGGGGTCATCCAGGAGCCAGAACGTGACCGGGCCGCCCGAGGGGAACGTCGGGCCAAACGCGACCGCGATCTCGGTGATGACTTCTGCGCCGCTCTCGGTGTAGAAGTAGTTGCCCCAGAGCATGTCCGGGTCGAAGCTGGACGGCGGGCCGATGTTGGTGTTCGCGGCGCCATCGTCGTAGGCGTATTCCAGGCCATCGCCTGCGAGAAATGGGGCAGGCGCCTCGGAGCTAGCGGGGGCCGTCGCGAGGCGGGGCTGCGCGAGGGCAGGCGAGGCGAAGCAGAGGAGCAGAAGGAGACGCATCGATAGAGAGAGGAGACCAGGCCCGCCTCGGTCCGTCCAAGGGGAGACCGAGGCGGAGAGGGCTACTGCGCCGAGCGGCGCGGCGTGCGGCACGGGCCGAAGGTGCGCGGCTGGCCGGTGCGCGGGTTGACGGGCAGATTGGCCGTCTCGCGGGTCACGCGGCCGGGATCCTCGGAGGCCATGTAGGTCAGCATGGCGGTCACGGTGGCGTTCTGCTTGAGCTCGTCGAAGACGATCTTGTCGTACGTGTCGAGGTTCGTGTGCCAGAGGTACTGTCGGAACTCGTCGTACGGCGACTGGAGGCGTAGAACGGGCACCTCCGCACACGTGAACGAGGTGTGGTCTGAGCCGGGGTTGTTCTGCTCGCCCGGCACTTCCACGATGATCTGCTCCTGGATCTCGGTCGGCACGACGGCCATCCACTTCGGGAGATGCTCTGCGGTGTCCAGGAAGCCCTGGCCCTCGATCCGCTCGAACCGCCACGAGCCATTGTCCTGGTTGAAACCGATCTGGATGCCTTCCACGATGTCGGGATGGTCCTCGCGGAAGGCGCCGGATCCGATGAGGCCCATTTCTTCCCCGCCCCAGTGTCCGACGAGAATGGTGCGGCGCGGGTTGGGATAGTGCTCCTTGAGGATGCGCATGGCCTCCAGCATCACCACCATGCCCGCGCCGTTGTCGCCCGCGCCGGTAGCGGAATGCCAGGAGTCGAGGTGAGCGCTGAGGAGGATGTACTCGTCAGGGAGTTCCGTACCACGCAGTTCGGCCATGAGGTTGAACTGCGGCACCGTACCTCTGTCTTCGGCCTCCGCCTCCACTCGCACGCGAGGCGTGTGACCGGACTCTGAGAGACGAGCCAGCAGCCCGTAGTCCTCGCACGACACGTCCAGCGAAACCACGTTCTGGGTCGGCGCCGTGAGCACCTTGTTGACGCCCCAGCCGCCGGACCAACGCGAGGTCAGAACGCCCGCGATGCCCGCGTCCTCCAATGCCTGGAGAGAGCCCACAGCGCGTGCGCGGCGCCCCCAGTCCCTCCGGGTCGCGTCCCGGACAGAGTCGAGCCGCGCGACGGTTTCCGGGTGGGCGTTCGCGACGAGTTCTTGCCGGGCGCGGCACATGACCTCTGGCGGGCTGAGCATCACGAACTTGCCCTCCAGCGTCGCGATCCAATCGGCCGCGTTCTGAGGGGTGAGGTCAGCGGGCGGGATGGCGACCTCCCCTTCCACCGGGCCGTCGGTGCCCGGGCTGTAGGCCATCAGTTCCACGACGAGCGTCTGCTCGCGTGGGGCGATCATCGCCGCGTGGAAGTGACCGGCCTTCCAACCACGCCAGGTGCCATATTCCTCCAACCGCGCCGGGATACCCCACTCCTCGTACAGTTCCATCAGCCAGGACTGCGCCTGTTCCAGCTCCGGCGATCCGGCGAGCCTCGGCCCGATGACATCCACGAGGTGGTGCATGAGCGGCTCGGCCTGGGAGCGCTCCATGCCCTCCGTCCAGATCTGCCGGATGACGGGGTCGTCGGTCGGGAAGTGCTGCGCAGCCGGGGCCGTCGCGACGACGAGAAGGAGCGCGAGGGAAGCGAGTCGGCGCGTCATGGGAGAAGCGGGTGGGAGGTGTCAAAAGTAGAACTCGAGACCTCCGACTGGCGTCGCGGACGAGCCGTTCCTCCACTCCGCCCGCCTCGGTGCCTCCCTGGAACCCCTCGGCCCGTGACCGTGCGGGAGGGCAGGCCGAGCAAAACGAGACCGGTGGGTGTGGCCCACTCCCCCTTCTTGCCGAGGCGGACCGAGCCAGACGCCCCGGACGGAGCGCCAGCACGGAGCGCGAAGGCACCCGCACGGTGGTGGGACGTGCGAGCGGTGCCTCCGCCTCCGGTTCTCCTACGCTGAGCCGGGATGCAGACTAGCGCACGAGCGTGAGACGATGGCTCACCTGGACGCCGTTCACGCTGAGCCGGGCGACATAGACGCCATTCGCCAGGTCCCTCGCATCGAGCGTCACCTCGTGCCACCCGGCCGCATGGTCCCCCTCGGCGAGCACTTGAAGCAGGCGACCCGCGAGGTCGTACAGCATCACCTGAGCAGGACCCGCCTCCGGGAGTCCGTAGCGAAGCGTCGTCTGTGCGTCGAACGGGTTGGGGTAGCTGCCCGCGAGTGTCACCACCTCCGGCAGGACGGCCCCCTCTTCCACCGACACGGCCGAGCCCGCCGTGATGCGAAGCGTGAACCGCTCCGCAGTAGCGAGTCGAGACACGAGCTCCGTCGGCAGACTCGCCGCCGCTCGCCTGTTCGGTTCGTCTTGCGCGATGGTGGCATCCGTTGCCCCAGATCCGGCCTTCTCTGCCGCCTCGACCATCCAGTCGAAGGTGTAGGCGTCCGTGGCGTTCAGGTCGATCCGCTCGCCCGTTTCGGCGTCGTGCAGGATGACACTCCATCCCTCCGGGAGTTGCTCCAGAGTAGGCCAGCGGAGCGTGAACGTGCCGCCTATCTCCTGACTGTTTTCTAGCACGCGGAGACTGAGGGGCACCTCGATGGCCTCGCCTCCAGCCAGCGACGGCAGCGCGTTGATGACGAGGCTCGTCCCCGCGTCAGGTCCTGATTCACCGAGAGAGGTCGTGTAGAGTTGCGCGAAGGTCACGGCGAGGGGACTCAGCGCAAACGCGTCGGTCTCGTCCAGGCCCAGTTCGGCCGTCTCGCGCATCCGAACCCACGCGTGGGCGTCTCCCACGGGCGTTTCCAGCACCAGAGGCAACGTCGGGATCCCGACATCCTCTGCCGCCGTGATGCCCGCGAAGATGCCGCCCGCCGTCTTCGCGTCATCGGGAATCGAGAACGTCGCGGCGTCGGACTGCGCACGGACGAAGAAGCCCTGGAACGGCGCGATGATGCCATCGGTGAGGCTCCCCGCCGAGCCGTCCCAGACCAGATACGCCCCGACGGACGGATCCCACACATACACCGTCTGGTCGAGGCCACTCCGCGCCGTCAGGTCCCAGTCGATGGGCTCTGCGAACGGATTGCCGAAGAGGTTCCACCCCTCGTCATCCGCCGTGGTGCCATTCTCGGTGTAGCTCACGGTCGGCGCGATCGGACCGATGGCGGGCAGACCATCGAAGGTGAGCGTCTTCGGAAAGCCCTCGGGCGTGCCATCCAGATCGTCGTCGTCATAGACGTAGACGATGTAGCCCCGGGCGGACGTCGTCTCCTCGGCCTGACTCGTCGGCGGGACCCAGCCCGCCTCGGCGGACCCGCCGAGGCTCTCATCGTAGCGGTAGACGTTGGGAAGAGCCGGCGGGCGGTCTCCGTTGTAGTCCGCCCCCTCGAAGCCCTGCGTCCAGAGGCCACCCACGAGGTCGTCGAGGGTGCCCGAGGGGTCGGGCGAGGCGAGCATGCGCCAGCCTTCGGCCCCCGTCAGCGTCTGCGAGAACGTCGTGAGCGCACCCTGGAGATCGACGATCACCGGGTGCCAGGGCACGAAGGCCTGGGCGAAGTTCGTGACCTCGAAGGTGCCGTCCCCGTTACCGAGCGCGTACTGGTGGAAGACCTCGCCCGTATTCCCGAGGTCCCAGTTGACGACGGCGATGTCCGGGAGCAGGTCGCCGTTGAGGTCGCCCACATCCAACCCTTCGGAGATCCAAAGTTCGTCGGAGAGGTTGCTGCACGAGAACGTAGGCACCCCACCGACGACGCTCGTGTTGAGGCACACCCGGTTGAACGCGCCAATCGTCGTCCCATCGTTCGTGTCGTTGCGGCGCACCCGGTTGGCGAAGACGAGATCGTCCACGAAGCCGTCCCCGTCGAAGTCGGCGGCTCCCACATCGTTGGAGCCGCTGTTATCCAGCGTGCTGCCGGTGCTGTCGATCACATCGAGGCAGGAGAACGCGAGGCTGTCCGCCGCGGCCCCGCTGTTGATGCACACGCTGTTCGCCTCGCCGAACACCCCGGCCGAGGAGTTGGTCCAGTTCGCGTAGGCGAGGTCATCCATCGCGCCATCGTTGTCGAAGTCGCCGACCGCGAGCCGCCGGTTGTACGTGCCCGGGTCCGGCATCGCGTAGCACTCGAACTGGGGGAGACCGCCCACTACCCCCCTGTTGAGGCAGTAGATCGCGTTGTCGATGGGGCTGTTGGCAAAGGCGATGTCGAGGTCTGTGTCGCCGTTGAGGTGCGCGAACGCGATGCCGAGGGCGTCGTCTGAGTCCAGGTCGTCATCGTCGGTGTACGTCCGAAAAACGGAGCACGAGAACTGGCCGGTTCCGTCGTTGAGACAGAGGATGTTCCGGTCGCCCTGATCCGCAAAGAGGAGGTCGATGTCCAGGTCTCCGTCGAGGTCTCCAGCGTCTACGTCCGAGTACGCGCGGCTTGCGGAGCCCGTGTCCCCGTCCGCCTCGGTGAAGATGTCGGAACACGAGAGGCCTCCGAGCCCATCGCCCAGGCACACCTGATTCCGTCGGGTCGTGCTCGACCCGACGCTACTCGCGACGGCGATGTCCGAGAAGCCATCCCCATTGAAATCGGCGGCGACGGATCGGCTGAGAGCGCCGGTGCCTCCCGCGACCTCGTTGCACGCGTAGGCACCGTTCGCATTGCCGAGGCAGGCCTGGTTGAGCGCGCCCCGATTGGTGATGAAGATGTCAGCGAAGCTTTGACCGCGAACCGGCACGGTGAGCGTCAGGAGAACCAGGGGCACGAGCAACTTCATGCGAGGGGGCGACTGCGTGAGTAGAGTGTGGTGGAGCACGTGAGACGGACTCCCGCGTCGACCGTGCGCGAGGGGCTGCCAGCGTGACGCGCCTGCACGGTTGCCTCCTTCGCTAGCCGCCCTTCCCACGCTCTAAGAGGGGAATGCGGCGGTGCTCGTGGGCCAATGAGCAGGCCGCACGCGACGAGCCAGGGAAGGTGTCGCGGGACCCCGTCTCAAAATGTCGGACGAGCGGCTAGGCGAAGGAGACAGAGGGGCGAGGCGTAGAAGGGAGTCCCAAAGTGGGCTCCACGGGGCGTGCAGCGTGGGACGGTGGCGTGCCCTTTTGGGCCTATTGCGCGCCTTTTTGCACCACGACCGTCTTTCTGTGCCACTACGCGCAGGGTCCCTCACACACCCGCGAGGAGAAGCGGACGCCGCTGCATCGCTGCGATAGTTTGCCGGACTGGCCTCCTGGCCGAGGCCGGTCGCCGTCCCTCGCTCGTGCCTGGCGCGCACGTCCTGCCCCAGCCCCCGACCGATCATGCTGCATCTCCGCGCAGAGGCGCTGAAGGCGATACAGCGCCGAGCGCTGGCGCGCCGGACGGGCACGCGATGCACGAGGGCGTCGCGAGGGTGCGCCCTGCTCGCCGTCCTCCTGCTCCTCCTCGCCGAGGCGGGCACTCCCGCGCAGGCCCAGACGGCACCACGAGGCGAACCCGCTGCTGGGACCACCCTCGAAGGCACCGCGCTGCACCGCTGGACCATCCGGGACGGCCTGCCCACCAACAGCCTCACAGGCGTCGCCTACGATGCCGAGGGCTACCTCTGGGTCGCCACCAACGACGGACTCGTCCGCTACGATGGCAGCCGCATGGTGGTCCACACTCGGGCCACGCATCCGGTTCTGCCGGCCAATCGCTTCGCGGGGATCGTCACGGCTCCCGACGGTGCGCTCTGGTTCCACTCCGACGGTCGCTACTTCGTCCGCTACGCGGACGGTGCCTTCACCGTGCTTCCGCCCACGTTCGGCGTAAACCGGGAATCGTACCTGCAGCGAACCCCGGACGCGCTCTGGATCGTCGGGGGCGACGCGCTCCGCCTCGTCCACGGAGCCGACGTGCTTCGGGTCCCCACTACGATCCTTCCCCACGTCACGTTCGACGTCGTGCGTGATCCCGATGGGCGGCTCTGGGTCGCCACCCGCAACGGCGGCATCTACGTCTTTCCCCCGGGTGCGTATTCGACTGGGGGTAGCGTACCCGCGATGAACGTACGGCCGGAACGCATCTTGGGGCTGGACGACGGTCTCCCCTCCCTCGATGTCCGTGAGCTTGCGGTGGGACCCGATGGGACCGTCTGGGCCGCGACGGCTGGCGGTCTCGCGGCCTTCTCGCCCGGCGCCTCTCCACAGACCTGGCTGGAGGACCGACCTCTCCTCGAAGTCGCGCACGATGCCTACGGCCGTACCTGGGTCGTCTCCGAAGGGCAGGACGATACCGACCGGCGAGTCTGGCGCATCGAGGGCCGCACGGCGACGCCGTTTCTCGGCGACGCGCGGTTCAGCTTCCAGGGCACCTTCTGGAAAGACGACGACGACGAGCTCTGGATGGTGTGGAGCGCCGAGCGGGACGGGCGGGCGCATCTCTACCGCTTGAGCGCTGAGGGGACTCCGGTACTTGCCGTCACGCTTCCAGGCCAGATCGTGGAGGTCGCGCCCAGTACGGATGGATTGCTGTGGCTCGCCACGACGAGCGGCCTGTATCATTTTCGGCGGCAGCCCATCCGCGCGATTCCGTTTGGCGCCTACAGTGCCACCTATGGGCTCGCTGAGCGGGCGGACGGATCGGTGTGGGCGGCGATCGTCGGCCCGGGCGGGCCTGCGCGCATCGGCCCCGACCTGGCCGTGACGCGGCTTCCCGCCACGCTCGGCTATGCGTCCTTCCTCTACGAGACACGCGATGGGTCCCTCTGGGGAGGCAGCCGCTTCTGCCGTTTCGAAGGCACCACCTGCCGTCCCGTCGAGGTCGGGCCTGACGAGGAGGTCCTACACGGCGTGTTCGCCCTCTTCGAGGACACGCGCGGCTGGCTGTGGGTGAGCGCTCGCGACAAGCTCTGGCGCGGTCGCACGGACCTCCCCCCAGCCGAGTGGCGCTCGTTCGGGGTGCTCGACGACCTGCCTCACGATCACATCCAGGCGTTCTACGAGACCGCAGATGGTTCCCTGCTCCTCGGCACGGACGGGCAGGGGCTCCTTCGGATCACCTCGCCGCTCGACGCCAACACGCTCACCTTCGAGGTTCTCAGCGAAAACGAGGGCCTCGCCTCGAACCACATCCGCGACCTCCACGAAGATGAGCAGGGTCTCCTCTGGATCGCGACCGAAGACCGAGGGCTCTGCCGCCTCGACCGCCAGGGCGGCGTCTCGCTGCTCGGTGGGGCCCTCGACTGCCTCAGCCAGGACGACGGACTCCACTCCAACTCGCTCCACCGCATCCTGGACGACGGCCAGGGGCGGCTCTGGATCAACAGCAACCAGGGCCTCTTCTGGGTCGCCCGCACCGACCTCGACGCCTGGGCTCAGGGCGAGGCGACTACCGTACCGTCGGTGGCCTACGGGGAAATCGACGGCCTGCCTGCGCGCGAGGGCAACGGCGGTGTCCAGCAAGCGGGGCTTCGCGCGCGCGACGGTCGCCTCTGGTTCCCGACCATGGGCGGCGTGGCCGTCGTCGACCCGTCCGCGATTGCGCCGCCGCCCCTGCCCACGTCCCTCATCGAGGCGGTTCGCATCGGGGATCGCACCGCCGCCGCTCGTGCGGGCGAGGCCGTCGTGCTCGCCCCTGCAGAGCGCGACCTCCGCGTGACGTTCACGGCCCCGACGTTCATGCGCGCGCAGAGCGTCCGATTTCAGTACCGGCTCCTCGGCCACCGGGACGCCTGGGAAGAAGCGACCGCCGCACGGGAAGCCGTCTACACCAACCTCCCGCCCGGCCGGTACATCTTCGAAGTCCGAGCCGGAGTCGGCGGGGCGTGGAGCGCGCCCGTGGCCCTCTCCGTCCACCAACGCGCCGCCTGGCACGAGACCGTGTGGTTCCGCCTCGCGATGGGCCTCGGCCTCCTCGGTCTCCTCTACGGACTGGTGACTTACCGCCTGCGCCAGGTCGCCCGACGTGCAGCAGACCTCGAAGCCGCCGTGGACGCGCAGACCGAGACGCTTCGCCAGCAAAACACCCAGCTCGAACAGCAAACCGACGAACTCGAACAGGCGGCAGAGCTCAAGACACGCTTCCTCGCCAGCATCTCCCACGAACTCCGAACGCCTCTCACGCTCACGTTCGGCCCCATCGAGGATCTCCTTCGCGGCGAGTACGACTCCGTGGATGAGGCCCGGCCTCACTTCGCACGCGCACGCAGCAACGGTCGCCGCCTCCTGCGCCTCATCAACCAACTGCTCGATCTATCGAGGCTCGGCGCTGGCGCCGTCGTGCTCAACCCCACGCTCCACTCGGACGACCTCGGGGCCCACGTACGCCACCTCACCGCGCTCTTCGACACCCACGCCGAGCAGCGCGGGATCACCCTCCACACGGTCGTAGCCGAGGCCCCCTTCACGCGCGAGTTCGACGCCGATGTCATCGACCAGATCGTGGTCAATCTGGTCTCGAACGCGTTCAAGTTCACCCCGGCGGGCGGCACCGTGCAGGTCTCGCTGCAGGCCGAGGGCGACGCGGCCGTCCTGATAGTCGAGGACACGGGCATCGGCATCGCGCCCGACGAGCAGGAGCAGGTATTCGAGCGGTTCTACCAGGTCGAGAGTGGACCTACGCGTTCGCACGAAGGGTCCGGCGTGGGGCTGGCGCTCGTGCGAGAACTCGTTGATCTCCAGGGCGGCACGGTGGCCGTGCGGAGCCAGCGCGGAGCGGGCGCGTGCTTTACCGTGCGCCTCCCCGGGCTCGCCTGCCCGTCGATCGCCTCGCCCTCCGATTCACCCGACCGTGCGTCCTCCCGCTCCCGTGCGACCGCCGTGGATGCGATCCTCGACGACATCGCCTCCACTCCCGAGCCGACGCCCACCTCCACCGTCGCGCACGCCGACGCCGCGCTGCCTCTCGTGCTCGTCGTGGAAGACAACGCCGACATGCGGGACTACCTGACGGCACAACTCGGCCGCTACGCCCGCATCGAGACCGCCGCCGATGGGGCCGAAGGAATCGAGCAGGCTCGCGAGAGCGTCCCCGATCTCGTAGTGACGGATGTGATGATGCCGCGCGTCGATGGCCTCGCGCTCTGCGCCACGCTGAAAGGCGATCTCCGCACGAGTCACATCCCGGTCCTCCTGCTCTCCGCCCGGGCGGACGTCGAGAGCCGCATCGCGGGGTACGACCTCGGCGCCGATGCCTACCTCGCCAAGCCCTTCCACGCGGCCGAACTCCGCGCCCAGGTGACGGGCTTACTGCGCGAACGCGCCCGGCTCCAGGCACGGTTCGCGGAGGTGCGGCAACGCACCGAGAGCCCCACGTCCGCTTCCCGCCCGCATCCGGCCGACGCCCCACCCTTCGCGCCTGAGGACCCCGCCCCTCTGCCCCCTCGCGAGGCCGCGTTCCTCACCGACCTCGAAGCTGCCATCGCGGACGGGCTGGACGACCCGGGGTTCACGACCAACCGGCTGGCCGAAGCCCTCGCGATGAGCCGACGCCAGCTCCAACGGAAGCTGGACGCGCTCACGGGAGACTCGCCGGGAGCGCGGATCCGAGAGGCTCGTCTCGACCGCGCCGCGACCCTGCTCGCCGGAGGCGAGTGGAGCGTCAAAGAGGTCGCGGCGGCTGTGGGCTTCCGAAGCACCTCCGCCTTCAGCCGGGCCTTCCGCGAGCGGTACGGAGCGACGCCCTCGGCGTACCCCGGCGTCTCTCCTGTCCGATAGCGAACAGGTCCGACCCCGCCCGCCTCGGCACCGAGGCGGGCCCACCCACCACCGTCCCCCTGGAGGCAGAGCCCAGCGAGGCCAGGGGGGGTGCCGGGCCACGCTGAGCACACCCCACACTCCCGCACGATCTTGGCCCCGTTTCTCTGCCCCTCCCCGATGCCAGACGACGCCCCGCGCCTCGACCCCGCCACCTTCATCGCCGAGGCCAGCGCCTCGGGAGGCGCCGAGCGGGCCAACGCCCAGAAATTCCTCGACGGCCTCGCCGACGTGCTCGGCGTGGACCGCCCGGACTACACCACCGGAGACCCCCGCGCCGACGGCTACACCTACGAGCGGCCCCTCGACTTCTCCGACGGCACCCAGAACAAGGGCTTCATTGACCTCTACCGGCGCGGCTCGTTCGTCTTCGAGACCAAACAGGGTGCCGACGCCAAGCGCACCGCCGACGGACGCAAGCTCCGCCAGGGCCACGGGAAGCGAGGCACCCGCGCGTGGGAGCAGACCATGGACGCCGCCCGCCGCCAGGCCTCCGGCTACGCCCGAAACCTCGAAGCCGCAGAGCCCGCCCCACCGTTTCTGATCGTCTCGGACGTGGGCTACTGCTTCGACCTCTACGCCGACTTCTCCGGCACCGGCCGCCTCTACAAACCCTTCCCCGATCCCGACCGCTACCGCGTCTTCCTCCCCCAGCTCGAAAGCCAAGAGACGCGCGACCTCTTCCGCGCGATCTACCTCGATCCCTACTCCCTCGACCCCACCCGGCGGCAGGCCCGCGTGACGGTCGAACTCGCGAAGACCCTCGCGGGACTGGCGACCGAACTGGACGGCGCGACCGACGCCGACGGCAACGCGATGGACGCCGAGGCCCGCGCGGGCTTCCTCTCGCGCGCCCTCTTCTCCATGTTCGCAGAGGACGCCGGGCTCATCCCCGAGGGCGCCTTCACCCGTCTCCTCGACGCCTACGCCTCCGACCTCGACGCGCTCCCCCTCGCCCTCGGCGCCTTCTTCGAGACCATGGACCGGGGCGGCTACGTGGGCGAGGTCCGCGCCAAACTCCGCCGGTTCAACGGGACGCTCTTCAAGGACGCCCGCGCCCCGGTCCTCTCGCGCGACGCCTACGACCGCCTCACCGAGGCGGCCCATGCCGACTGGAAAAACGTGGAGCCGTCCATCTTCGGGACGCTCATCGAACGTGCGCTGGACAAGGACGAGCGCCACGCCCTCGGCGCGCACTTCACGCCTCGCGCCTACGTGGAGCGGCTCGTGGGACCCGCCATCCTGGAGCCACTCCGGGCGGAGTGGGAGAGCACCTGGGCCGCCGCCTCCACCCTCGCTGCTGACGCCGAGGCGGCCTCCGCCAAGGCCACCCGCACCCGCAAACGAAACGAGGCCATCGCCACGCTCCGGGCTTTCTTCGCGCGGCTCGCGAGCGTGCGCGTCCTGGACCCCGCCTGCGGCTCGGGAAACTTCCTCTACGTCACCCTCGCGGGGCTGAAAGAGTTGGAGAGCGAGGCTCGCGCCGCCGCCGAGCGCCTCGTCGGCGAGAGCATCGGCGAGGGGTTTGGCGTGACGCCGCTCCAGATGCGCGGGCTGGAGGTCAACGCGCGAGCCGCCGCCATCGCGGACCTCGTGCTGTGGATCGGGTACCTCCAGTACAACCGCGCCCGCTACGGCGAGGCGCAGCCGCTCCCGGAGCCGGTCCTCGACGGGTACGGACAGGTGGAGCACCGCGACGCCGTGCTCTCCGAGGACGGCACGCCCGCGCCCTGGCCCGAGGCCGAGTTCATCGTCGGCAACCCACCGTTCATCGGCGCGAGCCGGATGCGCGACGCGCTGGGCGACGACACCACCGAGGCGCTGCGGGCGGCGTACCCCGAGGTGCCCGAGAGCGCGGACTTCGTGATGTACTGGTGGGAGCGCGCGGCCGGGGCGGTGGCGCGAGGGGAGGCGGAGCGGTTCGGGCTCATCACCACCAACTCCATCACGCAGACGTTCAACCGGCGCGTGGTGGAGGCCCGCATCGGCAGCGGCGCGGACGGACTCGCGCTGGCCTTCGCCGTGCCAGATCATCCGTGGGTGGACGGCGCCGACGGGGCGGACGTGCGGGTCGCGATGACGGTGGGCGTGTCATCGGAGGCGTTCGAGCACGAGAACGGGCGGCTGGCCGTCGTGACGGATGAGGGCGAGAAGTCCGATGCCTTCCGCGAGGTGGACGTGACGGAGTACGCGGGCGCGATCAACCCAGACCTGACGGTGGGGCCAGATGTGACCGAAGCGGAGCAGCTAGAAGCCAACGCAGACCTGAGCAACCGAGGCGTCCAACTATTCGGACAAGGCTTCGTGGTGACTCCGGACGAAGCGGCTCAACTCGGCCTTGGTCGAATCAATGGCCTTGAAACGCATCTCCGTCCGATCCTGAACGGCCGCGACCTCACGCAGACCCCGCGCGGCGTCCTCGTTATCGATTTCTTTGGGCTTGAGGCCGAAGAGGCTCGCCAGAAGTTTCCGGAGGCCTACGAGCACGTGCTTCGCGAGGTAAAGCCAGCGCGTGACAAGAACAGACGGAAGGTGCGCAGGGACAATTGGTGGCTCTTCGGAGAGCCAAACCCCAAGCTCCGCCTTCAACTCGCGGGCCTCAAACGCTACATCGTGACACCGTACGTCGCGAAGCATCGGCTCTTCCAGTTCCTTCCCGACGAGATTATTCCAGACGACGGTCTCGTCGCCATTGCGTTAGACGACGCCTACTCTCTCGGTGTAGTCTCCAGTTCAGTCCATGTGGAATGGGCGCTTCGCGCGGGCGGCCGCCTCGGGGTCGGCAATGACCCGAGGTACAACAAATCAAAATGCTTCGAGCCCTTCCCCTTCCCCGAGGCCCCCGAGGCGGACCGGGCCGCCATCGCGGAGATCGCCGAGGCCCTCGATGCCCACCGCAAGGCCCGCCAGCGCGAGACCGGCGTGACCTTGACAAATCTCTACAACGCCGTGGACGCCCTCCGCGCCGGGCGTGACCTCACCGCAAAAGAACAACAGGCCGCAGACGACGGCCTCGCCCACACCGTCCTGGACCTCCACCGCCGCCTGGACCGCGCCGTCCTCTCCGCCTACGGCTGGTCCGACCTCGACGCCGAGGCGGGCACCTTCCGCGCCGCCGTGCTGGAGCGCCTCGTGGACCTCAACCGCCAGCGCCGCGCCGAGGAGCGCGCGGGCGTCGTGAAGTACCTCCGGCCGGAGTTCCAAAACCCCACCGCCGAGGGACAGAGCGGCCTCGCCCTCGTCACGCCGCCAGAGCCGAAGCCGGAGCCGCCCCGCCGCCCGTGGCCGTCGGAACTCTCCCGCCAACTCGCCGCCGTCCGCGAGGCCGTGGAGGCGGGCGCGGAGACCCCCGAGGCGGTCCGCGCGAGGTTCACCGCTGCCCCTGTCGAGGCCGTCCGCCAGTCGCTAGACGCCCTCGCCGCGCTCGGCATCGTCCGCCAGTCCGGCGACCGCCTGACCGCCTAGCACACCCAACACCGCCCACGTACGAACACCGTCCCCCCTTTCCCTGCGAGGGGGGACAGCGCGAGCGCAGCGAGGCGAGGGGGGTGCGCCCGTTCAACCTCAGCCTCCGCTCCGGCTCCCCCCACCTCGGCACCGAGGCGGAGCCCCAGAAACCGCCGCCGGACACCAAAAACGCCCCGCCCAGACAACCTGAGCGGGGCGCTGTGCCCGAGACTGGAATCGAACCAGCACGTCCGCAAGGACACACGACCCTGAATCGTGCGCGTCTACCAATTCCGCCACTCGGGCGAGTGCGCGGCCAGAAGCGCGAGCCTCTAGCAGACAGAGCACAAAGTACGCGCCGCATCGGCCGCTCCACAACGCCCCTCTGCAGCCTCACGGCAATCTCACGCCGACCACCGACCGACCCGAACAGACCAGGACACCTCCGCCCCGGTCGGCAGCATGGACCGCTCCCCCTACTCCCCTCGGGTGTCCCCGCGAGGGGCCCGAGGCGGAGGGACCGACACGAACGGCGAGTGAAAAGACGGAGCGGAGCGACGAACGGGTAGCCCATGTCTTGTTCGCCCCTTCGGTTGGTCCCTACCTTTGCCGCCCTCCCGCGAGGGAATGCCCGCCTCGGTAGCTCAGTGGTAGAGCATCCGGCTGTTAACCGGACGGTCGTAGGTTCAAATCCTACCCGGGGCGCCCCGAACGCCTCCTGCCCTCTCGGCGGGAGGCGTTTTTCGTTTTTGCGCGTATCCCCGACATGACCAAGCACTCCACGCTCTTCCTCGGACTGGCCCTCGTCGTCGCAGGTGGAGTGACGCTGCGGTTCTTCAGCGGCTGCGCCTACTCCCTGGACGCTGTCGAGGCCGCTGCGCGGAGCGCCCATCCCGAAGCCCCCGTCATCTCGACGAGCCAACTCGCCTCCTGGCTCGCGGACTCCTCGCGTACGCCCCTCCTCCTCGACGCCCGCGAGGCCGACGAGTACGCTGTCAGCCACCTTCCCGGCGCTGTCCGTGTAGACCCGGACGCGAGCGCGGACGACCTGACGAACCAGCTCGGAGGACTCGCCGAGGCGGGGGAGGTCGTCGTGTACTGCTCGGTCGGGTACCGATCTGGAGGCGTGGTGGAGCGGCTCCGCGAGGCCGGATACGAGAACGTCTTCAACCTGGAAGGCTCCATCTTCCGGTGGGCCAACGAAGGCCGACCGCTCGTGCGCGATGGCGAGCCCGTCGGCCTCGTGCACCCCTACAACCGCACCTGGGGGCGGCTCCTCCACAAAGACCTGCGGGCTCCGCTCGACGGCTGACCGATTGGGGTTGAGCCTCGCGGCTCCCCTGCCGATACCTCTCGGGACTTTCCCTCCGTCCCGATGAGTTCTGAGATTTTCCACTCCGTCACGTTCTGGATGGTCGCGTTCGTGATGCTGGCGGCGTTTGTCGCTCGCGCGATCCACTTTTTCAGTGTCGGCCGCTCCCTGTCGAACCCGTTCATTGAGAGCACCAGGCGGGATAAGATGGCGGCACGCCAACTAAACGCGCAGGCACGGTTCCGCGCAGGCGAGACCGGCTCCTTCCAGGACGATCTCAACGACGCGCTCCGCCCGCCTGCCACCCTTTCGGAGGACGACGGGCCGGAACTGTACCTCCCGGGCATGGAAAAAATGCCTGAGACCTGGCCGCCGGAGGACCGACCGAGCTAGGCGGCCAGCTTCTCCAGGTACTCCGCGCGGAGCTTCGCCACCTTCGGCGCGATGACCGCCTGGCAGTACGGCTGCGTCGGGTTGGCGCGGTAGTAGTCCTGGTGGTACTGCTCCGCCGGGTAGAACGTCGGCAGGTCCACCACCTCCGTCACGATGGGCTGGTCGAAGACGCGGTCTGCCGTCAGTTCGCGGATGACCCGCTCGGCGGTCTCGCGCTGCTCCTCGCTCGCCACCATGATCGTGGAGCGGTACTGCGTGCCTCGGTCCGCGCCCTGGCGGTTGAGCGTCGTCGGATCGTGGGTCGCGAAAAAGATCTTCAGGAGGTCCTCGTACGAGATCTCATCCGCGTCGAAGGTGACACGGACCACCTCGGCGTGGCCGGTGAGGCCGGTGCAGATCTCGCGGTAGGTCGGGTTGGGCACCTTGCCTCCGGCGTAGCCGCTCTCGACATCGTGCACGCCGCGGAGCTTCTCCAGGACGGCTTCGGTGCACCAGAAGCAGCCGCCACCGAGGACGGCCGTTTGCGTGTTGGGCATGGGGGTGTTCGGTTGGTCGTGGGCGGTGAACGTCTCGTGCGCGCTTCCGGTCCGCCGCGCGCGATGCGGATTGCGTGATGGGACGCCCGTTGATTCCTGCACTCAGGCGGTCGCACCCTCCGCCTCGGGACCGAGGCAGGCAGAGTTGGAGGCGGGCAGAGCTAGAGGCTGTCTCAGCTGCAGTCCGTTCGGTCACGCATCCCGAAGCCTCTCCGTCCGCAACTGGTGCCTCGGCGAAAAGAGCGCACGGTAGGCCAGCGCGATGACGCCGCCCGTCGCCAGCGCTACGCACGAGGCGATCATGAACGTGATCAGGATCTGGTACTGCACCGCCTGCGCCGGGTCCGCGCCCGCGAGGATCTGCCCCGTCATCATGCCCGGGAGGCTCACGAGGCCCATGATCATCATCGTGTTGATGATGGGGATCATGCCCGTCCGCAGCGCCTCCTTCACGATGGGCTGGGCGGCCTCCCACCGCGTCGCGCCGAGAACGAGGCGTGTCTCGATCAGATCGCGGTCCTTCGCACAGCCCTCCATGAAACGGTCCAGCCCGAGCGAGATGCCGTTGAGCGCGTTGCCGAGCAGCATCCCGTGGAGCGGGATGAGGTACTGCGGGTCGTACCACGGATCCACGCGGATGACGCCGAGGACGGAGATGCCCGTCACGAGGAACGAGGCGCCGAGGATGATGACGAGCGAGTTCCAGAGGATGCCCGGGTAGCGGCGCGAGGTCCGCTGCACTGCCGCGCGCCCCGCTAGACCGGCCATCAGCACCGCGATGGCGACAATCACGGCGGGGTTCTCCGTCGCGAAGACCCAGTCCAGCACGAGGCCGATGAGGAGCAGTTGGACCGTCATCCGCACCGTACCCACGAGGAGATCTCGCGCGAGGCCCAACCGAAGCGCCACGCTCAGCCCGATGTTGACGAGGAGCAGCAGCGCCCCCAGCGCGAGCTGTCCGTATCCGATCTCGATGGCGCCCATGGGATTAGCGGTAGTGGGAAAGACTCCTCTCCTCATGCATGTCTTCCCGGGGTGCGTGTGGACCGCCGGAACGCCAGAGAGTCTTCCGTGGGACTGCGTCCCGATCTCGTAGCTGAACGGGCCGCCTCATGCCTCCACCTCCCCCGCCTCGGCACCGAGGCGGGCGTAGTCGCCGAGGTCGACTGTCCGGTCCGTCACGCGGGTGCGCTGGTCGCGGCTGTGGCTCGTCCAGACGACGGCGCGAGAGCCGTCCTCGTCCAGCCACTCCGAGATCAGCGCTTCGGCGGCCTCGGTCGCGTCCGGGTCCAGGCTAGCGGTCGCCTCATCGAGAAGGAGTACGTACGGGCCCGTTTGCATCGCGCGAAGGAGCGCCGCGATCTGACGCTCGCCGCCGGAGAGCGTCTCGGTGCGGGCGTCCAGAAACGCCTCGCCTCGGCCGAGCGTGGCGAGACGCTGCTCGATCCACCCATCGGCGGGAGGGCGGGCGGCCCCGAACGACAGCGGCGCCGCGAGGGCTTCGCGCACCGTTCCCTCCGCGAACGCGGGCACCTGCGGCAGATAGCGAACCCGCATCCGCAACTCCGGGAGATCCCACTCCGCGAGATCGCGCCCATCCACAGCAATCGCCCCTTCGTCGAGGTCGTCCAGCCCCACCATCGCGCGGAGCAAGAGCGACTTGCCTGAGCCCGACGGCCCACTCACGCTGACGCGCTCGCCCTCCGCCACCTCGAACGAGAGGTCGCGCCAGAGCCAGCGGTCCGGGATCCGGCGCCCGGCATCGCGAACGGAGAGAAGCGGCATCGGGTGAGGGATCGGGGGAGGTCTCGCGAGCGTCAACCGGCGATCTTGCATCCCGTTTCCTGTCCCAGCCCGATGGCCCCGAGCTTCGACCGTCTTCGCGTCCGCCTCATCCAGATTCGCCGCAAGCCCGACATCATCGCGGAGGAGCAGACCAGCTTCCGCGCGCGGACGGGCCTTCGCGAGGACCAGGTGATCGTCACCAGCGCGATCACGGATCCGCTCACGGCGTCCCTCGTGAACGACGTGGGCGCGATGATGATCGGCGGCGCGGGCGCGTTTTCCGTCACGAAGACCTACGACTGGACGCAGGACCTCATCGACCTCTGCCAGGCCTGCGCGGACGTGGACCTGCCGCTCTTCGGCTCGTGTTGGGGGCACCAGTTCATCGCGCGCGCCTTCGGCGGCGAGGTCATCCACGACCCATCGCGAAGCGAGATGGGCACCGTCGAGGTCGGACTCACCGAGGCGGGCAAAGCCGACGCGCTCATGGGCACGCTCCCGGAGCGCTTCGCGACCCAGGCGGGGCATCAGGACCGCGTCTCCGTTCTCCCGCCGGGCGCCACCGAACTGGCTGCCAACGACCGCGCCCCCTACCAGGCCTTCCGGATGGACGGCACCGGCATCTACGGGACCCAGTTCCACTCCGAACTGGACGCCGAGACCGAGCGCGGGCGCCTCGTCGCCTACCGCGATCACTACCCCGAGATGGCAGACGACGCGGTGTTTGAGGCCACGATGGCGGCCATCCTCCCCTCGCCCCACGCCGACGACCTGCTCCGCCGCTGGCTGATGCTCTACGCAGTCGAGGACGGCGCTGCGATTCTCGCCTCGGAGTTGGCGTAGGCGCTCGCCGCCTCCAGCCATCCCGCCGCGACGGTCTCGCTCCATAGCTCTCCGCCCAGCGGGAGCCCCACAAACCCCACGTGGCCTCCGCTCTCGGGCGCCGCGAGGTAGAACAGCGGGTTTGCCACCTCGGGGAAGCAGGAGGAAGAAAGGAACGGGTCGTTCTGAGCGTTCGCGAGGAGGGTCGGGACCGTGACGCGCGCCAGAACCGGGAGCGAGGAGCAGCGCGCCCAATAGTCCTCGGCGCTCGCGAAGCCGTGGACGGGGGCTGTGAAGTGCCCGTCGAACTCCGCGAAGGTGGTCATTTCGCGCACGGTGGAAGCGTCGGGGGCATCGGGGAAGCGACGCGCTTTGTCCTCGGCTTTCGCCGCGAGGGTCCGCAGAAACCGCTTCATGTACAGCTTCCGGTCCCAGGCTTCCATGACCTCGGCGGAGCCCGCGAGGTCCACTGGAACGGAGATCCCCACCGCCCCGACGATCTGGTCTGCCAGCCCAGCGCTCTCATCGCCCACGTACTTCAGCGTCACGTTGCCGCCCAGGCTGAATCCCACCAGCCCGATCTGCCGGTAGCCCTCGCCTCGCGCCCACTCCACCACCGCCGCGAGGTCTTCCGTCGCGCCGCTGTGGTAGGCGCGGAGGAGCCGGTTGGGCTCGCCGGAGCAGCCGCGATGGTTCCAGGCCACGGCGTCCCACCCTCGCCGCGCGAAGGCCCGCGCCATGCCCCGGACGTAGGCGCGCTGCGAGGAGCCCTCCAGCCCGTGCGCGATGAGCACGACCCGGTCCGCCTCGGTGCCGAGGCGGGGGGAGTCGGCGGGGAGACGGTCCAGATCCAGGAAGTCGCCGTCGTCCAGTTCCAGACGAGTGCGACGGTATTCCACGCCGTCCACGGTGCGGAAGAGCGCCGGGATGAACGTCTGGAGGTGCCCCGCGCTCAGGCCGAGCGGCGGGGAGTACGGCGGGAGGTCGGGCGGCGTCCACATGCGGGGGGCACGCGCGAGACGGCCGGGGGATCCTACTCGCGCGGCCCGGGGAAGCTGTCCACGTACTTGATGGTGAAGTCCGGGAAGCTCTCGACGAACGTCACGGTGTGATCCGGGAAGCTCTCCACCATCTGCCACTTGCCGGGATCATCCGGGAAGCTCTCGACCGTCTGGACCCGCAAATCCTCGAAGCTCTCGACGATCTGAACCTTGCAATCGGCGAAGCTCTCGACGACCTGGATCTTGCCATAGACCGCCTTGGGACCGGGGCATTCGCCGGGCGCGATGGGAAACGACGCGCTGGCGGCGGCCACGGCCAGCGGCAGGAGGAGAGAACGCAGCATCGGAGCGCGGGTGGGTTCTCCCGCAAGGTCAGGCGCGCGAGCCGTTCGGCGCAACTGTGCCTACCTCGGTAGGTCCACGGACGGACCGAGGCGGGCGGTGTGCCCCCGAGAGGATTCGAACCTCTGGCCTACCCTTTAGGAGAGGGTCGCTCTATCCGACTGAGCTACGGGGGCGCAGGATGGCAAAGATAGGACCGCCGAGGCGCTAGCTTCGCGCGGCCCCTCCCCCGCTCCTCATGCCCGCACCACCCGTCGCCCGGAAGAAAGACGTCTGGGCGTGGTCGCTCTACGACTTCGCCAACTCGTCCTTCACGACGCTCGTCGTCACGTTCATTTACGGGACGTATTTCACCGGCTACATGGCGCTCTCGCCGGATGGCGTGCCCGACGGAGAGATGGGCACTGTCCTCTGGTCGCGAGGGGTCGCGATCACGGCCATCGTGGTGGCGCTGCTCTCGCCGTTCCTCGGCGCGCTGGCCGACCGGGGCGGCGCGAGGAAACGGTTTCTCCTCGCGACGACCATCGTGTGCGTCGTGGGAACAGTCGGGCTGTTCTTCGCAGAGCCCGGCGAGATAGTGCAGGCTCTCTTCTGGTTCGTCCTCGCCAACATCGCGTTCGAGATGGCGCAGGTGTTCTACAACGCCTACCTGCCAGATATCGCACCGCAGAGCCAGATCGGGCGCGTGAGCGGCTACGGGTGGGCGCTCGGCTACGTCGGTGGGCTGGGGTGCCTCGCCATCGCGCTCTTCGGGATGGTGCAGCCCGAGGTCGCCCCGTTCGGCCTCGACAAGGCGACGGGCGAGCACGTCCGCGCCACCAACCTGCTCGTCGCGGGCTGGTTCGCGCTCTTCTCCATCCCGACGTTCCTGGTCCTCCGCGAGGTGCAGGTGAGCGAGAAGCCGAAGGTCGGCGTGCTGCTCCGCCAGTCGTTTGGCGAACTCAGAGAGACGGCCCGCGAGATCAAGCGCTACGGCCAGATCGTGCGGCTCCTCGTGGCGCGGCTCTTCTACAACGACGGCCTCGTGACACTCATCGCGTTCGGCGGGATCTACGCGCAGGGCACGCTCGGCTTCACCATCGAGGAAGTGCTGATGTTCGGCATCGTGCTCAACGTGATGGCGGGCCTCGGCGCCTTCGGATTCGGCTTTCTCGATGACAAGCTGGGCGGACGGACGGTCATCTTCATCTCCCTCGCGCTCCTCACACTAGCCTCCGTGCTGGCCGTCGTGACCACCAGCAAAGCCGTGTTCTGGGCCTCAGGGCTGCTCGTCGGCCTCGCGATTGGCCCGAATCAGGCGTCCAGCCGCTCGCTCCTCGGCCGCTTCGTGCCAGACGACAAGGAGACGGAGTTCTACGGCTTCTTCGCCTTCTCCGGTAAGGCGACGGCGTTCATCGGACCGCTCATGCTCGGCATCCTGACCGAGGCGTTCGGCACGCAGCGCGCGGGCGTGAGCATCGTGATCGTGCTCTTCGCCATCGGCGCGGTCATCCTGACGCGCGTGGACGAGGCCGAGGGGATCCGCCTCTCGGGCCGACCAGGCACCTGACCCCGCCCGCCTCGGTTGTTCCGCGAGGATAGCCGGGAACGCACCGAGGCGGACGGACCGAGTGGAGACTCGGGAGGGAAATCAGCCCGGGCGCCGCACGCTGGATCCCTCAGGTGCCATCTTTCGGCTTCCACGTTCCACCTCCCGCCATGCCGACCGTTCGCGATATCACCGCCGCCCTGGACCGCTGGGCGCCCGAGGCCCAGAAAGCCGACTTCGACCGCGTCGGACTCCAGGTCGGCGATCCCTCGCGCGAGGTGACGCGCGTGCTCGTCGCGCTGGACCTGACGCCCGCTGTCGTGGACGAGGCGGTAGAGACGGGCGCCGAGATGATCGTGACGCATCACCCGCTGATCTTCCAGCCGCTCGCCCGCCTCACACCGACCGACTTCGTCTCCGGCCTCGCCTTCCGCCTCGCACAGGAGAGCATCGCCTACGCCGCGATCCACACCAACCTGGACGCTCAGCCTGGCGGCGTCTCCTTCGCGCTGGCGAAGCTTTTAGGTGTGCGCGAGGCCACCACGCTCGCGCCGGAATCCGGGATGCTGAAGAAGCTCGTCGTCTTCACGCCTCGCCCCCACGCAGAAGCCGTCCGCCGCGCGATGGCCGAGGCGGGGGCGGGTCAGATCGGCGACTATCGCGACTGCTCGTTCTCCTCGGAAGGCACCGGCCGCTTCCGGCCGACCGAAGGCACGGACCCGCACGTCGGCACCATCGGCGAAGTGCACGCGGAGCCGGAGGAGCGGATCGAGGTGTTGGTAGAATCGTGGGCGCTGGGGCGGGTGATTCGCGCGATGGAGGCGGCTCATCCGTACGAGGAGGTCGCGTACGACGTGTACCCCGTGGAACAGTCGCACCGGACGGTCGGCTACGGCGCGGTCGGCACGCTGGACGAGCCCCTCGGCCTCGACGCCTTCCTCGCGCACGTCGCGGACCGGCTGGGCTCCGGCTCCCTCCGCTACACCGCCGAGGCGGACGCGGTCGTCTCGCGCGTGGCCGTGTGCGGTGGCTCCGGCATGAGCTTTTTCAAGTCCGCCCTCGCCTCTGGCGCCGACGCTTACGTCACCGCCGATGTGACCTACCATCGGTTCTTTGAGCCGCTGGCTCCCTCCGGCCGCGCCCGCATCGCGCTCATCGACGCGGGGCACTACGAGACGGAGTGGATCACGGAGCAGCTCATCGTGGACCACCTCGCGACAGAGTTCCACGCGCTGGAGGTCGGGCGCACAACGCACCGCACCTCCCCGATGCAGACGTTCACACCGTAGGGTTCCACGAAGCTCATCATCGCAGCCCTGCCCGCCTCGGTCATTCCCCGGGCGCACCGAGGCGGACTCACTCGCCCCACTGGCTACTGGCTCCTCCCCCTTCCCCTCACAAATTCCGCCTGTCTGCAAAACACACGGGAGCCGGAAGCGGTAGCCTGTCACTTCATTTTCGCGACCGACTTCCAGATGGCGACCGACACGACCACTTCCATCGAAGACCAGCTCCGCGCGCTCGTCCGGCTCCAGGCCATCGACAGCCGCATCGACCAACTCGACAAACTCCGCGGCGACCTGCCCGACGAGATCCGCGACCTCGAAGACGAGAAGGCAGGACTCGAAACTCGTCTCGGCCAGATCGGCTCAGAGAAGAAGGAGGGCGAGGTGCAGCGCAAGAAGCTCAAGCTGGACATCGCCGAGAGCGAGGGCCTCATCCGCAAGTACGAGGAGCAGCAGTTGCAAGTCCGCAACAACCGCGAGTACGACGCGCTCACGAAGGAGATCGAGGCACACCGCCAGCGAATCCAGAACGCCTTCGAGGAGATCGAGAACCTCGAAGGCCGCGAGGTCGAGAACGAGGAAGTCGTCTCCACCGCCGACGACCGGCTGAAGGAGCTGGACGACCTTCTCAAGGAGAAGAACAAAGAACTCGAGCACGTCGAGAAGGACACAGAGAACGAGCAAAAGGCCTACGAGAAGGCCCGCGCCGACGCGGCCACGGCCATCGAGGAGCGCTACCTCCGCGCCTACGAGCGCCTTCGGGGCCGCATGCGCGACGGGCGCGCCGTGGTGCCCATCGAGCGTGGCGCCGCCGCCGGGTACATGGTGCCTCCGCAGCGCCAGGTGGAGATCCGCCAGCGCGACCGCATCATCGTCTCGGAGCACGACGGCCGCATCATCGTGGACCCAGAGCTGTTCTCCGAGGTCAACGGCTCGCTGGACCACTAGCCCGCCTCGATCTCCCCACGGACCACCCGAGGCCGACCCACCCGCGCCCCGCTTCCGATCTGGAGGCGGGGCGCTTCGTTTGTCACCCCTCCCCCACCGATGGTCCGCCCGCGAGCGCATCGAGGCGGAGAGACACCAAACAAACGCCCCGGCTCTCGCGAGGAGAACCGAGGCGCTCGTGTTCTAGCAGGGTCGAGACCTTAGCCGAGGCGGCGGTTGATCTCCGCCAGCGCGGCGTCGGTGTCGCCCACGTCCGGGGTCGGCAGCTCGAAGCCGTCGCCCATGCCACGGTCGAGGGCTTCGTTGGCGGCCTGGAGGGCCTCCAGCTCTGCCTTCGAGCCCACCACGATGTCGCGGTAGTCGCGGAGGCCAGTGCCCGCTGGGACGAGGTGCCCCACGATGACGTTCTCCTTGAGTCCGAGTAGGTCGTCGGTCTTGGCCGCGATGGCCGCCTCCGTGAGGACCTTGGTCGTCTCCTGGAAGGACGCCGCCGAGATGAACGAATCCGTCGCGAGGGCGGCCTGGGTGATCCCGAGGAGGACCGGCTCCGCCACCGCGAGCTCCGCCTCGCGCACCTCGACGGTCCGCTTGGCCTGCCGCTTCATGTCGGAGTTGGCCTCCCGCAGCTGACGCCGCGAGATGTTGCTCCCGATCTTGACCTCAGACTCGCCTGGGTCCACAACGACGAACGAGTCGTAGAGCTCGTTGTTGGTCCGCTCCAGGAAGAAACGGTCCACCAGCGCGCCCTCGAGGAAGGACGTGTCGCCCGGATCGGTGATACGCACCTTCTGCATCATCTGGCGGACGATGGTCTCGATGTGCTTGTCGTTGATCGTCACACCCTGCAGGCGGTACACCTCCTGCACCTCGTTGACGAGGTACTCCTGAACCGCCGTGGGACCGAGGATGGAGAGGATGTCCTGCGGCGAGATCTGACCGTCGGAGAGCGCCTCACCGGCACGGACGAAGTCGTTCTCGTGCACGAGGAGGTGCTTGCTCAGGCTCACGAGGTAGGTCTTCTCCACCTCGCCGTCGCGCGAGGTCACGATGACCTCCTGCGAGCCACGCTTGCGACCACCGAAGCTGACCACACCGTCGATCTCCGTGACGACCGCCGGGTCGCTCGGCTGGCGCGCCTCGAAGAGCTCGATCACGCGCGGCAGACCACCAGTGATGTCTCGCGTCTTCGCGGACTGGCGAGGCAGCTTGGCGAGCACGGTGCCAGGCTCGATCTCGTCTCCAGCGTCGACCTGGAGGCGGGCGCGAACCGGCATGGTGTACTCGCGGCGGCCGTCTGCCTTTTCCCCAGCCGCGATACGGAGGGAAGGCGTCAGGTTCCGCTCACGCGTCTCCGTGATGACCTTCTCGCGGAAGCCCGTCTGCTCGTCGCTCTCCTCGCGGAACGTCGTGCCCTCGATCACGTCCTGGAACTGGACGGTACCCCCGACCTCCGAGACGATGACCGAGTTGTACGGGTCCCACGAGGCGAGCACGTCGCCCTTCTCCACCGCGTCGCCCTCCTTGACCGAGACCTCGGCGCCGTAGGGGATGGTGTAGGCGATGAGCTGGCGACCGTCGTCGCCCATCACGCGCACCTCGCCGGAGCGGCCGAGCGCGATGGTCGTGCCCTCGCTATTCGAAACCGTGCGGAGGTTCTCGAACGCGATGGTGCCCGCGAACTTGGTCTGGATCGTGGACTCCGCCGCGATGCGCGAGGCGGTACCACCGATGTGGAAGGTGCGGAGGGTCAGCTGCGTTCCCGGCTCACCGATGGACTGCGCCGCAATGACGCCCACGGCCTCTCCGGGCTCCACCATGCGACCCGTCGCGAGGTTGCGACCGTAGCACAGCGCGCATGCACCGCGATCCGCTTCACACGTCAGCACGGAGCGGATTTCGACCGCCTCGATAGATGTCTGCGCGATCTGCGCCGCAACGACCTCTGTGATGAGCTGGTTACGCTCCACGATCACCTCGTCGGTGAGTGGGTCGCGCACGTCGTGGACAGACACACGGCCGAGGATGCGGTCCGCGAGGGGTTCCACGATGTCCTCGTTGTCCTTCAACGCTGTCGTACGGATCCCGCGCAGCGTGCCGCAGTCGTGCTGCGTAATGGTCATGTCCTGGGACACGTCCACTAGTCGGCGCGTGAGGTAGCCCGCGTCGGCGGTCTTAAGCGCCGTATCCGCGAGGCCCTTGCGCGCGCCGTGCGTCGAGATGAAGTACTCGGCGACGCTCAGGCCCTCCTTGAAGTTGGACTTGATCGGGTTCTCGATGATCTCGCCCGCGGCACCGGCCACGCTCTTTCGAGGCTTGGCCATGAGGCCACGCATGCCGCCGAGCTGGCGGATCTGCTCGCGCGAACCACGAGCACCAGAGTCGGCCATCATGTAGATGGCGTTGAAGCCTTCGTCGTCCTCCTTGAGGGCGTCGTAGAGGACGTTCGAGATCTCCGAGTTCGTCGAGGTCCAGACGTCAATGACCTGGTTGTAGCGCTCGGACTCCGAGATGAGGCCCATCTCGAAGTTGCCCCGGATCTCGTCCACGCGGTCGTCGGCGTCGCGGATGAGCTGGTGCTTCGCCTCCGGGACCACAATGTCCGCGAGGCTGAAGGACAGCCCGCCGCGCATGGCCTGGCCGAAGCCGAGGCGCTTGACATCGTCCAGGAACGCCGCCGTCTCCGGGAAGCTGGTCCGCTTGAACACGCCGCCGATGATGACGCGAAGCGCCTTCTTCGTCAGCACGTCGTTGATGTACCCGACCCCTTCAGGTACGATCTCATTGAAGAGTGCGCGGCCCACGGTGGTCGGGAGCATCGTGCCCGCCTCGTGCTCACCGTCGAAGGACGTGGCGTCGAGCTTGACCTCGATCTTGGCGTGCAGATCCAAGAGGCCTTGGTCGTATGCCTGACGGACCTGTCCGACGGACCCGAAGCGCATGCCGTGGCCCTTGAGGCCGTCGCGCTCCTTGGTCATGTAGTACATCCCGAGCACCATGTCCTGGGACGGAACCGCAATCGGACCTCCGTGCGCCGGGCTCATGATGTTGTGGGAGGCGAGCATGAGGATGCGCGCCTCCAGGATGGCGTCCTGCGAGAGCGGGACGTGGACGGCCATCTGGTCCCCGTCGAAGTCCGCGTTGAAGGCCGTCGTCGCGAGCGGGTGCAGGCGGATCGCCTTGCCCTCGATAAGGACCGGCTGGAACGCCTGGATACCGAGGCGGTGGAGCGTTGGGGCACGGTTGAGCATCACCGGATGCCCGTCGATCACTTTCTCGAGAATGTCGAACACGTCCGCGGTGCGGCGGTCCACGACCTTCTTCGCGCTCTTGACCGTCTTGACGATGCCGCGCTCGATGAGCTTGCGGATGATGAACGGCTTGAACAGCTCTACGGCCATCTCCTTCGGGAGACCGCACTCGTGGAGCCCCAACTCCGGCCCGACGACGATGACCGAACGGCCGGAGTAGTCGACGCGCTTGCCGAGGAGGTTCTGACGGAACCGGCCCTGCTTGCCCTTGAGCATGTCGCTCAGGGACTTCAGCGCGCGGTTGCTGTCCGAGCGGACCGAGTTGGAGCGGCGGCTGTTGTCGAAGAGGCTATCGACGGCCTCCTGGAGCATCCGCTTCTCGTTGCGCAGGATGACCTCCGGCGCCTTGATATCGATGAGCCGCTTGAGGCGGTTGTTGCGGATGATGACGCGCCGGTAGAGGTCGTTGAGGTCGCTCGTCGCGAACCGGCCGCCCTCCAGCGGCACCAGCGGGCGGAGTTCCGGCGGAATGACGGGGATGACCTTCATCACCATCCACTCCGGCTTGTTCTCCATCTTGGCGTTCGCCGTCCGGAAGCTCTCGACGATGCCGAGGCGCTTGAGGGCCTCGGCCTTGCGGGCCTGGCTCGTCTCCGTCTTCGCCTGGAAGCGGAGTTCCACCGCGAGGCGGTCGAGGTCGAGCGCCTTGAGCAACGTCTCGACGGCCTCGCCGCCGATCATCGCGACGAACTTCTCCGGGTCGTCGTCCGCGAGGCGGTTGTTGTCCTCGCGGATGCGGTAGAGCACGTCGTAGTACTCCGTCTCCGTGAGCAGCGAGCCGCGCTCAATGCCGAGGCTGGCCGCGCCGCCCGGGTTGATGACGACGTACTGCTCGTAGTAGATGACCTTGTCGAGGTCCTTGGACTTCATGCCGAGCAGCGCGCCGATCTTGTTCGGCAGGCTCTTGAAGTACCAGATGTGGACGACGGGGACGGACAGCGTGATGTGCCCGGCCCGCTCGCGGCGGACCGCCTTCTGGGTCACCTCCACGCCGCAGCGGTCGCAGATGATGCCTTTGTAGCGGATGCGCTTGTACTTGCCGCAGTGGCACTCCCAGTCCTTGACCGGGCCGAAGATCTTTTCGCAGAACAGGCCGTCTTTCTCCGGCTTGAAGCTGCGGTAGTTGATCGTCTCGGGCTTGAGCACCTCGCCGAACGAGCGCTCGAGGATGGCCTCGGGGCTCGACAGGCTGACAGTGATCGAGTTGAATTGCTTCTTCGGCGCGGGCGCCTGGGGCTTGATGCCGAATGCCATATCGGGGGGACTAGGGGTTTGGGACTGGGGGGGTGGGGGTGTGGACCGAGGCGCCGAGGCGGAGGAGGCCCGCCTCGGTACTCGTCTCCAGTCCCTTAGTCAACTTTCACTTCGAGGCCGAGGCCTTGCATCTCGCGGACGAGCACGTTGAAGCTCTCCGGGACGTTCGGCTCAGGGACGTTGTCGCCCTTGACGATCGCCTCGTAGGTCTTCGATCGGCCCTGCACGTCGTCGGACTTGACGGTGAGCATCTCGCGGAGCACGTTGGCCGCACCGTACGCGTAGAGCGCCCACACCTCCATCTCGCCGAAGCGCTGGCCGCCGAACTGTGCCTTACCACCGAGCGGCTGCTGGGTGATGAGGCTGTACGGCCCGATGGAGCGCGCGTGGATCTTGTCCTCAACGAGGTGCGACAGCTTGAGCATGTAGATCTGCCCGACCGTCGTGCGCTGATCGAAGGCCTCGCCGGTGGCGCCGTCGTAGAGCTGGATGCGGCCGTCCTCGGGGAGGCCCGCCTCGCGCATCTTCGCGGCGATGTCTTCCATCTTGGCACCGTCGAACGCCGGGGTGGCGTAGGTCTCGCCGAGCTTGTCACCGGCCCAGCCGAGCATGGTCTCGAAGATCTGTCCGAGGTTCATGCGGCTCGGCACACCGAGCGGGTTGAGGCAGATGTCGACCGGCGTACCGTCCTCCAGGAATGGCATGTCTTCGATCGGGACTACCTTCGCGACGACACCCTTGTTGCCGTGGCGTCCGGCCATCTTGTCGCCGACCTGCAGCTTGCGCTTCTTCGCGATGTAGACTTTCGCGAGTTGGACGATGCCGGGAGGCAGTTCGTCGCCCATCTGGATACGGTACTGCTCCTGCTTTGCGGCACCCTCTACGGCCTGATGGCGGCGCTGATAGTTGGCGAGGAGCTTCCAGACCTGCGCGTTGAGATCGTCATCCAGCGTGAAAGGCTGGCGGATCTTGAGTTCGGCGGGCTCGACGTCGTTGAACGCCGTCTTGGTGATCTTTGCACCGTCCGAGACGATGACCGTCCCGTCACGGAGCTCGATGGCACCGCCGACCTTCCGGCCATTGATGAGCGAGAAGAACCGCTCATAGAAGGAGCTCTGGAGTGCCTCGATCTCGCGGCCGAGCGCCTTCTCGATCTCCTCCAGACGCTTCTCCTCGGCCTTCTTCGTGACCGGGTCGGTCTTGCGGCGGCTGAACAGCATCGTGTCGATCACGACGCCCTTCATGCCGGGCTTCGCCTTGAGGGAGGCATCCTTCACGTCTCCGGCCTTGTCGCCGAAGATGGCGCGGAGCAGCTTCTCCTCGGGCGTGGGATCGGTCTCACCCTTCGGCGTGATCTTGCCCACGATGATGTCGCCCGGGTTCACCTCGGCGCCGATGCGAACGATGCCGCGCTCGTCGAGGTCCTTCGTCGCCTCCTCGGAGACGTTCGGGATCTCGCGCGTCAATTCCTCCTCGCCGCGCTTGGTGTCACGGACCTGGTGGTCGAACTCCTCGATGTGGACCGACGTGAAGACGTCGTCCCGCACGAGGCGTTCGGAGAGCACGATGGCGTCCTCGAAGTTGTAGCCCTTCCAGGGCATAAACGCCACGAGGACGTTCTTGCCAAGCGCGAGTTCGCCGTTCTCGGTGCTCGCACCGTCCGCGAGGACGTCGCCCTTGCTGACGCGCTGACCTGCCTGGACGAGCGGCTTCTGCGTGATGGACGTGTCCTGGTTGGTGCGGCGGAACTTGACGAGTGGGTAGTCACGGACGGGCTCCTCGAAGGCCGCGTCGGCATCCTCGGGGGTCTCGTCGTAGCGGACGGTGATCTTTCGCGCGTCCACGTACTCCACCGTCCCGTCGCCCTCGGCGACGATGATGGCGCGAGAGTCTCGGGCGGCGCGACCCTCCAGGCCGGTGCCCACGAGAGGTGCGGACGGCCGGAGTAGCGGCACCGCCTGGCGCTGCATGTTCGAGCCCATGAGCGCGCGGTTGGCGTCGTCGTGCTCGAGGAACGGGATCAGGCTCGCAGCAGGCGAGATGATCTGGTTCGGCGCCACGTCCATGTACTGAATCTCCTCCGGACGCACCAGCGGCACGTCACCGCCGATGCGGGCACGGACGAGATCGTTGGCGAATGTGCCGTCGTCGTTGAGCGGCGCGTTGGCCTGAGCGATCACGTTGCGGTCCTCCGCCTCGGCACCGAGGTACTCGATCTTCTTCGTGACCTTGCCGTTCTTGACGACACGGTACGGCGTTTCGATGAACCCGAAGTCGTTCACGACGCCGTGGACGCACAGCGACGAGATCAAGCCGATGTTTGGGCCCTCCGGTGTCTCAATCGGACAGAGGCGGCCGTAGTGCGTGTAGTGCACGTCGCGCACCTCGAAGCCCGCGCGCTCGCGGGTCAGACCACCGGGCCCGAGCGCGGACATGCGACGCTTGTGCGTCAGCTCCGCGAGCGGGTTGGTCTGATCCATGAACTGGCTCAGCTGGTTCGTCCCGAAGAAGGTGTTGATCACCGACGAGACGGTCCGGGCGTTGACCAGGTCCTGGGGCGTGAAGCGGTCCGCGTCGCGGAGGTTCATCCGCTCCTTGATGGTGCGGGCCATCCGCGCGAGACCAAGCGAGAACTGACTTTCCAACTGCTCACCGACGGTCCGCACGCGGCGGTTGCCGAGGTGGTCGATGTCGTCCACCTGAGAGCGCCCGTTCTGGAGCAGGATGATCTCGTTGACAATCGCGACGATGTCCTCCTTGGAAAGCGTGACGCTGTCGTTGCCCTTGTCGAGGTTGAGCCGCGTGTTCATCCGGTAGCGGCCCACCGACCCGAGGTCGTAGCGCTTGTCGGAGAAGAAGAGGCGGTCCAGGAGCGCGCGCGCCGTATCGACATCGGGCGCCTCGGCGCCGCGGAGCGTCATGTAGAGGTGCTCCAGCGCCTCGTCCTGCGAGTGCGTCGGGTCCTTCTTGAGCGTGTTGAGGAGCGTGCCGCGGTCGATCTGGTTCTCGTCGTCCTCGTCCGAGGTCTCCTTGCGGACGATGACGCTCTCCACACCGGCTTCCTTGAGGGTGCCGTAGTCGTCCTCGGAGAGTTCGTGCTCGGCCGGGAAGATGACCTCTCGCTCGGTCGTCTCTTGGATCACCTCGCCTGTGTCTTCGTCGATCACCTCGTGGTGGACGTTGACCGTCACCGTCGCCGCGAGCGTCCGGCCGACGAGCTTCCCGAAGTTTCGCTTGTTCGAGATCTTGACCTCGTCGGCAAGGTCGAAGAGCGAGACGATCTCGGCGTCCGAGGAATATCCGAGGGCGCGGAGCAGCGCTGTGACGGGCATCTTCTTCTTCCGATCGATGTAGGCCCACATCACGTTGGCCACATCGGTGGAGAACTCGATCCACGATCCCCGGAAGGGGATCACGCGGGCCGAGTAGAGGTCCGTCCCGTTGGGATGGACGCTCTGGCTGAAGAAAACGCCGGGGCTGCGGTGTAGCTGGCTGACGATGACGCGCTCGGCTCCGTTCACGATGAACGTGCCCTTCTCAGTCATGACCGGAAGGTTGCCGAGGTAGACATCCTGCTGGACGGCCTCTTCAGGCTCGTCCTCATCCTCGTCCTCCTTCGCGGAAAGGCGGAGCTTGGCCTTCAGCGGGAGCGCGTAGGTGAGCCCCTGCGCGAGGCACTCCTCAATGGAGTGCTTCGGCGCATCGAGTTCGAAGTGCAGGTACTCCAGAGTGTACCGCTCTCGGGTGTCCGAGATCGGAAAGTGTTCCTGGAAGACCTTTTCGAGGCCCTGTTTGGGGTCGCGCTCCTCGGGAGCCAATTCGGCCTGGAGGAACTCGTGGTAGCTCCGAAGCTGGACGTTGAGGAAGTCCGGGTAATCGAGGGCCGGGGTGATTCGGCCAAACGACTGGCGCGTGGCTTCTCCTCCGGTGCGAGTGGTCGCGCGCGTCCGCGCTGTTCCGTTCGTGCTGCTCAAGGGAACCCTTGGGTAGTGACCGCTGATGCAGATGACCGTCAGCGGGGGCTGACAGGGCGCAGCGGGCCGAGTCACTCCGAAGAGCAGCGAGGCCATGCGCGCGGGGGCATCCGTTCCGCCGAAACGGGGGCGACGTGAAGAAACGCAGGTCCATGCGGGCGGTTCCGCAAGGTGTAGCGGCTTGTGTCGCGGATGCTGAGCGGCAACTCTGGCGGGGGCTGGTACCCCTTCGGAGAGCCGCGAACGCCCGCCCCTCAGAATACGCGATGCGTCGTCCGGGGGGCGGGCGGTGGGAGCCGAGCCAGACTGGGGATTCTATGGGCGGTGCGCGAAGGCGGAGGCGCTCACGGACAGGACCAGCAGGACGCGACTCGCAGGCTTACTTGAGCTCGACGGTCGCGCCAGCGGCTTCGAGCTTGCCCTTGATCTCGTCGGCCTCGTCCTTTTCGATGCCCTCCTTGATCGGGGAGGGAGCACCGTCAACGAGTTCCTTGGCCTCCTTGAGACCGAGGCCGGTAATGGCGCGGACCTCCTTGATGACGTTGATCTTCTTGTCGCCGATGGCGGCGAGGATCACGTCGAACTCGGTCTGCTCCTCGGCAGCGGCACCGTCGCCACCAGCTCCGGGCGCGGCCATGACGGCGGCAGCGGCGGCGGGCTCGATGCCGTACTCGTCCTTGAGAACGGTCAGTAGGTCGTTGGCCTCCTTGATGGTGAGATTGACGAGGGACTCGGCGATGCTGTTGATGTCAGCCATTTTCTTTGGGGTTCCTGCGGCGGTCTCGGCCCGCGAGGGGCGGGCTGCGCCGCTGATTAAGGGATGGTGTTAGATGGAGCGGAGAGCCGGTGAGAAGATGAGACGAGGACGAGCGGCGGCTCTCCGGTTCCCCGTTCCTCCAGAGGCGCTAGGCCTCCTCCTTCTCGGAGATCTGCTGGATGACGCTGGCGAGGCCGGCGCCCTGCGCGTTGAGCGCGCTGGCGACGTTCGTGATCGGCGCCATGACGAGGCCAAGGATGTCGGCGATGAGCTCGTCCTTGCTCTTGAGAGCAGCGAGCGCATCGAGCTGGCCTTCTTGATAGATGGCGCCCTCCACATAGGCGCCCTTGAAGCGCGGGAGGTCGCCGTCGGTGTCCTCGAGGAACTTCTTGATGACCTTCGCCGGAGAGGCAGGGTCAGTCGTGAAAGCGACGGCGGTGGGGCCATTGAGCTGGTCAAGCAGGTCGTCAAACCCGCCCTGATTCTCCATCGCGCGACGGAGGAGCGTGTTCTTAAGGACGCGGAACTGCACGTCCGCCTCGCGGAAGGCGCGGCGCAACTGCGTGGCCTTCTCGACGGAGAGGCCCTTGTAATCGGTCAGGTAGACCGAGGAAGCGTCGGAGAGCGCGGCCTGGATGTCGGCGAGAGCCTCCTGCTTCTGTTCGCGTGTGAGCGGCATGAGTCTAGAAGTCTTGGAATCGGGAGGCTATCGGGCGGCGTCGGCAGCGACCGAGCGGTCGACTGGAACGGCCGGACCCATCGTGGTCGAGAGCGTGATGCTCTTGACGTAGGCGCCTTTTGCGGAGGCTGGGCGGAGGCGCATGATCTCCTTCACGAAGGCATGCGCGTTGTCGCGGATCTGGTCCGGCGAGAACGAGCTCTTACCAATGGAGACGTGCACGATGCCCGTCTTGTCGACGCGGAAGTCGATCTGACCCGCCTTGACGGCCTCGACGGCAGCCTTGACGTCGGTCGTGACGGTACCTGACTTGGGATTCGGCATGAGGCCGCGAGGACCGAGCACGCGACCGAGGCGACCGATCTTCGGCATCACGTCGGGCGTGGCGATCATCACGTCGAAGTCCGTGAAGCCTTCATTCTGGATCTTGTCGACGTAGTCGTCGAGGCCGACCATGTCGGCACCGGCGTCGCGGGCGTCGGCCTGCTGGCCCTCGTTCGTGAGGACGAGCACGCGGACCTCCTTGCCGGTCCCGTGCGGGAGGGAGACGGACCCACGGACCATCTGGTCGGCGTGGCGCGGGTCAACGCCGAGGCGGATGTCGATGTCGACGGACTCGTCGAACTTGGCGCGGGCCGTCTTCTTGACGATGTCGGCGGCGGTGTCGAGCGCGAGACCGCCCTCCGCCTCCTCCATCGCCTCGGCGACGATCTTGGCGGCTTGCTGGTAACGCTTGCCTTTCTTGGCCATGTACGTGGGGGTTGTGCGGTGCTAACGTCTCGCGCGAGGGGCGGGACTCCCGCAGATGGAAGGTGCTGGCCGAGCGACCAGCGAAGTCGTTACGCGACGGGCGCGCCCGTGACGGTGAGGCCCATGGAGCGGGCCGTCCCGGCGATCATGCGAGCGGCGTTGTCGAGATCGGTCGCGTTGAGGTCCTCGAGCTTCTGCTCCGCGATGTCGCGGCACTGATCCCAGGTGACCTTGCCGACCTTCTCGCGGAGCGGGTCGCCCGCACCCTTGGGGATACCAGCGGCCTTTCTGAGGAGGACAGCGGCTGGCGGGCTCTTCGTGATGAACGAGAAGCTCTTGTCGCCGTAGACCGTGATCACGACTGGGATCACGAGGCCCATCTTGTCCTGCGTCTTGGCATTGAACGCCTTGCAGAACTCCATAATGTTGACGCCCTTCTGGCCGAGCGCAGGGCCGATCGGCGGGGCCGGAGAGGCCTGGCCCGCCTTGATCTGCAGCTTGATATAGCCGTCGATCTTTTTCGCCATCGAGTTTCGGTGCGGTGCAAACGCCCTGGTTTAGGGGCTCCCGCTGCTGGTGATCTCCGCGCATGTGCACGGGCTCCCAAAGGTACCCGAGCTTCTACCCCAAGACGGGCTCCGGGGAACGTTTCGCCGGGTGTTCACTCCGCCTCGGCGGAGCGTTCGCGGGAGTTGGCAAGGCCGGGGGTCTTCCGGCGATCTGAACAACGCCGGAAGCGGCCTAGCCCTCGTGCTCGACCTGGAGGTAATCCAGCTCTAGCGGCGTCTTGCGGCCGAAGATGGAGACCATCACTCGAACCTTCATCTTGTCCGCATAGACCTCCTCAACGAAGCCTGTGAACGTGTTGAACGGGCCATCTACCACCTTGACCGCATCGCCCTCCTTGAACGGGATCTCCGGCTGCTCGCTCTTGTCCTCGTCCATCATCCCGAGAATGCGGTTGACCTCATGCGGGGGCAACGGCGTTGGCTCGCCGTCCACGCCGAGAAAGCCGATGGTGGAGGGGGCCCCTGAGATGACTTCGCGGAGATACGGATCGATGAGCGCCTGGATGAGGATGTAGCCGGGGAAAGAGGTCTTCTCGCGCGTCTTCTTCTTGCCCGCGCGCATCTCGAAGACGGTCTCGGTCGGGATGACGATATCGGCGAGCTTCTCCTCGAAGCCGAGGCGCTCGACCTCACTCTCCAGATACTCCTTTACCTTCTTCTCGTGTCCTGAGAAGGTGCGGAGGACGTACCACTTGCGGACTTGCAGGGGCATGAGGCGTCGGTGCGTGTGGGCGGGCCGGAGAGGTCCGGTCTAGCGATAGATGAAAGAGAGGATCTCGCTGATGACCTGATCCGCTCCGAAGATGAACAGGGCAATCGCGAGGGAGGCGACGAGCGTCAGCGTCGTGTTCGCGATCAACTCCCGGCGCTTCGGCCAGTTCACCTTCTTGGACTCCTTGACGACCTCCTGGATGTAGCCACCGAGCTTGGACTCGGATTTCGTCTGGGTCTGCGTAGCCATGATGCCGGATGCCCAACGGGGGGCGCGTGTTGAAATCAGGGCGCGGTGCTATGGCGCCCGCGTGGCACGGGTGGCGAGACTCGAACTCACAACCTGCGGTTTTGGAGACCGCTGCTCTGCCAATTGAGCTACACCCGTGTAGATGGGGCCGCCAGCGCTCGGGGTAGAACGCTGGCGGACTGCAAGATACGCGGTAGAGGAGCGTGCCTCTTCGGAGATCAGTCGAGGATCTTGGAGACGACACCGGCGCCGACCGTCCGGCCCCCCTCGCGGATCGCAAAGCGCAGACCCTCCTCCATCGCCACCGGCTGGATCAGCTGCACCTTGAACTGCGTGTTGTCCCCCGGCATCACCATCTCCA
>JBCDKM010000025.1:0-65641 GCA_038746605.1 Bacteroidota bacterium
GCCCGTGCGGGTCGCGATCTACGACGCGCTCGGCCGCGAGGTGGCCGTGGTGCAAGACGGCGCGATGGCAGCGGGCGCGCACGACGTGGCGCTGCCCCTCGCGCGGCTCTCGCAGGGCACGTACCTGGTGCGCATCGAGGCAGGCACACTCGCCGAGACACGGCGACTCACTGTCGTCCGCTAGCGCCTCGGTTCGACCCGCTGGCTCTGCCAGCCGACCGGCCGTCTCCGAAAGGGGGCGGCCGGTTTGCCGTTTGGCAGGTATGATACAGGCGCCGGATCGGGAACTCGTGCGCGACACGACCTCCCCACCATCGCGCTCTCTTGGGGGGTGGCAGTGGCTTGGAATCCGGCGCGGCCACCTCCAGCCTCCCGATTCGTGCGCCTCCTTTCCCTCGCGCTGCTCCTCGCCGCCGCCCCTCTCGCCGCCCAGCCCACGCCCGAGCCTCTTCCCGAGACCTTCCTGCGCTTCACGCTCTCCGGCACGACCGACACTGGACAACCCACTACGGACTGGGCTTTTCTCCGCTTCCTCCCGGACGCCCTCCCTGGCTGGGATCCGCACGACGCCAGCAAGTTCTCCTCGGCCCCAGCGCAGATCGCGCTCGTGGGGCGCCGGGATCGCGAGCGCGTCCGCCTCGGCATGAACTCCGGGCCAGACGGCAGTCTCGCGCCCCTCCCGCGCTCCTTCAATGTCAAGATGGATCTCCTCGCGCCAGAGGGCGGCGACCTAACGCTCTCCTGGGAGGGCACCCTCACGCCCGGCTGGAAGATCACGCTCGTGGACCGTGACACCGGCACGCGCGTCAAGATGTGGCGCGAGACGAGCTATTCGTTCACGGCCAAGCGCGAAGGCTGGGGCACCCGCTTTCTCCTCCGCGTCCGCCCCGACCGGTCCGTGACGAACGCTACGGTATCGGCACCCGTGGCAGAGGCCGCGCTGACGACCGCGCGGGATGAGATCGGCCAACCGTATCCCAACCCTTCCACTGGCCCGGCCCGCCTCGGGCTCACGCTCGCCGAGGCGGGCGAGGTGCGCGTGGCGGTGCTCGACGCGCTCGGCCGCGAGGTCGCCGTGGCGCACGAGGGCACGCTGACCGCAGGCACGCACGACCTCGCGCTGCCCACCTCGGATCTACCGCACGGGACGTATCTCGTCCGCATCACGGGCGACGACCTCGCCGAGACCCGCCGCCTGACCCTCTCTCGATAACAGGCACTCGCTGACGCTCACGGGCACCGTCAGCACCGGCCGTCTCCCGCGATGAGAGCGGCCGGTTTCCGTTTCTGGCTCCCTCGCGCTACCGCCCGAGGCGGACGAGGTGAACCCGCTTCTTGCCCATCCGCACCACCACGACCTCGCCGTGGAGCGCGTCCGCCAGCGTCACGCGGTGATCTGCTCCCACCTTCTCTGTGCCCAGGCGGACGCCACCGCCCTGCACGAGACGCCGAGCCTCGCCCTTGCTCTTGGTCGCGCCCGCCTCGGCAAGAAAGTCGGCGATCTCGACGCCCTCGCCTTCCAGGTCGCTAGCGGGGCGCGAGGATTCCGGCACGCCTTCGAACACGTCGCCGATGTCGCGCACGCTGAGCGCGGAGAGGTCGCCACCGAAGAGAGCCGCCGTGGCGCGCTCGGCTGCCGCCAGTCCCTCGGTGCCGTGGACCATCTCCGTGACTTCCTTCGCGAGGGTTTTCTGTGCGATGCGCCGGTGCGGTGCCTCGGCGTGCTCCGCCTCCAGCGCCTCAATGGCCTCGCGCGAGAGCCAGGTGAACGCCTTCAGATACGGCCCCACGTCACGGTCGTCGGTGCGCATCCAGAACTGGTAGAATCGGTACGGGCTGGTGCGCTCGGGATCCAGCCAGACCGTCCCCGCCTCGGTCTTGCCGAACTTGGTCCCCGCCGCGTTCTTGATAAGTGGGTAGACGAGCCCGTGCGCCTTCGCGCCTCGCGTCTTGCGGATGAGGTCGGTCCCGGCGGTGATGTTGCCCCACTGGTCCGAGCCACCGACCTGGAGCGTGACGCCCTCGCGGTCGTGGAGCACGAGGAAGTCGTACGCCTGAAGGAGTTGGTAGCTGAACTCGGTGAAGCTGAGCCCTACCTCGCTGTCCAGGCGACTCTTGACGCTCTCCTTCGCGGTCATGTTCGCGATGGTGAAGTGCTTGCCCACGTCGCGCAGGAAGTCCGTGAGCGGGATGGTGGTGAGCCAGTCGGCGTTGTTCATCACCTTCGCGGCATGCTCGCCCTCGAAGCTGAGGAAGGCCTCCATCTGGGCGCGGATGCCGCGCACGTTGGCCTCCACCTGCGCCAGCGTCTGGAGCGTCCGCTCGGCGCGCTTGCCGCTCGGGTCGCCGATGAGGCCGGTACCGCCGCCGACGAGCGCGATGGGCGTGTGCCCAGCTCGCTGGAGCCGCGCGAGTCCCATCAGCGGGAGCAGTGAGCCCACGTGGAGGCTGTCGGCGGTCGGGTCGAAGCCGCAGTAGGCGGTGACGGAGCCAGAGGCGAGAGCGTCGGGGAGGTCAGGCGTGTGGTCGAACACGACGCCGCGCCAGCGGAGGTCGTCGAGGAGGTCCATCGGAAGGATTCGGGTGAGATCGGAGTCGGGTACTGCGTACTACATACGGGGTGCTCGGCGGGCCGGTCCGCCTCGGGAGGATCGCGAGGGTCGTCACGAAGCGCCCGAGGCGGGCGGGGTCAGGCCGCGCACATGCCGAAGCTCCCTTACGCAGTACGCAGTACCTCGCGAAGCGAGCCTAAGAAGGCCTCGTTCTCCTCGGGCGTGCCGACGGAGACGCGTAGCCAGCCCGGCTTTCCATCGCGAGGCTTGAGATCCGAGTAGCTAGTCACGTCGCGGACGTTGACCCCCTCGGCCCGGAGCGCGAGGCGGAGGTCGGCGTGAGGAACGGGCGTGCGAAACAGGAGGAAGTTGGCCGCGCCGGGGAGCACCTCGCAGCCCTCCATCGCGCTGATGGCAGACGCCAGACGGTCGTGCTCGGCGCGCATCTCGGCCACGCGGGCCTGCACGAGATCGTCCCGCTCCAGCACGGCCAGGGCCACGGCCTCCGCGAGGCGGTCCACCACGAACGGTAGCCGGGCTTTTTCGATCTCTTGGATCAGGTCCGGGTGCCCCACGAGCGTGCCGACGCGGAGCCCGGCGAGGCCCATCGCCTTGGAAAACGTGCGCATGACGAGCACGTTGGAGTGCTCCGCGAGGACATCCAGGGCGGTCGGGCCGGAGAGGAACTCGTGATAGGCCTCGTCGATGACGAGGAGGCCGGGGACGCCCGCGGCCAGCTGGCGGAGGCCTTCGTGCGAGACGGTCTGGCCCGTCGGGTTGTTGGGCGTTGTGACGACGGTGAGAGCGGCGTTCGCCTCCTGTGCAGCGGCGAGGATCTTCGCGGGATCGTGCGTCAGGTCCGCCTCGGGGCCGACCCCGTGGATCTCCGCCTCGAACATCCGCATCACAGCAGCATAGAGCGAGAACATCGGCGTGGGCAACACGACGGGCGTGCCGGGGTCCACGAAACAGAGACCGAGCGTGTGCGTGATCTCGTTGGAGCCGTGCCCCACGATGACGCCTTCGCGCGGCACGCCCCATTTTTCCGCGATGGAGGCGATGAGGCGGTGCGGGCGGTCGTCCGGGTAGCGGTTCCACGGCGACTGGCGGACGGCTTCCAACGCCGCCTCGCGGATATCGTCCGGCACGCCGTACGGGCTCTCGTTCTGGTCCAGCTTGGCGGCGATGCCAGTCTGCGTGGGGACGCTGTAGACGCTCTCGCGGCGAATGGCGTCGCGAACGAGATGGACGGGCGCAGTCATCGGGTGTGCGGTGGATCAGGAGACAAAGATGACAGGAGGGCCCCAGCGCTGGGCCGAAGATGTGGTGCGTTGTTGGGGCAGGCGCCAGATTGGCTCATCCGACCCTGCCCTCTCGGTGGCTCCACGGGCGCACCGAGGCGGGGAGGGTTGCACCGTTTGATCCCAGACAGCCTCTCTCCTATTCTTTCCGTCCCGTCTCCCCTCGATTCCATGCGCCTTCTCGTTCTGGCCCCTCTCGTCGCCCTCATCGGGTTTGTACCCGTCTCCGACGGCGAGCGGGAGATCCGAATCTCGACCCCCACACACGGTGTCGTCATCGACGTGTTGGATCACGGCGAGGAGCACCGGTTCACTCTCGCCGGGCCTCGGGTCACGATTGTCCTCTCGGAAGGCACCACGCTCCGGGTCAACGACCTCGACAGCGCGGGCGTCTCGGCACAGATGGACTTCGAGCGCGACTGGGTCACATGGGAGGGGAGTTACGAGGTCACCCTGGTCGAAGACGACGAGGTGACAACCCGTATCCGTGTCCAGGACGCCACGATGATCCTCGGTCGCTTCGAGGGGAATGAGGGCTGGACGACCGAGGGCGACTGACCGCACGTCCTCCGCCTCGGTAGCTCCACGGGCGCACCGAGGCGGGCAGGGCTGCGCGTGCCCGTCTCTACAGGTCTGCACTCAAACCAACCACCAGCGCGCGGCCGGGCGAGGGCTCGAAGAACCTCCCGCCGAAGGCGTTGATCGCAACCGATCCGACCGTCTCTGCGCCGAGCACGTTCGTGATCCGCAGGAACGGGAGCAGCCTGGCCTGGCCTACCGCGAGGCCGTCGTGGCCGAGCGTGAGATCCACCGTCGCGGCGGCATCGGACTGGGAGGTGTTGGCGTCATTCGCGAAGAGAGCGGAGTGGGCGGTGACCTCCGGCGCGATGAAGAGGCCACCTCGCGCGAGGCGAATGCGGGCTGCGAGGCGGTGCTCCGGCACGCCTGGTAGCGCGTTCCCCTCGAACTCGCCCTCTGCCACGCGAAGGCGGCTCCACGAGTAGCTGGCGGAGGCCGCGAGCGATGCCAAGGGTCGCCACTCCGCGAATGCCTCGGCGCCCTGGTGCGAGGTTCGCAGGCGGTTGGCGAAGAACGTCTGGCCGGTCTCGCCCTCGAACGGCGCGAGGCCGTCGCGCACCGTCACCGTGTACAGCGCGAAGTCGAAGAGCACGTTCTGCATCAGGCCTCGCGCGCCGATCTCGACGCCCCGCGTCCGTTGCGGCTCCAGGTCCGGGTTGAAGCCTCCGCTACCCTCCGGGCGGTTGACGAGTTCGGTCGTCGTGGGGGTCTCAAAGCCCGTGGCGAAGGAGGCGAAGACAAGTGCGGGGCCCGCGCGATAGGTGAGCCCCGCCTGCTGCGTGATCGCGCGGAGTGTTCGGCTTCCCGACTGATCGCCGTCTGCCAGTAAACGGTCATCGGCGGAGAAGCGAACGGCGTCGGCGCGGAGAGCAGTGGCGAGGGCGAACCCAGCGCCGAGGTCGTAGCGAAGGCGCGAGAAGGCCGCGCCATTCGCGACCGTCTCCAGTTGATCGATGGTGAGATCGTCGGTCGGCTGGCCGGCGTCGTTGCGCGAGCGGAGGCGGTCGTCACGCTGGACCGCACCATCGGCGCCGAGCGTGAACGTGAGTGGGCCACTCTCTCGCTCGAACGCGATGCGCGTCCCCCCCGCCAGCCGGTCCAACGCGATGTAGCCGAAGGGTAGCGAGTTGTCGAGGTCGCGCGAGAGGCCGTAGAGCGTCGCGCGGAGGGTGCCGCCCGCAGCTCGCGAGGTCAGCGTGGCGGCGCCCTGCACCTGCGTGACAGCCTTGCCCGCCCGTGAGTCCACGAAGCGGGTGTCTGGCTGGCGACGGTCCTCAACGAGTTGATCCGCCGTGAGCGCGCCCGGGTGCTCCAGCCTCGGCGCGTCCTCCAGCACCCCGACGAAACGGAGTGTGGTGTTCGGGCTCAGGACGAGATCGGCCCAGCCTCGCGCCCGCGTGACCTCGCTCGTGCTATAGGTCCGGTAGCCCTCGCGCCGGTCGTAGCTCACGGCCGCGCCCGCGCGGTGCCGCCCGACGGGTCCGCCCGCCTCGGCGCCGAGGCGGACCGTGCCGTAGCCGCCGCCCGCCAGACGCGCCCTCGCGACGGTCTCTTCCGGGATGGTGCTCAGGAAGAGAACCCCTCCAGATCCGTTGCCCCACAACGCCCCCGCCGGACCCCGCACGATCTCGGCGCGGCGGATCAACGCCGGGTCCACGATGTCGAGCGTGGCCTGTCCGTCCGCGAGCGTCAGCGGGATGCCATCCAGCACGACCTGCACGCCGCGCACGCCGAAGGGCGAGCGGTAGCCCTGGCCTCGGACGATGAGGCGCTCGCCGAGCGAGGGGTTCTCGCGGTCGGCGACGAAGAGTCCGGGGAGCGAGCGGAGGGTCGCCTCCAGGTCCGCCTCGGCGTCGCGCTGGACAGGGCTACGCTCCGTGACCGACACGCTGAAGGGCGCCCGCGCCACGCCACCGGGGCTACGAGTCGCCTCCACTCGGACGGACGGGAGGGCGAGAGTGTCGGCCTCCTGAGCGAGGACCGGAAGCGCCGAGAGGGCGGTGAGAAAAAGCACGACGCAGACGGACAGTGCTTGCCGTGAGGACGGCCGCCAGCGCACGGAGAAAGGAACTCGCATCGGCCGAAGACCCACGCCAGCCCGCGGCGTTCCGCGGAACCCCCGGCGACCGGAATCGGTCGGTCTGCCTGCACCGCGTCTCTCTGCCATGCCCCGCCTTCCTGCCTTCCTCGTCCTCGCCGCGATAGCGACCGCCGCCTGCGCGCAACCCACCGCGCCGCCTACCCAGACCGCAAGCGCTGCCCTCCCCGGCTCCGAGGCTGCCCAGATCGCTACCGAGGCGGGCATGGTCGGCGTGTATCAGGTGACGGATGGGCTGGAGCACCCGTGGGGCCTCGCCTTCTTGCCGGACGGCCGCCTCCTCGTCACCGAGCGCACCGGAGACCTCCGCATCGTGAACACGGACGGCTCCCTCTCTGAGCCCATCACGGGCGTGCCCGAGGTGGTCGCCCAACGCCAGGGTGGTCTCCTCGATGTCGCCCTCGCACCCGACTTCGCGGAGAGCAACCACGTCTATCTCGCGTACTCGCGCCCTGGGTCTGGCACGGCCTCCACGACGGCCCTCGGGCGTGGCGTCTGGACCGGAGACGCCATCCAAGACTTCGAGGTGCTCTTCGTGCAGGAGCCAGAATACCCGAACGGCTTCCACTTCGGTAGCCGCATCGCGTTCACGCCAGACGGCCAGCACCTTTTCCTCTCCACCGGCGAGCGCAACCTGAAGGACCCGTCGCAAGACCTCGGGAGCCACCTCGGCAAGCTCCTCCGCCTCAATCTGGACGGCTCCGTGCCGGACGACAACCCGTTCGTGGGGCAAGACGGCGCGATGCCGGAGATCTGGAGCTACGGCCACCGCAACATCCAGAGCCTCGCGTTCCATCCCGAGACGGGCGACCTCTGGAAGGCGGAGTTCGGCCCGCGCGACGGTGACGAGCTAAACCTCGTCCAGGCAGGTGCCAACTACGGTTGGCCCATCGTGAGTTGGGGCGACAACTACGACGGCTCGCCCATCCCCGACCCGCCCACGCGGCCAGAGTTCACCGATGCCGTCCGCCAATGGTCGCCGGTGATCTCTCCCTCGGGCATGAACTTCTACACGAGCGAGGTCTTCTCCGAGTGGACGGGAAGTCTGTTCATCAGCAGCCTCTCGAAGCGGGGCCTCGTGCGCCTTGAGATCGAAGGCGGGCAGGTGACACACGAAGAGACCATCTCGCTCGGCGCCCGCATCCGCGACGTGCAGCCCGGGCCCGACGGCCATCTCTACGTCGCGACGGACCAGCGCAACGGGGCCGTCTGGCGCCTCTCCCCGATGGGCCAGGAGTGACACCAGGTCTCCCCGCCTCGGTACGTCCACGGAGACACCGAGGCGGGGCTACTCGATCACGCGCGTCTCAGGTCTGAACGCCAGCCAGGCGAACGCGAACGTGTCGTGGAACGGGAGCGTCTCCAGCCGCGCGCCCGCCAATGGCCCCGAGACCGCCTCACCGGTCACACTCCACACGCTCCCCGTCTCGTCGCGGATCTCGCCGCCTGTCGCGGAGAACGCCAGCGCCGTTCCCTCGTGCTCCGGCACGAACGCGCCGACGGCGCCCCGGTCGCTCGCCTCCGCGATGGTCGCCTCTCCGAGGGCCGTCGCCGTGCCCTCGCGCCAGACCACCACGACGGGCTCGCCGCCGACCGTACCCTGCCAGACGCCGTCTTCGCGAAGGCGCGCGAAGGAGACCGCGACGGCCTCCCCGCCCCGCTCCACCGCCACGACGTGCTCCATCGGCGGGAGGCGGCCGTCGGTCTCGCCCTCGAAGAGGAAGGGCCGCGTGTCCACGTCGTCGTAGCCGACGTACGGGTTGCGGCCGTAGTCGCGCGAGTGGCCGGTCTCGCGAGAGAGCACCAGGGCCCCCGGCGCCGACTGGCGGGCGTCTGCGAAGGAGACGATCTGGGCGGGAAGCTGGGTCAGCGTCGCGCCGAGGAGATCGCCTACGAGGGCCTCGCCGGTAATCTGCTGCCAGAGGGTCTCGGTGCCCCGGTCGTACATCACCATGTCGGAGAGACGGAGCATCCCGCTCACGCCGAGACTGACCGTCCGCGTCTCGTCCTCGTGCGTGAGCCGCCGGTCGAACGCGACGGCAGCGTAGCAGAGCGGGCAAAAGGTGACGGCCACGGGCATGCCGCCCAGCGTGTCGTTCGCGATCTCGTGCCATGTCAGGATCTGGAGCGGGTAGATCCGCGCGATCCCGCCTGCGCGCAACAGGATGACCGGCTCGCGGTCCTCCAGCCAGTCGGCCTCGCTCTGCGCGATGTAGCGCGGCGCGTCGATGGAGGGAATGCCGTCCTTGGGAGGCCCGCCGCTGCGCAATTCGCTCAGCTCGATGGAGCGCTTGGCTGTGTTGGTGGAGAAACCGGGGAGGGCTTCCTCGCGAGGTTCCTGCGCCCCAGCACAGGCGGTGAGAGCAGCAGCGAGAAGCAGGACGAGCAGGCGCATGGGTCGAAGGTCGCGGCGTCCCGGGTCAGACGGGTACTGCCCACCCGCGATTGCCGGGTTCCTCCGCCTCGGCACCGAGGCGGACACAGTCAACCAGCCCGACATCCGCTCCGCACGGCGAATCCCCGGACGCTCGGCCCGCTGACCGCGATCATGCGTAGGCACGAACGACTCACCGGAGCATGCCTCTCCGCTACACCCTCCAGGCCACCTGTCCCGAGACCGGCGCCCGCGCGGGCCTCATCGAGACCGATCACGGCACGATTGAGACGCCCATCTTCATGCCCGTCGGCACAGCGGGAAGCGTCAAGTCCCTCTCACCTCGCGCGCTGACCGACGATATCGGCGCGCAGATCATCCTGGGCAACACGTACCACCTGCACCTCCGGCCCGGACGCGAGGTCCTCCGCGAGATGGGCGGGCTCCACCGGTTCATGTCGTGGGACCGGCCCATCCTCACAGACAGCGGCGGCTTCCAGGTCTTCTCCCTCGCGGACCTCCGCACGATGAGCGAGGAGGGCGTCCGCTTTCGCAACCACCTCGACGGGCAGTACCTCACGTTCACGCCGGAGAACGTCGTCGATACGCAGCGGGACATCGGGAGCGACATCATGATGGTCTTGGATGAGTGCCCGCCCGCGACGGTGGACGAGGCGACCGCGCGAACGTCCAACGCGCTGACGGTCCGTTGGGCTCATCGCGCCTTCGAGCACTACCGCAAGACCGAGCCCCGCTACGGCCACCACCAGGCCCTCTTCCCCATCGTGCAGGGCGTGGTCTACCCGGCCGTCCGGCGCGAGAGCGCGCGCCAACTGTTGGAGTTAGACGCCGAGGGGTACGCCATCGGCGGGCTGAGCGTCGGCGAGACGGCGGAGGTGATGTATGACATCGTGGAGGTCGTGGGCGAGATCCTCCCGCAGGACCGCCCGCGCTACCTCATGGGCGTCGGGACGCCACAGAACCTGATCGAGAACGTCGCGCGAGGCGTGGACATGTTCGATTGCGTCATGCCGACCCGCAACGGCCGCAACGGAACGCTCTTCACGACGCAGGGCATCGTCAACATCAAGAACGCACGCTGGCAGACGGACGCCTCGTCTGTGGACCCCGGGCTGGAGCACTACGCGGCGCGGACTTTTTCCAAGGCTTACCTCCGTCACCTCACGAAGGCCAACGAGCCGCTGTTCATGGAGATCGCCTCCATGCAGAACGTGGGCTTCTACCTCTGGCTGATGCGCAGCATGCGCGAGGCCATCCTGGAAGGCCGTTTCCCACAGTTCCGCCGCGAGTGGAGCGACCGCGTGGCGCAACGAGCCTGACGCCACTCCCCCCGCCTCGGTGCCGAGGCGGGCGCACCCGGCCGGAACGCCTCCCGATCTTCCGACATCCGACCTCGCACTTCCGACACCCCGCATGACTTCCAAGCAACGCGCCCACCTCCGCAAACTGGCGCACCCTCTCAAGCCTCTCCTCCACGTCGGCAAGGAGGGCGCGAGCGTGGCCTCCATCCGCGCGCTGCGCCAGGCGTTCAACACGCGCGAACTTGCCAAAGTGCGCGTGCTGGACGGCGCCCCCGGCTCCCCTCGCGAGGAGGCCGAGGCCCTCGCCGCTGAGATCGAAGGCGCGACGGTCGTCGCCGTTGCGGGCCGCAATGCCGTCCTCTACCGGCCCGACCCCGACGACCCGCAGATCCAACTCCCATGACTGAGACTCTTCGCATCCTCGTCGTCTACGGGTCCGTCCGCTCGCACCGGGCGGGCATCCGCGCGGCGCGCTACATCGTGCGCGGACTGGAAGATCGAGGCCACGCCGTCACGCTCGTGGACCCGGCCGAGACTCGCCTCCCGATGCTCGACCGGATGTACAAGGAGTTCGCCGACGGCGAGGCCCCCGAGCCGATGGAAACCCTCGCAGAACAGATCCGCACTGCCGATGCGTTCGTGATCGTGACGGGCGAGTACAACCACCTGCCACCGCCCGCACTGCTCAACACGCTGGACCACTTTCTGGAAGAATGGTCCTTTCGGCCGAGCGCCATCGTGAGCTACTCTGCCGGTCGCCTGGGCGGAGTTCGCGCCGCCGTCCACCTCCGCGACCTGCTGGCAGAGTTGGGCACCGTCTCGCTGCCGCGAGCGCTCGCCTACGGACAGGTCGGGAAGACGTTCGCGGAGGACGGCACGCCGCGCGAGGAGGACGCCGAGCGCCTCGCGAAAGACTTCTCGCGCTTCGCGGACGACCTGGAGTGGTACGCCCGCGCGCTGAAGGCCGCTCGCGCCGAGGGCACGCCCGGCTAGCTCTCCGATTCCAGCCCTGCCCGCCTCGGTACCGAGGCCGAGCCACCCGGAACGCAACCCGCCCGGGAGTGTCCGTACCCTGCACCTCCCTCTGACTCCCCCGATTATGCGCAGCACTGGCGCCATCGTGATCCTCGTTGTCCTCCTCCTCGTCGGCTTTGCCGGATGCGCGGGGGTCGGCACGTACAACTCCCTCACCGAGGCCGACGTCCGCGTCGAGCAAGCCTGGGGCGACCTGGAATCCACCTACCAGCGCCGCGCAGACCTCATCCCGAACCTCGTCGCGACGGTTCAGGGCGCGGCGGACTTCGAGCAGGAAACGCTCACCGCCGTCACCGAAGCACGCACCCGCGCCGTCAACGTCGAACTCTCCGGCGACGACCTCAGTGACGCCTCGCGCGTGCAGCAGTACCAAGAGGCGCAGACGGCGCTCGCCGCTGCGACGGGATCCCTCATCAACCTCGTCCGCGAGGACTACCCGGAACTCGGCGCGACGGAGTCGTTCCGCGACCTCCAGGTCCAGTTGGAGGGCACCGAGAACCGCATCAATACGTCCCGACGCGACTACAACGCCGCCGTGGCGGACTACAACCGGTCCGTTCGCGTCTTCCCCGCGAACATCGTCGCGGGCATCACGGGGTTCGGTCAGAAGACACCCTTCGAGGCCGAGGCGGGTGCGGAGAACGCCCCAGACGTGTCCTTCGATTAACGCTTCCTCCCGGACGTGTCATCCTGAGCAAACGCGAAGGATCTCAGCACGATGCCAGTGCTATCGGTACCGTCCTCTACGGCTCGGGACTCCGAGTTGAGACCCTTCGCTCGCGCTCAGGGTGACACGCTGAACGACACCGCACCTTCGTCCCGCGTGCATCTCGCCCGCATCCTACTCCTCGCCCTGCTGGCGGTCGCACTCAGCGGCCCCGTCATCGCGCAGCGGTTCGATCTGCCGCCTGCGCCAACGGACCTCCCCATTCAGGACACCGCCGGGCTGCTCTCGACATCGGAGCGGCAAGCTATCGGACGAAAGCTCGTCGCCTTCGACGACTCCACCACCACTCAGGTCGCCGTCGCCATCGTGCCGACGGTGGGCGGGGCGGACATGAACGAGTACGCGACAGAGCTCGGCCGCGACTGGGGCGTCGGCGATGCGGAGCGGGACAACGGCGTGGTGCTGCTCGTAGCGCTGAACGACCGCGAGATGTACATCGCGACCGGCTTCGGTGCGGAAGGCGCGCTGCCAGACGTGCTCGCGGGGCGCATCATCCGCGAGGTCATCGCGCCACGTTTCCGCCAGGGCCAGTTCTACGCTGGACTGGACGAGGGTACCGATGCCATCCTGTCTGCGCTTCGGGGCGAATACACCCGCGACACCCGCCCGACCGCCTCCTCCGGCGACGGGACGGCCGAGGCGCTCGGCCTCGTGCTCGTCATCCTGATCGTGTTCATCGCGCTGGCCGTCGCGAACCGAGGACGCCCGGGGCCTCCGTCGTCCGGCAGCGGCGGAAAGCGGCGGAGGCGGCGCGGGGGTCCCGGCGTCGTGTTCATCCCGACGGGCGGTGGCTCGTGGGGTGGAGGAGGTGGTGGGTTCGGAGGCTTCGGTGGAGGCGGCTTTGGCGGCGGGGGCTTCGGTGGATTCGGGGGCGGAGGCTTCGGGGGCGGAGGCGCGGGCGGAGGCTGGTAGCCGCGCCACAGATCCCAGCCCTGCCCGCCTCGGTGTCGAGGCGGGCACCCTCGCGTCTTCTCTTTCAGCAGGCACGGGCCCCGCAGGGCCTCCCGTTATCTTGCTCGCCCCTACCCGCCCGACCGGCCCATGGACCGCCTCGCGGCACTGACCGCCTTCCACGACGAGGACCCCGACGACCCGTTCACGCGGTTCGCCCTCGCGCAAGAATACCGGAAGCTCGGTGACGCCGACCAGGCGCTCGCCTTCTTCGAGGGCCTCGTCCGCGACCACCCGGACTACGTGGGCACCTACTACCACCTCGGCGCGCTCTACGCCGCACTCGAACGCAGCGACGACGCGCTCCGCACCTACCGGGACGGCATCGCCATCGCTGCACGCGCGAACGATCTACACGCGCGCGCTGAGCTTCAGAGCGCTCTCCTAGAGGCCGAGGGCCTCGGTTTCGAATGACCCGTCTCCTTCTCTCCCTCGCCCTTCTCCTCGCCGCGAGCGCCGCCTCCGCCCAGACATCTCGCGTCCACGTGGTGCAGCCTGGCGAGACGCTCTACCGCATCGCGCTGAACAACGGCACGACCGTGGACGAGCTCAAGGCGCTCAACGGCCTCGCGACGAACACCATCCCGGTCGGGCTCCGCCTTCGCCTCCCGGACTCTGCTACGCCCGCCTCGGCGCCGAGGCCGACCGACCCGGAGCCCGAGCCCGAGCGTCCCGAGCCGCGCCCACCCGATGTGACACCGGAGCCCGAGCCGCAGACGCCCATCGAGCTCCGTCCGCAGCCGGAAGTGATGGACCCCATCCCGGATGCACCACGCGAGGGCACCACGCACATCGTCGCACGAGGGGAAACGCTCTTCCGCATCGCGCTCCAGTACGACACGACCGTCGAGGCGCTGCGTCAGCTCAACGGCATTCGCGGCGACCAGATCGCGGTCGGGCAGGAACTCGTCGTGACGCGCGGTGGGGGCAGGCCACAGTCCGGAGGCCGCGCTGCGCCCATCGCGCGAGACCGTGAGTGGGACATCGAGCGCACGACGGTCCCGGCCGACCTCGCGCACTTCACCGAGCCCGGCGAGACGCTCTATTCCATCGCCGCCCGCTACAGCATCGCCGTGGACGACCTCGTCTCGCGCAACGCCGTCACGACCGCACCGCTCCAGCCGGGCACGCTGCTCGTCCTGCCCGAGCCGGTCAACCCCGCCGAGGCTGCCGGGCGCGAACTCCCACCCGTCACGAACCAGGGCCTCGCACTCGTCTTCCCGGACGTGATGCAGGGCCGCGCGACGGCCTCCGGCGAGCCCTACGATCCGCTCGACTTCACCGCCAGCCACCGCGAGTTGCCGTTCGACACGGTGCTGCTGATCACTAACCCTGCCAACGGCCGCAGCACCTTCGTGCGCGTGACCGACCGGGGGCCGGTGAGCCAGGCGTACCTGATGGAGATCTCGGCAGCGGCGGCTACCGCGCTGGGGTTGGACCCAAACGCTGCCCGCGAGGTGCAGGTGCGTCGGCTACCGTGAGGCGAGAGAGTACCAGCCCACAGCTCGTTCTCAGCAAATCCCTCTCGCGTCCGACGATGGAGCGGTTTCTCCTCGTCGCGATTTTCCTCCTGGGTGCAGGTGTCTCTCGCGCTCAAGTCGATACCATCCGAATCGACCGGTCGGGTGACAAGCCTGTTCTCTATCTGCGCGACTCGTCGCTAGCGCCTGGCGTAGCCTCCGCGAGTGCGAGCGACAGCCTCGCGATTGTCCGCTACGGACCAGAGCCTTCCGCTGAGACAGAAGCGGGATCAAGGATGCCCACTCAGCACTTTCCAGCGGCAGGTCTGCTGTGGATTGTGGGCATCGTGACGGCCACCCTGAGTGCCTTCTTTGTCTGGCTCGGAGCGAAGCAACAACAACGGACGCGCCTGGAACTGTGGCGCCAGCGCTCAGAACGACGCCGGCAAGACGCCTGACTTTCCCCGCCTCGGTGCGCCCACGGACCACCCGAGGCGGACCGACTCACGCCTCGCGCCGCGTGTCCTCCCAATCCGGCGGTCCGAGTTCCTCGATCACCGTCACCAGCCCCTCGGTCGCCTCCACGACAGTCGTGCGGACGCTGTGGGCGGGGTGCGCGGCGTCATCGCCCGCGAGGGCCGCGAGGTCATCACCCGCGCGGCGGAGGGCGGGTACCGGACCAGAGTGGATGCGCTGCGCGATGCGCCGCTGGAGCCGCAGATCCTCCAGCCGTTCGCGGCGGAGACGGTTCTCGTGAAGCCGGTTCGCGAGGACCGCCAGTCCACCGAGGACGAGCCCACCGAGCAGGAGACGGAGCCACCATGCCTGCCACCACGCGGGCACCACCGTCACGTCGATCTCGACCGGAACCGGGTTGAAGACGCCATCGCGGTTGGCACCGCGAAGCTCAAAGGTGTAGCTCCCCGGCGGCACGCGCGTGTAGACCGCGAACGGCTGGCGACCGTCGGTCTCGCGCCACGTCTCCTCGTAGCCGCGCAGGCGGTACTGGTAGCGGTTCTCCTCCGGGTTGCGGTAATCCAGGCTCGCGAACTCGAAGCGGAGGTAGCCTTCATCGTGCGCCACCTCCACGCGGGCGCCGGATTCCAGTAGACCCGGCCGCCGCACGTCCCCCGCGATCACGCTGGAGACCACGACCGGCACGGCCTCGTCGCTCGGCGCGAGGCGGTCCGGGACGAACGTCGCCAGCCCGTGCGGCCCGCCGACGACCATCCGCTCATCCGCGCCCTGGCCGTAGGCCATGAAGTCGAACTCGTTACTTGGGAGTCCGTCCGCGACGGTGTAGATGGAGACATCGCCCGTGCGCGTGTCGTACGCCGCGAGGCCCGCGTTGGTCGTCATCCAGAGGCGACCGGCGGCATCCGGGAGGAGGCCGTAGATGGTGTTGTTGGGGAGGCCGTCAGCGGTGGTGACGCGCGTCCAGTTTTCCTCGTCCGGGTTCCATCCCGCGAGGCCACCGCCGATGGTTCCCGCCCAGAGCCGTCCATCAGCGTCTTCCGCGACGGTCCAGACGATATCGGCCCCGAGGCTGGCGGGGTCGCCGGGCACGTGGCGGTCGCAGGTGAGGGCGCGGATCTCGCCGAGCATCCCGGGCACAAACCGGCACAGCCCGCCGTCCGTGCCGACCCACATCGTGCCGTCTTCCGCTTCTAGAACCACGTTGACGTGCGTGGACGGAAGCTCGTCCGAGGCGGGCGTGAAGCCACGCCACTCGCCGGTCACGGCCGGGCGCACGGCCAGTCCGTCGCTCGTGCCGAGCCAGACGCGCCCGTCGGGGTCGGTGTAGATGTGGCGGACGGGCACACGCGGGGAGTCGCTGCCGCCGAAGAGCGCGCCGGTGACGCCGGGCTCTCGCGAGAACGCGCCCGTGGCCGGATCGAAGCGGAACAGCCCCTGCCGCTTCGCGCCGACCCAGAACGTTCCATCCCCGGCCTCGCCCACCCACCAGAAGGCGCTGGCGAAACTCTCGTCGGGCGCGGCATTGCGGCGGAAAATCTCCACGGCGCCGGTCTCCGGGTCGAGGCGGTGGAGGCCGTCATTGGTCGCGATCCAGACGGTCCCGTCTTGCGCGATCTCGATGCCGTTCGCGCCGCTCGCGAGGCCACCGGGGCCGCGCAGAATGACCTGGAACGCACCCGTCTCGGGCGGACGCCAGCGGCTCAGGCCCAGTTCAGTTCCGATCCAGACCGAGCCCTGCGCGTCGCGGTAGAACGTGCGCACACCCGCCGCGCTGACGCTCCGGGGGTCGGCAGGATCGGGCGTGTAGAACCGGGCGTCGCCCGCCTCGGGGTCCACGTCGAGGATGCCGTCCGCCTCGGTGCCGACCCAGACGCGACCGCTCGTCGCGAGGAGCGGGCTGGAGCCACCCGCCATGCGGACGCCGGGCCACAGTTGGGCGCGGGTCCACGCGTCGCCTTCGGCGCGGTACATCGCGAGGCCGTCCGAGGTCTGCCCGAATGCGACACCGGGTGCACCCGCGACGCTGTGCGTCCACGGGATGTCGGCGGGGATCTCGCAGGTCCGGTCGGTTTCGTCGAGGCGGCAAATGGAAGCGGTAGCGCCCTCGCCGAGGCCGGTCAAATGGGCCCAGAGCGTGCCTCGCGCGCCGCGCACGAGGGCCAGCGCGCCCGGCTGCTGCTGCGGTACGGGCTGCACCTCGGCCCGCTCGAAGGCATTCGTCTCGGCATCGCGGGCGCAGAGGCCGCCGTTGCGCGTCGCCGTCCAGAGCGTGCCATCCGCGCCGACGGCGAGGGCGGTCACGTCTGTCCCACAGACGCCATCCGGGTCTCCGGGGGCGCCGGGCGGGCGCGAGAACGTCTCCTTGCCTCGCGAGAAGCGGGCCAGCCCCGTCGTGGTGCCGACCCAGAGGGCGCCGCTGCCGTCCTCGGCGAGGGCGGTGACGCGGTTGCCGGGGAGCGCGGTGCTGTCGTCCGGGACGTAACGGTAGACAGCGAAGCGGGCGCCGTCGTAGCGGTTGAGGCCGTCCTCGGTGCCGAACCAGAGGTAGCCCTGGCGGTCCTGGAGGACGGCGTTGACGATGCTCTGCGAAAGACCGTCGTCCGTGCCGAGGCGGTCGAACCGGGGACCGGGCTGGGCGCTGGCGGCGAGGCTGGTCGCCAGCAGGACGAGGGCGAGGGGCCGGGGCATGGGCGCGTAGGGGGCGCCGGAAGGTACGGGGCGGCTCCGGCCCTGTCCCCGGCCCTGTCCGCCTCGGTACCTCCGTGGACGCACCGAGGCGGGCAACGCTGCGCCTCCCAACGGAACCTGGCTCACTGCCCCTGCTCCCCTGAACGTCAGGCCGTCTCGCGGCGCCAAAGTTCCTCCACCACGTGGTCCACGCCACGCCCGAGGTGGCGGCGGAAGGTGCTAAATGGAACCCCTACCCTCTCGGCCGCGAGGGCCTGCGAGGGCGCCGGATCGAGGTACGCTGCGGAGAGCGCGCGGCCATAGGGCGCCTCGCGCGGTGACTCCTCCAACAGCGCAGTCGCCTCCGCGATGGCGATGCGGAGTCCCTCCAAGCGGTCCGTGTCGTCCTCAGCGCCGGGCGCGGCGTCGCGAACGAGACGGGAGCGGAGCAGCGGCGAGGTGCGCAGCTTGTGCGGGCGTGCGTAGTCACGGAGGGCGTCGCGGACGGCGGTCTCGAACCCATCGCGCGAGAGGACGACGAGCGGGACCGATGAAGGCTCCGGCGGCGGGACGGCCTGTGGAGTGCGACCGGCGAGACTGTCGAGCCAGTCCTCAGGCGGCTGAGCACGCCAGTCGTGCGAGAAGACCTCAACGGCGTGGCTGCCCGTCGCGAAAGCAGCGCTAGGGACAGGCACGAGTCCTGCGAAGGCGAGGACCGGACTCCAGAGATCCGGCTTCGAGGTCGCGAGCATCGAGACCGCGAGGCCGGGCGTGGTGAGATAGGCGCGGACGGTGGAGGCAAAGACGAGGCTCTGCACAGCAGAGACGCCCTGGTGCGCCTCGGCATCCATCCAGTGGCGGAAGAGGAGCGCCGTCTCGCCCTCGCGAAGAGCACCCGTGGACGCCCATGCGGCGGAGGCGCCGGGGTCAGCCTCGCGCACCTCGGCGGACGCGCGGCCGAGGTCGACGGTGAGCAGGAAGCCCTGGGGCGCACCGTCGCCATCGCGGAGCACCTCGACGCCCTCAGGCTGATGGTCCAGCCAGAGCGCGAGGGCCTCGGCGGAGGGCTCGCCCTCGTGACGGCGCGTCATCGCGAGGAGCGGCTCCTGGTCGGACTCGCGAAGGGCCGTGCGGGCGCGGTGTCCCGCCGCGCGCCACGCCTCGCGGAGTTGCCCGAAGAACGGCCGCACGATGGGGTTGTCGCGGTAGAGGAACGCGTAGTCCGCGAGGACGGCGTGCATCGACGCGCCCGGGCCGGGATCGAGGAGGCGGGCCGTGTAGAAGCGTCGGGCGCGGGCGTGGACCGTCTCGAAGCGAGCGGAATCGCGCCATCGGAGATCGGCGGCGATCACATCGCGCGCGAGGTCGTGCGGCCAGACGCCGCGTGGGCCTTCCTCGGTGACGTGGAGCGAGCGGAGCCACGTGAAGGCGTCGTGCGCGTCGTCCACATCGAGGAGCGCTGCGAGAAGGGGCTCCGTGACCGCGCGAACCACACTGGCCGCCTCCAGCGCGGCACGGCGCTGCGGGTCGGGCTCGTCCTGCACGAACCGCGCGAGCAGCGCCCCGACGACATCGGGCGCGTCGGCGGCATCGAAGGACGTTTCCGGGTGCTGGCGGGTGTGGTCGGCGACGAGCGCGAGGGCGAGCGGATGGCCGTGCGTGAAGGCGAGCGCAGCCTCGCGGCTCTCGCCCTCGATGCCCTCAGCGACGAGATACTCGGTGCTCTCCTCGGCGGAGAGGTTGCGGAGCGGAAGGATCGCCAGTTCGGCGCGCCAGCCCGGGTCTGCGCGCCACCCGACGGCCGGATCGGCACGCCCTGCGAGAACGACCAGCGTGTCGTCCGGCAGGCTGGGAAGAAACGTGCGGCGGAACCAGCCATCGAGCGCCTGGAGTTCCTCGTAGGTATCCACGAGGAGCACGCGACGTGCGGACTCCGGCGCCTCCGCGAGAGCCTCCTTTGTGGCGAGGGCGACCGCCTCGGGCGTCGGCGCGAGGTCGCGGCCGTCGAGACGGGCGACAGTGCAGCCGGTAGCCTCCGCCATCGCGCGGATCTCCTCCAGCAGCGAGGTCTTGCCGATGCCGCCCGGCCCGTGGATCATCACGAGGTGGAGCGGGAGGTCCTCGGCGCCGAGGGCCTCGCGGAGGAGTGCGAGTTCGGCCTCGCGCCCCACAAACTGCGTGTGGCGCGAGCGGCGGAGGCGCTGACGAAGAGTCTCAGGCACGAGCGAGAAGATCAGAAACAGCGGAATGAGGCGCGGCGACCTCCTCCGCCTCGGTCCCGAGGCGGGCAGACCCAGGAGCCTGCTCGGACAGAACGCCAGGAGTCCAAGCGGCTACGCCCAGTGTCACGCACACGTGTGGAACATACCTACCGATGTAGGTGCAATCCTCACCCGGGGGTCGGGTTTTCTCTCGGGGTAGCGGAGAGACGAACGGGTGAGCAGCAAGTGAGCACTCGGTGGTCTTGCACGTGAGCATATGAGGTCGAGTCCTTGCGGTCCCCTTTCCACCTCCTCTCCACATGCAACGTCCTCGACTCTTTTCCACCCTCGCCACTGCAGGCCTCGCGAGCCTGTTCCTGGCAGTCGGACTGCTCGCGCCGCCTCCGGGCACCGCGTCCAGCCACCGTGAGGCCCCGATGATCTCCGAGGATCCCCTCGCAGACAACACGGACCTGTACGCCTTCCGCGAGCCCATCCGGGCCGGTGGCACGGACAACGTCATCATCGTCGCCAACTACATCCCGCTGGAGTTGCCCTCGGGAGGACCCAACTACCACCAGTTCGGCGAAAACATCCGCTACGAGATCCACGTCAAGAACCAGACCTCGGCCGGGGCGCTGGGCACGGCCACGGACGACATCACGTACCGCTTCACGTTCTCCCGCACGAACGAGAACCCGAACACCTTCTTCCCCATCCTGCTGGGTGACGAGAACCTCAACACCTCGTACACGATGGAGAAGAGCACGGACGGGGGCATGAGCTTCCAGACCGTGATCACGAACGGGCCGACGCCCCCGCCGAACGTCGGGCCGCGCTCGATCAACTCCCCGCTCGGGCTCAACGACCGGTACCGCCGCCTGACGCGGAGTGCCATCACGCGCGCCTCCTCCGGTGAGACGGTCTTCGTCGGCCCCCGCGACGACCCGTTCTTCGTCGACCTCGGCGGCACGTTCGACGTGGGCAACATCCGCACGGAGTTCTGCGAGGACGAGTCCAACCCGAACTGCGCGCGCGACGAGGTCGCCGGGTTCAACACCCACGCCATCGTGATCCGCGTGCCGGTCCAAAGCCTCCAGAAGGACGGCAAGGACCCCTCCCAGGCCACGAGCATCCTCGACGGGGACTTCACCATCGGTGTGTGGGCCTCCGCCAGCCGCCCGCAGGTGACCACGCTCAACGGCGACGGCACCCGCTCCTTCAGCGGCGACTGGATCCAGGTCTCCCGCCTCGGCAACCCGCTCATCAACGAGGTCATCATCCCCATCGGCCGCAAGGACGAGTGGAACGCCACCTCGCCCTACGACGCGCTCGAGCAGGACTACGCGCAGTACTTCGTCAACCCCGAGCTGGCGAACTACATGGGCAACGGCGCCGCGCCGGTCCCGCCGCTCGGCGACGCGTTCCAGGTGCAGACCAACGCGTACCCCGCGCTGAACCTCGACGGCGACGGCAATCCCTCCAACCAAGGATCCGGCCTCGACTTCACCAACGGTGCTGACGGCGCGTTCGCGGTCTTCCCGCTCATCGCCAGTGGCGATCTCGACATCGACGGCACGGCCTTCGCCGTCCCGACCCGTCCGACGCAGCCCGGCGTTCCGACGGCGCTGATCGGCGAGGGCGAGCCCCGCAGGCTCGACGTGCTGCCCATCCTGTACTTCGGCGTCCCGAACGCCGCGCCGTACCAGCTCGCCACCGGCAAGCCCGGGCTCGTCGCGGACACGGATGACGACGGCGCGCTGGAGTTCACCCAGGGCAAGCCGTTCATCAACAACTTCCTGCCGATCACGGCGACGCCAGACGGCGGCCTCTGGGGCGGCGACATGCTCCGCCTCAACATGGCCGTCCCGGCCACGGACCGCAGCAGCGAGGAGTTCCGGAGCTGGGCCTATCAGGGCCTCATCCGCGCGGCGGCCATCGGCCTGACCTCGCCGGACTTCGCGAGCACGGACCTGGAGTTCATCCCGCACATGGACGGCTTCCCGAACGGGCGCCGCCTCCAGGATGACGTGACCGGCATCGAGTTGCAGGCCGTCGGTGGTCTCGTGCTCGCCGCCGTGGGCGTCCCCTTCGACGACGCGACAGCGCCGGACTACTCGGACCTCCTCTCGGAGGACCTGCTCTCGGCGCTGACCTTCGTGCCCGGCCCGACGCAGAACGACCTTCCGTTCTTCGGCGGCTTCCCGTACCTCGCGAACCCGCACCGCGGCTTCGACTACGTGCGCGATGTCACCGCTGCGCCGCCGCCGTCCTCTGAGGAAGACCTCGCGCGTGCCTTCGCGGGCAAGCAGGGCCTCGGGCTGCCGGACGCGTTCCTGATGGATGATTCCTTCCCGAACCCGACCGCGGGCACGGCCACGATCCGCTACCACCTCCGCACGGAGGCCCCGGTGCGCATCGATGTCTACGACGTGCAGGGCCGCCTCGTGCAGACGCTCGTCAACGGGCAGCAGGGCGTGGGCACCCACACCGCTGAGTGGGACACGTCTGCTCTCGCGAGCGGCACGTACGTCTACCGCATGACGGTGGACGGCGAGCCCATCGCGACGAAGCGCGCCACGCTCGTCCGCTAGGTCTGCGACCCTCGCGCTAACCGCGCGAGCGGGGGGCGGGCATCCCGAGCCTGCCCGCCCCCCACCCTCCCGGCTCGCTGGCGGCACCGACCGCCGCGAGCCTCGCGCTCGGACCGATGGGCGGGGTCTCTCCCCGCGATGACCGCGTGGGCGAGGCCCCGCCCGTCCCTGTCTCGACCGAGGCCCGGCTCGCGTGAGCCCGCCCGCCTCGGCCCCGAGGCGGACCCACCCGCTGGGTCCACCGGAGCCGCTGCGCTCGGCGCGGCCCCGACTCTGACTCTCCCCTTGCCTCCCGATGGCTACCCGCCTCCGCCCGTTCCTCTTCCTCGGCCTCGCTGCCGTCCTCGCCGCCGGCGTCTACCTCTGGCGCGCCTCACAGACGGAGCCCGCGCCCCTCCCGGACGACCTCGAACAGGTCGCCCCCTCCGCTTCCTTCGACAACGTCGAGGAGAGCGTCGAGTATTACCGCGAGAAAGTCCGCCGCAACCCGGACGACGTGCAGTCGCGCGTCCGCCTCGCGCAGGCGCTCACGCAACTCGCCCGCGAGACCGGCGACGAGTTCACGCTCATCCCCGAGGCCGTCGAGAACCTGGAGGCCGCGCTCGAACTGGACCCCGACCACTACCACGGCCGCACCCTCTGGGCCTCCACGCTCAACAAGCTCCACCGCTTCGAGGACGCCCGCGACCTCGCCCGCGAACTCATCGCGGAGTATCCGTCCCACTCCTACACGCGCGGCGTGCTGGTGGACGCGCTCGTCGAACTCGGCGAGTACGAAGAAGCCGTCGCGCAGGCGGACGAGATGGTCGCTATCCGGCCCGGACTCCCCGCGTACGCCCGCATCTCCTACCTCCGGGAGCTTCACGGGGACGCGCAGGGTGCCATCCAGGCGATGACGCTCGCCGCACAGGCCGAGGCTCCCGGGCGCGACGACCGCTCGTGGGCGCTCCACACCCTCGCGGGTCTCTACATGGGCGAGGCCGCTCTAGACTCCGCCGAGACCGTCTACAACGGCATCCTCGAAGAGGCCCCTGGCTTCGCGCCCGCCCTCGCCGGGCTCGGCCACATCGCCCTCGCGCGAGGCGATGCGCAGCAGGCCATCGCTCGCATCGAAGAGGCGCGCGGCTTTCGCGCCGACGGCTCCTTCGACGAGTTGCTCGTGGAGGCCTACGCGATGGCCGGTGATGAAGCCAAGTCCCGCGAGGCCGCCGAACGCGTCTACGAGGAGCTCCTCGGCGCCCGCGAGATGGGCGAGATCGTGGACATGGAGGAGGCCGACTTCCTCCTCGACCAGGACCGCGACTTGGAGCGCTCGCTCCGTCTCGCGCAGGAGCAGCAGGCTCGCCGCCCCGGCCACATGCACGCCAACGAGACCCTCGCCTGGGCGCTGATGAAGAACGGCCGCGCGCAGGAGGGCATCCCGTACATCGAGCGCGCGATGCGCCTCGACACCGGCGACGCGATGGTGCACTACCGCGCCGCGCGCATCTACGAGGCCGCAGGCAACGCCGCCGAGGCCGCCCGCCACCTCCGCATCGCGCTCGACGGCAATGTCGGCATCGAGAGCCCGACGACGGAACAGGAGGCGCGGGCGCTCCTCGCGTCCATGGGCGACGCTCCGCCGGTGCAGACCACCAGCGCCCGATAGCCCTGCCTGCCTCGGTGTCTCCGCGGAGGCCCCGAGGCGGACCTGCTCGGACCGATGCCGTCTCTCTCCGCACCCCGCCTCAACCGCTCGCGTCTCCTCCGAGGCGTGGCGGTCGGCGCGGTGCTCCTCGGCTATCTCGGCGTGCTGCTCGGCACGAGCGCCGGGCAGGGCTGGCGGCTCCTCGCGCACCTCGCGACGGAGACGCACGCCGTGATGGAGGCCCCCCGTCTCCAAGCGCCCGCCCTCCACGCGCCCACGGGCCTCGCGCCCGCGATGGGCATGACCACGCTCCGGGCCCCGGCCCACTCGCACGGAGCGCACACGCACGGCGACCACACGCACCGCCACGGCTCCGCGCACCCCGAGGCTCACCGGACGGTCCGTACTTCCGGTTCCCCCCACGGCACGCCCGAGGCGGACGGGTTTCACGCCCACGACGGCGTCCTCCACTCGCACGACCTCCCACCGCCCACGGAGACGCCGGTGGTGATTCTCACGCTGGACCACCATCAGGTGCCCACGCCGGTCCGGCTGACGCCCCCACCCGTAGGCGACACCGCCCGCCTCGGTAGCGCTCTGGGCTCCATCGCATCGGCTCAGCATTCGGTAGAGACGCCCCCGCCCCGACTGGCAGGCTGAACGGCCGCGTCTCGCGGCCCTGGTTCCTTCCGTCTCCGCGCGATGGGCGCGGAACGCCCCCCGTGCGCCCTGTCGCGCCGCTCTCTCCTGCCTCCGATGCTGTCTCGCCTCCGCCACCTCGCGTGGCTCCTCCTCCTCGTCTCCATCCCACTCTCCGCCCAGACTGCGCGCCTCGCAGGCTCCGTCACCGACGCCGCCGATGGCACCGCGCTCCCCGGCGTCACCCTCACTCTCCCGGGCAGCGAGCGCGGAACCGTCTCCGACCTCGACGGCCGCTTCGAGATCACGGGCCTCGCGCCCGGGACGTACACCCTCCGCGCCTCCTCCATCGGCTACGCACCGCTGACGCGGGAGGTGGTCCTTCGCGCCGACCAAACCACCGAGATCTCTCTCGCGCTCGCACCCCAGACTACCGACCTGACGGCCGTCACGGTCGTAGGCCGCGCGGCGAACCTCGTCGGGGTGGCTGGTGCCGCCTCGGAGGGCCGCGTGGGGCAGACCGAGTTGGCGCCGCGCCCGCTACTCCGCGTCGGCGAGGTGCTGGAGACCATCCCGGGCGCCGTCGTGACGCAGCACAGCGGCTCTGGCAAAGCCAACCAGTACTTCCTGCGCGGCTTCAACCTGGACCACGGGACGGACTTCGCGGCGTCGGTCGCGGGTGTGCCGATCAACCTGCCCACGCACGCACACGGCCAGGGCTATCTGGACCTCGGCTTCCTCATCCCGGAACTGATCGACGAGATCGCGTTCGAGAAAGGCCCGCTCAACGCCGCCGCAGGCAACTTCTCGACGGCCGGACGCGCGGAGATCCAGCTCGTGCGTCGGCTGGACGAGGGCATCGCGATGGGGCGGCTGGGCGACGACAACTCCGCCGAGGCGCTCGTCGCGAACTCCGCGACCGTGGGAGGCGGTGACCTCCTGCTCGGCCTGCGGACGCGCTACACGGACGGCCCGTGGGTCAACCCCGAGAACGGCACACTCGCGAGCGCTGTCGCCTCCTTCGCCACTGGCACCGAGGCGGACGGACTCACGCTCACCGCGATGGGCTACTTCACCGACTGGGACGCGACCGATCAGATCCCCAGCCGCGCCGTGCCCGAGCAGGTCTCGCGCCTCGGCGCCATCGACCCGACCAACGGCGGCACGACCGGACGCTACACCCTCGCCGCCGACTGGCGGACAGCCCAGGCGAGCGGATCGCAGACGCGTGTGCAGGCCTACGGCGCGATCTACCACCTGGATCTGTTCTCCAACTTCACCTACTTCCTGGACGACCCGACGCGCGGCGACCAGTTCGAGCAGCGCGACCGGCGCGTCTACGGCGGCGCGAGCGTGGAGCAGACGTGGCGCCCCAGCGCTCTCCGCAGCGCGCTCACCCTCGGCGCCGACTTCCGCCACGACCAGATCCTCGGCGTCGGGCTGTACCGGACGGACGCACGCGAGCGCATCGGGACCATCCGCGAGGACGACGTCGCTGAGACCAGCCTCGGCGCCTATCTCCAGGCGGAGACCCGCTGGACGGACTGGGCGCGCAGCACCCTCGGCCTTCGCGCCGATGCCTTCCGCTTCGACGTGACGAGCGATCTCGCGGTCAACTCCGGCACGGAGACGGCGCTCCTCGCCAGTCCGAAGGCCCGCCTCGTTTTCGGCCCGTGGGCGGACACCGAGGTCTACCTCGGCGGCGGGCTCGGTTTCCACAGCAACGACGCGCGCGGCACTACCATCCGAGTGGACCCCGCGACCGGCGCGTCCGTGAACCCAGTGGATCCGCTCGTGCGGACACGCGGCGCCGAGATCGGCGTGCGCACCGTAGCCGTGCCGGGCCTCCAGTCCACCGTCTCGCTCTGGACGGTCGGGCTGGACTCCGAACTGGTCTTCGTCGGCGACGCGGGCGGCACAGAGGCGAGCGACGCCAGCCTCCACACGGGCGTCGAGATCGCCAGCTTCTACCGGGCGACGGACTGGCTCCGCCTCGCGCTGGACGTGGCGCTGACACGCTCTCGTTTCACCGAGGGCGACCCGGACGCGCGCCGCATCGAGAACTCCGTGGGGCGCGTGATCTCCGGCGGGGTCTACGCCGGAGGTGACGCCGGGCCGCTCGCGAGTCTTCAGCTCCGCCACTTCGGCCCGCGCCCACTCACCGGCGACGGAAGCATCACGTCAGACGCCGCGACGCTCGTCAACGCGAGGGTGGGATACGGCATCGGCCGTGTGGCCCTCGCGCTGGACGTGCTCAACGTGCTGAACTCGGAGGCGGCGGACGTGAGCTACTTCTACGAGTCGCGCCTGCCAGGCGAAGCCACAGCGGTAGAGGACGTGCACTTCCACCCGGTCCCGCCGCGGACGGCGCGCGCCTCGGCCATCTGGCGGTTCTGACACCCTTAGGGTGGGTACGGGGTGCCGGGAACGAGGCACCGGTGGGCACCTCCTCGGCTCTCGCGCACTCTGTATCCACCTGTACGCCTTCGCCAGCCTTTTCCGCCTCGGCGCCGAGGCGGGGGGACTCAGGCCACGTGGGCCTCGGCGCGTTCCGCGAGGCGCTGGAGGTCCGGCACTTCTAGGATCGGCTGCGGTCCGCCCGCGAATCCCACCTGCACGAGGGCCCGGCCGAGTTCGTCGGAGTCGAGCAGTGCGCGTGGCGCGAGGCGGCGGAGCAGCGGCGTCAGGGGGTTCAGGACAGCGTAGAGCGCGCGGTACAGCGCCGTCCGGCTGGTGGCGCCGCCGACCGGCTGGATGAAGCCGGGCCGCGCGTTGTAGACGCCCTCGAAGGGCAGATCCATCAACGCTCGCTCCGTCTCTCCCTTGACGCGCGCCCACATCTGGCGGCTGTCGGTGTTCGTGCCCGCGCCGGAGACGTAGACGAACGTCATCGCGGGGTTACGCGCCGCGAGGGCCTGCGCGACAGAGAGCGTCAGGTCGTAGGTGATGTGGCGATAGTCCGCCTCGCTCATGCCCGCAGCGGAGACGCCGAGGCAGAACAGGCAGGCGTCCGCCTCGGCGAGTCGGTCGGCGAGGTCCCCGAGGGCGACCATGTCGGCGTGGATGATCTCGTCCAGCTTCGCATGGGCCTGCCCGCTCGGGCGGCGGACGACGGAGAGCACGCGCGTTACGCGGGCATCCGCGAGGGCGGCGCGGAGGGTGCCGTGGCCGATCATGCCGGTAGCGCCGAAGAGAAGAACGGTCATAGCGGGTCTCGCGAGGGGAACGAGAACCTACGCGCCCAGAGCTGCGAGGGCGCCGGTCAGCGCTCGGAGCGCGTCGGTCGGGGGCGGTCCCCACCAGCGGAGCCTCCGCTCTCCGACGGTCAGTTCCGATGTGAAGCCCGGGGCGCCGTCGGGGATCGGGTGCTCGGCGGAGAGGTCCGCCGCGTCTACCAGCGCCGCGAGGCGGGCCGCCTCGGCGCGAGTCAGGACGCCCTCGCGCACGCCGCGCGTGACGTAGCTGCCGCCCTCCACGCGGTAGGCGCCGTCCGGGGCGAGGCGGGCCTCGAAGGTGGCGTCGTACTCACCGGATTGGCGCAGGTGGAGTGAGCGCTGGATCCTCACGGTTGTTGCCTCTCCTCTTCTTCGTGCTCATCGCGTAGCACTTCTGAGAGAGAGGACGCGATCAGGCCTGACGGAACGGCGATCACTCCCAGCCCAATGAAGAGAATGAGCGTGGTAAACAGCCGTCCTCCGGCCGTCACCGGGTACACGTCACCGTAACCCACCGTCGTCAACGTGGCGACGGCCCACCACATGCTGGAGAACACGGAGCCGAAAGCGTCTGGCTGGACTCGGCTCTCGAAGTAGTAGATCCCAACAGAAGAGATATATACGAGGATGCCACAGGTCATCAGAAAGAGAGCGATCTCGCTTCGGATCTCGTTGAAGGCGAGGCGGAAACGGTGGATCGCGCGGCTGTGGCGGAGAAACTTCAACGCACGCGCCAGCCGGAGAAGTCGGAAGGCACGGAGACTGCGCAGGTCGACGCCCCGGGCGATGTAGAACGGAAGGATCGCGAGCAAGTCGACAAGTCCATAGAAGCTGAACACGAACCGCAGTCGGTCCTCTGCGGCGAACAGGCGGAGAGCATATTCAGCCGTGAAGAGGAAAACGATGATGGCTTCAGTTATGCGAAGCCAATAGCGTACCTCCTCCGACAGGTCTGGAATCGTTTCGACCGAGAACGTGATCAGGCTGATCACAATGAGGGTCTGAACGATGAGATCGAAGAGGCGACCCGCCGGAGTCGCATCCTCCTGCGTCAACCGTCGGATCCGTTCACGCCACGTCACACCTACCGGAACACGATCTCCCGGACGACCTCGCGGCCGAGGTGCGCGTTGAGCTTCTGGCGCCACTGCTCGCGCTGGAGGTGGAGCGTGTGCCGCCAGTTGGAGCTTCGGAGCTTGACGGTCAGCACGCCATCGCGGATCCAGGCCTTCTCCGTGGCGCGGACGGCGCCCGCGACGGCCACCTGGCCCCACGCGTCCACCGCGCGCGCCTCGTCGATCTTCGCGCGATAGCCGCGCTGCTGGAACAACTCACCGAGGACGGCGCCGAGGGGCTGAGGTGTGTGAGAGTCGGCCATGCGAGAAGGTAGGATGAGCGGGGAGTGGGAGTTGGCGGCAAGCCCATCCTGGCTGTGCCCACCTCGGTGCCGAGGCGGGCCAGGCGAACGGAGAGCGTGTCTCCAGGTGGCCCCCTACTTGTGCGGCAGGGGAACTCGCCGGAGCCAGGGCCTCCGTATTACGACCTCACCGCGAGGTGCCAGAGGAAGCCGACCTCGCCACCCGCCGTCACCAGCAGTGCGACCGCGCCGATGAGGAAGAGCAGGAACGGGACGCCGAAGCCGATCCCAAACGCCTTCCCCTGTGGCACATAGCCGACGTACGTCAGGTCCACGAAACTGCGCCACGCCGCGATGGTCTCCACGCCGAGGGCGACGACGAGCAGAACCGCCGCCCAGACGTTCGCCGTGCCCGGCGAGAGTGAGGCCACCAGCATCGCACCGAGGAGCAGGAGGAGCCACGGCCAGCGCGGCCACACCACAATGGAAAGCGCCTGCACCGGACGCAGCCGTCGCCTGCGCCCCGCGATGAGACCCACCCAGACGACGTTCAGCATGACCCACGCCGAGTAAAGCATGGCGATCAGCGCGCCGAGCAGTGCGGGCGAGCCCACGAGGCGGACCATCCGGCGCTGGGCCTCAGGCTCCCAGCCAGCCGCCGCTACGGTCAGGGCATCGGTGGCCGCGAAGGCGCGGAGGACCGTGGCGCCCACGAGCCCAACGGTGAGCGCCAGGATCGCCGCGAGACTGACGGTCACGACCGTAGACAGCCCGTAGCCTTTCTGGATGGCCTCGCGGTAGAGATCCCGGCGCCCGAAGTATTGCGGCACGAGACCGCTCATACGAGGCGAAAGCGTAATCAGGGCTCCGAGGCTGAGCACGAGCGTCCACCCAATGACGACGAGTAGGCCGGAGCGAGGGCCGCTCTCGGGCGGACCGGCGTCGAAGGCGAAGACCCTCTGGCGACCGGTGAAGACACCCGCTGTCACGTCTAGCGCGGGACGGGGCGTCCCGCCAGCGGCGACGAGACCGTAGCGGAGGTCGGCCACCTCGGCACGGACGCCGCGCTCCTCCCGGTCGCGCCATCGGGCCAGAAAGGCGACCTCGGGTGGGGCATCCGCCGTCAGGAACGCGTCCAGCGTGCGCTCGATGACGCGGGCCTGCCGCGCCTCCGTTCCCGACTGCCGCCAGCCGCCCTCGCGTTCGGGTACCACGCCCTCGCCCCAGGCGCCGAGCCCGACGGGCGTTTCGTGACGGTCGCGCCAGCGGCGGAGGAGTCCGAACGGGTCGCGCCCTCGCGCGTCGAGAAGGACGAGATCGACGGTCCCACTCACGCGGTCATCGTCCACGAAACGGGTGAGGTACGCGGTTCGGGTGCCGGGAGCGCCTCGGTGGCGGACGATCTCCGCGAGGCGCTCGAAGAACGGGCGGACGTCGCGGTCTGAGGTATCTACTCCGCGCGCGAGGATGAACAACCGAGCGGAAGAGTGAGACCGTGCGCGATCTAGAGCGGCCGAGAGGAGTGAGTCCGCCTCGGGGAGGCGTGCGGCTAGTTCCGAGGCGTGCACGTCCGCGATGGGCAACTCCTGCGCCACGGCGATGCCGAGGCAGTCGGCGGCGGCCAAGACGGAATCGGAGACAAGCCCGGTGCGGACCGCACGAACCCCTGCCCGGCGCATCCGCGCCAGGTCCTCCACGGCCTCGGCCGCGACCTCCGGCGCTGTCCAGACCACGCCTGCCAGCGGTGCAGGCATCGGCGCGAAGGACCCTCGGGGGACAGAGGCGAGCGTCTCGTCGAAGGAGTCCACGATGACGCGATCCGCCTGTCCTGCAACGGAATCTGCCGTCGTCGGCGTTCCGTCGACAAGCTGGGCGTGGGCCGTGAGAGCGACCAGCAGAAGGGCCAGTGGGAGGAGGCGCGTCACGGGGGAGAGGATAGCCCGATACGAGCGCTCTCGCGCGGCTGTGGATGTTCTCTCTGCTGCCAGTCTACCTCCTCCGCCTCGGTGCCGAGGCGGGACCAGTCGCGAACGAAGAAAGGCCCCGCCAGCAGAGCGCGGCGGGGCCTGGTGGACGCCCCTGGCGAAGGCGTCCTGGGGGACAGCGGGAACGTAGGGCCCGGGTGTGCCATGGGTGTGGCACCGCCCCGTCGCGGGCTCCACCCGGCGGAGCGAGTCGCCGGGTGGACGGGCGCGGGGCTCCCGCCGCCGTTCCAGGTCTAGTCCATCATGCGACGGAGAAACGCGGGCACGTCGGCCTCTTCCTTGTTGCGGATACGAGGGCCCTTCTCGGGCGGGATCTCACTCAGGCGTAGCCGCTTGATGTTGGTCATCGGGGCGTCGTCCGTGGTCTCCTCGATCTCGCGTGGCTTCTCCTTCGGCGGCACCACGCGGGTGCGCCGCTCATAGGCGGGCGCATCCAGATCCTTGAGGTTGGTCTCGCCCTTGTAGTGGGGCGAGACGCCGCCGTCGCCACCGAGCGGCACGGTGCGGCGGAGCATCTCCTCGGGCTCCGGCTGGCTGGCGTCCGCGATGTCGAAGCCGGTCGCCATGACGGTGACGCGGAGTTGGTCGCCCATCTCCGGGTCGATGACGGTACCGAAGATGACCTCGGCCTCGTCGCCCGCCTGCTCTTGGATGACGGTCATGCCGCGCGTCGCCTCGCGGATGGAGAGGCTCGGACCGGCGGTGATGTTGACGAGCACGTTGCGCGCGCCGTAGATCGAGATGCCATCGAGGAGGGGGCTCTCTAGTGCCTCGCGAGCCGCCCGCTCGGCCCGCTGGTCGCCGACGGCGAGAGCGGAGCCCATGAGCGCTGTGCCTCCGTCGAGCATCGTGGTGCGGACATCCGCGAAGTCTAGGTTGATGAGGCCGTGGACCGTGATCAGTTCCGAGATGCCGCGCGTGGCGTTGTAGAGCACGTCGTCCGCCATCACGAAGGCGTCCACGAGCGTCGTGTCGTCCTCGGCGATGTCGAGCAGGCGCTCGTTGGGCACGATGACGAGCGTGTCTACGGTCTCGCGGAGACGCTCGATGCCCTGCTCGGCCATGCGGAGGCGCTTCTTGCCCTCGCAGACGAACGGCTTCGTGACCACGGCCACGGTAAGGATGCCCATCTCCTTCGCGATGGCCGCGATGACGGGCGCCGCGCCAGTGCCAGTGCCGCCGCCCATCCCGGCGGTGACGAAGACCATGTCCGTGCCCTGGAGCGCAGCCTCGATCTCCTTGTGGCTCTCCTGCGCGGCCTCCGCGCCGACGCTCGGCCGAGCGCCTGCGCCGAGCCCCGAGGTGCGCTCGCGGCCGATCTGGATCTTCAGCGGCGCGAGGTTGACCCCGAGCGCCTGCTGATCGGTGTTGACAGCTATGAACTCGACGCCATGGATGCCCTTCGCGAGCATGTTGTTGACGGCGTTACCGCCGCCGCCACCGACGCCGATCACGCGGATCGTGGCATCGTCGGTCGCTTCGTCATCGAATGTGAAACGGGAAAAGTCTTGCATGGTGTATCCCTCCGGTGGGTCAGTCTGGGGTTCGCCAGGAAAAGAGTGGGTGAGAGTGGGGTCGGGTTTAGAGTTCGTCGAACCAGCGCTTCATGCGGTCCGTGATCTTAGCGACGAGGCTGTCGCCTTCTTCGAACTCAGGCTCGTAGGGCGCCGCGAGGGCGGGTTCGGGCGAGGTGCCGCCACCCGAGGCGCCGTCTCCGCTGGAGAGTGCGACCTCCTCCGCCTCGGGCACAAGGGGGGCCACCCCACCCGCGACGGCCGGGGCCAACAACGAGGCACCTGCATCGACGCCCTCGCGCAGCGCGTGCAGCACGAGGCCGACGCCTGTCGCGTACTTCGGGCTCTGGACTTCCTCCGCGAGGCCGCCCTTGAGACCGAGCGGACGTCCGATGCGCGCCTCCAGGCCAAGAATGTCAGCCGCAAGCTCGGCGGTGCCGGGGATCAGCGAGCCGCCGCCGGTGAGCACAACGCCCGCCGAGAGGTGGCGCCCGTAGCCGGAGCGCTTGATCTCGATGGCGACGATCTCCAGGATCTCCTCCACGCGCGGCTGGATGATGGCCGCAAGTGTGCTCTGCGAGATCGCCTTCTCGGGTCGCCCGCCGATACCGGGGATGGTGATCTGCTGGTCCGCGTCCACGAGGTCCACGAGCGCAGAGCCGAACTGGCGCTTGAGCGCCTCGGCCTGGTCGTGGAGAACGCCGAGGCCCTTGCGGATGTCGTCCGTGACCTTGCTTCCGGCCACCGCGATGACGGCCGTGTGGCGGATGGTCTTGTCCTCGAAGATGGCGATGTCGGTCGTGCCGCCGCCGATGTCGATCAGCACCACACCGACCTCCTTCTCGTCCTCGTGGAGCACGGCGTGGGAGCTCGCGAGGGGCTCCAGTACGATGTCGTCCACGCGGTAGCCGGCCTTCTCGATGCAGCGGTAGACGTTCTTCGCGGCGGACACGAGCCCGGTGATGATGTGCACGTTGGCCTCCAGGCGGACGCCACTCATGCCGACCGGGTCGGCCACGCCGTCCTGACCGTCCACGATAAATTCCTGCGGGAGCACGTGGAGGATCTCGCGGTCGGCGGGCATCGCGACATGGCGCGTGTCCTCCAGAAGCCGCGCGACGTCATCCTTGGAGATCTCGCCGCCAGAGACCGTGATGACGCCACGGCTCTGGAAGCTCTGGATGTGGTCGCCCGCGATGCCGACGACGACGCTCTCGACGGTGACGCCTGCGGCGCGCTCGGCCTCGCCGACGGCCTTTTTGACGGCCTCGACGGTCTTGTCGATGTTGACGACGACGCCACGGTTGAGGCCGTGGCTGTCGGCCACACCGACGCCTCGGACGTGGATGCGGTCGTGCTCGTCCGCGCTCGCCACGACGGCGCAGATCTTCGTCGTGCCAATATCGACGCCGACGACGAGACGTTCCTTCTCGCTCATGATGCTAGGGGGTAAGGGAAGTGGGGGATGCGACGGGGTCGGAGCCTGTGCCAGGCGACGGCGCGGCAGGCTCCGGGGAAGCCGCGTCGTCGGTGAGGGTGTCGGGTGCCTTCGCCTCGGTACCGAGGCGGGGAGAGTCGGGAGCGCTCGCTGGGCTTGCGCGGGTGCCCTCCTGCGTCACGACCTGTCCCGCGAAGCGGAGATCGACGAGGCGGACGGGCGTGTCGGGGCGCGTCAGGACAGCTTGCTGCCAGAAAGCGCCGAGGCGGGCGAGGGCGTCGGCGTGGCCGGTCTGGCCGAGGCGGACGGGAAGGGCGCCTCGCGTGGGCACCGGGACGGTGGTCAGGGCGGCGCCGCGCGAGGTCCACTCTACCTCGGAAATCACCGCGTCCACAGTCTCATCGGCGGTGGCGAGGGCGGCGAGCAACTCGCGGAGACCTGCACTCTGCACGCGCTGTGTCGGGTGGAAGGCAGGAGCGCCACGGAGCAGGGGCACATCCGCGAAGGCAGCACCCTCTGGGAGCGGCATCGCGTAGCCGGAAGCATCGAGGTAGTGCGAGAGCGCGCCGTTCGCACCGACCACCAGCACGGCAGGCTCGCGCTCCTCCACGGCGATGCGGAGCGTGCCGGTGGGCAGACGGCGCAGGCGGGCCTCGCGGACCCACGGCTGGCGGCGCACCCGGTCGGCGACGAGCGCGAGGTCGATCTGATAGAGCGCCACGGGCGCGACGGAATCCGGCGCGACGCCCGCGAGACGGCGCACCTCGTCCGCATCCGCGAAGGTGTGGCCCACCACGTCGATCTGCTGGAGCGGGAGGGTGCGGTGCCAGACCCACGCCGCGGCGAGCCCCACGACGAGCGCGGCAATGCCGAGTCCTCGCGCGAACGTACGGAGCTTCGCCCGGCGGGCCTGCTGCTGTTTGGTGCGCTTCTTAGCCATCGGTGGGGGGCTCATGGCCGGTGGCCGGTGGCTGTTGGCTGGCGTCGTCCGGGCTCGCGGCTGGGTCGTCCGGCCTCGGTGCCGAGGCGGGTGAGGTCGCGGCGGGCTCTGCGGCAGGGAGCGTGCTCAGGAAGGCCTCGCCGTAGCGCCACACGTCGCCCGCGCCCATCGTGACGACGAGGTCGCCCGGGCGGGTCAACTCCGCCAGCGCGACGGGCAGGTGCGTCTTGTCCTCCACGTAGTGGACATCGCGGTGGCCGTACTGCCGCGCGAGGCTCGCGAGGATCTCACCCGTGATGCCTTCCATGGGCTCCTCGCGCGCCGGGAAGATGTCCGTCAGCACGAGCACGTCGGCGTCGTAGAAGGCGCGGGCGAACTCGTGCTGGAGATCGCGGGTGCGGCTGTACAGGTGCGGTTGGAAGACCGCGACGACGCGGCGGTCGGGCCAGCCTCGCGCGGCGGCCTCCAGCGTGGCCTCCACCTCGGTGGGGTGGTGGGCGTAGTCGTCCACGACAAGAACCGTCCCGCTCTCGCCGTCATCGGATGCCATCGACGCTTCGCCCTTGATCTGGAAGCGGCGGTCCACGCCCTCATAGGCGGCGAGACCGGCGGCGATCACCTCGAACGGAAGGTCCAGCTCTAGCCCGACGCCCACAGCCGCGAGCGCGTTGCGCACGTTGTGGAGGCCCGGCGCGTGGAGCGTGATGGAGCCCAGCCGCTCGGAATGGTAGACCACGTCAAAGTGCGTCGCGGGGCCGACCTGCTCTACGTTCTCGGCGCGAAGCGTGGCCTGGCGGCTCGTGCCGTACGTCACCACGCGGCGGTGGATGTCGCCCACGACGGAGCGGACGTTCTCGTCGTCCAGGCAGAGGATCGCCGCGCCGAAGAACGGGACGCGGTTGGCGTACTCCACGAAGGTCGCCTTGATGTCTTCCAGGCCACCCGGGTACGTGTCGAGGTGGTCCTCCTCGATGTTGGTGATGACCGCGAGGACAGGCGTGAGGCGCAGGAAGGTGCGGTCGTACTCGTCGGCCTCCACGATGATGACGTCGCCCTCACCGGAGACGGCGTTGCTGCCGAAGGACGCCACCTTGCCGCCCACGATGATCGTCGGCTCCAGCCCGGCGTGCGTCGCCACCATCCCGACCATCGTAGTGGTGGTCGTCTTGCCGTGGGTGCCCGCGATGCCGACGCCCTGGCGCATCCGCATGAGCTCGCCGAGCATCTCGGCGCGCTTGATACGCGGGATGAGGCGCCGCCCGGCCTCGACGGTCTCAGGGTTCTCGTGCGCGCGCACGGCCGAGGAGTAAACCACCACGTCCGCCTCGGCGACGTTCTCGGCCGCATGCCCTTCGTAGATCGTCGCGCCGAGCGTTTCCAGGCGCCGCGTGATGTCGCTCTTCTTGAGGTCCGAGCCCGTGACCTCGAAGTCCCGCGCCAGCAGCACCTCCGCGATAGACGACATCCCGATGCCGCCGATGCCCACCATGTGGACCCGGCGCACGCGGCCCATGCGGTCGCGGGTGGCGGAGGACGGGGTCGGGCGGTCGGTCACGGACGGATCAGGCAGAGGAGCGAGCGGAATCGGCGAGGGCTACCACAGCACGGGCGATCTCCATCGCGGCGTCCGGCCGGGCGATGGCGAGCGCCTCGCGGCTCATGTGGGCGAGGCTGGCCGGATCGGAGAGGAGCGCGATGACGGCGTCGCCGAAACGGGCGTCGAGGTCGGCCTCGGGGAGGAGGACGGCGGCTCCCGCCTCGGCGAGCGCGCGGGCGTTCTTGGTCTGGTGGTCTGCCGTCACGTTGGGGCTCGGCACGAGGACACTCGGCGTGCCGGTGACGGCCAGTTCGGAGCACGTGATCGCCCCGGAGCGGCAGAGCGCGAGGTCTGCGGCGGCGTAGGCGAGATCCATCCGGTCCAAGTAGGGCATGAGGCGGAGGCGGTCGTGCGCGGGGATAGCCTCGCGGAGGGTCTCGTAGTAGCGCTTGCCCGCCGCCCAGATCACGACCACGTTCTCGTCGGCGAGCAGCTCGCGGAGGTGGAGCTTGAGGACGCCGTTGATGGGTCCTGCGCCGAGAGAGCCGCCCATCGCGAGGAGCACGCGGGCCTCCGGCGCGATGCCCCAGTGAGCGCGGGCCTCAGCCGGGTCGGCCTCGGTGAGGTCCTGGCGGACCGGGTTGCCGGAGACGACGATCTCGGTACCGCTCGGGAAGAACGGCCGCGCCACCTCGAACGCAACGAAGACGGTGTCGGCGCGAGGCGCGAGCAGCTTGTTCGTGGCGCCCGCGTAGGCGTTCTGCTCCTGGAGCACCAGCCTCCGCTTGCGCAGCGACGCCGCCAGCCCGACCGGCCCGGAGACATAGCCGCCTGTACCGACGACCACCTCCGGGTCGAAGTCGCCGACGAGGCGGAAGGCATCTGCGAAGCCCTTCGCTAGCTTGAACGGGAAGGTCAGATTGCGACCGAGGGCATCGGCGGAGAGTCCGCGCTGGAAGCCGCTGACAGTGATCGGGTGGATGGCGTAGCCCGCCTTCGGGACGGCCTCCCACTCCATCCGGTCCTGCGTCCCTGCGAACGCCACCGCCGCGCCCGGCACGATCTCGCGCACCGCGTCCGCGATAGCGATCGCCGGGTAGACGTGCCCGCCCGTCCCGCCGCACGCGAAGAGCACGCGGGGCGTCCCGGGCGCCCGTCGGAGGGCGCCAGCAGAGGGGGCGGTGTGGAGGTCGGAGGTCGTCACGGGTGGGTCCGCCTCGGGGCCGAGGCGGACGGGGTCAGGCCACGTCGGCGTGGCGGGAGATGTTGAGGAGGATGCCCACCATCGCGCCGGTCGCCAGCAGCGAGGTGCCGCCGTAGCTCACGAAGGGCATCGCGAGGCCGGTCACAGGCGCGAGGCCGGTCGCGACAGCGGCGTTCACGAATCCGTAGAGCGCGACAGCGCAGGTGATACCGACGGCGAGGAACAACCCGAGCGGGTCCGCCGCCCCCTTCGCGATGCGAAGCATCCCTCGCGCGAGGAGCCAGACGAACATCACGAGCAGCCCGATGGCGCCCACGAGACCGTATTCCTCCGCCACGATGGCGAAGATGAAGTCGTTGTAGGGGGCCGGGACGAAGTTGCGCTGGACGCTCTTACCAGGTCCCCGGCCGGTCACGCCGCCCATCGCGAAGGCGATCTTGGCCTGCCGCGCCTGGTAGCCCTCGGCCTGGTCGGAGTGCGTCGCGGCGGCGGTCTCCTCGGTCTGGAAGAAGCTGGTGCCGAGCCAGGAGTCGATACGGGCGGCGCGTTGGGGGTTGGCCGCGAGGAATGCCACGGCGAGCACCGCTCCCACCGCTACGGTCCCGACGAGGTGCGTGATCTTGACGCGGCCGACGAACATCATGGCCGTCAGCGTCGCGAGGAGGATGGCGGCCGTGGAGAGGTCCTCCATCCCGATGAGCAGGATCGTCGGGCCGATCCAGACGAGGAGCGGGAGGTAGCCGCGCGAGAGGCTCTCGATGTAGGGCTGCTTCTTCGCGAGGAGAACGGCGATGTGAAGCAGGATGGCGACCTTCGCGAGGTCCGACGGCTGGAAGGTGACGAAGCCGAGATCGATCCAGCGCTGCGCGCCGTTGGTCACGACGCCCGTCACCTGCACGGCCACGAGAAGCCCCAGCGCGACGATCATGAGGCCCTTCGAGAGCTTCGCGAGCCACCGGTAGTCCACGAGCGAGACCACGCCCATCACACCGAGCGCAAGGCCGACGCGGACGAGGTGGTTGAAGAGAAACCGCTCGGTGTCGCCGCCGCCCTTGGTCTCCGCGAGGAACGAGATCGCGGAGTAGACCGCCACTACGCCCGCCGCCGCGAGCAGCAGCACGGCGCCGAGGATGGCGCGGTCGGAGCGCCGAGGAGCGGAGAGGGTCAGAGCCGAGGGCATTGCGAGTTCGCTAGAGGCACAGTGCGCTGTGCCCGTGCGGGTCAGAGGCTGCGGACGATGTCTTTGAAGGCGTCGCCTCGGTGCTCGTAGTTGTCGAACATGTCGAAGGAGGCGCAGGCGGGAGAGAGCAGCACGGTGTCGCCCGCCTCGGCGATGAGCCCAGCGTACTGGACGGCCTCGGCCATGCTGCTCGCGTGGGCAGTGTGCTCCACCAGCCCGCCGAGGTCGTCGAGGACGGCGTCCGCGCCCTCCCCGATGGCGACGATGCCCTTGACTTTGTCCGTGACTAGGCGGCGGAGCGGGCCGTAGTCGTTGCCCTTGTCGCGCCCTCCCGCGATGAGGACCACAGCAGGGGCCCCGTCCTCGCGCGTGGCGAAGGACTCCAGGGCGTACCAGACCGCGTTGACGTTGGTCGCCTTGGAGTCGTTGACATACTCCACGCCACGTACAGAGCGGACACGCTCTAGGCGGTGCGGCACGCCCTCGAACGAGGTCAGACTCTGGCGCACCACGTCCGAGCGGATCTCCACCGCGCGCGCCACGATGGCCGCTGCGAGGGAGTTGTAGAGGTTGTGGCGCCCACGGAGGGCGAGGTCGGAGGTGGACATGAAGTCGTCGTCTCGGAACACGGGATCGGTCGGGGTGAGGGGTCCCTCGGTCGTGGGGTCCCGATGGGGGAGTGAAAGCGTGATCGTTTCGGTGCCGCCGGAGCCGCGCACGAAGGCGCCGGGCTCGGGAGTCGCCTCGATGGAAAAAGGCACAGGCGCGAGGCCGCGCGAAGAAGCGGCGCGCTCGACGTGCTGGCGGACGTGCGGGTCGTCCAGGTTGTAGACGAGCCAGTCCGCCTCGGTCTGGTTCTCGAAGAGGCGGTACTTGGCGGCGGCATAGCGCTCGAAGTCGCCGCCGTAGCGGTCCAGGTGGTCCGGCGTGACATTGAGCAGCACCGCCACGTGTGGCCGGAACGTCGAGATGTGGTCCAGTTGGAAGGAGGAAACCTCCAGCACCACGTGCGTGTCGGCGTCGATGGCGTCAATGTGGTCCGAAAAGGCGGTGCCGATGTTGCCCGCCACGACGTGCTTGAGGCCCGCCGTCTCGAAGACGTGCGCGATGAGCGTGGTCGTGGTGGTCTTGCCGTTGCTGCCGGTCACCGCCACGATGGGCCCGCGGCAGAACCAGCTCGCCACCTCGATCTCGCCCACAACCGGGAGACCCGCCTCTATCGCGGAGACCACGAGCGGCGCCGTGCTGGGCACGCCGGGACTGAGGACCAGCAAGTCCGCCTCCATCGCGCGGTCCGTGTGACCGCCAAACTCCGAGGCCACGCCCACCGCCTCCAACTCTGCCCCGAGGCGGCCGGGGTCGGCGGAGTAATCCGTCAGGAAGACCTCGGCGCCGCGCTTCGCGAGCAGCCCGGCCACGGCCACGCCGCTCCTCGCGCCACCGACCACGGTGACACGCGCGCCCTCCACCGACTGGCGGAAGGGCTCGATGGCGAGACGGAGGTTCTCGCGCGTCATCGGATCCGGAAGAGGAAGATGGTCAGGATGGCCATGAGCGCCGTCACGATCCAGAACCGGATCACGATCTTGCTCTCGTGGGTGCCCTTCGCCTCGTAGTGGTGATGCAGCGGCGCCATGCGGAAGACGCGCCGCCCCTCGCCGTACTTCTTGCGCGTGTACTTGAAGTAGCTGGTCTGGATGATGACCGAGACCGTCTCCGCGAAAAAGATGGCGCAGAGGATCGGGAGGTAGAGCTCCTTCTTGATCAGGATGGCGAGCGTGCCCACGCCCGCGCCGAGCGCGAGGCTGCCGGTGTCGCCCATGAAGACCTGCGCGGGGTAGCCGTTGTACCAGAGAAACCCGAAGCACGCCGCACCCAGCGCCGCCGCGTAGATCGTCAATTCCGCCGTGCCCGGGATGTGCACGTCGTTGACGAACTCGGCGAGATCCACGCGGCCCGTGATGTACGTCAGCGCGATCAGCGCGAGGCTCACGAAGGCCGTCGTGCCCGCCGTGAGACCGTCCAGGCCGTCGGTGATGTTGACGGCGTTGGAGACACCCGCGAGGATGAACGTCACGACGGGGACGTAGATGATCCAGCCCCAGCCCTCGCCGATGAACGGCGCGAGGATGTCGTAGTCGATGGTGCCGTTGGGGACGAGCGGGAGGCTCGTGACGGTGTGGATGCCGTCGAGCGAGGGCAGCAGGTAGAGCAGGATGCTGATCCCGAGGCCGAGCGAGAGCTGCCCCGCCAGCTTGGTCTTCTCCGCGAGTCCCTTCTTGTTCTTCTTGACGACCTTGATGTAGTCGTCCGCGAAGCCCACTGCGCCCATCCAGCCGGTCGCGACGAGGACGACCCAGACATAGGGGTTGGTGAGATCGCCCCAGAGCAACACCGCGCTGAACATCGCGAGGAGCAGGATGATGCCGCCCATCGTGGGCGTGCCTGCCTTGTGCGCGTGGGAGACCGCGCCCGCGTCCTCGCCCTCGCGGATGGTCTCGCCGAGTTGATTCCGGCGCAGCGCCGCGATGATCTTCTTCCCGGCGAAGAGGGCGACCAGCAGCGCGGTCCCCGCCGAGAGACCGGCGCGGACGGTGACGAACTGGAAGACCTGGAAGCCAGGCGGCTGGTAGGTCGCTTCCAGCCAGGTGAAGAGGTGGTAGAGCATTACGCGCTCGCGGGTCGGGTGGAGAGCGCGCGGCTCAGGTGCTGGCGGTCGTCGAAGTCCCGCTTCTCGGTGCCGACGATCTGGTAGTCCTCGTGGCCCTTGCCCGCGACGACGATCACGTCACCTGGGGCGGCCTCGCGCGAGGCGTGCTCGATGGCCTCGGCGCGGTCCACGAGGACCTCGTACGAGCCCGGTACCTCCGCCTCGGTCCCGAGGCGGGGGGAGCCGAGCCCGGCGACGATGTCCCGGACGATGGCCTCGGGGTCTTCGGTGCGCGGGTTATCGCTGGTCACGACGACGCGGTCAGCCCGCTCCGTCGCGATGCGGCCCATCTCGGGGCGCTTGGTGCGGTCGCGGTCGCCGCCGCAGCCGAAGACGGCCCAGAGCGCGTTGCCCTCCGGGACGATCTCGCGGGCGGTGGCGAGGATGCTGTCGAGCGCGTCCGGCGTGTGCGCGTAGTCCACCACGCCGAGGACGCCGTCGTCGGAGCGAACGGTCTGGAAGCGGCCGGGCACTCCCTCCACCTCGGTGAGCGCGTCGAGGGTCTCGGACGCGTCGTAGCCGAGGTCGCGGGCGACGGCGTAGGCGGCAGCGAGGTTGAGCGCGTTGAAGCGGCCCGCGAGGCGAAAACGGCGCTCGTGCCCGTCGAGGCGGAGGAGCAGACCCGCGACGGCGTTCTCCAGCACCTCCACGCGGACGTGCGCGCTCGGGTCGGTGCCGTAGGTGACCACGCGCGCCTTGGACTGGCGGGTCATCTCGGCGTGCGCCGGGTCGTCCACGTTGACGATGGCGACGGCATCGGTGCGGAGACCGTCGAAGAGTTTCCGCTTGGCCGCCGTGTATTCCTCGACGGTCTTGTGGAAGTCGAGATGGTCGTGCGTCAGGTTGGTAAAGACGGCCGCGCGGAAGTTGAGCGTCCGCACGCGGTCCAGCGCGAGGCCGTGGCTGGAGACCTCCATCGCGACGTGCGTCACCTTTCGGTCCCGCATGGACGCCAGCAGGCTCTGCAGGCCGATGGCCTCAGGCGTGGTGTAGGCCGTCGCGTAGCGTTCCGCGCCAATCCGGTTCTCGATGGTGCCGATCAGGCCCGTCGTCTCACCGAGGCGGGAGAGGAGGCCGTGCAGCACGAAGGCCGTCGTGGTCTTGCCGTTGGTGCCAGTGATCCCGAGGAGGGCGAGCGAGTCGCCGGGGCGGCGGAAGAAGGCCGCCGCTGCCTCCGCCAGCGCTGCCCTCGTGTCGGTCGCCCGAACGAGGACAGCGCTGGGGAGGCGCTCACCCTTCCCCAAGGGTATCGGTTCGGAGGTCTCAGCCTCCGGCAGTTCGTAATCATCGCGGACGAGCGCGGCGCTCGCGCCCGCCGCCAGCGCGGCGGGGACGAAGTCGTGACCGTCGCGGCCGGTGTCGGTATCGGCGGAGATGGCGCCGAAGAGGAAGCCGGGCTGGACGCAGCGGCTGTCGTCGGTCAGCCCGCGGATCTCGGTCTCGCCCTCGTGGAGGCCGCTCGCCAGCAGCCCGGCGGCACGCACTGGGGCCACGAGGTCCGCCAGAGGACGGGGCGAAACCTCGGGGGTAGGGGCCGTGGGATTCAGGCGCGACACTAGCGGGACGCGGTGAGGGTGACGGAGGACGGGAGCGCCGCGCCGGGCGCGACGGACTGGCGGCGCACGACGCCCGCGCCGGAGAGACGCGGCGTGACACCAGCGGAGCGGAGCCACGCGACGGCGGTGCGCGTCGAGAGGCCGCGGAGATCCGGCATCGTGCCCGCCTCGGTCGAGTCGTCGGCTGGGCCGGAGGCATCGTCGAGGCGGACGGAGCGGTCCACCCGGACCATCGCTCCCCGCTCTTGGTCGTGGTAGGCGACAGGCTTCCAGTCTGCGCGACGCGGGAGGCGCGAGGTCAGGCCGTGGGCACGGAGACGGTTTGCGGCCAGCGGGGCAGGCATCCCGGCCACGCGTGGCAGCGCCGTCGTCTCGAAGCCGGGCAGCGGGTCGCTCGGCGCCACGCGCTGCGCGACGGTCGGGAAGGTGCCGACCCAGCGGCTCGCGACGCGGCCGAAAATCGGCGCGGCGACGGTGCCTCCGTAGAACCCGTTCGCAGGGTTGTGGAGCAGGATGTAGAGAACGATCTCGGGATCGTCGGCGGGGAACATCCCGGCGAAGCTGGCGCGATAGGTGCGGCGCTCGTAGGAGCCCCCGGCGGCGCTCTGAGCGGTCCCGGTCTTGCCCGCCACGCGGAGGCCGGGCACGCGCGCCTCGGTGCCCGTCCCGCCGTCTTCCATCACGACACGCTCGAAGGCGGGTAGCAGCATGCGGGCCGTCCGCTCGGAGAACGCGCGGCGGACCGAGTCCACGGGCGCGCGCCAGGTCACCTCGCCCCGCGCATCGCGCCGCTCAGCGACGACGTGCGGGCGGACGAGCAGGCCTCCATTCGCGAGCGCGGCGTAGGCGGCGGTGATCTGGACTGGCGTCGCCTCCATCGCGTAGCCGGTGCTCATCCATGGGAGCGTGAGCCTGTCCCAATCGTCCGGTTTGCGGAGCGTGCCGGGCACCTCACCGGGCAGGTCCACGAGGGTCGGCTGGCCGAAGCCCATCGAGCGGGCCGTACCGTAGAGCGCGCCGGAGCCCATGTCCTCCGCCACGAGCGCCATCGCGATGTTGGAGGACTTCTTGATGGCATCGCGGAGGGAGACCGTGCCGTAGGCGTGGGCGTCCTTCATCGTGCGGCCGTGGAAGACGTGCCAGCCCTCGCCGGTCTCGAAGGTGTCGTCGAGGCCTGCGGTCCGGCTCTCCAGCGCAGCGACAGAGGTCACGAGCTTAAAGGTGGAACCCGGCTCGATCTTGTCCGTCACGGCGTGGTTGCGCCGCTCGGCGCTCCCGAAGTCACCGGGCCGGTTGGGGTCGTAGGTGGGGACATTGGCGAGCGCGAGGATGGCGCCCGTCTGCGGATCCATCGCGACGGCCGTGCCCCAGGTGGCCCCTGCCTCGCGGACGCCTCGCGCCAGTTCCTCTTCCAGGATGGCCTGCCGCACGAGATCGACCGTGAGCACGACGGTCTCGCCGTGCTCCGGCTCCACCACGCTCCCGCCCACGATGGCCTTGACCCGCCCGCGCATGTCGCGCTGGACCGCCTGCCGACCCGAGCGGCCCTGGAGCGCCTCGTCGTGCGTCGCTTCCACGCCCGCGCGGCCGTCCATGTCGCCGTCCACGTGGCCGAGGATGTGGGCGCCTGCATCGCCGTAGGTGTAGCGCCGGGCGAAGCGGCCTTGGATGAGGAGGCCGGGGATCTCGGCGCGGTCCAGCTCTTCCTTCGCGTCCTCACTCAGCGAGCGCACGAGGCGGACGTACTGGCGGCTGTAGCGGTCTGCGATTGCCTGCCGGTAGTGGGCCGCGCTCTGGTTGGTCGTCCGACCCAGGATCTGGACCAGTTCCTCTTGCTTCTCCGCGAAGCCCGCAACGGTCGGGTCGGCAGCCACCTCGTAGCGCGCGGTGTTCTGCGCGAGGACACGGCCCGCGCGGTCCAGGATGGCGCCGCGCTGGGCGGGCAACTCCACGAAGCTCGACGCCTGCTCTGCCCCCTGCGCGCGCAGCTCCTGGCCGTCCACGAGGTGAAGACGGAGCATCTGCGCCACCACGGCGACCGGGAGCAGCAGAGCCACTCCGAGCACGACGTACAGGCGGTTGAGGATGGTGCGGCGAGCGTTCACGAGAGGGTCCGCCTCGGCACATCCGCGGAGGGACCGAGGCGGGCAGGGTGGGATCAGTCGAGCGTCAGGGCGGGTCCGTAGGCGACGCCCTCCTCCAAGCCGAGGCGGGTGGCGGCGGGCATGACGGCCTCGGGGCCGGTCATCCGGTCGAAGGCACCGCGGAGGCGCTGGTTGGTCAGGCGAAGGCGCTCGTTCTCCTTCTGCGCCGCCTGCACCTCGGCGAGCGTCGCCTGCGTCTCGAACGTGTGCCCGATGAACGCCGTGACCAGTGCGCACGCGAGCAGAAGGAGGATGCCCAGGCGGAGACTCGGCGTGGCGTCTAGCGCTTTGACACGCCGCGAGGCCCTGGTCTTCTTCCCGCGCGAGGCAGGTGTGCCGCCGAGGTCTTTCCAACTGGAGAGATCGCCGCTCCGCGCCTTCTGGTTCAGGATCGCGCGCTGGGCCTGGGGCTTGCGCGCGCCCTTCGTCTGCTTCGCGCGTGAGGTCGTCGTACGGGACGACGTCTTCTTGCGCGACGACGATGTACGGGTCGTCTTGAGTTTCGTAGCGGTAGCAGTCGGCATCAGGCGTCGGTCTTCTCGGCGACGCGGAGGCGGGCGCTCCGCGCGCGGGGATTGGCGGCGATCTCCTCGTCGGAGGCGATCACCGGCTTGCGGGTGATGGCGCGAAGCGGCGAGAGGACGCGGCCGAAGTCGTCCTTCTGCGGGTCGCGCTCGAAGGTGCCGTGGCGGAGGAAGCGTTTCGCGCGGCGGTCCTCCAGCGAGTGGTACGCGATGACCGCCAGCCGACCGCCCGGCGAGAGCATTCGAAGCGCTGCCGGAAACGCGGCCTCTATCTGCTCGATCTCGCCGTTGACCGCGATGCGCAGCGCCTGGAACACGCGGGCGAGCGTCTTGACCTCGTCGCGGTCGGGCGTCGCGCCGCGAACAGCGGTGGCAAGGTCCGCGGTGGTCTCCATCCGCTCGGCCTCGTGGATGGCACGCGCGAGGCGGCGGCTCCGGCGCTCGTCGCCGAACTCGTAGATCACGTTCGCGAGATCGCTCGAGTCCAGCCGCGCGATGAGCTCAGCGACGGACTCGCCGACGGTCGGGTTCATCCGCATGTCGAGCGGTCCGTCCTGGGCGTAGGCGAAGCCGCGCGAGGCGGCGTCGAGTTGGCGCGAGGAGACACCGAGGTCGAGGAGGACGCCGGAGACGGTCCCCGCCGCGATGCCTTCGGCGGCGAGGGCGGCCCCCATCTCGGCGAACGTCGCGTGGACCGGGACGAAGCGGCCGGCTGCCTCCGCCTCGGCGAGGCGCGCGCGGGCGGTGGCGAGCGCCTCCGGGTCGCGGTCGATGCCGAACACCGTCGCGTCCGGGCCGAGCACGTCAAGGAGCGCGGCGGTGTGACCGCCGCCGCCGAGCGTGCCGTCCACGTAGACACCCGCCGGGTCGGTGACGAGGAGGTCCACCGCCTCGCGGAGAAGGACCGGGTCGTGATAGCCCGTCGCGTACTCAGACGCCCCGCCATCGCGCGACGAGCCCGCCGTCTCAGCGGGGCGACCCGGGGCAGCCGATGACATCCGGCTTACGGGCCGGGACGGGTCGGCTGCCCGAGCGCCGCCAGCGCGGGAACGGCGGGAGCGTCGCGGGGAGGACATGGTGCGAAGGGCGGGCATGATCAGGACGGGTCCGAGTCCTGGGACTCGGCAGCGGCCGGAGCGGGACGGCGGCTGAGGTGCTTCTCGGCAAGCTCGGCGACGGAGTGCGCGCTGCCGTTGAGGTAGGCGGCGTAGGCCGCCGGCGACCAGATCTCGATGCGGTTCCCCACGCCGATCATCCGGGCCTTCACGCCGGACTCCAGCCCGACGAGCTCCATCAGATCGCGTGGCAGCGAGATGCGGCCCTGGCCGTCGAGGCGGACCTCATCGGTCCACGAGAGAAAGCGCCGGGAGAGGAGCGCCTGCTCTTGGTCGAAGGGGTCCAGCGCGTCGAGCCGGGGCTCGATATCAGACTCCCAGACATCGAAGGGATAGAGCGCGATGCAGTGGTCCACCCCTTGCGTCACGACGAACGTGTCGTGCGCTTCTGGCCGCAGGTAGCGGCGCATCGAGGCCGGGACCGCCACGCGGCCCTTGTCATCGATGGTGTTCTCTGCTCTGCCCTTGAAGCCGGCCATGGCCGGTGTCCCCTTCAGGGTGGTTTGTGAGTGGTGGGAGCGGGGCGCCAGATGCGATTCCCCACTCGTCCCCACCGCTCGCAACCTAGAGAAACCGCCCTTTTTGAGCCAGTTTCGGGGATAAGTCGTATCCCCCAGTGGATAACCCCACCCAGAATCGGCCCGTGTGGCCCAGAAACGAGGGGACTGCCCTCAAGTGAACACCTATTCACCCCTCAAGCCCCCCGAGTGAATAGATTATCACCTACGCCAAAACCCTCTTCTGCGCGGCCTCAGCAACATGCAACCTCAACTTACCGAACGCCAGAACCAGATCTATGAATTCGTCCGCTCGCACCTTCGCGACGAAGGCATTCCCCCCACCGTGGACGAGATCCGGCAGCATCTCGGGCTGGTTAGCACCAATGGAGTCCACAAGCATCTGCAGGCGCTGGAGCGCAAGGGGGCGATCATCCGCACGCCTGGGGTCTCGCGCGGCATCCGCCTCCCGGGAAAGGGTGTCAGCGGAAAGGACCGGAACCCAGCTCCTGGTCTCGGTCTCATCCCAAAGATGGATGCCTCTCAGCGCAGCCGACTGAGCCGCACGAAAGAGTCCGTCCACGTCGATCTCCGGCTAATCCCGAGTCTCGATCCGAACGACGGCCTCGTCGGCTACGTAGACGACGACGGGATGGCAGCCGACGGCATCTACAAAGACGACTACGTGGTAGTCGAGAACGCAGGCGACAAACCGATCCCCGACGGTACCCTCGTGGCGGTCATCGTGGAGGACGCGCTGCTCGTACGGCGGATTTCGTTCAAGAAGGGACGGGTGTACTTCACGCCCTCGGCGCGGCACTACAAGGAACGCTCGTTCATGCCGGGCGCCCCGGTGTTTCTCGTCGTCGGCCCGGTGCAGGCGGTGATGCGTGCGCTGTAGAGGAGTACCCGCCGGACGTATCCCCCCACGGCTGCCGGTCCCTCCGCCTCGGCACCGAGGCGGGCACCCCCGCGAGACCGAATGGCGCCCTCCCCACTCGTCCCCACCGCTCTCCCCCACGCGCCTCGCGAGGCCCCCGAGACAGACACCGGGCCAGGCCCTACCGGCACCCACCGACGAGCCCCTCTTCCCTTACCCGCCCGCTAGCGCGCCGAGCATCGCCGCACAGCCGAGCGCCGCGTAGATGCCGAGCACGTACCCGGCCACGGCCATGAGCAGCCCAACCGGCGCCATCGCGGGGTGGTAGACACCCGCAACAATCGGTGCGCTCGCGGCACCGCCCACGTTCGCCATGCTGCCTGTCGCGACAAAGAAGAGTGGAGCGCGGAGCAGCTTCGCTGCAAGGAACAGCAGTCCGATGTGGACGCTCAGCCAGATCACGCCCGCGAGGAGGTAGAGCGGCGCATCGAGTACAGCCGCGAGGTTGCCCTGCGCGCCGATGCCCGTCAGTAGGAGATAGAGCGCGACGTAGCCGAGGCGGCTCGCGCCGTCCTTCTCCAACTCGCGCATCCGCGTGAAGCTCAAGACCAACCCCACGGTCACGGCGATGATCACCGCCCACGTTCCACTGGAGATGATGGTCTGCCCCTGAATACTAAGGGACGGGAGGCTGCTCCCGATGACGCGCGAGAGGACCGCCGCCGCGATGCCGAGTCCGATGATGACAGCGCCCGTCTCAATCGTCACCGGGCGCCGCGTCTGGTCGAGTTGCTTCAGCGTCTCATCCACACGATCCATCGCGCTCGTGTCCGCGCCCACCCAGGTGTTAAATCGCTTCTGGTAGCCCGCGAGGAAGAGCAGGATGCCCATCCAGCCGTAGCCCACCACCACGTCCACCACGATGATCGGCCCGAGGTCGCCCAGGCCCACGCTCTCTTGAATGGCGACCATGTTCGCCGTCCCACCGATCCAGGAGCCAGAGAGCGCCGCAAGGGCCTTCCACGCCTCCGGCTCTCCGATGAACTGTCCGACTGCGAGGTACGCGATGGGACCACCGATCACGATCCCGAACGTGCCGACCAGTAGCATGAGGAGCGCGAGCCGCCCCAAGCTCGCGATGGCCTTCAGGTCGATGGTCAACATGAGAAGGAACAGCGCCATCGGGAGGAGGATGGTGCTGAACAAACTGTACGCCGGGTTGATGTAGTCCTCCGTGCCGAGCGCCTCGTTGCCTGGCTGGAGCGGCTGGAGAACACCGAACGTGCTGAGCAGCATCGGGAGGAAGTAGACCCAGATGACCGGCGGCAGGATCTGGAACACCTTCTCCACCGGCTTCCAGCGCGAGAGCGCGAACACGCCCGCGAGCACGGCGCACAGCACGGCGGCGGTCTGGACGGGGTCGGTGACGAGGGCGGCGGGACCGGGGACGTCAGGCATCGAGGCGGCGGGAGGAGGCGCGCGAAGATAGATGGGGCACGGCACGCACTCCCTCACACGAGGGTAGCTCTCGCCAGCAGACGCATAGGACCAGAAGTGGTCTCTGGAAGCGCGACCTAGGGCCTCTTGACAGATCTCGACCTACACGGCTTGCGAACCTGCTCCGTTTCTACTATCATCGTCGTAACAAGGTACGACGATGATAGTAGAGGTGACGCTTTCGCCGCCTCGCCCATCCCCATTACCTCATGCAAGATCAGAGCCTTCTGCCTTTCTCGCTTCCGCTGGTCACGGTACGCCGTTCCGTGCCAGACTCTTCCTGTGCCGGGTCTCCTTCCGCCTCCAGGGTCTCTGCCCAGAGCCTCTTCTGGGCACTCATCGCGCTGATCTGCTTCGCACCGCTCGCCTCCGCACAACCGAGTGGAGCAGTGGACGGAGAGACCGCGGCGCGCATCAGCCTGGAGCTACGAGAACTCGCGCGATGGAACGAGTACGCACGACGCATGCGACAGTACAACTCGCTGTCTCTGTGTGAGATCGACAGCCTTCAGGCTTCGTTGAGTGGGCTGCCACGAGAGGACCGCAACCGTCGGAGCCGCGAGCTTACCCGAGAGACCCGGCAGAATTTCTCCAGTTCGGAGCGCTACCTGGTCCGGCAAAACACAGAGGATCTCGTCGAAGCGAACGCAGCTCGTTTTCGGGAACTAGTGGAGACGTACGGATGGCCGGACTCTTCGCGCCTCGGCTCAGAGGAACCGAATCAAGCGGCCTCCTTGCTTCTGTCGCTCTCTCTCCGTGATCTCGATGCCCTCGATTCCACTCTTCGGGACGCTATCGAGAGTGGACGGCTTTCTGCGAGGAACTATGCCAGTGCCTACGACCGGGCCCTCCGCCTCGACAGACAAGGACAACTCTATGGAACGCTCTCCATCTTCGATTCGAGATCGGGTACTACCCGCCCGCCTCGCGTCGAGGATATCGAGAGAACGAACCGGGCGCGAATAGACATTGGCCTCCCGCCTTTGGAGGAATACGAGATCGGCCCGCCGGTCTTGGGGACGCCACGGCAGAGCCCTCCTGCGCGCTCTCCCGAGGATCCGATCAGCGATCAGGTTCGAGAGTTGATCGGATTCAGCCTGGACATGATGGCAGACATTGACCAACAGGTTCGCCTGATGAGCCAACTCGGCACCTTCTCACCGTGCGAGGTCGAAGAAACTCGGCAATCCCTTTGGAGCCTCGACCCTGAGGAGCGTGACGTGCGGCTTCACGTCTTGTCAGCCGAGCAACGCGACCGCCTGTCTGAAGACGAGCAGGATCTCCTCCAGGTACAATTGGAGTCGATTGGAGCCATTCACGCTTCCCGTCTCCTGCGTCTCGTTTCTCGATATGGCTGGCTCGGATCAGACCGTTTTGGGGACGTGACAACGTCCGACCCACTCGCGATCCTTCTGAGTGCACCGACAGATACCCTTGAAGCCACTCTCCCGATCCTTCGCCAAGAGGTAGACAGGGGCAGGATGTCTCCAGGCGATTACGCCCGGACAGTGGACCACCTTCGGATCCGGCAGGGTCTCGCTCAGCTGTACGGCACGATCCGGGAGTTCGACCCAGAGACTCGATCGTTCCGACCACCGATGATCGCTTCACTAGACGAAGCCAACGCAGCTCGCGCGTCGTTGGGGCTTCCTCAAGTGGAGAGCTATCGACTAGGGCAGCGTCGAAACGAATAGAATCCGCTCTGTCTCTCGCCACGTGATCCCAACTCGCCTCGGCCCTTTCAGGCTACCGCTGGGCAGGCTACCAGAACGTCCCGAGGTAGACGGTCCCCTCCGGGAACCCTTCCCGGAGGTCCGTCGCCAGCCGGTGGCGGAACGGTTCGGGGTAGACACGGCGCAAAGCCAGGCCGTCTAGAGCCACCCACTCCACGCCGCGTAGCAACTGTTGGTCGCCCAGTTCCGGGTCCCTACCGAGGCGAGCTGCCTCGGAGGCTCCATCGGGCAGGGAGCACTCGAAATAGAACGAGACCGCGTGGAGCGGCAGACGCACAAAGTCCAGCACGTACCGGAGCGGTCCGGCCGTCACCTCCAGCCCCGTCTCTTCGCGCACCTCGCGCATGAGGGCCTGCGTGAGAGACTCCCCAAACTCGACTCCTCCGCCCGGCGGCGTCCAGAACGTAGCATCATCCGGTCGCGATTCCAGCGTCCCCGGAGCATTCTCCTCGTGCTCCCGCCACAACGCCGTGTGCTCCACCAGTAAGACGCGCTGTCGCGACCGGTCCGCCAGCAGCGCGGCGACGCGGACGCGAAGCGAGCCACCGTACTGCCGGAGCGCATCGCCGGAAAGCGTGCTCTCGTACTTGCTCCTCGTCACCCCTCTGCGAGGACTCGGGCGCTGGCGCGGCGCACCTTTCGGATCTTACTCGGCTCTTTGGGAGCATCCAGACCACCGCCCGCCTCGGCATACGCCTTGGCCGCCTCGATAAACTGAACGAAGAGGGGGTGCGGGTCTGCCACGGTAGACCGGTACTCCGGGTGAAACTGCACCCCAACGAACCATGGATGCGTTGGGCCATCCCCCTGGCGGGGCAGCTCGATAATCTCCACGAGGTCCTTCTCCGGGTTGATGCCGGAGAACGTGAGGCCTCCCTCGCGAAGCGCGTAGCGGAGGTCGTTCGTGACCTCGTACCGGTGGCGGTGCCGCTCGTGCACCAACTCTGCACCGTATACCTCCTCTGCGATCGTGCCGCGCACGACGGCGCAGGGCCACGCACCGAGGCGCATCGTGCCGCCCTTGTCGGTAACGATCTTCTGCTCCTCCATCAGAGAGATAATCGGGAACGGGCTATCCGGCGCGAACTCGGTGGAGTGGGCGTGCTCGCGTCCACAGACGCTCCGCGCGAACTCGATGCAGGCCACCTGCATGCCGAGGCAGATGCCGAGGAACGGGACTCGGTTCTCGCGCGCCCACCGAACCGCCTCGATCTTGCCATCGATTCCGCGATCCCCGAAGCCAGGCGCGACGAGCACACCGGAGACGCCGCCCAAGGCCGCCTCGGTGTTCGCCCCGGTAAGGTCGTCCGAGAGGACGCTGCGAACCTCTACCTGCACGCCAGTAGCGGCGCCCGCGAGAAGGAAGCTCTCCGAGATGGACTTGTAGGCGTCTTGGTGCTCTACGTACTTGCCCACGAGGGCGACGGTCACTTTTCCATCGGGGTTCTTGAGACGCCGGACGGCCTCTACCCAGGGATCCAGTTCGGTGTCGGCCTCGGGGCGGCTTTGGAGGTTGAGCCGCTCCATCACGACGCGGTCCAACCCCTGCTCGCGGAGGATGAGCGGCACCTCGTAGATGCTCTCGGCATCGCGGCTCTCGATCACCGCCTCCTTCTCAACGTTGCAGAAGAGCGCGATTTTGCGGCGCACATCGTCCGGGAGCGGGTGCTCGGTGCGACAGACGAGCACGTCTGGCTGGAGACCGTAGCTCTGGAGCGTTTTGACGGAGTGCTGCGTGGGCTTCGTCTTGAGTTCCCCTGCCGCCGCGAGGTACGGCACGAGGGTGAGGTGGACGAGCGCGGTGTTGTCGCGCCCTGCCTCCAGGCGCACCTGCCGGATCGCCTCCAGGTAGGGTAGGCTCTCGATGTCTCCCGCTGTCCCGCCGACCTCCATCAGGATGACGTCGTAATCGCCGGTCTCGGCGAGTTTGTGCATCCAGCGCTTGATCTCGTCGATGACGTGGGGCACCACCTGGACCGTCTTGCCAAGGTAGGCGCCCGCGCGCTCCTTCGCGATGACGCCTTCGTAGACCCGGCCCGTGGTGACGTTGTTGGCCTGGCGCATCGGCACGCCGAGGAAGCGCTCGTAGTGGCCGAGGTCGAGGTCGGTCTCGGCGCCGTCATCGGTGACGTAGACCTCGCCGTGCTCGTACGGGTTCATCGTGCCCGCATCCACGTTGAGGTACGGGTCGAACTTCTGGACCGTCGCGCGGAGGCCGTGCGCCTCCAACAAGCGTCCGAGGCTGGCGGAGACAATGCCCTTGCCGAGGGAGGAGGTGACGCCACCGGTCACGAAGATGAAGGTCGGCGGCGAGGGTGCGGAGGCGTCGGGCATCGGGGGGGAGAGTGCGTCCGCTCGGGAAGGTACGGGTGGCCCTCTCCAGAGAGGACTCGGAATCGCGCGGTGCGCGGGCTTTCACACAGCACGCCGACACGCCCCGCCTCGGTGCCGAGGCGGGATGGGAGGACCCGCACGATCTCGCGTTGGGCTGCGCGCGGTTCGGCGGATGCATGCTATCCTGACTGCGCCGAGTTCGTCGGCTTCTTGCCCCCCACGCCCCCCCTTCTCATGCGTACATCCGTCCTCCTCCTCACCTTTCTGTTTGTCGGCTCCGGCTGCTATCACGCCGAAGTGATCACTGGCAAGCCTGCCGGAACGCGCGTCGTGGAAGAGAGCTTCGCGCTCGGGTTCATTTATGGGCTCATCCCACCTCCTGAACTCGAAGTCGCTGCCGATTGCCCGGATGGCGTCGCGGTCGTCGAGACGGAGATGAGCTTCGTCAACGGTCTGGTCAACTTCCTCACCGGCGGGCTAGTCAACCCGTGGACGATCCGCGTGACCTGCGCCGCACCGGGCAGCGCCTCCGCAGACACAGCCCCTGGGGACATCGCCGTTCGCTCCGGTGCTGAGACCACCGACGTGCAGGCCGCCTTTGCCGAGGCCGCCGAGACCGCCGTCGAGAGCGGCGAGCCCGTCTACGTGCGCTTCGAGTAGAACCCGCACACCGTCACCCGGCGACTCGCGTCGCCACGCGCGGGCGGCTCCACTTGGGGTCGCCCGCGCTAGGTTCTGCGAGTTCCTGCCAGCGTGAGGCCAATGCCGTGAGGCGCTGCTTTCCTCACCTCGGCACAGGCGCCGGAGAGGCGACCGTCCAGACGGGGGAGCTCCCCTTCCTAGGGCTCTCGCGAAGTGCACCAGACTTCGTAACCCTGCCCGCCTCGGCACCGAGGCGGGATGAGTCTCCCGTTCGCGTGGCCCTAGTAGCGCCCCCGGGATGTGGTCAACCCTACGAGCACGCTCAGGCGCACGCCGCTCTCGCTCAGCACGGCCGCGGCATTGATCGGGATCGTGACCCCGTCGACGCCCACCCCCTGCCCGACCGCCAGCGCCAGCCCAGCCGCGATGCTGCTATCATCGTCATCGAACTGGTTGACGCCCGAGGCACCCGTCAGCGAAATGTTCGGCCCGACCCCGACCTCGAAGCCGCTCCGCGTCCGCACGCCCGCGAGGAACGTCACCGTCGGGAAGAGGCGCCCCCGTTCCAATCCACCGATGAGGGGGACCAACTCCGCGACGCCAGTCAACACTCCGCTCTCACTCTGGAACGTCTGGAACTCGAACTGCCATCCAAACTGGGTGGTCAGCGGCACATCGATCACGTCGTCCTCGCCAGGCTCTGTCAGAGCGTCGTTGATCCGGTCCACGACTCCAGGCGAGAGGTAGGTCACTCCGATGCGCGGGCCGTTGAGGCGACGTGGGCCATCCTCGCTCGGCAGACGCCCAGGGAGCACGTCCTGCGCGAAGGCCGGACCCGCTAGAAGAAGAGTCGCGAGGAGAGTGAGGAGACGGAGTGCCATCAGGGGATGTAGATGTCAGAGGTCTCGCCTTCGTTGGCGATGTCCTCTAGAGGTTCTAGAACGATGTCTAGCTGCCCCGGTAGCAACCGGAACGCAGACCCGTTCGTGAAGTCCGCGACGTAGCCGAGGTAGAACGGCACAAAGATGTTGAGCACGAGCGGTGTCGCGTCTACGCGGCGCCGGATGACGATGCGAGCTTCCTTGTAGCCTTCCTTCCGGATCACGACGATGTGGGTACGGTCTCGTGTGAGGCGGAAGGCGGCAGGCGTGGTGCCGTACGGTCGGCCGTTGATCTCGATCTCTGCCCCCTCGGGCGTAGAGTAGATCGGGACGTTCTGGCGAGGGCCGTTCAGGATGGTGCCACATCCCGTAAGGCTGAGGACGAGCAGAACGCCGAAGACGAGCCGTGCTTTCATACTGGAACCTACTGCACAGCCCTGAAAGTCGCCGACTTTCTTTTCGTTATGTCAGCTTTCGAGCTACCGCGACAAGGCCAGTGCCGGTGTCGTTCTCTGCTGCCAGGTCCGCTCGGTTGAGCGCGAGGCCAAGCGGCCCTGCTACTGCGTAGTAGGGCGCGAGGAGTGGAGCGGAAGCCCACGTTACGTTGAGCGCCTGGATGGGCCATTTGACGAGCATCCGCCAGCCCGCCGCCCCCCACGGACCGTAGGCATACTCTGTTCGTACATCCGTGAGCCCGGCTGTCTCCAGCTTCTCCGTCAGTTCGGCGGCATTGTACCCATCGCGTACATGCTCACCGATGAAGCTCTCTTCGCCTTCCTCTGTGACGCCGCTTCCCCCGAGGTCGCTCGGCGTGTTGATAACCACCCAACCGCCCGTCCTCAGCACCTTCGCGAAGTTGCGGAACACCGCCCGGTCGTCCTCGATGTGCTCCATCACGTCCACGCTCAGGCAGAGGTCGAAGGCGTCCGCCTCGGGCATGGGCTCGGTCAGATCGCCGATCTCGAACGAGACGCGAGAGCGGTGCGGCGTCGCGTCCAGGAAGTCGCGGGCGCGCTCCAAGTAGTCGCGCTTCACGTCCACCGCCACCACCTCCACGTTCGGGAAGGTGTCCACGAGCCAGTAGGCGTACTGCCCGAAGCCGGTCCCGGCATCCAGCACACGAAACGGCTGGTCCGCCGGGTGCTGGCGGATGATCTGGCGGAGCGCGCGGCGGACGTACCACGAGCGGAGGAAGACGGCGTCGAGGGTGCGGTAGAACGCCTTGGTGCGGGCGGGGGACTTCCAGAAGAAGCGCCCGAGGCGGTCTTTGACGGGATCGTAGTCCATGGCGCGCGAAGCTACAGGGGGACAGGCGGCAGAGGACAGGAGATCAGGAGGAGTCGCCCCGCCTCGGCACCGAGGCGGACGGGGCCAGACCCCACCGATCCCTCCCCACTGGAACGTGTACGGAAACTCCGACGGTCCAGCGAGCGAGTGCTGGGGACGTTCGTGGCGAGCTTAGCCCGGCTCCGCCTCGCGCTCAATCAGCAGCGTCACCGGTCCGTCGTTGACGAGCCGCACCTCCATGTGCGCGCCGAAGCGACCCGTCGGGACCTCTCGACCGAGCGCCACGGACAGACGAGCGACGACGTGCTTGTACAGCCGCTCCGCCTCCGCCGGGGGCGCAGCCTTCGAGAAGCTGGGCCGCGTGCCCTTCTTGAGCGAGCCGTAAAGCGTGAACTGACTCACCACCAGGGCCTCCCCGCCGATGTCCACGAGCGAGCGGTTCATGCGGCCCTCGGCGTCGGGGAAGACGCGGAGGGCCGCGAGTTTGTTCGCGACCCAATCCGCCTGGGTCTCCGTGTCGCCCTCGCGCACACCGAGCAGCACGAGCAGTCCCGGCCCAATGGCCCCGACCGTCGTGCCACCGACGTGCACGCTGGCCTCGCTCACGCGCTGGACGAGCGCTCTCATCGCACCGAGAGCCAGGCCGCGAACGCGTCCAGCGCCCGCCCGCGATGAGAGATCGTGTTCTTCTCGAACTTGTCCATTTCCGCGAAGGTGCGGCCGTCGCCATCGGCAGGGACGAAGAGCGCGTCGTAGCCAAAGCCCCCCTCTCCCCTCTCCTCGCGCAGGATCGTGCCCTCGCAGACGCCGTCGAAGAACTGGGTGCCGGAGCTATCCACGAAGGCGAGGACAGTGCGGAAACGTGCGTCCCGGTCCGTGACCGCGCCGAGGCGGACGAGAAGGTGGGCGCGATTGGCCGCATCGTCGGCCTCGTGCCCCGCGAAGCGAGCGGAGAACACGCCTGGAGCGCCGTCGAGGGCGTCGACCTCCAGGCCAGTATCGTCCGCGAGGGCAGCGAGGCCGGTGTGGAGGTACAGAGCGCGGGCTTTCTTCTCGGCGTTGCCACGCAGCGTATCCCGGTCCTCGTCCACCTCGGGCGCTCCGTCGACCTCCGCAGCCGAGACCACCTCGGTGCCGAGCGCTGCCAGCCGGTCGCGCAGTTCGGCGACCTTTCCGGCGTTGCGGGTGGCGAGGACGAGGCGCATTCAGGAGAGGTGAGGGCTGGAAGGAAATCACGCTTTACCGATGGTGCCAGTCAAGCCTCGTCATACTCTGGCCGCAGTTTCCCGAAATCCGTTCTGCTTCGGCCGGTTTTCACTAATCCCGCCTCATGGGTTCGTTGGTTCCGGGCCAGAGGTCCTCTACCTTTCCCGGCCGTGCGAGTCTTGCTTGTTTCGTTTGGCTCCACACCCCTTCCCGCCTCGTATCCTCAGCCTGTACATCGGTTTGGCTATCGGCATCAAAGTCCGCGACAAGGAGTCCATCGACCGCGCCCTGCGTCGGTTCAAGCGTACCGTGAACCGCGCCCGCGTCCTCCGCGAGTACCGCGAGGGCCTCGCCTTTACGAAGCCCTCCGACGTGCGCCGCGAGGCCCGAAAGGAGGCCGCCAAGAAGGCCCGTCGCGCGTCGCGCCGCTACTACTAGCGCACCGGCGGCATACCGCTGCAACTCCTGAAACTGACTGAAAGCCCGTCCCGGATGCCGGGGCGGGCTTTTCGTGGATATCCCCGCTAGGCCGCTGAGCCTGAACGGACAGGGCGTTCTTGCAGGTGGGTCCGCCTCGGTGCCGAGGTGGGAGTCGCGTCAGGCTTCCGCTCTTGACTTCAGCATGTACTGGAGTTGGCTGATCCGGATCGGCTTGAGCATGAAGCCGTCCATGCCTGCCTCCAGGCAGCGATCACGAGACTGCGGCAACGCAGTCAGACCGATGATGCGAGGCACGTCGCCATGGATCACCCGGATCTGCTCGGTTGCCTCGGCACCGTCCATGCCGGGCATCATCACGTCCATGAGAATGAAGTCGTACGTCGTCACGGACAGATGAGCGAGGGCCTCAGCGGCGGATGACACGGCGTCCGCTTGGACTCCAATGACTTTGAGCATACTCATCACGACGAACCGGTTGGTCTCGTCGTCCTCCACGACGAGAACTCGGAGCTCGCCTGCATTTCGCGACTTCACGCCCTCTGGCGGAGTCAGCTTCCTTTCGTCTGTTAGCAGATTGGCGGTTTCCATTGCCTCCTCCAGAGCGCAATCCAGCCGAGCCTGCTGAAGACGCGTCAGCGCGCTTCGCCGAAGCACGTCCAGATGACCGACCAGTGCGTTCACATGGGAGCGCACTCTGTACACCACATCGTTCTCCGACAAGGGAAGACGCTCATCGGGGCGTGATGTCTCAGAGTACTGGTCACACACCGCGAGCGCACCCCAGACGTCCGTTCCTACTCGCAATGGACGCACCGTCCAGGCCAGTCGGCCGGAGGCTCCCCAGGGAACGGGGGTCGAGACAGACCGCGAGCACTCGAACTGGAGAGCATCCCGTGCAGCATCTCGCAGGGATGCAAACCCGTCTGTGACTTCGGGAGGAGACGTCCAGTGCTCACTTTGTCCTTCGACACACAGACCAAGGCCGAAAAGAAGTGCTGGGACTGGCATTGAGCCGACAAGGGCCGAGCATGCGTCTAGGTTCATCATCCGGGAGAGGAAGAAGGCACGAGCAAAGGCCAACAGGTGTGAGCGGGTCTCCTAGAGGTCTTTTCTCACAGTCACACAAGGGTAGCCAAATAGTATATGTTATGCAACACATATCTATTCTCATAGCCCCCTCCCCCGCTCTTCTCTCCTCTTTCCCTCCATTTGCACACCCGACAACCCCTCTAAAAGGAGCGCCCCCGCCTCATGATGAAGCGGGGGCGTGAGTGTCGGGATGGCGGGATTTGAACCCACGACCTCCTCGTCCCGAACGAGGCGCGCTACCGGGCTGCGCCACATCCCGAGTGTGGCTCAGCAAACTAGCTTGTCTCTGACACCGGTCGCAAGACAGGACGCCTGGAGATGCTGTGAAGGGCCGCGTGTACCCAAACCATCAGATCGGTTCTAGCCTTGGAGCGTCTCGGACGCCTTCCAGATCAGAGGCGTGACATACGGAACCATATGAGTTTGAGGCTTAATCGAGTATACTGAACAGCCGATACGCTCCGCTACGGCTCTGCTTCGAAGCTACGCTCTCTATGGATGCCTCCCGTCAGACGCACGTCCTGGACTCGATCCTGCGGCACGCGCCACTGCTCGTCTTCGGATTCGACGCAGACGCCCGGATCACCTTCCGGCGTGGTCACGCGCTCCTGGCGGCGGATAGCACCGAGGCGGACCACATCGGGGAGCGGATCACCGAGCGGTTTGCTGACATCCCCGACCTCGTGGCTGGTGTGGAGAAGGTGCTGCAAGGCGAGACGGCCCAATGGAGCTCCGAGGTCAACGGTCGCCACTACCAGACTACCTGTGAGCCCCTTCGCGATGCGGACGGCCATGTGACGGGCGGTATCGGTGTCGCGATGGACGCTACCGAGCAGACGCAGAAGCAAACACGAAGCGACGCACTCTACGAAGCCGCTCGCCACGCCGACGCCACTCTCTGGGCCTTCGACGCCGACCGGCGGATGACGCTCCACATCGGCGCTCCACTGGAAACCCTGGGAGTGGGACAGGGCTGGAATGTCGGCGAGGACATGGCGGAGGTGTATGCCGATTTGCCCGTCGTCGTGGATGCGGTCGAGAGTGTGCTTCAGGGCGAGGAGACCTCATGGAACGTGACGTTGGACGGACGCACGTTCAAGAGCGTCGTGAGCCCGATGCGAGGCGACCGGGGCGCGGTGGTCGGGGGAGTCGGCCTCAGCATCGACATCACGGATCAGGTCCACGCCGAGCGAGAGGCTGCTCTTCAGGCCGAGCGTCTCCGCGCGTTGACCGTCGTCTTCGGGGAGCGAGGGCTCTCCATGGACGAGCATCTTCATCAGGCACTTCGCGCAAGCCTAGACACGCTCGGCCTCGACCTCGCGATGGTCAGCCAGATCGAAGGCGAGACCTACACTGTCCGCGCCTGCGTCGCGCCGAAGGGCGTCGCTCTCGCAATCGGCGACACCTTTCCCCTGTCCGAGATCCCGTGCAGCCTCACTCTCGCGCGGGGCGATGTCTTCGCAGTGCATCACGTGAGCGACTCGGAGTACCGGCGGCACCCGTTCTTCACCGCGTTCGGGCTTGAGAGCTACCTCGGCGCGCCCATCGTCGTAGACGGGCGTGTAGTGGGGACGATCAACTTCTCGGCACAGGCCCCTCGCGAAGCCCCCTTCACCGAGAGCGATTACGACCTTGTCCGCCTCGTCGCCAACTGGGCGGGCGCGCTCATCGAACGCGAGGGACACAGGCGCCAGCTCATCGCCTCGGAACAGCGCTTCCAGGGCATCTTCCACTCGCAGTACCAGTTCCAGGGCCTCCTCTCCCCCGACGGGACCCTACTCGAAGTCAATGACTCTGCCACCGCCTTCGCGGGCGTCCCGCGCGAGGAACTCGTCGGCAAAAAGTTCTGGGACTGCCATTGGTGGCAGATCGATGAGGCGACCCAGGAGCAGCTACGCGCAGCTATCGAGAAGGCCGCATCGGGCGAGTTCGTGCGCTATACCGTTGAGGTCCAAGGCGGAGACACTGTAATCCCCATCGACTTCTCCCTAAAACCACTCCGGGACGCGAACACGGGGGAAGTGGTCCTCCTCATCCCTGAAGGTCGTGATGTCTCCGAGATGGTACAAACCGAGCAGACGCTCCACGAGACCGTCGAGGCACTGGCCGAGGCGCGCGACCAGGCCGACGCGGCCAACCGGGCCAAGAGCGCATTCCTCGCCGCGATGAGTCACGAGATCCGCACGCCGATGAACGCGGTCATCGGCTTTGGCGACCTGCTCAACACCACGCCCCTCTCACCCCAGCAGCAGGACTACGTCCGCACGATCCAGAATGCGGGGGACCGCCTTCTCGGCCTCATTGACGACATCTTGGATTTCTCGAAGGTGGAAGCCGGGCACCTCCCCATCGAGTCTGAGCCGCTGGAAACCGAGCCCCTTCTGGTGGGCGCCCTGGAAGAAGTCGCGACGCAAGCGGCCAAGAAAGGGCTAGAGTTGGCCTATGTCATCGCGGAGGGCGTGCCCGGGCGCGTCGTCGGAGACCGGCGGCGGATCCGGCAGATCCTCGCGAACCTGCTGTCCAACGCCGTCAAGTTCACCGACTCCGGCAGCGTGGAACTCTATGCTCGCGCCGAGCCCGACGGGTTCCTCGCCGTCAGCATTCAGGACACAGGCATTGGGATCACGGCGGAGCGGCTGCCCAAGGTGTTCGACGCGTTCGTGCAAGCCGATGGCTCCACGGCTCGCCGGTTCGGCGGAACGGGCCTCGGACTCGCCATCTCGCGCAAGCTGGCGACGGCGATGGGTGGCACCCTCACGGCGAGCAGCCGACTCGGGGAGGGAAGCACCTTCACCCTCCGTCTCCCCCTCGCCGCCGCCCCCGAGGCGGGACGGGTCGTCCTCCGCACGGCCACCACCGCTCTCGGCGGCGTCTCGGTCCTTCTCGTGGACGACGATCCCGTCGGCCGCGCAGCCATCGTCGAGCGCCTGACCCGGTGGGGCATGACGGTCATGGACACACCAGACCCCAGCGAGGCGCTCCGCTGGCTCGATGAAGGCTACCCCTTCGACCTCGGCGTGCTGGACATGGTCATGCCCGGCACGGATGGCCTGGAGGTCGCCGCTGCTATCCGCAAGCGCCGAGACCCAACTGCGCTTCCCCTCGTCTTGCTCTCCTCGGAGCCTGAGGCTCGCCACGCGCCTGACCTCGTTCTCGCGACCGTCTGCAAACCCGTCGCGCCCTCCGCCCTGCACGATCTGCTCGCGCGCGCGCTCGCGACTCGCGAAGCCTTGCCGAGCACGCTGCAGCACCCAGATACTCTCCCCACATCGTCTCCCTTGGAGGCGCACAGCCTTCGCATCCTTCTCGCAGAGGACGAGCCAGACAATCAGCTCCTCGCTGTTCGGATGCTCGGCGAGATGGGCTTCGGTGTGGAGGTCGCGGCTACCGGTGCAGAGGCCCTCGAACGCCTCCACCAGCACCCCTACGATGTCGTGCTGATGGACGTCATGATGCCGAAGATGGATGGTCTGGAGGCTACCCGGAGGCTCCGCGCCGAGTTGCCCCCGGAGCGCCAGCCCCGCGTGATCGCGCTGACCGCCCGCGCGATGGCATCGGATCGTGAGGCTTGCTTCGCCGCAGGCATGGACGACTTTCTGCCTAAGCCCTTTCGGATGGCCGCGCTCCAAGAGATCCTCAGCCAGGACATGACGGCCGAGGCCTAGCCTACACGGCTCGGGCTCCCGCCACGAGTCCCCACGCGAGCAGCAGGATCACAGCGAGTCCCACCGCCGCACCAATCAGTGGCTGCGCGAGAGGCACGCCCATCACCTCGCCGTCCGGCCCAGAGCGGAGCACGAGTTGCGCGACCACCTCCATCGCGAACTGGACCACGCCGACAGCAGCGAGCGCCCACCCCGCAGCCTCTACTGCCGAGGCGGCCCAGGGCTGCCGGGCCACCATCGCAAGCCCGCCAACGAGCCCGAGACCCCACGGCACCGCACGCAACACATCCAACCAGACGCGACGCCGAAAATCGGGGAGCCGCTCCTCCGCCCGCAGAAGCTGGATGTACGCGCTCACGCTGATGCTGAGCACGAGCGCCGAGACGAACGCGACGCCTAGGCCGAAGACCCCAGCCGTCACGTGCCTTCGTACATCGCCTCCACGAGGTCGGCGTAGCGAGCCTCTACAGCCTTGCGCTTCGGCTTCATCGTCGGCGTGAGGAGTTCGTTCTCGACCGAGAACGGCTCAGCGATCAGGCGGAAGTCGCGGATCTTCTCGTGTGAGGCAGCGCCCTTGCTGTACGTGCGGAAGAAGGGATCGAAGAGCGCGCGGGCCTCGTCGCCGTCCAGCGCGGCACCTGCGTGGCCCGCCTCTTTTAGCTCGGCACGGAGAGTATCCTCAGCGGGCACGACCAGCGCCGTCAGGAACGCCCGTCCCTCGCCCACGATCATGATCTGCTCCACGAGCGGGTTCGTGACGAACTGCTCCTCGATGGGACCGGGGTAGATGTTCTTCCCACCGCGCGAGACGATCATGTGCTTGATCCGGTCCGTGATGCGGAGGTAGCCGCCCTCGAAGCGCCCCACGTCGCCCGTGCGGAACCAGCCGTCAGCATCGAAGACCTCGGCGGTCTCCTCCGGTCGGTTCCAGTACCCGCGCATGATGTTCGGACCCTTCGCGAGGATCTCGCCCGCGCCCGTGGTGAGGTCAGGCGGATCCTCCTCGGTGCCGGTAATCTGGCCTAAGATGTGCCCGTTGTGCAGGTCGCGAATGGCGACCGTCACGCCGGGAAAGACGTGGCCCACCGTGCCGTAGATCGGCGCCTCCACGGGGTTCGCCGCGAGGATGGGCGATGTCTCGGTCAGGCCGTAGCCTTCCACCAGCGGCAGCCCGGCGGCCTCGAAGAACTCCCCGATCTCGCGCGGCAGCGCGGCGCCACCGGAGACGGCGTAGCGGATGCGCCCGCCCAGCTTCTCGTGGAGCGCCGAGAAGACGAGCCGTTGCGCCAGCGCGTTCTGACCGCGAAGGATGGGCCCGGCTGTCTTGCCCACCCGCTTTCTATTCGCGACGGCCTTGCCGGTGTCTACTGCCCAGGCAAAGATGCCCTTCTTGAGCAGGCTCCCGGTGCTGACCGATTTCTGGATGGTCGCGTAGACCTTCTCGAAAACACGCGGGACTGAGATCAGCACGGTCGGCCGCACCTCCGGGAGGTTCTTCGAGACCGCGTCGATGCTCTCGGCATAGGCGATGGTGGTGCCACCCGCGAACATGGCCGTGTAGCCGCAGGTCCGCTCGAAGGCGTGCGAGAGCGGGAGGAACGAGAGGTGGATGTCGTCCTCGAAGATGTCCAGCGCCGTGTGGGCGGCGGTCGCGTTGGAGCACAGAGCGCGATGCGTCAACTCGACGCCCTTCGGATTACCCGTGGTGCCCGACGTGTAGATGAGCACGCCGAGATCGTCCGGCGTGACGCTGTCCCGGACCGCCTCGATCTCCGACTGGTGGGCCTCAAAAGCCGTCGCGCCCTCCGTCAGCGCAGAGTCCCACACGGTCAGCGGGAGCGCCTCGCGCACCTTGCGTGGCTCCGCCATGCTCACGACCGCCTCCAGCGCGGGGCATTCCTCGTGCGCTTTGTCCGCCTTGCGCAACTGAAGACCTGTCGAGACGACGAGCACCTTCGCGCCACTATCGTTCAGAATGTAGGCCACCTGACTGGCGGGGACGGTGGTGTAGAGCGCGACGGTGACGGCGCCCAGCATCTGCGTCGCAAGGTCTGTGACGGCCCACTCCGGGCGGTTCTCGGAGAGCAGCGCAACGCGGTCGCCCTTGCGAACGCCTGCCCCATAGAGAAATCCCGCGAACGCCCGGACCTGCTCCGCGAGGGCGTCGTGCGTGATATCGTGCCACTCCTTGGTGGACTTGTCCTTGTAGCGAAGGGCGGGGTGCCCGGTCCCAGCATAGTGCGCGGTGACTTTCTCGAAGAGCTCGGGTAGCGTGTCGAAATCGACGACTGTGGGCATGGCAGACGCGCCGTCACAGGCGCGAGAGTACTAGAGGCTGTTGCAATAGTCTGAGCGGGCGGCGGAGCTTGGGCGCATGAGCACTACCCGACTCTCCGATCCGCAGTGGGAGGCCATCCGGCCGCACCTGCCCGCCCCGTCGCGTATGGGCCGACCTCGTGCCGACGA
>JBCDKM010000026.1:0-59309 GCA_038746605.1 Bacteroidota bacterium
GCCTTCGGCACGCGCGACATCGACACGGGAGCCCCGGTCTCGGACGAGACGGTGTTCGAGGCGGCCTCCCTGAGCAAGCCTGTCGTCGCCTACCTGACACTGAAACTGGCGTCGCGCGGACTGATCGACCTGGATTCTCCGCTCTGGGACGACGCAGGGTATGCCCGCCTGGATCACGACCCTCGCGCCGCTCAGATCACTCCACGAATGGTGCTGAGCCACACGTCGGGCCTGCCCAACTGGGGAGGGACGCCGCTCACACTCAACCACGATCCGGGGACGGCCTGGAATTACTCCGGAGAAGGCTTCGTCTTCCTCGCCGAGATGCTGGAGAGGCAGACGGGGACGCGCCTGAATGACCTCCTCACAGCGGAGGTGTTCGGCCCGCTCGGAATGGACCGGTCGTCGTTCGTGTGGCGGCCAGACTACGAGTCCGATGCGGCCTTGCCACACGACATGATCGGCCGCGTGATGGAGAAGACGAAGCTGTCCGACGAGGTCGCCGCTGCCAGCTTGCACACCACGGCGTCCGACTACGCCTCGTTCGTGCAGGCCGTCCTCTCCGGGGACGGTCTTTCCGAAGGGCTTGCCGGGGAGATGCTCTCAGAGCAGGCTGCGGTCAGCGGCTGGGGCGACCGCGAGACCTGGGCCCACCTGTCCTGGGGGCTCGGGTGAGGACGTGAGGCCAGCGGTGGGGCCCCGGCCATCTGGCACTGGGGAGACAACGAGAACTTCCGCTCGTTCGTCATCGCGTACCCCGACACGGAAACGGGGTTCGTCTACTTCACGAACAGCAACAACGGACTCTCGATCGCCGAGTCGCTCATCGGAGACCTGTTTCCGGACGAGCACTGGTCGCTCCGGTTTCTGGACTACCAGCGCTGGGACCAGCCCCGGCGGCGGGCTCGGATCGGACTACAGAAGTCGTTCTACGAGGACGGCGGAGACGCCTCCTGGCAGTTGCTGGAGCGCATCGCGAGTGAGTTCCCGGCCAACGTGGTCCGGAACGAAACGGGTCGCCTCGTCACCTTCCTCCGTCAGGAGGGCAAGCAGGAATTGGGTGACGCGGTCGAGGCGTGGACCGCCGACAGGTTCTAGCTCCCTCCGCCTCGGTGCCGAGGCGGGCAGAGTCAGCCGTTCGTCTCGAAGGCGGCGGGCTGGAGCTTGATCCATACGACCTGGAGAGCATCGAGGAGACGTCCTGCGCGGCCCTGGAACCCGAGGACGACCCTACCGTCCGCCTTCCACTCGGCCGGGTCGCCGCCGTCCCGGCCGACCTCTGTCCGAGCGCCCTCGTTGGTGACGAGCGCGAGGCGGTCGATGACGCGGCCATGGCGGAGCGAGACCTCGGTGACGACCTCTCCCCGGTCGAGCGAGAGCGCGAAGGCGTCGCGGCCGCCGTCGCGGCCGTGGTGCTGGACCTTGCCCTCACCGTGGACGTCGTCGTAGCGGAGGGAGAGGCGATCCACGTACTTGCCGCCCCGAAGCTGGACCCAGGCGAGCCGACGTTGCGAAAGCACGGCCTCCTCAATGGAGCCGTACCCGAACTCGTCGCCTCCATCGCGTCCCCACTTCGCCGAGACCCCCTTCTCGTACGTCAGGACGGGATTCCCCTTGTCCAGGGAGGGAAGCGGAGGCCGCGCGAACGACCGGAGCGGGTCGTCGGCGTAGGCCACAAACTGCTCGCGGATGGCCCGGAAATCGGCTTCGAGGAGATCACCGAAGGCGTCGAGCCCGGCGTCGCCGCTGTAGCCGTACACGCGGTAGATGTCTCGGAGGCCCTCCACGCGCTTCCTCAGTGACTCGACCCGGACGAGGCCGTCGGTCAGGCCGTCCTCCACACCGCCTCCGACGAAGTAGCGGCGGTTGTCGATGATGCGCTGGAAGTCGAGATCGAAGCCGGGGACGCGCTCGTAGCCCTCGGTCTCAATACCGATGTTCGTCGGCCGGTCAAGGTTCTGATCAGGGAAGGCGAGGGCATAAGCGATGAGGTCCTTGCGGTCGGGCAGGGACGGGGAGGAGACGCCGGAGACCTGCTGGCTGAACGTCCAGGTCGTGTTCGTGTCCTTGGTCGTGTTCTCGATGGCCGTCTCCAGCGAGGTCCCGACTGTCACCCCGGAGTACACGCCGTTGGCCTTGAGCGAGGCCGTGACGGACTGCTGCTGCTCGCGGGTCTCGCTCTGGAACGTGTACACTGCGTAGTACTCGCCGCCCCGGGAGATCCCGGCTACGTATGCGTCGCCGTGCGCACGCACGAAGCGCTCCACGTCAGAGCCCGGGCTCTCGGTGAGTGCGGGGCTGCGGAGGGTGTCGGAGCTGAGCTGCTTCCGGGCGTAGACGACGACGGAGACGCTTTGGTTGGTGACCTTGAGGTTGCGGACGAACTCCATCTTCTGATCTACCGAGGCGATCTTGAGGTAGCTGACGGAGAGGGACTGCGTGATGCGGAGGGCGTCGGCGAGTTCGGAGACGCTCTCGGTGACGCGGATGTAGACCTCAGCCTCCGTTCCACCTTGGACGGTCTCGCCGGAGACCACCGACGAGCGGATGCGGCCGGAGACGCTGTCGTATCCGTCGCCGAGAGATTCGGTGAGGCCTGCGAGTTCGGCGTCGAAATCGGCGCTTTGAGAGTCGGTGGGGCGGGGAGCGTCATCCATGGGAACGGGGGTAGAGAAGGCCAGGGACCGGAGGATAGAGACCAGGGCAGGATTTCCGGACCATCTCCTAAGTGTTTTCCCTCACACGGGCGCTTCTTTCTCTCGCCCCTCCGGCCTCCCCACCTGCCGGTTCTCTCGTCTGCTTGCTGGACTGACCGTCGCCCGACCTCGCCCGCCTCGGTGCCGAGGCGGGCCTACCGGAGGAGCGTCAAGGCGAGGCTCGTCGTCTCGCCTCCCGCCTGCACCAAGGCCCGGTAAACGCCCGAGGCGAGCCCGTCGCTCGAGACGGGAACCAGCAGTCGGTCCCCCGGCACCGCGCTCCGGTCTGCGAGCGTCCGCACGCGCCGCCCGAGGGCGTCCACCATCCAGACCCGCACCTGCACCGGCGCACCGACGGTGATCTCCAGACGCGTGGAGGCTCGGAACGGATTTCGGCCCGCCAACCGGACCTCCGTGTCTTCGGGCACGGGTGGGAGCGGCCCCACGCGACGGGCACAGTCTCCCGCGAGACGCCAGCCGAGATCCGCCAGCATCGCGCAGGTCGTGGTGCCGGGCTCCGTCACGCGCTCGCCTCGCGCGAGGAACGGCGTCATGAGACCCTCCGGGTCGTTCTGTGGATACAGGGCCTCGTCGAGGTGGTCGTAGGAGCCGCCTTCGCGCCACGTCCCCGGTGCGTACAGCGCGATGGGCGCGCCGAGGGCCTGCCGTGTGGCTCGCCCATCGAAGGCGGTCTGCGAGGTGAGCGCCTCCCCGAGACGCTGCGAGGGGCGCGGGTAGACGGCAGCATCGAGCAACCGCCCGGCCGGGCCGAGCGTGAAGCGGTCGTAGATCAGGGGCGTGTCGCCTCCGCCGGGTCCCTCCACGCGGCCAACGCCGCCCTTGACCGTCATCGCGCCGAGGAGACCGAGGCCGTGCCCAATCTCGTGCAGCGCGACGGTCGCGAAGTCGTACGCGCCTTCGGGCGGCGGCGTGGTCAGGTCGAAGTGCCAGTCGGGGAAGGCGCGGTTGAAGTCCGCCTCGATGTCGGGAATGGCGGGGCTGAGGTCTCGTCCCGCGAGGGCGTCCGCGAGGGCAGAGGGGATCCAGGTTCCGGGCGGCAGCGCAGGGTCCGCGTCGCGGAGGGCACGAGGCCCGGCCGCCGCGAGGCGCGTGAGGGGCTGGTCCACCCATCGCGCCACTAGCCGGATGGGCACCTCGCTCGCGATGCGGCAGGCCCACACGTCGAGGGCGGCGTCGAGGGCGCGACGCGCCTCGGGTGGGAGGTCGGGCGCGTCCACCTCGAAGCGGGCAGCGGGGGCGTCGCACGGCTCGAAGGAGCCACCGCCGAAGGGGAGCAGGCGGGCCGCCTCGGCGTGAGCGTGGAGGGTACAGACGTGCCGGACCGGCGCGATCTCCTGGGCGCGGACCGGCGCGAGGACCGAGGCGAGGACGAGAAGGGCACAGGACGCGATCACTCGCCCTTCCAGACCGCCAGGGGCAGACGTGGACTTCGTCTTCGGGTGTGTCATCCTGGGCGACCGCGAAGGATCTCAACTCGGGCTCCATGGCCCCAATCAACGACTCGAACGTCTCAGCCTTCGGTGTCGAGATCCTTCATCACGTTCAGGATGACACGCAGGGGGCTCTCTCTCCCGACCTACCGCACGCGCACGAGGGGAGCGGCCACACGGCCCGCCTCGGCCTCCACGAGCACGGTGTAGACGCCCGGCGCGAGGTCTCCCGCGATGCGGAGCGTGACCGGCGCGCTGGCCGTGCCGTCGTAGAGCACGGACACCTCGCGGCCGAGGGCATCGTGGAGCGTCGCGCGGACGGCCTGTGGCTCGGGGACGCTGAGGCGGAAGGCGGTGGCCTCGCGAAAGGGATTGGGTCCGGCCGCGTCCAGCCCGAGGCGGGCCACCTCGGGGCCGTCCTCGTCGTCCACGACGAGCGCGAGGCAGCCCTCGCCGAGTTCCCAACCGATGTCTTGAAGAAGAGCACACGTTGCGCGCCCCGGGCTCTGATAGGACTGGCCTGGCCCAATCTGCGGCGTCATTAGGTCGTCCGGGCTTCCAGCGACGATCTGCCCGTTGTCCCAATGCGAGAAGGAGGACCCCGCGTTCCAGGGGGCTGGCGCAAAGATTCCCGCTCGCTGGTTTCCATTGACCGCGCGCAGAGTGGGGGAATCCCAAAACAGGTCTCCACTAACTGCGAGCATCCCGAGGGGACCAGACGAAGTCGAAGGGTTAGGGTAGAGGTTCGTGTTGATGATCTGGTTCCCCGCCGCATCCTCTACAAACCGGTCGTAGATGACCGGGACGTTGGGTGGGTTGGTGAAGCCCAAAAAGCTGTGGCAGAACGTCCCTGCCGCGCCGTTGCATTCCCGCGCTCCAGAACCGTCATCACGCGTGAGGGAACCGAAGAAACCAAGACCGTGCGCGATCTCGTGCAAGACGACCGAGACGAAGTCGAAGCGGCCACCGGGGTTTCCGTCCGTGCCGAAGTACCAGTTGCTGAAGTTACTGGCGAACCGAGCGGTGATGTCCGCATCCCCTGTTGCGCAACTCGCCGGAAATCTCGAACAAAGGTCCTGGCCGAAGATCTGATCCGCGAGCGGCGAACCATACCACGTGTTGGGGACGCCGCCCGGCTGCCAGATCCTCGCCGCGTTTGCTCCTCCCAACTGGCCTGGAGCAAGCGGCTCGAACGACGCGTTGACCTTGATCGGAATCGTCCCCGAGATGTGCGTCGCCCAGATGTCGGCGGCGAACTGGAAGGCGGTCCGCTGCTGCGCCGTGAAGTTGGTGTAGGTGATATCGAAGGTAGCCGACTTCGCGAACTGCTTCGCCTCGGCCGACGCGATGAGTTCCCGCGCATGTGCGCGGATCTCGTGGTCCTCATGAAGCTCACAGAGCGTAAACGGTCCTTCGATGGACGTCCACTGGTCCGCAGACTGCGCCGAGGCGGGGGCAGCCGCCAGCGCGGCGAAGACGAGAAGACAGAGAGAGGGGCGCATGGAGACAGTGGCGGGAGTCTGCCGCATGGTACACCCCAACCTCGCGCGGTGCCCTAGCTCGCCGCCTCGATCCGCTCCAACGCCGCCTTCGTCCGCTGCTCCAGGGACTTGTGATAATCGAACTCTCCCTCGTTGTCGAGCGCCTGCTCGTAGGCCTCGCGCGCCTCCTCCCAGTCGCCCGCCGCCTCGTGCACCTCGCCGATGTGGTAGATGGCCCACGGGCCCCACTTGGCGAGAGCATCCCCGGGCCGGGCCACGGCGATCCGGTAGTGCCGGATGGCCTCGCGGTCGTTGCCGAGGGCCTGGTAGGCACGCCCCGTCCGGTAGGCGGCCTCCGCGCGGAGGGTCTCCTCCGCCTCGCGGTCGCCGAGGACGGGCTGGAGGAGCGGGATCGCCGCCTCGTAACGCCCCCCGTCGTACGCGGCGGCGCCGAGAACGAGGGCGCGCTCGGTCTCCGTGAGGGGATGGTCCAGGCGGCGCTCGGCCTCACGCTCGGCCTGCTGGTCGGAGTCGTTGTCGCGCGAGGCGCGGACGCGGCGGTAGTGGCGCTCAGCGGCGCGGCGGTCGCCGGTCAGTTCTCGCGCGAGACCCGCGTGAAGCCCTGACTGGGCGACGAGGGCGTGGCCCGGCGCCTCGCGGAGGTACCGCTCCAGGTGGTCGGCGGCGTCCTCGAATCGGTCCTGGCGGAAGAGGGCGAGCCCGAGGTGATGGTCCACGTACGGCAGCGCCGCCACGTCCGCCTCGGCGACGAGGTCGGCGGCCCGGCGGAGGTAGCGCTCGGCCTCGGGCGCGTTGCGCTCTTCGAGCAGGAGCGCCCCGTAGAGATAGCTGAAGAGGGCGCTCTCTGGCTGTTGCTCCGCTCGTTCCCCGAGGCGATCCAGGCCGCCCGCCCGGCGCTCGTTCAGCGCGGCGTCCGCCAGCGCGAGGAACAACACGCCCTCTGGCGCCGCCACCGTGGCCTCGTCGATGGACCGGTCCACCATCGCGATGCCCTCCTGCACCGTCCCGCGAAACCCGAGCAGCGCCCCGATCCACTTGTACTCACTCGGGATGGCGCCTGCCACCACGAGGCACGCCCCGCGCCCGAGGAAGCTCTCCGCGAACGGCACCTCGGCATCGCGAACCGTCGCCTTGAAGTCTCCGCAGGCGGAGTGGAGCGCGCGGCCTGCGCTCGTGAACCTCTCCTGACGCAGGAACAACATGGCGCGATGCATCTCGCGCTCGCCTTCGAGATGGGTGCGCCAGGTGCCACGCGGGAGGGTGCGGAGCACATCGCCGAAGGAGTCGCTGAGGGCGAGAAAACGCTGCGGGTACGGCGGCCGCTCCATCACGATGGCACGCCAGAGGGCGGTCTTGTGGAGTCCGTAGGCCCCTGCGGCGGACGTCGGCTCCAGTTCGCCGAGGCGGATGAACCCGTCCTCCGCCTCGTCCAGGCGCCAGTGGAGGAGCGCGTCGTGCGCGTCGGTGAAGAGGCGGGCGCCTTCCTCGGTGCTCACGAGTCCGTCCAGCGGTCCGGCCGCCTCGGGCGTGGCCTGGGCGAGGACCGGGGCGACGGAGAGACCGAGTGCGCCCGCGAGCACACCGAGGCGGAGGAGACCGAGCATCTAGATCAGGCCCGCCTCGCGGCGGTTCTGGACGATGTCGGCGGTCTCGCCGACCGAGCGGAGGCGGTCGCTGTCGCCGGAGAGATCGGGCGGGAAGAGCTGGTCCTCACTGCTCGCGACGACGGTCGCGACGGTAGCATCGCCGGTGACGTTGGTAACGGTGCGCATCATGTCTAGAATGCGGTCCACGCCGAGGATGAGCGCGATGCCTTCGGCAGGCACGTCGATGGTCTGGAGGATGATGACGAGCATGATGATGCCCGCGCCGGGCACGGCCGCCGTCCCGATGCTCGCGAGAACCGCCGTGAGCACAATCGCGATCTGGCCGCTGAGGCCGATCTCCAGGCCGAGCGTCTGCGCGATGAACACCGCCGCGACGGCCTGGTAGAGCGCCGTCCCGTCCATGTTGATCGTCGCGCCGAGCGGCAGCACGAACGACGAGACCTCCTCGCTGACGCCGAGTTCTTCCTCGCAGCGCTCCATCGTGACCGGCAGCGTGGCGCCGCTGGACGACGTGGAGAACGCCACCAACTGCGCAGGCGCGATCCCCGCCAGGAAGGTCTTGATCTTCATCGGCGTGAGCGTCTTCAAGAGCGCGCCGTAGGTGATCAGCGTGTGCAGGATGAGCCCACCGATGACCACGAGGCAGTAGACGCCGAGCGCGCCGAGGAGGGCGAGGATCTGCCCCACGTCGTCGCCCGCGGTCGTCGTGATCGTGCTCGCGATGAGCGCGAACACACCGATGGGCGCCATCAGCATGATGATGTCCACGCCTCGGATCACCACGTCGTTGAGGCTCTCGAAGAAGGCGAGCAGCGGCCTCGCTCGCTCCTTCGGGATCTGGATCAGCGCGATGCCCACGAACAGCGCGATGAAGACCACTTGGAGCATGTTGCCGTTGTCCGCGACCGACGCGAAGAAGTTGCCCGGCACGATGTCCACCATGATCTGGAGCGGGCCGCGCTCGTCGGCAGCGGCGGCGGCGCCCTGGCGCGCGCTGGCGTCCTCGGCGTAGGTGGCCTGCATCTCGCTCGCCATCTCCGTCGGCACGAACTGGCCGGGCTGGACGAGGTTGACGAGCACGAGCCCAATCGTCACCGCCACAGCCGTCGTCCCGAGGTAGATCCCGATGGTCTTGCCGCCGATGCGCGAGAGCTTGCGGAGGTCGCTCAGCGAGGCCACGCCGGTGATGAGGCTCGCGAGGACGAGCGGGACGGCGATCAGCTTCAGCGCGTTGATAAAGATGGTCCCGAACGGCGCGATCCAGTCCGACACGAAGCCGCCCCAGCCCTGCGCGGCGGCAAAGATGCCGAAGGCGAGGCCGAGCACGAGGCCGATGATGATCTGCCAGTGCAGCTTCTTGAACCAGGGCGTCGGGGCGAGGCTGGGCGTGGGTTCCATGCGGAGGGGGCGGGAAGACGGCGGAAGGTACGGGCGGGCGTTCCGGGCGAGGGGTCCCGCCTCGGTCGGTCCGTGGGCACCCCCATCGGTCTACCGAGGCGGACTCCCCCAGCCGCGCGGCGCCTCAGAAAAGCCACAGCACGACCAACGGGACCATCGCGCCGACGAGGGTGCACGCGAGGTTGACGCGGTCGTTGGTCATCCAGCGCCAGCCCCGCGCGAGGGGGAGCGCGACTCCGTCTGCCTCGGGCTTCTCGGTGAGGGAGCCGTCGGGTGCGAGGAAGCGCGCCTGGACCGTCGCGCCGAGGAGGCTATCTGCCCAGGCGCCCACGAGGCCCGCCGTGAGCACGACCGCGCCCAGACTCGCGGATTCCAGAAACAGAACCGCCAGCCCCGCGATCAGGGCCGCGCCCAGCGCACCGCCGAGGCTCCCCGCCAGCGACACGCCGCCCGACTCGCCTGGTGGCACCGGCCGCCAGCGGAGCACGTCGCGTGTCTGTCCGCGCACCCAGGTGCCGATCTCTGTGCTCCAGGTGTCCGCCGAGGCCGCTGCGAAGGCGCCACACCATCCGAGGAAAAGCACCATCGCGCCCTCCGGGTCCGTCGCGAAGGGCGTCGCCGCGAGAAGTAGACCCGCTACCCCACCGTTTGCCGCGACCTGCCCCGCATCACGCCGACTGCCCTTGGCAGCCCGTGTCTCTGCTTCGCGCTTTCGCCGCCGCCCCAGCTTCGAGAGAACGCTGGAGCCGAAGAAGAACGTGAATCCGATCGCCGCCCATCCCCACGCGCCGACGGTCAGCGGCCCGAGGCCGACCACGCCCCACGCCAGCAGCCCCGCCGCCATCGCGCCGGAGAGATCCAGAAAGCCAACGAAGTAGGAGACCGCGGCAAACGCCACGGCGACGCCGAACGCTGACAGGAGCAGCACGGCTACTTCCGGCTGGCCGTCTAGCGCCACGAGCGCGACGACCACCGCGAGCACCATCCAGAGGTTGTCCCAGCCTTTCGTGCCGAGCGCCTCCGCCGTTCCCCCCAGCCCCGCCACGAGGACCGCTCCCGCCAGGATCTCTTCGAGGCCGATGCCGTCGGGACGCCAGATCGCGATGCCGAACGCCGCCAGGATTCCAGCGCTGGTGACGAACGCGAGCGAGCCCGCGAGGGTCTTCGTCTGGCCGTTCACCTCGTACTGCCCTCGCGAGACGCGCCCACCCACCCAAGCCGCCAGCGGATCCGAGACGGCGAGCACGAGAAAAGCCGTCTGGAGGATGTAGATGCGGCCGGGATCCAGAGTCCAGCACAGGAACAGCGCCGCGATGAGCGCGAGGGGAAACGCCACCGTGCCCCACGTCTCGCGCTCGATCCCGTGCATCCCGAGGAACAGCTTTCGCCGCACCGCCACCACGTTCACGCCCACGAAGAGCACCGCTAGCGCGTAGATACCGGTCGGCTCGGAGAAAAAGGGCGGGCAGAGCGCCACCGCGATCCCCGTCGCCGCGTGGACGAACCGGCGCGAGTCTTCCGGCCGCACGCCCATCGCGCGGAGCGCCTCGCCGATGCCCACGACGAGCAGCAGCGTGAGGCCGAAGAGGAGCGTCGGGACGAGGTCGGGCATGAGGGGACGGAAGCTACCCGGTGTGCGCTGGGACGGCATCCACCCTGAGCGTCACCAGCCCCGCCCGCCTCGGCACCGAGGCGGAGAGACCCGGCCCTCACCGCGCCTTCCAGTCCCCTTCCCTCCTGCCGGATGACGCGCGATTGTGGAAAACGGACCCGCCCCCTGGTTTAAGAGGACCTCGCGCCTCCCCGATACCGGACCCACTTCGCCTGGTCCCCGCCAGCCCCCACCGCACGCGCCCATGCCCTCCGCTCCGATGACCCCGGCGCACGAGCGAGATCATCTCGACCGCGCCGCCGCTGCCTTCGAGGCCCTCCCGGCCTCCGTCCATGACCGCTGGACGCGGGCGCTGGACCACGTAGACCACGCTCGGGTCTACGACGCCTTCCTGGAGTTCAACGAACTCCTCAAAACGCCCGGCCTGGACCCGCTCACGCGGACTCACGCCCAGCTCCAGGCCGTCCGCTGTCTGCGCGATGCCCCCGTGGAGCGCGTCAAGACGGAACTGGCACTCATCGAGCCGCACGATGCCTACCAGACCGTCGTGTTGGACTACCGGCTGGGCTGGCTCATGCGCCACCGCCTCGCGAGCCTAAGCGCCGCCCTCCAGTACTTCGACCGCGTCCGCGAAGAGGCCCGCCGCCTCGGCACGCGCCCCTGGGAGATCGCCGCGCTGCTCCAGAAGAGCGCGACGCTCATGGCCCAGGGCTCCTGGGAGCAGGCCATCGAGGTCTGCATGCGCGTCTACAACCTGAGCCGCCGCAACGGCCTCGTGGAGTACATCCCGAAGGCCCTCATGAACAAGGGCTACGCGCTGGTGCAACTCGGCCGTCCCGGACAGGGCGAGGAGCAACTCCAGAAGGCCTACGAGTTGGCCTGTCGCAACGAGCTCGCACCCGAGCAGGGCATCGCGCTCCACATGCTCGCGCAGGTTTACCACCACGACTTCAAGTTCTACGGCCTCGCGCTGGAGTACTACGAGCAGGCCCGCGCCATCTTCGACGAAGTGCCCGTCTGGCCGAGCGTCATCGAACGCATCGACGAGGACATGGCCGCGGCGCAGCGTGAGCTGGCCGAGTTGGACCTCGCGAAGATCCTCGGCCCGATCCCCATCGCGCGCCTGCGCCAGGAGTACCTCACGAGCCTCGTCAACGGCTTCGTCGGCATCCCTGGCATCGACAACCGGACGCAGCTTGGCAACCGGATCGGCCTGACGCGCCAGGCCATCCACCGCAACATCAACAGCTAGGTCCGCCTCGGGGGCCGAGGCGGACAGACTCGGTCTCTCTTGGGTGCTGCGCTTCGGCCAAGAGGGACAAGGCGCACCGTTTCGGTCTTGTAGTGTGCGTGCGCCCCCTCTCGCGTGTACGACAGACCGTGTGAAACCTGTAGGGCGACCTAGAGGGCCCTATTTCCACCCCTCCGCGCCGTTTATCTTCGTCCCGTTCCCGCGGCTTCCCCTCCGATCTATCGGCCTCTGTGCTACCCCGACGGCGCCCTCGCGCCGACTCTGACCCTCAGCACAGTTCTGCCATGACGCCCCTGCTGCGTCTCGCCGCCGTCCTCGCGATCCTGCTCGCCGCTGTCCCCGCGAGCAGCCAGTCGTCCAGCCGCGCACCTTCGGGCCCATTCGCCTCCGGCCAGGTCCCTCCTGAAGGCGCCACGGTTCGCATCCTGGAGGAGACTCCTGGCGCTGTCACCTATGAGATCACCGCGCGATGGAGCCGCGCGATCACCGAGGCGGGCACACCCGAAAGCGCCGACGCCCTCGCGACGCGCCTCGTCGGCAACGAGGCGACCGCGACCGCCCTGGTACCGCTGGGCGCTCGCGTGCCCCCTCGTGTGGAGGTGCTGAGCGTGGATACGGAGGACGCTCGCGTCCCGGGCGCGGAGCGCGTGGTCGAGGCCTTCGAGGGTCCGCTCGCAGAGGTCGTGGCGGTGGGGACGAGGCGGAAACAGCCAGTGGGGAGCCTGCGCGTGCGGCTGCTTCGCGTCGAGGGCGACCGTGTTACTCGGGTCCGCCGTGCCATCGTGCGGGTCAACCGAATGGCGCCTCAGACTGGCGTGGCGCGGAAACTGGGCGGCGGCTCCTCCCACCTCGGCGTCACACGGAGCACCCTCGCGGAGGGGCGGTGGTTCAAGCTGCCCGTCCCTGAGACCGGCGTCTACCGCGTGGACCGCACGCTCATCGAGGCGCTCGGCCTAGACCCGGCCACCGTGGACCCGGCCCGCGTCGCAGCCTACCACAACGGCGGCGCCCCGCTGCCAGAGCTCGGCGGTACTCCCCGCCCGGCGGACCTCGTGGAGACCCCCTCTCTCGTCATCGGTGGTGGGGATGGACGCTTCGACGAGGGCGACGCCGTTCTCCTCTACGCTGAGGGGCCGCAGACATGGGCTTGGGATACGGGCTTCGCCTCCGACCCGGACGACGACGCCTGGAGCCACACCCTCAACCCATTCGCGCGCGAGACCGCTGTCTTCCTCCGTGTGGACGCTGCCAGCCCGATGCGTGTCGGCCCGGCCACCTTCCCCGGCTGGTCCGATGCGCAAGTCTTGACCTCCGTCACCGGCCGCATCGTCGCGGAGCGCGATCTCGCCAACCTGGAGCGCGAGGGCAGCGGCTCCGGCCTCCACTGGCTGGGCGAAGAACTGACCCGCACGAGCGCGGGCGTGACGGTTCTGGACACGATCCCGCCGAACCTCGCGAGTGAGGTCCGGTACCGGGCGCAAGTGGCGGCCCGCGCCAACCCGTCCATCTCCATCTCCATCTCGAAGGGAGGGCAAACGCTCGATACCGTCACGCCGCCTGGCGTCCAGTTCGGCAGCGCGACGGGCTACCTCGCGAGGATCCGCACGGCGGAGGCGACGATTCCTGTTCAGGGCTCTCTCGCACTCACCGTCCGAGCACCCAGCGCCCCCGGCAACGCGACCGCCTGGCTCGACTGGGCCGAGGCCACGTTCCAGCGTGCTCCTCGCGCCACGAACGGCGTCGCCGCCTTCCCGACGCCCGGTGGCCTCCGAGGACGCTTCGAGGTCGCGTTGGAGGGGTTTGCCGCCGCGCCGGAGGTCTGGGACGTGACCACCCCCGGTGAGGTGGCCCGCCTCGGCGTACAGGCCGACGGGGGCCGCTACCGGGTGCAGGTGGAGGCCATCGAGACGGAGCGTGAGATCATCGCCTTCGATCCTGGCGCGAGCCTGCGGACGTTCGCGGGCGGCACGCCCGTCGCGAATCAGAACCTACACGGTCTCACGTCTTTCCCGGACTACATCGTGATCACGCCCGAGGTGCTCGCGCCTGCTGCGGAGCGCCTCGCTGCGCACCGCGAGGCGGACGGACTGGAGACGCTCGTCGTCACGGTGGATCAGATCACGAACGAGTTCGGCGGCGGCATCCCGGACATGCGCGCCATCCGGGACTTCATGAAGTTCCTCTACGACCGTGCAGACACCGAGGCCCGGCTCCCGCAGCACCTCCTCCTCTTCGGTGACGGCCACTACGACTACCGGGGCATCAAGAACGGCCCGCCCAGCCTCGTGCCCACGTACCAGACAGACGAGATGCTGTGGCGCGAGCGGAGCTACACCTCCGACGACTACTTCGCGCTGCTCGACGACGACGAGGGCGCCTGGGTGTGGAGCGGCTCAGCCTCCACGAGCAGCTTCGAGCGCGTAGACCTCGGCGTGGGACGCCTCCCCATCACCACGCTGGAGGAGGCCGAGACGATGGTCGACAAGATCATCGGGTACGAGAACACGGAGACCTTCGGCGACTGGCGTTCCCGCTTCACCTTCCTCGCGGACGACCAGTACCCGAACTCGTTCGACAACGACCTCCACGTCCAGAACGCCGACGCCGTCGCGGTGCGCATCCCGGACAGCACAGGCGTCATCGTGCAGAAGATCTACATGCCCTCCTACCCCGAGGTCACGGGTGCCACCGGTCGCCGTCGCCCAGGGGCGACCGAAGCCTCCCGCCGCGCTATCGAGGAGGGCACCCTCGTTTGGAACTACATGGGGCACGGAGGACCTGAGGGCCTCGCAGACGAGCAGCTCTTCACCGCGTCCGTCGTGGACGGGCTCAGCAACGCGGAGAAGCTGCCCATCTTCGTGACGGCCACCTGCTCGTTCGGCAAGTACGACCAGGTGGACTCGCAGAGCCTTGCGGAAGAAACACTGTTACGTGAGGGAGGCGGCGCCGTCGCCATGTTCACGACGGTGCGCGTCGTCGTCACGTTCATCTCCACGGAAAGCCTCAACCTCGGCCTCAACATCCAGCTCACCCGCGCGATGTTGGAGCGCGATGCGGAGGGCCGCCCCCGCCGCCTCGGGGACATCCTCGCCGACGCCAAGAACACCGATGTAGGCGCGGAACTGAACAACCGGAAGTTCAACCTGCTCGGGGATCCCGCGATGCGGATCGGCCTGCCGGAGCGGCGGGTGCTCATCACACACATCAACGGCGTGCCCCTCCCCGCCGGAGCCGCTCCCGAGCTTCGCGCCTTCGAGACCGCCCGCGTTCAGGGACAGGTCCTCCGCTTCGACGGCACGCCGGACGCGGCCTTCGAGGGCGAGGTCGCACTCAACGTGTTCGATGCCGAGCGCGACGTGCAGTTGCCCGTCCGCGTCAACACACCGGGCTTCTACACCGTCCAGACGGACCCGATCTACGCGGGCCGCGCGAGCGTCCGCAGCGGCGCCTTCGACGCCACGTTCCTCGTGCCACAGGACGTCTCGTACTCCGGCCAGGCTGCCCGCATCACCACGTACGCCCTCGGCGACGATGGCTCCGGGCTCACCGACGGCCTCGGCCAGTCCCGCGAGGCGCTCGTCTCACAAACTGCCGGAGCACGCCCCAACGATCCCGAGGGGCCGGAGATTCGCCTCTTCCTCGATGACACCACCTTCGTCTCCGGCGGCATCGCACGTCCAGACCCGACCCTCATCGCGCGGCTGAGAGATCCCAGCGGCATCAACACCGTCGGCGCGGGCGTGGGTCACGAACTGCTCCTCACCATCGACGGCGATCCGACGCGCGCCGTGGACGTGGGTCGCTCTTACGAAGGCGACCTGGATGACTTCACGTCCGGCACGGTCCGCTTCCCCCTGCCCACCCTCGCGCCCGGGCCTCACAGCCTCACGCTGACGGCATGGGACGGCGCGAACAACGCCTCCACCGAAGTGCTGGAGTTCGTCGTGACGGAGGACACGGACCTCCTCGTAGAGAACGCCTACCCCTATCCCAATCCGACGCCCGGCCGGAGCACCTTCTTCTTCGAACACAATCAGGCACCCGGTACCCCCGCGCGCGTCCAACTTCGCATCTACTCACTGGCGGGCCGTCCGGTCCGCACGATGGAGATGGACGGCCCCCTCACGGGCGGCCTCGTTCGCCTGGACTGGGACGGCCTCGACGACGACGCCGACCCACTCGCGAGCGGCATCTACCTCTACCGCCTCCGCGTCGAGGTGGACGGAGACGATGGCGCACGACGAGTCGCGGAGCGCCGCGACAAGCTCGCCGTCATCCGCTGATCCTGTCCATTCGGGACGCGGTTTGAACCGTCAGCCCCACGAACTCCTTCGCCCGCGCACAGCCTGTCCCTAGCTTTCGTGACCTGCGCGCCCTCCCACAGACGCACTACCGCCCGCTCGCCGGGTCCCCTCCGATGAATCGCCTTCTCCTCTGCGCCGCGCTCGCGGTAGCTCTCGCGCCTCTGGCCGTGGCTCCTGCCTCGGCCCAAGACGACGGCAACGTCGTCATCACCACCGCTGTCCCCTTCCTCCAGATCGAGCCCGATAGCCGGGCGGCCGGAATGGGCATGACGGGCGTCGCGACGACAGATAACGCCTACGCTCCCTTCTGGAATCCCGCTGGTCTCGCAGGCCAGGAAGGCACGGAGATCTCCCTTACGTACGCGCCTTGGCTTCCGGCCCTCGGCGCGGATCTCTCGTACAACTACGTCTCGGGCAAGCACTCCATGGGGAGCGCGGGCACCCTCGGCGGGCACTTCACCTACTTCAACCTCGGCGAGCAGACGTGGACGGACGACCAGGGCACCGAACTCGGCGAGTTTAGGAGCTTCGAACTGGCAGCAGGTCTTAGCTACGGCGTCGAGGTCGGCAACGGCCTCTCCATCGGCGCAGGTGGGCGCTTCATCTACTCCAGCCTCGTGAGCGGCAACATCCTCGAAGACGCTCAGGCGGGCGTCAGCTTTGGCGCGGACCTCGGTGTCATCTACGACGCACCGCAGATCGATGCGGGCGGCATCGGCGTGACGCCATCGCTCGGCTTCAACCTGGCGAACATGGGTCCGTCCATCACATACCTGGAGAACGGCGTCCCGAACGCGATCCCGACCAACCTTCGCTTCGGCACGGGCATCGAGTTCGAGTTCGACGAGTTCAACAAGCTCACGACCGCCCTCGACCTCAACAAGCTCATCGTCTCGCGCGATTCCTCCGGCGAGTACGAGCCGTTCTACCAGGCGCTCTTCTCATCCTGGGGCGAGCGCATCGTGGACACCTCCGCGGGCACGGCGGGCGCGTGCTCAGACCGCGCGGCGGACGAGATCCCGGACAACGACTGCGAGTCCGTCGGCGTGCTGCGCCAGCTCACGCTCGGCGCGGGCCTGGAGTACTGGTACAACGACCTCCTGGCGCTGCGTGGCGGCTACTTCTACGAGGACCCCGCCAACGGCAACCGTGAGTTCCTGACCTTCGGCGCGGGCATCCGCTACAACGTCGTCGGCTTCGACCTGTCGTACATCTACGCGCTGGAGGAGAACTCGCCGCTGGCCGACCAGCTCCGCTTCTCGGTGCTGCTCAACGTGCCGCGCTAGGCACGATGCGGGCGGCCCTGGCTCTGATCCTGTTCGCCGCGCTGGTGGTCGCCCCCGCCAGCGCGGCGCAGGACAAACCGTCCGCCCGCGACTCCCTCCGCCTCGATCCTGTAGTGGCCGAACTGGCCGAATCGCTTCAGCCGCTTGGGCTAGCCAGGGCGAAATGCGAGGAGGTGCCCAGATTCGCTTCGGCGATGTGCGCTGATGGGTATCTGGTTTATTCGGAGTGGTACCCAACTTGCCACTACCTCGGAATAAGCTGTGGCCCTTATCCATCCTTCGTCCGTCACTGGCCAGATGGTGAGATCTACATCTGCACCGGTACAGCAAATTTGGGCTATTGCCGACAATCGACTGGGATCTCTCCTTTTACACCCAAGGCCGAGCGACTCGCCCTGAGCGCAAGTGCCGTCGGCTACCCAGAGCCTGAGCCCGCGACGGAATGAAACCGATAGCCCTCACGCTCCTTGTCTTTGCCGCCTTCGCGGTCGCCCCTGCCAGCGCGGCGCAGAACACGCCCTCCGCCCGCGACTCCCTCCACCTCGGGCCCGAGGCGGACCGAGTGGAGACGGCAGTGATGAGGTGCGGACAGAAGTGTAGAGACACCGCGAGCTTGGCTGATCGCGTTCAGCCGCTCGCTGTTCAGATGGGTCCTTCCCCGTTGACAGTCGGAATAGAGGGAGACCGGAGGTCTTGCCGCCTCACGCTTTCAGGCATTCCCATCCCTACGCCGTTGCCCGCTGAGATCACGAGACAGGGGATCACAGTTCGTCCGCTGGGCCACCCTGAACCCGAGCCAGCCACGGAATGAAACCGCTCGTCCTCGCCCTCCTCGTTCTCGCCCCGCTGGCGACGGCCGCCCAGGACTCCACGCAGACTGCCGCCAGCGCGTCGTGGCTGGACCGGATGGCGCGCGAGATGACGCCACGCCCAATGCAGTGGACCACTCACCGGCTGACGCTCCGGGCCGTCCGATTCGAGGTCCGCGAGGGACAGCGCGAAGAGGTCACGTTCACACCGCTACTCGCGCTTCCGCCCCAGGTCCGCCGCTCCCGAGACGACGAGGAGTGACAGACGGCACACGAGCCAGACCCAGCACGGTGGCCCCCTCTACCTCGCCCCCGAGGCGGGCCGGGCTGGAACCTTCCGCCCTGCTGCCCCTTCTGCGTTCTGCATTCGCCGTTCGCACTTCGAGTGGAGCCTCGCCGCAACCTGATCTCGCGCAAAAAGCCGACGTACCCCGTCGGTGAGACGCTCGCGGAGTACCTCTCCGCGTACCGCCGCCTGGCGGACGGAGGCGTTCGCTACGATGACCTCGCGCGGTTTGCAGGACAGATCCCGCTCTACGACGAGACTGGCGGCGACACCCTCTGGAGCACCGTCTACTACGGCCCCACAGAGCAACGCGAGATCCACGACGCCCTTCGCGTCACGTACGCTCTGCTCAAGTCGGATGGCGACCTCTCCACCGTCGAGCACCTCTACATCGACCGGGTGGACCTCTGCCTCTACGGCAACACGCTGCCGTTCCGGGTGCGGATCGTCAACCGGCTCAATGAGAACTTTGACTACTTCTACGTCAAACGGGCGGACGCCAATCGGGTCTATGGGCTAGAACTGGAGCACGTCCTCTCGCCCAATCGCATCAACTTCTTCGCGAGGCTGGAGGGCTCAGAGATTCGTGACCAGACGCTCGTCGAGGAGCACGTGATCGGCCTTCCCGGGGATGCCTTTATCCGGGACCAACTGCCCCAGAACCGGTTCGACCAGGTCCGCCTCGCGAAGGAGTTCGTCAAGTTCAACGAGCGGTGCTTCGTGCGGCTGCTCGGCGACATGCACGCGGGCAACTGGGTCGTGGACGTGACGCCGGACTTCGAGAAGCTGCACTACCGGATCCGGCCCATCGACTTCGACCAGCAAAGCCACCATTCCGCGAAGAGGGTCTACCTCCCACAGTTTTTTCCCCAGAACAATGCCGTTATTCGGTTCGGATTGGACCACCTGACGGAGACGACGGTGGACCAATACCAGCGCGAGGAACGAGCGCTCATCGCAGGACGCCTCCGTGTAGACCACGCGCGGTACGAATCCCTCACAGGGGTCATGCGCGAGGACTTGATCTCGGATGCCGAGAACGTCCGGCAACTCGGCGAGGCGCTAGCAGAGCACTATGAGGACGCCTCGTTCCGCCTCTCGCAAACCATGGGCGAGTTGGTGTATCGCTCGCTGGAGCTGCTCCAGGCCCGCGCCGAGCCCGCCAGCCTGCGCTTGCTCAAAGGCGCCACCGCACCCGACGTGGCAGGGGACGTGGCCTAATCTTTCCAAGCGGGACCAGGAAAAATCCCCTGCAAATGAGGGATGCACGGAGCCTTCGGCGTAGGTACTGTACGGAAGCCCCACCTCACTCCAGCTCTTTCCACTCCGGATCTCCGCAGCCGCTGCCGTCTCACACGTTAGAACCAGCAGTCGCTCTTAATCCAAACCGAACTCCAGAGTTTTCGAGCCGTTGCGAGGGTGAGACCCGCCCCCTCCATGCAGCCCATCGACTACCCCGAAGTCGCCGTTTTCCCGGACGACCGCTACGCACTTTCGCAGCCGCGTGGCGAGGTCACAGGGGACCTCATCGTCGCGTACGGACGCGCGATGGCCTACCACCCCGATTGGCAGCCTGGCTTCACCGAAGTCTGGGACGTCACGCTGAGTGAGAGCGTCAACGTGCTCCCTGGTGACATCAGCCAGTTCAAGGAACTGGAAGAGGAGACCCTGGACCTCCTCGAAGGCAGCCGCACGATCGTGATTGTGGACCGCCCGCTCCTCAGAATGCCCGTGGAGCTCTACGCTCGCATCGTGCGCCCATTCGGACGCAACCTCACGGCAGCCAAGTCGCAGGCCGAGGCAGCCGAACTCCTCGGGATCGACCGGCTCCCCATCCTCACGGAACCGCTGCTCTAGAGGTCGAGGCGCTTGGCCTCGTTCCAGAGGGCGTCCATCTCCTCCAGCGTGGCTTGGTCGGGCCCTCGGCCCTCGGCGACCAGCGCGGTCTCCACGTATCCGAACCGCCGCGAGAACGTCCCCACCGTGCGGCGCAGCGCGTTCTCCGGCACGACGCCCCGCATCCGCGCGTAGTTGACGACAGCGAAAAGCAGGTCCCCGACCTCCGCCTCCAAGCGGTCGGCATCCTTCGCCTCGCGGACCTCCTGGAGTTCCTCTTCTACCTTCGTCCAGGCATCCTCAGCATCCGGGAAGTCGAAGCCGACAGCAGCGGCTTTATCCTGCACCCGTTCCGCACGAAGAAGGGCCGGGAGCGCCTCGGGAACGCCGTCGAGCGCGCTCGGTGTCTCGCCTACCCGGCCATCGGCCTCGCGCTCGGCTCGCTTGATGGCCTCCCAGTTCTTGAGCACCTCGCCGGTGCCGCTCACCACCAGTGCGCCGAACACATGGGGGTGGCGCCGCACCAACTTTTGCATCTCCGCCTCCATCACGTCCAGCAGCGTGAACGTGCCCTCCGTCTCCGCGATGTGCGCGTGGAAGAGGACGTGGAGGAAGAGATCGCCCAGTTCCTTCTGTAGCTCCGACGGATCGCCGTCGTCGATGGCCTGGACCACCTCGAAGGCCTCCTCGATGGTGAGATGCTTGACGCTGTCGTGCGTCTGCTCGCGGTCCCAGGGGCAGTCCCGTCGGAGGCGCCGCACGATGGCGACGAAGTCCGCGAAGCGCTCGGCATGGGCCGCCTCGCGGTCGGCGTCGGTGAGGTGGAGGGTCTCGCGGTCAGTAGGGACGGGCGGGAGCATGTGCGGGCAGGAGACAGAAGCGGAAGGTCCGCGTCTCGCCTCGCGAGGTCAAACGAAGCCCTCGCCCGGCCGACGACAGCCCGTCCCCGCGCCTACTCCGCCTCCAGCCGGTGGTCGTAGCTCAGGACACGCGAGACGCGCCAGCCCTCCGGCGTCTCGCGCCAGAGATGGGTGAAGCGAGCGACCGTCACGGCTTCCCCTTCTGTAAACCGGTGGACTCCGGTCTGTACAGCCCCAAACCCGGGAATCGGCGAAATGAACAGGCTGCCCTCTACCAACTCGCGAGTGATTCCGGTCAAGCGCGGGCAACTTGCGGCTTGGTTGCGAATCGCGGTGTGGACGTCGTCCCACATGGAGGCTCCCACCTTGTCATGGTAGAACTCTACATCGTCGTCCAGAAAGGCGACAGCCCCATCAGGGTCGCAGTCAACGAAGATGGTGTCGAACAGCTCGCGGTCTGCCTCTGCCAGCGCGTCGAAGAGCGGTCCTGACGTGGACGGGTCCGAACCCGGCTCCCCTGTCCGCGTCCCTTCCAGCGTACCATCGGGGGACTCAATCACGACGCGAACCGTCCCGTCACTCGCTGGGAAGAGCGTGATGAGGAAGACGGGCGCAGCTTCCGGGCGGAAGGCGTACTCGCCCTGGTAGAGCATCCGTGTCGGCTCGTTGTCGTTCATCGTGCCCTTCAGGACGTTCTCGTCCTCGAAGAGGCGAAGTCGCATTTCAGGAGCGCTCGGATCGGGTGGCGCGATGGTGTAGAGACCGATGACCTCTGATCGCGTTTCAGCATCGAGCGGGAGATCGACAGCCTCGGCGTCTTGCGCCCTCGCATTCAAGACAGACAAGCCGAGAAGGGCGAGCAGAAGGGTGGAGCGCTGGGTGAGACGAGGCATGGGCGTTGGAGAAGGGAAGGCGTCGCTACGGAGGCGTTCGGTCAGAGTTGTGTCCCGCCTCGGCACCGAGGCGGAGAGAGTCTCGGCTCAGGACGTATGACACGAGGCTGACACTCGCTCGAAATATTTTCTCCTCCGGGTGTTAGATCTGGCCTCGCGCCGTGTCTAGTCTCCCGTTCCCGCCGGAGCTTCGGCCGAGGCGGGGCCAAGAGAACGGCTGGCTACCTCTCCCCTAAACAGAGGACGGACCAGCGGAACGTGCACAACAGCCGCCCCACAGGGGCATTTCATCATGGCACGTGGAGTCAACAAAGTCATCCTCGTCGGCAACCTCGGACAGGACCCCGAGCTTCGCTACACCGGCAGCGGCACGGCCGTCTGCAACTTCTCGCTCGCGACGACCGAGTCCTACAAGGACCGCGATGGCAACCAGGTCGAGAACACGGAATGGCACCGGGTCGTCGCGTGGGCCCGCCTCGCGGAGATCTGCGGCGAGTATCTCAAGAAGGGCCGTCAGGTCTACATCGAGGGCCAGCTTCAGACGCGCCAGTGGGAAGACAAGGACGGCAACACCCGCTACACCACCGAGATCAAGGCACGCGAGATGCAGATGCTCGGCAGCCGCGACGACAACGGCGGTGGCGGCAACTACGGCGGCGGCGGGGGCTACGATCAGCGCCCGCAACGGCAGTCCAGCAACGGAGGGGGGGGCCAGCGTCAGGCCAAGCCTGCCACCTCTGGCGGCGACGATTACTCGTTCACGCCCGACGACGACCTCCCGTTCTAACGGGACGCGTTTCCTGATCTACGGCGGCTTCCTCCGGGAGGTCGCCGCTTTCAGTTTGGTCTCCCTCTGCCTCCGCGTCGAACAGGACCGTCAGACCGGTATCTCCGTGTGCCTCGATGGCTGCGCCGATAGCCTCGCCGAGGCGCTTCCTCACCGTGAGCGTGCGGCCATTCGCGAGACGCAGGCGAGTGCCGAATAACGCTCCGGGCTCCACAGCTTCTACCTCAGTCCACGGGATGCACACGGGCGGATGCCCGGCACGGTACATCCAGAGCGGACGGATGTAGAGCCCCTCTTCTGCCGCGACGAACGTGAGGACGCTGCTATAGTTAGACATCCCGAGGGACGCACTCTGCCAGGTGACCTCGTGGCCGTCTTCGGGCCATCGCTCTGCCGGGTAGTCTCGCGCGAGGCCGCGCCAGTTGAACCCGATCAGCCACACGACGGACGACCAGAAGGCCGGGAACACTACCAGAATCCCCAGGAGGAAGACGATGACCTGGAGGACATCGGTCATGCCGGTTGCAGTGCCTTCAGTTCTCCCACGATGGCCTTGAGACTCGCCTTCGCGTCGCCGAAGAGCATCTGATTGTTGTCCTTGAAAAAGAGCGGGTTCTGAATGCCCGCATAGCCCGTACTCATGCTGCGCTTCAGCACGACAACCTGCTGCGCCTCGTCTACGTTGAGGATCGGCATGCCGTAGATGGGGCTCTCCGGGTCCTCGCGCGCGGCTGGGTTGACCACGTCATTCGCGCCGACGACCAGCACGACATCCGTCTGGGGGAAGTCCGGGTTGGCGTCGTCCATCTCGACGAGTTGATCGTACGGCACGTTGGCTTCCGCGAGGAGCACATTCATGTGGCCCGGCATCCGCCCTGCGACCGGATGGATCGCATAGACGACCTCGACACCCTCCTCGGCCAGGAGATCCGCCATCTCGCGGACCTCATGCTGCGCCTGCGCCACCGCCAGCCCGTACCCCGGCACGACCACCACGCGCTGCGCATAGCTCATCATCACGGCCACGTCGTCCGGCGTGGCGCGTCGCACGGGTCGCTCCTCGGTATCTCCCGAGGCGGAGCCAGCCGTGCCCGCCTCGGCACCGAAGCCGCCCAGGAGGACGTTCGCGAGAGACCGGTTCATGGCCTCGCACATGATGCGCGTCAGGATGAGGCCGCTCGCTCCCACGAGCGCGCCGCTAACCACGAGCGCGACGTTGCCGAGCACGAAGCCCGTCGCCGCTGCCGCGAGGCCGGAGTACGAGTTCAAGAGCGCGACCACCACCGGCATGTCCGCCCCACCGATGGGCAACACGAGGACGACGCCGAGGAGAAGTGCCAGCCCGGCGAGCACGGCCAGCCACAGCGTCGCTTCGTCCATTGCGGAGCCCTCGCCACCAGTCGCCACGATCAGGGCACCCGCCACGACAACGCCGAGAGCGATGAAGACAGACACCGTACGGATCCCTCGAAATGCGTCCAAGCGCTTCCCCTTCAGTTTGCCCAGTGCCACGAACGATCCCGAGCACGTCACGGTCCCGATGAGGACAGAGAGGGCGACGACCACGAGGTCTCCCGCGCCGAGATCTGGTACAAACGACAACGCCTCGCCCGCTTCGGAATACTCGCGGTAGGTCGTGCCGCTTGCGCGAAGGACTTCCGCGCCCGCGACCAACGCGCTGGCCGCACCGCCAAACCCGTTGAACGCTGCCACGAGTTCTGGCATGGACGTCATCTCGGTGTTCCGCGCGAGCCAGAGGCCGATGGCGCCGCCCACTGCCAGACCGGCCACCAGTTCGATGGGGTTCAGGATCTGATTCTCCAGCAGCGCCGCTGCCACCGCGATCAGCATCCCGAGCGACGCCAGCCGGTTGCCTGCACGCGCCGTTCGAGGCGAGGCCAACCGCTTCAGGCCCACGATGAACAGGCTCGCGGCGATGAGGTAGGCGAGGGTCGCGATCACACTCATGACGCCGTGCCGTTCGTGCCCGCCTCGGGAGGAGCCTGGGGTACCTCGCGCGGCTTGAACATCTCCAGCATCCGGTCCGTGACCAGGAAGCCTCCCACGACGTTGATCGTCGCGAGGACAAGGGCCGCAAACCCGATCCACTTCGCCCACGGCGAGCCGGTCGCGCCCACCACGAGGATCGCACCGACGATGGTGATGCCGCTGATCGCGTTGGAGCCCGACATCAGCGGTGTGTGCAGCGTAGCGGGCACCTTCGAGATGAGTTCGAAGCCGAGAAACGACGCGAGCACGAAAACGACGAGCAGCGAAAGGTCCATGGCTAGGCAGGCTGAAGCGCCGCGAGGACGCGAGGATGGACGATCTCGCCACCGCGCGCCACCACGGCGCCCGCGACGATTTCGTCCTCGGGGTCGAGCACGAGCACGCCCTCGTCGGAGAGAAACTCCAGGAGGAAGGCCGCGACGGTGCGGCCGTACATCTCGCTCGCGTGGGTCGGCATCTCGGCCGGGAGATTGGTCGGTCCGAGGACCGTGACGCCGTGTGAGACCACGGGTTCATCCGGGCGCGAGGCCGTGACATTGCCGCCGTTCGCCGCCGCGAGGTCCACGATGACAGAGCCGTCGCGCATAGCGGCGAGCCCCGCCTCGGTGATGAGCACGGGCGCGGCACGGCCGGGGATGAGCGCCGTCGTGATGACGACGTGGTACTCCGGGAGTACCCGTGCGAGCGCCGCGACCTGCTGCGTCTGCTGGTCTTCCGCGAGGGCCTTCGCGTAGCCTCCGGCGTCTTCCTGGTCGCCAGTCTCTAGGTCCAGCGTCACGAACTCGGCGCCGACCGACTGGACCTGATCACGGGCGGCCTCGCGCACATCATATCCGGCGGTGATGGCGCCCAACCGACGGGCCGTCGCGAGGGCCTGCAAGCCTGCCACGCCCGCGCCGATCACGAGGACGCGAGCCGGGCGGACAGTCCCAGCGGCCGTCGTCAGGAGCGGAAAGAACTGCGGGAGGTGGAGCGCCGAGAGCAGCGCCGCGCGGTACCCCGCGACGGTGCTCATCGCGGAGAGCGCGTCCATGCGCTGCGCGCGCGAGGTGCGCGGCACCATCTCCATCGCGACGACCGTCGCGCCGCCCTCAGCGAGCGGGCGGAGACCATCGGGATCATCGAGCGGCCGGAGGAGCCCCATCACGACGGCGCCCTCGCGGATCGCGCCCAGATCCTCGGAGGCGAGCCCCGCGACCGTCGCGACGACCTCGCAGCCGAGAGCCTCCGCGCGGCTCCCGAGGCGGGCACTCGCGGCCTCCAGCGCGGCATCGGAGAGGTAGGCCCGCTCGCCCGCACCTCGCTCCACGACCACCTCGCATCCTTTCCTCGCGAGGCGCTTGATCGCGTCCGGCGCGAGGGCTATTCGGGTCTCGCCCGGTGCGGTCTCGCGTGGAACACCGACGGTGAGGGACATGAGAAGCTGGGACGAAGGGCAGCGGTCCAACTCCACACCGTCGCACGTGGTTCGGCGCGCACCGGAGAGGACATCTCGTCTGTCGGACCCGCGAACTCAGCACCCTCGCCTCGGTACCAGTGCGTCTTGTCTCCCCGCCCCTCTCCCCCATGCCCGGAACCGTCGTCTGGTTCGGCCACGACCTCCGCCTCGCCGACCATCCCGCCCTCACGTACGCCGCCGAGCGCGAGGGACCTGTCGTCCCCCTGTTCACCTGGGCGCCCGGCGAGTATGGCGACTGGGCACCCGGCGGTGCACACCGCTGGTGGTTGCGGCACAGCCTGGAAGCCTTCGACCAGAGTCTGCGCGAGAAAAGCTCGCGACTGACCATCCGTCAGGGCTCTAGCCTCGACGCTATCCGAGATGTGCTGGAGGCCACCGGCGCGGACGAGGTGGTCTGGCTCACGCGCTACGAGCCCGCCCTCCACCAGCGCGACATCGAGATCCGGGACGCGCTCGCGGAGGATGGCGTGCGGTGTCGCGAGTTCACGGGGCGCCTCCTCCACGTGCCCGAAGAGATCCGCACGGGCAGCGGTGGCCCCTATCACGTCTACACGCCGTTCTGGCGGAAATTCCAGAAGCAGATCGAGGTCGGCGAGCCGCTGGAGGTACCCGCTCTCGGCGAGACGCGTGCGCCCGCCTCGTGGCCCGAGTCGGAGGACCTGGAGAGCCTCGGGCTCACGCCGGAGCAACAGGACGGCGTGGACTGGGCGGAGCACATGCGCGCCTTCTGGACGCCCGGCGAGGACGGCGCACACGACCGGCTCGCGCACTTTTTGAACGTGGCCCAGCACTACGGCGGCGACCGCAACCGCCCGGACCTCCGCCACACCTCGGAGCTCTCGCCGCACCTCCACTGGGGCGAGATCAGCCCTCGCCAGGCCTGGCGCGCCGTGGACGACTGGGTGAGCAACGGTGCCACACGCACCTCCGCCGACGTGTTTCTCTCCGAGATCGCGTGGCGTGAGTTCTCCTATCACATCCTCCACGCCTACCCCGAGACGCCGACAAAGCCGCTCAAGGACAAGTTTGCGCCCTTCCGATGGGACGAGTCGCCCGAGGCCCTGGAGGTATGGCAGCGAGGCCAGACGGGGTATCCCATCGTGGACGCCGGGATGCGCCAGCTCTACGCCCTCGGGTGGATGCACAACCGCGTCCGCATGATCGTCGCCTCGTTCCTCACCAAGGACCTCTTCGTGTCCTGGGAATATGGCGCGCGATGGTTCTGGGACTGCCTCTGCGGCGGCGATCTCGCCAGCAACACGATGGGCTGGCAGTGGTCGGCCGGGTGCGGCGCGGACGCGCAGCCGTTCTTCCGCATCTTCAACCCGGTCTCGCAGGGCGAGCGCTTCGATCCCGATGGCGACTACGTTCGCGAGTGGGTCCCCGAGTTGGCAGATCTCCCCGCGAAGTGGATCCACACCCCCTGGGAGGCACCGGACGACGTGCTGCGAGATGCGGGCGTGACGCTCGGCGAGACCTACCCCGAGCCGATGGTCGACCACTCCGTGCAGCGCGACGAAGCCATGGAGCGCTACAACGAGATCCGCTGACTCCTCCCGCCTCGGTACCGAGGCGGGCGAGGACCTGAGACAGACGTGCCGCTCGTCGGGCAGGAGCGACCGCTGGTCGGGAGGGGGCGCCGTCCGTCGGGGAGAGCTTGCAGCCGCCCGAGCAGTGGGAGATGCTGCCGTTCGCGCGCGGTACTACCGTCCGCGCCGTATCGTGGGGATCGCCCCTGTCTGTTATGCTCTCGCGCCGTCTCTTCTTGCCTGCCGTGTGCGTCGTGTTTATCGGCATCGCGACGGGCTGGCTCGTGTGGTGGCTCAGCTTACCGGAGGAGGTGCTCGCGTGGAACGCGGCAGGGCGCCCACTTACCGGCCCCGATGCTTCTGGCATTTGGCGCAGCTCGTTCACGGGCGCCGCCTACACCACGCTCATGTGGACGGGGACGGTCACGGCGCATCGCGCCCTCACCCGTCGCATTCCTCTCCGCGATGCACGGTCGGCAGCGCTTCACATCGGTGGGATTACCGCTGCGGCGGTGCTCGCGTTTGGCGTGGTCTCCGCCGTGGACTACGCGATCTGCACAGCCATGGGCGGCGACCCCAGAAAAGTCTCGCTCGGTGTCATCGTCGGCGTGGCCTTCGGTGCGACGGTCATTGTGACGACCGCCCTCTACCTCGCGGACTTCTTCCGTCGGCTCCGACAGGCCGAGTCGGCGGCAGTCCTGGCGGAGTTGCGAGCGCTGCGCGCACAGGTCAACCCTCACTTTCTCTTCAACGCGCTCAACTCGGTGGCAGCATTGGCCCGGTCGCGCCCGCGCGAGGCTGAAACGGTGACAGAGCGCCTCGCGGATCTCTTCCGCTACACGCTTCGCGCTTCGGACCGCCCGACCGTCCCGCTAGAGGACGAACTGGAGGCCATCCGGCTCTATTCGGCCGTTGAAGGCGTGCGCTTCGGCGACCGACTCCAGGTCCTCATCGAGGTCCCGGATGCACTTCGACGGGCGTCAGTCCCGAGCCTCGCGCTTCAGCCCCTCGTGGAGAACGCGGTGAAGCACGGTCTCTCTCGCACGGAGGACGCCTGCGCGGTGCGCGTTCACGCCCGAACGCTGCCCGAGGCGGACGGACCGCTGGTGGAAGTGACCGTTCGAGACACGGGCCCCGGGTTCGAGACGACCGGCCCGGAGGTGTTCGAGCGCGGGACGGGGCTGCGCAACGTGCGAGATCGGCTCCGGCTCGTGTTCGGCAGCCGGACGGCGTTCGAGGTGCTGCCCGATGGCGTCCGCCTTCGCTTCCCGCTCGTACCGTTCGAGGCCGGGCGCCCGGTCGCCCCCCTCGCGTCTGTCCCCGCCTCGGCGTAGGTCGTGCCCGAGCCCCTTCGCGCTGTTCTGGTGGACGACGAGTCCCTCGCCCGGGAGCGGCTCACCGCACTCCTCGCCGAGGTCGCGCCCGAGGTGGAGATAGCCGGGGAAGCGGCCAGCGGGCGCGAGGCCGTCCCGCTCATCCACGACCGCCGCCCGGATGTCGTCTTCCTGGACATCGCGATGCCCGTGTTGGACGGCTTCGACGTAGTGGACCTGCTCGCCCCGCCCCGCCCCCACATCGTGTTCGTGACCGCCTACGATGAGCATGCCCTCCGGGCCTTCGAGGTCCACGCGCTGGACTACCTCACGAAGCCTGTCCGGGCCGAGCGCCTCGCCGAGGCGGTCCGGCGCGTGCAACAAGCACGACAGGGCGGGCGCGGCGCCGACGCGCTGGACTCGCTGCGAGCCTCTCGCGAGGACCGGCCCATCGTGCGGCTGACCGTCCGCGTCGGGACGCGGCTTCGTGTCGTGGATCCGCGCGAGGTCGCGGTCTTCGAGGCGCGAGACAAGCTCGTCTTCGCCCGCCTCGGGGAGCGCGAGCACCCGGTAGACTTCACCCTCGATACGCTGGAGGCGCGGCTGCCCTCGGATCAGTTCGTGCGGGCGCACCGGGCGTTCCTCGTCAACGTCGCGCACATCCGGGAGTGGGTACCGTGGTTCGGCGGGACGCACCACCTCCGCCTCGGCAGCGGCGTGGAGATCCCCGTCTCCCGCCGCCGGGCTCGGGCGGTGCGAAGCGTGCTCAAGGGCGAGTAGGCGACCGCTCATCGTGCGAAGAGCGCCGCTCGTCGGAGAACGCGCCCGAGTATCGCGAGCCCCTCGATCTCCGAGCCGTAAGGCGTCACTTTGGAGGCTCCACACACCTCTCGCCGCCATGCGCGCCTCTCTTCTCTTCCTCCTCTTCCTCGCGGTCCCTCTCGCCGCGCAGCCCACCGGCCGGGTGGTGGGGCAGGTCATCGACGCCGCCACCGAGTCGCCGCTGCCGGGCGCGACTGTCACCGTCGTGGGTACGTCGCTCGGCGCCGCGACCGACCTGGACGGGCGGTTCGTGCTGGCCGCCGTGCCCGTGGGGACCCAGGCTCTCGAAGCGCGTTTCCTCGGCTACGATCCGCTCATCCAGACCGACGTGGTAGTCCGCAGCGGACGGCAGGCCGAGATCGTGATCGGCCTCCGCGAGAGCATCATCGAAGGAGAGGCCGTGACGGTTCGCGCCGGGTACTTCGCATCGGTCGGGGATGTGGCGCCCATGAGCGCGGTCTCCTTCTCCAACGAGGAAATCCGCCGGGCGCCCGGGGCAGCGCAAGAGATCAGCCGCGTCCTCAACGCGCTGCCTGGCGTCGCCTCGCGAGGCGAGACCAGCCAGGACCTCTTCGTGCGCGGTGGCGCTCCCGCCGAGAACGGCTTCTACGTCGACAACATCCCGATCCCGGTTCCGCAGCACTTCGCCACGCCCGATGGCGCGTCCTTCGGCCCGACGGGCCTCATCAACACCGAGCTCGTGGGAGACGTGACCTTCGCGCGAGGTGCCTTCTCAGCGGCGTACGGCGGACGGCTCTCGTCCGTCGTGGACATTCGCTACCGCGATGGCGCGACGGACCGCGTGCGCGGCACGGCGGGGCTGAACTTCGCGGGTGGCCTGCTCGTCGCCGAGGGCCCGATCCCGAACGGCTCGTTCTTCGTCTCCGGTCGCCGGAGCTACCTGGACCTCGTCGCGGACGCGATCAACGCAGGCGGCGCCCCCACCTTCGGCGATGCCCAGGCCAAGGTCGCCTTCAACCTCGCGCCGGAGCACCGCATCTCCGTGCTCGGACTGTACGGCCAGAGCGAGTTCGCCCAAACCCTCGACGACGCGCTCGAAGGCGGCGAGGACGGCTTCGGCGTCACTGAGGCGGCCCAGGTCACGACCGGCGCCAACTGGCGCGCCCTCTGGGGCCGTGGCGTCTCCAACACGTCGCTTTCGTTCTCCACGTACGGCCGGGACAACCGCTTTGAGCTCACACGCGGCATCGGCGGATCCTTCGCGCTGGACTCGCGCGAGTCCTCACAAGCCCTTCGGCACGTGACGCGGCTCTCGCTCGGCGGTGTGGGACAAGTGGAACTCGGAGCGGAAGGCACGCTGGAGCAGACCCGCTACGACAACCTCCGCGAGGCGTACGTCGCGCCCAGCGGGGCCACGCAGCCCGCCTTCGAGCAATTCCTCTCGCTCGACCGCGCACGGGCCGGTGCCTTCGCCTCGGCGGACCTGCGGCCCGTGCCGGGCCTGACCGCCACCCTCGGCCTTCGCGCCGACTGGGACGATCTGAGCGGGCAGGTCTATCCGCAGCCTCGCGTCTCCCTCGGCTACGCCCTCGCGCCAGACGTGACGGCTCGAGCCGCGTACGGCATTTTCCGCCAGCCCGTTCCCACCTACCTCCTCACGCAGGCCGACGGCAACCGGGACCTCTCGCAGATTCGGGCGGATCACATCGTGCTGGGCGTGGACGTGCTCGTCCGCCCGGACGTGCTCGTGACCGTCGAGGCATTCGACAAGCAGTACCGCCAGGCGCCCGCCCTGGCACCGGACAACCCGCTCGGCATCCCGCTCTACCCGCTCGATGCACGAGCCGGGTTCGTCGGCTCGCTCGTCTCCGAGGGACGCGCCGAGGCGCGAGGCGTGGAGGCGCTCGTCCAGAAGAAGTTCGCGGGAGGCGTGTACGGGCTCGTCTCCGGATCGTACTTCCGCTCGCGCTACCGGGACCCCGAGGGCGTCTGGCGCAACCGGGACTATGACTCGCGAACACAGGTGAGCGTCGTCGGTGGGTGGAAGCCCAATGCGCGATGGGAGACCTCCATCCGGTGGAGCTACCTCGGCGGACGCCCGGACACACCCATCGACGTGGACGCGAGCACTGCCGCTGACACCGAGATCCGCGACGTGGCCCGCACCAACGAGGACCGCCTCCCGGCCTACCACAGCCTGTACCTCCGCGTGGACCGGCGCTTCAACTTCCGCGCGACGAACCTCGTCGCCTCGGTGAGCCTCTGGAATGCCTACAGCCGGGCCAACGTGGAGTCCCGCTACTGGAACTTCCTGAACGGCCAAGTGGACACGTCTGAGCAGTTCTCGCTGCTGCCCATCGTGGGTCTCTCGCTGGAGTTCTGACCTGCGCCCGAGGCCGTCGCACGGCTGACCAGATCCGTCTGGCCGTGCCCGCCTCGGTACCGAGGCGGGGGACTCCCGGTCTCCCCCGCCTCGAACTGGAGTCGCGCGATGGTATCCCATAGCACGTACTCTGGCGTTTCTGCATCCTCGCGAAACACGAGCACTCCGGCGCTGCTCTCCCCGAGGTCGCCTTCCCGCTCCAGTTCGACCGTCTCTCCGGTGCGCAGGACTGCCTGAAACGGGCCGTTTCCCTCGGCCAACGAGAGCGACTCGATGAGGTCCAGCGGGATCGAGCGCTCCACGCCACCCGACGGCGCGTCCAGCATGTCCGTCGTCTCGCTCTCGTCCAGGTCGATCACCAGGCGGCCGGAGAGTCGCCGACCATCGCGGGTGGTGACAACGCCCCGGAGCGGGAGCCCCGGCGCGAAGGCCTCGTAGCCCGGTCCGCTGTCTGATGGCGCGAACGTGGCACGCTCGAATGCCTCCCACGGGACGAGTACGCGACCGAACCCGGAGTCCTCAACGTACACGCCTCGGTTGCCTTCGTCCACGTCAGGCGTGCCGCTCAGCGCGATCTCGCGTCCGTCCGTGAGTGTCACGGCAGAGCCTCCGCCGGGCTGGCGAGAGATAGCGGCGATGTCCTCGAACGACAGCCGCATCTCGCCCTCGTCGGTGCGGCCCACCAACGCGTCGGTGGAGGCGGCGACCTCGCGGTTCCATTGAAGGAAGCCAGTGAACATGCCCTGCGACGTCTCCACCGTCCCGAAGAGCCGGTCTGGTATGTCTCGGAGCGGGGGCGTTGGCAGAAAATCGATAGAGCGAATCTCTCGCGCGCCCAGGTTCACGACGCCCCGCTCGGCGTCCCACACACGAAGGCCATCATCGAAGTCGCTCGCGGCGTTGCGGTCAAGGTCAACCACGGTACCGCTTTTGAGCACGACGCGCACGATGGGGTCGTACTCGCGCCCGCGCTCCAGCGCCTCCTGCACTCCGGCATCCCTCGCCTCGATGCGCACGATGTCGCCGAAGCGCGCCCGGAAGGGACGACGGAGATCCATCGGGCGCTCGCCTCGCGAGATCTCCAGGCCGAAGATGCGGAGTGGGGCCCGCGCCTCGGTCAGAGCGTCAGCCGTGACGAACTCGGCCCAGGGGTTCTCGTTCTTGGTGCCATCGAAGGTGTGCGTCCAGAACGCCTCTTCCGTGCCGCCGAAACGCAGCCGTCCCTCGTACGCCTCCCCTCGCGTGGTGACGACGCGGCCGTAGAGGAAGCCGGGGGCCTCCACCTCGGGCCCCGAGGCGGGCGTAGCTGGCGCGGGTTCGTCGACGAGCGCCACATCCGGGCGAAGTGCGACGTACCCCGCCCCGAGCACGAGAACCACGGCAACGACGCCTCCGATGCGCTGGGCACGGGTCATGGAGTGATAGGCAGGCCGATCTAAACTTTGAATCCCAAAGTACAGTAGCCACTTTGCGCTATCAAGTGGACAGAGTCACCCATTCGGTGCGATCAGCCAGCCCAGTCTGGGTAGCTCGCGTCCCGCTCCTTAATCACCCGGACCTCACCGGGCCACTCGATACCAAACGTGGGGTCATCGTAGCGAACGCCTCGCGCAGCCTCGGGGGCATAGCGTCCCGCGATCATGTAGAACACCTCGGCGTCGTCCGTGAGGGTGAGGAAACCATGAGCGCAGCCGGTCGGGACGTACAGCGCGTGCCCGTTCTCTTCCGTCAACTCTGCGCCGACCCACTGGCCTCGCGTCTTGGAGCCCTCGCGGAGATCCAGGCACACGTCGTAGACGGCACCGCGCGTACAGCGGACGAGCTTGGCCTCTTCGTGCGGGGCCACCTGATAGTGCATCCCGCGAAGCGTGCCGCGCTGCCGGTTGTGCGAGACGGAGCACTGGTCCACCCCCGACGCCATACCGAGGCGGGCACACTCCGCCCGGTCCCACGTGCGAGCGAAGCCGCCGCGTTCGTCCTCATGCCACTCGGGCACGACGAGCACACAGCCGGGGATGGTTGTGGGTTGAAGGTTCATGGTTCGGGGTTCGGAGTTCGACCGCTGAGGCCGCGTACTTGCGAACCCCGAACCTTGAACCCCACACCTGCTAAAACACCTCCACCTCCGGGATCGGCACGAGGAACTGGCCGCCCCACTCGCGGATGGCACTCATCTGGTCCGCGATCTCGTCTCGGAGGTTCCAGGGCAGAATCAGGACATAGTCCGGTCGCTGCTCTAGGATCGCCTCCGGCGCGAAGACGGGGATGCGCGAGCCCGGCAGGAAGGTGTCCTGCTTGTACGGATTGCGGTCCACGGTGAAGCGCACGAGGTCGGGCTTGATGCCGCAGGCGTTGAGAAGCGTGTTGCCCTTTCCGGCAGCGCCGTAGCCCGCGACGGTCTTGCCCGCCTCGGCAGCGCTGAGGAGGAAGCGGAGGAGCGCGTGCTTCGTCTGGCGGACGCGATCCGCGAAGGCGGCATAGGTAGCGTCGTCGTCCACGCCCCAATCGGCCTCGCGCTGACGGAGGGTATGGACCGCCTCCGAAATGGGCTTGGACGCATCGGCGGCGTGGCGCGCGTAGATGCGGAGCGAGCCGCCGTGCGTAGGCAGCTCTTCTACATCGAAGAGCGTGAGACCGTGCGATGCGAAGACGCGCTCGGCGGTCGTGAACGAGAAGTAGGAGAAGTGCTCGTGGTAGATCGTGTCGAACTGGTTGCCCTCCATCAGCCGCAGGAGGTGAGGAAACTCCAGCGTGATCACGCCGCGCTCCTTCAAGAGCACGGACAGTCCGGCGACGAAGCTGTTCAGATGCGGCGTGTGCGCGAAGACGTTGTTGCCCGCGATGAGATCAGCCGAGATCCCCTCGGCGTGCATCGCGCGGGCCTCCTCCTCACCGAAGAACGCGACGCGCGTCGGCACTCCGACGGCCTCGGCAGCCTTCGCGACGTTGGCGGCGGGCTCTACGCCGAGGCACGGAATCCCGCGTTCCACGAAGTTGCGCAGCAGGTACCCGTCGTTACTCGCGATCTCCACGACCGTGCTCCCCGAGTCCAGGCCGAAGCGCTTGGTCATGGCCTCGGCGTAGCGAGCAGCGTGCGCCAGCCATGAGGTGGAGTACGACGAGAAATAGGCATACTCGGTAAAGATGTCCTCCGGCGGCACCATGGCGTCGATCTGCACGAGACGGCAGGAGCTGCAGACGAACGCGTGAAGCGGGTACACCCGTTCGGGCGCCCAGCGATCTTCGGGCCGGACGATGCTCTGGCACGGCGGGTGCATCCCGAGGTCCGCGACAGATTGATGCAGAGGCTCGCCGCAGTGGCGGCAGGTCAGGCCCGGGGCGCGGTCGAGCGCGAGGGAGGTCGGAGCGGGAGCAGTCGTGGTCATCGGACGATCAGGGGAGTCTGCCTCGGCGCCGAGGCGGGCAGGGTCAGGCAGCGACGGGCGAAGCGGCCCAGCGGAGATCGGGCGCGAGGCGGCCGGAGTCGAGGTGAGATTGCAGGTGCGCGATGCGGGAGTAGCGAGGTCCTTCGAAGTCGGCGGGCTGGAGGCCAAGGCCAACCAGCGCATCGCGCACCTCGCGGACGCCATCGCGGACCGTCCACGACGGTTGCCAGCCGAGCGTGTCGGTGATCTTTTGGAAGCTCACTCGGTAGCTGCGGGTGTCCGGGCTCGCGCCGCTCGCGAACGTCACCTCTGTTCCCTCCACTTCCTCACCCACGATCTCCGCGACCTCGCGGATGCGGTAGTTCTCCTCGCTCGCGCCCACGTTGAAGGCCTGGCCGGAGACGACCTCGTGAGGCGCTTCCAGCGCAGCAGCGAAGGCCGAGCACACGTCGCGGACGTGAACGAGCGGGCGCCAGGGGCTGCCGTCGCTCTTCATCCGCACCTCGCCCGTCGCGACGGCCCAGGCCGTGAGGTTGTTGACGACGAGGTCGAACCGGAGACGGGGCGACGCGCCGTAGACCGTCGCGTTGCGCATGAAGACCGGCGCGAAGGTGTCCGTTTCCAGCGCTTTCAGGTCACGCTCGGCGAGCACCTTGGCCTCGCCGTAAGGCGTGACCGGGTTGAACGGCGCGGTCTCCGCTACAGCGTCCTGTCCAGCAGCCCCGTAGAGGCTGCAACTGGACGCGAACACGAACCGCTCCGCTCCCGCCTCGCGTGCGAGTTCGCCGAGGCGGACCGTCGCGCGGTGGTTGACGGCGAACGTCAGGTCCGGGTCCAAGTTGCCGAGCGGGTCGTTGCTCAGGTTCGCGAGGTGGACGATGGCGTCGTAGCCTGCGAGGTCCTCTGGCGTCACGTCGCGGAGGTCCCGCTGGCGGGCGGGGACGGCGAGCGGTTGCGGGCCGAAGGCGCAGGCGGCGAAGAGGTCGGCGTCGAGGCCGTGGACCTCGTGGCCTGCTCGGCGAAGCACAGGCGCCATGACGGTGCCGATATACCCGTCGTGACCGGTGAGGAGAATGCGCATGAAGGGACAAAAGGGGTCTACAGCCCCAGCGGCGAAGACCATGCCGCATGGTCTCTTCTCCTATTGCACGCCCCTGGCGGTACATCCTGGCGACGCTCGGGGCACACGACGTAGCGTACCGATACAGAAACGCCCAGTGCGTGGTGGAGCACTGGGCGTCAGGGACTGTCGGCGCCAGGCGCTATGCCTTCGAGATGTAGACCTCGAAGTTGTCACCGGCAGCAGCGCGGCTGCTCACCGTGTGGTCGTCCTCGAAGTTGCGCCGCATGTAGTTGCGGATGCCCTGGACCTCGTTCTTGGTCGCCGTGAAGACGAGAACCTCGTCCTCGCCGAGGGCCTCAAACTTCTCGCCGATGGGGCTGTACTTGCTGCGGCGGCGACCGCGCTGAGACTTCCGCCTGTTGGCTTCCTTTGCAGGGATGGTCTCGAAATCGAAGTCGCGACCGGAGTTCTTCTTTGCCATGAGAAATACCCAAAGAGGGTGGATGGTGTGAGTAAGTGCGGTGGTATCAAGACTGGAAGACCAGCCGGGAAGGCTCCTATAGATACACCATCTACCCTTCCGATCCCAAACTGGCCTCTCTTTCACAAAATCACTTCACATAACTACTAGATCTACCCTTCTCCCGTGTTGAACCGGCACTCGCCGTATCTAGCCCCTCCCTTCTATCCACACACGAGGTACGTACTCTTCCTTTCTTTGACTCTTCCTCGCCACACCCTGATATAGGGTACCAGGGTTTCCCCGATGGGTTCTAAAAAAGCGGCGGCTCCGATTCTCAATCGGAGCCGCCGACAATCGTCGCGGAACCCGTCAGGCTGGTTCGGCGACCTTCAGGGCGCCGTCGCCGGATGCGGCGAGTTCGCGCTCCATGGCTTCGCGGGCCATCTTGTCTCGCACCTGGGACTCGATCCAGCGGTAGGTGCGAGCCATCCCGTCTTCCAGGGGGATCTGCGGCTCCCAGCCGAGGACCTCGCGCAGGCGGTCGTTGTCTGAGTTACGCCCACGGACACCCATCGGGCCGTCGATGTGCTTCTTCTCGATAGCGGTCCCGGCTGCCTCGGCGACGATATCGACGAGTTGGTTGATGCTGACCATCCGGTCGCGCCCGAGGTTGAGCGGTTCCTTGTGATCGCTCATCATGAGGCGGTAGACGCCCTCGGTGCAATCATCGACGTGCATGAACGAGCGGGTCTGCTCGCCGTCGCCCCAGACCTCGACGGTCGGCTCGCCGGTGAGCTTCGCGACGGCCACCTTGCGGCACATCGCGGCGGGGGCCTTCTCGCGGCCCCCTTCCCAGGTGCCGAGCTCGCCGTAGACGTTGTGGAAGCGGACCGTGCGGGTCTCCATGCCGTAGTCGCCCGCGTAGTAGTGGCAGAGGAGCTCGGTGAAGAGCTTCTCCCACCCGTAGGCGTCCTGCGGTGCGGCGGGGTAGGCGTCTTCCTCCTTAAGCGGCACGACATCCGCAGAGGTCTGGAGATGTTCCGGGTAGACGCAGGCGCTGGAGGTGTAGAAGTAGCGAGAGACGCCGCCGAGGCGGGCAGCCTCCAGGGTGTGCGTGTTGATCAGCACGTTGTTGTGCAGGATCAGGCTGTGGTTCGCGGAGATGAAGCCCATCCCGCCCATGTCGGCCGCGAGGGCGTAGACGTGGTCGATCTTCTGGCCGTCCGGCGCAGGGCGCATCGCCTCTAGGCAGGCGTCCCACCGGCGGAGGTCGAGGATGTCGAACTCGTCCGCGTCAGTCTCGGAGTACTCGGGGTGCTTGAGGTCTACGCCGCGCACCCAATAGCCCTTGGCTTTGAGGTATGTGACGAGGTGGTGGCCGATGAAGCCGCCCGCCCCGGTAACGAGGACGCGCGTGTTCTGGGGGGTGTGATCGAGGGTCATCTCTCTCTATGGCGAAGGTGAGATCCCGAAGCCGTCGGGACGGATCCTGTTCGGGGCGAAAGGTACGAGGAGTAGGGGACGCGAAACGGTGCGGCTAGACGCGTGCCGTCTCGGCATGCGGAGCGTTCTGAAGGCGCTGTCGGAACCGCTGCGCGGCGAATCCAGCCAGGAATCGGGGGACGATGCGGGCATAGCGGCGCCACAGTCGCTTGGGCTCCATCGCGAGACGGAAGGCCCACTCCAGACCCGCCTGCTGCAGCACGGGCGGCGCCTGCCGGAGGAGACCTGCGTGGAAGTCGAACGCGGCGCCAACGGCGAGGCAGACAGCTCCGGTACAGGCAGCGTGCTCGGCGGCCCAGCGCTCCTGGCGCGGGCACCCGAGGCCGACGAAGACGATCCGCGCACCGGACTCGCGGAGCTGCTGCACGAACGCCTCGTCCTCCTCGTCCGCGAGGGCCCGGAACGGCGGCGAGATCACCTCCACGATGTGAAGGCCGGGGACCTGTTTCGGCAGGCGCGAGGTCAGTGCATCCAGCACCTTCTGAGAGGAACCGTAGAACGCGACCGGCACGCCGCGCGCGGCGGCTAGCTCGCAGACAGCGAGCGTCACGTCCGGGCCGTAGACGCGGTCGTGTTGATCCAGTCCGAGGCTGCGCATCGCACGGACGACGCTCATGCCATCTGGCAGGTTGAGGTCTGCACCGTTGAGGACATCGCGGAACGAAGGGTCATCCTCCGCCTCGATGACGCCGTGGGCGTTGGAGAAGCAGGCGTATCCACTCTCTCCGCGCTGCGCCATCGCGACGAGTCGGCGGGCAGCATCAGCGGTCGTGAGGGCGTCGAAGCGGACGCCGAGAACGTGGGTAGAAGGGGCAGTCATGGGCTCAGGCGGCAACATCGCGGGGGGAGCGGCGAGTCTCCCGAGGCGGGCAAGGAGCAGGCCCCCCTCCCATCCGTGGCCGATACGCGCTGCGAGTGTCGTCCGCGGGCTCCGTCTGGTCGCAGGAATGCACCGCGAGGAGCATCAAGAGCGGCGCGAGAAATCGAGACCGAGGTAGTTATGCGGGCCAGGGACGACGAGATTACGGAGGCGCCCGAGACCAGCAGCGAAGCTGACCAGGGCGGCAAAGGAACGGACGGTCGCCGCAGGCGAGAGCGGAGCCCGGCCGATCGCGCGTGCGAAGTCCACTGCCCGACCGATCGACGGCAAGACCGGACTCACCGGGCGCTCGCCGGTCTCGTACTCGAGGTACTCGTCGCGGGAGAGATGGCGCGCGCTGGCAGCATGGAGACGGTGGTCGAAGAGCGTCTCGCGGACGAACCGGACCGGGCCGCGCAGGAGGAGTTCGGCGCAGAGTGCATCCTCCACGCCCGGCATCGCGAACGGGCGCGTTTTCGCGACAGCATCTGAGCGGAAGACGCCGTAGGTCATCCATTCCCCCGATTTGGCGCGAAGGAACCGGGCCAGCCGCTCGCTCGGATCAGGGCGCTCGTAGACCTGGAGATCGGCTGGGTCCCACCGCCAGAGGTCATCGGCGGAGGCGACGAAGCCGCCTGCGCGCGCACTGTAGGGGTACGGCTCGCCGTCGCCGTCAATCAGCCGGATGGCAGAGTGTGCGCCGACGGCCTCGGGATGCGCCTCTAGCGCCGCGAGGCACGTCGCGAGGTAAGCGGGGTGCGGGCAGTCGTCGTGCGCGGCCCACTTCACGAACGGGGCGCCGGTCTCCACGGCCAGCGCCATGGACCGGTTGAAGTTGCCGTTCGCGCCGAGGTTGGTCTCGTTGCGGTGGTAGCGGATGCGAGGGTCCGCCTCGGCGTGCTCGCGGACGATTTCAGGCGTGTCGTCCGTAGACGCATTGTCCGTCACGACGGCAACCCAGTCCGCCTCGGTCTGCGCCTGAAGGGCGTCCAGAGCCTCCCCGAGGTAGGCGGCACCGTTGTAGACCGGCATCGCGAGGGCGAGGCGCGGCGCGCTTGGAAGAACAGGCGTCATACGCGGCGGTGCGCGAGGGCGTCAGCGTAGACGCCTCGGAGTTGGCGGTAGTTGATCTCACGCGTGAACCGGGTGTGGAACAGCTCCCAGGTGGCACGTCGGACCCGAGGCTGATCGGCCAGGTTATCCGTGAGAGAGCGAACAGACGCTGCGAGGGCGAGTGCGTCGCCTCGCGGGATGAGGGCGCCGGTCACACCGTCCACGATCATCTCGTTGAAGGCGCCGTGGGCCGTCGCGACGACCGGCGTGCCCTGCCCCATCGCCTCGATGGCGACGAGCGGCCACCCCTCGTACCACATCGAAGGCGTCACGAGCACGGCGGCCTGGCCCATGAGCCGCTGCATTTCCTTGCTCTGGGTCCACCCGAGCCATTCGATGCGCGGGTCCGCCTCGGCAGCGGCCTGGACCAACCCGGCGCGCTCGCCATCGCCTGCGATCTTGAGAGCAGGCAACTCGGGATCCGAGGCCCAGGCATCGAGCAAGACCTGGATCCCCTTGCCCTTCGAGAGGCGACCTGCGAAGAGCGCGAAGTCTCCCCCGGGGCCGATCTCCGGGTCGCTCGCGAGGGCATTCGGCTTGACGGCGATTTGCTCGGCGGGCAGCCCTCCCTGGGTGAACAGCTCTCGGGCAAACTCACTCAGCGCGATGTAGCGGTCGACGGCCTCGGAGTAGGTCCCCATCGCGCGATGGACGGACTGGCTGGCGACGACCGCTGCCGTCGCCGAGGTACTGTCCCGATAGCACCCATGGCGCACCGCCGGAAGCGCGACGGACCGCCCCACACAATCGTGGCAGAGATTCCCCTCCCGGAGGAGAAGCGCGCCGGGGCAGATGAAGCGGTAGTTGTGGAGCGTCTGCACCACCGCTGCGCCGCCTGCCCTCGCGCCGTAGTACACCGACGGCGATGCCAGCGGTAGCGTGTTGTGCACGTGCACCACGTCCACTCCCTCGCGCTCAACGAGTTGCTGCACCTCGCGATGGGACGAGCGGCTCCAGATCGTCCGGGCCGCGAGCCCTACGCGGCTCATGCCCTCCACGTCGTCGTTGTGGAGGGTGTAGCGAAGCACACGGTGGCCGTGCTGCTCTAGCATCGCGCCCTCCACCTCGAAAACGCGGTCTTCCCCCCCGGGCTTCTGATAGAAGTTGTGGACCAGGAGCACCGTCAGCGGCTCGTCGGACGTGCGCGTGTCAACGGTCGGCACCTCGGGGAGACGCTCACCAGCTCCAGGTCGGGACTGGGTCGGCGGGGGCACGGGCGGGCGCGGGGGGGCGGACGTCATGGCGCGAAGCGAACGTGGGAACAGGTGGGGGCGGAGGGGCGGGAGCGTCGCCGAGGAGGGCAGGGTGGGTGCGTTGGAGACGGGTCGCGGCGATGCCGAGGCCGATCACAGACCACACCCAGATGCCGCCCATGGGGCCCTCCAGGAAGACGTCGAAAGAGGCGTTGAGGAGCGAGGCGAGCCAGATGGCTGCGATCCACGCGAAGAGGGCCGTCCAGCGGCGCTGATCGGCGAGGCGGGCACGGCCCCAGGCGCGAAGAAGGCTCGCAAACCAGGCGAGGTGCAGTGCGAACCAGAGCACGGCGCCCGGGACGCCTGCCCTCGCGAGGATGGTGAGGTGGCCGTTGTGTGGGCTGCGGAGGCCTTCGTCCACGTCGAGCGTGAAGCCGTCGGATTCGGCGAGGTTGACACCGAACCCCTTGCCCGTCACGAAGTAGGGGCCAGTGAGCGTGTAGTCCACGATCTCGCCCCACCAGAGGAGGCGCCAGCGCTTGGTCCCGTCCAAGGTGGTGGAGCCAGACGAGGTGAAAATGCTCGTCACGTTCTCGACCACCTGCTCGATGGTCAGGTCTCGGCTCCCGCCCTGCACCTGGAGTTGGAGGACCGGCCCTGCAATGGCGCCGACGACCACGAGGGCGACGAAGGCGTAGACGAGACGGGTACTCCGACCAAAGGTGCCTGGCGGACGCAGAAGCCACGCGAGCCCCAGGCCGAGGACGAAGGCCACCATCCCGCCTCGGTTGCTCACCATGATGATGCCCGCGCTGAACGCTGCGAGGCCAAACCAGAGCGCCGAACGCTTCTGGAAGCCGAGCACCAGAAACGCGGTGATCCCCGTCATGTGGACCATCAAGTCGCCGCCCTTCGCGATCAGGAGCTTCACATCCGGCGCCCAGGGAAGACCGGGTTGCGACTCACCGAGTTGTTTCGCCGCGAGGTACACGATCCAGGCGAGACTGAGCATGACCGTCGCGAAAGCGCCGTAGCGGCGCACCGCAGTGACCAGCCGCTCGGGATCCGCGAGCACGAGCGATGCCACGACGATGGCGTACGCACCATAGACGACGATCATCGCGTCGCGCGGAGCATCCAGGCCGTAGGTGCCGAGGTAGGGCACCGTCCGCGCGAGGGTCCAGGCAGCGAGCAGCATCCAGATCCGCACAGGCCAGGTGCCGAGCACCTCGCGCAGCTTCCCAGACGTGAGCGCGAAGACGAGCCCTGCCGCGAGCAACAACTCGCCGACGAACAGCGGGGGCACCCCGAGATACGCGAAGGTCCGCGAGAAGAGAGCGTAGCCGAGAAGCGCCCCGCCGAGCACGGCGAGGTAGCGTGAGGCCCCGCGCGAAGCGGTGCCTGGGATGACGGGGGTGTACGTCAGGTCCACGGCTCCGTCACAGGTTCGGCGGGAGGTTCAGGAGTCTCCGTCGCGAGGCCGTCGCCCTCGGGAGTTGGGTGGACGGGGTCGGCCGGGTCGTCTCCCGAGGCGGGGCCACCTGGCAGCGACCGGAAGGCATCGATGCCCATCACGAGAGCGCTGGCGGCAGAGATCGCCACGATGGTGAGGAGCGCTGTCCGCGCCGTGGTCACGCCGCCGAGAAGAGCCAAAGGAGCGACGGTGAGGATCAGCGCCGCCACGCGCGCCTGGAAGAGCTGGCGTGGACGCTCCATCGCGCGGAGGCACGAGAGCAACACCACCACCACACCGATCCCGATCGGCACGAGCGCGACGGCCCACATCAGGTCTGCGTAGGCGTCGTAGGTGCCATCGTAGATGAGGCTCAGGAGCGGCCCTCCGGCGAAGAGCAGCACCGCACCGTACAGCCCGGCAAGTCCGGCGGCGAGCGTTGCCAGCACGCCGAGGGCGCGACCACCGTGGCCCGCGCGGAGGGCGCGGACGAACGTGGGCACCATGAGCGTGCCGAGCACCTGGAAGACGTGCACGGCGGGCAGCGCGAAGTTGTAGAGGGCGCGGAGACCGCCCGCCTCGGCGAGACCTCCGGCCACACTGAGCCACATCACAGGCAGGTAGCCCGCCACCCAGTCCAGACCGCCCGTCGCGACGGCCCAGCTTCCGTACGTCCGGTGCGACTGGAGCGCCTCGGCTGCGAGCTCCGGGTCACGAGGCGCGAGCGGCCAGATCCCCGCGCGTCGCAGCAGCCAGCCGCCCGCTACCAGACCGGTCCCACCCATCACCGCGACCGCAATCGCGACATCCATCGCCCCGCCACCCCCGAGAACGCCGCTATAGCCGAGGGCGCCGATTCCGCCGAGAAGCAGCACGGCGTAGATCACGCCCGCTTCGGCCGAGCGCTGCGGCTGGAACGAGACGTACGGCATGGAGCGCGAAATCCAGGTCAGCAGGATCCCGCCCTGCGCGAGCGCGATGGCGAGCAATCCGACGGTCAGCGCAGGCGGCGCGCCCAGCGACCACGTGATCGCGGCTCCCATCCCCAGGGTCACGAGGCCGACGAGGAACACGCTTCCGTGAGCGCGAAGAAGGGTCGCGAAGTAGGCCGGGAGCCGAGCTCTGAACTTGCCCGGGCCGAAGACCAGCATCGGCTCTGTCAGCAGGCCCTGGTGGACGGTGCTGAAAAGCAGGAAAACCGTGAACGCGACGGTGTAGGCGCCGTAGGCCTCGGGCGTGAGCCATCGCGCGAGGAGCACGTTGACCACGAAGTTGGCGCCCGCGAAGAGCCCCTGATCCAGGATGCTCCACGCGCCCTTCCGCGCCCACCCAGCGAGGCGCGACACCCGAGCCGGGGCGTCGGGCCGGGAGGCCGTCGCGGGAGAGGCAGACACGGGTCTGGGCGGCGCCTCGCTAGTTGCCTGAGAGCGCGTTGATGAGCAGCGCGACGCCCGTGAGGCTACCGGCAATCGCGATGCCATCGCGCCACGAGAAGCGGCGCTTCCGAACCACATCCACGATCACCGTGTCCCCCTCACGGAGAGCCGGGTAGGCATCCGGGTCAGCGGCGACGTTGTCCGACGTCGTGCGGTAGACCACGCCCTCAGAGGGCCGGAAGAGGCGAACCTCCACGCGCTGGCGCTCATCGGCAGTGCGGCCCTCGTAGGTCGCGCCACCCGTCAGAGCGAGGAGGCGGTTCAGCTTCGTCCCGACGGCGACCTCGTAGAGACCGGGGGCGCGCACGGCGCCCTCCACGGCAACCTGGATGGAGGCCTCACCGGGCTGGTGGTGCACGTAGTAGCCCGGCGTCGTGTTGACGATGAGTTCGCTGCGGCCGATGCGACCGTCGTTGGGGTCCTGCGCGAGGGCAGGAACGGTCAGGGCAGCGAGAAGGAAAACGACGAAGAGGCGGTGCATGACGGTGGGGATCAGGCGGTGAGCGCGAGGCGGTCGGGACGGGAGCGGGAGCCCCGGCGAGGCTCGCGAGACGTGAAGGGGGTCTCGGCACGGTTCATCACGGCACCGATCCGTGTCAGGCCCGCGCCCGCGAGATCGCGCGCGACGCTTTGCATGGCGTCGAGGTCAGTCTCCCCCGCCTCGGCGATGAGGAGGGCTGCGTCGGCGTGGGGAGCGAGGAGGGCCGCGTCGGCGGTGCGGAGAGCCGCGGGGGTGTCGAGGAGGACGAGGTCGAAGGTGCCGCGCAGGTCCCCGAGGAGGGCGCCGACGCGCTCGGGCGCCCAGGCATGACCGGGTGCGTCGGGCTTCTCGCGAGCGGTGACAGCAAAGAGCCCGGGCACGACCGTGCTCCAGTAGACGATGTTGAGGTTGTCCTCGCCCGCACCGAGGGCGGGACTCTCGCCGAGACCGAGAAGCGCGCTCACAGCAGGCGTGCGGAGGTCGGCGTCGATGAGGAGGACGCGGCGCCCGGCTTGCGCGGCGGCGGCGGCGAGGTTGGCGGTCACGAGGCTCGTGCCGGTACCCGGGGTCGGCGCCGTCGCGAGGACGACCTGTGGAGAGGCGCCGCCTGCGTGGAGGGCCGCGTGGAGGTGGCGGAAGGCCTCCGCCTCGCGCGAGAACGCCTCCGTGACTGTCACCAGCCCGGGGTGCACTTGTACGCCCTCGACCGTCTGGCGACCTCGGCGAAGCGCTTCGGTCAGATCCGGCACGCTGCCCACGACGGCGAAGCCTGCGGCCTGCACCTCAGCGGCGGTGTGTGCGCGGCTGTCGGTCGTGTAGCGGGCGGCGGCAGCGGCGAGGCCGAGCAGCAGGCCGAGGACGCCCCCGAGGCCGAGCAACAGCGGGAGATTCGGGGAGGCGGGCTTGCGCGGCACCGTCACGGGGCGAATCACCTGCGCGACGGCCAGCTCAGTCTCATCCGCGATCTCGGCCTGATCCAGCTGGCGGCGGAGCGTGATCGCGGCCTCCTCGGCGGCGTCGCGCTGACGGCGAAGCTGCGTCAGTTCCACTTCCTGTCCGGGCTTCTCGCGAAGCTCGCTCCGGGCCTCGGACAGCCGACCGGAGAGGGCTCCGGCGCGGGCCCGGGCGCCCTGGAGGGCCGAGCGTTCGTCCGCGATGCGGCGCTGGAGGTCCGCGATGTAGGACGCACCGTTCGCGCCCGGGCTGGAAAGATCGAGGCCACCCCGATTGACGGCGCTCTGTGCGCGTTCCTGCGCGAGGCGCTGCTGCTCAGCGCGGAGCGCCTGGATGCGCTGGTAGATCGCGCGGGTATCCGGGTGCGAGTTGGGGTTGCCGCGAAGCTCTGGGTTCTGGACGTACGCCTGATTGAGGAGCGTCTCCAAGCGGGCGATCTCGGCGCTGTTCTGCGTGTCCTGGACGGTCGTGGAACTCGCGTTGCTGCTCTCCGCGAGGCGAGAACCGACCGTCTCCGACTCACGCTCCAACTGCGCGAGAGTCGCCTGCCGCTGGCTGACTTCCGCTCGCGCAAGGTCCAACTGGTTCTCTAGCGTTCCGATGAGGCTGACCGCGTTCTGCGTCTGGATCTCCAGACCGGCCACGTTCTCGCTCGTCATGAAGGCTTCCAGTTGCGCCTCGATCTCGGCCAGTTCGCCCTCGCGGGTCATCAGTTGACTTTCGAGGAGCGCGCGCGTCTCGGTGAGGGTAGAGCGACCGGACTGGCGCGAGAGCGCGAGGTACTGGTCCGTGTAGATGCCCGCGATGAGGGCGGCCTCCTGAGCGTCGCCGCTCTCAGCCTGCACGCGGATGGCGTCGATCTCGTCGCCCTCGGGCGTGATGGTGACGACCTTGGTCTGGAGGTACTCCCCGAGCGACTCGGCTGTGACCTGCGGCCCGAAAGCGTCGGCGGTCTCCCGGACGACCCCCAGCGCCTCGGCGGCGGGCTGGTCCAAGAGCATTTGCGCCGTCCGCTCGGCGATCTGTGGGTTCTGCTGGAGGATGATGGCCTGGTTGAGCACCTTGCCTCCCTCCTCTCCCGGCGCGTCTTGCAGTGCGGCGGCGAGTTCCGACGTGCTCGCGGCCTGGTTCGGGTTGATGAGCAGGACGCTGTACGCCTCGTAGGTCGGCGGCGCGAGGAAAGCGTACGCTGCGAATGCACCGAGGGTGAGCAGGAAGACGGTCAGCGCGAGCCACTTGTGGCGGCGCAGCATCTGCATCCGGTCGCGGAAGGCGCGGCGGGCCTGCACGCGCGGCGGCTCCGGCGGAGGGGCCGGGGGCGGCGTCGAGGCGGGCCCAGCCGGAGCAGGCACCTCACGGCGAACCGGCGCTAGCGCAGCCGTCTGGGCTGCGGGTCGCTCGGCCGCATCGGGGGCGATGCGGAAGCCACCGCGCTCGTCGTAGCCGAGGGCGTCGGCGGAGCGAGGCGCCCCATCGCCGCTGTGCCGGGGCTCGGGGAGAGGCTCCACGGGCTCGGCGGGACGCCACTCCTCGGGTGGCGTCGGCGAGAAGACGACCTCCTCGAAGACGGCGTCGTGTACGTCGGCGGAGGGCCGCGAGGGGCGGTCGGCGGGAGTCGGGAAGTCGGGGCGGTCCTGCATGAACACCGGTGGGAGCGAGCGAGGTATCGGCCGCTCGTAGGAGAGACACAAGTCCCGCGCGATCAAGGACTGGTCCGCCCGGATCCACCTTTGCTCTCCCGCCAGAAATGGCGCCCTGAAGTGACCGTGGCCGGGTCTATCCGGGCCTCGCGTTCTCATCGCGAGACGGCGTGTGAGACGGAATCGGGGCCTCGCGGAAGCCTCTGGGACGCCCTGTTTTCAATCAGGCCCGGACGCCTCCGTAGACCGCTACTGCCTCGCGGAAGACCGTCGCGTGGAGATCGGCGGTGTCGTACGCCGAGGTCCGGCGGTCCGCCCGTTTCCCTCGCGTGGCATAGCCTCCAGAGAGCAAGAGGCAGAGCGGGACGCCAGTGGCCCGGACGGTCTCGCAGACGTAGCGGTCGCGCGCGGCGAGGCCGTCGCGGGAGAGCGCGAGCCGACCGAACCGGTCGCCTTCGAGCACGTCCACGCCCGCGAGATAAACGACGAGGTCCGGGTCCGCCTCGGTGAGCACCTCGGGGAGGTGGCGGGCGAGAGTATCGAGGTAGGCCGAGTCCCCCATCGCGTCCGGGAGCGGCACATCGCGGGTGGACGGCGGTTTGCGGAAGGGATAGTTCTTCGCGCCGTGCATCGAGAAGGTGTAGGCGCCGCCGTGCGGCCACGCTCGGTCCCCACCGAAGAGGGTCGCGTTGCCGTCGCCCTGATGCACGTCCAGGTCCACGATGAGCGCGCGGCGGATCCACCCGGAGCGCCGCAGCGCGCGGAGTGCGACGCCCACGTCGTTGAGGACGCAGAAGCCTCGCCCGCCATCCGGGTGGGAGTGGTGGGTACCACCCGCGAGGTTGCCCGCGAGGCCATCCTGCAACGCTGCGAGGCAGGCGGACATCGTGCCCTGGACAGCCAACCGGCTCCTGCGCCAGAGCGCGGGGCTCTGCGGCAGGCCCATCCGTCGTTCCTCCTGGCGCGAGAGGGTGCTCGTCGCCAGAGCCTCCAGGTAGCGCCTCGTGTGGACGAGCAGGAGGTCGGACCAGTCCGCCTCGCGCGGCGCCATCACGTCCCTCGGCGCGATCACGCCCTCCGTGAGCAGGATCTCGTGGAGCGCCGAGAACTTGCCCATCGGGAAGGCATGTTTTTCGGGCAGCGGGACGACGTAGCCGGGATGGTAGGAGACGCGCACCTCGGAGGCGGAAGGACGGTCTGGTTCCACTTCACGCCATGCGATGTTCCACACGCGAGACGCCTGCTTCCCCCCTCGGGAGCTTCCGCGAGGGTACCGAGGCGGGCCGGGTCAGCCCCGCGAGAGGCGCCGCCGCGCCTTCCGCCGCCTCGGGGCCGACCGCTCGCACAGGCTGGCATCGTCTTCGTAGCACGAGACCCAAAACATGATGCCGTGCTCGCCCATGAGCCGCATCGCACTGGGCGAGAACGCAAGGTTGCACTGATCGCGCCAGACGTAGCCAACGTAGACCTCAAACGTCTCAGCATCGAGACTGCGCAGCGTCTCCATGTGCGGTACGACTTGCCGGAGCAACGGCGTCAGCTTGTCTTCTTCTGGCGACTCGTCGGCGACTTCCAACCGAGCAGAACCGAAGGGCGTCGGCCGCCCTTTGTACCGCCCTCGCGCCCCGATCTCGCCGGGCTCATTGGCTCGGTTCCACTGGAGGCCCGTCTGGCGAGACGCTTCTCCGGGCGAAAACGTGTCGCCGACGATCGAGAGCGAGAGTGACTCCCGCGTGATCACGGCGCGAGGCGCTCCACGCTCCAGCCCTCGCCCTCCCGCTCGAACTGGAAGCGGTCGTGGAGGCGACTCGGGCGTCCCTGCCAGAACTCGACGCGTTCCGGCACCACGCGCCAGCCCCCCCAGAACGGCGGTCTGGGCACCTCATCGGCGAACTGACGCTCCGCCTCGGCCCGACGCTCGTCCAGCACCTCGCGCGAGTCGATGGGGCGGCTCTGGGGACTGGCCCAGGCACCGAGTTGGCTGCCACGCGGGCGGCTCGCGAAGTAGGCGTCGGCTTCGTCCGCCGGGACGGGTTCCACGGGGCCTTCCACCCGGACTTGCCGCTGGAGTGGCTCCCACCAGAAGACGAGCGCCGCGCGTCCCGAGGCCGCGACCTCGCGCGATTTCCGGCTCTGGAGGTTGGTGTAGAACGCGAAGCCCCGCTCGTCTACGCCCTTGAGGAGCACGATGCGAGCCGCCGGACGCCCCTCGGCATCCACGGTCGCGAGGGCCATCGCGTTGGGCTCGGACACGTCCGCCTCGCGCGCGCCCTCGAACCACTGGAGGAACAAGTCGAGGGGGTCGGCCGGAAGAGCATCACGGTCGAGGTGGCCTTTCTCGTAGGACTGGCGGAGGTCGGCGATGGACTCGGACATGGAACGGAGACGCACAGGGACAAGTCGGAAGGTCGCACCGCCACGCGCCCCTATGCCGCCGACTCCCGCCTCCGTCCTCCAGCGTCGCCTCGTGCAGGCTCGCGCATATCGCAGGAAGTGGGCCTGGATGGCCTCCGCCGGACTGGCGACGGTTGGGCTCGGCGCCTCGCTGATCGGGGAGGCGACACTCAAGAAGGGACGCGGGGAGCCGTTCGTGGCGTACGGCACCCTCGCGCTGTGCGTCTTCAACGCGGGGGTCTGTCTCTTCGGTGAGGCCGTCAAGAGCGGTATGGTGGCCGAGACCGCACGCGAGGCAGGATGAGCGATCCGCTTCTCGATCTCGTCCGGCAACACGGCAAACTGCCTGAGGCGGAGGCGATCAAGATCCGCGAAGCCTGGGGCCCTCCTCGCGAAGCGGCGCCCGGTGAGATCCTCCTCCGCCCCGGGGCCGTCTGTCACTCCCTCTGGTTCCTCGACGACGGCTTCGCGCGCTTCTACGCCGAGCCCGACGCTGGCGACGTGACGCGCCACTTCGCTGCACCCGGGACGCTCTTCACCATCGTGGAAAGCCTGTACTCCCGCCGTCCGTCCCGCGAAGGGCTGCAGGTGCTCACCTCGGCGCGTGTTCGGACCATCTCGCGCGAGGCCTACGAGCGGCTCACCGCAGCCTCCCCCGCCTGGGATGCCTTCCGGCAGAACTACGTCCGCGAGGTCTACGCCTACCTGGACCGCGCCCTGGATCAGGCCCGCCAACTCACCGCTGCGCAACGCTACGACGCCTTCGTCCGCGAGCAGCCCGAGATCCTGCTGAACGTCCCGCTCCGGTACATCGCCTCGTACCTGGGCATGACGCCGCAGTCGCTGAGCCGCGTCCGGGCAGCGTAGGAGTTACCCGATGGGAAGGCGCGACGGGGCTCGCGCGAGGGAATCTCTGGCTCCCTTCTCGCAGACTCATGACCGCCCCTCTCCTCCTCGCCCTCTCGCTTCTGCTCCTCGTCGGGTGTGCCGCCCGCGTCCCCGAGGCGGACGCCCTCGTGGCAGTAGGCACCGACCGGGCCTTCTCGCATACGCTCGTCACGACGGCCAGCCTCGAGGCCATCTGGCGCCTCTGGACCGATCCCGCCACCTGGCCAGAATGGGACACTGAACTGGACTCGGCCGCTCTGGATGGCCCCTGGCGCGAGGGCGCACGAGGCCGCCTTCAGCCACTCTCCGGCCCCTCGGCCTCGTTCACTGTCACGGCCGTCGGGGAGCACGAAACCGCGTTCTCGACGCCGCTCCCGTTGGGGTCGCTCCGCATCGTGCGGCGGTGGGCGCCTGCTGACGAAGGTCGCATCGCGATCACGCACGAGGTCTCCTTCGGCGGTTTCTCGGGTGGGCTGTTCGCCTCGCGCCTCGGCCCACGGTATCGCGCTGCTCTGCCCGCCGTGATGGCCCGGCTGGACTCCCTCGCGCGGACGGCTCCGTGACCCGCCGCCGCTTCCTCGCGCTGGGTGTGGTCGCCTCGGGAACCGCGCTCGCGGGGTGCGGAGTCCTCGGCGCGATGTCTGCTCCTGAGCCCGCCGCCCTTCTCCTCCCGCCCGTCGCCGTACAACTGGGCAGGGTGCGGATCACCGCGCTCCGCACCGGACGCGTCGCCGTCAAAGAGGCACACCGGACGCTGACGGGCCCTGCGTTCTCGCGCCTCGCGAGCATCGCGCTGGACCCGCGCTGGACGCCCTGGCTGCCCATCACGTGCTGGCTGCTCGAGCACCCCGACGGGCCGATCCTCGTGGACACAGGCGAGACGCCACGCGTGGCCGAGCCGGGGTACTTCGCTTGCGACCCGGGCACGCAGTTCGTCTACGAGCGCCTGCTTGCGTTCGACGTGCCCGTGCCTGCTGGACTAGCGGCACAGTTGAACGCGCTCGGTCTCCCGCCCGAAGAGATCCGAGCGGTCGTCCTCACGCACCTCCACTCCGACCATGCGGGAGGCCTGGGAGACGTAGCCCACGCCCGAGCCGTCACCTCCGAAACGACCGCTGCGAGTCCGCCGCAAGGCGCCGTCCGCTGCCGCTGGCCCTCCGGCTGGCGCCCTTCCCCTGCCCCATTCGACGGTCCCGAGAGCGGCGCCTTCGCCACGTCCCATGCTCTCACACCGGACGGCACTATCCGCACCGTCCCGACGCCCGGCCACACGCGCGGGCACCAGTCGGTCGTGGTGGAAGCGGGCGGGCGGCGCGTGATCCTGGCAGGCGACGCGGCCTTCAGCACGGCGCAGATCCAGGAACGAACAGTCGCGGGCATTTGCGAGGACGTGTCCACCGCGCGGCGCACCCTCGCGCTCCTCGCCGAAGAGATGGAGGCCGGGACGACGGTCCTCTGCTCCCACGATCCCGGCGCAGCCGAAGCCCTGGCTGCTCTCCCGGTCCCCCCGCCTCGGCACCGAGGCGGACCGGGCTAGAGCGTCGCGCGAATCTGGTCGGCGGCGTCCAGCCCAGACTCCAGCGCGAGGTGCACGCGGCCTTTCCCCGCGATGGCATCGCCCGCGAAGAAGAGACCGGAGGAGGCTGCCTCGCGGAGCGCGTCGGTGTCCACGCCGGAATCTGGGAGGGCGTAGCGCCAACGCTGAGAGTCGGTCCAGGCGGGCGCTGGGAGGGCCGTGTCGAGGAGGCGTTCGATCTCGCGCGAGGCGTCGCGGATGACGGCGTCGCGGTCGTACTCGTAGCGGGCCTCGGTCCAGGCGGGCGCCATCTGCGCGAGGAGCAGCGTCCCGCCCTCCGGCGCCCGGCCGGGTTTGTCGCTCTCCACGGCCAGCCAGGCGACAGCGTGGCCTCCGCCCGTCGCGCCGTGCTCGTCGGCGTTGACCAGCGCGTACGGTTCCGGCCGCGCGATGGGCTCGGTGAACGCCAGGACGACGGTGAACTGCTTCCGGTACGTCGCTTCGCCGAGGGCGCGCGCGATGGACTGGCGGAGGTCGTCTGCGAGGGAACTCGCGCGGAGAAGGTCCACGGCCTGCGGCGCGGGCGCGGTGACGAGCACGGCGTCGAAGCGGCCCAGGTCCGCGCCCTCATCGTCGGTCAGGCGCCACCCGTCGCCCTCGCGGTGGAGCGCCCCGACGCGGGTCTGCCGCCGAATCTGAGCCTCGGGTGTGGCCTCGGCCAGCCGACGCCCGAGGTCGGCGAGGCCGTCGCGGTAGGTGAGGTGAGGGCCGGGGTCGCCTTTCGCGCGGTCGGGGCGGAGCGTGCCATCGTCATCGAACGGCCACACGCGGCCACCGAAGTCCACGAGGCCCTCCGCGCTCAGCGCCTCCGTGAGGAGGCGATAGGTACGAGAACCCTCGGGCGCGGAGACGTACTGCGCGCCGTGGTCGTAGCGCCAGCGGAACGGCTGGCCGTCAGCGTCGGAGGCATCGCGCCAGCGGGTGGCAGCGCGGCCTGCGAGGCCTCGGCTTTTCTCGAAAACGGTCGTGCGAACAGGGGCGGAACGGAGGGCATGAGCGGCGGCGAGCCCGGCCGCTCCGGCCCCGATAATGGCGAGGTGAAGCATGGGCTCTTGTTCCGCCTCGCGCCGTCCGGGTTCCTCCGCCTCGGTACCGAGGCGGGCACGGTGCAGGTCGTCTAGGCCCAGATCTCCATCCGCAACCCGCGCGGGTCTTCCTCGGGAGTTTCCGGGAGCCGAAGCGCCGTACCCCGAAGCACGCGCTCGGCCGTCCAGGCACACGCGAGCGCGTCCAGCACGTCGTCTGCCGGGGCAGTGCCCCGGCACTGGCGGACGTGTGCGAGCGGGTCGGTCACGCCGGAGAGGCGCAGGAGCCGGACGCGCACCTCGCGTCCCTCCGGTTTCTTCTTCGACACCGCGACGGCCTCGCTGCCGTTCATCTGCGCGAAGGCGACCTCGGGATGAACCTCGACGAGCCGCGTCGGTCCGTCACCGCGCTGGAGAGCAGGCGTCGCCAGGGCGTCCGCCTCGCGCAGTTTGGGGAAGATGCCGAAGGCTTGGATGGAGAGACCCGGCGCATCGGGGCCGGAGGCGCGATTGAGTGCGCTGGCCTCGGCGTGGGTCTGGGCGCCGAGCGCGGCGCGCGAGGGCGGAGAGAAGACGCTCGTCCGGCGAGGCCACCCCAGAAGGTCGCGTGCGGCACGATCGCACGACCGGCCTCGCGGAACCGCCAGGGCGAGCAGCCCGATGGGCACATCAGCTGCGAGTACGGCGGGCGGGGTGTCCAGGCCGAGCGGCTCGGCAGCGAGCGCGTCCGCCAGCGCGGCGACAAACCGTGTGCGGTGCTCGCCCGTCTCGATGTTGCGGAGAGCCACGATCCAGCCCGCACGGCATCCGTCTGCGCCCGCGACCCAATCGTTCGTCATGATTTTTCTGGAGGAAGCCCCCGCAGGCTACCACCTCGACCGGGGGCGCGGCCTCGCCCGCCTCGGTCCCGAGGCGGGCCGGGTCGGCTACTCGTCCGCAGTGCCCGGCACGAGCACGGTACGCTCGCCAGGACGGGCCATGCCTGCCGACCGGTTTCGCACGATGAACGCCGGGGCGTCGTCGTCGCGAGAATCGGGGCGGAGAACGTTCGCCACCGCTTCGAGGAGCGTGTCTCGCGTGAACGGCTTCGAGAAGTACCCGTCGAAGCCGCCGGAGAGGAATCGCTCGCGGTCGCCCGGCAGGGCGTACGCCGTGAATGCGATGATGGGACGCGTGTCGTACGGCGGGCACTCGCGAAGGCGCCGCATCACGTCCTCACCCGTGTCCATCGTACCCAGGTTGATGTCGAGGAGGACGACATCGAAGGGGTCTCCGCTCTTAGCGGCATTCAGAGCCGCCGCCTCTGCTGTCTCCGGGCCGTGGGCGGTCTCCACGCGATAGACCGCTTCCAGCATGCGCGCCGCCATCGTAGAGGTCATGTCGTTGTCGTCCACGACGAGCACGCGCGCCTGGCGCTGCCCGGGCACCACGGACGCGACCTCCGCACGCGGGAACGTGACCGTGAACGTGCTCCCGACGCCCTTTTCGCTCGTGACGCTGATGGTGCCTTCCATCCGCTCAGCGAGTTGGCGCGAGATCGCGAGCCCCAGCCCGGAGCCCTCGTGACTGCGCCCATGTCCCATGGACTCCTGCTGGAACTCCTCGAAGAGGTGCGGCAGGAAATCCGCGTCGATGCCGACGCCAGTGTCGGTGACGTCGAGCATGACCTGCTGCGTGGTGCCCCGCACAGCAATCGTCACGCTGCCTTCGTTCGTGAACTTGATCGCGTTGCCGACGAGGTTGGTCAGAATGCGATTGAGCGCGCCCAAGTCCACCTCGGCGCGGGCATCCTCGTCTTCCACCGCAGCGGAGAGCACGATGCCCTTCTCGGCCGCGAGTGGAGCGAGAAGGCGCGAGGTCTCCTGCGCAGCCTCGGCGAGTGCGATGGGCTCGGACGTGAGTTCCATCCGGCCTGCATCCAGCTTCGCGAGATCCAGCACGGAGTTGAGCGTGTCCAGCAGACGCTGCCCACTGCGCAGGATGAGATCCACGAACTCGCGCTGCTCCGGGTCCGAGACCTCGTCCGAGAGGATGTCCGCGAAGCCGAGGATGCCGGTCAGTGGGGTGCGGATCTCGTGGCTCATGTTCGCGAGGAACGTGCTCTTCAGCCGCGCGACCTCCTCGGCCTGCTCTTTCGCATGGACCAGCACGGCCTCGGCCCGCTTGCGGTCGGTCACTTCGCGAAAGTTGACCACTAGCCCGCCGACCGCCGGGTCGTCGAAGAGGGGCGTCGCGATGGCCTCCACGAAGAGATAGTGTCCGTCCACATGGCGGAGGCGGAACTCGGCCGTGGCGCCATCTGCGGACTGCACGGCGGCATTGAAAAGCGCGAGCGCCTGGGAGGCATCCTCGGGATGCAGGAGGTCGTGGACCGGGGCACCGATGGCGTCCTCCGGCGCTACACCGAGAGCGCCTTGGATGGACAAGCTGGCGTAGGTCAGGCGGGCCTTCCGGTCCAGCACGCAGACCACGTCCGAGGCATGCTGGACGAGCGCACGGAAGTGCGCCTCACGTGCCACCAGTTGCCGCTGCGCGTCGTGCTCCGCAGTGATGTCCTCCAGAATCGCCTCGACGCCGATCAACGATCCACTCGTGCCCCGGCGCGCTCGGGCATGGATGCGCAGGCGTCGGATCTGTCCCCGGGCATTCCGTGCGTCCACCTCCACAACATGCTCTCCGTTGCTCGCGAGCGCCCGAAGCAAGTGATCGCGGTCGCCGAGGTTGGTGTAGAAATCCGTCGCGAGGGCACTGGACGCACGGAGCGCCTCCACGGACTCGTACCCGAGGATTCGTGCCAGCGCCGGGTTGACGAGGAGCAACTCTCCATCGATGGTGGAATGGACCACCCCCACCGGGAGATTCTGCAGGGCCGTGCGGTGGCGCGTCTCGCTGACTCGGAGTGCCTCGGTGAGATGCACGAGGCGGGCACGCTGCTCCGTGAGCGCGGCGTCGGTGGTGCGCTGGTAGATCTGCCCCAGGATGGCACCCGCAGCGGCCACCCCCGCAAGGCTCACCATCGCGAGGCCAGAGGTGAGGGGCGGCGGCGCGGACTGTGGAAACGGCAGGAGCGCCTCGTGCACGGCGAGTCCCACAGCACCCAGCGTGATGCCGATGGCGCAGACGGTCGAGAGCAGACGGCTCGTGGTCAGGGCCGCCACGATGGGCACGAAGGCGAGCCACATCAGCTCTGGAGCCGCCAGCCCCATATCACCCCAGGCGACGCCCAGCGTCGTCACGACGAGTACCGGGTACACCACCCAGGCCGCAGCTTCAGGAGACCAGGCCCCGCGCCGAAGACCGACGAGCGTCGCGACCGTGGTCAGCCCCGCGAGCGTGACCGCCACGAAGCTCCACGTCCAGCCCATCCATCCGAGCGGGAGCAGCGACGAGGCGAAGCCCACAACGACGAGCATCGCAAACCCGACGAACATGCGCCCCCGCCGTTGCTCTGCCTCCGGCAGGTCCGGCGGCAGGAACGAATCGAAGGGCGAGGCCGGAGACGTGGGTGAAGACGAAGCGATACGGGGCACGAATCGTAGCGCGAACCCTCGCGGGAGGGCTCGTTGGGTGGGGACAGACCTACGGGCACATATCGTTCCATCCTTCCGAGGCCGGTATCCTCAGCGCCGCGTAGCTTCGGATGAGCCCGGCTCGGAAGCGCTTCACCAACTGCGGAGTTCCTTCGAGACATCCCCGGCCCCGCCCTCCATGAAACTCCCCTTCGCGCTCGCCCGCCGGTTCGTCGCAGGCGAGACCCTCGACGCCGCCCTGCCCGCCCTCGCGCCGATCCTAGACTCTGGTCGGTTCTTCACGCTGGACCTCCTCGGCGAGCACGTCCACGACCGCGCCCGAGCCGAGGCCTTCGCGGCGGAGTACAGCGTCCTCGTGGACCGGTTGGCGACTTACCGCGACGGACGCGGCGCCCCGCCGGAGGCGGCGGGCATCTCCATCAAGCTGTCCATGATCGGGCAGGTCATCGACGAGGATTTCTGCGAGGCCAACCTCCGCGCCCTCCTCGACCGCGCCCGCGAGGCCGACCTCTTCGTCCGACTGGACATGGAGGGCACGGACATCACGCAGTCCACGCTCGATCTCTTCGAGCGGGTCTACCCGGACTACCCGGACCACGTCGGCACGGTGCTCCAGGCGTACCTCACGCGGACCGGCGGAGACATCGCGCGGATGGCGGAGTTGAACGCACGCGTGCGGATCTGCAAGGGCGCCTACGCGGAGCCGCCCCACCTCGCGCACCAGAAGATGCCGGTCATCCGCGAGGCCTACATGGCGCACGCGAAGACGCTTCTCACCGAGGCCCGCTACCCCGGCATCGCCACTCACGACGACCAGCTCATCGAGGCGACGAAGGCGTTCGTGACGCAGGAGGGCATCGGCGCGGACCGGTTCGAGTTTCAGATGCTCTACGGCCTCCGCGACGAGACGCAGGAGGACCTCGTGCGGCAGGGCTACCGGATGCGGACGTACGTGCCCTACGGCACGGAGTGGGTGCCGTACTTCTCGCGACGCCTCCGCGAGCGGAAGGAGAACGTGTTCTTCGTGCTGAAGGCACTCGTCAAGGGGTAACGCGAGAGCGCCCGCCTCGGCACCGAGGCGGAGAAAGTCGGAGCCGGTGGGCGAAGTCACTGGGCCACCTACCTTGGCACTGAGACCCTCCGCCCGCACCTCGTGAAGTTCGTCGCCCTCGCCGCTGTCCTCGGGATCGCCGCTGGCGTGCTGGCGGTGCTCGTGGCTGCGCCCGAGGACGACCCGCTGCCAGACGCTGCCCCGGGCTACGCGGAACGGTCCGCGCCCGTCTCCTTCGACGACGGCGAGATCGTCATGCCGGTCGTGGGCGTGGACCCGGAGGACCTGACCGACTCCTACCGCATGCCGCGCTCGGGGGGCCGGACCCACCTCGCCATCGACATCTTCGCGGACCGAGGCACACCGGTCGTCGCGATCACGGACGGGACGTTGGAGAGCGTCGGCACGAACACGCTGGGCGGCAAGGTGGTGTGGCTCCGCAGCCGGACGGGCCGCTACGCGTTCTACTACGCCCACCTCGACGCCCACGCGCCCGGTCTTCGAGAGGGCCAGACTGTAGCGCGCGGCGATACCCTCGGGACGGTCGGCACGACGGGCAACGCGAAGGCGACGCCCCCGCACCTCCACCTCCAGATGGTGCTTCGCGCGGGTGGCCGCGAGACGCCGATGAACCCGTACGGCCTGCTCCGTTTCCTTGAGGTCCGGCAGCGGATCTCAGGGGCCCCACACGAAGGCGGCTAACCCCGCGAAACGGGAGCCCCCACCTCCCCTACGGACACTGTTAGATTCTTCGCACCTCGCGATGGTCGCGGGGCAGCGCCTCTGCCAGATCGGGGCGCGCCGGGCTCCCTCTCCCCACCAGCCTCCCGCCCCCGTGCGCCTTGCTCACGTCGCGGCCCTCGCCGCATTCGCCCTCCTGGCCCTCCCCGCTTTCGCTCTCGCGCCCCACTCTGCCCACCTCGGCACCGAGGCGGGCCGACTCGCGCCCGCCGACACCACCGACGAGGACGACATCCCGATCGCCCTCACGCGAGACGAGATGACGTTCAGCCTGAGCCGCCTTCTGATCCCCGTCGAGGGCGTGAACCCAGATCGCCTGCGCGACTCCTTCACTGCCCCGCGCTCGGGCGGACGGGTCCATCGCGCCATCGACATCGCGGCGCCGACTGGCACGCCCGTGCTCGCCATCGTGGACGGGACCATCACCCGCAAGCACTGGAACCGCCTCGGCGGGCGCACACTCTACCTCACCTCCGCCGACGGCACCCACGACTTCTACTACGC
>JBCDKM010000027.1:0-53384 GCA_038746605.1 Bacteroidota bacterium
CCGCGCGCCGCTTGGTCTGCCTCAACACGGAGCGAGAGTTGGCGGGCGAGGAGGGAATCGGCTTCGGACGAAGTCTGCGCCAGCGCGAGGGCAGGGCTGAGCGCGAAAAGAAGAGCGAGGGTTCGCATCGGGCAGGAGATGACGGGAGGCCGTGGAACAGAGGGCCGCTCAGCCGCCGGGGGCTGAGGACGCGGCGGTGGGGCGGAGCGGAGGATACGCCAACGCTCGTCCGGAGCGAGAGCGCTGCTGGCGCTTGGAGGCGGCCTGCAAGCGCGGGTTATACAGCCCGGTGATCCGAGGCAAACGGGCCAATCTGATAGGATTGCGCAGCCTCATCACCGAAGAATACCGTGATGTGGTCCATCATATCCATGCGGAAGCCGCCCTCGCGGACCTCGTAGGCCGCGAGGTAGACGTGGGATCCGTCCTCAAACGTCAGTCGAATGTCTTGTGGGTACTCGGTTCGCTGCGACCCGTCCGCCAACCAAAACTGACCCCAGAATACGTCGGCTGCGATGATTCTCTGTCCAATGAGCGGCGACCACCTGCTGTCGTTGGACACATCCCATACCCGGACGGCGCTCACGTTGTGGAGCGGCTCGGTTCTGACCGTGACGCCGTACTGCGTGAACTCCATACCCCATGTCACATAGAAAGAAGCTCCACCGTCCATCGTGAGATTTAGGCCGTGGTCGAGAGAGTCGAAGTCTGGGGCCTCGTTCCACATTGGAACCCCCAGCGGCTGACCGTCAGCACTCTGATAGACGATCTCGTGGTATCGGACCTGGACAACCCGAGACCCGGCCAACTCTTCGACTCTCTCCTCGAACTCTGCCGGCTTCATCGCGAGGGCTGTATAACAGATGGCGCTTCAGCCGCAGCACGCGGCGAGCGCCGGAGCGTGAGCGCGCAACGTACACACGAGACGCCAGAGGCCTCTGGCAGAGGCACGAGGCCGGAGCGTGCTGTCGGACTGCAAGCGCGGGTTATATGGCCCGAGCACTTGAGCGAATGGGGCCGGAAACCCACGGAGGCAAAGGCCGCTCATCCGTTGCGGGTCTGCGTGGAGCTTGTCCGTTTGCGACTAGCGCGTTGTATTCGTCAAGGTCTACGGCCTCTGCGAAGAACGACCTAAAGCGCTCCGCCAAGTCGTCGTCTCGGCTGATGAGCAGGAGCGAAGTGCTGTCCCAGCACACGACCTCTGCAACTGCGTCGGGATGCTGAGGACGTGGGGACCCGTGCCAGAACCCTGGGTTGCCGTCTGCGAAAGGCACACTATCTAGGCTGTTAGGGTCCGGTGCCTTACCAGCAGGAAATGCGGACAGCACCGCCCATATGAACTGAACGCGAGGCTCCCACGTCTCGACAAGCTCCGTAAGGTGAGCACCCGAAAGCACGAGTGGAGCGCGGCCGTCTAGTTCGGGGGGGAAGTAGTTGCAATCGAGGTCTGTGATGAGCCAGTCGAACTCGTCTTGACGCCCTCCGAACGCACCGCCACCGTGGGCCCCACACAGATAAACGAGGTCCGTGTAGTACGGCATCCGAGACGGGCCTTCGAGCAGAAAGTTTGAGGCCATATAACCACTAATTATGCTGAACTGCCACCGTACCTCTTCACAATGGGCAAGCCCTGGACGCCAGCAGCGATCCGAAGATACGAAGATACGAAGCGGTTCGGCACGACATCCGCTCCCGAATGAGGGCCACCCTGAGATCGAATCGGATCACCATTGGAGCCATCTCCCGATACCTTGGCGAGGTCGGTCACTTCAGATCTCACCGGTACATCCGGGCCATTCTCTCCGGTGAGAAGAGGGGTCGCCCGGCTCTACGCGAGATCAGCGCAGCGTTGAACGACCTGAGGAAACAAGTGGAACGCTCCCTTCCCGACTGGCTCTGACCGCCTCGGCACCGAGGCGGGCCTACCTACGCAGGCTCCAGGAACAGCGCACCGAGGGGCGGCAGCGTCAGGTCCACGCCCGATGGACGCCCGTGTGGACCTCCGGCGGTCGCCGTCACGGTCCCGGTCGGACCGACGCCCGTGCCGCCGTACGTCTCCGCGTCGCTGTTGAGAAGCACACGCCAGTCCCCGCCGCTCGGCAGTCCCACTCGGTAGCCCTCGCGCACGACCGGTGTCGCGTTTAGGACGACCACGGCCGTCTGGCCGTTCGCGCGGCGGATATAGGGGAACACGCTGTTGTCGCGGTCGCCGTAGTCGATCCACTCGAAGCCCGCGTGGGAATCGTCCCAGAAGGCCGGGTGCTCGGTGTAGAGCCCGAAGACGGCGCGCACCCACTCCGCGAGTCCGGCGTGCAGTGGACCCTGGAGCGCGTCCCAGTCCACCTGTCCGTCGTGGCTCCACTCGGTAGTCTGGCCCATCTCCTGCCCCATGAAGAGGAGCGGCTTCCCGGGATGCCCCACCATGTGCGCGTAGAGCAGGCGGAGGTTAGCGGCCTTCTGCCAGTCATCGCCGGGCATCTTCTGCCAGAGCGAGCCCTTGCCGTGGACCACCTCGTCGTGCGAAAGCGGGAGGGCGTACTGCTCCGAGAACGCGTAGGTCAGCGGCAGCGTGAGGTCGTCGTGGTGGTGGCTCCGGTGGATGGGCTCCTTGGAAAAGAACTGGAGCGTGTCGTGCATCCAGCCCATGTTCCACTTGTAGAGGAAGCCGAGGCCGCCGGTGTCGGTGGGGCGCGTGACGCCGGGCCAGGCGGTGGATTCTTCGGCGTAGGTCTGGGCCGTTGGGTGGGCTGCGAAAACCTCGGCGTTGAGACGCTGGAGCAGCGTGATGGCCTCCAGGTTCTCGTTGCCGCCGAAGGCATTGGGCGAGAACTCCTCGCGCGAGTAGTCGCGGTAAAGCATCGAGGCGACGGCGTCTACGCGGATGCCGTCGATGTGGTACTCCTCCAGCCACCATCGCGCGGAGGAGAGCAAAAAGTTCTGGATCTCCGGGCGACCGTAGTCGAAGACGAGCGTGCCCCAGTCCGGGTGCTCGCGCATGAGCGGGTCCGCGTACTCGAAGAGCGGCTCGCCGTCGAACTCCGCGAGGCCCTGCGGGTCCGGCGCGAAGTGAGCCGGGACCCAGTCCAGGATCACGCCGAGGCCGCGCTGGTGGAGCCGGTCCACGAGGTACTTGAAGTCGGCGGGGGAGCCGTAACGAAAGGTGGGCGCGAAGAAGCCGAGCGCCTGATAGCCCCACGAGCCGTAGTACGGGTGCTCCATCACCGGGAGCAGCTCCACGTGCGTGAACCCGAGGCCGAGGACGTGGTCCGCCAGCGGATCGGCGATCTCTCGGTACGAGAGGCTGGTGCCGTCCGGGTTCCGCTTCCACGAGCCGAGGTGGACCTCGTAGACAGAGACGGGTTTTTTGAGCGTGCTCGGTCCCTCGCGCGAGGCCATCCACTCGTCGTCGCCCCACTCGTAGCTCAGGTCCGCCACGATGCCCGCGAGGCCGTCACTCGGGTGGCCGGTCATGGACGGCGGCTCCATCTCGAAGGCGAACGGGTCGGTCTTGCTCCAGCGTCCGCCCCAGCGCCCGATGGAGAACTTGTAGTGCGCGCCGGGCTTCACGCCTCGTGCGTACGTCCGCCACAGCCCCGCCCCGATGCTCTCCATCGGGTGGCGCTCGGGGTCCCAGTCGTTGAAATCGCCCACGACGCTGACCACGTCGGCGCGAGGGGCCCAGACGGTGAACCAGACGCCCGCGCGGTTGGCGTGGGCGCCCATGCGGCGGTAGGCGTCGGTGTATTCGCCGCGTTCCCAGCGGCGGAGGTCGGAGACGGGAAAGGAGGCCACGAGCAGGGGAGGAGGAGAGAGCGAAGGGTACGAGTCCCGCGCTCCAAGGCGCCATGAAGGGAAGCGCTTTGCGACACGGCGAGACGGACGAGCGGTGCGCAAAAACGAAGCGGATGCCTCCACCCACCCTGCCCACCTCGGTCCCGAGGCGGACCGGGTGAACCCTGATGCGGAGTGTGAGTAGTCTCGCGCCTCTCCCCCCGGCCGACCCGATGCACCTCCTCCCCGGTACTCCCTATCCCCTCGGTGCGACCTGGGATGGGATGGGCGTCAACTTCAGCGTCTATTGCCCGCACGCCGAGCGCGTGGAACTGGTCCTCTTCGACGGTCCCGAGGCCGATGCGCCCTCGCGCTCGCTCGACCTCGTGGAGCGCACCGGCCCGCACTGGCACGGCTACCTCCGCGACCTTCGGCCCGGCCAGCTCTACGGCTACCGCGCCCACGGCCCGTACGACCCGAAGAACGGCCACCGCTACAACCCCAACAAAATCCTCCTCGACCCCTACGCGAAGGCCATCGGGCGCCAGACTCGATGGAACGACGCGCTCTTCGGCTACACCGTCGGCCACCCCGACAAAGACCTCTCGTACGACGAGCGCGATAGCGCCCCGTTTGCGCCCCTCGCGGCCGTCATCGAGAGCCGGTTCGAGTGGGGCGATGACCGGCCGCCGGGCATCCCGTGGGAGAGCACGATCATCTACGAGACGCACGTCAAGGGCATCAGCCAGCGTCACCCCGACGTGCCGGAACACCTGCGCGGTACCTACCTCGGCCTCGCGACCGAGCCGATCATCGACCATCTCAAGGGCCTCGGCGTCACGACGGTTCAACTGCTGCCCGTCCACGCGAAGCTCCAGGACCGGCGCCTCGTGGACATGGGCCTCTCCAACTATTGGGGGTACAACACGCTCGCTTTCCTCGCGCCCGAGCCGGAGTACGCCACCCGCGAAGGCATCGATGCCGTCCGCGACTTCAAGATCATGGTCCGGGCGCTCCACGCCGCTGGGCTGGAGGTCATCATCGATGTGGTCTACAACCACACGGCCGAGGGCAACCACCTCGGGCCGACGCTCTCATTTCGCGGGTTGGACAACCTCGCGTACTACAAGACGCACCCGGAGACCGCCCGCTACCTGATGGACTACACGGGGACGGGCAATACCCTCGACGCAGGCAACCCGTACGTCCTCCAACTCATCATGGATAGCCTCCGGTACTGGGTGCTGGAGATGCACGTGGACGGCTTCCGGTTCGATCTCGCGAGCGCCCTCGCGAGAGAACTCTACGATGTGGACATGCTCGGGCCTTTCCTGCAAGTCGTCCAGCAAGACCCTGTTCTCAGCCAGGTCAAGCTCATCGCGGAGCCGTGGGATGTGGGGCCGGGAGGCTATCAGGTTGGTTCCTTCCCGTGGCAGTGGGCGGAGTGGAACGGCCGCTATCGCGACACCGTCCGGCAGTTCTGGCGTGGCGATAGCGGCATCAAGGGCGACTTCGCGACGCGCGTCGCGGGCTCCTCGGATCTCTACGAGCGGTCCGGGCGGCGGCCCTTCGCGAGCATCAACTTCGTGACCGCGCACGATGGGTTCACGCTCGAAGACCTCGTCTCGTACGAGCACAAGCACAACCTCGCGAACGGAGAGGACAACCGCGACGGACACGAGCCCAACTATTCGCAGAACGGGGGCATCGAAGGCCCGACCGACGATCCGAGCGTCCTCGCGTACCGTGAACGTCTCAAGCGTGCCATCATGGGCACGATGACCCTCTCCCAGGGCGCCCCGATGATCCTTGGCGGAGACGAGCTGAGCCGCACGCAGAACGGCAACAACAACGCCTACGCCCAGGACAACGAGATCAACTGGTTCGACTGGGACCTCGATGCTCGCGAGGCCGAGTTCCTGCACTTCGTGCGCCAGGCCGTTGCGTTCCGGCGTCGTCACCCGAACGTGCGGCGGCGGCAGTTCCTGACCGGTGCTGCGGACGAGCACGGCGTCAAGGACGCGATGTGGTGGCACGCCACGGGCCGCGAGATGTCCTGGAAGGACTGGCAGGGACGGGGCGTGGAGACCTTCGGGCTTCTGCTCCGCGGCGACCGCATCCCCGGGACCGACCGGAAGGGGCGCCCTCGCGAGGACGATACGCTCTTGATCCTCTTCAACAAGGGAGGGGCCCCCCACGAACTCGCGCTACCGGAAGAGCCCGCCGGGCATCCGCGCGAGTGGTACGCACAGGCACCCTTCGACGAGGGAGTGGACGCGAGCTACGCCGCGGGAGAGACGGTCTCGTTGCCTCCGAACTCGCTGACCGTGCTGGCGGCGATCCCCTCGGGAAACGGCACGGGAGAGCGAGCATAGAGCTCCGTCAGCTGACGCATCCGGCGCGCCGAGTCGTCCGTCAGTTGATCGCCGCGCACGCGCCAGCCCCAGTTCATTTCCCCGACCGTGCCCGGCGTGTTCATCCGCGCCTCGGCGCCGAGGCCGAGCACGTCCTGCATCGGCGTGACGACGGTGTCGGCGACGGAGGCCATCAGAGCCCGTACCGCCGCGCGAGCGGGTGTCTCGCCGCTCGTATCGAGGTCCAGGTAGGCGCGGGCGTGCTCCCGCTCCGCCTCGGTAGCCTCGCCGTCCCACCAGCCCTGGAACGTGTTGTTGTCGTGAGTGCCGGTGTAAGCGGCCAGCGCGCGGCGGAAGGTGTGGGGGAGGAAGTCGCTGTCGTGGCGTCCTCCGAAGGCGAACTGGAAGATGGCCATGCCGGGGAAGCCGAAGCGGCCCATGAGGTGGCGCACCTCAGGCGTGATGAGCCCCAGGTCTTCCGCGATGATGGGCAGGGGAGAGCCTAACTCGCGCTCGAAGGCCTGAAAGAGCGCATCTCTGGGACCGGTCTCCCATGCCCCGTGGATCGCGGTCGGCTCCGAGGAGGGCACACTCCAGAAAGCTTCGAAGCCCCGGAAGTGATCGAGGCGGAGGAGGTCGACCATGCTCAGCGTGTGCGCCATCCGGCGGCGCCACCACTCGTACTCGGTTTCGGCCATGCGGTCCCAGCGGTAGAGCGGGTTTCCCCACCGCTGGCCCGTCTCGGAGAAATAGTCCGGGGGGACGCCCGCGACGTGAGTCGGCGCGCCGTTCTCATCGAGGCGGAAGAGGTGTCGGTTGGCCCATACGTCGGCGCTGTCGTACGCGACGTAGATCGGGAGGTCGCCGAGGACCTGGATGCCGCGATGCCGGGCGTGGGCGCGGACGGCGTCCCACTGCTGCCAGAACAGAAACTGCCCGAACCGGACGCGATCCATCTCCAGGGCGTGGGCCTCGGCCCACGTCTGGAGGGCCTCCGTGTCGCACTTCGAGTAGGGCTGCTCCCACTCGATCCACTCGGCGCCGTCGTGCGCATCTTTGAGAGCCATGAACAGCGCGTACTGGTCCAGCCACGCGGCGTGGCTCTCGCGGAACCGTCCGTAGGCCTCCCCGAGGTGGGGGTGGTCGCCTTCGCGAAACCGGGCGTGGGCCAGATCCAGGAGCGCCGTCTTGTACACGCGTGCAGCCTCGAAGGCGACGGTCTCCTGCGGAAACGCCGGGGCTTCCGCGAGATCGCTCTCCGTAAGAAGTCCGTCCTCGACGAGCCGCTCCGGCGAGACGAGAAACTCGTCGGCCGCGAACGTGGAGGGGCTGGCATACGGCGAGTTGCCGTAGCCGACGGGGCACAGCGGGAGGATCTGCCAGAGGCTCTGGCCCGCTCGCGCCATGTAGTCCAGAAAATGGATCGCCCCGGGGCCGAGGTCGCCGACGCCGAACCGGCTCGGGAGGGACGTGACGTGGAGGAGGAGGCCGCTCGTGCGCCGGATCATGAAATCGTTTTCCTGGGACCGCGCAAGTCTACCCCAGGGCACGGCGCGATGCCTGGGACCGCGCGCGAAATTGAATCGCACGATCTTTCTCGCTCCCTCTTGGCCTCCTGGCTCATGAATCGCCTCTTCGCTCTCCCTCTCTGGCCGTTCCCGGCTGGCTACCTCCTGGTTGTTCTCGCGATGGCTTCGCCCGTCGTCGCAGAGGCCCAGCCGCTCCACGTGCTCTCGATGCGCGAGCGCGCAGAGGTCACGGACCGCTGGCTAGAGGAGCGCCTGGAGACGGTTATCCCGGAGGTGATGCGTCGTGAGGGCATCGAGATGTGGATCGTCAGCGCGAGGGAGTACGACGAGGACCCGGTGATCCGCACGATGCTGCCCGCGACCTGGCTGAATGCCCGCCGCCGAACGACGCTCGTCTTCTACGACGACGGCGAGGCGGTGGAGCGGTTGGCCGTCGCTCGGTACGACGTGGGGCCGTTCCCTCGCGCCTGGAACCCGGAGACCCAGCCCGACCAGTGGGCCCGCCTCGGGGAACTCATTGAGGAACGCGACCCGGCGACTATCGCGCTCAACGTCTCGGAGACCTTCGCGCAAGCCGACGGGCTCAGCGCGAGTGAGCGGGAGGGGCTTCTCGCGGCGCTGCCCGAGAGATTCCGCGAGCGGATCGTCGGAGGGGAGCGATTGGCGGTGGGCTGGCTGGAGACCCGAACGGCTTCCGAACTGGCCGTCTATCCGCACATCGTGGCCCTCGCCCGACGCATTCAGCACGAGGGGCTCTCGTCCGTCGCCATCACGCCCGGCGTCACGACCACCGACGATCTCGCGTGGTGGTACCGCGACCGCGTGCGAGACCTGGGCCTCATGACTTGGTTCCACCCGGGAGTGAGCGTCCAGCGCGCCACGTCCAGCATGGACGACGACTTTTCAGGGCGCGAGGCGCCGAATACCATCCAGCCCGGCGACCTCGTCTGGGTGGATTTCGGGATCACCTATCTCGGTCTCAATACGGACACCCAGCAGATGGCCTACGTGCTCCGCCCGAATGAAACCGAGGCGCCTCCCGGGTTGGTCCGCGGTCTCGCCGAGGCGAACCGGGTGCAGGATCACCTCACGGCGCAGTTCGCGACCGGGCGCTCAGGCAACGAGATTCTCCGCCGCGCACTGGACGCCTCCGTCGCGGATGGTCTGCGCCCGACGATTTACACGCACCCCATCGGGTTCTACGGCCACGGCGCGGGGCCGACGATTGGCCTGTGGGACCAGCAGGGTGGTGTCCCGGGACGCGGGGACTACCCGCTGTTTCCAAACACGGCGCACTCCATCGAACTGAACGCCGTAGCGGCAGTGCCAGAATGGGGCGGGCAGGAGGTCCGGTTCATGCTGGAAGAAGACGCAGTCTTCGACGGGGAGCGCGTGGTCTACCTCGACGGTCGCCAGACGGAGTTGCTCCTGATCCCGCGCCAGCCCTGACTACACCCGCCCCCTCCGCCTCGGTGCCGAGGCGGACATGGTGGTTCGCTCGCAATCCTCGCAGGAGCGGGCACTCGGACAGGGCACCGCGCGTTGAGTTGACGCCGCTGCCGATGCAGCCGATCTTGCACTCTCCATTCCTCTACCTCCGATGCGCCTCGCCGCTCTCACTGCTGTTCTCGGCTTCGCCCTCCTTCTCGCGGACGCTTCGGCCGCCCAGATCGCATCCGACCTCCCCGGCCCCACAGCCCCGGTCGAGGTCGTCTCGTCGCCGCAGGCTCCGACGCTGTCTCTCGCGGGTCTCTTCAATGCGGAGACGATCAACTTGAGTCACAGCTACCAGTTCGGGTATCAGAGCGGCTTCGGTGGCGACCTCGGGATGGGCGTGTACACGACTTCCCTGCGCTGGCAGCCGAGTGCTCGTCTCGCAGGCCGCGTCGATGTCGGCTTCGCGCATGGAGCCTTCGGCTCCCTCGCCGACGCCGCGGGCTTCTCTCCCGACCGTCCGGTCCGCCCGTTCCTCCAGAATGCTGAGATCGGCTGGCGCCCGACCGAGAACAGCCTGATCCATCTTCAGGTAAGCCAAACGCCTTACGGAGCGGCCTGCACTCACAGCTACCAGGCCGGATGCGCCAACGACCGCTACCGCGGAGGCTACGGATCTGCGCTGGGCGTCAACACAGGGGGGGACCTCTTTTGGCGAGGCGATCTCAACGGCGACGGCGATCAGTAGCTGATGGCAGATCGGACGCGCTTCTCTGACGCGCTCCTGAACGTCGCTCTGGGCGCCGTCGTCCTGCTCGTCGGTGTGTTGCTCGTCGGTCTCGTGAGCCGGACGTTCTCGCCTCGCACCACGCCTACTCGGGATGCTGCACTTGCCCTCGGTGAACGGCCGGGCTCCGACCCGATCCAGGTCGAAATCCGCAATGCGGCAGGTGTTGACGGGATCGCACGGCAGACCGCCGCGTACCTCCGTCGTCGAGGGTTCGACGTCATCGAGTTCGGCAACGCTTCAGCGGCGCGAGACACGAGCGCCGTCGTAATCCGCGCCGGGACCGACGACTACGCCCGGCGCGTGGCGGCGGCCTTGGACCTATCCTCTGACCACATCGAGTCTGGAGGTGCCCTCGTCGAATACGACGCCGATGTCGCCGTTTATCTCGGCGCCGACTATTCCCACCTCGCTCCCTTTCAGGGTACTTCCACCGATTCCACCGACTGACTTCGCCGTCTTCCGCATGGCTTCCGCGACCTCGACCCGCTCTTCCCGTACCCAACGAGACGGCCCTACTCCGGGCCGCGACCTCGCCCGCCTCGCGTCTCTCGCGGCACTCGACAAGAAGGCTCGCGACGTGACCGTCATGGACCTCCATGGCATCTCCGGCGAGGTCGACTACTTCGTAATCGCAACAGGTGAGAGCGACCTACAGATCAAAGCCATCGTCGAAGGCGTCGTGCAGACTATCCGGGAGGAAACAGGCGAGCGTCCGGTTCACCGGGAGGGCCAGCCTGGCACGAGCCGGTGGATCGTCCTCGACTACTTCGATCTCGCGGTCCACGTTTTCGACCCCGAAAGCCGGGCGCACTACGATCTGGAGCGACTGTGGGGCGATGCGCCCATCGAGACGCTCGCAGACGACGCTGAGACCGTCGCACTCCTCGACGCCGAGGCGCCGAGCGACGCCCCCTCCGTCGCGTGAGGGCGGTCAGGTGGTGGACCGGTTTCGTCGCGCTGGTGCTTCTCGCCAGTGCGTGCGGGGGGAGCGGCGAAGCGTCTAGGCCGAGCGGCGATGACACCTTCGGCCACCGTTACGGCGCATTGGCGCCAGATGGGCGAGAAACCGTTTTTCTCTCCCCGCCCGATTCCGTCCGCCGCGTTCTGGTCTACCCTGCTGTCCTGGATTCCACATCGGTCCGGCTAGAGCGGGCCGCGACGACTGAGGATGAGCCGATCCGGGTGGAAGTGTTGCTCAAGGGCATCTTGCCCGATGCGTGTTCCAAGCTGGAGAACGCGCAGCAGATGCGGCGTGGGCGGTTCATCGATGTGGAACTGACCATTCGCCAGCCGCGAGGCCGTGCGTGTGCTCAGGTCGTACGTCCCTTCCGGTTCTATCTGCCGCTGGACGGAACGTTCGGCCCGGGGGCGTACACCCTCAAGGTCAACGGCACGCCGCTTCCGTTTCGCGTTCGCGAGGCACGTGACGAATGACCGCGCGAGGACTCCTGATCGGCACTGGAATCAGCGGGGCGCTCGCAGTCGCGCTCGGAGCGTTCGGCGCCCACGCCCTCGCCGAGGCGGTGCCAGCGGAGCGTCTCGGGACGTGGCGAACCGCGTCCACCTACCATCTCGTGCATGTCCTCGCGATGGGTCTGTCGGGCGTCCTCTCGCGTCAGGGGGGGCGCGTCGAAGGCGCTGGCATGCTGTTTCTGATCGGGACGCTTCTGTTCTGCGGGAGCCTTTATGGTCTCGTGCTCTTGGACATGCCCATCCTCGGTGCAATCGCGCCGCTGGGTGGGCTGGCGTTCATTGCGGGATGGGTGTGGATGGCGTGGGTCTGTTGGCGCGAAGGGTGAACCTGGAAGCGCTGCCGGAACTCGTGTGGCGAAGAAAGCGCTTTCACGCAGACGGCTCTCCGTAGTTTGCCTTGCCTTCCTGGCAGCCCACCACCGCGATGAAGATCACTGTCCTCGGAGCGGGCGCCATCGGGACTGCTGTGGCTCACGACCTCTGTCGCTATGAGGGGGTGACCCGCGTGCAGGTCTGCGAAGCCCGTCCTGTCGTCCTCCGCCAACTCCGCGCGCGCGAAGCGCACCCCTCGCTTCGCACGTTCAAGGCAGACGCCCGTGACACGACCACCCTGGAGCCGCTGCTCTCTGGCAGTGCCGTCATCGTTTCCTGCGTGGGGCCTCAGCATAGCCCTGCGCTCGCTAGGCTGGCCCTCGCGCAGGGGGCCCACTTCGTCGACCTCGGAGGGCCGTTGAACGAGCCCGACCTCGAAGAACGGGCTGCCGCGCATGGCAAGTGGATTGTAACGGGCGCCGGACTCGCGCCGGGGCTCGCGAACGTCTTGGTCGTGCGGGCTCTCGAAGTGTTCGACCAACCGACGAGTGTCCGCGTGCTCGTGGGGGACATTCCGGCGGAGCCTTCGCCTCCGTTCAACCACCGGCTCGCGCATTCAGCCGAGAAGCTGATCGACGATTACACCTCTCCTGTGACCGTCCTGCGCGACGGTCAGGTGGAGACGCGTGATCCGATGACCGGTGTAGAGGCTGTCCACGTCGATGGCTTCGGCCAGTTGGAAGCCTTCTATGCTGGGGCGGGCCTCGGCGCCCTGGCCGGTCGCCTCGCGGGGACTCTCGACCGTCTCGATGTCAAGGTGCTCCGGTATCAGGGGCACGCCTCGCAGATGAGGTTTCTGCTCGACCTTGGCCTCGCCGATCCAACAGTCCTCGATGTGCGCACGCACCTGACCTACCGAGACGTGCTCGTGCGGCGCCTCCGTCAGCGGCTCGGCGGCGCGTACCGCGATGCCGTTGTCCTGCACGTGGACGCGGAAGGAGTGGTCAATGGAGAGAAGCGGCAGCACACGATCCGGCTCGTAGACCAGTTCGACGACGCGACGGGGCTCTCAGCTATGCAGCGGTGTACAGCGTTCCCCGCCTCGGCCGTGGCCCGGATGCTCGCCTTCGGGGAGGTTGCAGGTGGCGGTCACGAATGTCTCGAAGGGCTCGTGTCAGCGGATACGTTGTTAGACGATCTCGCCTCCCACGGGATTACCATCGAGTCACACGCTCGGGAGGTCGTACCCGCGTAGCGCTGCTATCCGTCTCCGTATGCCCGAAGGACGGCGCCATCGTGTAAGGCTCCGGCATCGCCACAGAGGCGTGTGCACAGCGTCCCGATGTCTGACGCGCGTACGCCAGGTGTGTCGTCATCCTCTCCGCCGAACAGGATCGTGCTCGGGGCAACGGTGACGCACGCGATGGCTGCGTGCTCCGCACTGGTCGCTTCCAAAAGCCGAATCACACCGGCCTTCGAGGCAGCGTAAGCGGCTTGCTGGGCGGGGGCACGGTCCGCTCCCTGCCGTGAGGCGATCCCGACGATGCGCCCGCCGTCCATGTGCCGGACAGCCTCACGGACACAGAGGAAGGCGCTGGTCAGGTTCAAGTCGAGGAGCTGCCTCCAGTCGGCAGCGGAGGTCTGCGTAAGCGGCCCTCCGTCCCACGCCCCGACCGTGTGGACGAGGCCCCACGGATGACCCATCGCGCTCTGGATCTCTCCGAAGACCTGCGTCACGGCATCTTCGTCGGTCAGGTCAGCAGAGAACCCCAGGCTGTTCTGTGGCAGGTCGGGATGGGGCGACCGGTCGAGCGCAGCGACGCGGGCTCCCGCCTCGGCGAGCTGATGGACGAGGACGCGACCCAGGCGCCCGCCCGCGCCCGTGACGACGACGAGGCGGCCGGTGAGATCAGTGGACATAAGGAGCTACTCGGCAGACGTGTGGTCGTGGATGACGCGCCATCCGTCGGCTGTGTTCTGAAGCAAGAGCGAGAAGAGACCTGTCGCACCGTCTCGGTCGTCGTACGAGAGACGCCAGCGTCCGAAGGCGAGGGCATGAAGGGCAGAAAGCGGGCGCACTTCGATGTTTTCGAACGTAAGAGTGCCCATCGCCTCTCGATCCGGGTAGCCCCGAACGTAGGCGTAGTAGCTCTCTTCCCAGCCCCGCCGTTCGTTGTTGCCCGAGAGGAACACGAGAGTGTCGGAGTTGGCGTAGCCATCCATGAAGCCACGAATGGACCCCTCGTTCCAGGCGCCGATCTGGGCGTCGAGCGTAGCCTGAACCCCGGCGCGAACCGCGACCGGGTCGAATGGATCAGACGAAAGAGAAGGGGAGGAAGAGCAGGCAGCGAGGGGGAGGGCTACGACGAGCGCGAGGGCGAAGCGAGAGAGCATGGCAGCGAGGCAGGGAGCTGAAGACTACACCGGAACCACCTGGCCTGCTCCGCCTCTTGTCACCCGCAGGGCACAATCGAGAGAGGCCACAGGAATTTCCCCTTGTCCGCTCATCCGCCGTCCGGGTACCTTCCAGGCACATACGAGAGTTGCGATTGCGCCCGTTCGGCCTCCGCTCTCGCCCCCATGGATCTCGCCCCCGCTCGCCGCTGACGCGTTCGCTACGCCTTCCCTCACGGTCTCCCACGTCCGTCTGGCCCCTCCGCTGGATCGTGATGCCGTGTGCCTCTAGCCGACGCCCCGCCTCGTGCGAGCGACCGACCGACGTTCCGCGTCCCCCCTCCGCCACCTTGCCCGCCTCGCTGCCCTCGCGGCTGTAGGGTTTGCGCTGCTGCTGATCCGGGCGGGTAGCCTCGAAGCGGGGGACTCGGACGAGCGCCTCATCCTCCCAGGTGCGGTACGCGCCGACACGGACTCTGTCGCGATTGAACCCGACGACTTGGCCCTCGGGATTCTCCGAGACACGACCGAGGCGGACTCCACGGGCGCTGACTCGACCGCTCGCGCGAGGTATCTCCTTCCCGCGCTACCACGCGAGAGCTACTCGGCGTCGCCCGTCACTCGCGTGCGGCCCTCGCTTCTCGGCGGCACGATTCGAGCCCGAACCCAGTCGGTCGTGCTGGACTCGGCTTTGCTCCAGTACCGCGTCCGAGAGACCGTCGGCAATGCGGACATCCGAGCGCCCATCGACGTCTCGCTTGAGGAGTATCTCGAAGCGCAGCTTCGCGCCAACCGCGAGGACGGGTTCCGTCAGTTGCTCGGAACGCGCATTCAGCGCGAGCAGCGACGGGCGGGCGTGGGCATCAACCTGGACATCCCCGGTGGCAACCAGTCGGCCTTCCGGACGCTCTTCGGCAAGAACGAGGTGGACCTGCGCGTGACCGGCAACTCCACCCTCGACATCGGGGCAGGGTACGACCAGAACGCTCTCCAGCAGGCCCGAACAGGCAACGATGGCTCTTTCGCGCCCGACTTCGGGCAGGAGCTGAACCTCAACGTGGCGGGCACCATCGGTGACAAGCTCCGCATCAACGTCAACTACGATACCCAGAGCCAGTTCGACTTCGAGAATCAGGTCTCGCTCGTCTACACAGGGTACGAGGACGACATCATCCAGACCATCGAGGCAGGCAACGTCTTCCTCCAGACCCCGAGCGAGTTGATTCGAGGCGGGCAGCGGCTCTTCGGTCTTCGGACGGATCTCCAGTTTGGTCCGCTCTCCGTCACGGGCGTCGCGAGTCAGCAGGACGCTGAGAGCGAGGAGGTCGTGATCGAAGGCGGCTCCCAGGCCACCGAGTTCTCCCTCGTGCCGACACGGTACGAGGACGATACTCACTTCTTCCTCGGCTTCGCGTTCTACAACTGGTGGGATGCTGCCCACCGCGACCCCACCAACCCGACAAGTCCGCCCGGGCTCGGTCGGATTACCGGCCTCGAAGTCTGGGTCCAGGATCCGCTCGCCAACAACCCGTCGAGTACAACGGACGAAAGTGTGTTTGGCACTGCCCTCGTCGACCTCGGCGAGCAAGTGGAGGTCCTGGACGGTGGCCGTACGTACCTCGACTTGGTGGGAGAAGCCGCGCCGCTCCCGAATCCAGCGATCGACCAATACGACGATGCCGCAATCGACCGGCTTCGGAACCAGTCAGCGGACGTGACCTACTCCACGGAGTTCGGCTTGTCCGAAGGCGAGTTCAAGACAGGTCGCTGGCGGAAGCTTCGGGAGGGCGTGGACTACATCTACGATGACCGTCTCGGGTGGCTGTCGCTCACCGGTTCGCTCGGTCCCAACGACGCTCTTGCGGTGACGTACCAGTACCGCACCATCGAGGAGCAGGTCGTGACCGTGGGAGACTTCGCGTCACCGAGCACGTCCGGTGAGCAGAGCGGGCCGCGGACGCTCTTCAAACTGCTCCGCGACAACTCCCCGATTCCCGCAGATGCGCCGTGGGACCTCACGATGCGCAATATCTACCGCGTGGGAGGCCGGTCGCTGAACCCCCAGGATTTCTCGGTCCAGGTGACGTATGAGCAGCCGGGTAACACGCCGCAGAAGACCCTCCCGGGTGTTCAGATCTCGGACGGATTTACTCTTCTCCAGGCTCTCGGCCTCGACCGCACCGACGAGGCGGGTCTTCCGCGTCCAGACGACGTGATCGACTTCCGGCCCGGATACACGGTGGATGCTCAGAACGGACGCATCATCTTTCCCATGCGCGAGCCGTTCGGTCGCTACATGGAAGGCTTGCTGAGGGACGGGCGATTCATCAGTGGAACTGAACTCGGCATCACGATTTCCGGCGGTTTCCAGAGTGTCGAGTCGGACCTCGTCTTTTCAGACCTGTACTCCTTGAAAGCGGACGTCGCGGAGCGCGAACTCAACAAGCTCCGCCGGTACGCCATCGAGGGTGAGTACAAGAGTGCCTCCCAGAGTGTCTTCAACGTTGGCTTCGGCCTCGTGGAGAACTCCGTGACGGTGACGTCCGGCGGCGTGACCCTGGTCGAGGGATCAGATTACATCGTCAATGAGACTGCAGGAACGGTCGAGATTCGAAACCCGATTTATCTCGCACCGGGTCAGCAGATCCGCGTGGAGGTGGAGCGAAACCGGCTTTTCGCCATCGGGAGCAAGACGCTCGTCGGGCTTCGGAGCGACTATCGGATCAGCGAGAACGCCGGGTTTGGTGCGACCTGGATGCGTCTCGCAGAGCGGCCCCTGACAGATAAGTTCCGGATTGGCGAGGAGGCTCTACAGAACTCTGTCGCTGGCCTGGACGGCGGCTTCACCTACGAACCGCGCTGGATGACGCGGCTGCTGGATGCTCTGCCTCTCATCCAGACGCGTGCGCCGTCATCTTTCCAGGTGCGAGGCGAGATCGCACGCTTCTCGCCGGGGCACCCAGAGACCTTCGCATTCCGCCAGGTTCAGCGTGACCTCAACAGCATCGGACGCTCGCTGACCGACGATGAGATTCAGGGTATCTCGTCCATCGATGACTTTGAAGGGGCGGAAAACATCAACAGCGCGTTAGAGCAGGCGCCTGGCTGGAAGCTCGCCGCGACGCCCCGAGGGGCTGGACCGCCCGATGTGGTGCCGTATTCCCCGGATCTCTCCGTCGCTGATCCTCGCCTCGCGACGAACTGGCGCGGGCTCCTCGGCTGGTACTCCATCACGACGCGAGCCTACGAGACGCTCAATGACCGGCTCGGAAGCCTTCCGCTGGCCGCCTCACCGGTTCTCCCGCAGGAACTGTTCCCAGGCCGCGACTTCTCCGCCCAGGAGCGCAGCCAGCCGGTCACGCTCTTCGATGTCTACTTCGACCCGACGCGGCGCGGCCCCTACAATTACAACCGGGAACTGAGCTCGACATACGCCAACGATCCTACGACCGCTTGGGGTGGCATGATCCGAGGTCTCGACGCTGCGTTTGCCGACTTCGGTGGCGCCAACACCGTGGAGTCCATCGAGTTTCTCTTTGCTCCGCTAGGGGGCCCTGACGGAACCGATCCAATCGCAGACGGTGCCGTGATGTACATCGACCTCGGTGTGCTGAACGAAGACACGATCCCGAACGGAGCGCTCAACACGGAGGATGGCCTCGCCGAAGCCGATCCAGACGAGAACAACATTGACGGGTTCGGGCGGCTCACAGACGGACAGGCCAACGCCAACGTCGATATCTACGAGGCGACGCGGCGGACGGAGGACGTGGGTCTGGATGGCCTGCCCTCCACACGTGACCTCGTCGGTGCGGGTGGTACACCGTACAGCATTTCAGAGGGAGATCTTCCGGGCGTTCAGGAGTTCCTGAACAGCCTGCCTCAGGGGCCGGAGCGTGAGCGGGCGTTGCGTGACCCCGCAGCCGACGACTATCACAACTTCCAGGAAGACGCGTACTTCAGCAACAATGGCCTCTTCCCTGGAGGGGCTACGGCCCAGGAGCGGTACGCTCACTACTTCGCGGGTACCGAGCTGAACAACGACATCGCGCGCCGCGAGATCTTGCCGGATGGGGAGAACGGCATCTCTCAGATTCCCTCAACGGAAGACATCAACAACAACTTCTCGTCCACCCGCGGTACGGAGGAGCGCTTCTTCCGGTACGAGATCCCATTGGACGCTGCGGGTCTGCAGAACAGCCCCTACTTCACCGGGAGCACCATCGAGGCGGCCGGAGCCACATATTACCTCATTCGGATCCCCGTGCGTGCTGAGACGCGCATCGACGAGAGCGGCGACCTGTCCAACGTCGAGATGGTCCGTGTGTGGACCACCGGCCACCAACGCCCCGCGACTCTTCGCTTCGCCACGTTCGAACTCGTCGGGAGCCAGTGGCAGAAGTCCCGGGACGTGGGCATCACAGACGCAAAGCGATCGGGAGGCACCGAGCCTGAGTTGTTCATCGCGTCGATTAACACCGACGAGAACCCGCGCCAATACCTTACCCCTGTCAGCGCGCTACGTCCGGTCTCGCGCGATGTGAGCGGCCAGATTCGCGACGCGCGGGAGCAGTCCCTGGTCTTCCGCGTGGAGGACCTCAGTGAAGGTCAGACGCGCGCGCTCTACAAGCCATTCACGACGCAGCGTCTCGACCTCACGAAGTACTCCAACCTCAGGATGTACGTCCACGGGGAGGGCTTCGAGGTGGAAGACAGCATGAGGGTGTTTCTCCGCCTCGGGTCGGACGAGACCGAGAACTACTACGAGATCGAGCAGCCGCTTTACCCCGCAGCGAGCGAGGGCATCGTGGACGTGTTCGGCAACGGGGATGAGTTCATCGATCCGACCGCAGCGTCTGACTACCTCTGGCAGACTCGAGCGTGCCCGGGCGGCGATGACCCCGATGGGGATGGTCCCGGCACCCTCGCTACCTGCGACGAGGGGGCGCGCCTCGATCTCAACTCCATCAACATCCTTCTCTCCGAGCTGAACCAGCTCAAGGTCACGCGCGACCTGCAAGGGGCGGACATCAGCACGCGCTTCCAGGGCACCTCGACGCCAGAAGGCGCCGCCCCGGGGGCACGGCTCTCGATCGTTGGCACGCCCTCCATTCAATCCATCTCGACGGTCGTGCTGGGGGTGCGCAACGCGGACGGCGGACAGGCCGTGCCGCACGAGTCCATCGAGCTGTGGTTCAATGAGCTTCGCGTGACGGGGTACGACGAAGAAGGCGGCACGAGCGGGTTCGTCACAGCACAGGCGCAGCTTGCAGATGTCGCCAACGCGAACGCGCGGATTTCCTTCAGCCAGGACGGCTTCGGCGGCCTCGGTGGAGGTCTCGGCGAGCGCGACTTCGTGGATCGGGTCGGATTCACGCTCGCGACGACGTTCAACGCCCACAAGCTCGTCCCAGAGCGGTTCGGGTGGAACGTGCCGGTCGCACTCTCCATCCAGGAGAACGAGCAGACCCCCCGCTTCGACCCGACCAACAGCGACATCCGCATCGACGACCTGACGGCTCGCGCCCTCTCGGACGAGACGATCCCAGAAGCGCAGCGTCAGATCTCGGCAGACTCCATCCGCTCAGCGGCGCAGACGGTCTCCTCGCAGCGGACGATCCGGGTCCCCATCTCGAAGTCGGGCAGTCGCTCGCCGTGGCTGAAATACACGCTCGACGGCATCAACCTTTCCTACACCAACACGACCTCAGAATCGACCTCTCCGCGCCAACTGCTCAACGAGTCCGACGCCTGGCGGGTCGATGCGAACTACCGGCTCCAGGTGCCGCGTCCGCGGACGGTCCGGCCGTTCTGGTGGACCAACGGGATCCCCTTAGTCGGTAGCGCCCTCGGCGGTGTGCAGTTGAACTTGCTCCCGCGCTCCCTCTCGTTTACCGCCAACACAGGCCGCACCGTCACCATCAGCCGAGAGCGTCCCCGTGCGGCCGACCTGAGCGAGCCGGATCTCGTCAACGACTTCCTGTACCCCCGGCGCACGACACACGACTTCGGCCACGCGCGCTCGTTCAACATTCAGTACGAACCGCTCTCGTTCCTCACAGCTACCTACGGCGCGAACTCGACCCAGAGCCTCGATGTCGCGGGCGTCGACGAACGCTTCCAACTGCTGGTCCGAGACACGATGGGGGTCTTCGGAGAGCGGGGGCGGATCGAGCGCTTCGACCTCCCGCGAGAAGCGGCACTCGCGCCTGGAAGTGCTCTTTGGGAGGCGTTCGGCGTGACAGAGGCGGGCCAGTTGGACTCTCTCCAGATCCTCGGTGGCACCACGGCACAGCTCGACGTGTTGCCCTGGGCCGAAGCCCTGGGCTCGACGCTCGGTGGCTACCGCCGCCTCCTCACGGAGCGCTACGACCAGTCCCTCACGTCCACCTTCCGAATCTCGACGCGGCGTGTGAAGTGGCTCTCGTGGATCCAGCCAGATCCCATCGGTCTCTCCGCGAGTTACGCGTGGGACTTCCAGCCCATCACTGGATTCGAGGACCGCACCATCGCGGGCGTCGGATCGTCCGTGAACCTCCAGACCGGAATCCGGCTGCGGCCCAAGGAGTTCTGGCGCCTCTTCCCGTTCTACAGATCCCTGGAGGAAGCCGACCAGAGGGCTCGCCAGGAGTCCGACCGCCGCCGCCGCGATGCCGAGGCGGAGCGCCGTCGCCGTCAGGAGGCAGCGGATGATGCGGAGCTGCTCGGCGAAACCGGAGAGGAGGCACCCGTGGATATCACGCAGGCCACCGAAGCGGAACAGGAAGAACCGGACCGACGACCACTCATCGACATCGCGGGGATCGGCCGGCGACTCGCTCTTGCCATCACAGGACTAGACGATGTTCGAGTGACGTATCGCGGTTCGTTCGTGTCGTCTGCGAACGGGATCCAGGGGGATGGTTTCAGTCTCCTCGCAGGCCTCACGGGCAATGCGCCCCCGCTCGCCTACCGCCTCGGTCTCGACCGGCGCCTCCCGATTGACACCCGTCTGGCAGATTCTAGCGCCACGTTCCAACTCCAAGATGTTCTCGGCGAAGACCACCAGTTGGAGGGCCGCACCACCATTCAGCTCTCGCAGGATCTTCGCGTCTCCCTGTCTGCGACGACCAACTGGGATCGAAACGAGACCTTTCCCATTGAGCGGACGCCCTTCGGTCTAGATGAGCAGAGTCCGATTCTGCGAGGGTCGGGTCAGTCCACTGTCTTCGGGATCGGCGGAACGTACGAGGGGCTGTTGGACCGGCACGAAGCCCGGTACCGCGCCGACGTGGCCGCAGAGCCCAACGCGGACGGGTCGTTCACGTCCGCGACCGGCTCCGCCTCGGGACTGGCGGCGGACTTCGCCGAGACCTTCGCGCAGGGCTCCGGCACCTTCGGGCCGGATGCGCTGTTCCGCCTCCCGTTGCCCTCGTGGGAGGTGAGTTGGAGCGGGCTCAACCGGTGGCCGCTCCTGAACCGCCTCACCCAGTCGGTGACGCTTCAGCACAGCTACTTCGCGTCCAACGAGACCCAATACGCCTCCTTCGATGCCCTTGGAGATCGCTTCCGCGTCATCGGTGGCACGTCGCTGCTCGCGCCTGTCACCGAGGTGGAGCCGACGGCGCAGGTGGTGAACGAACGGTTCCAGCCCCTCCTCGGCGTGCGGGTGGGCTGGAAGGCAGGCTTCCAGACCGAGTTCACCTGGAACCAGAGCCGCGTGCTCACGCTCCAGCCAGCCTCCGCGACGCTGACGCAGAAGGAGGTGGAAGACCTCCAGGCCAACATTTCCTTCTCGAAGGCAGGGTTCCGGCTCCCGTTCTTCCGGCGTCTCCGCAACACACTCCGCCTCACGCTAACGGCGTCTATCAGCGACGACCGGACCCGCATCCGCTACGTTCTGGATGACCTCGAAGACCGACTCAACGACAACCCGGTGGAACTACCAGCGGGCCAACGCTTCGAGCGCATCTCCTTCTGGCCCCGTATCGGGTATCAGGTGTCGAATCGTGTCAACATGGACGTCTTCTTCCGCTACGAGCAGAGCCTGAACCAGGGCACGACGGGGAGCCCGCGCATCGCGACGTACGACGGTGGCGTGACGCTCCGCATCTCGTTCTCGAACTGATCGGACCGCGCCCTCAGGGAACTCTCTCTTCTGTGGCGCGATCTTGCGGGTTCACAACCGAACGGCCCCATCGAATCTCAAGCTGCTCTCGTCTGCGACCTCGGCCGGATGGGCTATCGGGAAGCGTGGGATCTCCAGGCTGCCACACAAGAGCGCCTCATCCAGGCCAAGCGAGCCGACCCTCCGGCGTTCGTTCCTCATGTCGTGTTCCTGGTGGAGCATCTGCCGGTCTTCACGCTCGGGAAAAGTGGTGACGTGGCGAACCTCCTCGCCGATGAACAGCAGCTCGCGGAACGGGGCGCGACGTACGTGGAGACGGATCGCGGAGGCGACATCACGTACCACGGCCCCGGGCAGATCGTCGCGTACCCCGTCCTCGATCTAGACCGGCTGTCGACTCCAGAGGGAGAGCCGCTGCGCGATCTGCACCGGTACCTCCGCGAGATGGAGGAAGCGGTGGTCCTGACCTGCTCCGAGTGGGGCGTCGAGGCGGGGAGAGTCCCAGGGCGGACAGGTGTCTGGGTGGGCCCGGATGCCAGTGGAGAGGAGCGGAAGATCTGCGCGATGGGCGTCCGCTGCTCGCGCTGGGTCACGATGCACGGTCTCGCCCTCAACGTCACGACCGACCTGAACTGGTTCGACCTCATCGTCCCGTGCGGCATCGACGACCGAGGCGTGACCTCGCTGGAGCGAGAGAGTGACCGCCCCGTGTCGTGGTCCGGCGTTGCGGAGGTGCTCGTGAAGCATCTCGGGCACCGGTTGGGCCTCGCGCTCCGCTCCGCCCGCCTCGATGAGGTGATGAACGGCGTGGCGCCGAGTAAAAAGATCGCGACGGTGGCCTAGCTGCCAACCGCGTGCGATCCGGCGCGTATCATCGCGTCACACTCCCCTGCACGCCTAGCCATGCCCTTCAGCGCCGAACAGTTCGCCCGTCAGATGCTCATCGAGGCCCTCTTCTACGACGAAGAGTACGGAGCCCTCGGCAACGTCAGCCTCATCGACCCCAGCAGCGTCCGCGAGCGCTATCTCGCCTCCTATGACCCCGAGCGCGACACCTTCCTGATCGAAGAAGCTGTCGAGTGGGAAGAACTCGACGCCGACGAAGATGGAGAGGTGGACTACGCCCTCGCTGTCGATGGGAAGGAGCTCGGTACCTACGACACGCCCGAGGACACCGCAGACAAGCTCTTGGGTCTCGCACGGGAGCATGAGTTGATGCCGAGCTTCATGATCCTCTTCGACGAGGACGCAGGCTAGATACCTCCTTTCTGAAGTTCGAGGGCTCGGCGCGACTCGCCGAGCCCTCCTCTGTTTTTTGCCAATGGACCCGTTCGCTTCCGGCCTCCCGACGCTTGATGCCGAGCGCCTGCGTCTCCGCAGGCCCACCGAGGCGGACCTGCCCGCCTTTCTTCAGGTCTTCGGCTCGCGGGAGGACCTTCAGTTCTGGAGCCACGGTCCGCTCGCAGACGAGGCCGCAGCGCGAGAGTACCTCGATTCTATCCAGGAGGGCGTACGGGATAGGACGCTCTTCCAGTGGGCCATCGCGGACGCGGAGACGGACAGGATGATGGGAACGTGCACGCTCACCTCCTGGGACAAAGACAACCGGCACGCTGGGATCGGATTCATCCTCGCGCGCGAGTTCTGGGGGCGCGGCCTCGCGACGGAGGCGGTCCGGCGCGTCCTGCGTTTCGGGTTCGAGGAGATGGACCTGCACCGGGTGGAAGCGGATGTACACCCCGGGAATGCAGCGTCGCTCGCATTGCTAGAAAAGGTGGGGTTCCAGCGCGAGGGCTACTTCCGCGAGCGTTGGTTCACGTTCGAGGTCTGGGAGGACAGCGTGATCCTGGGACTGCTCCGAAGCGATTTCGACTAATCGCACGTGCGGGAGTAGAGCCAGCGCTCGCGTACCTTTCGTCTCTCACGCGATGCTCTCCGCCCCGTTTCTCGGCATTCTGTTCGTCGTCGGCGCCGTCGCCTCGGTCGCCGTGGGCTACCTGCGTGGTTCCACCGTGTCCGGGACTATCGCGAAGGGAACCGCCCTCGCGTTCGGACTGCTCGCCATCGCGGCCTTCCTCCTGTAATCTCAGATCCTTGCGCGCGCTCGTCCTCCATCGCGACCCGGACCACCGTGTCTCCCTCGACGATATCCCCGAGGTGGCCCTACCCGAGGGGGACGTCCGACTCGACGTCTCGCATTCCAGCCTCAACTACAAAGACGGCCTCGCGATCACAAACACTAGCCCGATCATCCGAGGGGACTTCCCGTTCGTCCCGGGAATCGACCTCGCGGGCACCGTTCGTGAGTCTTCGTCGGACGAGTGGTCGTCAGGAGACGCCGTGATCCTGACCGGGTGGGGGACCGGAGAGAATCGCTGGGGGGGCTACGCGGAGCAAGCCCGCGCCGACTCCTCCCACCTCGTGGCTCTGCCGGAAGGACTGACGGCGGAGGACGCGATGTGGATGGGCACGGCGGGCTTCACAGCGGCCCTTTCCGTCCTCGCGATTCAGCACCGTTGCGTGGAGCCCGGAGATGGCCCCATCGCGGTCACGGGTGCATCCGGCGGGGTGGGAAGTGTGGCAGTGGGCCTGCTAGCGGCCGCGGGCTACGAGGTCCACGCTGTGACCGGGTCGCCCGACGCGCACGACTACCTCCGCGCTCTCGGTGCGTCCGAGATCACCCCTCGCGCCGATCTCTCGACGCCGCCCACGCAGCCGATGGGGAAAGGCGTCTGGGCGGGCGCTGTGGATTCCGTCGGTGGGAGCACGTTGGAAACGCTCATCGCGACCGCGAAGCGCCGCGCGTGTATCGCCGCGTGCGGGCTCGCCGGTGGTCACACATTTTCCACGACGGTCTTTCCGTTCATCCTCCGTGGTGTCGTCCTTCATGGCATCGATTCCAACACGATGCCACGGTGGATGCGCGCGAAGGCCTGGGCTCTGCTAGCGGAGCACGTTGCCAACGGTGCGTTGACGGCTGTTCGCAAGACTGTGATCGGCCTTGAGGAGGTCCCGGAGTGGAGTCGGAGGATTGTAGCCGGGGACACAATCGGCCGGGTGGTCGTGGCCGTCCGATGACGCAGTCCCCCTGGCAACGTCCGCTCTCTCCGCGCGAGGTCGATATCGCCATCATCGGTGGGGGCGTGATCGGGTGCGCGACGGCATTCGCGCTCCGGCAGCAGGACCCCAGCCTCCGCCTCGCGATCATCGAGGCGGACCGACTGGCACACGGGGCGAGCGGTCGGAATGCAGGGTTCGTCCTCCTCGGGGCGCCAGGGGCGGACCCTGGCGCGGAGAATCCATCAGAGCGAGAGCGCGCTCAGCGGCTCTGGGGCTTCACGAGCGAAAATGCTCGCGCCATTCGCGACCTCGACGGGCGAGCCTTCGACCTGCGATGGACGGGCAGCGTGATCGCGGCGGGCTCGACGAGTGAGGCTGAGATGCTACGCCGACAGTCGATCGCACTCACCGGCGTGGAGTGGATGGAGCCGGACGCAGTGCATCGCCGCATAGGTGGGCGCGGGTTTTATGGCGGGCTGTTCATCGCGGAGGGCGGCGTACTGCATCCTGCCAAGTTGGTGCGTCACCTCGCGGCGCTCTCCGGCGCGACGGTGCTGGAAGGAGCGCGCGTGAGCGCGATCACATCTACTGAAGGACACGTCCTGCTTCGTACCGAGACCGGCACGATCCGGGCCGGGCAGGTCGCGGTCTGTCTCAACGCCTACCTGCCGAAGCTCCTCCCAGAGTTGAGCGGATGGGTCCGACCTGTTCGGGCGCAGATGCTCGCCACAGAGCCCGTCGCGCCCGTTCTGGATGTGCCCGTCTACAGCCACGACGGCTATTTCTACCTCCGTCAGCGCGCCGATGGTCGATTGCTCCTCGGGGGCGCTCGCCACCTCCACCGCGACGCCGAGGTGGGCTATGAGGACGCGACGACACCCGAGCTTCAGGGCTCTCTCTCTCGGTACCTCGCGGACCACTTCCCCCGCCTCGGTCCGGCGGCGGTCGTACGGGAGTGGAGTGGGACGATGGGCTTTTCGCCGGATGGCTTGCCAGTCGTGGGCGAGGCGCCAGGGCTGCCCGGTGTCACGGTCGCGGCGGGGTTCACGGGACACGGAATGGGATACGCTCTTCGTTTCGGGGCCATGTTGGCTCGTCGTATTCTGGGTCAGCACGATCCTGACGCCGATCTCTTCGACGCCTCTCGCTTCGAGGCGCCGCCTGCATCACCGTCCGAGACCGCGTCGCTCCCACCGCTCCACGACTAACTCTTCCAGATGGAAACCACTTATCGCGCTCCCGTTGGCGCGCTCGATACCGACACCCGTGCGGACTTCATCATCCGCACCTACATGCACCTAATGGGGGCGATGTTGCTCTTTGCGGGCATCGAATACCTGTTCTTTCTCTCTGGCTGGGCGGAGCCGATGGCAAACGCGATGCTCGGAACGAACTGGTTGTTCGTGCTCGGCGCGTTCATGATTGTCGGTTGGCTCGCGTCCTCCGTGGCCCACCGCGTCGAGTCCAAAGCGATGCAGTACGCAGCGTTGATCGGCTTCGTCATCGCGGAGGCCATCATCTTCGTCCCGATGCTGTTCATCGCGATGTACTACTCGGGAGACCCTGGAATCATCTCGAAAGCCGCCTGGGTGACCATCCTCGGGTTTGCTGGCCTCACGGGCGTAGCATTCTGGACCCGAAAAGACTTCTCGTTCCTCGGTGGCGTCCTCCGGTGGGCCTTCGTGGTCGCGCTTGTCGCTATCGTGGCGGCGGTGCTCTTTGGGTTCGAGCTGGGCACCTGGTTCTCGGTCGCGATGATCGGCCTTGCGGGCGCAGCCATCCTGTACGATACCTCGAAGGTGATGCACCAATATCCCGAGGACCGCTACGTCGCGGCCTCGCTAGAACTCTTCGCGAGCGTTGCGCTGATGTTCTGGTATGTGCTCCGCCTCTTCATGTCCCGCGACTAGACGCCTCGATCAACACGTCTCCTGGCCGCCGTTCTCCATTTGGGGAGCGGCGGTTTCTATTGGATCCCAGGTCCTGAGATCTCGACCTCGGCGCCCGCTGCTGCCAGTGCATCCAACCCGCCGACGTTGTAGACCTCGGTGAAGCCCATCGCCTCCAGGATGCCCGCCGCGCGTCCGCTCCGCGTGCCCGAGGCGCAGTAGAGATAGACCGGCTGATCGCGCGGGAGGCGTTCTGCCTGCTCCCGGAAGTCGGAGTCCATCACATCCAGGTTGATCGCGCCCGAGAGGTGGCTCGCGTTGTACTCACGAGGCGTGCGCGCGTCGATGAGCGTGTGCTCTGGCTCGTAGCTCGCGACGAACTCGGCTGGGGTCATGCCCTCGCCGCCCGAGGTGAAGCGGAGGAACAACACGTAGCCGACGACCAAGACGACGGCGAGGATGGCAAGGGTACGGGTGGCGTTCATGTCCAGCGGGTACGGGCGGTAGCGAGGAGGTGGCGGTCGGATTGGCGGAAGATCGCGTGGGAAACGGCTCCGGTCCCAACGGCTCTGGTCCCAACGGCCCCGGCCTCTGAGACGACGGTGTCTCCGAAGACAGCTTCTTCTTTGAACGCGATATCTACCGACACCAGTCGGGCGGGGGCGCGATCAACGGCTTCCAGCGCCCAGTCCACGAACCGTGCGTTGTTGGCGTGCTCGTTCCGGTCGAGATCCGAGCGACGCAGGTCGAAGGTCCGAGAAGAGTCTGGATCGGCCGGAGGGGTGGGAGAGCTCTCCAGCGCGAGGGCATCGTCTCGGTCTGGTGGCTCAATGTCCAAGACCGCAGGTGGAAGACGGGCGGGGCGCCGTCTCGCGAGGTCGAGGACGAACCAGACGGTCCGGGCGCGCGCCAGAATCGCGTCGTCCGCGTCCTTGAGGAGCAGGTCTCGCGTCGCACGAAGACCATCGCGACCACTCGGCCACGTCTCGACCGTCACCGACTCCCTCCACCTCGGCAACCGTCCGAAGGACACCGCGAGGCGAGCGAGGACCCAGGCGGCTCCCGCCTCGCCGAGGTCGAACCGCTCGATGCCCAGCGCCCGCGCGTGCACGCCTGCTGCCTCTTGGAAGTAGTTCACGACCGAAAGAGGAGTCGCGAGATCGCCGGGTCCTACCTCGTACGCGCGGACGCGGAACGCTTCGGTCCAAACGAGCGGGGTGGGCATGGAGGTCGGGAGAAAGGAACGACGGAAAGAAACCCATGGCGCGGGCACGCATGCACGCCCTTGTACCACAGCTATCCCTATGCCTGCCTCCACCGGCGATACCGTCCGCGTTCATTACACCGGCACCCTCTCTGACGGGACCCGATTCGATTCCTCCGAGGGGCGCGATCCACTTCAGTTCTCTCTCGGCGCCGGACAAGTCGTCCCTGGTTTCGATAAAGCGGTGGACGGCATGACCGTCGGGGAAACGAAGACCGTGACCATCCCTGCGAAGGAGGCCTACGGCGAGCCCGATCCTCATCAGGTCGTGCAAGTGCCGAAGTCGCAACTCCCGCCTGGCGCAGAGGTGAGCATCGGCGATCAGCTCCAGATCGGGACGGAGGACGGTCGCGCGATGATCGTTCGCGTGGCAGAGGTCGGCGACGACGCCATCCTGCTGGACGCGAATCACCCACTCGCAGGCGAGGACCTGACGTTCGAGATCACGCTTGATTCCATCGCGTAGCGATGCCTCGCGAGCTACCGCAGAACGGTGAGCGGCTGAACTGCCTCCTGAACGGCTCCCGAAGCGTCCTCGGCTCGAATCCTCGCGAGATACGTCCCGGCGGGTAGCCGCTTGTTCCAGACGAGGTCGGTCGCTCCCGCTGGCGCATCGCGCATGCGCGTTCCAACGCGACGGCCCAGCGTGTCGAACAGGTCCAGTGTCAGCGTCGCGGGCTGGGGCAATCGTACCGTGACGGTGACGGCTTCGCGGAATGGATTGGGGGCGACCGAGAGAACCGCGAGGAGGCCCGCCTCGGCAGGCGGCTCGGAGGTGGTCGCGGTGTTGTTCGAGGCTCCGGGGGTGGGATCGCCGAAGCGGGTCCAGCGATCCGCGCCGTCGGTCACGCGGCCGAACGACACGTCCGCGGTCTGAGGGCCGAAGGAGATGCCGCTGACGAGCGTGAAGCCGCCCGAGTCATCGGGCTGGAAGAGGCCCGCGTCTTCGCCGCCAGCGGAGAGACGGAAGGAGGCGTGCATCGGCCCCTGGTCCTCGTCGTCATCGTCGGCCCAGACGAGGACGAAGCCTCCGGGCGGGACGAGGGTGTCGGGTAGCGCAAACTTGTCGGGCTCCGCGAGGTCGTCCGTGAGAAAGAGACCTCCGAGAGAGACTGGGGAGGAAGAGAGGTTGACGATCTCGACCCAGTCGTCGAACTCGCCGAACTCGTCCGCGATGGTGGCATCGTTGGAGGCCATGAGCTCGTTGATCTCCAGTCCCTCGGGACCGCCCGGCGTGAGGATGGTCGCGGTCGCGGGGGCATCAGCGCCTCTTCGCGGGTCCACCCGGGTCTGAGCGCTCTGGTCCGTGGCCTCGACGTAGTAGGAAACCGTCTCGCCCGCATCGAACGGTCCGATGGTCGCGGCGTAGACGCCGTTGCCTTCGGCGACCATCGAAACGCCCTGCCAGGGACCGTCTCCTCGGAAGAACAGATTCGCGCCAGCGGGCACGGCCTCGTCCTCGATCCAGACGCGGACCGTGAGCGGGAGTCCGGGCAGCAGTGAGGGCGTGTCGATGCGCAGGTCAGAGAGGAGGGGCGGGACGTTGACCGTCTCGGTTTGAGCCTGTGCCGTCGCCCGGCGCGTGGAGACCCACGGGCGGAGGCCATAGTCCACGTGGCCTCCGAGTGGACTGCCGAACGCTGCGCGGAAGTCGTCAATGGACCAGCCGTAGTCGAGTGGACGGAAGGGATCGGTCGCCGCTGCGTCCTCGATCAAATCGCGAAGGGCGTTGATCCGGGGGTACAGGTCCGTGGTCGTGAAGGCGTCCTCTATCGTGCGGCGGAGGTAGAACGAGAACCGGTCGCGATAGTCCGGGACCTGAAGGAGCCGCTTCGCGAGCGGGCGGGGCGGGTCTCCGTTGGCGCTGCCTCGCGGCCAGTCGTAGACATCGCGTGTGCCCCAGTCGCGTCCGAGAAAGTCGATGCCCCAGGTGTTGTCGAGATCGTAGGGGAGATAGCGGAAGCGGCCGATCTCCGGGTCGTGGTAGAGGTAGAAGTTGTTCTGGTTGTACGCGTAGCCGTCCCAGTTCCCGATCAGCACGTCCACGGCCAACGTGCGGAGGTAGCCGTTGACATCGAGATGCTTCTCGACCGCCTCGGGGAGCTGCGAGAGGGGCGTCAGGTTGAGGGCCTCGATAAGGGCCACGAGGTCGGAGTGGTCGCCCTCGCCTTGCACCAACTCGTAGACTGGACGGCCGAACGGCGCGAGGTCTCGGTACGTGGCGGGATTGGACCCGAGGTAGTCGAGGTCGGCAGGGAAGAGGCACTTGTAGAGCGTCCCGGTAGCATCGCGGAAGTGCGCGCCCAGAAACTCCTCGTCGATATGCTCGATGTTGGCGTAGACCCCGAACTCCTGGTCGTTGATGAACAATTGCGCGAAGCCTGCCCGCGAGCCCGGGATGGACGCCTGCCGCACGAGGTCCCATGACAGCTTCGCGCGGATGATGGTCGGGTCGTTGTGCTCGCCGTTGAGGTTGAGCTTGTCCAGGCCTTCCCACTGTCGCCCCGGGTGGTAGGTGTTGAACGAGACCTTGAACGATTTCTTGTCAGAAGCGCGGGAGGTGTTGCCGCGCAGCCGGAAGCCGATTTCTTCGACGGTATCGCGCGAGACGCCGTCGTCCCAGACAAAGCGAGCCCGGTACTCGATGTCGCTCTGCTGGTTGGCGGGGTTCAGGATCCACGCGAGGGTATCGGGGGGGATCGTGATATCGACGCGCGGAAGGCGGGTATCATCGAAGACACGACCGGGCTCCGGGAAGAGGGGCTGGGTGGCGGCGGGAAGGGCCACCAGGCCGAGAAGCGAGAGGAGGGCCAGGGAGCGAAGCATGTGGATCGAAGGCGGATGTCCCATGCTACGGAGGATCCCGAGAGCGTGCGGTCAGCGCGCTGCCCGGATGGCGTCCAGCGCCGCCGGGTCCTCCAGCGCGGTGACATTGCCCACCTCGGCGCCGAGATGGACGGACCGGATCACGCGGCGCATCACCTTCGCGTTGCGCGTCTTCGGGAGCGCGTCCACGAAGTAGACCGCCTTGGGCCGGAGTGCCTTGCCGAGCGCGTCTGTCACGCGCGCCGAGAGTCGGGCGCGAAGGCCGTCGCTCGCCTCGCCTCGTGAGACGCAGAAAATGACCAGCGCCTCACCCTTCACATCGTCCGGCACGCCGATGGCGGCGACCTCGATCACCTCCGGGTCGGCGGCGACGGCGGATTCCGCCTCGGCGGGACCCAGCCGCTTGCCCGCGATCTTGATCGTGTCGTCCGAGCGGCCCAGGATGAACCACTGACCGTCGGCGTCGATGGCCGCGAAGTCGCCGTGGACCCAGAGGCCTTCGTGGCGGCGCCAGTAGGAGTCCAGGTAGCGGTCGCCGTCTCGCCAGAAGCCGCGCGTCATCCCGATCCAGGGCTGGCGGATCGCGAGCTCTCCCACGGCACCTCGAACGGGGTGCCCGTCCTCGTCCAGCACGTCGGCGTCCATTCCGAGGACGGGGCCGGGGAAGCCGCACGCCTTGAGGGGCCGCACGAAGTCGCCGCAGACGATGCCGCCGGAGATCTCGGTCCCGCCGGAGTAGTTGAGGATCGGCTTGCGCGAGCCGAGGACGTGTTCGAAGAGCCAGCGCCAGGACTCCGGGTCCCACGGGCTGCCCGTGGAGCCGCACGCGCGTAAGGCGGACAGGTCATGTCTCACGACAGGCTCGGTACCGTGCGGCATCAGCGCGCGGATCAGGACAGGGGAGAGGCCGAGGTGTGTCACGCCGTGATCGGCGCAAAGCGCCCAGACGCGGTCCACGTCGGGTGTGTCCGGGGCACCGTCGAAGAGCACCATCGTCGCGCCGCACATCAGGCTGCCGAAGACGAGCCAGGGGCCCATCATCCAGCCCATGTCCGTCATCCACCACATCACGTCGCCGGGCTGCACGTCCATCGGGTGGGCCATGTCCTGCGCGCCCTTGACCGGGAAGCCGCAGTGCGTGTGAACAGCGCCCTTCGGCTTGCCCGTCGTGCCGGAGGTGTAGATGATCATCAGCGGCGCCTCCGCGTCTACGATCTCCGCCCGGCCCGCCTCGGCATCCTCCCCGAGGCGGGCGGAACCGGCTTTCAGAAGCGCGTCCCAGGTCGTGTCACGCCCCTCGGCCATCGGCACGTCCAGTCCGGCGCGATCCACCACGATGACGTGCTCGACGGTCGGTGCGCCCGCGAGGGCTTCGTCCAGCGTCGGCTTCATCGGGATCGCTTTCCCTCGGCGCACACTCCCGTCTGCCACGACGACTGCTTTGGCGTCCGCGTCTGCCAGCCGGTCCGCCACGGCGCTCGTGCCGTACCCGGAAAAGAGCGGGAGCACGAGGCCACCGATCCGAATCACCGCGAGGAAGGCGATGACCTCCTCCGGCGTCAGTGGCATGAAGAGCCCGACGGCGTCGCCTACCCCGAGCCCCATCGCGCGAAGGCCTGCGGCGGCGACCTCGACCTGCTCGTGCAACTGGCGATACGTGAGTCGTGTGATGGCGCCCTCTTCGCTTTCGTAACGGATCGCGTCCTGCTCCCACTGGTCCGTGCCTTCCCACCGGTCGAGGAGGGAGACGGTCACGTTCATCCGCCCACCCACGCACCAGCGTGCGTGCTCCGGCCCACGCGAGGTGTCGAGGATCTGCTCGTACGGGGTCTCGAAGACGACGCCGAGGTCTGCGAGGACGCGCTCCCAGAACCGGCCGATGTCGTCTGTGGCCCAGGCGGCCAACTCCTCGTAGCTGTTCAGGCCGAGGTCGCGCCAGAGGTGCCCGAGGGTGGTCTTTGCGGCGGCTTCGGGATCGGGCGTCCAAGCGACGGGTTGGCCGAAGGGAAAGGGCTGGGACATGGCAGGAGCGAGATGGGGGCTCAAGATCGCGCGATCCCTGTCGCCGGGTGCGTCTGCCTCGGTGCTCCGGTGGAGAGACCGAAGCGGAAAAGGTCAACCGAATCGGTCGGTCCGGCCCGTCGCAGCGTCGGAGAGGTCCAGCGCGAAGTCGAACCGCGCGGCGTAGCCGTCGCCCTCGCGGGTGGGCGCGAGGAGAAGCTGATTGCCGCCGCCCCGCATGTAAATCCCGTCCCGGTTGTTGCGGACGCGCGTGAACGAGGCTGCGGCGTACGGACGCATCGCGGCGATCTCGTCCGAGACGGAGTCTGGGAAGTACAGTTGGGAGGTGAACTCGTAGGCGTCGGCCTCTTCGCTTGTGCGGACTTTCAGGTGGATGTGCGTCGCGCGACCCCGGTACCAGCCGGGATAGATCGTGAGGAAGGACGCCTCCCCGGCGGCGTCGGTGCGCTGGAAGCCACGGCAGAAGGTCTCGCCTTCCGTACCCTCGCGGGCATAGCCCGAGTAGGCGCCGAGTGCGTCGCAGTGCCAGATGTCCACGATGGCATTCTCGATGGGCTCACAGGCCGCTTCGTGGAGACGCGAGACGGCAATCGTGAGCGTCAGCGGGACGCCCGCCTTTGCCTCGCCTGTCGCAACGTTCGAGCGGATGTCGCGGCGAAACACGCCGTCCTCGAAAAAGAATGGGCCTTCGGTCTGCTCGGGTTTCACGAGGCATGGCGAGGGCGCCGACCCCGATGCCGAGGCGGATAGAGCGGTCTCTTCAGTGGGACGAGTGCCGCAGCCGACGAGCAGGCCGGTACCTCCCACTCCGAGGAGCGCGAGGGCCTCGCGGCGAGAGAGAAAGCGACCGATGGGGAGATCGTCATGGTCCATAGCAGCGGCGGGGGATGGGCGAAAAGGAACGACCCGCCAGCGGTTCTCACCAGCGGGTCGCGGGGTCAGCTCGGTCCGCCTCGGCACCGAGGCGGGGGGAGTCAGCGCGAAGCGTCGATAGCGGGGCCCGTGCCGACTGCGCCGTCGCCGCCGATCTCGACGCCAGGCGGGATGGGCGCAGCGTCCGGGAGCGGGTGGCCGTGCTTCTCCGGCTGCCAGGAGAGGACGTAGTCGTCCTGCTCGATGTCCAGCGCAGCCTGCGTCAGCTTGAGCGGGGCAAAGGTGTCCACCATGACCGCGAGTTCGTGCGTCTCCTTCGCGCCGATGCTGGCCTCCGTTGTGCCCGGGTGCGGGCCGTGCGGGATACCGCCGGGGTGGAGCGTGAAGCTGCCCCGGCCGATGCCCTTGCGCGACATGAAGTCGCCCTCCGCGTAGTACAGCACTTCGTCCGAGTCGATGTTGCTGTGGTTGTACGGTGCGGGGATCGAGTCGGGATGGTAGTCGAAGAGGCGCGGCACGAAGGAGCAGACGACGAAGCCTCGCGCCTCGAACGTCTGATGGACCGGCGGCGGCTGGTGGATGCGGCCCGTGATGGGCTCGAAGTCGTGGATCGAGAACGCCGTCGGGTACATGTAGCCGTCCCAGCCGACCACGTCGAACGGGTGGTAGCGGTAGACGAACGGGAAGAGCTTCCCGTGCTTCTTGATCATGACCCTGAACCGCCCCTCCTGGTCGATGGTGTTCAGCTCGGAGGGCGGGCGGAAGTCGCGCTCGCAGTACGGGCTGTGTTCCAGAAGCTGGCCCATGTCGTTGCGGTAGCGCTTGGGCGGACGAAAGTCGGTCGGCGCTTCCATCACGAGGAGACGCGGCTGGACATCGCCGGTGAACACCCAGCGGTGGGTCAGCGTGCGCGGCACGTGGACGTAGTCGCCCTGCGTGAACTCGACGGTGCCGAGAACGGTCTCCAGTCGTCCCTCGCCGTCGTGGACGTAGATCAGTTCGTCGTGGGTCGCGTTCTTGTAAAACACGTCCTCCGGCATCGCGTCGGTCGGCGCGCAGAGCGCCATGTCGATGTCGGAGTTGCCCATGATGTAGGTCCGGCCGGAGAACCAATCGCCTCCCGGCTCCACCTTCGGACCTAGGAAATGGCGATGGCGCAGAAACGCCTCGTCGGCGTAGACCGGCGCGAAGTCGATGGGCTCCTCGACGGCCTCCACGAGTGTCGGCGGGTGGATGTGGTACGCGATGGAGCCGATGCCGGAAAAGCCCTCCTCACCGAGGACTTCTTCGGTGTAGAGCGCTCCATCGGGGCGGCGGAACTGGGTGTGGCGCTTGGGCGGGATCTCGCCGAGTCGGAAGTAGAATGCCATGAGTAGAGGGGGACTGGGTTCTGGCGACTGGGGACTGGAGGAGACCGGCTGTCAGTCCCTGGTCCCCAGTCTCTCCGTCCCCGCTAAAGATTGCCGCGTGCTTCCTGCTCCCGCTCGATGGCCTCGAAGAGCGCCTTGAAGTTGCCCTTGCCGAAGGAGCGAGCGCCCTTGCGCTGGATGATCTCGTAGAAGACCGTAGGGCGGTTGCCGATGGGCTTGGTAAAGATCTGCAGCAAGTAGCCGTCCGGGTCCCGGTCCACGAGGATGCCGAGGTCGGCCAACTCGTTCAGGGGTTCGTCGATCTCACCGACGCGCTCCTGGAGGTCGTCGTAATAGGTCGTCGGGACGTAGAGGAAGTCCACGCCCCGGCTGCGAAGCTCCCCGACCGTGTGGAGGATGTCGTCGGTCAGGAGCGCGATGTGCTGGACGCCTGCGCCTCGGTAGAAGTCCAAATACTCTTCGATCTGGCTCTTCTTCTTTCCGTCGGCGGGCTCGTTGATGGGGAATTTGACGCGCTCGTTGCCGTTGCTCATCACCTTCGACATCAGCGCGGTGTACTCCGTGGAGATGTCTTCGTCGTCGAAAGAGATGAGGTTCTTGAAGCCCATCACGTCGGCGTAGTACTGGACGTAGGTGTCCATGTCGCCCAACTCCACGTTGCCGACGCAGTGATCGACGACCTTGAGGCCGACCGGCCGAGGCGTGAAGTACTCCATCTCGACGGCTCGGTAGCCGGGGAGGAAGGGACCCGAGTACTCGGAGCGGTCCACGAACGTGTGGATCGTGTCGCCGTAGGTCCGAATCGCGGAGACGGTCACGGTGCCGTGCTCGTCCTCCAGCACCTCGGGCTCACGAACGGGGACGCCGCCTCGCTTCGTGGTCTCCTCGAACGCCAGGACCGCGTCGTCCACCCAGAGCGCGAGGTCGCGGACGCCGTCGCCATGGAGGCGAACGTGGTCCGCAATCGGACCGTCGGGGCCCATCGGGGACGTCAGCACGAAGCGGATCTTGCCCTGCTGGACCATATAGCTCATTCGGTCGCGAAAGCCGGTCTCCGGCCCCAGGTAGGCCTTCACATCGAAGCCGAAGGCGTGAGCGTAAAAGTGCGCGGCCTGCCTCGCGTTGCCGACGTAGAACTCGACATAGTCCGTGCCCTTGAGCGGGAGGAAGTCATCGTCGGGCGCGACGGCGTCGGGCGCGCTGGTCAGATCGGGGAGGATGGAGGGGGGCGCCTCGGTCATCGCGGCGTCCGCCACGTCCAGCGAGGCGCCATCTCCCGAAGAGGTGTGCGTGCGTGCGTCGGTGCTCATTTCTTCAAGGGCCGCAGGGCGGCGGTGCGTCGTACCGTGTACGGGAGGGCGGATCGTGCCGTTCCTCTCGTTCCGGGCTGCCCGAATCTAGCGAGCCCACTCTCTGGAAGCCCTTCCATGCCGCAGTACGAAGTCGAGACGCCAGACGGGGACCTCCAGCGCCTTCGCGCGAAGACTCCAGAGGATGCCGCCCGCCGCGCGGTCCTCGTGGACACCAGCGACCAGGTCGCCCTCGCGCCCGAGGCGGACGTGCAGGGCTGGCGGACGATCACGCTGGAGGGGCAGGAGGTGGGCCGCGTGCGCGTCCACAACCGGATGCGATTTCGACGGGACTGACGAACGGGCTTGCCAGTCACGGGGAGCGCCCGTAGCCTCTCGAAAACCACGTGCTCCTCATGCGTCGTCTTCTCCTGATCGCTTTCGCGTTGCCCATCGCTGCCTCGGCACAGTCCTGGGTGGTGCTGGACCAGTCCCCGTTCGATAACTATCGGTTCGAGGACGCTGCTTTCCTCTCGCCCGAGCGCGGCTGGATCGTCAATGGCGACGGGGAGACGTTCGAGACGCAGGACGGGGGCGAGACCTGGCAGATGCGGTCCCGCGTGCCCGGTTATCTCCGAACGACGGCGTTTCCATCGGCAGACATCGGGTGGATCGGCGTGCTCTTCAACGTCAACGCCCGGCTCTACGAGACGCGCGACGGCGGCACGACGCTCGTCAACGTCACCGACCGCATCCAGCCTGCCATCGACGGGGGCGTGTGCGGCCTCTTCGCGCTGGACGAGCAACACGTCTTCGGGGTCGGAGAGTGGGACGGCCCGGCGTACTTCATCAAGACCACGGACGGCGGCGCGACGTGGCAAAGCCGCGACATGACCGAATATGTCGGGAGCCTCATCGATGTGCGGTTCACCGACCCCATGAACGGGATCGTGGTCGGGGGCTCCAACGGCATCCGTGACAACAGCGTCGCCGTCGTCCTCGCGACGTCGGACGGTGGCGCGACGTGGACGGAGCGCTTCCGAAGCAGCGGGGAGGGAACGAACTCCGAGTGGGCCTGGAAGCTCTCGTTTCCTTCGGACGACGTGGGGTACGTCTCCGTAGAGCACGACGGCTCGGATCCAGACGGCAAGGTGCTCAAGACCACGGACGGTGGCCTGACCTGGGCAGAACTCGAAGTGCCCGGCGGTGAGAGCATGCAGGGCATCGGCTTCATCGATGAACAGACGGGGTGGACTTCCGGCCGTGGAACGTCCATGGTGACGACCGACGGCGGTGCGACCTGGCGCGAGACCTTCGACTTCATCGCCGGGCGGGTCAACCGATTTGAGTTCTTCGGCGACTCGCTGGGATACGCGATGGACACGCGCATCTACCGCTTGGAGCGAGCGGTGGTCGCGTCCGAGGGGCCAACTGCCACGGCGGAGTTGTCCCTGTCCGCCTCGCCCGTGCCGTCCGGTGGGACGGTCACGTTCCGCTATTCCCTCCCCGAGGCGGGCGACGTGGCGCTGGAGATCTTTGACGCCCTCGGTCGCCGCGTCGCTCTGGTGCACGATGGACCACTGGGTACTGGAGACCACACGATGACGTGGTCGCCCCCCGCTGAAACGTCCGGGATCTACCTCGCGCGACTGGTTGCCGGAGACCGGATGAGGACCCTCCGGGTAGTCGTGACGAGGTAGTGGCACTCTTCCCGCTCTCGTGGCGTTGACCCGGCGCCCTTCCACGAGTCGTCATGCTCCAGTCTCTCCGCCTTGCCCTCGCAGAGCGCCGCCGTCAGCGCATCGCCTCCCGCGTCTCCGCCGATGCAGCCGCTCAGCGTGCACGCGCGGGTGCGTCTCTCTTAGACGATGAGGACCCCGGCTGGGCTGCTCGGCTGGACTCTCGGCAACTGGAACTCGCGGATGGGCAAGCGTGTGTCCTGGGACAGCTTCACGGTGACTACCGCCGAGGGCTGTTCCGCAGCCGCGTGCTCAACACGAGCAGCGCACCCTCGCGGTTCGTTTCGCCTGTCGATCTCGGCTTCCAGGCCGTCTCCGAGGGCGGCCCCGAGGCGGAGCGCCTCGACTACGTGTTTCTCACGCGGGCCTGGCGGGAAGAAATCCGCACGCGAACCGATGCGACGTTTGCCGAGGACGTGACGCAGGGCTCCCGAGCGACCCGCCGCAGCGCCTGATCAAAGCCCCAGAGCGTCTTCGCGAGCTTCCTCGACGAGCCGTGCGTCCTCGCGTGCTTCCTCTGTGCGGTCCAGCAGGACAGCGGGTGGCTCCCGGAGGATGCACTCGCCGCAGCGCTTGCAAAACCGCGCGTCAGGGTCGTGCTGCGTGAGGCCGCAGACGGGGCATTCGCTGAAGCGCCGGGCCTGCTCTTCGAGCTTGCGCTCCCGGTTGAGCTCCACCGTCACGATGCCGGTCGGGACAGCGATGATCCCGTAGCCCATGATCATGATGAGCAGCGCGATGGCCTGCCCCAGTGGTGTGGAGGGCGAGATGTCGCCGTAGCCGACGGTCGTGAGCGTCACCACGGCCCAGTAGACGCCTCGCGGGATGGAGTCGAAGCCGTTGGCGCTGCCCTCGACGAGGTACATCAGGCTGCCCATCACCGTCACGACCGTCATCACGACGAAGATGAAGACCGCGATCTTGCGACGGCTCGCGACGAGTGCGCGGCTGAGCGTCTCCGCCTCGGCGAGGTAGTGGGCCAGCTTGAAGACCCGGAAGATGCGCAGCACGCGCAGGATCCGAACCACCAGCAGGGCCTGCGCGCCGGGCAGGAAAAGGCTCAGGTACGTCGGGATGACCGAGAGGAAATCGACCACGCCGAAGAAGCTCAACGCGTAGGCCCGCTTCCGCTTCACGATCCAGAGCCGGAGCGCGTACTCCGCGGTGAAGAGCAACGTGAAGAACCACTCCGCCACTCTCAGGAGCCGGGGCACAGCCGTTTCGATAGCCTCGACGCTTTCCAGCATGACCACCGCCACACTCGCGATGATCGCGACGATGAGGACGATATCGAAGGCCTTCGCGACCGGATCGTCGGCCTGGAAGACGATCTCGTAAAGGCGGCGTCTCCGGGCGCCCTCAGCAGGTTCAAGTTCAGCCATGGCACGTCCTACCGCCCACGGCGCGCGGAGATCTGTGCCAGCCTACTCCTCGACCTCGGTGACGACACGATACACGGTCTCGCCCGGACGGCGCATCCCGTACTGCTCTCGCGCCACCCGCTCTACGGTCTCGTCGTCTAGGCCCGCCTCGACGGCCTCCGCGAGGCGGTCGTTCTCGCGGCGAAGCCCCGCGTTTTCGACCTCGATGCGTCCGAGGTCCCGTGCGTACAGCGCGCGGCGGAGAAGGCTGTGACTATCGAGGAAGGCGACCCAGAGGCCAAGCCCGATCAGCAGCGCGACGACGGCGCGACGACGGATGCGGGGATCGGAGAGGCGCTCACGGAGGGACATGGCGACCGGTGGAGAGACGCCTGTAAGGTCCACTATTTCCGCGCGATGTCAAGCGGAGGTCACGATTCGGCCTTCGCGAGGGCCTCTGCCTCGGTCCTGATCCGGCGCATCATGGCGTCGAGGCCGTTGGCGCGATTCGGCGAGAGATGCTCGCTGAGGCCCGCCTCGCGGACGAACCAGAGGTCCGCCTCGGCCACTGTCTGAGGAGGGAGGCCGTCCACGGCGCGGACGAGCAGGCTCGCGAGGCCCCGGACGATCTGGGCGTCAGAGTCGGCGAGGATACGGAAGGCGCCGTCCTCCTCGCGCGTCTTCATCCACACGCGCGACTGGCAACCGCGCACGATAGCGCCGTCCGTCTTCGCCTCCTCCGGCATCGGGTCCAGCGTGTCGGCGTGGTCGATGAGGTGCTGATAGCGGAGCATCCAGTCGTCCAGCATTGCGAACTCGTCCGCGATGGCGCGCTGGCGGGTGTCGAGGTCGGTCGTCATGGGTTCGGCCTCGGTGCCGAGGCGGAGGGAGTGGGAGAACGCTCAGCCAAACATCTGACGGACCTGCCGCAAGCCGTCGCAGAGCATGTCGATCTCCTCGCGCGTGTTGTAGAGCGCGACGCTCGCCCGGACGGTGCCGGTGATCCCGAACGCGTCCATGACCGGCTGCGCACAGTGCTGGCCGGTCCGCACCGCGATGCCGAGGCGGTCCAGGATGGTGCCGGTGTCGTACGGGTGGATGCCCTCCAGCAGGAACGAGACAGCGCTCGCCCGCCGCCGGGGCGTCCCGATGAACCGCACGCCGCCGAGGGCCTCCAGCTGGTCCACGCCGTACTGCACGAGGTCGGCTTCGTGCGCGGCCACGTTCTCCATCCCGAGGGCCTGGAGGTACTCCACGGCCGCCGCGAGGCCGAGCACCCCGGCCACGTTGGGCGTCCCCGCCTCAAATTTGGACGGAAGCCCGGCGTACGTCGTCTTCTCGAACGTCACCTCGTCGATCATATCGCCGCCGCCCTGGTACGGGGGCAACCGGTCCAGCCACGCCTCGCGCCCCCAGAGCACGCCGACACCCATCGGGCCGTAGGTCTTGTGCCCGGAGAAGACGAAGAAATCGGCCCCCAGCGCCTGCACGTCGATGGGTGCGTGGGGCGTCGCCTGGGCGCCGTCCACCACGACCGGGATCTCGCGAGAGTGAGCCGCCTCGATGATCTCGGCCAGCGGCGAAACGCTGCCGAGCGCGTTGGACGTGTGCGAGACGGCGACCACCTTTGTGTGCTCCCCGAGGCGGGAGGAGAGGGCGTCCAGGTCCAGATCGCCCTCGGCCGTCATCGGGAGGACGCGGAGCCTGGCGCCGGAGCGCTCGGCGGCCATCTGCCACGGGACGATGTTGGCGTGGTGCTCCAGCCCGGAGACAAGGATCTCGTCGCCTTCCCGGAGGATGGCCTGCGCAAACCCCTGCGCGACGAGGTTTAGCCCTTCCGTGGTGCCGCGCGTGAAGACGACCTCGCGAGGCGACGGCGCCCCGATAAAGTCTGCGACGGACTGGCGGGCGGTCTCGAACGCCTCGGTGCCCTCCGCGCTCAGGAAGTGGACGCCGCGGTGGACGTTCGCATTTTCCTCCGCGTAGTACCGCGCGATCCGGTCGATGACCGCCTGCGGTTTCTGCGTCGTGGCGGCATTGTCGAGGTAGACGAGGGGGCGTCCGTGAACCTCGCGCGAGAGGATCGGAAAGTCCGCGCGGATGCGCTGGAGGTCGTACGGGGCGGTCGTGGTTTCCATGCGGCAAGAACGCACGTCAGGCGAACGCGGTCGCGCCCTTCACGCCGATTCCGAGGTTGCGACGGTGCGCGGCCCTGTCCGCCTCGGGGACGGCCCACGGGGAGGGAAGAGGTCGCGGACACGCAGACCCCTCCGCGCGCTCGGTGACACCCGGGCCGTCAGTGCGCCTCAGAACAAGAGGCGAGACCCCCGGCGGCCCGTCCCACTCCTTCCGCCTCGGTGCCGAGGCGGGCGTGGACGAGGTGTGGAGAACTCGCACGAGGCCAGCCTGCGACCCTCGGTACCTTCACACTCCGTTGACTTACCACGCTGCGAGTCCCTGCGTCGAGCGACTGTTCGGCAGGGGCGCGAGAGGGAACACCGGTGATCGGCACCAGCCGAGAGTCCGGGGCTGTGCCCGCAACTGTCAGCGACGCGTCGGCGGCCTCGCTGACTCCGTGCTCCACTGGCTCCGGCCGGGAAGGGGGCGGTCGAGGGGTCGCCTCTCGGATCGATCCGAGCCGTCGTGAGCCAGGAGACCTGCTCGCCGCGATTGCTTTCCACCTCCGGGATCAGAGGGTCGGACTGCGGCGGTACCGTCGTCGGCCCCGGTCCGCCCGGAGCTCGCGTCGTAGCCGCCTGCACGCCCGAACCCGCGCCTGGGGTCGGGCTTTTTTGTGCGCCGCCTCGCTGGCAGTGCCCGCCGAGCCCGTCCGCCAACGCGCGGGCCGCACCGTGGCCGGTGCCCCGTCTGCCTCCCGCCCCACCCAACCCCCTCGGGACCATGCAGACCACGTACACCCTCGGCGACCGCACGTTCGTCCTCGACGGCGACAAGGCCGAGGCCGCCCTCGCCAACAAGCGCGTCATCAATGGCCGCGAGACGTTCGCGTTCAACCTCCTCCCGCTGAAGTACGCCTGGGCCTACGACCTCTACCGGACGATGAAGGCGAACCACTGGGAGCCCGAGGACGTCCCGATGCACAAGGACGCGGCCCAGTGGCGCGGCGACGATCTCACGGACGTGGACCGCTGGATCATCCGCATGGCGATGGGCTACTTCTCGGCCGCCGAGGGGATCGTGGGTGACAACATCCTGCACGTCGTTCGCGAGTTGGTCACCGCCTCGGAACTGAAGCTCGTCCTGGGCCGGCACGCCCACGAGGAGAACATCCACGCCGACTCGCTGCTCTACATGATCTCGTCGCTGGGGGTCAACCCGCACGAGTGCGAGGCCATGTTCGAGGACGTGGACACGATCCGCGAGAAGAACGCCTTCATCACGCGCGTCTCCCACGCGCTCCGGCGCGACCTCGACCTGACCGTGCTGGAGAACCAGCAGCTCCTCGCCAAAAACCTGTTCGTGTTCGGGCAGTGCATGGAGGGCACGCAGTTCTACGGGCTGTTCGGGATGGTCCTCAGCCTGTACCGCCAGGGCAAGTTCCCCGGGATCGGGCAGATGTTCCGGTACACGCTCCGCGACGAGTCCAACCACATCGAGGTGTTCCGCAAGCTGCTCCTGGAGCTCTGCGCCGAGAACCCCGACATCTGGACCGCTCCCTTCCGCGCCGAACTGTCCGGCCTCATGGCCGAGGCGGTCCGGCTGGAGGAGGCCTTCATCCGCGACTGCCTGCCCGTGGCGGGCGTGGGCCTGAGCGCCGACGAGTTCGTCGGCTACGTCCGCTACATCTCGAACCGGCGGATGACGAGCCTCGCGCTTGAGCCGCTCTTCCCCGGACAGACGAACCCGCTGCCGTGGCTGGCCGAGCTCATGGACATCCAGAAGGAGCAAAACTTCTTCGAGGGCCGCGTCACGGAGTACCGCAAGGCCTCCGCCCTCGCGCCCGTGGACGACGACGAGTTGTAGCGAGGACGCGTGATTCGTGAAGCGTGAGGGGGCCCGACGCGGGACCTCATCGCTCTCGTCTCGCGCTGCCTGCCGCCGCCGCGCAACGCCGCCACCCGCCCGTCACAACCCACGCATCTCGACCCCCGACCCCCATGTGGACCCCCACGTCCGACCTCGTCCGCGACCTCGACCTCAAGCGCGCCGCGCTGCTCCCACCCGCCGACCGCCCCGCCCTCGATGTCGCCTCGCTCGTCGAGGATCTCGACGCGGAGACCGACCGGCTCCTCTTCGTCCGCGAGCCCGCCCCGGGGCAGGCGGGGGGCACCGACGCCCGCCTCGACCCGGCCCGACTCGGGACGCTCGTGGCGGAGGCTGCCGCGACGGCCCGCCTCGCGGCCTACCAGTCGGCCGAGGCGGACACGCTCGCCCCGTTCGTCCGCCGCGTCGTCGGCGACGTGATCGCTCGGCTGGTGGCACTTCCCTCCGACGCCCGGCCGTCGTTCTCGGACGTGGTCGCGCTCGCGGAGGCCGAGTTGCTGGCGACCGGCGCGGTGGACGTGGCGAAGGCGCTCGTGATGCACCGAGCCCAAGAGGTGGCGCCGACGATCCCGGTTCCGGCGGAGGGCGCGCTCCAGCTCATCCGCCGAGGCGGGCAGGTGGTGGCCTGGAACGGCGCGAAGATCGAGACGGCCGTGCGCAAGGCGTTTCTCTCGCGCGGGCTCGACTCGGCCCCGGCGGAGGGCGTCGCGCAGCGCGTGACCGAGCGGGCGGCGGCGCTGGGGCTCAGCTACGTCCCCATCGAGACGGTCCAGGATCTCGTGCAGGAGGACCTGCTTCTGGCGGGCCACACGCGCGTGGCCGAAGCCTACATCACCTACCGCGCCGAGCGGGCCGTCTACCGCGCGACGCAGGAGTCCGCCGAGGCCCATCAGGCCGCGCTCATCGAGATCGTGGAGGCAGACGGTTCTTCCGCGCTGTGGGACGGCGAGGAACTCCGGGAGCGAATCCGCATCGCCTCGGTCGGCCTCGATCTCTGCCTGACGGACGCCGAGATCGAAACGCATCTCCGCCGAAGCGTGGCCCACGGCATCTCGCGAGCAGATCTCCAGACGACCGTCGTCCTCAACGCGAAGTCGCTCCTGGAGCGCGACGCGGACTTCGCCCGGTTCGCCGCGCGCATCCTGCTCGGCTACATCTACGAGGAGACGATCGGGTGGAGCCTGGAGCGCGATGGTCTGGCCGGGCTCAAGGCCTGCCACGAGGCCGCGTTCGAGGCCTACCTCCGCCGCGCGGTCGAGATCGAGCGCCTGAGCCTGCGGCTCCTCGACTACGACCTCGTCCGCCTCGGGGCCGCGCTCGACCCGATGGCCGACCTCGACTTCGACTACCTCGGCGCGCAAACGCTCTACGACCGCTACCTGCTCATCGACAAGACGGGCGACGCCCCGAGGCGGCTGGAGGCACCGCAGTTCTTCTGGATGCGCGTCTCGATGGGCCTCATGCTGGACGAGGACGGCGACCGCGAGGCGCGTGTTCTCGAACTCTACAGCCTGTACAAAGACCGCCGGTTCTGCTCGTCCACGCCGACGCTGTTCAACAGCGGCACGCCGCACTCGCAGCTTTCGTCCTGCTACCTCTACAAGGTGGACGACTCCATCGAGTCGATCATGCAGCGGGGCATCGCGGAGAACGCGTACCTCTCGAAGTGGGCCGGTGGCCTCGGCGGGTCGTGGACGGCCGTGCGCGGAACGGGTAGCCACATCAAGGGCACCAACGGCGAGAGTCAAGGCGTCGTCCCGTTCCTGAAGCTGCACAACGACCAACTCGTGGCGGTCAACCAGGGCGGTAAGCGCGCCGGGTCGGGCTGCGCCTACCTGGAGGTTTGGCACAACGACATTTTTGACTTCCTGGAGCTCCGCCGGAACACGGGCGATGAGCGGCGACGGACGCACGACCTCAACACGGCGTGCTGGATCCCGGACCTGTTCATGCAGCGGATGGAGGCCCGCGAGACCTGGACGCTCTTCCGTGCCAGCGACGTGCCCGACCTCCACGACCTCTACGGCGACGCCTTCCGCGAGCGCTACGAGTACTACGAAGCACTCGTCGAGGCGGGCGAGCTGTGGGGACGCCAGATGCCCGCGATCGACCTCTGGAAGGACATGCTCCGAATGCTCTTCGAGACGGGCCACCCGTGGATGACGTTCAAGGACCCATGCAACGTCCGCAGCCCACAGGACCACGCGGGCGTCGTCCACTCGTCGAACCTCTGCACCGAGATCACGCTGAACACGAGCGACGAGGAAACGGCCGTCTGCAACCTCGGCTCCGTGGTTCTGAACCACCACCTCACGCCCGAGGGCGACCTCGACCACGACAAGCTCCGCGAGACGATCCGCGTGGCCGTCCGCGCGCTCGACAACGTGATCGGGCTCAACTTCTACCCGACCGAGGCCGCGCGGCGGGCCAACCTGCGCCACCGGCCGGTCGGGCTGGGTGTGATGGGGCTCCAGTACGCGCTCTACGAGCGGGGCGTCGCCTTCGGCTCCGACGAGGCGATCCAGTTCTCGGACGAGATGATGGAGGCCGTCGCCTACTACGCCTACGAGGCGTCGAGCGACCTCGCCGCTGAGCGCGGGACGTACGAGAGTTACGAAGGCTCGAAGTGGGACCGCGGGCTCCTCCCGCCGGACACGGTCGATCTTTTGGAGACCGAGCGCGGCGAGGCCATCGAGGTGGAGCGCGGCGGGCAGATGGACTGGACGCCGCTACGGGCGAAGATCGAGGCGCAGGGGATGCGCAACTCGAACGTGATCGCCATCGCGCCGACGGCGACGATCTCGAACATCACGGGCACCTCGCCCTGCATCGAGCCGCTCTACAAGAACCTTTACGTCAAGAGCAACCTCTCGGGCGACTTCGTGGTGCTCAACCCGTACCTCGTCCGCGACCTCAAGGCCGAGGGCCTGTGGAACGCCGAGATGGCCGCGCAGCTCAAGTACTTCGACGGCGACCTCGGGCAGATCGAGGGCGTGCCGCAGGCGCTCCGCGAGCGGTACCAGACGGCGTTCCAACTCGAAACCCGGGCCCTCGTGGACGCGGCGGCGCGGCGTCAGAAGTGGATCGACCAGGCGCAGTCGCTCAACCTGTTCCTGGCCGAGCCCAATATGAAGGCGCTCAGCCACACGTACCGCCACGCGTGGCGCGCGGGCCTCAAGACGACGTACTACCTCCGCACGCTCGGGGCCTCGAAGATCGAAAAGGCGACGGTGACCATGCCCGCCTCGGTGGCCGAGTCGGCCGGGCCGTCGCCCGAGGCGGCCGCCCAGGCGTGCAGCATCGACGCGATGATCAACGGGGAGGAATGCGAGGCCTGCCAGTGACAGACGCCCGTCCCGCCGAGGAGACGCGGATGGTGTTCACGGTCTTTCCCGGGGACACCAACCACTACCACACCCTCTTCGGCGGGACGGCGATGGCCTGGATGGACCAGGCCGCCTTCATCTGCGCGACCCGGTGGGCGCGGCGGAAGGTGGTGACCGTCCACACGAGCGAGATCAGCTTCAAGCACGCCGTGCCGGAGGGCTCCATCGTGGAACTCGTGGCGCGCGTCGTCCAGACGGGCCGGAGTTCGATGACGGTCCGCGTGGAGATGTTCGTGGAGCCGATGGACCGGGAGGACCGGCTGCTGGCGACCTCGGGCGAGTTCGTGATGGTGGCACTGGACAGCCTGGGCCAGTCTGCAGCCGTCGCCCCGATGGCGGACCGCTCAGCGAGGGCAGAGGGCGCATGAGAGACTGGGTCTCTGTCCGCCTCGGGAGACCGCTCGCGAGGGAGTGGGGATAGGAATCGTCCGCGCCGTCCGGGCGTTCGGCGTGCATGACTGCTCGCGATTCCTCTCTCCTCGCCCTCCGCCCCTCCGTCCACGCCGACCCCGAGGCGGCCCACTCCGAGGTGGAGGCGTTCCTGCACCGTACCCTCCGGCCGGTCCTCAAGCTCCAAAACGAGACGTTCCTTGCGCTCGTCGCGGCGGACGTACGGAAGCGCGTGCCGGGCTTCGGGGGCTTCGCGACGGAGGATCAGCGCGCGCGACTCGCCAACGTGCTCCGCACGGACTCTCGGCTGAAGCGTGTGCTGCTGGGCGTGGTGCTCGGTATGCTGACGGGGGAGGAGTTGGCGTTTGCGCTGGGGCACGAGGCGGAGGTGCGGCGGCGCATCGTGGCGCTGTTGGCGGAGCGCGTGACCAGCCAGACAGAGGCGGTCGGGGGTCTCGTCTGATCGTCGCCGCGAAGGAGAACCGATGGAGGCTTGACATCTCGCCCCGGCACCCCCTATGCTCCGCGTCCACTTCAGCGGTCCCTCCGTGCTTCGCCCCGCATCCTATTCGCCACTCGTGCCGCGGTCCTTTATGGATCTCGGAAACGAGTCGCGGACGGACGCGATCTGCGCGGGTGGACCTCCACGCTAGGCGACACGACGGTCGCCTCTCGGCTGAACCCACCCCACGTTGCGCGGGGTGGGTTTTTTCATGCCCGGCCCGCGCGCTTCCCCCCCGATCTCATGATCAACGGTCACACCCTTCTCGCGCGAGGCTGGCCCTCCGGCCCGCTCATCGGTCAGGCGCTCGCCCTCGCGAATGCCCAGATCGCCGACGGCCTCCCCGAGGCGGACGTTCTCGCTCTCCTCGACCGCATCCACGCCGACCCCGAGGCGATCCTCGCTGGACAGCCTGGCTTCGACCTCGCGCAGGCGCTCGCCGAGGACCGGCGCCAGCCGGAGCCTCCCGAGGTCCGAGACCAGCCCCTCGACGTGCCCATCTGGGGCCGCGAACTCATCCACTCCGCCGCTATCCGGCAGATGCACGACGCCATGCGGCTCCCCGTCACCGTCGCGGGCGCCCTCATGCCCGACGCGCACGTCGGCTACGGCGTGCCCATCGGGGGCGTCGTCGCGCTCGAAGGTGCCGTCGCGCCCTACATGGTCGGCGTCGACATCGCGTGCCGCATGATGCTCTCCGTCTACCCGGCAGACGACCTCGCGTACCTGGACGAGACGCCACGTCGGGACCTTCTCAAGACGGCCATGCGCGAAGAGTCTCGGTTCGGCATCGGGGCCCGGTTCGCCCCGGGCGCTCGGCGCAGCCATGCCGTTCTGGACGATCCGGACTGGTCCGCGACCAGCCTCCTGAAAAACCTCAAGGACAAGGCGCACAGCCAGCTGGGCACCTCCGGCACGGGCAACCACTTCGTGGACGCAGGGCGTCTCGCCGTCGATGCCGCCGGGGCTGAGGCGCTCGGGATCGAGGAGGGCACGTACCTCGCGATCCTGACGCACTCCGGTTCCCGGGGCGTCGGCGCGACCATCGCGAACCGGTACTCCAAGCTGGCGCGCGAAGAGACGCCGCTTCCGAAGCAACTCCAAGCCCTCGCCTGGCTCGGCCTCGACACCGAGTTGGGCCAGGAATACTGGCTCAGCATGAACCTCGCGGGCCGTTTCGCCTCGGCGTGCCACCACACGCTGCACGATGCTCTCGCGGACGCGCTGGGCATCGAGCCGGTGGCCCAGGTGGAGAACCATCACAACTTCGCGTGGAAGGAGACGCACGTCATTGACGGAGCGGAGCGCCAGGTCGTGGTTCACCGGAAGGGTGCCACGCCTGCGGGTGAGGGCGTGCTCGGCGTCGTGCCCGGCTCTCAGGGCCATCCGTCGTACGTCGTGCGCGGCAAGGGCTCTGCGCCCTCGCTGCACAGCGCGAGCCACGGAGCGGGTCGCCAGATGGGCCGCAGACAGGCCGTTCGCACTATCCCGAAGCGCGAGCGGAACGAATGGCTCGCCGCGCGAGGCGTCGAGCTGCTCGGCTCTGGCATGGACGAGGCGCCCCAAGCGTACAAGGACATCGACGAGGTCCTCGCGCTTCAGTCCGACCTCGCCCAGCCCATCGCGCGGTTCGACCCCGAGATCGTGCTGATGGCTTCCGACGGCAAGTCGGAAGGCTGATCCCCGCCCCGCTGGTTTCGTTCGCCAGCGGGGCGGTATCGTGAAGGATGGCCGTCCCGCGCGACTTCTCTCTCACGGTGAACTCTCACAACGGGAGCGTCCCGCCCCGGTACCGGAAGAGCACCACGTGGACGCTCGGTGCAGATGGAACAGGAGAAGAGGTGCGGAGGAAGGGATACGGAAACGGCGACGTGACGACCCAATCGCTCCAGGTCCACCCCGCCGAGGTGGAAGCCCTCATTCAGGACCTCGAAGCACTCGGTGCGATGGAGACAGGGTGGAGAGAGCCAGACCGTCCCCGAATCGGTGGTGGCGGATTCTCCGTCCGGCTTACGATGGGCGACCGCTCTATCCACATCCCACTGCAGGTCGTGGAGGAGCAACGAGACCGTCGGGACGCTGTCGTGGAGCGGATCCTGCAACTTCTCTGACGTGGTGGCGAGTCCCTCCGCCTCGGTACGTCCGTGGAGGTACCGAGGCGGGAGGGAAGGTCTCTGGCTGCCTCATGAGGCGGAACACGCACGCGTCTTCGGGTTCGGTGCTATGATCCCCGATTCACCTCCGATAGGTTTTCCATATGAGTGCCTCGCTGTCCCAAAGGGAGCGTGATCCCGCGGCTCTGAGCGTCCAGGCTGACACCCTGACCGTGCAAGACCTGGTCAAGCAAGTATTGAGCGGTCGTGTCCGTGTCCCCACGTTTCAGCGTGGTCTGAAGTGGAAAGCGGACGATGTTCGGAAGCTCTACGACAGCATCTACCAGGGCTACCCCGTCGGATCCTTCCTACTCCAGAAGGCTCCGGCCGAGGCCGACACGTTCACCCTCGGGCCTCTCACGGTGGAGGCCGATGCTGTGCCCGAGGCCCTTTGGGTCGTAGACGGGCAGCAACGAATCGTCTCGCTCGCGGTTGGTTTAGCCCGGCCCCGGCCCATTCCATTGACGCCGGACGACGAGTACGTCGTGTACTTCGACCCGAGGTCGCGGGAGTTTGTAACTCCGCCGCGCAGCGGGGGCGTTCCCCTCGTGTGGGTACCCGTGGCCGAGCTCCGGGATGGGTCATCGCTGACGGAGTGGGTGTTCAAATGGCCCCATGGGAAAGATGAGGAACTCCGCCGAGCCGTCTTCGAGGCCGGAGACCAGATTCGACAGTACCGAATTCCTCTCTACACGGTCGGGACGAATGATCATGAAAGCCTACGGGCGATCTTTCTCCGGGTCAACAACTCGGGGCGACCACTCGAATGGCAGGACGTGTACGAGGCGATGTACGGAGCCGAGGGGCAAGAGTCCTCAATGCTCGATGACCTCGGGGATGAGGTCGAGTCCTGGGGGATGGGTCGCCTTGGCAATGACCAACTGCTCAATAGTATAGTCGCCTCTCGTGGACTGGATGTAACGCAAAACGTCTCCGTTCACTACGACCGGGACCCTGCAGCTCTCGCCGATGCGGAGACAACCGTGCTGCCCGCGCTCCGACGGGCACTGTTATTCCTAAGGACCGACGCAAAAATTCCCCACGTACGGCTCCTCCCAGTCACACCGCCCCTTCCTGTCCTCGTACGTTTCTTCACCCTGTACCCGGATCCTGGTTCGAGAACCCGAATTCTTCTCGCGCGCTGGACTTGGCGGGTCGTGACTGGGGGGACTCCACTTCATCTTCAGACTCTCGTACGCCGGGGGGTAGCGAACATTGACCTGGATGACGAGCACGCTGCAGCCCAGATATTGATGGGTATGACGCTGGATGCTGCGGCCGAGCCGTACGAACTCCCCGCCCGGTTCGACACGAGAACGGCCGCGAGCCGATTGGCCCTTCTAGGACTTGCGGACCTGGAGCCTCAGGGCATCGGGGAAGAAGCGGCGGCGGGAGAACCTCTTGATACATCCGCCCTTCTCAACCGCACGGACGGGGCCGTTCCGCAGATTTGGGACAGGTGGTACTTCCGAAGGAGCGAGCGAGCTATCTCGCCGCGAAGCAGCCCCGCCAATCGGATTCTCCTGCCGACGAGACGACTCGTCCGGGCAGACCTCGTTGAGGTCGCTGGAAGCGGGGATCACACGGCCGTACTACGTTCACATGGCATCGAAGCAGACGCCAAACGCGCCCTCCTCGATAACGATGCGCTCGGCTTTGTCAGGGCCAGGGAGAAGACCTTGACTCGTGTTGTTCGGGACCTCATTGCGCGAATGGTTGCGTGGGAGCAGAGCGACCATTCGTCGATTTCCTCCCTCTTCCTTGGCAAAGCATGAGAGTCTTTTCCGTGCACCTCAACGATATCAAGGTAGGGCAGGTTGTTGAGGAAGGAGAAGCGGCCGTCGCCTTTAGGACCCTCGAGTCCTACCGGCGACGCGCTCAACGACCTGTTCTCAGCCTGTCGTTCGAAGAGGATCTGCGTCGAGTCTATGCGGGCGAAAATGGGCGGCTTCCCTCGTTCTTCGCCAACTTGGTTCCTGAGAAGGGGCCTGTTCGCGATCTCCTGGTCCAGTCAACAGGTGTGCCAGCATCCGATGGCTTAGGACTCTTGGGCGCTCTGGGTGACGACCTCCCCGGTGCCGTTTTTGTCAAGCTTGAGTCTGACGACGGAGCGTCATCATCGACGCCGTCAGCCGAGGACCGTGAGGCTGCGCGTGCGCCGCGTCGCCTCGCGGAGGGAATCCGGCTCCGTTTCTCCATTGCAGGAGTCCAACTCAAGCTTTCGATGATTCGAGACGCGGATGGAATCGTGCTTCCTGCGACTGGAAAGGCTGGGCAGGTCATCGTCAAGTTCGACTCGCCGCAGGTCCCGGGACTGGTAGAGAACGAGTATGCGACGATGGAATGGGCGCGTGCTGCTGGGTTCAACGTGCCTTCCTGCGAACTCCTATCCTCTGATGTGCTCGACGAGCCCTTTCGAGAACTCGGCCCCCCTGGGAGCCCTGTATACGTCATTGAGCGATTCGACCGACGGGATGGAACCCGCGTGCATCAGGAAGACCTCGCCCAAGTCATCGGCCTCTACCCAGAGTGCAAATATGGGGCAGAGGAGAGTGGATGCCCCAAAGTCGATTGGACCGGAATGCTCCGAGGGCTTCGTGGGATTGGGGCCAAGGAGACCTACGAGGAGGCCCTCCGCCGTCTTGTGCTCATGGTGGCCATAGGAAACGACGACGCCCACCTAAAAAACTGGGCGCTACTCTATCCAGATGATATCCGGCCACGTTTGGCCCCCTTGTATGACCAAGTCGCTATTGCAGCGTGGAAGGATGGGACTATGCGATGGGCGCTCCCTTGGAACGGAGATCGCTCCCAGGCCAAGCGGACTACTCTCACCACGTTTGCCAACCTGGCGGAGCGAGTCGGTGAGTCTCGTGACGACGCACAAGACATTGCGCGTGACACCTTGAACAGCCTCGCTGAGGCTTGGTCAGTCGCCGCAGAGTTGTTTCCTAGAGGCTGTTGCAATAGTCTGAGCGGGCGGCGGAGCTTGGGCGCATGAGCACTACCCGACTCTCCGATCCGCAGTGGGAGGCCATCCGGCCGCACCTGCCCGCCCCGTCGCGTATGGGCCGACCTCGTGCCGACGACC
>JBCDKM010000028.1:0-50154 GCA_038746605.1 Bacteroidota bacterium
CTCTCGCACCCATTGGCGGATGGTGTAGGCCGAAACACCGAGGAGTTCGCCCGCCTCGGTAGCCGATAGGAGACCCTTCTGCTTCAACAGACCCCGGCGAATCTCCCGTGCGTCATCCGCGAGGCGGGAGGTCACGTCCTCGACGGCCTCCGCCACTGCGCGCCCTACGATGGCCCGAAGCGCCTCCGGCGTCGTGACGATGATCTGCTGAGGCACCGACTGAGGCATCTGATGAGGCTCCCCCACGGCGCTCACCCGCCGTTGTCGTCCTCCGAGTCGTTATCCTCCGAGTCCTCTCCGGAATCGAGCGCCCGGAGGAAGAGGTACCCGATCCCACCCGCCAAGAGAAGACCTGCAAACTGGCGGAGGGCATCATCGGAACGGGCGGGGACCGGAGCAGAGGGCGGCTCTAACTCGACGTAGGGTCCATCGTAGCTCCCGAACACGTCGATCCAGAGCTTGTAGAGCGCAATGGCCGCCCACTCCTCCGGCTCGTAGAGCCCGGACTCCCACCGGGAGATCGTCGCTCCGTCTCGCCCCAGAGCTTCCCCGAGGCGGCGTTGGCTCCATCCGAGCGCCCCGCGCAAGTACGCGATCTCGGCAGGCGTGAGGAGGTAGAAATAGTCAGGCATGGCTGGAGGCGGACCTCGAAGGAGAAGCGGTCTTGCACGGTGCAAGACCGCTTTCGCCATGCGCCACTACACCGACCTCCCCCTCGCCGCGACCGCAGCCATCCGTGACCTTTTGAACCGGCTAGAGGCGGACGTGGAGACGGCCCGCGAGGCGGTGCAGGACCTCACGCGGCAGGAGGACGCTCTGCGAAGAGAAAGCCGTGACATCCACGAAGCATTTCGGCGGGACTACCGAAGGGCTATCCACGACTCTGAGCTCGCCTCCATTCGAGCGAGAAGAGCGACGCGGAGATCCGGGCAGAGTGAGACGCGGCGCTTCGAGACGTGAAGACGAAGTCCGAGGAGAAGATCAAGGCCAACAAGGAGGCACGCCAGCGGCTCGCGAAGAGACGGGACGACGCGCAGGCTGCGGTGGCAGAGGCCCGGGCGACTCGCGGTGCTCTAGTGGACCAGAAGCTCGAGGATGAAGGGCTCGCGCCGTGGGACCACGAGGTTCTGTCTCTCCTACGAGAATCAGGCGAGTTGCCCGCAGCCGCGCCGCGTGACGGGGAGACGCTGACCGGGAAGGAGACGGAGCGCTTGGTGCAGGCCACGCTCAGTATCTCGCGCTCGTCGTACTACGAGCGGATCCGGCCGCTGCTGAGAGCGCATCACCTCTCGGAGTCGCACTGGTGCCGGTTCACCGACGGCTCGTACGGCAGAGCACGTCCGCAGGGTATCAAGCGGTGGCGTCGGGACGAGGTGGAGGCCATGCTGAGGTTTCTCCAGACGGGGAGCGTGCGGATCTCGGATGCTCCAGACCGGGATGCTGCCTGAGTGAGTAGCCGATGGGCGGGTGCTGACAGCACCAGCATCACCAAGGCGGGAGGTGAATCGGAGAATCGCGGCTAGTTCCAGCCTGAACGGATGCGCTCTCTCGATTCTGGACTTCGCTGGACTGGCCTGGACTTCGTTGGACTCGCCCGGACGGCGCCGGACTCGCTCCGACAGAGACGGACTGCCGCAGACTCGGACGGACGGCGATCGACCGGGCTCTCGAGGCCCTCGGCAGGTTTGTCCGTGGCCTCCGGCTCCTCAAAGCCGCCGAGATGACCGACGACCACCTCCGGCAGGTCTGGTCCCGACTCCCCACCATCGGGGACGGGATCAAGGGCCAGATCGTCTCCCGCTACGTCGGCCACGAGGGCCCAGCCTCTACGGTCTCTTCAACGCCGGGACTCACGTGTTCTCCCACCGGGAGAAGATGACGGCCTCGGACTTCTCGAACAACGACGCCTTCACGTCGGGCCTGCTCTCCTACGCCTCCGAGCACCTGAGCTAGGCCCGCCCTTCGACCTCCACCCTCAGAGCCCCCGCCGTCTTCGGATGGCGGGGGCTTTTTGCATTTACCAGACCCATGGAAACCACCACTCCCTACGACACCGACCCTGAGCCCCTGGCTCTCCCCGCCTCGGGACAGGGCTCGGTGTACCCCATCACGCTCTTCCTCCGAATCCAGCATCAGATGAAGCGGTTGAACCTCACTCCTGCCGACTGCCTCCAGTTGTTGGCCGAGGCCCTCAACGACCTCGACCGCCAGATCACCGAGTTCGAGACCGAGGAGGACGGGGCCAGACTTCCCTGCCAACTTTGCTAAGGCCCTATCCGAAAGGGGCTGGCCTAGGTAACGGTCCAGCGGCGGAGAGTTTTCAGCAGCTTCGGCGGCGGGCCGTAGTTGAACCGCCATCTATGCCATCACCTTCTAATCAATAACTCTAATATTGATATTATTGCTAGTAATAAAAATATTAGTATCATTTTCCCAAAAAACACGAGTTTCGAAACGATCATGTGTCATTGTAATTTTTACATCTGCAATTTCCCAAAAACCCCAGTTAATATTACCTATATTTTCCATCATTTCATTATTTATGTCGTTATGCATCTCAAAAGAAATCACCCCTCTACATTCAATAACACATCTACCCTCTAAAATAGGAGATGATACAATATCTAAAGTTATTATGGTTCCATAGTTATCAATTTTTATATCCTCTATAATCGCTTCATAAAAGTCAAAATTAATGTTCATTGATTAATGATGTTTATGCGATGTGTTGATGCAGGACCTGCAACATTCCCCGCTTCGTCAAGATAGTTGCCATATCTGTTTCTAACGCGTATGTCCCATCCGCCATTTCTAGACATCATTCTTACCTCTTCTCTGGTTACAGGATGTCGTAGTAAATATCCGTTCCCCTTAGCTTTGACCTGTACGAACCCGTTTGATGTAAGAGTGCTCCTTATGCCAACAATCGACCTCCCTCGCACTGAGCCCGCGCTGAAAAGTAACCTAAGTCCCACGGATGCACTTCTCAAGCCCGTCGGACTTGGCCCGACCAGCATCAAAGTCGGCCTAGGCCGGTATCTGTACATTTCCATTATCCCATGATTAGCCCCAGGAGGGGGCACCCAATACTCCCAGTGCATATCTCTTGATGAGCTCCAAAATTCAGGACCCACGATCTGACTGTTGTCCGCCCTGTCGTAAAACATTGGCAGCTGCCACAAACACTTTCTATTCATAAAGCCGCAGCTTTCTACCTGCCACTCGTCTGACAGATCATCTCCCTCTACCTCAACTGGGTCGGAGCAATAGGCCCCATCACCCATACCATCGTCCTTACAGGGGTCCATTCCTGTAGGATCAGTGAAGCTCAGGGGGTTATTGTAAACGTAACTGTAAGGGCTCCAAGCTGGATAACTGGCGGCATGCGGATCAGTAGAAGTAAACCGACCTAACGCACCCATGTAATAGCGGGCAAGCATGTAATGGAGGCTCGTCGCCTGGTCCAGCTCGTGGCTCGTGAAGTCCTCCCTCGTGGGGCTCCCCTGCACGTACGCCCGTCCTGGCATCTGAAGTCCGAAGGCGTAGTAGTCGGCTGCCTCCACGAGATCCCCGTTCTCCTTGATTACGGCCCGGATGCTCCCAAGATGATCCGTGTAGTAGTAGCGCCGCGCTCCACTCGCGTCGATCCGCCCAGACCCTCCACCTGCACCCCCGATGTTCCAGTGAACAAGCGTCGTGCCCGAGAACACTCCGACAACCTCGCCTCCCACCCGCACAAACCGACGTACGGGGTCGGTACCGACCTCCTCCGTGATCCGCTGGTTGTCAGCGCCATACCGGTAGTAGATGTCTGTACCATCGGGAAGTGTCACCCAGGTCGGCTGACTGTTCTCATCGACCGTCTCCCACTCCAGTCGGTCATTCGTGGCGGTCTCCTTCTGCCACATCATCGCCCCGTTGCGGTCGTACTTATATGCCCAGGGTTCAGCGTCCCACCCAATGCTCGCTGCCCAGCTCGCGCCGCTGGCAGCGTCGGTCACAGAGGCCAGCTTGTTCGTCCCCTTGGTGTAGGCGTACGTCAGGACATCGATCCGGTTGGACGGAAGGTCGTCGTTGTGGTACCCGCCGCTCGGCGTCCATCGCTCCAGTTGCAAGATGTTCCCGTTCGCGTCGTACTCTGGCACGCGCACGAGGTACGGCCCATACGTGGAGGTCCCGCCCGGCGTATACACCGCCTCGGCAAGACGGCCCAGGCGGTCATAGCTCAGGTCGTAGGCCCAGTCCCACGCCATCGCGTCGGCGTATTCAGGACTCGTATACGGCGTGCCTCGCGTTGCGTAGGCCGAGCGCACATCGAGCCGCTCGATCATCCCGCCCGGCGAGTACGTGAGCGTCTGCGCAAACGGTGGCCGCTCCCCCGCCGCGAGAGGACTCCCGATAGCCGCGCGGCTCGTGCTGTTGTTTGTCACATCCCCGAGTTCGTGGAGCCACCCTTCAATCCGGTACGTGCGATGCACAGACCGTGCAGGGCTCTGGACAGGGAGTTTTTTGTAGTCGAGCCTGCGCAATGCTCCACCAGCCCGGTAGTAGGCAGCGAAATCCAGCTTTGGATTGATTGGTGACGCAGCGCTTCCAGACTCAGACTTCGACCTCACCATCCGACCGAGCCGGTCATACACATACTCCTGTTCAAACGCTTCAGTGCCGACCTCGACTCGCATCCCCGTCATCTGGCCGGCGCGGTCGTACTCGAAGGATACCTTGTCCCATTCGAGCGTCACACCATCAGTCCGGGTCCACTGCTCCTCCACGCGACCTCTCTCATCATAGGAGAAGAACACAGCCTGCCACTGCCCTCCGCTCTTGTTGGAGGAAGCATAGACCCTGCCCTTCGGGTTTTGGTAGGTGAATGCAGGGTCTGCGTCCCACGGCCAAAGCGCCAGCTCCGCAGGGTCCGCTTCATCGTACAGATTCCGACGGATCCAGTTGAAGGAGTTGGCCTCAAAGCTGCTTCCTCCTGAGAAGCAGGGGGTATCGGGATCCAAATTATTCCATTCGCATCCAGCCCCCGGATATCCAATGCCTTCGACTACCACTCGGCCTAGCGCGTCGTAGGTCACGAAGTGAACCTCACCGGCTTTTCTTTGCTCCCCGTTCTCACGGTATCGGAGACGCCCAGCATCGTCGTAGAGCATCTTTACATCCTCTGCGTCAGGAGTTTGGACCTCCCGTAGAAGTCCTCTCGTGTCGTAGATGTAGCGGGTCGCCCGTTTGTCGCGGTTCGACGTGTCCCCGGTCCTTGAGTGGAAATACGTCGGATGCCGGACTTCCACGAGCTGGCCCGCCGCGTCGTAAAGAAACTCCGTGAGCGTCTCTTCACTGGTATCTACGCCGCTGGGGTCAAGGCCTGCGCGGATGAAGCGCTCCCGGCCAAGGCCATCGGTGTAGGTTCGAGTCACGCGACCGTCAGCATCTTCGGTCTCAACGTACGGCATGGCCGTGACCGTCCCCTCTGGCCGCTTCGTCCAGCCAGGGTTCGCCTGGTTGTCGGCCATCACGTCTGGGCGGTCGATCCCGTATCGGACTGTCGCTCCCTTGGTGATCTCTCCCGGATCAAGGACTTGGTCGACCCGAGCGAGTGGGTCTTCCAGGTACGTCGTCGTGACGTACGGCCTGTTGGTCGAGGCGGAGGTTCCCGTTCCATTGCCTTCAACGCCTTCGTAGTAGTCACGGGCCTCGTCGGCGAAATCGCCTAGGGGCGTGAACTCCCCGTTCGTGGTGATCTGTACGGGACGCCATGCACGCGTCGGTCGCCCGAGAAGGTCGTACTCGGTATGCGTTACCTCCTCGATGGGCCCTGGCAGGACCGGTGGCTTCGCGTTGGTGTAGGATCGCCTTGCCGCTGACTGGATTTCGCGACCGAGGCCATCGAAGTAGGCCGTCGCGACCTGATCGTTGTACGGGTCGAACTGGTCTCCCGGCGTATTCGGATCGTCCGGGTCAACATGAATCGTGACTCGAGTCCAGTTGGGGTCGTTCTCATCGTACGCACCGAGGGCCGCACCCACGACGTTGTACTCGTACGTCGCAAGCTGAATCGGGTCCACGTCGTCGTTGTCCGCATCGAACCACGTCTCCGTCAGCCGCCCGAACCCGTCGTACACGAATGTCGTCGCGTGCCCATTGGCATCCACGATGGCGGCGATCCGCCCCAGGTCGTCGTACTCGAAGTGTTGCTTGAGGTCGTTTCCGATCGAGGCCGCGTCCTGCTTGATCCCTGTCAGGTAGGGGCTCTCCAGGTCTTGAATGAACGGTGTCCCCCCATCGGGATCTCCGTAGACATACGTCGTGGTAAGGCCCGCCGGGTCCACTGTCTCCGTCAGACGCCCCTCGGCATCGTAGGCTGTGAACGTCAGAACTTCGACTTCTTCACCTGGGTCTTGAGAGGACACCCGGCACCCCTGGAACTGAGCCGACGGTCGATACCTCGCGCCATACGTGTCATAGGGGCATCCTGCTCCTCCGCACCCACTAGGCTCAGGGGGTGCCCCATAGTAGATCCCCTCCCACTCGGTCCGGCTGCACGACACTTGGTTTGCAGCCGCCAGGGCATCTGACGAGTAGACCGTGACGTTCTCAACCAGCGACAGGAGCCATCGCGACCTCATAGTCCCTCCAGGCACAAACGAATCATCCCCGATATGCGCGTATTTGGTGGCCGTTCGGGTGTATGCACCATCCGAAGTCCGCACCGTCGTCTCATTCACCAGCTGCGACTCACCGTCGTACCCGTACGTTGTGTACGTCACGTACGCCTTGTCTGGGGTGATGCCATCTGCCAAGGAATCGACCTCCCAGGGCTGCTGGGCGCTCGCAGGAAGTACCAGCACATGCAGGAGCAACCACGCTACCCCCCACGAGGCCACGCGCCACGAAGAGTGCACGCAGCTTTTCAAGCGCGAGACCTGGAATTGGGCCCCGGTCTCGGGGACGGCAGTTGGGTCCAATTCGAGTACCTGCATAGCCTAGGGAGAAATGGAGATGCAGGTACTCGGGTCACTGGGGTCACTCGGGGCGTAGTCGACGACCCGCCGAGAGCCCACCCCCGAGCGGCCTTCCTCGCGAAGGAAGAGCGTGGCGATTGCGTGATTCTGGATGTCCTGGCTAAACGGCCACACGACATTCCCGTTTAGCGTGGTCGATCCGTCCTGGCCCAACGTCACCTTTCGGACAACGCATCCTGACTCGTCTTCGTACATCACTTGGAGCGGCCTGCCCCAATCACCGACGCCGTTGGTCTGTACGATGATGGATCCGTGCGGCGTCGTCCAGAGCATCGTCCGGGGTGGGACCCCCTGTGAGTAGGTCGTCGTCTTTGACCCGACGTCGTTTTCGGTGGTCCCAGACACCTCCCCCCTCATCTCCTCCTTAATCCAAGAGTAGTACACATCCGCCTGCGCCCGGTTGGTCGCCATGTTGATGAGGTCATTGCGGCGGGAGGAGATGTAGGCGTCAGGTACGCTTCCCTTCACGGCATGAGCCGGGATCGCGCTCAGGGTCCCTGATCCGTACGAGTAATCCGTAATCGTCTTTCGGCCTGATCCGTCATCCACGCTAATGGACGCAACCCGCCTTCCAAACATCGTTCGAGGGGTACCAGTACTGTTGGGGCTGTAGGAAGACAGTTGCTCGTTGATGTCGATGATCATCCCAGTCGGATCCATCGGGATGTCGTAGGCTGGAATGGCATAAACCTCGTGATTTGCCTTGACCACGTCAGCTTCGTACTCGACCGTGATCGTTCCTCCGGTCGAGGTAGTCCACGTCTCCAACCGCCCCCCTCCGTTGCTCCGATATCCTAGTTCGTCAATCGTATTGCTGGTCGAGTTGCCCGGTGTGTACGTGAAGCGGTGGAGCACCTCACTCGTCACGCCGTCACTTGCAACGGAGGTGATCGTACTGTTGGCAAATGAGACCTCTCGCACAAGGTCTCCGACGCAAGGGCTACCTGTTTGCTGCTCATCGAAGTAGGAGGCATCACTTCGACGGATCAGTTGGATGGACGAAATCCGTGACGTTGCACTCTGAGCGGGGGCTCCGAGAGAGGCTCCCGGGAAGATCAAGGCACAGTGCGTCGGCGTAATGACGCGCTGGAGACGACTCGACTCGTTCAGCGAAAGAGGATGTGTTCCAGGCCAGCCCTCCCGGTCTCTGGGGCCGTTGTAGCTCCTGGTCTCCAGAATGATCCATTCGCCTGTCGCATCCCCTGCATGGGGCGCATCCTCACCGATGTAGTTTGGGCCGAGGATGTAACTCAGGTCCCACGACCGCACGTAGAACTGGCGCTCCGTCTCGTCACCGAAGAGTGCCTGCTTCCATTCCCATCCTCCCATCCCATCGGGTTCCCAGGTGTAGAGACCACGTGTTACCTCAATGGTCCCGATTAAGGGCCTCTCGAATACATGACGCGTGCCATCCGGCGTGAGCACGACGAACCCCGTGTAGTCTCCTCTGGGGGTCGTTGCAATGTTCCCATTTTGGGGGTATTGACCCGTCGGGGTGTCTCCGAACACACCGCTATCAAAGTCAACCGGCTGCGGGTTCCCATTGGGGTCTTGGTCCATCATAGCAACCACCTTCCATCCTACCCGGTTCAGTAGTGTTCCCGCCGGGGACATGGCCGCAGAGCCAGAGGGGAGCGTAATCGAGTACCGGTCGGGCTGGAACTCAACCGTCTCATCCGCGAAGTCGACATAGCTCACGGTCCAGTCGGTCGATGCTGGGGAACCTGAGGGATCGTACACCTCGCCGCCAAAGACCTCACGCGTGATCGACCCAGGGTTGAACCTCCAGCCCGTCGGGAGCCAGTTCGAGGTGTAGCTCCCTTGGGCGCTTGCAAGGACACTGGAGGAGTAGGAGAAGACGATGGGGTAGCTCATCCCCCCGCGCCCTGGCACGCTCAGAATCGGGATCGAGAGGTTGAGGTCACCCTTGGCGTCGACCCCTGGAGCACTCACGACCTCTGGTCGCCAAGAGTTCGGGGCGACAGGCGACTCAGGCTGAGCTTCCACCACGAAGCCAGAGAGGAGGAAAGCAACGACGAGCGCGAGAGTCCTCGTCACCATGTAACTGCCGGGTTGACGGAGAAAGCCTGAAGTTCTCTGCATCCGACTAGCATCCGTAGGAATCGTACTCCACCTCGGCCCGGTCCCACCCTCCAGCCGTCGCGGTCGTCACGAGGTGCTCAGTCTCTCCACCGCTCCACCGTGCGAACGTGTCCGCACTTCGCTCAAGTGTCAGAGCCGTGGTGTCAAACCCGGCTAGCACGAGGAGACCTGCAGCGCTTGGCTGGCCGTCTGCGAGGGTAAGCTCGAACGCGAACGCCTGGTCGTCGCAATACGTGACCGCAAGCACGCCCGTCGTCGTCCCGACGGTTAGCTCGAACACCTCACTGTGCAGCAAAAACGGTGTTTGCTCAGGAGCAGGCGAGACATGGGCGGGTGCTCCGAGAGCCGTCGCGAGAACAGACGGAGAGCTACCCCTCAGAGTCGGCAGATCGAGCGCGGTCTCGTGACTCAGGAGAGCAGGTACGAGAGCAAGCACCAGGGCAAACGCGATAGACTTCATCCAGAGAGCGAGAGAGACAGAAAAATCTCCTCACAACCACACGGAGCACTTCTGAAGAGACATACTTAACAGTAGGGACCAGGCAGGACAAAAGCAAGGGTGGTCCCCGATGCCTCATACGCCTACATGTGCCTTCCGCTCAGAGTCCCACGATCCAGGGCACGGGAACACAAAGAGATAACACCCACCCCGCTGCGATAAACGGCGCAAACACCACCCGCGTCGGTCTCCGTTCTTCACCAACCTGACCGGCGTTCTGCTGGCGGAACCGCAGCACAAGCCCCACCACAGATCCCACGACGGCCGCAAGGAAGAGCGCCCAGAGCACGGGCCATCCGATGATGGTCCCGAGCGCGCCCGCGAGTTTCACATCGCCCCAGCCCATCCCGGGCTGGCGGTAGAGTGCATGCCCCAGGAAGCGCACCGCGAAGAGGGCTACACCTCCCGCGAGCCCGGCGAGCACCGCCGTTTGGAGGGTATCCGTGAGGACGCCTAGCACGAGACCTACGCCAGCAGCGGTCAGCGTGAGTGCATTCGGGATGCGTCCCTCCCGGAGGTTCGTCAACGCAGCCGCCGTCACGAGGAGAAGTGCCGCGACCATCCTCAGGATCTCCGCTCCCTCAGAGCCAAGGACCGGGGTCAGAAGAGCTGAATCCAGAACCAGCGTCAATCCGCTGTTCGCTGCCGGATGGCCCCGGACTCGTCCACCTCCCAGGCATCCAGCGTCCCGTCCCCGTAGAAGTCGACGACCGCCCCGGCGACGGCCATGTAGCCCTGGTCGCTCGCGTCTTCCACGCGGACGGCGTAGCGCGCCGTGCCGTCTTCGGTCACGAGCGCGTTCGCGTCGTAGCCGATGGCAGCCAAGTCGTCCGCGTAGCGCTCGTATTCCAGGCGGTAGGCCTGCTCCAGCGTGTGGACCTGCTTCAGTGCCAGCTTCGCCTCGGTCGTCTTCGCGCGCGTCGTGACGCTCATAAACCGGGGTAGGGCGAGGAGAGCCAGGATCCCCACGATCACGACGACGATTAGGAGCTCAGTGAGTGAGAAGCCGCTCTCATCGCGGGCAACGCCACGCGTGGCACGACGGAGACGGGGAAGGAAGGAGCGCATCGGGCTACTCGGAAGGGCTCTTCTACTCGATGGTGGTCACCGAGAAGGCCCGACGAGCGATAGGAGCACCCCTGAGACAACTTAAAGTGCCCTTCACGCTGGAGAGAGAGAGTGCTGACAAGCATACTCCAAAAAAACTGCCCCCATATCCGCCACCGAGAAAAGCAAAACCGACCCCTGTGTAGCACAGAGGCCGGTTTTCTCAATTCACAGCGGAGAGAGAGGGATTCGAACCCTCGGTACCCAAAAGGGCACTCTGGTTTTCGAGACCAGCCCGTTCGACCACTCCGGCATCTCTCCGCCGAGAAGATACGGCGCGAGGTCCCCGCACCGACCTTTAGGGCCGAGTGAAGACGGCCCTTACAGGTCGAGCGCGATGGCGATCTGCTCACCGAGGTAGTCGAGGCCAAGGGAGCCGAGGTGGCCCGTCCGGTCTGCGTACCAGTCAGCGATGTCGAACGTGCTTCCGTGATTGACCCAGTTGTCGTAGACGTGCGTGTCGTAGCGGAGAATCCGGGCCTCGTCGATCTCGTCCGTCATCACGTCATTGAACGTCTGGATCGGAGCGTCGAACTGAGCACGGCCTGGGGACCGCCCGATCTCGAAGTAGAGGGGGATCAGGTTGCTGTTGGAAAGCACCGCATCGAAGAACGCGAGGCGAGGCCGGAAGGTCAGCCCCGGATCCCCGTTGCCCTGCTGCACCCACTGCTTCGCATCGATGCCGCCGAAGGAGTGAATGGCCGCAACGGGCTCCACCCCGCTCTGGAAGCTCTCCTGAGCCCGTTCCTTGCCGCGCTTGAGAATCACGCGCGTGTTCGCGAAGGCATCGCCCTGCGCAGTGGACCCATCGCCCATGTACCAGTACAGGGGGCTCCCCGTCGCCTCGGGCGTGAGATGGCTGCCTTTGACCGTGTAGAAAACCACGAGTGGAATCTTGCCATACCGCTCGTAGGTCTCGTCCACGAGAGCGGGCAGGACGGAGCCGTTGTACAGGTCGTCCACGGCCGGATCGCACACGGGCACGTACTCATCGAAGGCTCGGCGGTACACCCAACCGCGACGCCCGGCATCCGGGCGGAGATCGCAACTCGCCTGCGCATCGCCCTTGCCCGCCGCCTGGCTGTCGCCGATGATGTACATCAGGACGTAGCCCGGCGACGTAGAGGTACCCGAGAGTGGAAGGCTGATCGTCGGCTCGTCCGCGTCGTCGCTGGCGATGTTCAGCGCTGCGAGTTGCTCGCCTTCGTAGATCGGGCCGAAACCGACGACGATGCGCAGCGAGTCGCCGGGAGCGACCAGGCCACCGCTCCCCCCTTCCACGATCTCGAACGCTTCGGGATTTGCACCACTGAGCGTGACCGAGGAGACCGCCAACGTGCCATCACCTTCGTTGCGGACGTACACCGTGTCCTTCGGGAAGTCCCCGACGGTCATCGCACCGTAGCCAATCGAGAGAGCCGAGACCGAGATCTCCGGTTCTCCGATGCCTATGCCCGTGACCGGCACATTCAGGCTCGGCTCATCCAGGTCATCGCTCGCGATGGTGAGGGTGTCGGTCTGAGGGCCTTCCACTGTGGGCGAGAAGGAGACGACGACCTCGACAGAGTCGCCCGGCGCGAGAACGGTCGGCCCTCCCCCGCTCTCAATCGCGAACGCGAGGGTGCTGCTGGAGGCCAGATCCAGCGACGTAATGGTGAGACCGCTGTTGCCATCGTTTCGGACGACCACCGTGTCCTGCACGCTCGCCCCGATCATCACAGCACCCAAGCCGAGGCTGTCTGGCGTCGCGGTGATCTCGGGCGCGAGACCGAGACCCGTCAGTTCGACCTGGATCGACGGCTCGTCGGGATCGTCGCTGAGCACCGTCAGCGTGTCCGCGAGCGTGCCTGAAACCGAGGGGACAAACTCGATCAACACCTCCAGGGAGTCTCCAGGCAAGACGACACCGGGAGAGCCGCTCAGGATGGAGAACTCCGTCTCGACGGTGAGCGCGAGGGAACTGACGGTCAGATCCGAGGTGCCCTCGTTCCGAATCACCACCGTTCCCTCAGCCCCTTCATCGATGAGAACAGGGCCGAACTCGAGGCTATCCGGCGCGACTGTGATGTCGGGTGCGAGGCCCGTCGCGGTCAACTCGATCTGCACGTTCGGCTCGTCGGCGTCGTCGCTCGCGATGGTGAGGGTGTCCGCCTCGGCACCGAGGCCGACGGGGGCGAACTGAATCACGACCTGGGCGGAGTCTCCTGGAGATACCGTTCCACCGGAGCCTCCACTCACGATGGAGAACACGGTGCCCGTCGTCAGGGCGAGCGAGGACAGCGTCAGATCTGCCGTACCGTCGTTGCGGACCCTCACCGTGTCCTGCGCCGTCGTGCCGATGAGCACGTCGCCGAGGCCGAGACTGTCGGGCACGACGGTGATCTCGGGCGCGACGCCCGTCCCGGTCACACCGACTTGCAGGCTCGGCTGATCCGGGTCGTTGCTCGCGATGGCCAGCGTGTCGGCCTGGGCGCCGAGGGCGAGCGGCGCGAACTGGATCACGACCTCGACGGAATCACCCGGTAGCACTGTGCCTCCGTCGCCACCGCTCAGAAGGGTGAACACCGTCCCCGTGGTCAGTTCGAGAGAGGAGAGCGCGAGGTCAGCCAGACCGTCATTCCGCACCACGAGCGTGTCTTGCACCATCGTGCCGAGAAGTACAGCACCGAGCCCGAGGCTATCCGGGGTGACCGTGATGTCGGGCACCGTGCCGATCCCTGTGACCTCGACCTGGACCGAAGGCTCATCGGCATCGTCGCTGACAATCGTGAGGGTGTCGGCCTGGGTACCTGCCACCAGAGGCGCAAACTGGACTACGACCACCACGGAGTCTCCCGGAGCCACCGCTCCACCGGAACCTCCACTCGCGATGGTGAACACAGTGCCCGTAGCGAGACTGAGCGAGGTCAGCGTCAGGTCTGCCGTGCCGTCATTCCTCACGATGACCGTGTCCTGCACCATCGTGCCAACGGGTACCTCGCCAAGCCCGAGGCTATCTGGCGCGACGAGGATCTCGGGAGCCGGAACCGGGAGCCCAGTCCCCGTCACTCCGACCTGAAGGTTCGGGTCGTTCGCGTCATCGCTCGCAATCGATAGCGTATCCGCCTGTAGCCCAACGCCTACGGGCGCAAACTCGATCACGACGTTGACAGAATCACCCGGCGCGATGACCCCGCCAGATCCCCCGCTCTGAATGGTGAAGACGGTCCCGCTCGTGAGCGTTATGGACGACACCGTCAGATCCGCCGTCCCGTCGTTCCGCACGACGACCGTGTCCGCCTCGGTCATCCCGACGACCACGTCGCCGAGGCCGAGGCTGTCCGGCTCGACAGTGATGTCGGGAGTGGGCGGTGGAGTTCCGGTGCCGGTCAGGATCACCTTCAGGCTCGGCTCGTCGGCATCGTCGCTCGCGATGGCGAGGGTGTCTGAGAACGTCGTCGCGGAGCCTGGGGAGAAGAGAAGCGCCACCTGGGCTGAATCTCCGGGCGCGATGCTCGCCGCGCCTCCTCCACTCTCGATGGAGAACGTCGTGCCTGTGGTCAACGTCGCGGACGAGACCGCGAGGGGCGCCGTCCCCACGTTGCGCACCGTGACGGTGTCGCGGGCTGTCAGGCCGACGGTAAGGTCGCCGAAGCCAAGACTGTCCGTGGACGCCTCGATCTCGGGCATCGTCGCGGCCGTTCCCGTCCCGGTCAACTCGACCAGGACAGAGGGTTCGTCGGCATCGTTGCTGAGGAGCGTCAGTGTGTCTGCTGCCGCGCCGAGGGACGTCGGCGCGAAGGCGACGATCACCTCTAGCGTGTCACCCGCCGAGACGACGCCTCCACCTCCGCCGCTCAGCAACGAAAAGACCGTTCCCGCCGTGAGGGCAGCCGACGAGACCGTCAGATCGGAGTCGCCGTCATTGCGGACACGCACGGTGTCTTGCCCACTCATCCCCACCTCGACGTCCCCGAGGCCGAGGCTGTCAGCCGGGATCGTCGTGATCTCGGGCCCCGTCGTGCTGGCAAAGTTGGCGCCCGGGAGTCCGGCGGAGACCTGCGGCCCCGCGAGTTGGAACTGGCGACGCCCACTCGCGGCCAGCGTGATGGGCGTAGGCAGGCTCACCGTCCCGTTCGCGTAGACCAGCCGAACGAAGTAGGTGCCCGCTGCGAGCGGCTCGCCGTGCGGCACCTCGCGGCCCCTCACGTCCAGCAGTTGCACGCGGGCATCGCGGGCGTCCTCCGCCTGGACTGTCACCGCATTCTGACCCAAAACAGGGTTCGGGAAGACGCGAGGCGCGGGGATGTCCTGCGCACTCGTAGACGGCACGAGCGCGAGGACGACGAAGACGACAGCGAGGATGCGGGAGAGCACGTGTCGGGAGAGAATCGACCGCGTGGGGAGCGGTCAGGGAAAAGCAGGCGTCGGAACTCAGAGATCGAGGAGACTGGCGAGCTGGGTACCGAGGTAGTCGAGGCCGAGGGATCCGAGGTGGCCGTTCTTGTCGGCGTACCACTGGGCTCGGCTGTAGCCTGAACCAGTGGCGTGGTGCTGTTCTAGCGTGTACGCGGAGAAGTAGGCGATCCGCTCAGCTGGCACTACCGACGCCATCGCGACCCGGTACTCAGCCGCAGGAACGTCGAAGCGGGGCTGCCCCGGTGCGGGGCCGATCTCGAAGTAAAACGGCGTCAAGTTGGAGCGGGCGAGAAACCTGTCATAGGTCGTCAATCGCGTGCGGAAGATCTCTGGCACCGGAGCCCCGTTTTTCTGGTACTGCTTGGCATCCACAGAGCCGACCGACTGGATGAGGGCAGCAGGGATCACGATGGCGTCGAGGTCTCGCTGCGCTGCTCGCTTCGCGCGCTTGAGCAACGTCTTCCCGTTCCGAAAGGCGTCGCCCGTCCTGACATCGCTGTCGCCGAGATACCAATAGAGAGGGCTCGGTGTCGCCTCAGGGGTCAGGTGGCTGCCCTTGACCGTATACGAGACCACGAGCGTCTTTTTGCCGTAGCGCTGGAAGATCTCGTCCACGAGAGCCGGGATGATCGACCCGTTGAACAGGTCCACCTCGGGGGAGCAGACGGGGAAGAACGAGTCGGAGGAGCGCTGATAGATCAGACCGTGAGATCCGGCGTCCGGTCGCAGCGCGCACGAGGCCGCTTCGTCCCCCTTCCCCGCGGCATGGCTGTCCCCGATGATGTACACGAGAGCGAACTCGTTCGGGACGATGGTCGAAGACGGAGACGGAGCACCTGCAGACAGTGGGCGAGCACGTAGGCGAAGCTCCAACGCGCCGGGCGTCGCGAGCGTGAGGGCCGCCGGAGCGCTGATCCGGCCATCAGCGTGACGCATCCTGACCATGTAGGTCCCGGCAGCCAGATTGCCCCTTGGATCGACCTCGTGACCGAGCAGATCGACCACCTCCGCCTCGGCTGTCCCGTGGGCGTCAAACTCAACCGTCACCACCCGGTTCGCCGCGACCGGGTTGGGGTAGACATGCGGGCGCAGCGCGTCTTGCGCGAGGACCCCCGAGGCCGTGACGAGCGCGAGAACGCCGAGCCTGAGAAGTCGGAACCGGGAGACCATGACGACGGGGGAAGAGCGTGCGTGAAGAGGATACGGGTCGCGGTATGTCCAACCAATGAGCCAATCTTGCAATCGGCGACTTCAGCCTGGGAGAGGGGTGCACTTCCGGGTACCCCTTCCCACCTGAAGGCTGGAAACCGGCCTCGGACCGAGCACCACCACTCGGAATTCATTCGTCGATGGCATCGCGAAACCGGCGGTGTACCGTGCTCAGATCCCGGCGCCGCCGAAGACCCTCTCGATGAGATAGAACGAGGTCCCGAGCGCGCCCAGGTAGAGCACCGCGACCATCGCCGCAGCTCCCATCTTCGCGACCCGGCCCGCCTCGCGCGTCCGCTGGAAGGCGAGGAACGTCGCCGCTCCGAGCAGCGCCTCCGCCGGGACCACGTACACCGCCACACGACCGATCTGCGCCACGCCTCGCGCCTCCCAGATCGGGATGGCCCAGAGCGTCGCCTCCGCGATGCCGAATGCGACCGCCGCGAGCCCGGCTGATGCCCACGCGCCTGAGACTCGGCGGCGGGTGATTCGCCCGGCCGTCCACACGATGAGGAGCAGCGGGATGGTCCACATCCCCGCGAGGGCGAGCGGGACCGGCCCGAGGCGGGGACCGCCGGTATCCGGGAAGACGAGCACGCCGAGCACGTCGGCGAGGAACGCATCCGGGAGGACCTGGAACGCGCTCAGCGGCACGAGGAAGGCCCAGAGCGCGAGCACCTCGCGATGCCTCCTCCCGACCGTCAGCGGCAGCGCCACGTTGTAGAGCACCACAAGCGCGAGGATGCGCCACCCCAGCACACCGACCGGCGCGAGCACGCCCGCTACAGCCCCGAGGCCGAAGAGGACGTGGAAGAGCGCGAGGTCGCGGTCGGCCCGGGTCACGAGAGCGCGGCCCGGACCTCGTCAGCCGCGGCAGCAAGTGCTGCGCCGAGGTTCTCCGGCTGGCGACCTCCGGCGGTCGCGAGGTGCGGACGCCCGCCACCGCCACCGCCGACCTTCTTCGCGAGCGCCCCGACCAGCTTTCCGGCAGGCACCTGCTTCAGGAGATCGTCCGTCACGGCCGCGACGAGGAGCACCTTTCCAGCTTCCGCATCGGACGAGCCGAAGACGGCCACGCCCTTTTCGCCCAACCGCTCGCGGGCTTCCTCCGCGAGGCCCCGGAGCGCGTCGGAGTCGGCGCCCGGGACCTCGGCGGCGACCACGCGGACGCCCTCCACCTCCTCCGCCTCGGCGAGGTACTGGGAGAGCCCGGCGGCGGCGGCCTGCTGGCGCAGCGCGGCGACCTCCTTTTCGAGCGCCTTCTTTTCGTCCTGGAGCGCCGTGACGGCGACGGCGAGGCCATCGGGCGTCTGGCCGAACGCCTCGCGGGCACCCTCCAGTTCGGCGGAGTCGGCGGCCAGTGCGGCGAGGGCGGCCTCTCCGGCCACCGCCTCCACGCGGCGCACGCCGCTCGCGACGGAGCCCTCCGACGTGAACCGGAACAGCCCCACCTCGGCGGTGCTCTGGACGTGCGTCCCGCCGCAGAGCTCGACGCTCACGAAGTCGTCGTCGTTGGTGAAGGTGATGACGCGGACGGCGTCGCCGTACTTCTCGCCGAAGAGCGCCATCGCGCCCCGGGCCTTCGCCTCGTCGATGGGCACACCGCGCTCTTCCCCGAGCGGGAGGTTCATCAAGACGGCCTCGTTGACACGGGCCTCGATCTCGCGAAGCGCCTGCGCGCCCACTTTCTCGTAGTGCGCGAAGTCGAACCGGAGGCGGTCCGGCGCGACGAGCGAACCCTTTTGCTGGACGTGATCGCCGAGCGCTTCGCGGAGGGCGCGATGCAGCAGGTGCGTGGCGGTGTGGTGGCGCATGATGCGCTGGCGGCGCGTGCCGTCCACCGTCGCCGTCACGTCGGCCGTGGCGTCCTCGGGGAGGCGGTCCACGACGTGCACGATGGCCCCGTCGGCGCTCTTCTGGGTGTCGAGCACTCGGACGGTCACTTCCCCGAGGCGGAGGGTGCCGGTGTCGCCCACCTGCCCGCCGCTCTCGGCGTAGAACGGCGTCTGGCTGAGCACGATCTCGTGCCTCGCGTCCTCCCCCTCGCCGACGGTCCGTGTGCGGAGCACCTTCGCGTCCGTGACCTCCAGCCGGTCGTAGCCGACGAAGGCGACCGCCTCGGGCGTGTCGTGGACGGCGTCCCAGGTATCGACCTGGGAGTTGTCCGTCTTGAAGGTGCCAGCGGCGCGGGCGCGGTCCCGCTGTTCTTCCATTAGCTCCTCGAAGCGGGCTTCGTCCACTTCCAACCCGTGCTCTCGCGCCATGACGGCGGTGAGGTCCGAGGGAAAGCCGTACGTGTCGTGGAGGAGGAAGACAATCTCTCCTCTTAGTGTCGCAGTCTCAGCAGCGTGCTCGACATCAGCTCTTGGTCCAGCTAGATCAACGTTCGGTCGGCCAAGAGCCAGATTGAGTGGTTTCACGATAGGATTTTTGTTGTCGATGACTCGGCTATCCCATCGCTGTTCTCGAACCGCTGTAGTGTACGCGAAAAACGTCTCAGTAAACTCCAGGCCCATACCAAGCGTCCGCAGGAAGGCCTCCTCCTCCGCCTTGATCACCCGCCTGACGAACTCGGCGGACTGGCGGATGTCCGGGAACGCCTCGCCCATCGTCTCCACGACGGTCTCCGCGAGCTTGAACAGAAACGGCTCGCGGATGGAGAGGCCCTGGTAGCCGTAGCGCACGGCGCGGCGCAGGATGCGGCGGATGACGTAGCCTCGCCCCGTGTTGCCCGGCTGCGCGCCGTCCGTGATCGCGAAAACGAGCGTGCGGACGTGGTCCGACACCACTCGGAGGGCGATGCGCTTGCGCTCCACCTCGTCCGCCTCGCCGTCGAGGTCGTCGTAGCCACGGATGGAATCGTCGGGCGAGAGGTCGGCGGCGCGCTGGAGGATGGGCGCGAAAAGATCGGTGTCGTACGTGGAGTGGTGGCCCTGGAGAACAGCGCAGAGCCGCTCGAAGCCCATCCCGGTGTCCACGTGCTTCGCGGGCAGCGGCTCCAGAGACGTGCCGCCGCCCTCCGTCAACGCTGCGTTGTACTGGATGAACACGAGGTTCCAGATCTCGATCACGCGCGGATCGTCCTGGTTGACCAGTTCCTGACCCGGGACGTGCGCGCGCTCCGCATCCGGGCGGAGATCGACGTGGATCTCGGAGCACGGGCCGCAGGGGCCAGTGTCGCCCATCATCCAGAAGTTGTCCTTGCTGGAGGCGTAGAGGATGTGCGTGGCCGGGATGCTGGTCTCGGTTTCCCAGATCGTCGCGGCCTCTTTGTCTGGATCCAGCCCGAGCGCCTCGTCGCCCTCGTGCACGGTCACATACAGGCGCGAGGGATCCATCCCCCAGCGGTCCACGAGCAGCTCCCACGCCCACGTGATCGCCTCGCGCTTGAAGTAGTCCCCGAAGCTCCAGTTGCCGAGCATCTCGAAGAACGTGTGGTGGTACGTGTCCACGCCCACCTCGTCCAGGTCGTTGTGCTTGCCGCTGACGCGGAGGCATTTCTGCGTGTCCGCGACACGGGTGTACGGCCGCGAGCCGGTCCCGAGGAACACGTCCTTGAACGGGTTCATCCCGGCATTGATGAACAGCAGCGTGGGGTCGTCCTGCGGGACGAGCGGGAACCCGCCGGGAATGATCTCGTGGCCCTTCTCGCGAAAGAAGTCGAGGAAGGCCTGGCGGGTGTCGGCGGCGGTGGTCGGACGCTCGGGCATCGGTCGGTCGGGAGTCGGGCCGCGAAGCTACCGAGGCGGGCCGGGTGGGACGGTGGACACCGGGCGGAGAAACCGACGCGCGCCGCATCGGAAGGCCCGCAGCGACCTCTCCCGAGGCGCTCACATTTCTCTTGCGCACCGCTCGCCGATGTGCCAGCTTCCGCTCTTCCCTTGCCGCACCACCATGCGTCCGTTAGCCCTTTTGTCCATCGTCCTCCTCGTCGCGGCGTGCGACGCCTCCCAGCCCGAGGCCGCGAGCCGCTTCGAGGCCACCGTCGCGCCCGGCACCGCCGAGGCCCGGGTCGTCACCGGGGCTGCCTCCGCCTCGGGATCACTCTCGGGGCAGTTCTTCCAGGTCGCCGACACCGGCGACTTCGAGGGAGTCGCGACGGGTCTCGTGCTCGAATCCGACGACTCGGGCGAGCGCTTCCACATCGCGGGCCTCACCGCGTCCGCGCTCACGACCGGCACGTACGACTTCGCCAGCTTCGACTTCGACCCGAGCGGCGGCGTGCGCGATGGCTTCTTCCTGATCTACTTCGACGGCGATCTCCCCCTTTCCGGCCCTGTCACGCCTGGCGACGAGGCTGCAGACTTCTCCTTCGGGCTCGCCACGGACGGCACCCTCACGATCCGCACGCTGACCGATGACGTGATCGAGGGCTCTTTCGCCGTCACGGTCGAACTGCTCGATCTGGACGGCACGCGCGACGTGGAGATCGAGGGCACGTTCACCGCGAGCGCGGGCGCACTCCGGCGCTGAGGGGAACGGCGCTAGGGGGCCTCCTTTCGCTACCCTACGCCATGCTCCGCCCCGATCCCAGCCTCGCGCCCCTTCCGGCTCCGCCCGCCTCGGCGTCCTCCCGGACAGACTGGAAACGCGGCCTCGCGATGACGGTCGGCTTCCTCGCCGTCGGCGCTGGGATCGGGTTCGTACTCGGAGAGACCGACGCGCTCGCGTTCCTGGACGCACTCCCGCCCCTCGGCCTCGCAGCTACCCTGCTTCTCGGGCTCCCCCTCGTGCTCGCGGTCCACGAGGCAGGGCACGTCGCGGGCGGCCTCGCGGTGGGGTTCCGGTTCGGGCTGTTCATCGCGGGCCCTCTGCGGCTGGAGCGCGAGGGCGACCGGATCGTCGCGAAGTGGAACCGAAGCCTCGCGCTCGCCGGAGGGATCGCGCTGTGCCTCCCGACCGACACGGAAGACCTGACGCGGCGGACGGCGTGGTTCGTCGCGGGGGGCCCGCTGGCGAGCCTCGCGCTCGGGTTCGCAGGCCTGGGGGTGGGGCTGGGCGTGGGCGGTGCCGTCGGCGCCGCGACCGAGTTCGTCGGGGTCGTGTCGTTCGTGATCGCGCTCGTGACGCTGATTCCCGGCCGGACGGGCGGCTTCGCGACCGACGGCGCGCGGCTGCTCACGCTGCTTCGAGGCGGTCCCGAGGCGGAACGGGAGGCCGCCGTGCTCGCGCTCATCGCGGAGAGCACCGCAGGCACGAGGCCGCGCGACTGGAACCCTGACACGCTGCAAGCGGCCGTGGCGCTACGCGATGGGCGTCTGTTCGAGGAGTCTGCGTGCCAGTTCCTCACACTCCACGCCCTAGACTCGGGTCAGCCATCGGTCGCGCGCGAGGCGCTGGTGCGGCGCGTGGAGCTTCGGGACACCGTTCCAGCCACCGCGCGGGCGGGTCTTCCGGCCGATGCCGCCCTGTTCGAAGGCGCCATCCGCCGCGACGCCGACCGTGCCCGCGCCTGGACCGCCGCGATCCCCCGAAAGGCCGCTCTCGCGGACCCGGTGGCGCTTGCCCTCGCAGACTGGGCCGTCGCGCTCGCATCTGAGGACGCCGACGGAGCGCACGCCGCGCTCTCTGCGCTCCGTGCCGCGCCGCACTCCCCGGACGGGATCACGGCCGCCCGGCTGGAATGGGCGGGCCTCTCGCCCGAGGACGACCATGATCTCCCCGAGGCGGACTGACGCGCCGGCCCCCTCCGCCTCGGGAGGTGAATCGACTGGGTCTCTCCGGCACCAACCGGTGCGTGGCTCGTAGTCTTCGGCCCCTGGCGCCTTCACCCACGCGCCGCTCATGCCCCCTACACTCCGCACGTTCGCCGCTACCGCCGCCCTCGCACTAGTCGGTTGCGCTGACGATCCTCCCCCGCCGCCCGGCCCGCCGCCGCCTGCCGTCCTGTCTTTCGAGGGCGACTACACGCCCGTGGACGACGGCGCGAACGTACCCGGCTGGGAGACCTTCCGCGACTCGCTCCGCGCGACCCTCGCGCGCCGAGACACCGCTGCCCTTTTAGCCGCCGTGGCACCGGATGCGCGGCTCTCGTTCGAGGAAGAGACGCTCGTCGGCGGCATCGGCCTGCGCGACATGTGGTTTCGCGGCGTGACGCCTGAGGGGCGCGATCCCTGGCGGACCCTCGCGGGCGTCCTCGACGGCGGGAGCCTGGACGAGGACGGCGCCGTCATCGCGCCGTTTGTGACCGGCCTCTGGCCCGAGGAGCATGACCCCCTCTCTTCGGTCGCCATCGTCGAGGCCGACGTACCCGCGCGGGAGAGCCCGATGGACAGTTCTACGGTCGTCGCGACGGTCTCGCACCTGATCCTCCCCGCCCTCGCGCTGCCGGAAGACGGCTGGCGGATGGTCCAGCTTCCCGATGGCCGGGCGGCGTATGTGGTTGCGGGGCAGGCGCTCAGCCCCATCGGCTACCGGGCGACGTTCTGGCCGGAGCTGGACGGGACGTGGAAGTTGAGGAGCTTCCTCGCGGGCGAGTAAAACCGTGTTGGGGGACACCTGCCAGTGGTCGAAACCGACTGGTCAGATCGGACGGAAGCAGGCAGAGAACCGTTCACCGAAATCGGTAGCCTGTTGAGACTACCAAGACCGTTTCTATGGTCCGCCTCGCGATCTACCTCCTGATCCTCTTCTGTGGCAACGCGCTCGAGGGACAGGCCCAAGTACTCCTGCCGATCGAGAGCCCCGCACCAGAAGCGGGCGGCCACTTCGGGTGGTCCGTAGCACCACTGGGCGACGTGAATGGGGACACCGTCCCCGACCTCCTTGTGGGAGCACCGGGCGAGTCTGTCGATGGAATTATTGGAGCAGGGCGCGCATATGTCGTTTCTGGCTCAGATCTGCAGCCGATCCACTCGTTCGCTAGTCCCCTTCCAGTTGAGGATGGCAGGTTCGGGTGGGATGTCTCGCTGGCCTTTGACCTGACAAAGGACGGCATCCCTGAGGTTGCAGTCGGTGCACCAGGAGAACACGTGGGCAGCACCTTGCGTGCCGGGTTCGTGCATGTCTTCTCAGGCCAAAGCGGCGAACTTCTCTTGAGCATTGATCCCTTCAAAGAGTACCAGGACGGAGCCTTTGGGACGGCACTCGCCCCCGCAGGAGACCGGAACCAAGACGGCGTCCCGGACCTCGTGGTTGGCTCTCCAGGCCCAACGACGGAGGAGCCCGAGCCTGGAGGAGGAGCATTTGTTCACTCCGGCATCGATGGACGCACACTCGCCGGTGAGTTGTTCTCGGGTCTCCCTGTACGGTTCGGCACAAGCATCGCCAGTACTGATCTCAATGAAGACAAACAATCGGATTACTGCGGAGGTGCCCCTGGTTCTTTCATTCCGTTCGTACGCTGTTTTCTCTCAGGCTCTCCACAACGAACACTCGCGTTCAACCCCCCGCAGGGTGCTCAGGAGTTCGGACGGTCTCTTGTCACACTAGAGGACCGGGATGACGACGGCACGAGCGACCTCTTCATCGGCAGCAGAGGCGAGGCATTCCTCTACTCCGGCGAGTCGACTGAGATGCTCACGCGGATCGCGCCACCCGATGGATCCAGTTCCGATTTTGGGAGAAGCCTAAACGATGCTGGAGATGTGAACGGCGATGGCCAGTTGGCCCTCTTCGTCGGGGCTCCCCTGGCAGATGTAGACGGGAGTGCAGGCGCTGGGACTGCCGCCGTATTCGAGAGCATTGCGGGATCGCGGCTCTTCCAGTTTCGGAGCCCGAACCCGACGCTCTCTGGATGGTTCGGCTGGGACGTCACGCGCGCAGGTGATGTTGATGCGGACGGCCGCGAGGATCTGCTCGTCGGGGCCCCAGGGGAAATCGGGGAAGCCGGACGCGCCTATCTCGTCTTGACCGGCGCGACGGTCTCGACCACTCCCGAGCCAGCAGCGAGGATGGAACTCACAGCAGCGCCCAACCCAGCGGTCTACTCCCTCCGCCTCGATGTCAGTGCCGAGGGGATCGCACAACTCGTGATCTACGACAGCCTTGGTCGTCGCGTCTGGCGTGCGGAGTCACTAGCTGGGGCGAGTCACCACCTCCACGTTTCGACCTGGGAGGCCGGGGTGTACCTCGCCGTACTTCAGTCCGGAGATTCAACGATCACGACCCCGTTCATCATCGCCCGCTAAAACCAGCATCCATGCCCCTGCCAGTCGACCCGTCTATGGCTTACAGATTACTCGGCTTCGTGGTCTTCGTCCTCGCCAGCACGCGGATTCTACAAGCCCAGACCCTCGTGCCCATCGAGAATCCCGAGCCGGAGTCTGCAGGTCACTTTGGCTGGTCCGTCGCACCGCTCAGCGATATCGACGGCGACGGAGCTACAGATTTTCTCATTGGCGCCCCGGGCCGTTCAGTTGATGGAACAGACAGCGCAGGGCGAGCCTTCGTGATCTCGGGAGCAACCCGACTCCCACTACTCACTCTCAGCAGCCCTGGAGCCTCCAGTAACGGCCAGTTTGGGTGGGACGTGACCGGGTTGCCAGATGCGACAGGAGACGGCCTACCGGAGTTGCTAATCGGTGCTCCCTTCGAGCGCTATGGAACGGTGCCTCGAGCGGGCAACGTGTATGTTTTCTCTGGAACCGGGGACTTTCTGTTTCCAACCATCGGCCTGCCTCAAGTAGATGCCAACCACGGGTACGCCCTTGTAGCCATCCCAGACGGCGCAATTGAGGGGTGGGACTTCCTTATCGGTACGCCGGGGTATTCCTTCACCCCCCCTGGTCGCTCCGGAGCCTTCACCATCCATGATGGAATGAACGGGGCGATCACTCGCGCGTTTGAAACCGGAGGGGTACCAAGCGAGCTTGGAACAAGCGTCGCGGCGACAGATGCCGACCTGGATGGATTAATTGATTCCTGCGTCGGTTCTCCCGGAATTTCCAACGGCCGGGGCCGAGCAGAATGCGTCTTCCGAGATACCGCGGCGAGCCCTCGGCAGAAGTTTTACTTCGCTCCACTCGATGCGGAGAGGTTTGGGCGGACCCTTTCTGCAATCTCTGACCGTAACGGCGACGGCGCAAACGACCTGTTCTTCGGTAGCCTAGGTGAAGCGTTTGTGTACTCGGCCGTCTCCGGCGACCGTCTGCTGGAGCTACGTCCTGAGAATGGGGAACAGATGGACTTCGGCCGAAGCCTCGATGAGGCAGGAGATCTCGACGGCGATGGAGACGACGATCTTCTGGTGGGGGCACCCAACGCAGAGGTCGAAGGTACCGCCGGTGCTGGTGTCGTGTTAGTCGTTCGCTTCAGCGATGGCAGCCAAGTACTCCGCCTGGAGAGCCTCAGCCCGGAGGCCGACGGCCAGTTCGGCTGGGACGTGAAACGGACAGATGACCTGGACGGAGATGGGCAGGCTGACTTCCTCGTGGGCGCCCCTGGTGAAGCTGAAGGAGGCGGACGGGCCTATCTCGTCTTGACGAATGGAGTGAGCACCTCGCTTCTTTCGGCTCCGGAACCTTCTCTCGCGCTCTCCATCGCACCCAATCCAGTGGCCCACACGCTCCGCCTCAGCGCAAACTCGGGGGGCCCAGCAGTCCTGGAGGCGTACGACAGTCTGGGCCGTCGAGTCTGGGAAGCCGAGACCCTCGGCTCGGAGATTCGCCGAGTAGACGTGACGACCTGGGAAGCGGGCGTCTACATCGTACGGCTTCGCAGCAACTCGGGGACCGTCACCAAGCGGTTCGTCGTGACGCGCTGAACGAAGCGCTACTTCCGGTCAGAGCCCGGCCCCCAGATGGCGCGGATGGCGCCCGGGAGCACCTCCACGTCAATCTGCTGAGCGGATCGCGTAAGCGCCTCGCCGTCTGCGTGGACAGGGAGTGCCCCGAGGGTAGCGCGGATGGCGACACGCCCGGCGCGCGTCATGGAAATCTCCGGCTCGTTCGTGTGGGCCGCTTTCATCGCGAGGGGCAACACGCGCGCGATGCGCCGTAGCGTGAGGGGCCGCACAAGGCAGGCATCGAGCGCCCCGTCATCCGGCACGGCGTCCGGCGTGAGCAGAAAGCCGCCGCCCACGGAGTGCCCATTGCCGACCTCGCAAAGGAAGTATGGACCCGCGTAGAACAGGTCCCCGGCTCCCTCCAGACCGAACGGCGCGTCCGTGCCCGCCTCGGTGGTTCGGATCTCGACTTCGATCTCGATCTCGCGCCAGTACCAGAGCGTCCGCGCGACAGCCGCGAGGTACGCCGTCTTCCCGCCGAGGCGCTTGAAGCTCAGCGCGTCGATGGCCGCGAGTGCGTCGAACCCAGCCCCGACGCAGTTGGCAAAGATGCGTTCGTGGATTGTCTCGCCGTCTTCGGTCCACCGGACACGCCCGAGATCCATCGGCCGGGGCCCGGACCTCAACCCCGCGACGAGTGCCTCCATCGCGGGACCGAGGCGGGTGGGCATCGCGAGGGCATGCGCCATGTCGTTGCCCGTCCCGAACGGAACGATCCCGAACGCGGCCTCTGAGCCCACGAGCCCTGCCACGACCTCTTGAACGGTCCCGTCGCCACCGACCGCGATCACGGCGTCGGCCTCGCGGGACACCTCGCGGGCGAGGGCCGTGCCGTGACCGGGCGCGTCGGTCAGATGAACGGACGCGTCCAAGCCGAGGGCACGCGCCTGGGTCTGAAGATCGAGGGCGACGCGGGCCGCGCGGCCGGAGCGGGCGGCGGGGTTGAGAACGAAGGCGAAGCGCACGGGCGCCGAGGAAGGGGCCGGTAACTTAGCCGCACTCCAGATCTCGTTATGTCCCATCCCCTTCTCGCCGCCACCCTCCTCGTCGTCCTGGTCGGGTGCTCTACAGAGCAAGGCCCGCGCGATGTCTCGGACGACGCAGGGCGTGCCATCGCGCTGGCCGAGACGCCGCAATCCGTCGTCGCGCTCGCGCCCAACCTCACCGAACTTGTCGTCGAGGCGGCCGGGGTGGAGCGTCTCGCCGGGGCTTCCATCGCCGACGACTATCCCGCCGAGGTGGAGGGCCTCCCCCGCTTTCAGTCCTACCCGCTGGACCGCGAGCGGCTCGTCGCCCTTGGCCCAGACCTGGTCCTCGGCACCATGGGCGTCACCTCCCCGCAAGATCTCGACGCTCTCGCGGACCTCGGACTCCCCGCCTACGCGTTCGAGTTCGACGCGCTGGACGACGTACCCCGCGCCCTCCGCACGCTCGACACGCTCCTCGCCTCTGACGGCGGGCACCCGGCCGCGGAGACATTCGAGGCTCGTGTCGCGGCCGTCCGGCAGCGCACGGCTGGACGGTCGCCTCGTCGCACGCTGCTCCTCATCGGCGTGGACAACGGGACACTGTTCGCCTTCGGCCGCGATGCGTACGCGAGCGAGGTGGTCCGCCTCGCGGGCGGCACCAACGTGACCGACCGCTTTCCCGGTGACGCCGCGCAACCTTCCGCAGAGCAAATCCTCAGTGAGCCGCCGGAAGTCATCCTCGTCGCGGGATCTGGGGACGTGCGCGACCAGCTTCTGGATGCCGTGCCCGCGCTGGCCGCTCTCCAGGCGGTGCAGGAAGGCCGGGTCTATGCCGTCGAACCCGACCACATCCTCCGACCGGGCCCTCGAACCGTTCTCGCGCTAGAGGCCATCGCGCGGATCCTCCACCCCGAGGCGTTCGCCGCTGGCGCCGCGTGACGCATCGGTCCCCCTGGCTGGTCGGCGGCGTCCTCGCGATGGCGGGGGTCGTCGCCTTCGTGGCGGCTGTGTTCGTGGGCTCGTCTGGGATGAGCGCGGGGCGGGTCTGGGCGGTGCTGATGGGCGGAGGCGACCTTGCCGAGACCACCATCGTGCTCCGCCTCCGTCTTCCCCGCGCGCTCCTCGCGCTAGCGGTCGGCGGGGGGCTGGCCGTGGTGGGCGTCGCGATGCAGGCGCTGGTGCGGAATCCCCTCGCGGAGCCATACGTGCTGGGCGCGAGCGGAGGCGCGAGTGCGGGCGCGGCGCTGTTCTACCTCGGTTTCGTCCCGCCGCTGATCGCCAAGACGGTCTCGATGCCCATCGCGGCGGTGATCGGCTCGTGGCTCGCGCTGGTGTTCGTGTTCGTGGTGGCACGAGACGGCCCGAGGCTTTCGACGGCTCGATTGCTCCTCGCGGGCGTGGCGGTCTCGGCACTGCTCGGCTCCGTGACGGCCTTCGTGACCTTCGCCAGCCCCGATCCCGACAAGCTGCGGGCGGTCCTGTTCTGGCTCCTCGGGTCGCTCGCGGGGGCCTCGTGGCCGGGTGTCCTCGTGCCGCTCGCCGTGGCGGTGCTCGGTGCCCTCTCGCTCTGGGCGTTGGCCCGCCCCCTGGATCTCCTCGCGACGGGCGAAGAGCCCGCCCTCGCGCTCGGTGTGAACGTGGAAGCGCTCAAGCGCGGCCTCCTCGCGCTCTCGGCGGTCGTGACGGGCGTGCTGGTCTCGGCCGCCGGTCTGGTGGGCTTCGTGGGCCTCATCGCGCCCCATGCGGTCCGACTCGCGGCGGGCCCGGGACACCGCCGCCTCGTGCCCCTGGCGTTCGGCTGTGGCGCCGTATTTCTTCTCCTCGCGGACCTCGTCGCCCGGACCCTGCTGGACGGACAAGAGCTACCCGTGGGTGTCGTGACGGCGCTCTGCGGCGTTCCGTTTTTCCTGCTTTTGCTCCGAAGTTCGGACGCAGAGCGGATCGTCTGAGCGATCCAGGTCCGTCCGCCTCGGTACCGAGGCGGGGAGAGTCGCGCGTGAAGGATCGTGGGGCGCGAGACGACCGGGCGGCTCCGTATCCTGAGGAGCGCGTCGGCCGGACCGCCGCTCCGTCCCGGCGTTCGCCGGTGGAGAGGAAAGTCCGGACACCGTCGGGCACCCCGCTCCGTGAAAACGGAGGCACCTCGCGGGAAACGGCGGGGTGACGGCACAGTGCAGCAGAGAACAGACCAGCCGATGGCCCCGACTCGTCGGAGCACAGGTGATGGGTGAAACGGTGGGGTAAGAGCCCACCAGCGCGTACGGGCGACCGGCGCGGCTGGGTAAACCCCGGGGGGTGCAAGGCCACGCAGCGCTCGCCTCGCCTCGCGCGAGGCACGGGCGGCCCGTCCGATGAGCGCGGGTAGGCCGCGCAGATAGATGGCGGTCCAGGGCTTCGGCCCGGACAGAATCCGGCTTACAGGCCGACGTGCACGAGCGGCGCTCGGGGCTCTGGCCTCGGGCGCCGCTTTCGTTTCGACCTTCGTGGCCTTTCCCGCCTCGGCACCGAGGCGGACGGACTCGCACGAAACGCGACGAGGCCGCCCCAGTGTCGGGACGGCCTCGCGGGATCGGTCGTCTGCGCTCGCTACTCGGTCTCGGACGGGGCCTCAGCGGGAGCCTCGGTCGGAGGGGCGACGGCGTCGGCCGGGGCGTCACCGCCGGGCGTGAGAGGCAGTTCCGTAGCCGGGAGCGGGTCCACGCCCTCTGCGGCCTCTTCGAACGCGGACGGGTCGGACGCCTCAGCGCTCTCGGTGAAGAACGTCGTCACGACGGAGAGGAAGAGGAAGGCGCCTCCGAGGGCCCACGTTACCTTTTCGAGGAGGTCCGGGGCCTGGCGCGCGCCGAGGATCTGGGTCGTCTGGCCGCCCGCGATGCCGGAGAGACCACCGCCCTTCCCGCTCTGGAGAAGCACGACGACCGACATCAGGATCGCGATGATGAGAATGAGGACGACGAGGAAGATGAACATCGGGGATGCGGAGTCTCGGGCGGGGAAACTACGGACATGCGGGAGGGGGCTTCGTCGCGAGAGTCCGTGAAAAGGCAGCTAGGGGATCACACGGACCGCGCCTCCAGGTGCGCCTGCGCGAGGAGAATCGCGACGCAGGACTTGCCGTCGAGGATCTCACCTGCTCGGGCCATCCGCACGGCCTCCTCGAATGGCATGCGGACCGGGATCACGAACTCGTCGTCGTCGGATCCGGCCTCCCCCTCGCTCAGCCCCTCAGCCAGGAACAGGTGGATGACTTCGTTCGAGTAGCCAATGCCTGGATACGTCTTGCCGAGGTACACGAACGACTCGGCCCGCACCCCGGCCTCTTCTTCCAGTTCGCGAGCGGCGAGCGCCTCGGGCGCTTCTCCGGGTCGGTCGAACTTTCCCGCCGGGACCTCCAGGAACTCGCGTCGCGGCGGGTAGCGGAACTGGCGGAGCAAGATCGTGGAGCCATCCTCGAACAGCGGCACGACGGCAGCCGCTCCCGGGTGGTCGATCCACTCGCGACCAGAGGTCTCACCGTCGGGCAAGCGGACCTCGTCCCGACGCACGTGAAGGAGCACGCCGTCGAAGACCGCTTCAGAGGAGATGCGTGTTTCGGTGAGGTCCATCGCGAGGCAGCCGAGGGTGGGATCGGAAGATCGCGACCGTGCCCGCCTCGGTGCCGAGGCGGAGACCCCTGGCCCTTCCTCTCTTGCATCAGAGCCCGAGACGCAGCCGGAGATGCACCTTTCCGCGCGAGGCCGGGAGGTCCGGGTTCAGCGCGTACGTCACCCCGACGAGCCCGAGCCCCGTCTCCAACTGGGCACCGATGCCGTAGCCGGGGAGCAGGCGGGTCTCGGCCGGATCGTCTGCGAGGGGCGGTCGGCGGACGGCGCCGAGATCTCCAAACGCGAATGCGAACGCATCGCCGCCGAGGCGGGCGCGCATCTCCCCCAGCACTCGGCCCACGGCGTTGCCGAGGAACGTGTCTTCATCGTAGCCACGCAGCGACGCGGCGCCGCCGAAGCGAAACAGCTCGCCCTCGTCGTAGCGCGTCGTCTCCGTGGTTTCGCTGCGGTCCGTCAACAGGACGCGGGCATCGCCGCCCACGACAGCCACCAGACGCCCTACGGCGGGAATAAATACGCGAGCGGAGGCATCGAGGCGCTGCTGGCTGAGGCGCGTCGGGATCGCGAGGTCGTCGAGGGCCTCGCGGGAGCGAACGCCCTGTTCCGCCGACGTGGAGAGGAGCACCCCTCGCGAGGGGGAGCGGCGCGAGTCTACCGAGACGTAGCGCAGGGCGAGCCCTCCAAACCAGGCCGAGGATCGGCGGACGCGCGGCGCCCCACTCTCCCCGACTCGGGCGCCCGCTCGGCCGGGCTGGACGGCCTCGCGAGACGCCGTGACCGCCACCGTCAATCCCGGCGCGACGCGGATGCCCGCTTCCGCCCTGCCTGACTGGCGACTAAACGTCGAATCCCGCCCTTCGCCCTCGAACCCCAGCGCGGCACTCACGGGCAAACCGAACACAAACGGATCCGCGGCCGACGCAGAGAATCGCGAGGCGAGACCTGGGCTCCGATCCAATGCGAGAGCCAGGACCCGCCCGCCACCGAACGGGCTCGCGAGATCCACCCGCGCCGTCCCCACGACCTCGCCAGAACGCCCGGCCGATGGCGGTAAGTAGCCGAGAATGGCATCCACGGCACCCGGCGGTCCTTCGCTCACGGGCACCTCTACCACCAGCGCTCCATCTTGGTCCAGCGCGAGGGTCGGCGTTCCGACGGCTACGAACGCGCCCGAGTCGATGAGCGACTGGCGAACCCGCTCTGGGTCGAAATCCGTCGGGGGCTGTCCCGAGACGAGGCCCGAGGCGCGCAGAGCGAAGGCATTCGTCGCCCGCTCCGAACCCCGGAGCACGACGCCCGTCAGGGGCAGCCGCTCGCCCTCGCGCACATCCACTGTGACCCGCGCCGTCGCACTGTCGAGAGGCACGAACTCGACCATGACGCGAGGATCTGCGAATCCCTCCCCCCGCGCGAGTGCCTCCGCCGCGAAGACGGCATCCTCCAGCCCACGTGAGTTCGACGGATCACCCGGCTCCACGCCGAGCACCGCGCGGTAGCGCGCTACCGGGAGAGAATCGGCCGTGACCACGATCTCCCCGAGGCGGACGAGCGGACCGGGGGAGACGAACACGACAGGCGCGCGGAGCGAGTCGACACGAGCGTAGAGGTAGCCCGCCTCGCGGAGGACGCGGAGCGACTCGGACGCTGCGGTCTCAGCCGTCGCCTCTACCGTTGCGAGTTCCCCGCCCGCCTGGACAGACCATGTCTGGGCCCCGACGGGCGCCGCGAGCAGCAGCACGAACGACGCGAGGACACCCCGTATCTTCGAGCGTCCTGCCACGAGCGTCGTGATGTCCCGCATCGTCCTGTTCAGTGCCATCGTATGGGTCTCCGCCCTTTCGGCGGAGGCGCGCGAACGTCCCGCCGCGCTCGCTGGTGCCGACCTGCTTCGCGCTCAACCTAGCCAGACCGACACGCTACGGTATCAGGTCCGCGCCGGCCACACCCTGATCGTCGCCCTCCCCACCGACGTCGAGGGCCGGGAGGTGGATTACCGGCTCTTGGAAGCACCCGCCCTCTCGTGGCTCGTGGACCGATCTTTCATGTGGCGCACGACGCCCGGTGAACGCGGCACTCTCCCGATCCTGGTCGAGCGGAGCGAGCAAGGCGGTTCCCCGGACACGCTCGTGCTCCTCGTCGAGATCATCGAGTAGTGGCTTCGGACCTCGCCCGTCAGTTGGTCGGCCGCGTTGAGGACCGGCACCTCCACGCGTTTCACGGGCCGCTGGCCGAGTGGTTCGAGCGCAACCGGCGCCCGATGCCGTGGCGCGAACCCGGACCGGACGGCAGGCGCGATCCGTATCGCGTCTGGATCTCGGAGGTCATGCTTCAGCAAACACGCGTCGAGACGGTCCTCCCGTACTTCGAGCGGTTCACGGCCTCGTTCCCGACCGTCGAGGCGTTGGCCGAGGCGGAGCAGGACGCAGTGCTCAAGAACTGGGAAGGCCTCGGCTACTACTCGCGCGCTCGCAACCTGCATCGCGCCGCACAGGTGATCGTGGAGGAGCACGACGGGCGCTTCCCCGAGACCGAGGCGGAGGCCCTCGCGCTCCCGGGCGTCGGGCCCTACACGGCGGCGGCGGTGCTATCTCTCGCGTACGGCGTCCCCTTGGCCGTGCTGGACGGCAACGTGATCCGCGTCCTCTCGCGCGTCTTCGCGGTGGGGGCCGACACGCGCAGGCCCGCCACACGGAGCGCCCTCCAACATGTCTCGACGGCGCTTTTGGACCGTGAGCATCCCGGCCGCTTCAACGAGGCCGTCATGGAACTCGGCGCGACGGTTTGCACGCCGCGATCTCCCGCTACGGTCGTCTGCCCCATCTCGGACATCTGCGCAGCGTGCGCGATGGGTACGCCCGAGGCGTTCCCCGTCGTGTCCAAGCGCAAGCCAGTGCCGCACAAGGTCGTGGCGGTCGGGCTCGTGCGCGATGCGGCAGGCACGTACCTGATCCAGCGCCGCCCAGAGGACGCGATGCTCGGCGGGCTCTGGGAGTTCCCAGGCGGCAAGGTGGAGCCGGGCGAAGACCCTCGCGATGCCTGCCGCCGTGAGCTGCAAGAGGAACTCGCCATCACCGTGGACGTGGGGGAGGAGGTCGCGCGGGTGGAGCATGCGTACTCCCACTTCACGGTCACGCTCCACGCCTTCCGCTGCACGCACCAGTCCGGCGAGCCGAGGCACGAGGCGGACGAGCCTGTCCGCTGGGTGCCCCCCTCCGCGTTCGACGACTACGCCTTCCCTCGCGCCAACCGCAAGATCCTCGACGCCCTCGCCGAGGCGGAGCGGCAACCCGGCCTCTTCTAGCGGAGTACCTCCGCCTCGGGACGTATCCTGCACGCATGGACGAGATTCTCCTTTACCTCCTCTTCGTTGTCGTCTACTTCGTGCTGGGCGGGATCCGGAGGCGCAACCAGAAGAGGCAGCAACAGCGCGCGCCCAAAATCCCTGGCGCAGAGCAGGCGCCTTCCGGCGAGGAACGCGCGCCGACTCCGTTCGAGCAGTTCGTGGAGCAGATGGAGGAGGCCATGCGCGAGGCCGCAGGGGAACCGCCTCGCGAGCCGGAGCCGGAGCCCATCGAGGTAAAGGCGCAGGAGGCGCCCCCGCCCCCGGCCCTTCCGATTCCGACGAAGCGCCCCGTCACCTCGGTCGGTGGCCGGACGGAGCCGGAGTTCCGCGACCTGGGCTCGTTCCAGGCCGAAACGGCGTTCGAATCCTCGTGGGAGTCGCCGCATGAGCGCCAGGGGTTCGGACTGGACCAGCCGTTCTCGGAAGAGCGCTTCGAGCATCTCGCGCGAGGCCGTGACATCACCGAGCACGACCACGCGCCACTGTTCACGCCTCCGCCCGCGAGATCCTCGCGCACAGAGCGTTGGCGCCGTCAGCTCGCGGACCCGAAACAGGCGCAGGACGCCCTCGTGCTGAAGGAAATTTTCTCCGGTCCCTGGTCGCCTCGGCGCCCGAAGCGCATGCACGACTAAAAACGGGCGGCCTCGTGGGAGACCGCCCGATCCGGGAAGGTGGACCGAGGCTCAGACCTCGTAATCGTCCGCGTTGCCCTTCTTGAACACCACTGCGCCCAAGGCACCGCCGATAGCGCCGACGAGCGCGCCGAGGATGAGGCCGAAGATGATCCCCATCACAGGGCTTGAAAGCGCCTCGACCATGCCCATGGCCTGTTCGATCTGCTCTGGGCTCATGCCCTGCGCCTCGTAGATCTCCCGTGCCTGCTCAATGGGATCCGGCAAAAGGCCAATGGACATGAAGACGCGTTGGAGGATGCCACTCAGAATGGCTCCCGCCGCCCCCACGGCCGCACCGATCCCCGCACCCTGTCCGGCCGGGATCGTCAGATTGTAGGTGCTCGTGTAGTGCCAGACGGCCGTCATGGGCGCTGCAAGTGCGACCAGACAGGCGAAACACCCAGCAAGCGTCTGGCCGATAGTGCCAGCACTGGACGCGATGAAGGCGAACGCGAGGCCGAGCACGACTGAAACGGCGACGCCGATGAGGATGGACTGATTCTTCGAGGGCATGACGACTACGTGTGGGTGAGGGAATGGGAACGAGCGGGCGGAGCGAGGAAGGCCCGACCGATGAGAAGCCCCGCGACGAGGCCAAGAGCTGTACCGGTCGCGATGCGCGAGGCGGGCGTGTTGGCCCACACGCCGCTGGCGCCGAGCGACCAGTCGACCGTGGTGGGCACTAGCGCGAGCAGAAACAGGACCGCCGCTCGGTGTCGCGAGGGGACGCGTGCGAAGAGGACCTGCCCCACCTCGGCACCGAGGCGGACGAGGAGCGGCGCCAGAACCAAGCCGAGCGCCATCCCGCCCAGGATGCCTGTGCAGCGGTGACAAAGCGCGATCTGCACGCCACCGATGGCAAACGACCGCTCCGGCAACTGGTGGCAGACGAACGAAAATCCGTGCATCAAACCGGCGCGAGCCAGGCCATCTACGAAGGGCGGCAGAAAGGCGAGTACCACCACCCCCGCGACGAGCGGAGTGAACAGCGCCCAACCTGTCGTGGGCGGCGTGAGGTGGGGCGACCGGGACATACTGCGAAGCTACGGGGGCGCCGGGATGGAGATGCAGGTTCCTTAACGCATCCTTCGCGGCCTCGCCGGATCCGCCGGAAGGGGTTCCGCGTGTAGCTTTAGCACTCCGCACCTTCGAGTGCTAACCTTTCCACTGACCCCAACCCATTCCCGCATCATGGCTAGCATCCAGCCGCTCGGCGACCGCGTGGTCGTCCGGCCCGAAGAGGCCGAAGAGCAGACCGCAAGTGGTCTCTACATCCCCGACACCGCCAAGGAGAAGCCGCAGCGCGGCACCGTCGTCGCCGCCGGTCCCGGCAAAGTCGAGAACGGAACGAAGGTCGACATGACCGTCTCCGAGGGCGACACGGTCCTCTACGGCAAGTACGCCGGCACCGAGATCGCGCTCGACGGTGAGGACGTCCTCATCATGCGCGAGTCCGACATCCTCGGCATCGTCAAGTAGACGGTCGCCTGTCCCGACCTCGCCCGCCTCGGTGAGTTCGCCGCCCCCTCTGCGACGACACCGAGGCCGCCCACCTCAGAACTAGGAACACAACACTCCCATGCCCAAGCAAATCCACTTCGACGTTGACGCGCGCGACACGCTCAAGAGCGGTGTCGACGCCCTCGCCAACGCCGTCAAGGTGACGCTCGGCCCCAAGGGCCGCAACGTCATCATCGAGAAGAAATTCGGCGCTCCGACCGTCACCAAGGACGGCGTGACCGTCGCCAAGGAGATCGAGCTCGAAGACAAGGTCGCCAACGTCGGCGCGCAGATGGTCAAGGAGGTCGCCTCCAAGACCTCGGACGTGGCCGGTGACGGCACCACAACCGCGACCGTCCTCGCACAGGCCATCTACAACCAGGGCCTCCGCTCCGTCATGAGCGGCGCCAACTCCATGGACATCAAGCGCGGCATCGATAAGGCCGTGCAGGGTGTCGTCGGTAGCCTCGCGGAGCTCTCGCGCGAGGTCGGTGGCAAAGACGAGATCGCCCAGGTCGGCTCCATCTCCGCCAACAACGACTCCGAGATCGGCGACCTCATCGCCGAGGCGATGGAGAAGGTCGGCCAGGACGGCGTCATCACCGTCGAGGAGGCGAAGGGGACGGACACGACCTTGGAGACCGTGGACGGCATGCAGTTCGACCGCGGCTACCTCTCGCCGTACTTCGTCACCGACCCCGACAACATGGAGGTCGCGCTGGAGGACGCCCTCGTGCTCATCCACGACAAGAAGATCAGCGCGATGAAGGATCTCCTTCCAGCGCTGGAGAAGGTGGCCCAGATGGGCGCGCCGCTCCTGATCGTCGCGGAGGACATCGACGGCGAGGCCCTCGCGACGCTGGTCGTTAACAAGCTCCGGGGCACGCTCCGCGTGGCCGCCGTCAAGGCCCCTGGCTTCGGCGACCGCCGCAAGGCCATGCTCGGCGACATCGCGACGCTCACTGGCGGCACGCTCCTCTCCGAGGAGATGGGCTACAAGCTGGAGAACGCGACGCCGGACACGTTCGGCCGTGCCAAGCGCATCGTCATCACGAAGGACAACACGACCATCGTGGACGGCGCGGGCTCTGACGATGACATCAAGGCCCGGATCGGACAGATCCGCAGCCAGATGGAGAACACGACGAGCGACTACGACCGCGAGAAGCTCCAGGAGCGCCTCGCGAAGCTCTCCGGCGGCGTGGCCGTCCTGAAGATCGGCGCCGCGACCGAGCCCGAGATGAAGGAGAAGAAGGCCCGCGTCGAGGACGCGCTCCACGCGACCCGTGCGGCCGTCGAGGAGGGCATCGTGCCCGGTGGTGGCGTCGCCCTCGTCCGCGCGCTCCCGGCTCTCGATGGCGTCGAGGTCGAGAACGAGGACCAGCAGATCGGCGTCGAGATCGTGCGCCGTGCGCTGGAGCAGCCGCTCCGCACCATCGTGAACAACGCGGGCCTGGAAGGCTCCGTGGTGGTTCAGAAGGTGAAGGAAGGCACGGACGACTTCGGCTTCAACGCCCGCACGGAGGAGTACGGCAACCTCCTCGCGATGGGCGTCGTGGACCCGACGAAGGTCACGCGCACCGCGCTGGAGAACGCTGCCTCGGTGGCCGGTCTCCTGCTCACGACCGAGGCCGTCATCTCCGACAAGCCGGAGCCCGAGGCCGCTCCCGCCGGTGCGCCCGACATGGGCGGCATGGGCGGCGGCATGGGCTTCTAAGCTCGGCCTCTCCCCTGCTGGCTCTGCCAGCGCCCGCCCCTCCGGGCGGCGAAGCGGGCGGCTCTCTAAGGAGGGTCGCTCGTTTTCTGTTTTCCGACCCTTCCCGCCTCGGCACCGAGGCGGGAGTGGTCGCGAGGACTCGTAGACTCCGGGATGCCTCCGACCCGCTCCCCCGTTCTCCTGCAGGGCTTCCACTGGAACAGCCACACGCACGACTGGTGGCGGGTCGTCCGCGATCACGCCGACGCCATCGCGGACGCCGGATTCACGATGGTCTGGCTTCCGCCGCCTTCGCAATCCGCTGCGCCGCAAGGATATCTACCGAATGAGTGGTACGACCTCGACTCCTCCGCCTACGGAGACCAAGCCGGACTGAAAGCAGCCATCGCGGCGCTCCACGCGCGAGGGGTCCACGTTCTCGCGGACATCGTGATCAACCACCGCGTCGGCACGGCCGATTGGGCCGATTTCTCCGCGCCGGCCTTCGCGGACAACGCGGACGCCGTCACCCACGATGACGAATGGGGCCAGGGCACCGGCGAGGCGGACTCGGGTGCGGGGTTCCACGCCGCCCGCGACCTGGACCACACGGAGGCGTCCGTCCGCACCGCGATCACGGCCTGGCTCCGCTGGCTACGAGACACCATCGGGTTCGACGGCTGGCGGTACGACTACGTCAAGGGCTTCCACGGCCGCTACGTCGCCGAGTACAACCGCGCGACGCAGCCTGTCTTCTCCGTCGGGGAGATCTGGCCGGACATCACGGGCGATTACCACGCCTCGCGCGAGGGCGTCGACGATCACCGCCAGCACATCATCGACTGGATCGACGCGACGGGCGGCACCTCGGCTGCGTTCGACTTCACGACCAAGTGGCAGCTCATGCTCGCCGTGGAGCGCACGGAGTTCTGGCGGCTGGGCAGCATTCCCGGCACCGTCGGATGGTGGCCGGAGACCTCCGTGACGTTCATCGACAACCACGACACCGGGCCCTCGCCGGGCGGTGGGCAGTCGCACTGGCCGTTTCCCGAAGACCGCGTTAGTCTCGGCTATGCGTACATCCTCACGCATCCCGGCACGCCCACCGTCTACTGGCCGCACTACTTCGACTGGGACTCGGACCTACGGAACGAGATCGACGCACTGATCCGGGTCCGTCACCAGCAGGGCATCACGAGCACGTCCGGCATCGACGTGCAGACTGCCGAGGCGGGCCGGTACGCCGCCATCGTGAACGGCAACACGGCGGTCACAATCGGCCCGGAGCCGTGGTCGCCCAGCAAAGGCGGGTGGACCCCGGCCGCCTCGGGGAACGAGTGGGCGGTCTGGACGAGGTAGCGCCCGGTACGTCCGCCTCAGTACCGAGGCGGAGGGAGTCGCGAGTAAGCAGCGATCAGTCGGTGGTGGCCTCGGCGTTGCCTGTCCAGGAACCGTACATCGGGTTGGGGAACGCCCAGTACTGGCTGCCGAAGAGCGAGAGGGCGTCTTCGCCCTCGAAGCGAACGTCCTGGCTCAGCCGGGGGAAGTCGCCGATGTTGTCGCCGAGCCACATCACGACGGTCAGCGGGGGCAGTCCCTCCAGTTCGCCCCGCTCCACCCTCGCGAAGCGCACGTTCTTGTCGCTGCCTTCGTCCTTGCAGAGCACGCCGTCTACCGCGATGCCGACGGCCGCGAGGTTGCGGCGCGTCTCGTCGCACACGATATCGTCGCGGTTCGTGACCACGACGACCCGTCCGCCGAGGTCGCGGATGAGACTCGTGAACGCGACGGCGCCCGGAAGCGCGGTGGCCTCCTCCCGACGAACCCAGTCGTTCCACGTCTCGGGCGTGAAGCCGAGACCGATCTCCGCCCGCTCACGCTGGTACAGCGAGTTGTCGAGGAGCGTCTCATCAGCGTCGAGCACGACGGCCCAATCCCGAGCCGAGAGGGTGTCCGCGACCGCACGGAGATGCAGGCCCGCTGCGCGGTACGTCTGCGCGTACACGGCGCGGTGCTCAGCGGAGCGACGGACCCACCGGATATCGAGAGGCAGATCGGTCGCCGTCGAAACGGAGGGCGAAGGGGCCTCTGCGGGAGCGGTGGCGAGTTGGGAGCAACCCGTGAGAGCGAGCAGAACGGCAGGCAGAAGGAACCGAGAGAGCATGGAGGCGAGAGGTAGAAAAGGTGCCCGTGGACGATACGCCTCCGGCATTCCGGGGGCGGCCTGAATGATAGAGAGTTCGGCGTTGGCCGTCCACGCGAATGGAAGCGCGGTGCCTCTGGAGCGTCCCGTCGCCGACCGCGACGGACGGGCGAGCGCGACCGCCGCGAGGGCGGGTCGCGGCAGCCCTGAGTACCTTCGCGTCCTTCCCTTTCTGACTCCTCTCTCTCCCACGATGCCCGACTATCAGCACCTGACCGCCCCCGCTTCCGGCGAGACCATCACGATGTCCGCCGATGGCCTCCAGGTCCCGGACCGCCCCGTCATCCCGTTCATCGAAGGAGACGGCATCGGGCCGGACATCTGGGCCGCCGCCTCCCGCGTCTTCGACGCCTCCGTGGCTTCCGCTTACGGCGACGACCGCCAGATCGAGTGGTTCGAGGTCTACGCCGGGCAAAAGGCCATGGACGCCTTCGGCGAGTGGCTCCCGCAGGACACCCTCGACGCCATCGCGCACCACCTCGTGAGCATCAAGGGCCCACTCACGACGCCCGTCGGCGGCGGTATCCGAAGCCTCAACGTGGCTCTTCGGCAGAAGCTGGACCTGTTCGCGTGCGTCCGCCCCGTCCGTTACTTCGAAGGTGTGCCCTCCCCGGTGACGAACCCGGAGAAGGTGGACATGGTCATCTTCCGCGAGAACACGGAAGACATCTACGCCGGGATCGAGTTCGAGAACGGAACCGAGGACGCCGAGACGTTCAAGGCGCTCATGAAGGAGCACTTCCCGGAGCGCTTCAAGAACGTCCGCTTCCCGGACACAGCGGGCTTCGGCATCAAGCCGGTCTCGCAGGAAGGCACGCGCCGCATCGTGAAGGCCGCGCTGGACTACGCCGTGGCGGAGGGCCGCGACAGCGTGACGCTCGTCCACAAGGGCAACATCATGAAGTTCACCGAGGGTGCCTTCCGCGACTGGGGCTACGAGACCGCGGGCGAACTCTACGGCGCCGAAGAACTCGACGGCGGACCCTGGCGCCAGTTCACCGCGAACGGCGTCACCATCACGGTCAAGGACGTCATCGCGGACGCTTTCCTCCAGCAGATCCTCACCCGACCCGCCGAGTACGGCGTCATCGCGACGCTCAATCTCAACGGCGACTACGTCTCAGACGCGCTGGCGGCCGAGGTCGGTGGCATCGGGATCGCGCCGGGCGCCAACATCAACTACGACACGGGCATTGCGCTCTTCGAGGCCACGCATGGAACGGCACCGAAGTACGCCGGTCAGGACAAGGTCAACCCGTCCAGCGTCATCCTCTCCGGCGAGATGATGCTCCGCTACATGGGCTGGACCGAGGCCGCCGACGCCATCATCCGCGCGATGGAGCGCACGATTGCGAACAAGACCGTCACCTACGACTTCGAGCGCCTCATGGAGGGCGCGACGCTTCGCAAGTGCAGCGAGTTCGCGGACGACCTCATCTCGAACATGTAAGCCCCTTGGCTTCGGTCGTCACTCCGCCCGCCTCGGTGCCGAGGCGGGCAGTTTCGTTTCAGGCCGGATCAGTCGCGCCGCCCGTACAGCGCCACCCCGAGCCCGACCAGGCACACCGCCGCGACGCCGATCAGGACCGGCCTCGAGAGCAGCGTGTCCGTGAGAGACGGCTCCGCGACGATCCGGTCGAAGGTGTGGACCCGCTCGATGGCGCCATCCTCCCCGTGGAGCACGATCCGGCCGCTGCCCAACTGGCGCAGGATCCGCTCCGTCTGCTCCACGACCACCTCGCGCGTGTCTCCGTCTGCTGAGATCGACGGGGAGTTCTGGAGCCGCGCGACCCAGCGGCCGTCGCGGGGAACGACGTGGTAGACATTGTAGGACGGCATCGCGGGAGGGGCTGGGTTCGGCGGAAGGTACCCGCCCTGCGTCTCCTGGTTCGCCCCGAGCTTCGCGCGCTTCCTCGCACCGAGAAATACCTTCCGGCGGTCCTCCCCTCCCCCCGTGAAGATCCTCGCCCGCGTTCTGCTCGCGCTCCTCGTCGTGATCCTGCTGCTGGTCGTCAGCGGCTACATCTACCTCCGGCAGTCGCTCCCTGATTTGGATGGCGAGATCGCACTCGGCGGGCTAGAACGCGCCGTCGAAGTGGAGCGCGACAGCCTCGGTGTGGTCCACATCCGCGCGGAGAGCCGGACGGATGCGGCGCGAGCCCTCGGCTACGTGCACGCGCAGGAGCGGATGTTCCAGATGGACCTCCTCCGCCGCGCCTCCGCCGGAGAGCTGGCCGCCCTTCTCGGCGCCGACCTCGTACCCACGGATAGCGTCCTGCGGCCGCACCTCTTCCGCCAGCGCGCGATGGAGATCTTCGAGGCGCTCCCGGCGGACCACCGCGCGGCGGTGGAGGCGTACGCGGCGGGTGTCAACGCGGGAGTCGCGGCACTGGGCGCGAGGCCGTTCGAGTACGCGCTGCTTCGCCAGAAACCCGTCCAGTGGCGCCCGGAGGACTCGTTTCTCGTCGCCTTCGCGATGTATCTGGACCTCCAGCGCTCCGACCTCGACGACGAGTTGGACGTGTTCGCGAAAGAGGCGACGCTCCCCCCCGCCCTCGTCCGCTTCCTAGATCCGGGAGGTGACGAGTGGGACGCCCCGCTCGTCGGCGACCCCATCGCGCCCGTGTCTCCACCGCCCCCCGATTCCCTGGGAGGCTGGCAGCCCGGCCCCTCCGGCACTGCCGGATCGTTCGAGGCAGGCTACCTCTCCGCACTCCGTGCCGAGGCGGAGCGGGTCGGCTCGAACAACTGGGCCGTCGCGGGCGAGAACACCGCCAGCGGCGCGGCGCTCATCGCCAACGACATGCACCTTGGGCTCAGCCTCCCCCACATCTGGTTCCGCGCCGCGTGGACGGTCCCGGACGCCTCCGGTCAGGATCAGACGATGACGGGCCTGACGCTGCCCGGCGCTCCCGTCATGATCGTGGGCTCCAACGGGCACATCGCGTGGGGCTTCACGAACTCCTACGGCGACTACGCCGACCTCGTGCGTCTCGTGGAGGAGCCCGGGATGCCGAACCTCGTGCAGAGCGACAGTGGAACCGTGGCTGTCGACACACTCCGCGAAGTGATTGAGGTGGCAGGCGGCGAGCCGGTCACGCTGGACATCCCCATGACGCCCTGGGGCCCGGTGCTCTACACCGACGGCCGGGGCGACCGCTACGCCGTCCAGTGGGGCGCGCACCGTGCGGAGGCGAGCAACCTGGGGCTGATGGACCTGGAGGGCGCCCGCTCGCTCGCCGAGGCGCTCGACATCGCCAACGAGGCGGGCATACCCGCTCAGAACTTCGTCGCGGGCGACCGCGAAGGGCAGATCGCCTGGACCCTCGCGGGCCAGATCCCCGACCGCGCGGGACGTACCGGACAGCGCCCGGTGGATTCGACCGATCCCGAGGCCCGCTGGGCCGGTTTCCTTGCGCCCGAGGACATCCCGCGCATCGAGGATCCCAAGGAGGGCCTGATTTGGACAGCCAACAACCGACTCGTGGACGGCGACTTTTTGCGCCTCATCGGCGACGGCGGCTACGCGAATGGCGTGCGTGCCTTCCAGATCCGCGACGGCCTGCGTGCGATGGACGGCCCGGCCACGCCCGCTGACATGCTCGCGATCCAGCTGGACGACCGCGCCGTGTTCTTTGAACGGTGGCACACGCTTCTCTCCGATCTTCTGCGCGAGGCGGAGCCCACCGACGCGCGCGAGGACGCCCTAGCCCGCCTCGGGGACTGGGAGGGCGAGGCCAGCGTCACCTCGCCCGGGTACGGAATCGTACGGCGGTTCCGGCAGACGCTCGGCGCGCACCTCGCGAGTTCCCTCCTCGCGGACGCCCTCACGGTCTGGCCTCGGGCCACGTCTCTCCCCGAAGCGGCCATTTGGCGCCTCGCCTCGGAGCAGCCCGTCCATCTCCTCCCGCCCGACGCCGAGTCCTGGGACGCCCTCCTCATCGCCACCGCCGACGAGGCCATTCGCGAGTCGCCCGCGACCTGGGGCGAAGAGAACACCGCTGAGATCGAGCACCCGATGGCCGACGTGCTGCCTGTCCTCGGCCGCTGGCTGCGCATGCCCGCCGACCCACTCGATGGCGACGCGTGGACGCCGCGCGTGTCGCGCTCCAGCTTCGGGGCAAGCCAGCGCATGGCCGTCGCACCCGGCCACGAGGACCAGGGCTACCTCCATATCCCGGGAGGCCAGAGCGGCCACCCCCTCTCACCCTTCTGGGGCGCAGGCCACGACGCCTGGGTGGAGGGACGCCCGCTTCCGTTTCTTCCTGGTCGTCCCACTCACACCCTCCGGCTCGTCCCCGGCTCGAGGTGAACCATGCGCTACCTCCTTCTCCTCACCGCCGCCTTCCTCTCCACCGGCTCGTTCGCGCAAACGCCCATTGCTTCCCCGGTCACACAGACGTGGGCGTCGGGTACGCTCGGCGTCGGTACCGATGGGGTCGCATCGGTCGGAGTGCTCTCGCACCGGCGTGGGTCGTGGGTCGGGTCTGTGCGAGGGGTCCAGTTCGTGCAGCCGGGCGATCCGCTGCGGGCATTCGTCGCGGCGGGCCTTGGTGGCGACCCGAGTCAATTTCAAGGCCGCCTCGGCGCCGGAGAGGTCGGCGTGACGTTGGGGCGAGTGCTCGTGGACCATCCAAGCGGCGTCTCTCGCCGCGCGAGCGCAGGCGGTTCTGTGGTGGGAGACGACGAGGGCCTCAGCCTCGGTTTCCCGGTGGGTCTCTCTCTCACACTCGGGAGCGGTCGCTACGGCGCTGTTGGCGTGGACGCTATCGCCAGCCTCAACTCTCGACGCCCGTTCGCCGGGGCTGGACTCACGCTTGCCCTCGGCCGCCTCCGCTGACTTACTACCTGCTGACATGCCCCGCCTCGGTACGCTCCTCGCCCTCGTCGCCATCCTCGCGGGGTGCACCCACTCCCCTGCCCCGCTCGGGGACGCGCCCACCAGCGACCCGGCACCCGACCTCTCCCCCCTCGACCGAGGTCTCGCCGTCTTGGACACCGTGGAGTTGCGCGCGCACGTCGCCGAACTGGCCTCCGATGCCTACGAGGGGCGCGGCACCGGGACGCCGGGCGAGACCAGGACCGTAGAGTATGTCATCCGCACGATGCGCGAGGCCGGGCTCGTCGGCGGGATGCCGGACGGGTCGTTCACCCAGCCCGTCCCGCTCCGAAGCATCCGCACCACCCGCGCCGAGGGCCTCGGCTTCGTCCCCGAGGCGGGCGAGACCATCGCGCTCACCTACGGCCCGGACCTCATCGGCACGCCAGATGATACCCGCGAGACCCTCCGCCTCGACAGCGCCCCGATGATGTTCGTCGGCTACGGCATCACCAACCCGGGCTACGACTGGGACGACTACGAGGACGTGGACGTGAGCGGCAAGGTGCTCGTCGGTTTCGTCAACGACCCGCCTGCGACAGCCTCCGAGCCGACGCTCTTCCAGGCCGACACGCTGACCTACAACGGCCGCTGGACCTACAAGTACGAGGAAGCGCGGCGGCGCGGCGCCCTCGCGATGCTCCTCATCCACACGACCGAGACGGCGGGCTACCCGTTCAGCGTCCTCAACAGCGACGCCTACGGCGAGCGCTACACGGGCGTGGCGCCGCCGGAGGGCGCCCTCGCGCTGGCAGGCTGGATGAGCGAGGACGCCGCTCGCAGGCTCGCCGAGGCCAGCCGGATGTCGCTGGAGAGCTGGTTCCGCCTCGCGGGCAGCCGCGCCTTCGAGCCGGTGGACCTGCCCGTCACCTTCTCCACCGACATGACCTTCGCGCACGAGGCGGGCGTGACCGGCACCAACGTCGTCGGCAAGCTGCCGGGCCAAACCGAGGAGGCCATCGTGTACACGGCCCACCACGACCACCTCGGCATCGACCGCGAGGCGGAAGCACGCGGCGAGGACGGCATCTACAACGGCGCCATCGACAACGCGAGCGGCGTCGCGATGGTGCTGGAGATCGCGCAAGCGTTCGGCGCGATGCCGGAGCCGCCCCGCCGGACGGTCTACTTCGTGACGCTGAGCGCGGAGGAATCGGGGCTCCTCGGCTCGTCCCTCTTCGCGGACGATCCGCCCGTCCCACTGCGCGACATGATCGCGAACCTGAACCTAGACGGCGCCAACCTCTACGGCGAGACAGACGACGTGGTCGGCATCGGCGCGGAGCGGAGCGAGCTGTTCGGCCTTCTCGAAGACGCCGCCGAGGCGGAGGGCATGACCGTCACGATGGACCCGACGCCGGGCCAAGGCCTCTTCTTTCGCTCGGATCAGTTGCCCTTTGCGCGAGGCGGCGTCCCGGCCGTCTTCCTCATCCCCGGCGTGCGCTACCGCGACCGCCCGTCGGATTACGCCGCGCAGGTCCGCGCCCGCTACCGCGCCGAGATCTACCACCAGCCCACAGACGAACTCACGCCCGACCTCGCCTTCGACGGCCTGCTGCAACAGGCCCGTGTCGCTTTCCGTCTCGGCCACCGCCTCGCGACCAGCGACCTCCGTCCTGAGTGGCGTCCCTCCGAGGCCTTCGCCGACACCCGCCGACAGTCCGAATCCCGATGACTCGCCTCCTGATCGTCTTTCTCGCTCTCGCGCCCCTCGCCGCCTGCTCCTCAGACGAGTCACCTGACGACCCCACCGGGACCAACACCGAGGCCGGCGCAGAGGGCTTCGGAGGCCCGCTTGAGGGCGATGTCTTGGAAGTCGCCACGAGCTCTGGCGATGAGATCGAGGTCGGCGTGACCGATGCGGTCCTGTACCTCCGCCTCTCCGACGCGACCCGAAAGGAGGCGGCAGAGGAGATGGACCGCGAGGTGCCGGAGGACGGCCTCGGCGGCACCATCGGACGCGCTGTGACCAGCTTCGTCAACGAGGCGCTCCAGACGACTGTCCAGCTTCCGCTGGAGGACGTGGAGGCCCTCCGCTACGAGAACGGCCGCCTCGTCATCGAGGCCAAAGACAACACCACGACCGTCCGCATCGGTGACGATCAGGCGGACGGCATCCCGTTCGACGAGGCCGACGCCCAGCGCCTCATCGACGCCTTCGAGAGCGCCCGCTGATTCGCGCGCCTCGCGATGGCAGGTCGCACGCCGACTTCCCGTAGAACAGGACGAACCCTCCCCCCTTTCCTCATGGCTCACGAGATCGACTACACCCTCCACGGCGACGACATGCAGATCGTCGAGATCGAACTGGATCCCGGCGAGGCCGTCCGCGCCGAGGCCGGCGCGATGCTCTACATGGACGGCCCCATCAAGATGGACACCGGCACCGGCGGCGGCTTCATGAAGGGCCTCAAGCGCCGCATCGCAGGCGAGAGCTTCTTTATCACCTCGTTCGCCAACGAAGGCCGCGAGGTCGCCAAGGTGGCGTTCTCCGCCCCCTACCCAGGCAAGGTCATCCCTGTGGACCTGAGCGCGCACGGCGGTCGTTTCCTGTGCCAGAAGGACACGTTCCTCTGCGCCGCGCAGGGCATCGAGATCGAGGTCGCATTCACCAAAAAGATCGGCGCGGGGCTTTTCGGCGGCGAGGGCTTCATCCTCCAGAAGCTGACTGGCGATGGCCTCGCCTTCGCCCACGCGGGCGGGACGGTCATCGAGCGCGACCTCGCGCCCGGCGAGCGGCTCCGCGTGGACACTGGCTGCCTCGTGGCGTTCGACACGAGCGTGGACTACGATATCGAGTTCCAGGGCGGGTTCAAAAACGCGCTCTTCGGCGGCGAGGGGCTGTTCCTCGCAAAGCTGGAAGGCCCCGGCAAGGTGTTCCTCCAGAGCCTCCCGTTCTCGCGGCTGGCGGACCGCATCGTCGCGGCCAGCCGGACGTTCTCGAACCGTGGAGAAAGCAACAACGTCGGGCTGGGGGCCGTCGGTGGCCTGGCGGCGGGGGGCTTTCTCGGAGGGATCCTCGGCGGTGAGTAAGCTGGCCTCGTCCGCCTCGGTGTCTCCATGGCAGTACCGAGGCGGGCCATCACAACGTTGAGGCGGCGGGTTCGGAGACGGCTACTCGCCGAAACGGGAGGCGTAGCCGCTCTGCGCGAGGAACGCCCCGAAGTCCTCGATGGTGAGGATCTCCCGGATCGCGGCCCGCTTGTCCTCGGCCCGGTCGTAGTAAGCGCGCACGATCTTGTAGCCCATCCAGTACCCGAGATCGGCCGGGCGGCCCTCCTCGCGGTCCCCGCCGTAGAGCCAGCCGGTGAACTCGTCGCCGTGCATCCGCTCCCGGAACTCCGCCCACAACTCCGGCTCGCGCGGGTCGGCCCAGGCGTGGACGTGCGCGTTGACGTGTTGGCCCGAGATGATCTCGGCGATCACGTCCGCCGCGCCCTCCCGGATGGACTGCGAGAGCAGCGTACGTACCGAGTCCGGGTAGTGCTGCTGGTAATGGACGAGCTCATGGGCGACGATGTGCGGGAGTTCCTCGACGGGCTTCAGGACCGCCTTGTGCCAGTTGCTCAACTCGTCCATCGGCGTTTCTGGCGTCAGCCCGTACATCTCGGCGCCGATGAGGAGCCGGTCCTCGGTGTAGGTGCCCCCGGAGTTCATGACCCCGATCTGGATGTAGGTGTCGGGGAAGACGGAAGCGTCGTAGAGCGAGTCCAGGGCGTAGTACGCGGCTCGGATCTCATCGTCGAACGAAGCGGCCCGAAGGGTCGACTCCCGAATCGAGGCGTAGTAGGCGGGATGGGCATTGATCTGGTCGATGAGGTCGTAGAGACTCCCCATCCTGTACTGGATGAAGTCCCGCAGCCCCGGACTCGCGGGGAGGTAGTAGCCCTCGAAGAACGCCCGGAGGCTGTCCTGCTGGGTCGCATCGGGGCCGAGACGGTCGGTGGCCTCCCAGAATCGACCGATGTCGTCGGTGACGATACGGGAGGAGTCAGGGTGGGTGCTCTGGGCACTGGACTCGAAGCAGGCCAGGACCAGCGCGAGAGCGAGGACGAGAGGTCGCATCAGGATCGACGAGGGGTGGCAGCGGCGCTAGGTCGCGCTTCGGCCGCAGAACGTAACGAGCGCCGGTAGCGCGACGAGCAACGTACGACCAAGACAACGCCGTCCCTCGGTGATGGCAACGGGACCGGAGCCTGCCACCGACCTCGCGTGTGACCCTTCGTCACGCTCAGGAGCGTGACCACTCGTCCCGGCTCCTACAGCAGCCGGGCGGGGCACCTGAGCGGGGCGCCAAGACGTGGGATCAACGCACGAGGCTCCTGACCGGGGCCGCCTCGGTCAGAGCGCGAACATCCTGGCTGGGGGCAGTGCTGTCGACGAGCGCCCCGAGGCGGGCGGGGTGGCAGTGCGAGGCGGGAGGCGGAAGACGGGCGCGCGCCAGGGAACAGACAACAGTCTGCAGCTCAGCCGCGCGGGGCTGACGCCGGGAGGGTGGGACGAGGCAAGGTAGACGCCGAAACCCGCACGAATCGAGGACGCTGGAGCCCCGCATCGGCCTGCAGCCACGGGTTCTGCCGCCCGGGCCTACAGAGCGACTTGCTCCTCCCGCTCTCCCGGTTCACCGTAACGCTTGGTCAGTGTGGACCCCTTGGGTAGATCGAAACCACGCAGGACGCCGAGCGCCATGGCCGCCAGCCGATCAGCGTCCGGCCCGTACATGTAGATCGTGGCTTGGCCTTCCCCGAACTCGTGTCCGTCGTACTCCCCGGCTCCACTCGCCTCGACTGCGTCCTCCAACGCTTCCTCGATCTGGTAGATCGTCTCCTGCTCGTCAGGCGTCCCGAACTCGTCGCCGCTCAGGTCTAGACGAATTAGGACAGCGTGCTCAGTTTGGTCGCTCATAGAATGAATCTGCAGGTCGGCCGAAGATGTCGGCGAGAAGCCGAGTGAACGATCCGTTCGACATGCGGGGAGCGCCGCCGAACAGTTTGCGGCTCACCCGCGAAGGGCAGCGACCGCAGATGGTGAGTCAGAGCGGAGGATACGCCAGAGGCCGGACAGCGCGAAGACGCTCGCCCCCTTCGTCCATTAGCATTCGAGGGTACCCCGAGCCCCGGTGCCGACCAAGCCTACGCCCTTTGTCGGAGACGCTTCTCGGACCACGTCCTGCGGAGCCATTCCATAGGCCGATCCAGGCCCGGCACCGGCCCGAGCAAGA
>JBCDKM010000029.1:0-39435 GCA_038746605.1 Bacteroidota bacterium
CCGAGCATCGACATCGCGGTGAACACGTTCACCAACACCCCGATGCGCGGCGAGTCCGTCTTCTTCCGAGGACCCGTCACCAACACCGGCGCCGCCACCGAGTTCGTCTACGTCTACGCCGAGGTCGACGTCCCCGGCTTCCCCAACCCCTTCAAGCGAAACATCGGCGGCAAGGACCTCGCACCCGGCGAGACCTTCGCCTACAAGGACTTCCCCAAGTCCAAGAACTTCTTCCCGCTCCCCTTCGAGGCCCCAGACGGCACCTACACCATCACCGTCTACGCCGCCGATGACCGCTTCGGCACGACCATCTACGACCAGGACTCGTTCAGCTTCGATCTCAGTTCGGTCTGCACCGCGAGCGCGGGTGGCTGCCTGACGGCTTCGCTACCGACGGTGGCGAGCCTGGAGACCGCTGCGCCGACGGCCGCGCCGAACCCGTTCCAGGGCGCGACGGAGATCCGGTACGCGCTGGCGGAGGACGCGGAGGTGGACCTGCGGGTGTATGACGTGACGGGCCGCGAGGTGGCGGTGCTTGCCTCGGGGAGCCAGTCGGCTGGGAGCCACGCGGCAGTGTTCACGGCCGGGGACCTTCCGGGCGGGGTGTACGTGTGGCGCCTCGCGATTGGCGCAGAGGTGACGACGGGGCGTGTGACGCTCTCGCGCTAGCCCACCACCCCCGCCTCGGGTGTCTCCCTGGGAGCACCGAGGCGGACGGACTCGCGATAGAGTACGGCCCGGTGTCTTCGGATGCCGGGCCGCGATGCGTGAAAGGGCTTCCACACCGGGGCGCCTTGCCTCTACATTGCAAACGTTCACCCCGCGTTCACACTGTGCGTTTGCTCCTCCTGTTCCTGGCCCTCGCGGCCTGCAGCGGCACCGCTAGCCCGCCGGTCAACTCGGAGAAGGCCCGCCTCGGCACCGAGGCGGAGACACCCGGCGACTGGATCGTGCTCTTCGATGGCACGAGTCTCGACGGCTGGCGCGGCTACAACCGTGAGGACATCCCTCCGGCCTGGAGCCTCGAGGACGGCGCGCTGACGTTCACGCCCGGAGGCGAGGGCGGCGATCTCGTCGCGCCCGGTCTCTACGAGGACTTCGAGTTGGTGCTAGAGTGGCGCGTCGGGGCGTGCGGCAACAGCGGGATCCTCTACCACATCGAGGAGACCGAGGCCCTGCGTGCCTCCTGGCAGACGGGTCTGGAAATGCAGATCCTAGACGACACCTGCCACTCCGACGCCCGCTACCCGAGCCATCGCGCGGGCGCCCTCTACGATCTCTACGTCCCGACCATCGCGGCGGCACGTCCGGCGGGCGAGTGGAACGAGGCACGCATCCGTGTGGAGGACGGGACCATCACGCACGTCGTGAACGGAGAGACCCTCGTCACGGCCGAACGGGGGTCCGCCGACTGGCAAGCCCGCGTGGCAGCGAGCAAATTCCGCGACGAGGCCAAGTTTCCCCGCTTCGGCACCCGCACGAGCGGTGCCCTCGCGCTGCAAGACCACGGCGACCCCGTCGCCTACCGCGACATCCGCATCCGCAGACTCTAGCCGCCCGCACCCGACGGGCTCCCACTGGCATGAACGCGATCAAGGTCAAACTGAGCTCCATGATGTTCCTGGAGTTCTTCGTCTGGGGCGCGTGGTACACCACCGTCGCCGTCTACATGGCAGCCGAGGGCCTCGGCGACCTCACGCACTGGCCCTACACCGTGAACCCGGTCGCGGCCATCGTGGCACCGTTCTTCCTCGGCCTCGTGGCGGACCGCTACTTCGCGGCCGAAAAAGTCTTCGGCATCCTCCACCTCCTCGGTGGAGTGTTCATGCTGCTCGCGCCCAGTCTGATCGGCAACCCGACCGTCTTCATCCTGGCGCTCCTGGCGTACAACCTCTGCTACATGCCGACGCTCGGCCTCTCGAATACCATCGCGTTCGAGCAACTGGAAGACCAGGAGAAGGAGTTTCCCATCATCCGCGTCTTCGGCACCATCGGCTGGATCGTAGCGGGCCTCGCGATTTCATTCGTGATGAGCCCGCTCCTCGGCGTCACCGCAGAGTCGACAGCGTGGCCGCTGTACCTGACGGGCATCGGCAGCATCGTGCTCGGGCTCTTCGCCTTTACGCTTCCCAACACGCCGCCCGTCGCGAAGGGCCAGCCGGTGTCGGTCGCCTCCATCGCGGGTGTGGACGCCTTTCGTCAACTGGGAAGCCGCCCGTTCTACGTCTTCCTCGTCGCGAGCTTTCTGCTCTGCATCCCGCTGGCGGCCTACTACAACTTCACGCAGCTCTTCCTCGTCGCGACCGGCTTCGAGAACATCGCTGGCACGCAGTCGCTCGGGCAGGTCTCGGAGATCGTCTTCATGCTCGTGATGCCGCTCCTGTTCGTGCGGTGGGGCGTGAAGTGGATGCTCGCGGCGGGCATGTTCGCTTGGGTGATCCGGTACGCGCTCTTCGCGCTGGCCGCGCCCGAGGCCGTCACCTGGATGATCCTCGGCGGCGTACTCCTCCACGGCATCTGCTACGACTTCTTCTTCGTGACCGGCCAGATCTACGTCGAGAAGAAGAGCACCCCGGCGGTGCGCGGTCAGGCGCAGGGCCTGCTGGTGCTCGTGACCTACGGCGTCGGGATGCTGATCGGCGCGCAGGTGGCGGGCGAGGTCTACAACGGCTTCCTCGGTGGGCGCGAGGCGCTTCCACTCGCGGAGTGGACCCAGTTCTGGTGGATCCCGGCGGTCTTCGCCGGGGTCGTCCTCCTCGCCTTCATCGCCCTCTTCAACGACCGCGTGGATCGAGGCGGCGAGACCGTCGCACCCGAGGCCGACGCTCCCGAGGCTACTCTCACGCCTGCTCCCGAGGCGGGCGTTCCCGCCGTTTCCTGATCCCCATGTTCGACACCCCTATCGGTCGCCGCGCGGCGCTCCGGCGAATCTCCCTGGCCCTCGGCGGCCTCGCCACGGCCCCGCTCGCCTCGGCGCTGCTCTCGGGCTGCCGCACGCCCGAGCCCGGCGCCCTCCCGGACTACGCCTATCAGAGCCTCTCCGAGGACCACCAACGCACCCTCGCGGCCCTCGTGGATCAGATCCTCCCCGCCACCGACACCCCCGGCGCTGCCGAGGCGGGCGTGCCCCAGTTCATCGACGCCATGCTGACTGACTGGTACACCCCCGAGGAGCGCGATGCCTTCCTGGAAGGACTCACCAGCGTCGATGCTCGTGCAGAGGGCGGTTCCTTCGCAGATCTCGCGCCCGATGCACAGATAGCGATGGTCGTCGCGATGGACGCAGAGGCGTTCGGCGCTCCAGACGACGCCCCACCGAGCGAAGCGGAGGTGGACGACGCGGTCCTCAGCAGTGACGGCGACCTCGACGAGATCGCCGAGGCGGACGGCCTCGACCCCGATCAAGAGCAGACCCGAGAGCTTTCCACCGGCGAGGGGACCGCATCGGTCGGCAGCGAGACCACCGACGTGCCTTTCTACCGCCAACTCAAAGAGCTGACCGTCGCGGGCTACTACACCTCTGAGGTGGGCGCTACAGAGGAGCTACGCTGGCAGGCGGCTCCCGGCCGCTACGACCCGGATGTTCCCTTTTTCGAGATCGGCCGCGCCTGGGCCTGAACGCATACGGGGGACTCGGTACCCCCCGCTTCCCTACCGTACCCGGTACCTCCGATGCAGCACCCTCATCCTCCCCTGGCCCTCATCGACAAGATCCGCACCGTGCAGGTGCAATCCTCCGCTGAGCCCTTCGACGCAATCGTCGTCGGCTCCGGGATATCGGGTGGGTGGGCCGCGAAGGAACTGACGGAGAAGGGCCTCAAGGTGCTCCTCTTGGAACGCGGCCGGGCCGTGGAGCACGGCACGGACTACATCACAGAACATCGCCCGCCCTGGGAGACGCCCTTTCGCGGACGCGGCGACCGCCGCCATGCGGAGGCGCGCCAGTTTCGCCAGTCCAAGGCCGGACCGTACAACGAGAACAACGCCCACTGGTACGTGGACGACGTGGACCATCCGTACGTGACCGAGGACGAAACACCGGACGAGTTCCTCTGGGTGCGCGGCTACCACCTCGGCGGACGGTCCTTGATGTGGGGTCGCCAATCGTACCGACTCTCGGAGATGGACTTTACCGCGAACGAACGCGAGGGACGCGGCACGCGCTGGCCCGTCACCTACGACGACATCGCGCCGTGGTACTCATACGTGGAGCGATTCGCGGGCATCTCCGGCGAGGCCCTTGGCCTGCAACAGCTTCCCGACAGCGAGTTCCTCCCGCCGATGCCGCTGACCGCCCCTGAGATCCGCGTCAAGGAGGCCATCGCGCGAGACTTCGACCGCCCGATGACGGTCGGCCGAACGGCCGTCCTGACCCAGCCGCACGACGTGGGCGGGGTGCCGCGTGCGGGGTGCTACTACTGCAACACCTGCGACCGAGGCTGCGCGGCAGGCGCCTACTTCAGTTCGCTCTCTTCCACGCTCCCAGCGGCGCAGGCGACAGGCAACCTCACCGTCCGGCCAGATTCCATCGTGCACTCCATCGTGTACGACGAGACGCGCGACCTCGTGACCGGCGTCCGCGTGATCGACCGCGAGACGAAGGAAGAGCTGGAGTTCAGCGCCAAGCTGGTGTTCCTCAACGCGAGCGCCATCGGGTCCGCGGTGATCCTGATGAACTCCGCCACCCCGCGCTTCCCCGACGGCCTCGGCAACCAATCGGGCCTACTCGGCAAGGGCATCATGGACCACCACTTCAAGGTGGGCGCGTGGGGCGAGATCCCCGGCTTCGAGGACCGATACTTCTACGGCAACCGCCCCAACGGCATCTACATCCCGCGCTTCCAGAACCTCCCCTGGGACCCGTCCAGCAGGCGTGACTTCGTGCGCGGCTACGGCTACCAGGGCGGGTCCGGCCGGGGCAGTTGGAGCCGAGGCGCCGGGATGGCAGGCGTGGGCGTCGCGCTCAAGGAGAGCCTCCGCGAGCCCGGTCAGTGGAGCTTCACCATGTTCCCCTTCGGCGAGATGCTCGCCTACGACGACAATCGCGTCGAACTGACCGACGAGGTGGACGAGTGGGGCCTCCGCATCCCACGCATCATGGGCAGCATCCGCGAGAACGAGCTCAAGATGCGCGAGGCGATGAAGAGCGACGGCGCCGAAATGCTGGAGGCCGCTGGAGCCGTCAACGTCTCTGAGTGGGAGGATCCCTATCGACTCGGCGAGGGCATCCACGAGATGGGCACCGCGCGCATGGCCGCCACGCCTCAGGAGGGCTGCGTGGACGAATGGAATCGGGTCCACGAAATCCCCAACCTCTACCTCACCGATGGCGCCTTCATGACCAGCGCAGGATGTCAGAACCCCTCGCTCACCTACATGGCCTTCACCGCCCGCGCCGCCGACCACGCTGTCACGGCCGTCAACTCGGGCGAGCTTCGTGTTTGAGAGCATCGGGCATGGGGCATAGGGCACGCGAGGCCTTTCCCCCATGCCTCATGCCGTATGCCCCCTGCCCATGAACCGTCGCGACTTTCTTCAAACCACCGCCGCTGCTAGCGCAGCGCCCCTCGTCGTCCCGCGCCACGTCCTCGGCGGCGTCGGGTTCACCGCGCCCAGCGACACCGTCTCGGTCGGCATGATCGGGGCCGGGGGCATGGGAGCAGCGAACGCCACCGCGTTGATCTCGCGCGATGACGTGCGGATCGGCGCGATCGCAGATGTGGACATGGGGACCGTCCGGCGCGCCGTGGACGGCCGCATGGGCTCGGACGACCCGAGCCGCCGTCGCTCCGGCCGGAGACTCCGCGACGCGTACGACGCCGCCCGCGCCTTCGCGGACTACCGCGAGATGCTCACCGAGGCGGACGACCTCGACGCCGTCGTCATCGCCACGCCGGACCACGCGCACGCCTACGCCGCGATGATGGCGATGGACCGAAGCCTCGCCGTGTATGTCCAGAAACCCCTCGCCGCGACGGTCCAAGAGTGCCGCTGGCTCCGCGCCAAGGCCGATGCTACGGGCGTCGCGGTGCAAATGGGCAACCAGGGCCACTCCGGCGACGACGGGCGGCGCGTCGTGGAGGTCATTCGCGCGGGCGTGCTCGGGCCGATCCGCGATGTGCAGGCGTGGACCAACCGGCCCAACGGCTGGTGGCCGCAGGGCGTCCCGGCGAGCGCGCCGGAGCCCGTCCCGGACGGACTCCTGTGGGATCTCTACCTCGGTGGCAACGACGAGCAGCCCTACCGCCCTGGCATCCACCCGTTCGGGTGGCGCGGCTGGGTCGGCTTCGGCACCGGCTCTCTCGGCGACATGGGCGCCCACCTCGTGGACTTCCCCGTCTGGGCACTCGACCTCCCGCGTCCGCATCGCGTGGAGACGCGACACACGCCCTGGGGCGGCGGGCACGAGGCGAAAGACACCTACCCCCTCGCGACGGTCACGACGTACGATTTCCCCCACCTCGGCGCTTCGTCCGGCGAAGCCAATGCGGGGCAAGCGCTTCGGATGACATGGTTCGACGGTGGGCTTCTTCCCCCCACGCCGTCCTTCGCACCCGATGGCTTCCGGCTGGACCCCAACGGCGGCGTCCTGTTCATCGGCGAGCGCGGTGTTCTAGTCCACGAGACGTACGGCTCCAACCCACGCTTTCTCTCCGCTACATCGAACCTCGACCTCACCGCCGAAGCCGCGGCCGTCCCTCGCACACTCCCTCGCATTGAGGGCGGGCACGAGGACAACTGGATCCGCGCCATCAAAGGCGAGGAGCCGCTCTCGTGCTCCATCCCGTACGCCGCCCACCTCACCGAGATCATGCTGCTCGGCGTCTCCGCGATGCGCGCGGGCGCCCCGCTGGCCGTCGCGCTAGACGGCACGATCACGAACCGGACCGACGCCGACGCGATCCTCGGCCGCACCTACCGCTCCGGCTGGAATCCCGCCGACCTGGCTTGACCCCTCCCGCCTCGGCACCGAGGCGGACTCTCTCGACATGGACCGACGCCGCTTTCTCCGACGCTCCAGCGCGGCTCTCACCGCCGCCGCCCTCCTTGGTCCCACCGCTCTGCGGGCCCAGGCTGCAGCCCGCGCCGCCGGAGTCCCGGAACGCCTCGGCATCCAACTTTACACCCTCCGCGACATCCTGCCGGGCGACGTGAACGGCGTCTTCGAGATGCTCGCGCGGTTCGGCTACACCGATGTCGAGACGGCGGGCTACCACGACCGGTCGCCTGAGGTCTTCGCTGCCGTGCTGGACGCGCACGGACTGGCAGCGCCCTCCGCCCACACGCTCCTTTCCGAGATCACCACGGGTATCCCCAGCATGGCCGAGGCTGATTTCCCTGATCTCGACACCGCGCTGCAGCACTGCCAGACCCTCGGTCACGAGTACCTCGTCATTCCCTGGCTCCCACCCGACGGCCGCCCCGACCGCGACGGCTACCTCGCACTCGCAGACCAACTCAACCGCCTCGGCGAGCGAGCGCGCGAGGCGGGCGTGACGCTCGGCTACCACAACCACGAGTTCGAGTTCGAGACCTTCGGCACCGACCGTCCCGCCTACTTCGACTTCGTGGAGCGCCTGGACCCGGACCTGATCGTGATGGAGTTGGACCTCTACTGGGTGCAGTTCGCAGGCTACGATCCCGTTGAGGTGTTCGAGCGCTACCCGGGCCGCTTCCCCCTCTGGCACGTCAAAGACGGTGCGGGAGAGGACATGGCACAAACCGTTGTGGGACAGGGATCTCTGGACTTCGAGGCCATCTTCGCTGCGAGCGCGACCGCCGGACTCCGCCACGCCATCATCGAGGCCGACAACCCCGCCGACAGCCTCGCGTTCGCGGAGGCCAGCATCGAGTACGTCGAATCGCTCCGGGACTAGAGCAGACGGCCCTCGGATCCCTGACCCCTCCCGCCTCGGTACCGCGGCGGACCCACTCCTCCCCTCTCATGTCCCTGACTCGTCCCCTCCGCGCCGGTATGGTCGGCGGCGGCCCCGGCGCCTTCATCGGCGACGTCCACCGCCGCGCGATGCGCATGGACGGCCTCGCCACGCTCGTCGCGGGCGTCTTCTCCTCCGACCCCGACACGTCCCGCGCGCACGCCGCCACGTTGGGCGTGGAGCGAGCCTACGGCTCCTTCGAGGAGATGGCCGAGGCAGAGGCGGAGCGCGAGGACGGCATCGAGGTCGTCTCCATCGTCACGCCGAACTGGCTCCACGCGCCCGCCGCGATGGCGTTTATCGAACGCGGCATCTCCGTCATCTGCGACAAGCCGATGACGACCACTCTGGAGGACGCCGAGGCTCTCGTCCGGGCCGTCCGCGAGCACGGCGTGCTCTTCGCGCTGACGCACAACTACACCGGCTACCCGCTCGTCAAGCACGCCCGCGCGATGGTCCAGCGCGGCGACCTCGGCGAGGTGCGGAAGGTGGTCGCGGAGTACAGCCAGGGCTGGCTCTCGCAGCCCATCGAGCAAGACGGCCACAAGCAAGCCTCGTGGCGGACGGATCCGAAGAAGGCGGGCGCGGGAGCGTTGGGGGACATCGGCTCCCACGCCGAGAACCTCGCGGCCTACATCACCAGCCTGACGCTGGACCGCCTCTGCGCCGACGTACGGACGTTCGTGGATGGACGCGCCGTAGACGACGACGCGAACGTACTACTCCGCTACGGGAGCGGCGCGGGCGGCGTGCTCCACTGCTCCCAGATCGCCGCCGGGCTGGAGAATGACCTCCGCATCCGCGTCAGCGGCACGAGGGGCACGCTTACGTGGCGTCAAGAGAAGCCCAACGAGTTGGAGTTCCATCCGCTCGACGGTGAGGCCCGAACCATCCGGCGAGGTCACGAACACCTCGCGCCCGCTGCCCAGCACGCCACCCGCCTCCCCCCCGGCCACCCCGAGGCGTTCAACGAGGCCTTCGCGAACGTCTACAGCAACGCCCTTCGCACGCTCCGCGCTCGCCTCGCAGGAAACGAACCCGACCCGCTCGATCTCGACTTTCCCACCGTCGAAGACGGCGCGCGAGGCATCCACTTCATCCTCACCGCACTGAAAAGCGGTGAGCAGCAGACCTGGGTGGACGCACGCTACGAGCCGCCCACCACCTGACCCTCCCCGCCTCGGTGCGCCCACGGAGACACCGAGGCGGCTGACGCTGCCTCGGGCGCAGAATCAGCACGCCACCGGTCTGCTCTTCGCGTACGTTGAATGTGCTCCTGCAGCCGCTCACATCGGGTTTCCGCATGCACGGGAACAGATGCACCGGAACGGCGCGGGACGCCACACAGACGAACCTCTACCATGCCCCTACGTCTCTCGCTCGCCGCGCTGGCGGCACTCCTCGCCATGCCGCTCTCCGCGCAGCCGCTCACCGTCGAGTCGCCCGACGGGCGGACCGTCGTCTCGGTGCACGCTACGGATCCCGACCTCGCCTACAGCGCGACGTACGACGGCGAGCCGCTCATCGAGCGCTCCCGCCTCGGTGTCGTCCTGAGCGATGGCGACACGCTGGGCGTCGGGATCGTCGGCCTCAGCAGCGAGCGCCAGACCCGCGATGAGACCTGGACGCAGCCCTGGGGCGAGGTCGCTGAAATCCGCGATCATCACAACGAACTGCGCGTTCGCGTGGAGCAGGAAGACAGCGGGCGGCGGATGGACCTCGTCGTGCGCGTCTTCGATGGCGCTCTCGCGTTCCGGTACGAGTGGCCCGAGCAGGACGGCCTCGGCGCCTTCGAGATCCTGGACGAACTCACCGAGTTCCGCTTCGCGGACAACCCGACCACGTGGTTCATCCGTTCGCAAGAGGAAAACCGCTACGAGTACCTGTACGAGCAGATGCCGCTCTCGCGGACAGCAAACCTGATGCACACCCCCCTCACGATGGCCTTCGGCGACGAGGCGAACGGCGAGGGCGGGCCCTACGTCGCGGTCCACGAGGCCGCGCTGGTGGACTATGCCGGGATGTCGCTCCAGCGAGTCGGCCGGACGGCGCTCAAGGCACACCTCACGCCGTGGAGCACGGGCGTGGCCGTCTACGCCGAGGCCCCGCACGTCTCGCCTTGGCGCATGGTGCTCATCGGCGACGAGGCGGGCGACCTCGTGACCAACTACACGATGCTCAACCTCAACGAGCCCAACGCCCTCGGTGACGTGAGTTGGGTCGAACCAGGCAAGTACATCGGGATCTGGTGGGCCATGCATCTGGGCGTGTGGACCTGGGGCCAGGGGCCGAATCACGGCGCCACCACAGAGCACACCCGCCGCTACATCGACTTCGCCGCCGAACACGGCTTCGACGGCGTTCTCGTGGAAGGCTGGAACGTCGGCTGGGACGGAGACTGGACCGCCAATGGCGACGTGTTCGACTTCACACAGGCCTACGACGACTTCGACCTCGAAGGCGTCGCGGCGTACGCGCGGCAACGCGGAACGCGGCTCATCGGCCACCACGAGACGAGCGGCAGCGCGCCCAACTACGAGCCACAGATGGACGATGCCTACGCGCTCATGAGCCGCCTCGGCGTGCGCGCCATCAAGACCGGCTACGTGGACTGGAGCATGAACTTCCCTCGCCGCGATGGGCCGGGAGTCGAGGACGGCGAGACGGTCTATGAGTGGAACTACGGCCAGTTCATGGTCCGTCACTACCAGCGGTCCGTGGAGGCCGCCGCGGAGCACCAGATCAGCCTCAACATCCACGAGAGCGTCAAGGACACCGGACTGCGCCGCACCTACCCCAACCTCGTCACGCGCGAGGCGGCGCGAGGTCAGGAGTACAACGCCTGGAGCGAAGGCAACGGGCCGGACCACGTCCCGACGCTCGTCTTCACGCGGATGCTCGCGAGCCCGATGGACTTCACCCCCGGCATCTTCGACCTCGACGGCACCGAAGACCGACGGATCAACGTCCCGACCACGCTCGCGGGGCAACTCGCGCTCTACGTCGTGCTCTACAGCCCGCTCCAGATGGCAGCGGACCTGCCGGAGAACTACGAGCCGCACATGGACGCCTTCCAGTTCATCAAGGACGTCCCCGCAGACTGGCGCGACACGCGCGTCCTCGAAGCCAGGATCGGCGACTACGTCACCATCGCGCGGCAGGACCGGAACTCTGCCGACTGGTACCTCGGCGCCAAGACCGATGCGGACGCCCGCACGATGGAGGTCCCCCTCGATTTCCTCGACGACACCCGCACGTACACCGCTACCATCTACCGCGACGCCGCCGACGCCGACTGGCAGACCAACGCGACCGCGTACGAGATCGAAACACGCACCGTGACGGCATCGGGCAGCCTCACCATCGACCTCGCGCCTGGCGGGGGCCTCGCCATCCGCTTCGCCGCCGACGAGTAGCGACACGAGTCCTCCCGCCTCGGTACGTTCCTCGCGCCACCCGAGGCGGACCGACTCGGCTCTTCCAGCTGTGTCATCCTGAGCGAGCGAAGGGAACGCGGAGGATGACACGGCTCAGAAATGGGGAGCCGTACCCTCATTCCTCTTAACCCTATCCCCCGCCCCTCCTCTTCCGCCATGCGTCCCGTCACCCTCTTCACCGGCCAGTGGGCCGACATGCCCATCGCCGAACTCGCCCCCAAAGCTGCCTCCTGGGGCTACGACGGCCTGGAGCTCGCGACCTGGGGCGACCACATGGACATCCATCGCGTCGTGGACGAGGACGGCTATGCGGAGAGCCAAACGAAGCTACTGGCAGACAACGGCTTGAAGCTCTGGGCCATCTCGTGCCACCTCGTCGGGCAGGCCGTGGCAGATGCCATCATCGACGGGCGCCACAAGGCCATCGTGCCGCCGCACGTCTGGGGCGACGGCGAGGCCGAGGGTGTGCGCCAGCGTGCTGCGCAGGAGGTCGTGAAGACAGCCGAGGCCGCCGCGATGCTGGGCCTGGACGTCGTGACCGGGTTCACGGGATCGCCCATCTGGCATCTTTTCTATTCCTGGCCACCCAACCTACCGGAGGATATCGAGGCGGGCTTCCAGGAGACAGCTGAGCGGTGGGTCCCCATCCTCGACCGCTTCCAGGAGTTGGGCGTCCGGTTCGCGCTGGAGGTCCACCCCAGCGAGATCGCGTTCGACGGGCCCAGTTGGGAACGCGCTCTCGCCGCGATGGGCGACCACCCCGCTTTCGGTATCAACTTCGACCCGAGCCACTTTGGCTACCAGAACGCGGACTACGTACGGTTCATCCGCGATCACGGCGACCGGATCTACCACGTCCACATGAAAGACGTCTGGTGGTCCGACGTCCGCACCGAGGCGGGCACTCTCGGTGGTCACACGGACTTCGGCGACTCGCGCCGGTCGTGGGACTTCCGAAGCCTCGGACGCGGCAAGATCGACTTCGAGGACATCGTCCGCACCCTGAACGATGTCGGCTACACCGGCCCACTCTCTGTCGAATGGGAGGACATGAAGATGGACCGGGAGCACGGAGCAGAAGAAGCGTGCACGTTCGTTCGCAGCGTGGACTTCCCGCCGTCCGATATCGTTTTCGACCAGCAGTTCTCGAAAGCCAGCGAGTCGTGAGCCCGCCTCGGCCGAAACACGCCAGAGGCTCCGTGTCACCTCACGAGGCCATGCGACTGCGGCGACCTCGGATCCAGAAACAGAAAACGCCCCGTCTCGACGAAGACGGGACGTTCGAAGTCGGGGGTGCCGGGCGCTAGCGCGAGAGAGCGACCGAGCGAGTGACCGTGGTGCCACGGCCGTCCGTTGCGCGCACGAGGTAAAGGCCAGGGGGCAAGTTGGAACCGTCCAGGCGAAGGTTGTAGGTCCCTGGCTGGAGAGTGCCCTCGTGTAGCTTCATGACCTCGCGGCCCAGCGCATCGAAAACAGCGACGCGAAGAGCGGTGGTCGCATCGAGCGACAGTTGGAGCCGCGTCGTGGTCGTGAACGGGTTGGGACGAGCGGCGGAGAGCCGGAACGGCTGTGCCGTCTCATCGACGTACTCCAGCGAGAGATCGTCTACGTCCGCCTCGGCCGCGTGAGCGGGGAGGGCCGTCACTCCGAGCAGGAGCGCGAAGGCGAGGACGAAGGCAGAGCGGAGCATGGGTGTACCGAAGACCATCGGAATATCGGGCCTACGCCCGTGAGATACAACCCGGTTCCGATCAAGCTTCGTGCCGCGCGCGGTTTGTCACGCTGGGTTCACGCTCAACGCCAGAGCGGACGGTCTCGCGGATCCGCTCGCCTCGCGCGCGAGAGCACGTTGGGATGCTCCTGCACGCCTTTCCCCTTCAGCACGAATGCCCCGATCACGCCCGCTAGAAATCCCCCGATGTGTGCCCCGTACGCGACACCACCTGTCTGCTCTGAGGCGAAGAGCGAGCCCCACCCGTTGACGAACTGAAACCCGATCCAGAGGCCCAGCACGATGAACGCGGGTACACTCACGACGCGGAAGAAAAAGATGGCGTTGACGCGGTTCCTCGGAAACAGGACGAGGTACGCCCCGAGCACGCCCGAGATGGCACCGCTCGCCCCCAGCGATGGCACCAACCCGTCCGGGTCCAACGCGATCTGAGCGAAGGATGCAGCCAGCCCACTCAGGAGGTAGAACCCGAGGAACGTCGTGTGACCAAACCGATGCTCCACGTTGTCACCGAAGATCCAGAGGTAGAGCATGTTGCCGCCGATGTGCGCGAGGCCCCCGTGCATGAACATCGCCGTCAGTAGCGTGAGGTAGATCATCGGCGCCGGTCCGGGGCCGGGGCGCTGCGGGATCTGGCCCGGAGCGGCGGCATCCAGCGGGACGGCGTTCGCGAGGTCCAAGCCGGTCGTGATCTCTTGCGGGACGGTGCTCCAAGCGTACGTGAACTCCGGGTTCGAGAACTGGACGTAGAAGAAGACGAGGTTGGCTGCCAGCAGGAACCACGTGACGAGGGCCGGGCGGGAGAGCCTGCGGTCGTCGTCGGAGATGGGGAAGAGCATGGGTCAGCCCGCCTCGGGTAGTAGAGCGGACAGGTTGGCGGGCGTAGCCGTCGGGGGAGCGTCGCGCATGATGAGGCGGCAGAGAAGGGCCGGATGAACGGGCTCACTCCGGTTCGGTTCAGCCGCGGATCTGCGCGAGGGCGAGGAACGCCGCCGCGACGTGCACACCGTGGACGATCTCGCCTCGCGCTACGAGGCCTGGTAACTCGCTCACTGCAACGCGACGCGTCACGAGGTCTTCGCCCTCGTCCAGAGCGGGCGCCTGCGTGACTTCTGCATCTCGTGCCAGAAAGACGTGCGCCCAGTTGGTGTGGCGCGACGGCTCGGTGGCGAGCGTCCCGAGGTAGCCCCAATCGGTTGCCGTCGCCCCCGTCTCCTCTTCCAGTTCGCGCATCGCAGTCTCCAGAGGTTCCTCCTCTTCGTCTACGCCTCCCGCCGGGAACTCGAGGCTCACGCGCCCGATGGCATGCCGCCACTGCTCTACCATCACGACCTCACCCCCTTCCGTCACAGGCACGACGCACGCCCAGTCCGCGTACTCCACGACGTAGAACGACTCCAGAACCGCACCGGTCGAGAGGCGAACTCGGTCCTCGCGAAGACGAATCCAGGGCGGACGGTCGAGGAGAACGGTCGAGGCGAGAACTTCCCAGGGCTGTGGCTCAGACATCCAGCGAGTGACGCACATCGCGAGGTGTACCGGTTCGGGGACCGGCGAGGCGGAAAAAACAACGCTGCGACGATAAGCCCGACGCTACCCACTGCACCGAACGTCAACCCGAGGCGGTAGCCCGCCTCAAGCACCGAGGTGGAGGCTACCAGGGCTGCGAGCACCGACGCTCCGACCAACTGGCCCGTGCTCAGGAAGATCGTGGAGAGCCCCTGCGCCACGGCGCGTTCATCGCGCCCTGCCTCCACGAGCAGAATGTAGCTGAGGACGATCCTAGCCCGAGTTCGTCCGCCTCGGGAGCTCCCCTCGAGGCACCGAGGCGGACGGGGCCACAGGGCTGTAGACAAAGTGTGGGAAGTCTTATCGGCAGGTCGGATACATCGGCGAGGCTCTGTCGGGGCGAGAGTAGCCGAGGAGTCGTTCGCGATCTGCTGGGTCGACGCGAACGCTCCGTTTCCTGAGGTATCGACTATCTCTCACGAACAGCGTGGACCCACGCGCTAGCCGTGGACGTAGGGTGCTCCGCACGCGGGCGGTGTCTCTGTCGCACTGCTTCTGAGGACGGCCCCGCGTGCTCTCAGGAGCCCCATCTTAGTCGCTCCGTCGGCACACCCCTCGCTCGCTGCCCTACCGCTCGTCGTCCTCCAGGTCAGCCGTCCTGATCGACCGCTCCCTCCTCCAGACACCATGGCCTTCACTCGTCCCTGCGTCCTGCTCGCCGTCATGTTCGCCCTCTCTGCCTGCAGCGGAGGTGAGACCGTCACCATCCTCCCACAAGGGAACGAGATGCGCTATCAGCAAACCGAGTTCTCGGTGAGCGCGGGCGAGGACGTCACCATTGTGTTCCGGAATACCGCTACCAGCCCCGCGATGCAGCACAACGTCGTCGTGCTCAACACCGACGACGATGAGGTGGTCAACCGGATTGGAGTAGCGGCTCAGGCGGCAGCTGAGACGGACTACATTCCAGACGACCCGATGATCCTAGCGCACACGGCAATGTCTGGACCCGGGGAGACGGTCGAGGTAACGTTCACTGCGCCGGCCGCGCCAGGCCGGTACCGCTACATCTGCACCTTCCCTGGGCATTACACTATCATGCAGGGAACCATGGTCGTTACGTGACACACAACAGATATACGCACTTGCGTCCGCTTGCTCATAAGCCCGTGTGTAGCCCGGTAGGGGAGTCACGCATAGCGAGCAAAACGGGAAAATCAAAAGCGGCTGAGGACCCGACAGTTCTCAGCCGCTTCGAAGCATGATGGGGGCCGTTCTTTCGGCCTAGTCCAGAACGTTCAGCGGGATCAACTCCAGGTGAATGCCATTGTCACCCGGGTGACTCGACGTGTGGGCCACCTCGTTGGTCCAGATCTCGTCCGGGATGCCCGCCGGGAAAGCCTCACAGAGTTGCGTGACCTCGGACTGGCGGTCGAGGTGAGTGCAGGCAGTGCACTGCGACTGAGGGGTAGTCATGGAAGGGGTAGAAGGTGGTAAAGCGTGGCATGACGCAGCGACTCGCTGAGCACACATCTTTCGCACAGTATAGACCGTCTAGATCAACCGCCCTGTGCAACCGAACCTGCTGCTCGCCTCTCCCCACAAAAAGCGCCTCCTCCGATCTGGAAGAGGCGCTTTCGCTATGGAGCGGGAAACCGGACTCGAACCGGCGACCTTCTGCATGGCAAGCAGATGCTCTACCAACTGAGCTATTCCCGCGTCGCCCACCATGATACGGTGGCTCGGCTCAAGCCGTCAACGCCAATGGAGCCCTGCCCTCGCGCTCCCAAGAGTCTTCATCGGGTTCGCTCTCCACAGCAATAGCGAGCGCCAGCCCAGCCCGTCACGGCAAGGATGACTCGCGCGGCGTACGTTTCTACCAGGCTCACAGGATCTCCCGATCTCGCATGCGTGGTCTCCTCTTCCTCGTTCTCCTGATTGGCGCTCCGCTCCTCGCAAGCGCACAGGACCTACAGATCGTCTCGCTCGACGTTCGCGAGCCCGCAGCAGGCACGGCAGAACTCGCGGTAGGTGTCCAGAACAACCGTCGCACCGCGTCGCACTTCTCCATCCGTGTGTCGCTTCCCGGGGCCTCGGAACAGCCGCAGATCCGATCTACCGACCGACTCGCCCCCGGAACACGCACGGAGATCGTGGTCCGATTCGACGCATCTGGACTCGCGCGTCCGTGCGACGGCTCCGTGTCGCTGAGAAACCATCGCCGCATCGAGACCGATACTCGGACCTTCACCTTGCCCGCCTCGGCCCCCCCGCCCGCCGAGGAGCGCCCCGAGGAAGAGGGCCGGTCCCCGACAGGGGACGAGGCTCCTCCCCCGACGATCGTCATGGCGATCGAGGTGGCGACGGAGATCCAGGCTCCAGAGGCTGCACTGCGAACCGTCTCCGCACTGACCTTTCGCTTCCGCACGGGAGATGACGACCTGCGACACAACAGTGCACTTCTCGTCCGGGTCTATGGCCGAGACCGTACGCCGCTGACTGGCTACTACAGTGGGGATGAGTTCGGAAACCGGGCCAACGTCGTGTGGACTACCGTGAAGGACAGCCAGCGCCCAGGCGTTCGCGCTCCAACGTGGGAGAACGGAAGTACGCATGAGGTGCGAGTCCCTCTCCGCGAGCCCACGACTCTCGCGGACATCGAGTCCATTTCGATCCGGCTGCTGCAAGGGCGAGAAGGCTTCCAGTTGGAATGCGTCGGCTGCACCGATGACAACTGGAAGATGCAGGAACTGTACGTCGACGCGTTCTTCTCCTACCGACCGGGCGACACCCAACCGGAAACCGGGCAAGTGAATGTGTTCCGGTTCTCCGAAGGAGACCGTTCTGCCGAGTTCTCAGCAGACCTTCCGATGCTAGTTCTGACGCCCATAGGCCCCTATGTGCCTGGAGAGAGCCGAACCATGAGGGGCGTCTGGCGCAACGAGCCGCTCGGTCGAATCCTGCGCTGAGCCCCCTGACGAAGCATCGGAGTTCGGGCGGCTCACGCCACCTCGGCGAGCGCCTCGGCCCTGTGGCCCGCCTCGGTCATGTGACCGGCCTCTGGGCACGGCCCGCTGAGCGCCGTCGTGACCGGCCGGTCTGCACAATCCTCCAGTTCGGGCGGGCACGGGAGATCTGGAGAGCGCGGCTCGGGGAGTCCCCACCACACCACGGCGCCTACACCTGCCGAGGCGAGGGCAGCCGGGATCGCGACCGCAGGAAAACTGGCAGCGGCGTACAGCACGCCCGCTAGCGCGGCTCCCACCGCGAACCCGCCGTTCCCGATCGCCGCCGAGAGACTCATCAAGACCCCTCGGCGCTGTGCAGGGACCAACTCCGTGAGGAGCGCCTGGAGCGGGCTGATCCGCCCCGCCGTCAGCGCCATGATGCCGAAAAAGAAACCGAACGCTGCCAGTGGCGCGAACTGCGCGAGGGGCGTCACGGCCATGAACCCCGCCACGCCGAGTGTCGCGATGACGATCACGCGCTTTCTCCCGATGCGGTCGGACAGCTTTCCGGCTTGCGGCCCGGTCAGCACATTCGCCACACCCCCGAGGGCGTAGAGCCCCGCCACCATCGCGCTGGTAAACCCGAGATCTGTTTCCAACCACGTCGGGAAGTAGATCACGAACAGCCCGATCCCGCCGAACAGGACGAAGTAGACGAGCGATGCATTCCGGGTGTCGGACCGCGCGAGCAGATCGCGGTAGGACGCCACTGCACTCCCGACGCCGAGCTTCTCGCGCGACCTCGCGCCCGCCATCTGGGGTAGCGCCGCGAACGCGAGCAGGAACGCCACGCCCATCGCGGCGCCGAAGCCCAGGAACGGGACTCGAAACCCGCCGAGCCCGGCTAGCGCGATTCCCGCTGGAATCCCGATGATCTGTCCGACCGAGAAACCGCTCATTACCCATCCGCTCGCCCACCCGCGCCGGTTGGCCGGGAACGCGTCACCGATGTATGCGATGGAGGTTCCCGAGAGAAGCCCGCCCGCTGCGCCCGAGGCGGCCCGAACGGCGAGGAGTGCGCCGAACGACTCCGCCAATCCGTGCAGCGCGAGGGCGAGCGTCATCGCGCCGGATCCCCAGAGGATCATCCGCCGACGCCCGAACCGATCCGAGACGGGACCTGCGATGAGGCCGAAAACGGCCAGCGTCACGGAGTAGGCCGTCACGAGGAGTCCCAGCGCACTCTCCTCCACCCCCAGTTCCGCGCCGATGGTCGGCAAGAGCGGCGCGACGATGATGATCTGACCCGCTGCTGCGAAGACGAGGAGCCAGAGCGTGAACAGCGCGAATCGGGGCCGCGCGAGGCGATCGGTCTCGGTCATGGCCGAACCTACCTCGCGCGGCGCTCAGGTGCGCCCGCCTCGGTGCCGTCGCGGACGCACCGAGGCGGGGCGAGTGGCTTCCGGGTTACGCTTCCGCGTTGGCGTACTTGACGGAGCAGCCGTACGGGACGGTCCGGTCCGGGTCCGCCTCGCGGCCTTCCGCGAGTGCGTCCATCGCAGAAACGAGGTAGTTCGTGGCCCCATCCAACGACTCGGGGTTCGTGACGGGCTTGTCATCGATGGCGCCGTTGTAGACCACGGTCCCCTCGGGCGAGATCACGAACATGTGGGGAGTCGTCTTCGCGCCGTAGAGGCGCCCGACCTCCCCAGTGGGATCCATCAACACGGCAGTCTGGAGCCCCCCCTCCTGCTCCGTGCGAGCATCCATCTCAGCAGGCTCGAAGTGGCCCTGCTCGCCTGGCGCAGAGGACACGATGGAGAGCCAGACCACGTCGCTGCCGTAATCTGCCGAGGTGTAGCCCTGCTGGAGCGCCTGCATGTTGCCCGAGTTGTAGTGCTTGGCGACGTACGGGCAGTCGTAGTTGAGCCACTCCAGGACTACCGTCTTGCCGCGAAGGTCGCCCAGCAGGTAGGGCTCGCCGGAGGTGGACGCCAGCTTGAAGTCCGGCGCCATCACGCCGGGCTGGATGTCGCCGGGCGTAGCCTCGGCGGAGACGGCCTCGGCGACTTCGGCGGAAGCGTCCGGGGCCTCATCGGCCTGGGGCTGGCAAGCCACGAGAAAGAGCGCGAGAGCGAGGAGGGAGAAACGCATGGGAGGAGTGACTTAGCGGGAAGCGACGGTGATACGGTCCAGAGCGTCCATCACGACGCCGGGCGTCAGCAGTTCCGGGAGGAGGATCGGATCGGCAGAGCCACCGGGGTAGAGGGCGTAGACGGGCACCCCGCTCCGCCCGAGCGCATCGAGGGAGGCCGTGATGGTGTCATCGCGCCGGGTCCAGTCCGCGACGAAGAGGTGGACGCCACGATCCGCAAAGGCTCGCTCGACGGCCTCGGTGCGGAGGGTGCTGGCTTTGTTGGCCTGGCACGTGAGGCACCACGTCGCGGTGTAGTCCACGAAGACGGGCTCGCCTGCGGCGACGAGGGTCTCTACCTCGGCGGGATCGTAGGGGGCCCAGAGATCGCCCGAGGCGGAGGCAGCCACGGCCTCCTGACGGGCACCGAACGCGGTCAGCGCGAGGGCGCCGCCGAGGGCGAGAACGGCCAGACCGCGCGTTACGAGGCGCGTCGCACCCGAGACGGTCGCCCCAGGCCAGCGACCAAGCATCCACGCCGCCAGCCCGACCAGCACCAACGCGGCCAGCAGCGCGCTCGCGCCGTTGATGCCCGTCTGTGCGCCGAAGGTCCACACCAGCCAGACGGCCGTCAGGAAGAGCGGGAAAGCGAGGAACTGCTTGAGCGTCTCCATCCAGGGTCCCGGCTTTGGGAGCATCTTCAGCCACGCCGGGAAGAACGAGAGCAGCAGATACGGCAGCGCCATCCCGAGGCCCAACACCGCGAACACCGCGAGAGCAGCAGCCGCCGGAGCCACCAGCGCCCACCCGAGCGCCGCGCCCATAAACGGCGCCGTGCAGGGCGTCGCGACGACCGTTGCGAGGACGCCCGAGAGGAACGCACCTCCCGCACCCGACTGCCGGTCTGCCCCGGCCGCCGTGGTCTGGAGGCGATAACCGAATTCGACGACCCCGAGCATCCACAGGCCGAGGCCCGTCATCAGCACGGCCAGCGCAGCGATCACGGGCGGGCTCTGCAACTGGAACCCCCAGCCGACCCCTTCGCCTGCCGCTCGGAGCGCGAGCAGGGCACCCGCGAGCGCGAGGAACGACACGAGCACGCCCGCCGCGAACAGGAGCCCGTGGCGACGCATCGTGGCTGAGTCCGCCTCGCGGCCTTCCGCGAAGCCGAGGATCTTGATGCTCAGCACCGGGAAAACGCACGGCATGAGATTGAGCAGGAGCCCGCCGCCGAAGGCCAGCAGCAGCGCGATCCAGATGGAGGCGACCTCGCCCGCCTCGGGAGCGCTCGCGACCAACTGGGGCACCGGCGCCCGGACGCTCAGCCCGAGATGCGTGCCGTCCACCGTCTCGCCCTCGGCGAGCGCGAGGATGCCTTCCATCGTGTCCGGCGTCTCGCCGATCCCAGAACCATCGAGTGCGAAGACGAACGCTTCGCCATCGCGCGAGAGCGTCTGAGGCGCGGCGTGATCGAGTTGGTCCGAAGCGAGCGGGAAGAAATACGCGCCCTCCAGCGAGCCCTCCCAGTCCGGCGCCGGAATGATGCGCAGGTCGAAGCCTTCCTCCGTCGGGATCGCCTCGGTCGTCCAGCCCCGGGCGTCGGTCGGGAGCAGACGGTTCCACTCGGTGAAGGCAGAGGTCAGCGCGGACGGCGCGGTCTGCCCTAGCGGCACGACGGCCGAGACCTCGGCGGTGGCGGGGAGGCAGATATCGGCGCAGATGAGCCAGTCGGCAGTACCCTCCAGCGTGAGCGTAGAGCCCGCGAAGTCCTCAGGGACCGTCACCATCGCGAGGAGTGCTACCTCGTCCTCGTAGCCGTACGAGACGAGCCCCGCGATCTCGATGCTTTCCGGCACAGGAAACCGCAGATCGCTCGCTGTGACGCCGTCGGGCAGACGCCAGTCGAGGGTGGTCGGCTGGCCCGCGTCGCCGCCGTTGAGCCAGTAGGAGTGCCACGTGGGCTCCTGCGTGAGCACGAGCGCGACCTCGAACGAGTCGCCGGGCGCGACGCTCTCGACGGAGGACACGAGGTCCGCGTCAGAGAACGGACTCGGGTCGTCCGGGTCGATCTGGTCGAACGAACTCTGCGCCGCTGCCGGAAGCCCGGCGAGCAGGAACGCGAGGGAAACGAGGAGGCGAGACATAGGCATCGTGGAATCGAACGTACAAACGCTCCACCCCGCCTCGCGACTGCGTGAGGTGCCTGCGAATCCGGCCGGATCCTTCCGCCTCGGCACCGAGGCGGACAGGGCTGCGAGTACGTTTCTCTCATTGCAGCTCCGCGCTCCTTCCGCCCGAGACTCCCGCTGGTCCTCGCGCTCGTGGCCGTCATCGCGCTTGGCCTCGCCTCGCGTGCGCTGCCGCTCTTCCCGGCGGCCCTGCAGAACTACCCGGGCGACGTACTCTGGACGCTGATGGTCGTGGTCGTGCTGGCACTCGTTCGCCCCGCGAGGAAGCCGCTTCATCTCGCCGCCGCTGCCCTGGCGATCTCGTTCGGCGTGGAGGCGCTGCAACTGGTGCACGTGGACTGGCTGGACGCGATCCGCAGGACGACGCTCGGTCGCCTCGCCCTCGGCTCCGGGTTCGATCCGCTCGACCTCGTCGCGTACACCGTCGGAGCGGCGCTTGGCCTCGCGGCAGACCTCGCGTGGCAGAGAGCACGCGACGCACAAGTCCCCGCCTGACTCCCCCCGCCTCGGTGCCGAGGCGGACCCACTCGGCAGCCTGGGGTCCGTGGTCTTTCCCCACTCTTCCCGCCTCGCGCCGATCTCCGCAAGGCCCGTCGCGTTGGAGCATGGACTTTCACCCCCAGCATGTCCGACTCCCGTCAACGCACCGTCCTTCGCAAACAAGCGCTCTCGTTTCTCAAATCCCACCCCGACCAGGCGTACCGGCCGAAGGAGATCGCGAAGTCCCTCGGCATCAAGAACCGAGGCCGCTACGAGACCTTCCGCGATGTCCTCGCCGAGATGCAGGACGCCGGGCTGGCCGAGCACGTCGGCAAGGGGCGGATCAGGTACAGAGATCGCGGCGCGCAGCACACCGCAGAGGGCACGATCAGCGTCATCGCGAGCGGTCACGGCTTCGTCTCTCTAGACAAGGGCGGGGACGATCTCTTCGTCCGCAAGACCCGGCTCCGCACCGCCCTCCACGGCGACCGCGTCCGCGTCGGGCTCGCCGCGCAGAACCGCCAGCGCGCGCCCGGTGATCTGCGTGAGGCGGAGGTTCTGGAGGTGATCGAGCGCAAGACGACGCAGACGGTCGGCACCTTCGAGACCGTCAAGAAGGCCGGGTGGGTGAAGCCTGACGACCCGCGCATCGGACACGATGTGTACGTGCCGCGCGAGGAGTGGAACGGGGCGACGCCCGGCGACAAGGTCGTCGTCAGCATCGACGCCTTCGACGATCCGAAGGCGGCGCCCGAAGGCCGCGTGCTGAGCGTCATCGGCCGGGCCGACGCGCCCGGCGTGGCCGTGCTCGCCCTCGCGATGGCCCACGGCGCGAAGCCGACCTTCCCCGACGCGGTCGAGAAAGCCGCCGAGGCGGTCCCGACCGAGATCTCGCAGGAGGAGATCGACCGGCGCCTCGACCTCCGCGAGTACCCCATCTTCACCATCGACCCGGTGGACGCCAAGGACTTCGACGACGCGATCCACACGCGCGACCTCGGCGACGGCATGATGGAACTCGGCATCCACATCGCGGACGTGAGCGCCTACGTCCCGCGCGGCGGCGCCATCGACGCGGAGGCCTACGAGCGTGCCACCAGCACCTACCTCGTGGACCGCGTCATCCCGATGCTCCCCGAGGTGCTCAGCAACGGCGTCTGCTCCCTCCGCCCTCGCGAGGACAAGCTGACGTACAGCGTCATCCTGACCGTGGACGGCGGCGGGAACGTCCACTCGTGGGACATTCGCGAGACCGTTATCCACTCCAAGGAGCGCTTCGCCTACGAGGAGGCGCAGGAGATCCTGGACGGCGGCAACGCAAAACACCCGCTCGCGAAGGAGGTGATCCGGGCGGGCGAGATCGCCAAAACCCTCACAGCCAAGCGCATGCGCGAGGGCGCCATCGACTTCGACGTGCCCGAGATCCGGGTCGTGCTGGACGAGCGCAACCGGCCGGTCGATATCGTGGTGAAGGAGCGGAAGCCCGCCAACCGGCTGATCGAGGAGTTCATGCTGCTCGCCAACCAGGCCGTCGCGAAGGAGGCCAGCCGACGGGGTCGCCCGCTCGTCTACCGCATCCACGACCACCCGGACCAGGAGCGCATCCAGGCGCTCGCGGAATACGTGCGGCCGTTCGGCTACACGCTCCCGAACCAGAACGGCCAGGTCTCCCGCGCCGACCTCAATGCGCTCCTGAAGCGCGTCAAGGGCTCGCCCGAGGCGCCGGTCATCGAGCAGGCCGCCATCCGCGCGATGAGCAAGGCCGTCTATAGTCCGCACAACATCGGCCACTACGGACTCGGGTTCTCGCACTACGGCCATTTCACGAGCCCCATCCGCCGCTATCCAGACTTGATTGTCCACCGGCTGCTCAAGGAGATGCTGCGCGACTCCCCCGCGAAGCCTCCCGAGGTGGAGCGCCTGGAAGTCCAGGCCAAGCACTGCTCCGAGCGCGAGCGCGAGGCGACCGAGGCGGAGCGCGAGTCCGTCAAGCTGAAGCAGGTGGAATATGCGGAGCAGCACCTCGGCGACACCTTCGCGGGCGTCGTGGTGAGCGTGACCAAGTTCGGTGTCTTCGTGGAGATCGAGCGGCTGCTCGTGCAGGGCCTCGTGCACGTGCGCGACATGGACGATGACTACTGGGAGTACGACCCGAACCGCTACGCGCTCATCGGCCGCTACTCCGGGCGCCGCATCCGCACCGGCCATCCCGTCACCGTCACCATCACCGGCGCCGACACCGAGAACCGCCAGATCGACCTCACCTTCGCCGAGGAGCCGGGGGCCGTCCCGGACGGCTCGAAGAAAGGGAACCGCGCGCAGCGTCGCGCCCAGCAGCTCTCGCGACGCCGCAAGAAGAAACGTCGCCGCTAGGTCTCCCCGCCTCGGTCCCTCCATCGACCTACCGAGGCGGACGATCTCCTCCATTGCGCTCATCGTGAGCGTGCATCCACTGCCGCCGCTCCGACGTTCCCCCGTCCCGACACGCCTCTCTCCCCATGCGTTCGCTCGCTCTTCTCCTCTTCGCCCTCGCACTCGCTGGATGCCAGAACGAGGTCGAGACCCGCCCCATCGAGCCCGCCGGGCCGGTCACCCAGCCCACGAGCTTCGACCACTCCGACTTCACCGCTGTCCTCCAGGCACACGTCGATGCCGACGGGCAGGTGGACTATGCCGGACTAGCGGCCGACCCGACCGGCCTCGATGCCTACGTCGGTCGCCTCGCCGCGACGGACCCCTCCGCCCTCTCCGACGACGACCGGCTCGCGTTTCTCCTCAACGCCTACAACGCGTACGCCCTCCGCCTCGTCGCGGACCACTACCCCATCGAGAGCATCCTCGACGTGACGCCGGGGCCGTTCGTGCCCTCGGTCAACAGCCCGTTTTCCGTCTCGTTCGCGCAGATCGGAGGCGAGGAGGTCTCGCTAGATGACATCGAGCACGGCACCATCCGCGAGAATTTCGATGAGCCCCGGATCCACGTCGCGCTGGTCTGCGCGGCCATCGCGTGTCCGCCGCTCCGGCGCGAGGCGTACGAGGGCGCTCAGTTGGACGCACAACTCGATGACCAGGCGCAGATCTTCCTCGCGAACGCCGAGAAGAACCTCGTGAACGTCTCCGCAGGTACTGCGCGCTTCTCCAAAATCTTCGACTGGTTCAAGGGCGACTTCGGCGGCTCCGACGCGGACATCCAGCGTTTCGCCGCGCCGTACTTCGAGGGCGAGGCCCGCGAGGCCCTGGAGGGCGCCACGCTCGACGTGAGCTACTTCGACTACGACTGGAGCCTCAACGACCAGAGCGCCTCGGCCGCACCGGACGCCTGAACCTCCGGCTCATCACCACGACCGGGAAACGGGCACGAGGCGGGGCCGCTCTCGCTCCCCCTCGAAGCCGAACTTCAGCACCACGCCGCCGATCTCGCGCCGCTCCGTCCACCTCGGTAGCCCGTCGGAGGCAGCCGGGACGGGTGGCGAGACCACATCCACGCCCACGAGCCTGCCGAGGCGGGCGCTCTCGCGCGCCCACGCTTCTTGCTGTTCGGGAGCAACCGTCGCGACCACGATGCCTCCGGTGGTGCCAACGCGCAGTTCGAGTTGCGCGAGGCCGTGCCCTGGGTTTGTTGCGAGGTACCGGTGGGGCACGCCGCCCAGGTCGTCCATCGCGCACCCGAAGGCCTCGCCGCAAGCCTCCGGGTCCAGACCCGGAAGCGAAGAGAGACGAGTCGCGATGGTACGAAGGGCGGGCACGGTGCGAACGAAGACACCCCACGCTACGCACCCGACGGCCTCGGCGAACCATACTTCTTGCTCGAGGGCAAAGCGCTTATCCAACTGGCCCTCTGCTAGCTCGGCTCATTCACAGGTGCAGTTGAGTTCACCGCCGCGGAGATCGCTTCGTTCAACAGGTTGAAGAGTTCTCCGGATACGGACTTATACCGCTCTTGGTCGTCGTCTTCAAACCACAGATCGTTCCAGGAGCCCATGCCACCGAAGACCCACGCGGCCTGTGCGCTATCTAGCAACCGTGACGCTTCAGTCGCCATGAGCCCTGGCGGTGAGAGGTCTTGGTGGTACGGAGGTTCGGGCTGGCCGGTGGAGTCCAACAAAGCCTTGGCCCTACGGAAGGCGGCGGCGAACGTGTCTACTCCGTGCTCGACCGCGAAATCGGTGATAGAGTCCAGTGACCTGCGCAGCGAGTCTGCTATCTCAGGTAGGGAGCGTTGAGCGGGCGGAGCGCTCTGGACGCCCTCGTCAATCAAGCCATACTCCACTCGCCAGATCTGGCACTCAGGCGCGTTCCGGTCTCCCACTTCCCACCTCGCCGTCCAGAAGTCCATGGTTGAGCCTGAGCGAACAGCAACCGACCACTGCCCACCACCCCCCACAAACCCGGCCGACAACCGGTCCGGAATCTTCGGGTTGTTGGTAGGCGCGTGTGCGAGGTAGGCTGCTCGTCCCGGCCCGCCCTCGCGCTCCAACCATCGGTTAGGGTCTGACGCACAGAGTTTCCATTGTCGATTGACGCGGAACAGAGAGCGCGTCGGGCGTAAGAATCTGACATACTCGCAGAACTGGAACACCGAGTTTCCCGGAAAGAAATGAGAGGCGTGGAGGCCGCGCGAGCGTCCATTCAGATGGCAAGCCAGTGCCACGAGTTGTGCTGTTGGGCCAGTCATTAGAAGCGCGGCACGATGAGGTAGTGGGCAATGACACCGGATCCCCCCGTCTGGGGTGGTTTCGGCGCTATCTCGTGCCCCGTCCCCAACCGATTCCTGGCATTCCCGGACAAAGTATCTCACCGCGAGGTCAGAGAGGTCCACCTGAACACCGGGCTCCTCAACTCGCCACCCCGACATCGAAAATCCGCCATCCGGCCTCCCCCGCCTCGGTACCATCGCGGACGCCCTCCCGCAGATCCGTGGCCGACGACCGCACCCGCCCCGACAACTTCATCCGCGACATCATCGCGCGCGACGTAGAAGCTGGCACCCACGCCGGGCGCGTCGCGATGCGCTTCCCGCCGGAGCCCAACGGCTATCCGCACCTGGGGCACGCCATGAGCATCTGGGTCAACTTCGGGCTCAGTGAGCAGTTCGGCGGCACCTGCAACCTCCGCTTCGACGACACCAACCCCGAGACCGAGAGCGAGGAGTTCGCCCGCGCGCTGGAAGACGCGGTCCGCTGGCTCGGCTTCGAGCCGACCGCCGTCGTCTACGCCTCGAACTACTTCGCGCAGTTCTACGCCTGGGCGCAGGAGATCGTCAAAAAAGGTCTCGCGTACGTGGACAGCCAGTCCGAGGAGGAAATCCGTGAGACTCGTGGCACCGTCACCGAGGCGGGCACCAACAGCCCGTACCGCGAGCGGAGCGTGGAGGAGAACCTCCGCCTACTGGAAGAGATGCGGCGAGGCGAGCACCCGGACGGCTCGCACGTCCTCCGCGCGAAGATCGACATGGCGGACCCGAACATGAAGATGCGGGACCCGCTCATGTACCGCATCCGCCGCGACGCGCACCACTACCGCACCGGCACGGACTGGGCCATCTACCCGCTCTACGACTGGGCCCACGGTCAGGGCGACGCCGTGGAGGGCATCACGCACTCCTGCTGCACGCTGGAGTTCGACGTCAACCGCCCGCTCTACGACTGGTACCTCGACGCCATCGGCATCCCCGAACCGCGCAACCACCAGTTCGAGTACGCCCGCCTCAACGTGGAAGCGACGGTGATGAGCAAGCGGAAGCTCCGCCGCCTCGTGGAAGAGGACCACGTCGCGGGATGGGACGATCCCCGCATGCCGACCATCGCCGGACTGAAGCGGCGCGGCGTGCGTCCGCAGGCGCTCCTGAAATTCGTCTCGCTCGCGGGCGTCACGAAGACCAACGGCCGGTCCGACCTCGCGCTCCTGGAGCACGCCATCCGCGACGACCTCAACGCCCTCGCGCCCCGCGTGATGGCCGTCGCGAATCCAGTCCCGTTGGTTATCGAGAACCTGGACGAAGCTGTCTCCCTGGAGGCGCCGTACTGGCCGTCCGACGTGACGCCGCCGGAGGACGCCCCGGCATCGCGCCCGCTCACGCTCCCCCGCGAGGTCTGGATTGAGCGCGACGACTTCTCTGCCGATCCGCCGAAGGGCTGGCGCCGCCTCGCGCCCGGCCGCGAGGTGTGGCTCCGCCACGGCGTCGTCGTGAAGTGCACCGGCTACGAGACCGACGAGGCGGGCGAGGTCACGCACGTCCGTGCCACGGCCGACCTCGCGACGCTCACCGCCGAGCCCGAGGGCCGCACCGTGCGTGGCGCCATCCACTGGGTCTCCGCCGAGGACGGCGTGCCCGCCACCTTCCGCCTCTACGACCGCCTCTTCTCCCACCCCGCACCCGACGAACTGGACGATTTCCTGACAGCCATCAACCCAAACTCGCTGACCGTCACGGAGGGCTGGATCGAGCTGAGCGTGACCGAGGACCCTCCCGACTCGCGGTACCAGTTCGAGCGCACGGGCTACTTCTGGCAAGACCCCGAGGACTCTGCCCCTGACAGCCTCGTGTTCAACCAGATCGTGAGCCTCAAGGACGGCTGGGCGAAGAAGACGACTCCGCCCGCCTCGGCACCGAGGCCGAAGAAGCGCCAGCCGAGCGAACCCGCCGGTCCACGCGATCCGGCTGCGTCTCTCTCCGAGGCGGAGACGGAGATCTACGGCGCGCTGACTGCCCGGGGCGTGGGCCGTGAGGAGGCCGCCGTGCTCGCCGCCGACGACGCGCTGCGTGCCGTCTTCGAGCCTGTCGCGGACCGCGCGGGCGCTGAGGACGCGGGCAAGATCGTCGTGCACGATTTCCGCCGAGCGCTCGGCGAGACGGCGCTCGCGGAGAGTCAGGCGAGCCCGCAGAGCCTCGCGGAGGTCATCGCGATGGTGGACTCTAACGCGTTGAGCCGCAACGCGGTAGAGGACGTGCTCTCGCACCTCGTCACGACGGGCGGGAGGGTGGCCGAGGCCGTCGAGACGCTCGGCCTCGGGGCTGTCTCGGACGAGGCCATCGCGCACGCCGTGGACGAGGCACTGGCTACAAACCCCGACGAAGTGGAGCGCTATCGCTCAGGCGAGCAGCGGCTGTTCGGCTTCTTCGTCGGTCAGACGATGCGCCGCGCGCCACGCGGGGCGGACCCGAAGGCGGTGCAGGCTGTCCTCCGCGAACGGCTCGCCTGACTCCCTCCGCCTCGGTGCCGAGGCGGGGCTACTCGGCGGGCGCCTGCGCGAGTTGCTCGGGCGCGGGAATGCCGCCCTGGTCTCGGCTGGGCCGCAGACCAAAGGTCACGGCGGGCGCGAGCAGCCAGCTCGCCTCGCTGTCGTCGAAGATCGAGCCCGGAGCGGCCCGGATCAGGCCGAGCTCGACGCCGACGAAGTCCTTCGAGCCATACCGCGCGCCCACGAACGGTCCCGCGAACACCTGATCGTTCCCGCTCCACGATCCGACCGAGAGGCGCGCCCCGCCATAGAGGCGGTCCGTCCCGACCAGAACAGACGGGTGGAAGGCGTAGCCCCCTTCCGTGTCCACCTCACTCATCGCTCCGAACGCCGACACGGACGCGTGAATGGACGCGCGGATCGGAGCCTCGGCAGGTGTCACGCGCTGGGTCAACCCCGCACCGACAGCCGCCGCAGGCGTCCCCACTGCCCAGGCTGCACGGGCGTTCACTTCCGTCCCATTCGCGATGCCGTGACGGACCTGCGCGTTCGCGAATGGAAGCGGCATCATACCGTATCCGCTCATGGAGACTTCCACGCGCGTCTGTTCGTGCGGAACCGGCTCCGGCGTGAGGAGCGGCGTCGGGAAGAAACAGCCCGAGGCGAGGAGCGGGAGAACGAGAAAAAAGACGGCACGCATGGCGTCACAGGCAGAAGGAGGTGAACAGTGTACACCTCCCGTGAAGAGTGGACAAGCCCTGTGCCGTTACCCCAGGGTCTCGACCGCCGCGCGGAGCCTCCGCACCGTCGCTTCCTGGCCGACGAGCACGAGCGTCTCGAACATCCCGGCCCCCATGCTGGTGCCCGTGACGGCCAGCCGGACCGGGTGGATGATCCGCCCGAAGCCTGCTTCCTCCGCCTCGGCGAGATCGCGCATGGCTGCTTCGGTGGTCGCTTCGGTCCACTCGTCCAGCGCCTCGGCACGGTCCGCGTAGAGCGCGACGAGGCGGGCGGAATCGTCTTTCCAGCGCTTCTTGAGGCCCTTCTCGTCGTAGGTGGTGGGGTCCTCGAAGAAGTAGGCCGCGTCCGCGAGGTCCTTCGCGAGGGTCAGCCGCTCCCGCATCAGCTCCGCGACGGCCACGAGGTGTGCATCGTCCACCTCCCCGACGCGGGCCTCCACTGCGGGACGCGCTCGTCGGGCGATCTCGCCTGCTGTCATCTCGCGGAGGTGCTGGCCGTTGAACCATGCCAGCTTGTCCATCGAGAGCTGCGTGCCGGACGAGCCGATCCGGTCGATGCCGAACGCCTCGGCCAGACCCGAGGGGGAAAACAGTTCGCGCTCGTCGCCGGGATTCCAGCCCAGGAAAGCGAGCCAGTTCACGACCGCCTCGGGCTCGTACCCGGCATCGCGGTAGGCGTGCACGTTGACGGGGATGCCGAGTTTGTCCGCGTTGCGCTTGGAGAGCTTGCCGCCGGTCGGGGCAAGGATGAGCGGGAGGTGCGCGAGGGCGGGCATCTCCCACCCGAGGGCGCGGTAGAGTAGCGCGTGCTTCGGCACGGACGAGAGCCACTCCTCGCCTCGGATCACGTGTGTGATCTCCATGCTGTGGTCATCCACGACGTTCGCGAGGTGGTAGGTCGGCAGTCCGTCGCTCTTGATCAGAACCTGGTCATCTACCTCGTCGGTGGAGAAGGTGACATCGCCGCGAATGAGGTCTGTGAACGTGACCGTCTCGCCCTCTGGCACCTTGAGGCGAACCACATGCGGCTCGCCCGCCTCGGTGCGGCGCTGGACCTCCTCGGCGGAGAGCGTGAGCGAGTTGGTCATCGTCGCGCGGTCGTAGCGCGGGTTCGGGTTCTCCTTCGTCGCGAGGCGCTCGCGCATGGCTTCGATGGCCTCGGGCGTATCGAACGCGAGGTAGGCGTTGCCGTCCGCGAGGAGCCGGTCCACGGCCTCGCGATAGAGCGCCGTGCGCTCACTCTGGCGGTAGGGGCCGTGCGCGCCACCGCTCTCCGGGCCCTCGTCGATGGGGAGGCCCGCCCACGCGAGGCTCTCGCGGATGTCCGCCTCGGCGCCCTCCACGAACCGGTTCTGATCTGTGTCCTCGATGCGGAGGACGAACGTGCCACCGGTTTTCTCGGCGAGGAGCCAGTTGTAGAGGGCGGTGCGGAGGCCGCCGATGTGAAGGAGGCCGGTGGGGCTCGGCGCGAAGCGGACGCGGACGGAAGACATGAGAGCGAGAAGCGGATCGGGAGAGACGGAAAGTCTCAGGAGACACTCCTCACGTCAAACGAAGCTCCCGTAGGGGCGCGTCACGCTTCTCCGGCGGATGTGCCCGCCTCGGTGCCGAGGCGGGGGGAGTCGTCTACGACCCGTAGTGCTCCGGTCGCCGGTCCGCCAGCAAATCGTTGTACTCGTTGACGGCGCGCTGTCGGGCCTCGCGTGGTAGGATCTCCGCCGTGACGACAGCCTCCTCCGCCTCGGGCGCACTCGCGAGGGTCTCCGCGCGAGGCGAGCAGATCACGCTCTGCCCGATGAAAGTCAGGTCCTCGCGGCCGTTGCTCTCCGTCCCGATGCGGTTGGCCGTCGCGGTGAAGAGGTGGTTTTCGAGAGCACGAACCGGCATCGCGCGGGGGCAGTGTGGGAGCACGAGGTTGCTCGGATGCGCGATCACGTCGGCCCCGTTCAGCGCGAGGGCGCGGGCGGATTCCGGGAAGAACCAATCGAAGCAGACCATCGCGCCGAGGCGGTAGCTCTGGCCGCGCCGGTCCTGCACGCTCCAGACTTGGAAGCCCGTGTCGCCGGGAGTGAAATGCTGCGTCTCCTCGTAGAAGAGGTGCGTCTTGCGGTACGTCCCGAGCCAGCCGCGTGGCGTGACGACGGCCGCGCTGTTGTACACCGCCTCGCCCGCGCGCTCCGCCAGTCCGCCGACGATCACGGCGCCGCTCGCCTTCGCCCACTGCTCCATGCGGCGCACCGTCGGGCCGTCCGGGGCCTCTTCCGCGAGGGCGTGCGCCTGCTCCGTGGAGTCGAAGAAGTAGCCCGTCGCGAACAGCTCCGGGAGGACGACGAGGTCGGCGTCGAGACCGTCCACGAGCGATTCGACGTGATTCAGGTTGGCGTCCACCGCGCCCTTCTTCAGGTCGGTCTGGACGACGGAGACGGTCATCGGGAGCATGGCGCAAGCGGGTGGCTGGGAGCGGACGCGCAACCTACGCCGGGCGCGATGTGCGACCTTGGAGCGCTTCTCCGCCTCGCGCCATGTCCGACGATCCCTGGTGGGACCTCGCCCTCTCCCCCGACGCCCGCGCCACGCCCGACGCCACCCGGCGCCACGGCGCCGACGGCACGCCCCTCGTCAACGCGCCCACGGAGGACGGCCGCCTCGGGCTGGACTACAGCGAGTACCTCGGGCTGGATCGCCTTCTGAGCGCAGGTGAGCCCGCTACGACGGTCCCGGACGAGCGCGCTTTTCTCGCCATCCACCAGCTCTGCGAGGTCGTCTTTCGCCTCATGCTCGTCGACCTCGGCGTGGTGGCGGGCACCCTCACGCGGCTGACCGATGCTCCCGACGAGGTCCTCACGGAGCCGATGCCCGACGAGCGAGGCCCGAGCGCGTTCTGGCGTCCCGCGATGACCGCTGCCGCGCGGCTCCGTCACAGCGCCCGCCGCGTGCTGCCGTCCATCATGCCGTACGTCGGCCGGGGCGAGGACGACGACGTTCTGTTCTCGACGCTGGAGTTCGCGCTCTTTCGCGAGGCGCTGACCCCGTCGAGCGGGTTCCAGACGGCGCAGCTTCGGCTCATCCAGCGCGCCCTCGCGAAGGGCCCGCTCTTGGATCTGCCGGTCTTCCCGGGCGCCTCGTACGGCGAGCACTACGCGGGCTGCCCCGTCGGCCACGTGTCGCTCGGCGATCCGCTCGTGCTCCAGGGCGGGCATGCCCGCGCCTTCCCCGAGGCGGACTCGCCCAAGACCATCCTCGCGAGCCTCGATGACCTCGCGCATGCCGCGATGGCCCGCCTCGCGGATCGCACGGAGCATCCACCGCCGCAGATCCGCCCGCTCTATGAGGGCGAGGTAGACCGAGCCGCCGCGCGCTTCCGCCAGACCCTCGGACGAGACGCCGAGGCAGACGCCGTCACCGAGGCTTTCCGCGAGCGATTGCAGACCGTCGCCGAGACAGAGAACAAGCGGCGCGACGCGTTAGCGGAAGCCAGGCAGGGCGCGGCCGCCCTTCACGGCCCGCTCCGCCGCACCATCCTGGCCTTCGTGTTGGACCGCCTCGCAGCCACCGACCACGCCCTCCACGCACCTGACGCTGACTCCTTCCTGACAGTTCATCGCAAGACCGTCCGTCGCCACGTGACCGGTGAGGGTGGGACGGGCGGCGGCGGGATGCCTTATCTCGTGACCAGTCAGCGCTACCTGCTCCCGCTCTTCCCAGCGCTCGTCGCCTACGCCGACCTCGGCGGGATGGACGACCGCGATGCGGAGGGGTGGTAAGTCGGGGGACTGGGGACTGGGGACTGGGGACTGGGGACTGGAAGCAAACCGCCTCCTCCCGCCTCCGCCCCCCCTTACGAGGTCCCCTCTCCTTCCGATGAGAGAAGAACGGGAGAGGGCATCGACAGGTCCACCCTCCGCACGACGACCGCGCCTCCGTGACCTCCTCCGCCTCGGTACCGAGGCGGAGGGACCTGGCCGTCGCGAACCTCCGGGGCCTCCGGTGGGTACAGCCTCTATGGCCGTCGCTCTTCCCGTCCCCCGCCCCCAAGCCCCCGCCCGCCCCAACGCCCGCAGCCTCGCGCTCCTCGGCCTCTGGCTCGTGCCCGCCGCCGTCGCGCTCGGGCAGATCTACATCGAGCAGACCCTCGCCGGGCAGGCGGTGAACTGGAGCGTCGCGCTCTGGACGACGGTGCCGAACTGGGCGCTCTGGGCGTTGATGACGCCCGCTGTGGCCTGGCTGGCGCTGCGGATGGCACCCGGCCGCGCACCCGTCTGGCAGATCGGCGTCGCGCACGCCGCGGGCGGCGCCCTCGCGCTCGGCTTCCACGCTGTCGGCAACGTGGCGGCGTTTCAGTTGGCGGGACTTCCGGCGGAATGGACCCTGACCGACGTGCAGACGCACTACACCCTCCGCGCGCACGTCAACGCGGTCGCCTACGCGCTCGTCGTGGCCGCGACGTGGGCCTGGGCGGCATCGCGCACGCGGCGGCAGCGCGAGGTCCGCGAGGCCGCCCTCCGTGCCTCCCTCGCCGAGGCCGAACTGGAAAGCCTTCGGATGCAGCTCCGGCCGCACTTTCTGTTCAATGCCCTCCACGCGGTCGGCGCGACAGTCCGCAACGGCGACGATGAGCGAGCCGTCTCAATGCTTTCCTCTCTCGGCGATCTGCTCCGCCTCTCGCTGGAGAGCGACGGGACGAACGAGGTCCCGCTCCGCCGCGAACTGGACATCCTCGACCGTTACCTCGCACTGGAGAAAGTCCGCTTCGCCGACCGCCTGTCGGTCGAGGTGGACGCGAGCGAGGAGGCGCGTCGGGCGCGCGTCCCGGCGTGGGTGCTCCAGCCGCTCGTCGAGAATGCGCTCAAGCACGGCATCGCGCCGAAGCCTGGCCCCGCCACCGTCCGTGTGAGCGCCCAGCGCGAGGACGACGACCTCGTGCTCTCCGTCGTGGACGACGGCGTGGGCATGAACGGGACCCGAATCGGTAGCACCCGGCGTGGCGTGCCCTCCACGGGGGTCGGCCTCGCGAACACCCGCGCCCGCCTCGACGCGCTCTACGACGGCGCGGCTACGCTCACCCTCGCGCCCGGCCCCGATGGCCTCGGCGCCGAGGCCCGTCTCACCCTCCCCTACCGTCCGGCATGAGCCCGCTCCGCACCCTCATCGCCGACGACGAGCCCCTCGCGCGCGGCACCCTCCGCCAGCTCCTCGCAGACCCCGCCGACGTGGACGTGCGCTGGGAAGCCAGCGACGGCCAGCAGGCCGTGGACGCCATCCGCGAGCACCGCCCGGACCTCGTGTTTTTGGACGTCCAGATGCCCGCGATGAACGGCTTCGAGGTCGTGGACGCCATCGGCCCGGAGGCCATGCCGACGACCGTCTTCGTGACGGCCTACGACCAGTACGCCGTCCGCGCCTTCGATGTGGCCGCTGTGGACTACCTCCTCAAGCCCTACGACGACGCGCGATTTTTCCAGGCGCTCGACCGCGCCCGCTCCGCCGCCCGACGCAACACCGAGGCGCCCACCGACCTCGCTCACAGCCTCCGCCAGTTGTTGGAGGCCCAGAAGGAGCCCGAGGTGGAAACCCTGGACCGCGTCCTCGTGCGCGAGGGGAAGACCCTCTCCGTGCTCCGCACCGAGGCCATCGATTGGGTAGAGGCCGACGGGGACTACGCTGCGCTCCACGTCGGCCCCCGGACGCACCTCCTCCGCGAGACGCTGACGACGCTGGAGCGCCAGCTCGGCGAGGAGTTCGTGCGCGTCCACCGCTCGGCGCTCGTCAACCTTCGCCGCGTGCGCGACCTTCGCCCCACCTCCAGCGGCGACTGCACGATCCGCCTGATGGATGGCACCGAGGTCCGCGCGAGCCGCCGCTACTGGCCCGCGCTGGCGGAGCGCTTCGGCGGGGCGCGGTAATGTCACGCTCGCGTCCAGTGTCTCGTCATATTGCTGCCATCGTCGTCCTCACCGCTCTGGCAGGTTGCACGTCGGACCCCGTATCGACAGACACAATCCGCGAGGAACCGACGGCTACCGTGACCACATCACCACGGGCGAACACTCTGGTCGGCCATCTGTTGCTCCCCGGCGAGCGCGGCCGTCGCGGCGTAGAGGTACATGCGCAGGTCACCACCCCAGATGGCGACTCTCGCCAACTCTGGATTCTCCCGGATGCGGATGGCCGCTTCGCGCAGGAGTTCTCAGGAGACGTCGAGCGTGTGAGTGTTTCCGCTGGCTCGGAGGTCCATCGCATCGATGCTGCCGATCTTCCACGCGGCACCGACAATGGCGCGATTGACCTCGGGGCGATTGACCTCCGTGAGAGTCTCGTCACCCGTCGGATGAGTGTACGTCTCGTGGATGAGGCTCCCGGCGAACTGGTACGCATCGGTCTCTGGATCGGCCCGCCACATACTGGCCCACGTGGAGAGCTACCATCGCTTGGGTCAAAGCAGTTTCCATCCGCGGAACTTGGTAGCGAGGTTGAATGGCTCCTTCCTCCTGACGCAGACGACATCTTTTTCATAGTTGAGCTTTCCGACGAGCCTAGCCCCTCCTTAGACTGGAAGAGTGACGCACAGTACCTGTTCGGTCCATATGAGACCTCAGCGTTTCCTCTCGAACTCGTGCTGGAATGAAAGGCAAACCGCTGGATGCAACGCTCTTGCCGCGTCCAGGCGAAGACGCTCAACAATCTGGATGGAAGCCCTCCAGCTGTTCAGAGTGCATAAGCAGGTAGAGACGCCACTAGCGGTGGCGTGACGGCTCGACGAGGAGTTCTTGCGCGTCCACCGCTCGGCGCTCGTCAACCTCTGCTGCCTACGCGAATCCCGTCTTACATCAAGCGGCGACCGCATGCGGTATGCCACGCGCTCCATTTTTCCTCAAAGGCCTCCTGAGTGATGCGATCCCCTTTGAAATCGCCGAACCTCATGTTCGTGCTCAGCCAGAAACCGTAGTTCTCATCATCCGGTCCGGCGATTACGGGCTTTCCGGCGGCGTCTAATCCGACCTCTCGACCAGGACACCCGTTCTCGTCAAACTCCACGAACCACTCCGCGACGCGGTGTAAATGCCGTTCGTAATCGGGGTTAGCCGACACCCGACGCAGCAGCTTTGCGAACAAGCCGTCACCTGGCACCGACCAGCCTGTTGCCAATTGCGTTCGGATAAACCTCACTTGTTGCATGGCGCATGACTAACACCTCAGACGGTTAGTCTCCGGTGTAAAGCACAGAATACGGACATACCGAGGGCCAGCCCCCACTTCTCCCGCCTCGGCACCGAGGTGGACTGGGTGGCCGGATGCTCCGGTCAGACAGAGAGAGAGCGCTGGAGCCCTGGGTCGGCCCGCAGCGGCGGGGTACACCGCCTCCGCAACTACGTCCCCGTTGGGGTCATCGAGAAGCTCCTGCTCATACCGAGCCTGTGCGGCCTCGGCAGCGATCAAGCCGGACTCCGTGAGGTCGAGCCAGAACAAACCGAGGCCGGGGTCTCCCTCGTCCGGCCACATCGACTCCGCACGCGCGGCAATCTCTTCCGTCGTCCCATTCCAGGGCACGAACCCGTCGTCAGAGATGTCACCGACCAACATGAGTCCACGGCTGAGCACAGCCTCAATGATCGCCCGCGCGCCCTGCTTCGCTTCGGCCGGGGTCCAAGCGCCTCGGACATAAGCGGCCCAGGCGACGCCGTATGCCATGAGCCAGTCGTCGAGTGCCGTCCGAAGCGCCTCGCTGACCGCCAGTTCCAAATCCAGATTCGGTGGGATTGGCCTACTCACTCGCAGGGCGGTGTAACAGGGGGCCACTCAGCGGCCGCACGGCCGACTGGCGGGTGGAACGAGCCGCAGGATACGCCGAGGCGGAACGAGCCGGAAATGCTATGGCGTACGGTCGGCTTGCAGTGGCGGGTTCTACGGCGCGGCGGCTGAGCACGGCACGCGCTCAAACCAGTCAATAGGGAAGCGGCGCCCAAACTCGTTGACTGCCGCGCTGTATTCGACCCCGCACAGGAACTCGGCAGCGATGGCGTCGCACTCAGGGCTCGCGCTTTGCTCGACTACAGGATCGAGGACGCGTCCCTCCCGAGTGATTGTGAAAGCGATCACGGCGGTGTCGCCAGCCGCTGCTCCCACGTCCCGCATCCGTTCCGCAGCGAGTTGCTCGATCCTGAACATCGGTTTAGGCAGCATCCCGCCGTCGCAACCGATGCAGTCCCGCATTTCCGCAGTGTCGCGTGCTGTGGGCGGCGGCTCCGGATCGGGCGGGTTCTCCCCGTGGCCGCCCCGAGGGGGGGAGAGACACGAGAGCGGCAACTGCGAGTCCAGACCAAGAGGCTGACTACCTCCGCCTCGGCAACCGCTGAGGGCAAGGAGACCGAGAGCGAGGAGGTAGAGTTTGCGCAAGTGCGAGCGCCGTAGAACAGATGACCGCTCAGCCGCGCGACGCACGACTGGCGGGCGGAACGAGCGACAGGACACGCGAGGCTCGGACGAGGCACAAAGGACCGCGTGCGTTGCGTCGGCCTGCAGCGGTCGGTGGGTTCTGCGGCACGCCCGACACTCAGCGAAGGAGTAGGGACAGGATGCCGGGGCGGCCCCGATCAACGCGCCGCTGGTTGACGAAGGCCGCCCCGTCAATCAGGTCTTCCCAAATATCAGGGCATCGGTACGCGAAGTCGAGCGCGCCCGCCAGTTCGAGGACGAGTACCTCGCCTTCTCGGACGGTGACCTCGCTCATCCCAGCCTCCGGGTCGTCGAGGTGGCCGAGGCAGTCGATCCACGCATCCATGTTCGTCCCGTAGAACTCCGGGAATCCGAACGCCTCCTGGAACGCCCGGTGGAACGACGGACGGTCAACGATGGCAGCAGTGTCGATAGAGACCGTTCGCAAACCGGAGCGTGTTTGGCACGAGTGCCGCAGAACAGTGGGCGGCTCACCCGCGAAGGGCAGAAACCGCCGAGGGCAAGTCAGAGCGGAGGATACGCCAGAGGCCAGACAGCGCGAAGAGGCCAGAGCCCTTCGTCCATTAGCATTCGAGGGTACCCCGAGCCCCGGTGCCGACCAAGCCTACGCCCTTTGTCGGAGACGCTTCTCGGACCACGTCCTGCGGAGCCATTCCATAGGCCGATCCAGGCCCGGCACCGGCCCGAGCAAGA
>JBCDKM010000030.1:0-38358 GCA_038746605.1 Bacteroidota bacterium
CATCCGGGAGCCGACCGGCGCCTTGAGGAGGCGGTAGACATTGGTGAAGCGCTTGACGGCGCGAGGCGTACGAATCAGACCGTGAAGCCCTGCCGCGAACTCCGCCTCGTGTGGACGGATGGAGAGAGCCTGGCCGCGAACGAGGGGCACCGAGGGGCGGTCGAGCGTGGTCGGCGTTTGCACCTCCGTCTCGGCTTCCGGTTCGGGCTGGGGCTCTGCCGAGGCGGAGTCAGTCGGGGCCTCTTCAGTGGGCTCCGTTTCTTCTGGCGAGGGCGGCGTGGGCTCCTCGCGTTCTGTTGTGTCGGTGGCTTCGGGCCTAGATGCGGGCGGCGCGGCCTCCGCCGGAGTCAGCAACGAGGTCATCAGGTCGCCGAAGCCGGTCTCACCCATCGGCCGGAGCGCGAAGGGGATCTGGAAGATCTTCTCCAGGTAGTTCTGGGGCGTCGTGACCCATTCATCGTCGTCTAGCTCGCTGTCGTCTGTGTCGCGGTCGAAGGCGGAGTAGGTAGAGCGGAGGGCGTGCAGGAGCCAGCGGGGATCTACGCCCACCACGACGACGAACAGCGGGTAGGCGAGCAGGAGGTGAACGGCCTGGAGCACCTCCATCACGCGATCCTCTGGGCAGCGGTCCAGATCATCGATGTAGAGCACGATCCGGTCCACGTGGCGGGTGCCCTCGGGGAGAGCGCCGTCCTCTGATGGCATCAGCCGTTTCTGGAGCGTCTCGAAGTCGCGCCGGATGGTGGCGGTCAGGCCGAGGTGCTTGTGGTAGTCGTCCGAGCGGAGGCGCTCGCCGAGGAAGGCGGCCAGTGTGCGGCCCTCGCGGATGGCCTGGATCTTCTCGTCGAGCGCCTCCACCTCGGCTGCTGCTGCGGCGAGGCGACCTGCGGCGGCGGTCTCCTCAGCGACCAGCGCGGCGATCTCGGCCTCTAACTCCTTCTCGTCCTCAGTGGGCTGGCTGAGGCGGGCTGCGAGGGCGTTCTCCGCCTTCGTCTTCGCGGTCTCGATCTGCTTCACCCGCTCGCTCACCCATCCCGAGGCCTTGCGCAGCGACGCGGCCGTGCCCAGGATAGCCGCTGTGATCTGCGTGAACACGCCACTGGCAGAGGCGATGAACTCGGAGCCGATCATCGCCTCCACGCCGAGCGCCACGAGCGGCCCGATCACGAGCCCGAGGATCGTCAGCGTGAGCACGAGGCGGTTGTCTTTCGAGAGAAGACCTCGCGCCAGTCCGGCACTGCGGCCCCAGAGACTTTCCACCTCCGACGCCGCCCGGCGGAGGTCGTCTACGCTCTCGGCGACTGCCGGGAGGCCAAGGTCGGTCAGTGCTGCTTTCGCCTTGTTCTTGTCGTCCTTCGATAGGAGGGCCACCACATGCCCGAGGCGGAGGGACCGGAGCTGCCGCTCTTTCTCCTCTCGCAGCTGGTGCAACTCCACGAGCTGGCTGCGCCGCTTCTCTTTTTGCTTCTCGGCGCTGGCCCGGTCCGCCTCAGCGTTGGTCACGACCGCGAGGGCCTGCTTCCGCGCTTCGGTCAGTTCGGCTTCTTGCTCCTCGTCGGTGGGGAGCGGTGAGACATGATGCGCCAGCCGCTCCAGGATGTGGCTCACGAGACTCGCCATGAGGTCGGTGTCCACGTAGTGCCACGCGTTGAACTCCACCTCCACGACTTCCTGGCAGAAGGCGGCGTCCTCAGCCTCCTGGGCTTGCGCGAGAAGGCGTTTCGTGGCCTTCCGCATTTCGCCCATGAAGAAGCTCTTGCCCGTGCCCCAGTCCCCGAACAGGCCGACCGCCAGCGGGGGCTTCACCTCGTCAGCGAGGAGGACGGACATGAGGATCTCCGCCTCGGGGCCGACGCCGAGGGCGTCCACGCCGTCTGCTTGGTCCGAGGAGAACCCGGCGAGGATGAGAGGGCGGGGGGATTTTTCTACCTTCTCAGCGTTGGCTTGAAGTCGGGCTGCGATCTCTTGAACTGCTACGTATCGACCGTCGTCGTCCGGTATGGCAGCCAACTCAGTGCGAACCTCTTCTGAATCCAGAGCGGCAAGGAGTGTTAGAAACGCCCTCCTTGCAAGTTCGTGGGCTTTGGTCCAGACGGCCAGCACGCTAGAAACAAGGAGCGGAGGCTGCAGCGGCGGTGAGGTCGACCTGGCGACCCTTGAGGCCATTGTGGGTTGGCCTAGAACGTAGAGGGCATTGTAGAGGACTTCAGAAGAGAGCGTGTTTGCAATCAGATCGCCAAGGGTCTCCGTGAGTCGAGGAAGCGGAGCTGCTCGTAGCGCCCATAGTGCCTCCATGCTGACAGTTTCAGCCTGCAGGTAGCGCGGCAGAAGCTCCTCCGCCTCTTTCGGACTTAGGAGAATGATGGCAAGACGGCCAGCCGCGCCGTCTGGGTCGCTATTCAGTAAATGGGCCGCTGAGTCTTTCCAGTACGATGTGTCGGCTCGGTGGGCTTCCTCAAGAAGCCACGCCTGCCTCCGATCACCGACAAGCAACTCGTCCTGAATATATTTAACAATATCTCTGGCATATTGCTCAGCGGTGTCTGCGCGGATGAGTCCGCAGAGGGCCCATGTGAGTGTGTCTCTGATTGGTTGTGTGAATGGTAATTCAATCTCTCTGCCCCCCAGACTGTCTAGGACACCCACAATGAATCCCCAGAGTCGGATGGTCAGTGAGCGGCGGAGGGGCTCGTCTAGTCCCCTGATTGCTTGGAGTGCTGCATCTCTAGTTTCGATTGACCCATTCGCAAGCTGGTCTACAATCCGAGCTAGCTCAGGAGTCGGATCCTCTGCATATTCCGCCTCGGTGGACATCTTGGAAGCGGTGGCGCCTGGCTCGGGTATTGCCGCTATGCCGGAGCGCTTCCTCTCCTGGTTGACGTACTGGAGGACTAGGTTCACCGAGGCCTCCAGCCCCTGACGCCGGAGATCCACGCGGGGACGGAGGCGGACGATTTCGGTTATCGCGGCTTCGGCCCCTTTCCTCGGATCCCCGTCCTGAGCGACGATCACAGGGGTTGAAGCTCCGCGAGTCTCCGATGCGAGGCGTGCAAACGCGTCACTCGGCGCATCCTCTCCCACGATGAGGACGAGGGCGCGGTGTGGGACTCGTTCTCGAACCTCAGCGTACGACTTGGAAGTGACATCTTTCCCTCCCATTCCTGCACCGGAAGCGCCACGGCTCGAGAGAGCGTCTGCGAGCGCCCGAGCAGGCTTTTCAGAATCGCTCAGAATCAGGACATCAAACGGTTCGGCTCGCGTCATGGCAGATCGTGCTCTGGATTGGGGTAGGGTACACCACCTCGGTCGTTCGTGCCCTGCCTACCTCGGTTCGTCCGTGGAGCCCCCAAGGCAGGCGATCTTGGACGCGATGACCGTCCGCCGCCTTACGCCGAGTCATGCCGCCGCCTACCGCGCGCTCATGCTCGCGGCTTACAGGGAGGCGCCACTCGCCTTCACCTCCACCGTCCACGAGCGGGAGGCGCTCCCGCTGGATTGGTGGCGCGAGCGCGTCTCTGACGCCCCCGATGCTGCCCAACGCGTCCTCGGCGCCTTCGACGGCGACACGCTGGTGGGGGTGGCGGGCCTGCGGTTCCACCAGCGCGAGCGGACTCGCCACAAGGCGACACTCTTCGGGATGTACACCGCGCCCGCGCATCGGGGCCTCGGCCTCGGGCGCCAGTTGGTCCAGGCTGCCACCGAGGCGGCGCGAGCCGAACCCGGTGTGAGCATCCTCCAACTCACTGTCCGGGCGCCGAACACGGTAGCGCGACGACTGTACGAGGCGTGCGGCTTCGAAGCCTTCGGTGTGGAGCCGCGTGCCGTCCGTACCCGCGACGGCCACGTTCTCGCGACGGTCCACATGTGGCGACCTGTGTAGAGCGTCATGCCGGTCCTCGTGCAACCTTCCGGTGCGTCTCTCGAACAGCCCCGCGTCACACCCCTGCCTCTCACGTCATGTCTGTCCGCTTCTCTGTTCTCGCCCTACTCCTCGTGGCCTCGGCTGTCCAGGCGCAGGATGCTCTCACCCTTGGCCAGTCCATCGACGGCGACCTCGCCTCGGACGGCTCCGACGCCTACACCGTCGAGCTAGAAGCCGACCAGTTTGTGATCGGCGAGGCCTTCCAGCACACCGTGGATGCCGTGGTGACGCTGACGGGCCCGAGCGGCGAGACCATCCGCGAATACGACCAGACCGCACGCGGACGAGAGCCGTTCCAGTTCACTACCGATGAACCCGGCGCGTACGCCCTCACCGTAACACCCTTCGAGAACGCCGAGGGTCGCTACACCATCACGCTCACCCGCGTGGAGCCCGTCGCGACGACGCCCGAGGGGATCGTCCGCCAGCAGATGGCCTCCGTCGACCGTGACGACACACCGGGCGCCATCGTCGGTGTGGTGCAGCGTGGAGAGCTGATCTACGCCCAGCCCTTCGGGATGGCGAACCTGACGTACGACATCCCCTACGAACTGGACACGCCGACCAACATCGGTTCCACCTCGAAGCAGTTCACGGCCTTCGCCATCGCGCTGCTGGCAGATCGCGGCGAGCTGTCCCTGGACGACGACGTGCGCGACTACATCGAGGAGCTTCCAGACCTCGGCGCGACGGTCACGCTGCGCCATCTCCTCACTCACACCAGCGGCTACCGCGAGTTCCTGAATGCCCTCGCGATGACCGGTCGCCGCTTGGATCGGGGGGATTGGATCTCCCGAGACGAGGTCATCGCGCTGGTGCAGCGCCAGCCGGAGTTGCAGAACGAGCCCGGCACGGAGTGGAACTACAACAACACCGCATTCGCCCTCCTCGCGACGGTCGTGGAGCGTGTCACAGGCGAGGACTTCCCGGAGTGGATGCGCGCCAACGTCTTCGAGCCCCTCGGGATGCAGAACACATACGTCCGCGAGGACCCGCTGACTATCATCCCCCGTCGCGCGGCGGGATACGTCCCGGGAGAGGAAGGGGGCTGGATGGAGGTGGCCGATCTCGGCGGCGCGATGGGCGCAGGCGCGATCTACTCCACCGCACCGGACCTCGCGAAGTGGATGGACAACTACCGGACCGGCGCCCTCGGCGGTGAGGACCTCATCCGCGAAATGACCACGCCGTACGTCCTCGCAGACGGCGACACGACGAGCTACGGCTTCGGTCTCTTCCTCGACGAGTTCCGAGGTCTCCGCAGCATCCAGCACGGCGGCGCGGATACAGCCCATCGGTCCGAGTTCCGCTACTTCCCGGAGATCGAGATGGGTCTCATCGGCCTGACCAACTCGCCCAACGTGCCCGCCTCCATCCTCGACATCGCGGAGGGGTTCATCGCGGAGTTTCTGGAGCCTGAGGAAGACGAGGCCGAGGCAGAGCAGGAGGAGAGCGACTTCGACCCGGCCACGTTCGACCCCGAGACGTTCGACGCCTACGCCGGGCGCTACTCGATGGACCCGCGTCCTACGTTCATTCTGACCTTCCGCCGCGATGGTGACCAGTACTTCACGCAGGCCACGGGGCAGCAGGAGATCCCGATCTTCCCCATCGCGGAGAACCGCTTCGAACTCCGAGTGGTGGAGGCACAACTGGAGTTCAACGTCGAGGAGGACGGGACCGTGAACACTGTGACTCTCTTCCAGGGCGGGCAGGAGGTCCCGGCGACGCGCATCGAGGAGGAGGGCGAGCCTATTGAGCTAGAGGACTACGTGGGGCTCTACTTCAGCGAGGAATTGGAGACGTTCTACACGCTGAGCATCGTGGAGGGAGAGTTGCAGATGATGCACCGCCGCCTGGACGAGCCCGTGACGGTGACGCACAGCTCCGGCGAAACCTTCGTGGCGGGCTTCCCCATCGCGGAACTGGACTTCACGCGCGACGAGTCCGGTGCCGTGACAGGCTTCTCCGGCGGGAACGGTCGCACCCGCGATGTCCACTTCGAACGCGTCGAAGGCTAAAGACACACGCTGTGCCTGACGGGTCGCCCCGCCTCGGTGCCTCCACGGAAGCACCGAGGCGGGGCGTGTCGTTCAGTCCAACGCCGGGCCGCCGTAGCGCTCGAACCACGCCAGGATGTAGCCCACCTTCCGCATCAGGCCTGCCGGGCGCGCCGCGATGCCGTGGCTCGCGCCCGGCACCCGCACGAGCGCGCTCGGCACGCCCTCCAGGCGGAGCGCCTGGTAGTACTGCTCGGACTCCGACATCGGCGTGCGCGTGTCGTTCTCGCCGGTCAGCACCATCGTGGGCGTCGTCACATTGCCGACGTACGCGAGTGGTGAGCGCTGCCAGTAGTGCTCCGGGGCCTCCCAGGGGAGGTTCTCGAACCAGTACTTCGCGCCGTACACGTAGGCGTCTGCCGTGCCGATCCAACTCGTCCAGTTGATGACCGGCTTCGCCACGACCGCTCCTGCGAACCGGTCCGTCTGACCGATGATCCACGCTGTCAGCACACCGCCGCCGGAGCCGCCGGTTACGTACAGTCGGTCCGTGTCGATGGAGCCGCGCTCGATAACGGCGTCCACGGTGCTCATCAGGTCGTCGTAGTCCTGGCTCGGGTACGCGTGGTGGATTTCGTTGCCGAACGCCTCGCCGTAGCTGCTGGACCCGCGCGGGTTGGTGTAGAGCACGACGTAGCCCGCCGCTGCGAAGAGTTGGACTTCCATCGAGAAGCGGGGGCCGTAGTTCGCGAACGGCCCGCCGTGGATCTCCAGAAGGAGCGGATACTCCTGGCTCGGGTCGAAGCCCGGCGGCGTGACGATCCAGCCTTCGATCTCCAGTCCATCCGCAGAGGAGAGGGTGGTGAACTCCTCTACCTCGCCGAGGGTGCGCTGCGAGAAGAGATCGTCGTTGAGGCGAGTCAGACGCCGGACATCGCCGCCATCCAGTGAGACCACGGCCACGTCCGCCGGGTGGTCCGTGCCGACGAGCGTGAATGCCGCCATCTCGCCGCCGATGGAAAAGGAGCCGCCAGGATAGGGGCGCCCGATGGACATGCCGCCCACGTCGCTCGCGAGGATGTCCATCTGACCTCGGTCGTTGATCTTCGCGAGGCGCGTCGTGCCCTCGTCGTCGTACGAGAAGACGATCTCGCCCTCCCCGATCCACGTCGGGGACTGGATGTCGCGGTCGAGAGTGGGGAGGACGTGCTCGGGCTCGTTTCCATCGCGCACGTAGAGGTTCGTGACTTGGTAGCCGAGGGCACGATCATCCGTCCCGAGGTAGGCGATGGTCCCGTCGCGACCGACGGCGGGAGTGCGGTCTGGTCCCACGCGGTCCGTGAGAGCCGTCATCGCGCCCGTCGCGAGATCGACGCGGTAGAGCTCGGAGTCGCCGGGATCGAGTTCGGCGCCCTCGCGGAGGTCCGAGGAGACGATGAGCGCCGTGCCGTCCGGTGTCCAGGCGGGCGTGCCGTCCACGCTGTGTTCGCCCTCGGAGAGTTGGCGGGGCGTGCCCCCTTCGGCAGAGACGACGAACAGTTGCCTCGCGCCAGGCTTGACGTAGCCGCTCCCGTCGCTGCGCCAGTCGGTGCGCTCCACCACGATGGGCGCGTCGGCCCAGGTGGCGCCAGCGGGCGGCCCGGGGAGCGTCGCGAGTGGCTCTTCGGTCGTCTCGACGAACCGTGTGAAGGCGATCTGAGTGCCGTCCGGGGACCACGCGATGCCGCCGGGCGCGCTCGCCAGCCTCGCGACCGGCGCGGCCACGCCTGACTCGACGTAGTGGATCATCAGGTGGCGGCGCCCCTCGTCGGTGTCTTGCGCGAGGTACGCGATCCGCGTGCCATCGGGGGACCATCGCGCCCCGGACGCGTCCACGCCGACGACCAGCGGCCGGTGCCCGGTGCCGTCTGTCGCGATCTGCCAGAGGTCGCCCCGGACGCGGTCGGTGCGGACATCGAGTCGGTTTCGGCGGTAGACGATGGTCTGACCGTCGGGCGAGATCTGCGGGTCGGAGGCGTACTCCAACTCGAAGACATCCATCAGCCCGAGAGGCTGAGGCTGCGCGACGCTGGACATCGCGAGGAGGAGCGCGAGGGGTGCGAGAAGCAGGCGGGGCAGCATGGGCGGGGCGGAGGGGGAGAGGAGGGTACGGCCCGGTGCTGCATCTCGCCAGTCCACCCGCCTCGGCACCGAGGCGGGCCGGGTGGTGCCGACCCGGGCCGAACCCCGACCCTAGGCGGTGGGTATGGACGGTCCTTTCTCTTGCACCCATCCGTTCATGTCTGCCGACTTCGTCCGTGTCGCGTCCATCTCCGACCTCGCCGATGGCGAGATGCGCCAGGTGGACGCCGGCGGCACCGCCGTCCTCCTCTCCCGCATCGATGGCGACTTTCACGCCTGCACCGCCCACTGCCCGCACTACGGCGCTCCGCTGGAGACGGGCATTCTGACGGGCACGACGGTCGTCTGCCCCTGGCACCACGCCGCCTTCGATGTCTGCACCGGCGCCCTTGACGAACCGCCCTCGCTGGACGGACTCCGCTCCTTCGAGGTCGAGATCCAAGGGAACGACGTGCTCGTCCGCGTTCCAGATGACGCCGATGCACACGGCAAGGGCATCGATTATCGCGAGAGCGACGGGAAGGCGCCGGAATCTGCCGTCACGAGCGATTCGGACCAGACGGTGTTGATCGTGGGCGGCGGTGCGGCGGCGCAGGCGGCGGCAGAAGAACTGCGCCGACAGGGCTACCGGGGGCGCCTCGTGATGGTCACGCCTGAGATCCGCGCGCCGTACGACCGCACCAAGCTCTCGAAAGGCTTTCTCGGCGGGGGCGCCGGACCGGACGCGCTCCCCCTTCGCGATGGCGGCTTCTACGAGCGTCTCGGCATCGACGTGTGGACCGACCGGATGGTTACGGGTATCGATCCCGCGAGCAAGACGGCGAGCTTCGAGACGGGCGACGACCTCGCCTACGGCGCCTGCCTCGTCGCGACGGGAGGAGACGCGCGGCGGCTCCCAGTGGAGGGCGCGGACCTGGACGGCGTCCACGTCCTCCGTTCGTGGGATGATGCGAAGGGCATCGTGGAGGCGGCAGAGGGCGCGACGCGAGCGGTCATCGTCGGGTCCTCGTTCATCGGCATGGAGGCGGCGGCGGCTCTGGCGGGGCGCGAGATCGAGGTCCACATCATCGGGCGTGAGGCGGTCCCGTTCGAGATGATCCTAGGCGAGGCAGTGGGCCGCAGGTTCCAGGCAGCGGCCGAGGAGGGCGGTGCGGTGTTCCACCTCGGCGCCGACGTGCAGAGAATCGAGCAGACGGCGGAAGGCCTGGCCGTCGTAGTCGGGGACGATGAGCGCATCGAAGGCGATCTCGTCGTGCTCGGCGTGGGCGTGCGGCCCACGACGAGCTTCCTTGAAGGTCACGACTTCCGCCGCCGCGACGGCGCGCTGATGACCGACGCCACCCTCGCGCTGGCGGACGGTCTCTACGCCGCAGGCGACGTGGTCGCGTTTCCTGAGACGCGCCTCGGGACCGTCGTTCGGATCGAGCACTGGCGCCTGGCGCAACAGCACGGCCGCCACGCCGCCCAGTCCATCGCGCGGGTCCTGGAGGGCGAGAACGCCGAGCCGTTCACGAATGTCCCGTTCTTTTGGACCGGTCAGTGGGGCATCGGCCTCCGCTACGTCGGCCACGCAGAGAACTGGACCGAGGCCGTGGTGGACGGCGACCTCGAAGCGAAGGACGCAGCGGTCTACTACTTGCAGGACGGCCGCGCGCTGGCCGGTGCGTTCATCGGGCGCGACAAGGCCGCAGCGGCGTTCGAGTGGCTCCTCCTTGACGGCCGCGTGCCTACTGCGGAGGAGGTGCGTGAGGGCTTCGACCCGCAGGCCGCGCTCGTTGGCTAGCCCCACCTCGGTCCCTCCACGGACGCACCGAGGCGGGCCTACCCATCAATCAGCCGTGGGCGGGGGGGTGACGCTCTGCAGGGTGACGCGGAACGCGCCAGTGTCCATGTCCAGGATGATCGGCTCCATGTCGTCGTCCTGGGCGACGATCATTGCGCCCTCTCCTGTGTACCGGCAGACGGGGTACGAGAGGGCGCCGGCCGTGAACGGCTCCTCGCAGGTGTCGAGCGTAAACGCCACCGGGCCACCGCCGAGGTCGATCTCGACGGTCTCGCCCGCTTTGAGACGGCGCACGTCCTCGCGAGCCATCCAGATCGAGGTCTGGTCCGTGAGCATGTAGTCGCGGTCTTGGAAGTTGTTGAGCATGCCGCGCGGGGCGGACTCGCGCGCACCAGCGCTCATCGTGATCATGCCCAGGTTGCGGTCGTCCAAGTTGAAGGCGATGGTGGTACCTGCCGCACCGTTGCGCAGCATCCGAACGGTGAAGGGATAGGCATCGGCGTTGCCGGCCTGCACCTCGTAGGTGAGAAGCGTGGCCCGCGCGGTGAGGTCCGGCGTGTCCGTCGTGGCGGCAGATCCAGCCTCTGGAGTGGGTGTCGGAGTCGCCGCCGAAGCGGTCTCTGAGGCAGGCGTAGAGGCTGGGGCGGCGGTCGCTTCCACCTCTGCTGCCGGATCGGGCTCCGGGCTGGTGGTGCGGGCGCATCCCGCGAGAACGAAGAGGCTGAGGGCGAGGACAGTCAGTCGCATGGGAGGGAGGAAAACGCGCGAGAGGATACCAAAGGGGGGAAAGGGGTGTCCATCCCTCCAAGACGGGAGGGCAGACGAAACCGCGCCCCCGCCAGAGTCTCCAGCGGGGGCGCGAGTCGGTCGGCCTCAGTCCCGAGGCCGGTAGAGTCAGCTCGGCTTCGTCAGCGCAGTCAGCGTGGAGGCGGACTGGCCGCCCCGGCCGAAGCGCTGTACGCGAACCAGGAAGGTTTCCCCTGCAGGCACAGCGTCAAGGGCCGCCTCGAAGTCCGCGCGGTTGCGGACCGGCTTGCGGTCCACCTCTATGATGACGACGCCCCGGCGGATGTCGGCGTCGCGGTAGGCCTCGCTGGAGCGCTCCACGTCCGTCACGAGGACGCCCTCTACGTCCTCTGCGTCGATGCGGAAGCGCTGGAGCGCGGCAGGCGTGGCATCCTGAATGGTCAGGCCGAGGCCCTCCATCGAGACGGGCTCCTCCTCAATCCTTTGGTCGGGCGAGGGAGCGGACTCTCGGCGATCCTCATTGGAAGCCAGGGGGTTCTCCGGGCGGACGCCGAGGCGGACGGTGATGGTTTCTTCGTCGCCATCCCGCACGATGGTCAGGTCCACACGGTCGCCCGGGCGCTTGTTGGAGATCAGCGAGACGATCTGTCGGCTATCGCGGAGCGTCACGCCATCCACGGCCGTGATGATGTCGTCGCGGCGGACGCCTGCTTCTCCGGCGGGCTCGCGGCCCTGGCCGTCCTCCTGAACGTCCGAGACGTACGCCGCCCCTGGGCCCACGCCGTATGCCCGTGCGAGCGCCGGGTTGACGGCGCCGAACGAGATGCCGAGGTAGCCGCGCTCCACTTCGCCACTCTCGATGAGCTGGTCGATGGTGTTGCGCACGATATCTACCGGAATGGCGAACGAGATGCCGTTGAAGGTGCCGGTGCGCGTCGCGATGGCGGAGTTGATGCCGACGATCTCACCCCGGAGGTTGACGAGCGGGCCACCGGAGTTGCCCGGGTTTACGGCCGCGTCGGTCTGGATGTAGTTCGAGATCGAGTTCTGACCGCCCTGGTAGCGCCCGAGGCTGGAGATGATGCCACTCGTGACGGTGTTGGACAGCTCCGCATCTAGTGGGCTTCCGAAGGCGAGGACCCACTGGCCCACTCGCACCTCGTCCGACTCGCCAAAGGGAATCGAGGGAAAGTCGCCGCCGTCTACCCTCAGGACCGCGAGGTCCGAGAACGGGTCCGCCCCGACGACCTCGGCGTCCAACTCGGTGCCGTCGAAGAGCACGACGCGGATCTCGTTGGCGTCCTCGATGACGTGGTTGTTGGTGACGATGTAGCCGTCCGAGCGGACAAAGGCGCCGGAGCCGAGCCCGCGCCGCTCGAAGGGCTCAGGGGCACCGTTCGGAGCGCTGCCACCGCCGGGCGGCTGGCGGAAGAAGTAATCCAGCGGGTTGCCACCGCCAGAGAACGGATCGCTACCGTTTCGATCCACGAGCTGCGTCGCGTCGATTTGCACGACGGCCGGGTTGACGCGCTCGGCGACCTGCGTAAAGGCACGGCCGAGGTCCTCGGCGGTCGCGATCTCCTCGGTCTGTTCGATCCGCTGCGCGACGGAATCCGGCAGAACATCGGTGAGGCCGAGGAAGTCGGCGGCGGAGGCCACGAAAAAGACGCCGCCGAAGAACGCGGCGACGACGAGGAGCCCGACAGTCAGCTTCCGGCGCATCGGACGGGCGGGGGAGTCGGTGTTCATCAGTGGAGAGGCGAGAGTCAGCGGTGAGTGGAACGCTCGTGCGCCCGACCGGTTGCAGGGGATCGGGCGCCCAGAACGGCTCTTCGGTCAGGATTCGTGCGGTTGAGCACGGCCGCTCGCGACGGGAACAGGCCTCCTCGCGACGGCGCCATGCGACGGGACGGATAGGCAAAAAAGTGCGGGGCGCTCGGTTCAGGAGCGCCCCGCGAACCGGAAGGGGCCCACACACTAAGCCCAACCCGGAGGTAGCGGCGGGATAACGGGGGAGGCGATGGGTTCGTGCCCGGCGGAGAAAAACACTGGATACCCTCGTGGGACGCGCGCATGTGCCCCTGGAAAATGAGACGCAGTGCCTGTTCCTAGCGACTCTTGCGTCTGTCTGCTCTCTGAACTTTCTCTATTGGCTACCGCGCGACGGTCAGGCGCTCTGTCCGCGTGCCCGCCTCGGTGGCGAGGCGGACCAAGTAGATCCCCGGCGCGAAGCTGTCCACCTGCACCGCGATCTCGCGCTCGCCTGTGATGACGCCCTCGAAAGCGACCGCAAGTCGACGACCGAGTAAATCCAGCACCTCCACGCGTGCCACCGTGCCCATGGGCACCCCGAGGCGGGCGGTGACGGAGCCGGACGCGGGGTTGGGACCGAGGCCGAGCGTGAGGTTTCCGGTGGAGGCCTCCGGGTCAATAGAGACGGCAAAGGGGGCGTCATAGAGCGCAATGAACGGTGAGCGGGTCTCTCCTACGTAGAGGAAGTCTCCACCAATCACGAGGTCGCCCTCTGGCGTGGCTGCAAGCGCAAAGACCGTCCCAAAGAGTTCCTCGCTGAGCGCCTCCCACTCGCCGCCTGTCCAGCGCGCGATGTTGCGAGGTGCAGGTGTGCTGTGCGGGTACTCGAAGCGGCCTCCTGCGTACAGTACGCCGTCGCTGTCTGTCACGAGTGCGTTGATGTCGCTGTTGAGGAAGACATCACCGAGGGACTCCCACTGTGAGCCCGTCCACCGGGAGACGGTATGGCGATTGGCGGTGAGGACGTCACTCTGGTGAGCGGCGTACAGCGTTCCGCTCGGACCGGTGGCGAAGGCGAGAACAGGGCCACTGATGGGCGCAGGAAGTGACTCCCACACGGTCCCCGTCCAGCGCATCACGAAATCTGCAGGGGCACCGTTCACCTGCTCGAATTCGCCTCCGGCGTAGAGGAGGCCATCGCCTGCGATCACCAGCGCATCAACCAACCCCGTGTCCGTCCCGAGTGTCTCCCACGAGTTCCCGGTCCGCCTCACGATACCCATCGTTGGTAGGTCACTGTCGGTAAACCATCCGGCCAGATAGAGCGAGTTGTCGGGTCCGACGTGCATCGCTCGGATGGCTGCGCCGGATGATAGGGTATCCCACTGCGTACCAGTCCATTCCAGCAGATCCTCGCTGTTCAGTGCGCTCGCATAGAGCGTGCTGCCTCCGCCGCTGACCAGCCGAAAACCAACGAGATCGTCGATGCCCTCTCCAACGGGTTCCCATTTGCCATCCACGCGGCAGGCGACATTGCGGGCTGCTCCACCTCCAGCTTGCCGGAAGGGTCCCGACGCGCAAACCGCTCCATCTTCCCGAACGGCAAGTGCTGTCACACGAGTGTCGAATGCAGAACCGAGCGGCTCCCAACTCTCGTCGCCCCACCGCGTAACGCTGCTCACATTTCGCGAGGACGAGCGGGGAAAGGACCCTCCGAGGTACAGGTCTCCGTCGGGAGAGAAGGCGAGCAGGTTGGTGGGGAGGTCCGCGCGTTCTGGAAGAAGCTCTGTCGAGAAGCCGTTCCAGCGCGCGACGTAGCGAAAGAAGGGCCCCGCTGGCAGAGGACCGAAGCTTCCACCGATGTGGAGGACACCGTCTGGAGCGAACGCGACAACCTGTAGATTGACCAACTCGTCGTTTAGGTAGGGTGTCCAGGCGGTTCCGTTCCATGTAGCGATACGATTCGTGGGTGTGTCGCCTGCCTCGGTGATGAGATTTCCACCGACGGCGACTGTGCCATCAGGCGAGACAGACAGCGACTCAACCGGGCCATTGACGCCGCTACCCACGGGCTGCCAGTTGGCACCGTCCCACCGGGCGAGGTACCTCGCGCCGTTCGGGCCTACGTCTGTGAAGCGGCCCGCAGCGTACAGGGTACCGTCTGGTCCGACGGCGATATCATCGGCGGCGAAGGCATCCGTTCCGACTGGCTCCCAGCTTGTGCCCGTGTGGCGGTACACAGGCGCATCTGGAGAGCTGGTGCCGCCCGTTCCGTACAAGGTTCTGTCTGGAGCAACAGCCAGCGCGCGCGGCGGTCCTTCGGGGTGAGTGCCTCTCACACGGCGCCACTGCTGGCCGGTCCACCGGGCGACCTCGGGAAAGGGCTGGCCTCCTACCTCAGTGAATGTTCCGGAGACGTACAGATGCCCGTTCGGCGCTACCGCCAGATCGGACACGATTCCGTTGACTCCTCCCCCGAGAGATTCCCACCCGGATCCATCCCATCGCCCGACGCCAGCCACCGGGTCGCCGAAGGATGGGATGAAGGCCCCACCGGCGTAGACGACACCGTTGAGGCCAACGGCGAGCGTCGTGATCTCTCCGGTCAGAGGCGGACCGTCAGGGCCCGTGCTGATATCGACGAACTGGCCGCCGGTCTGAGCAGAGGCGGCTGTCGCGAAGGCCGCGAGGGTGAGGAGAAGCAGGCGCATGGAGGGGATGACAGGTCCGCTCCCAAACTACCGGGGAAGCCCTGGGGCCGTTCTCGCGTGTCGTCTCAGAAACTTGAGCCGCCCTGACCTACCCTCCACTCCCCCCGCCTCGGCACCGAGGCGGGGAGACTCACGAGGCGCTACCGGCCCGGAATGCCCGGCTCTGTCATGGAGCGCACGTCCAGGATCTCATCGATCCGGTCTTCCGGCACGAGGCCCATCTTCAGCACTACGTCGCGCACGGAGCGCTTCTCTGCGGCAGAGGTCTTCGCCACCTTGGAGGCCTTGTCGTAGCCAATCTCGTCGTTGAGAGCGGTCGCGATGCTCGGGTTTTTGAGGAGCAACTCGCGCGCGCGGTCGCGGTCGGCGGTGATGCCGTCCAGGCAGCGCGTGCGGAAGGCGTCGCAGGCGCCCGCGAGGGCCGTGATGGACTCCAGCATGGCGTGGGCCATGACTGGCATCATCACGTTCAACTCGAAGTTGCCGTGCTGCCCGCCGACGGTGATCGTCGTCGCGTTGCCCATGACGCGGGCGCAGACCATCATCATGGCCTCGGACATGACGGGATTCACCTTTCCAGGCATGATGGAGGAGCCGGGCTGGATCGCGGGAAGCTGGATCTCTGCGAGACCGCTCGTGGGGCCGGAGCCGAGGTGCCGGATGTCGTTCGCGATCTTCATTAGGCTGACGGCGACCGTGTTCAATGCGCCCGCAGCGGCCACGACCCCATCCTTCGCGGCCTGCGCCTCGAAATGGTTGTCGGCCTCGCGGAAGACCAGTCCGGTCATCTCGGAGATCTCCGAGATGGCGGCCTCGGGGAACTCCACTGGTCGGTTGATGCCGGTGCCGGTGGCGGTCCCGCCGAGGGCGAGCTCTGCCAACTCGTCGCTCGCGATACGGAGCCGCCCGATGCCCTTGCGGATCTGCGCCGCATACCCCCCGAACTCCTGCCCGAGGCGGACCGGCGTGGCGTCCATGAGGTGCGTCCGGCCGGACTTGACGACATCGTCGAACTCGTCGGCCTTGGCCTCCAGGCTCTGCGCGAGGGCGTCCAGCGCGGGGAGCAGTTCCTCGTGCAGCGCGACGCGTGCCGCGACGTGCATCGTCGTCGGGATGACGTCGTTGGAGGACTGCCCCATGTTGACATCGTCGTTGGGGTGGACGGCCTTGCTCCCGAGATCGGCGCCCATCGCCTGCGAGGCGGCGTTGGCGATGACCTCGTTGGCGTTCATGTTCGTGCTCGTGCCGGAGCCGGTCTGGAAAATGTCCAGCGGGAACTCGCCGTCCAGTTCGCCGGAGCGGACGCGCTCGGCAGCGGCAGCGATGGCCTCGGCGGTCTCAGTCTCCAGCAGCCCGAGCGACTGGTTGGCGAGGGCAGCAGCGCGCTTGACCGTCCCGAGCGCCTCGATGAAGCGGCGTGGGAAGCGAGTGCCGGAGATGGGGAAGTTGTCGATGGCGCGCTGAGTCTGTGCGCCGTAGAGAGCGCCAGCGGGGACGCGAACCTCGCCGAGGGAGTCGGTCTCAGTGCGGAAGTCGGACATGGAGAGAGCTGCGGGAAGGGTGCGAGAGATGGAACAGTTGAACGTACCCGCGCGCCAGTTGCCGGTTCGGAGAACTCCCGCGAACTTGCGCGGCCCCGCCCGCCTCGGCACCGCCGTGGGACCTCCCGCTGGTCTCCCGAGGCGGACCCACCCGACCCCGCTCTCTGTGCAGATCCTCCGCTCCGTCGCCGCGATGCAGGCCGAGGCCGACCGTGCCCGCTGCGACGGCCGCCGCCTCGCGCTCGTCCCCACCATGGGCGCGCTCCACGAGGGGCACCTCGCGCTCGTCCGCGAGGCCCGCCAGCGCGTCGGTCCCGAGGGCCACGTGACGGTCTCCATCTTCGTCAACCCGACGCAGTTTGGCCCGGGCGAGGACTTCGAGGCGTACCCTCGCACGCTGGACGCGGACCTCGCCGCGCTCACGGAGGCGGGCGGGGTCGATGCCGTCTTCGCGCCCGAGGCGTCCGAGATGTACCCCACTGGCCTCGTGCCTCTCACGACGGTGCAGGTCGCGGAGATGGGCCGTCATTTATGCGGCGCGAGCCGTCCGGGCCACTTCGACGGCGTCACGTCGGTCGTCACGCGGCTCTTCCTCGCGTGCCGCCCGCACCTCGCGGTCTTCGGGGAGAAGGACGCGCAGCAACTCGCCATCCTCCGCCGGATGACGCGCGAGTTGCTCTTCGGCATCGAGATCGTGGTGCACCCCATCGTGCGCGAGAAAGATGGCCTCGCGAGGTCCTCCCGCAACCGTTACCTCTCCGACGAAGAGCGCCGTCAGGCGACCGTCCTCTCGCGGGCGCTCTTCGCCGTGGGCCACGCCGCAGGTCAAGGCGAGCGCTCCGCCGATGTCCTCCGCGCGCTGCTTCGCGAGCAGATCGGCCTCGCCCCGCTGGCCTCCATCGACTACGCCGAGATCGTGGACGCCGAGACCCTCGCGCCCGTCGAAGCCCTGGAGAAGGAAGGGCCCTCAGGCGGACGCTACCTTGCTGCCGTCGCCGTCCGCTTCGGCGATACCCGCCTGATCGACAACCTCCCGCTAGGGATAGGGAAAGGGGGATGAGGGAAGAGGGAACGCCCTCTTGCCCCTTCCCGCTTGGCCCTTCCCCCTCCGCCATGACCGTCACGCTCTTCAAGGGGAAGCTCCACCGCCTCACCGTCACCGAGGCCGACCTCTACTATGAGGGTTCCGTCACACTCGACCGCGAACTGATGGAGATGGCGAACATCCTGCCGTACGAGCGGGTCCAGATCGTCAACGTGAACAACGGCGCGAGGCTGGAGACCTACACCATCCCGGCCGAGGCGGGCACGCGGACGTGCTGCCTCAACGGTCCCGCCGCCCGGCTCTGCGCCCCCGGTGACATCGTGATCGTGATGGCATACGCGGATATGACGCCCGAGGAGGCGCGGACGCACCAGCCGCGTGTGGTGCTCGTGGACGAGAAAAACGACCCGGTCCAGACCTTCGACCTCGACGGCGCCTCGGTCTCGGACCCGCGCATGCCCGCCGTGACGGATGCCATCGACATGAGCGAGAACCTGGACCACGCGGTCTGGGCGCACCGCTGGCGCGGCAGTCGCAACGGCTGACCGGTGATCGAGCGCGATTTCCTGCTCCGGCAGATCCAGCAGGCCATCCAGGTGCTCGCCCAGGTCCTGCTCCAAAAGCGCGACGGCACGCCGGAATGGCGCGCGGCCCTCGCCGACGGCATCCGGCAGGTCACAGGCACCGACCCCGCCCGCCTCGCGGCGCTCTCGCGCGAGGAGACGCTGGACCTCGCGACGGACGATGGAGAAATAGAGCCTGAGAAAGCCGTCGCGCTGGCGGACTTGTTCCAGGAGGCAGAGGAGCGGGCGCTCCGCGTCCGGGCGCGATGGCTCTACCAGGCGGCCCTGAAGGCAGGCGGCCCCGTCCCGCACGATGTCCTGGACCGCATCGCGGCGCTACCCGATGAGGGGGCGGATGACGAGGGAACGAACGGGGAGACCGATGGCTGAGCCCCCGACTTCCTCCGCCTCGGCACCGAAGCGGGCGGACTGGCGAGCCGAGGCGCGGGCCTTCGCCGCTGCGCTGCGCGGGCTGGATCCGCTCGCCTGGGCCGGGCTCGCGGGCGCGGGCATTCTCGTCGCGTTCCCCATCTACTGGATCGCGATGTCCGTCGTGCCGCTCGTCGGCGGGAGTGAGGGCCACGCGGCGGACTTTCTGATCTACAGCCGCGCCGGACACCGCGTCTGGGCCGACCCGGGCACACTCTACTCCGACCCTAGCTTCCTCTACCCGCCGCCGAGCGCCGTCCTCTTCGCACTCGCCGTGCTCGTCCCGATGGCGTGGGGCTACCTGCTTCAGGGCCTCGCGAACGTCGGCGTGCTGGCGCTGTGCGTGCGACTGGGCGAGCGTCTGCACCCGGATCCGCCGACCGGCTGGGCACGAGCCGCGCTCTGGTGTGCCGCGATGGCCTCGGCCCCCGCGCTGCAGAACGTGAAGTACGGGCAGGTGAACGCCCTCGTGCTGGTCCTCGCGCTGGGGTACCTGATCCTGCTGCGAGACAAGCCGTTCCGGGCGGGCGCCGTCCTCGCGCTGGGCTTCTGGCTCAAGCTCTACCCGGCCGTCTTGGGCGTCCTCGCGCTCCAGAGGGGCCGCCTCGAAGCCGTCGCGGGCGCGGTTGCGGCGGGGCTGGCGGTGCCGCTCGTGCTGCTGCCCGTCTTCCCAGCCGATCTCTACCTGGAGTACCTCCGCGACAAGCTCCCGACCATCGCGGGCGGGACGACCACCTCCACGCTCAACGCAGGAATCCCGGCCATCGTGGAGCGGCTGGGACAGCCTGCGGAGGCGCTGCTGACCTACCGCTCCGCGGAGTTCGGCACGGCTGCGCGGTGGGCCGGGCGCCTTGTGCTGGTCGGCGGCATCGCGGCAGCAGTGGTGGCGTGGATCCGTGGATGGAGCGCCGAGGCGGCGGGCGTCGCGATCCTCGCCGTCGTGGCGGTGTCGTCTTCGTTCGGGTGGGAGTACACGTTCGTCCTCGCGATGCCTTTCGGGCTGGCGTGCCTGCTCGTGGCGCGTCGCGGCGGGGTGGTTGCTCGCATAGTCTCCCTCCTCGCGACGGCAGCACTGCTTCTCCAGAAGCCACCCGAGGCGGTCATGAAGTGGGCTGTCGTGACGGTGCCGGATCCGCTACTGGACGCGTTCGCCGGGCGGTTCGTCCTCGCGCTGGTGGCGCTGTCTATCTGCGCACTCGTCACGCTTCGACGGGAGCACCAGACGTGACTCCGCCCGCCTCGGTGCGTCCGTGAGGAGACCGAGGCGGGCCCCCCCGAGCGTGCGCGGTGGAGCGCCAGTTCCACCAGTGTGCCCGTCGGAAAATGGGTCGCCCCGTGCTCATATCGGAGCGCGCACGCTCTGTCCCCCTCGCAAGGGGGACAGAATCCGCGACCCTCGGGCCGGTCGCATCCACATCCGTTCCCCGATAGTCTCGAGGATGAGCCGCGCGAGGGCGGAGCGGAATCGGGGGGTCACGCGCGCTCGGCGCCTGCGCGGCGCTTGCCGAACTGGTACGTGTCCTGCGCGAGGACGCGGTCGGCGAGGTCGGCGGGTACGTCCACGAACGTCGTGTTGTCCGTGATCGTGATCTTGCCGAGGGCGCGGCCCGGGATGTCCGCCGTGCGGGCGACGGTCGCGACGACGTGACGGGGCTCGACGCCGTTGCGGCGCCCGGCGGCGATGGCGACGGACACCATCCCCTCCTCGCGTGCACCCGACTGGCGATGCGGGCGGGCGGGGCGGTTCCTGTGACCGCGCGAGTCGTTCCGGTGGCCTCGCGAGCGCGGCGGCGCGATCTCCATCACCGGCGCTTCCTTGCGGTCCTCGCGCGCGATGGCGAGGGCGGCGGCGGCGATGGTCATCGGGTCATGCCCCTCGGAGACGAGTTGCATCACGAGCACCCGGTCGGCGTCTGTCGCATTGCCCATCGCCTCGCGCATCCGCTCGGTCAGCCGCTCGGCGCGGACGGCCTCCACCTCCTCGACGGTCGGCAGCGGCGTCGCGGGGATCTCGCGCTTGACGTAGCGCTGGATCCGCTCGATGAGCCCCGCCTCGCCCGGCGCGACGAGCGAGAGGGCCACGCCCGAGCGTCCGGCCCGGCCCGTGCGGCCCACGCGGTGCACGTACGCCTCGATGTCGATGGGGAGGTCCACGTTGAAGACGTGCGAGACGTGGTCCACGTCCAGCCCGCGCGCCGCCACATCGGTGCCGACGAGAATGGTGATGTCGCCGTTGCGGAAGCGGTGCAGCACGTCGTTGCGCTGTGCCTGGGAGAGCTCGCCCGAGATGGGCTCGGCGGCCCAGCCTGCGCGCGTGAGGTCGGCCGCGAGAGCGGTCGTCGCATGGCGCGTCTTGACGAAGGCGAGCGCGCTCGTCACGTCCTCGGTTTCGAGGAGGCGGAGCATCGCCGCGAGTTTGTCGCGATGGTGGACCACGTAGCCGCGTTGCTCCACGTCGGCGGCGGTCTTGTCACCGTCGGTCGTGGAGATGGTCTCGGGGTCGCGGAGGTAGGTGCTCGCGATGTGGCGGATACGCGGCGGGAGTGTCGCGGAGAGAAGCGCGGTCTGGCGCGAGCCGGGCGTGCCCTGGAGGATGGTCTCCAGGTCATCCGCGAAGCCCATGCTCAGCATCTCATCGGCCTCGTCCAGCACGACCGTCTCGACGGCGGAGAGGTCCACGGCGCCTCGGTCTAGCAGATCCACGAGGCGGCCGGGCGTGGCGACGACGATGTCGACGCCCTGCTCCAGGCGACGGGTCTGCTTGTGGTAGGCCTGCCCGCCGTAGATGGGTAGCGTGCGAACGCCGAGTTCGCGACCGTACTGGTAGATCGCGCCGGAGACCTGCACGGCGAGCTCGCGCGTGGGGCAGAGCACGAGGGCGCGGACGATGCCTCGCGTCTCCGTTTCCGCGAGGCGCTGGAGCATCGGGAGCGCGAAGGCGGCGGTCTTGCCGGTGCCCGTCCGGGCCTGGCCGATGGCGTCGCGACCGGTGAGGAGGACGGGGATGAGGGCCTCTTGGATGGGGGAAGGCGCCTCGTAGCCGAGGTCGGCGACGGTCTGCGCCAGTTCCGGGCGCAGGTCGAGGTCGGAAAACGTCACGGGGGTACGCGGGTGGAGAGGGCGCTCCGGTGGAAGCGCCGAGGGCAGAAAAGCGAGAGACGGCTACCGAGTGACCGGCAGATTCCACGCTCCTGCGCCCCATCAAACCGCGTCCTGTTACCGGACGAAACCCTGGGCTGAGCCTGGCGGCGGGCTCGTGCCCGCATCGAATCCCGAACGACGCCAAGAAACGGCGCGAGGCCGGACCGTGTGCGCGCGCCGGGTGACGAGCGGACGAAGATCTGGCGGGGATGAGGCTGTTGGCTTTGGGCTGTTGGCTCTCAGGGCTGGAGCCCGCGCACCTGACTGGGGAGGCCTCCGGCCGGTCGCCCCTCTCCTCTCCCGTCATCCCGAGGGAAGCGAAGCGACGAGGGATCTCTGCGTGATGTCTGCTCCTGTCGGTACCGCTGCCTACGGCTGCTTGACCGCGTTGAGATCCCTTGCGTCCGCTCGGGATGACACGGTTGGAAGCCTTTTCCACGTCCGCCCGCCTCGGCGCCGAGGCGGAGGGGGACAGGGCGGGTGTCCGTCCCACTCGCGACTGGCCCCTCCCCACGAGCCCAGCCGCTACTCCTCGCCCGCGCGCTCGTACGCCGCGATGATGTTCTTGACCAGCTTGTGGCGTACCACGTCGCCCTTGCCGAAATCGATGAAGCCGATGCCGTCCACGCCCTCTAGGATCTGGCGGGCTTGTACCAGGCCGCTCATCCGGCGGTTCGGGAGGTCCGTCTGCGTCACGTCTCCCGTCACAATGGCGCGGGACCCTGCGCCGATGCGCGTGAGGAACATCTTCATCTGGCTGCCGGTCGCGTTCTGCGCCTCGTCCAGAATGACGAACGCGGAGTTGAGCGTCCGGCCGCGCATGTACGCGAGCGGCACGATCTCCACCACGTCCTGGTCGAGGTAGGCGCGGAGCTTCTCGCGTGGCACCATCTCATCCAGCGCGTCGTAAAGCGGGCGGAGGTACGGGTCCACCTTGTCACGGAGGTCGCCGGGGAGGAAGCCGAGGCTCTCGCCTGCCTCCACCGCCGGGCGGCAGAGCACGATTTTTTTGACCTGTCGGCTCTTGAGCGCGCTCACCGCCAGCGCGACGGCCGTGTACGTCTTGCCCGTGCCCGCCGGGCCGACCGCGAACACGATGTCGTTCTTCCGCGCCGACTCCACGAGTTGCGACTGCCCGGGCGTCTTCGCCTTGACCGTCCCGCCGGTGTGCGTGAACAGGATGGCATCGGCGCCGGAGCCGGGCCTCGCGCCCGCGCGCACGCTGGAGAGGTCCAGCACGGTCGCCACGTCGTTCTCGGTCAGCGTGCCGTTGCGGTTGAGGATCACCACCAACTCGTCCACGACCCGCACGATGCGGTCGAGGTCTGCCTCGGGGCCGCGCAGGTGCAGGCGGCTGCCTCGCGCCACGACGCGCGTCTCGGGAAACGCCTCCTCGATCTTGCGGAGGTAGACATCGTTGAAGCCGAAGAGCAGCAGCGGCTCGGCGTTCTCGATTTCGTAGGTGCGGTCGACGGTCTCGGCCAAAGCGGGGGTCCGGGAGGTAGGGCGGGAGGTTACTCCCGATCAGGAGCCAGCGTTTCTCGCGAGGCACTGTCTGCGGGAAGGCCTCGTGGGCGGAGCCAGCGGAGCGGGTCGATGGGCGTCTGGCCCTCGTAGATGGCGAAGAAGAGGCGCGAGCCGCGTGGTTGCTCCCCAGTCCCCGCGGCGCCCAGGATCGCGCCCGGCCCGAGGGTGTCGGACTGCGCCACGTCCACGCGCGAGAGGTTGCCGTAGACGGTCGTGTAGCCACGATGCTTGAGCATCACGTACGTCCCAAACGCCGCCATCACACCGACCCGCGAGACGCGCCCGCCGAACGCGGCCCGGACCGGCTTGCCCGGCGCCGTCGAGATGTCGACGCCGACAGCGTTGGTGAACGTGCCGGTCTCAGGGTCCGTCCGCTGCCCGAAGAAGCCGACCACGGTGCCATCGACGGGCCAGGGGAGGCGGCTCTCGTTCGCGGCGAAGGTGGGCGCGAGGCCGAGGGCGTCCGCCTCGGGGACCGGGGCGGGGACCGTGACGGGTGGAGGCTCCGGCGCGGGTGGCGCGCTGGCGCAGGCCGCGAGGAGGAGCGAGAAGAGGAGGAACGGAAGGAGGCGCATCGGGCGGAGGCTACGGCGCGCGAACGGCCCAGGACGAAGGAAGGTGCGTGATGGTGTGCGTTCACCCTCTGCTCGCCAGGTCCCCCGCCTCGGTGCCGAGGTGGGCAGAGCCGATCTTGCAGTTCTTCACCTCCTGCCACCGTGCCTCACCCCGTCCTCGCCCTCCACGGTTTCATGGGCCGCTCGGCCGACTGGGACGCCGTCGCCGCCGACCTCGGCGAGGCCGCGCACCTCCTCGCGCCCGACCTCGCGGGTCATGGCACCGCCCGCGCCCTCCCCGCCGAGCCCGACGCCGAGGCGGATCGGCTCATCGCCCTCGCAGCCGAGACCTCCGGCGGCGAGCCGTTCGTCCTCGCGGGGTACTCCATGGGCGGGCGCCTCGCGCTACATCTCCTCGCGCGCTACCCGAAGCGTGTGCGCGGGCTGGTCCTCGTCTCCTCCGCACCGGGACTCCGCACCGCTGAAGAGCGTGCCGCGCGACGCGAGACGGACCGCCAGCGCGCCGAGGCCATCGCGGCCGATTACGCGGCGTTCCTCAACCACTGGTACCGAATGCCGCTGTGGGGCGGGCTCGACGAACACCTCCGCCAGCGCCTCGTGATCGACCGGCTGAACCAGAACGACCCCGCCGCGCTCGGTCGCGCGCTCGAAGGCCTCGGGACGGGCGCGATGGCTCCGCTCTGGGACAGTCTTTCACGGATCCGCGTCCCCGCCGTCGCCGTCGCAGGGGCGCGAGACGCGAAGTACCTCGCGCTGGCCGACGAGATGGCCCGCGAGGGTCCCTTCCGCGTCAGCATCGCGCCGGACGCCGGGCACGCCCTCCTCGCGGAGGCGCCGCACCGCGTGGCCCGCGCGATCCGCTCCGTGCTCTTCTCCTGACTCCTCCCGCCGCGGGCCCGAGGCGGACCGACCTGACCCTTCATGCCTTCGACGCCCCATCACTTCACGCACCGCCCGTCCGTCTCCGGCCCGTTCTCGTGGGAGAGCGTGGGCGATCCTTCGGCTGGCTCAGGACAGCGGTTCGAGGACATCGTCTACCAGAAGGGCACGCCGGACACCAACACCGAGGGCATCGCGCGGATCACGATCAACCGTCCGGAGGTGCGCAACGCCTTCCGCCCCACGACGGTCACGGAGATGATCCGCGCCATCGACGACGCGCGGGATGACCCGTCGGTCGGCGTGATCGTGCTCACGGGCGCGGGCGACAAGGCGTTCTGCTCCGGCGGCGACCAGCGCATCCGTGGCGAGCACGGCTACCGCGAGATGGAGAACGGCCACGAGACCGGCATGCAACGGCTCAACGTCCTCGATTTCCAGACACGCATCCGCAAGTGCCCGAAGCCGGTCATCGCGGCGGTCAACGGGTGGGCCGTGGGCGGCGGGCACGTGCTCCACGTCGTCTGCGACCTCTCCATCGCGAGCGACAACGCGCGGTTCATGCAGACCGGCCCGAAGGTGGGCAGCTTCGACGCGGGCTACGGCACGACGCACCTCGCGCGGATCGTGGGCCAGAAGAAGGCGCGCGAGATCTGGTTCCTCTGCCGCGACTACGGCGCGCAGGAGGCGCTGGACATGGGCCTCGTCAACACCGTCGTCCCGCTGGACGAGCTGGAGCGCGAGACCGTCCAGTGGTGCCGCGAGATCCTCCAGAACTCGAACATCGCGATCCGCATGCTCAAGGCCGCCGCGAACGCGGACGAGGACGGCGGCTCGGGACTCCAGGAACTGGCGGGCCACGCGACGATGCTCTTCTACATGACCGAGGAGGGCCAGGAGGGCAAGAAGGCGTATCTCGAAAAGCGCAAGCCGGAGTTCGACGCGGACGGGTACCGGCCGTAGCGGAGAGAGCCAGTGGGGAGGGGCCAGTGACAAACGTTCGGCTCGCTCCTGGCTCCCTCCGCCTCGGCGCCGAGGCGGGCGGGGTCGCGCGAGGCTGCCGCCTCTCACCGCTCCGCGTTCCGCCCTCCGAGTGCCGCTAGCTTGCGGCCTCGGCGCAGCCCTATGATCTCGCTCCCTTTCGCGACCCCCGACCCTGACAGTGGCCTCAGCGAGGTCAAAGGCGTCCTCGTCCTCGACGGCGACGACATCACCATCGAGGTGGACGTACTGTTCATGGGCCTCTTCAAGCGCCAGACCAAGCGCGTCTCGTTCGAGATCACGGACCTCGACGAAGTTCGCCACAAGCGCACGCCCTTCGGCGACCGCATCACGATCCGCACGGAGCCCCTGAAGCTCGCGACTCGTGTCCCCGGGGCCGGACAGGCCGAGTTGGTCCTGAAGGCCAAGAAGAAGCATCGCCGCGACGTGGACGCGCTGCTCGACAAGCTGGAGCTGTGGATCGTGGACTAGCCTCTGCCGAGGTCACAGCCCCGCCCGCCTCGGTGCCGAGGTGGAAGGTGTGGTGGGACGCCGCCCGCCCGAAGACGCTCTGGGCGGCTGTCGCGCCGGTGATTCTGGGCGTGGGCCTCGCGCTGGAGCAGAGCGTGTTCCATCCGATCGCGGCGCTCTGCGCGCTGGCGGGCGCCGTGCTCATCCAGATCGGAACCAACTTCGTCAATGACTCTGAGGACGCGATCAAGGGGGCGGACACGGAGGAGCGGAAAGGGCCGATCCGGGCCGTCGCTAGCGGGTACGTCTCACCAGGCGCGATGCGGGCGGCGGCGGGCGTCACCTTCGCGCTGGCGGTGGCAGCGGGCGGCTACCTCATCTGGCGCGGCGGCTGGCCCATCCTCGCGCTCGGGCTGATCTCCATCGCGAGCGGCGTGGCCTACACGGCGGGCAAGTACGCCCTCGCCTACACGGGCCTCGCGGACCTCTTCGTGCTCGTCTTCTTCGGCCCGGTGGCCGTGGCGGGGACGTACTACGTGCAGGCCCTCGACCTCCCGACGTGGGTCCCCATCGCGGGGCTCGGCCCCGGCGCCCTCGCGACGGCCATTCTGCTCGCGAACAACGTCCGCGACGTGCACGAGGACCGCGCGGCGGACAAGCGGACGCTCGTGGTCCGGTTCGGGCGAGGGTTCGGCGTCTGGCTCTACGGCGCGATGGTGACACTGTCCGTGGTGATCCCCGCCGCGATGGTGGTGGTCTCGCGCGGCCACCTCGGCGCGTTGGCAGCGAGCGCGCTCGCCAGTCTGGTGGGGCGGCGCCTCACGCGGACTCTCGGGCAGACGGAGGACCCGGCGGTGCTGAACCCGCTCCTCGGGAAGACGGCGCTCCTGCTGTTTGGGTACTGCGTGGTATTCGCCCTCGGCTGGTGGCTGACGTAGGCGTGCGCTAGCGCAGCACCTTTCCGAGTCGGTCCGCGAGGCCGCCGAGGCGGCGCTGGCGGGTCTCCACGGCCTCTTGCACCTGCCCTCGCGCCCCGAACAACGCGACCGTCTCCTTCGCCCGCGTCGTGGCCGTGTAGAGCAGCTCGCGCGTGAGGAGTGTCGCGCCGCGCGTGCCCGGCTCCGGCATCACCGCGCCGACATGCGCGAACTCCGAGCCTTGGCTCTTGTGGATGGTCAGCGCCCAGGCGGGCTCGTGGGCAGGCATCCGCGCGAGGGCGATCTCGCGGGGCCCGTCCGGGCCCGGGAAGACCGCGACCCGGCCCGCCTCGGTAGTCCACTGGACCCCCACGTCGCCGTTGGCGAGGCGCGTCTCGGGGTCGTTGACGGTCACGAGGACGGGGCGGCCCCGGTAGAACGGCTCGTCGTACGGTGGCCACCAGACGAGACCCGCCTCGCGCAGCGCGCTCTCGATGGCGGCGTTGAGCCCCTCCACGCCGCGCGGCCCGCGCCGCACGGCTGCCAGCAGTCGGAACCGCTCCAGCGCTTCCAGCGCCTCGACCGCTATTCCCGCCGTAACGACCTCGCGCGCGAACGGCAGCGCCCACGCGATGGCGCCTCGTACGTCTTCGGTGAGCGTTACGCCCCCGTGCGCTGCGTCCGAGAGCACCGCTAGCGCCGCGTCGCCGTCGGACTGGCGGATGGCCTCGGCGAGCGCGCCCACGTCGGAGTCAGGGCCAAAGCGGCGGCTCTCGGTCAACCGGATCACCGAGGCGGACAGAGCCGTGGCCCCGGGGCCGGGCTCCACACCTGGGAGTCCGAGGCTCGCGCAGAAGGCCGCGAGGTCGGGCGTCGCGCCTCCCTCCCCGGCGGCGCAGAGGTCCGCAAATGGCGTCCCGGCCTCCACGGGTGCCAACTGGTCCGGGTCGCCGAGGACGACGAGCCGGGCCTCGGGACGAAGCGCGGCGAGCAGCGCGTCGAACAGCGGGAGGTCAATCATCGAGCCCTCGTCCACGAGCACGAGGTCGTGCGGGAGGGGGCGTCGCGCGTCGTGGCGGAAGCCCTCGCGCTCGGGGTGTGCGCCGAGGAGTCGGTGGAGCGTGACGGCCTCAGTGGGGACGCCCTCGGCGAGATTCTCGGGGAGGCTCGCGAGGGCGCCCTGGATGCTCTCGCTCAGGCGCTGCGCGGCCTTGCCAGTGGGGGCCGCCAGCGCGATGCGGGTGCCGGACTGGTCCGCGAGGACGAGCGCGAGGAGGCGGGCGGCGGTGTAGGTCTTGCCCGTCCCGGGGCCTCCAGCCACGAGCAGCATGCGCTGGTGGAGCGCCGCAGCGGCGGCGAGGGCCTGACGGTCCAACGCTCTGTCCTCGCGAGGGACGAACAGCGTCGGGAACGCATCGCGCGCGGAGTCCCTGGGTCCCTCCGCCTCGGCACCGAGGCGGGCGGAGACGGACGCGGCCACGCGGTGCTCGGCGTCCACGAACCGGCGGAACGCGAGGCGGTCGCCGCCCTCGGTCGTGGGACGCGGCTCGATGACGAGCGGCGCCGGGCTGGAGGCGTCTCCTACTACCGGGCTGGCCTCCAGGAACCGGCGCCAGTCCGAGACTTCGGGGAGGCGCGGCAGGCCGCGGAAGGCGGACCGGGCGTGCTCGTCCTCGGGAAAGGGCCGCCCCGCATGTTCGTCGAGGGCGATGGCGGCGTGGCCGTCGCGGCGGGCGCGGGAGACGAGAGCGCCGGTCAGCGCGACCGCGCGGGCCCGCTCGGGGTCTTCGGGGCGGCCGTCGCGGCGGGCGTGCTCCAGGTCCAGCCCGGCCAGCAGCCGCGCCAGTGCGAGGTCGATGGGATCCGCGGCCTCGGCTTCTTCGATGGCAGCGAGGGCATCGGTGACTCTGGGGGGAAGCCTACGCATCCGGTGCGAGGAGGCAGTCGAGGGCGGCGATCAGCGCAGCGCTCGAGCGGTGGGTGAAGAGGGCGCCGGGGACTGGAGGTCGGGGACTGGGGGAGCCCGTGACTCCCTCCGCCTCGGTGCCGAGGGGGGGGGAGTCGTTGGACCGCCTCTCACCCTTCTCCTCTCCCAGGGGGAGAGGAAACCTCGTAGAAGGCTCTGTTCCTGAGGCCCCAGTCCCTATGTCCCCAGTCCCCAGTCCCCTCAAAAACGCGTACGTCGCACCGCCGATGTGGGTCTCGTAGTCATAGGCTTCGCCGAGGCGAGAGCGGAGGTAGCGGTGCAGGCCGAGGGTGTAGAGGTGAAGCTGGAGGCCGTAGTGATGGCCGAGCATCGCAGCCTGGAGCGCCTCCGGTGAGTAGGCACTTGCGTCAGATCCGAGGCGGTTGAACTTCCAGTCTGCCACCCACCAGCGCCCGTCCACGACCGCTACCACGTCGATCTCGCCGACCATCAGGCCGTCCACGGCGTCGCGCGAGAGGCGGGCGAGAGCATCGGCGTAGGAGGGGCCGAAGGGCTCTGTCCCGTGCTCGCGGAAGACCTCCGCCATCGCGGCGGGGGCTACGCGGCCGAGCGGAAACGCGAACGTCCACTCCGCGATGCGGTGCTCGGCATCGGCCATGCGGCGAGGCTCGCTCTCGCGCGAGGTGAACAGCGGCGCAGCGGCGACTCGCGCGACCAGCGCCTCGATCTCTTTCTGCGGGTTGATCGGCGCGCGGTGGGGACGACCGGAGCGGATCAGGCCGTGCGACAGGAGGTGCTTCTGGACGGTCTCGCGGTTGTGCGCGTCCCGTGCCTTGCGTTCCTTCTCGTCCTCGGGCTCGTCCCACCGGACGTGCTGCAGGATCTCGTGGAGGCAGGTCCCGGGGCCAGTCCCGGCGGCGAAGGCGTGGAGGCCCTCGGGCGGTGCCTCGTCGCGGGTCTCGGCGTCGGTTTCATCGGAGGCCGCGAGGCCGTCCGCGTCTGGAGAGGCGGCGTCTGGAGTGTGGCTGCTGTAGCGGGTCCAGCCGCTGAACGAGGCACGGCGCCACGAGTCGCGGGCGCGATGGCGGGCAGCGTTGGGGAGGGTACGTGTCGCGGGGGTGTCGTTGGGGTCCGTCTCTGTCTCCGGGTGCGCGTTGGGAAAGTCGATGGTGAGATCGCGTGCCTCCATCACGTCCTCGCGCCCAGCGATCAGCGCTGCCAGTACGGCGAGAGGGTCGGCGTTTTTCGCTTTCTTTCGGGCGGCCTCTACGCGGTCAGCGTCGGTCTCACCCTCGACCTCTCGACCAGCCAGGAGGTAGGCGAGTGACGACAGCTCGGCCTGGTTGAACGCCCCCCAAGCGACGTAGGCCCGCTCCTTCGCGCGGGTCAGCGCCACGTAGGCCAGTCGGAGGAACTCCGCCAGTCGCTCCACCTCGCGGAGCCGGAGGAAATGGGCTCGACGCGTCGGGTCCAGGCAGTAGACCACACCGTCGTCGGTGTGGACGAGTGGATCGTACGCGACGTTGCGGTCCCAATCCTTCTCTTCGGCGAGCACGTCCCAGAGCAGAGGAAGAAACACCACCTCGTACTCCAGGCCCTTCGCGTTGTGGAGCGTCGTGATCTGGACGGCGTCGTCGTCGCGCTCCAGGCGAAGCTCGGCCTTGTCGCGCGAGGCGAGCGTTTGCTCGTCGCGGTGGCGGAGCCAGTGGAGAAGGTCCTCGGGCGAGCGGTCCGCGGCGCCTTCCACGTCGTGGAGGAGTTCGATGACGTGGCGGAGGTTAGTCATCCGCCTCTCTCCGTCAGGGTATGCGAGGAGGCGGGCAGCGGCGGCCTCATCTTGCATCAGCTCTGTGAGCGCGCGGAGGACGCCGTGACGCCGCCATGTGGTCTGGCCATCGCGGAAGCGGGCGCGAAGTGCCGCCAGTGCTTCATCGTCGAGGGCGGCGATCTCGTGGGCACTCTGACCGAACAGCCGCGTGGCGAGTGCAGCGCGGACGGCTCCGTTATCGGCCGGACGCGCGAGGGCGTGGAGCACGATCTCTACGTCGGCGATCTCGTCGGTCTCGCGGATGTCGCCCGCTCGCGAGACGACCGCTGCCACGCCGACCTCGCGTAAGGCGTCTTGGATCTCGCCCGCCTGGCGATTGGAACGGACGAGCACGGCGAGGTCGCCGGGTTGGAGCGCGCGGCCCTCTACGCTGTGGCTACCCGACAGAAGCCGGAGGATCTCCGCGACCGTAGCGCGGACGCACATCGTGCGGGCCTCCCCCTTGGCAATAGCCTTGGGCCCTTCAGCCCCGGCCGTCCACCAGACCACCGGCGCGAGGTTGTCACCGGAGAGGCGCGGTTCGTCGCGAGACGCCTCAACGGGATGGAACGCGATGTCCTCGTAGAGAAACGGGCGGCGGGCGTTCTCGAATAGCGCGTTGATGGCCGTCACTACGCCCCGCGAACTCCGCCAGTTGGTCCCGAGGGTATACCGCGCGTCGGCCTCGCGTTGTGCGCGGAGGTAGGCGTGGATGTCCGCGCCCCGGAACCCGTAGATGGCCTGCTTCGGATCGCCGACGAACACGAGCGGGCGGCCCGCGAAGGCTGTCTTGAAGATGCCGTACTGGATCGGGTCGGTGTCCTGGAACTCGTCCACGAGGGCGACGCCGAAGAGCCGCTGAATGCTGGCGACGAGGCCTGGCCTAGTCTCGGGCGCGTGGAGCGCGTCGTGGAGGCGGTTTAGGAGATCGTCGAAGCCGAGCACTCCGCGGCGTTCTTTGATCTCGGCCAGCTTCCCGCCCGCGAGCGCCGAGAACTCGTGGATGAGGCTGACGCGGAGCGTCTCGATGGCCGCGGTCACGGCGGCGCAAGCCGCGAACGGCTTGTATGCCTTAATCTCCGGGAGGCGGTCCTTGTTGACCTTCCGCGTTCCGTGCAGCCCGTCCTTGAGCGCAGCGAGAGTAAACCACGAGGCCGCCTCTAGCGCATCAGGATCGGTGGCGCACTGAGCCACACGGTCGGCGGCCTCCAGGATGCGCTCGGGATCGAATGGTGCCTTCTTCGTCCAGACGAGCTCGTCCAGAAGCTCCGTCACGGCGTCGGCGTCCCAGGCGGCGACGAGGGCCTCGGCCCGCTGGCTGAGCGTGCCCAGCGCGTCGTCGAGCGGCGGGGCTTCGGGAAGGATGGTGGTGTCTGGGAAGGTGGTGGCGCGCAGATGGTGTTCCACGAGGTCGCGCGGTGTCCACCCTCTCTGGACGGCGAGGGCCGCTAGCCACGGGCGCCCGTGCGTGAGCGATGCCCAGGCGTCGGCGGCGGCGCGGGCCTCCAGCGCGCCTGTTTCCTCGGTCAGTTCCAGATCGAACGGCGTCCCGCTTTCGAATGCGGCCTGCTTGAGCACACGTTGGCAGAACCCGTGGATAGTGAAGATGCCAGCCTCGTCCACCACGTCGAGCGCCGCTAGCAGCCGAGCCTCGGCATCGCCTCGCGCGAGGAGCGTGCCGAGCGGCTCGGTGAGCGGGTCTGGCTCGGCCTCGCCGCGGGCCACCGCCAGGGCGGTGCGGAGGGCGGCGCGGATTCGCGTTTTGAGTTCCGCTGTCGCGGCGACGGTGAACGTGACGACGAGAAGCCGTCGGAGGTCGGGGAGGCCACCGGGTTCGCGTGCGAGCCGGTCGCCGTTGAGGACGAGGCGGAGGACGAGGCCTGAGAGGGCGAAGGTCTTACCGGTGCCTGCGCTGGCCTCAACGAGCGTGCGACCGTCGCGGAGGGGGGTAGTGGCGTAGTTGAAGGGCTCGAAGTTCAGAGGCCTGGCCTCAGCGCTCGCTGAGTTGGTGGTGAGGGGCGGCGGCGCCTCGTGGCGTTTGGAGTCGACGGGAGGGTCCGTCAGTGCACGGTCGTCCGGGATCTGGAAGAGGCTCGGCTGGCTCATCACGGACATCCGGTCTGGCGATGCGCGAGGAGTGGCCCCCAGAGGCACATCGCCCAGCGGTGGGTGTCAGCGGCCTCTTGGCCGAAGGGATCGCGCCCTCGTGTGGCGAGCGCGACGTGGGCCTCGGCGGTGTCGCCGCGCACACCGAAGCCGCCCTCGTAGCTTTTTCGTGCCTGCCCCATGGCCCAGTCGTTGAGGCCGGGCACGCCGTTGTGGGATCCGTCACCAGTTCCGCTGGCCTGCTGCTCGCGGGCGAGGATGCGGTCGGCCCAGGCTTTCTGCTTCGCAGTGCCCAGCTTGTCCGCGTAGGTGTGTGAGGCCTTCTCGAACAGTGGCGGGAGGGTCGTACGGATGACGCCGTAGCCTCGGACGAGCGCTTGAAGGAAGTGCTTCGCGTCCTCACGCCCGAGCGGCTCGAAGTGGGCCTCGCCGGACACGCCGACGGTACAGGTGTACAGTGGATGGAAGGCGCACATCGCGAGGTGATCCACCCACGCGGCCACGAGGTCTTTCTCGCGGACGGAGCCCGCGCGGAACCGGAGGCCGCCCCGCTCGCCGACGCGCTCCACGATCCCGGTTACGAGCCCACCCTCTACGGGTACGGAGACCGCTAGCGGGTCGGTATGGCCCCAGTCGAGGACGGCATCGCGCACGGGCTCGACGGACTGGCGAAGGCTGCGGAGCCACGCCGCGCCGCCTTCGCCCGCTGGAAGCAGCCCTGATCGCATCAGCCGCTCGGCGATGGTGTCGTCGTCTAGACCGTCGAGAAGCGCGGCCAGCACCTGCTCGCGGACTCGCCACTTTTCCAGCCCACTTAGGACGACTGGCTCATCGTCCTGTACGGAGGAATCGTCGAGGTCGAGGGAGAGGCGGAGACGGTCGCGGAGGAGGTAGCGGCTGGGGTCGGTCCATGCTCGGACCAACTCATGCAGTGGGATTTCAGTGGGCGGCTGTTCGTCTGGAAGCGTGTCGCCCTCGAAAAAGGCCGTTGGCTCGTCGCCAGGGTTTACCCGATGCTGAGCGGCGTAGCTGGCGAGCGGTCCCTCGCGCGAGAAGTAGTCCGAGGCGAAGGGCTGGAGGCGGTGCTCCACCGCGAGGCGGTCCGCCTCGGGGCCGAAGTGGCGGCGGGCGGCATCGCGGAAGGCGTCCAGGCAGACGCTCGCGGCGCGCTCCGCGTTGTCCTTCTGGCTCCGGCCGACGTAGCTCAGGATCAGCCGGTCGCGTGCGGCGAGGACGGCGTCCACGAAGAGTTGCTTGTCGAGCCCGCGCGGGTCGGGATCGCCAGGGCGCGGGTCGTGCGCGAGGAGGTCGAAGTCGGGCGCGAGATCGGGCCGGGGCCAGACGCCATCGTTGAGCCCGACGAACGCGACGACGCGGTGCGGCGCGTGCCGGAGCGTGAGCGGCTGCGCGACGGTCACGCGGCCGGTCACGTACGGCTCGCGCGTCTCGAGTGCCCCCGCAGCGCCGTCGAGGTGGGCGCGGACGGTGCGGAAGGAGACGGCCTCGCCGGGGTGGTCCGCGAGGCCGTTCAACTCGGCGAGCTGCTGCGCCTGCTGGCGGAGGAAGACGACAGCTTCGATCTCCTCGTCGGTCTCAGCGCGAAAGACGCCATCGAGGAACTGGACGAGGCGGGCAGGCCAGGCGTCTAGCGGGGCGGGGCGGTCGAGGGCGTCGAGGCCGGAGAAGAGGGCCTCGGCCCATTCGCAGAAGCGGCCGAGGAGATCCGCGCCGCCCAGCCCGGCTATATCGCACGGGAGGTGCCCGAGCACGAGGTCGCCCTTGGGAGAGCCGCCCGTGATCACGCCGAGCAGGAGCCGGTCCAGCCCGAAGCGCCACGTGTGGAGGTCGTCCTCGGGGAGGTCGAAGCGGGTCTTGCGCTCGGCGGTGAGGCCCCAGCAGACGCCCGACTCGCGGATCCACGCCCGCAGCCTCGGCAACTCCTCCTCTCCGATCCCGGCAGCGCGGCGCACGACGGGTGTCCCGAGCAAATCCAGGAGGTCGCTCGCGGTCACGCGGCCCTCGTGGAGCCGTAGCGCGCGCAGAAACGCCTCTACCACGCGAAGCGCAGGCGCGTGCGGGTGCTCCGCGACGTGGTACGGAATCCGAAGCTCTGGTGCGGCGTCCTCGGCGCCGAAGACCGCGTCCACCAGCGGGGCGTACGTGTCCAGGTCCGGGACGATCACGAGCACGTCGGCCGGGCGGAGGCCGTCGATCTCTGCGAAAGCGTCTAAGATGGTGTCGCGCAATGCCTCCAACTCGCGCGTGGGCGAGTGGCAGTCGTGGATGCGAAGGGAGCGGTCGTCCTCGGTCAGCGGTGTGGGCGCCGTTGGTGGCTCGTCATTCGCGAGGGCGGCCTGAAGCCGCCAGAGCGCGCTGGATGCCCCCGCCTCGGCACCGAGGTGGAGGGAGCTGAGGCGCTCCGGCGAGGGCGCGCCGAGGTCACGGAGGACGTGCCAGTAGTCGCGCGTGCGGCCACCCAGGGCGCGGAGAAGCGGGTGCGCGTGGGGCTCCGTCGTGGCCTCGCGTCCTGCCGTGACGGCGTAGAGCGTGACGGGCCGGTGACGCGCGATGCCCGCGATCACGCGATAGTAGGCAGGCGGGAAGAGGAGCGCGCTGAAGACGGAGAGCCGGTCGGGAAGCGGGAGGTTCGGCTCGGGTTCGGCGAGGCGGCGTTCGAGCGTGGCGAAGGCCGTGGCGCGGTCGCGGAACGTCGGAGCGTCGGTGTGGATGCGGCGCCAGAGGGCGGCTTGCCAGGGACCGTGCGCGAAGGCTGGGTGCGGATCCTCTCCCTGTGCCCAGGCGTGAAGCACGTCCGGCCGGTAGACCTGATAGGTGTCGAACAGCTCCGCGATGCGGGTCGCGAGCGGCATCGCGCGTCCGCCGGTGCGGCCGAGGTAGGCGCGGAGCGGCGCGAAGACGGGATCGGCCTCCCGTCCCTCGTGGATGGCATCCAGGAGAGGGCGGAGGCGCCATGAGAGCGGCCCCGCCTCGTAGGGCTGCATCCCGCCCGAGATACCCGCCAGCTTCGCTACTAGCGAGACGGGGGCGGGCAGGTCCAGTGAGGCCGCGCAGCCGAGCCGCTGCGCCAGCGCGTGCGTCAGCCAGGCTCGCATCCCCGCGTTTCGCGCGATGACGATGGTCTCGGCCTCGGTCGGCGGGAGCGGGTCGCGTTGGAGCGTGTCCACGAGCCGCTCCAGCAGCGGTTCGAGGGCGGGCGCGGTGACGACGTGGAGGCCCGGCGGAGGCACAGATGGCGCGGTGTTTTTCGAGTCGCGAAGGTACCGCCCAGCCTCGCGACACGGGTCTGTCACCTCCTCCGCCTCGGGGACGCGCTCGGAGATGCCGGGGTCAGTCGTCTGCTGCTTCCTTCGCGGCTTCTCGGCGCATCGCGTGGCCTTTCAGGTGGATGCCGAGGTCTAGGCCGGTCTTGAGCAGCACGAAGAGCGCCATCGCCCAGATCGCGCCGCCCGTCTGGAGCAGCAGGAAGCCGCCGCCGATAATCGTGATGTGGAGCACGACGACGCGACCGTAGGGCTTGAACATCTCCGCCTGGGTCGTCGTCGCGCGCCACTCGCCGCCCGCGAGGTAGTTGAGCGCGAACGAGGCGCCGTGGCTGAGCACGAGTGGAATGAGTCCCTCCCACGGCACCCCGACGAAGAGCCCGCTGAGCGCGGTGTCCTCCGAGCCTCCTCCGAAGAGGGAGTAGACGAACACGCCGTGGACGGTCCAGAACATCCCATAGTGGAAGACAAAAAACCCCGTCGGGAAGACGCGCGCGAGTGCGGTCCACCAGCGGATCGGCTCTCCGGCCGTCAGCATCCTGAGGATCGCGAAGGTGCCGATGATGCCGTTCTCGGCCCAGTAGAGCCACATGATGCCGAAGAGGTCCCACCCGAAGAACAGCACGCCCACGAGCGGGACGAGGTTGGCGAGCACGAGTCCCACGGCGGAGGGAACCGAGGGACCGCGCACGAGCGGAGTGGTAGCGACGGCAGGCATGACGCCGAGTATCGGCAGGGACGGCCGCGAGGATAGAGCCCCGCCCGCCTCGGTACCGCGCTGGGACTGATCGCCGCTCCCGCCCGCCGACTCCCCGAGGCAGGCAGACTCACCGCTTGGCTAGTGACCCCTCCCCACTGGCCGCTTCCTCCGCTTGCCCCACACCACCTTCTCCGGGATCTCGACCTCCAGGTCGTGTTCTACCGTGATCTGGCACGAGAGCCTCGGATAGCCCCAGTCCGCCGCCAGCCGGTCGTGCCAGTGCGTGGCCTCTGGGGCAGGGCGGACCCAGACGCCGCACGTCGCGCAGAGGCCACGCCCGCCGCAGTTCGCTCGCGAGGTGAGCGCGGTGTAGGGCGAGAGGCCCGCATCCTGCAGCGCGCGACGCAGGTTCGCGCCTTGCTCTGCCTCGGTGGAGTGGCGGATGCCCTCGGCGGTGATGACGGTCAGCGTCGGCACGTCAGCGGCGGAGGCCCAGCTTGAGCCCGACGCCCAGTGCGGCACCTGCGAGGACGAGCGTCGGGCGGAGGCGCCAACGCTCCGGCAGAGCACCCTCAAGCCTCGCGCCGACCTGCTCGTCCAGCGCGCGGCCGAAGCCGCCCCAGAAGACCCGCATCGCGCCCGCCCAGACGGGGACGAACGCGGTCGTCACGTCGGCGTCGAGTTGGACGCGGACCTCCGTCGCGTCGTCACCGATGGCATCGGCCCAGAACTGGAGGCGCGTGGGCCGCGCGAGGCGGAGCGAGAGCGCGTAGGAGCCGTAGGTGTAGCGGAGGTCGCGGTAGGCGGTGCGTCCGGGCGCGGGGTCCGTCTGCTCGCCGAGGACCCCCGCAAAGAGCATCCCGGGGCCGTGGTGCGCGGTGAAGACACCCTCGCGGAAGCCTCCGGCCGAGCCGTCCGGCCCGACGAACTCGACGCGGAAGGGCGGCACCTGGCCCTCGGTGAACGTCGCCGGATCGTTCAGCCACGCCCAGACGGCCTCGCGGGACTGCGGGACGCGCCACGAGCGGCGGTACGAGTGGGCGCGGAAACCGGGCGGAGGCGAGGGGGCGAGAGGCATGGCGCACGGACGCGCCCGGCCTCGCGCCGGATCCCGGGGCTACTCGGCGTAGAGCGGGCTCTCCCTGAGGATGTCGTACGGGTTGATGGGCGTGCCGCGCCCGCTGCCAGTCTTGCGCAAGACCTGGAAGTGGAGATGCGCCCCGCGTGCGTTGCCCGTCGCGCCGACGGTCCCCAGCACGTCGCCACGCCGGACCTCGGTGCCGATCTCGACGCCGTCCTCGTAGGCGTCGAGGTGGGCGTAGTAGAAGTCGTGGGTGCCGTCGGCGGAGGTGAGGTAGAGTGTGCGCCCGCCGAGGCGGTTCCAGTGCTTGCGGGTGATGGTCCCGTCCACGATGGCGAGCACGGGCGTGCC
>JBCDKM010000031.1:0-30411 GCA_038746605.1 Bacteroidota bacterium
AAGTCAGAGCCGACGTGCGGCTCGAAGGACGCCAGGGTGGGATCAGTCATGCCGCGAAGATAGACGGCACGACCCGAACGGCGGCCCCCTCCGCCTCGGCACCGAGGCGGGCCGATTCACCATCGCGCCGAGAGCCGCACGCCCGGCACCAGCGCCGGGCCGATGGCCCCGACCGCCAGCGGTGCGCCCGGCGCCAAGGGCACCGAGACCGGCGAGCCCTCCCCAAAGACGCGCCCCTCCGCACGCGCTCCGAGCGTCCACGTCACGCCCAGCGCGGAGAGCGCCGCGTCCGCGCCGAGCACCAGCCGTGCCTCGACGGGCTGGCGGACACCCTCGGCGGAAAGACGCCCCGACTCCACGTCCAGTCGCGCGCCCACCGTGCCTGCACCGACTGTCCGTTCTGCCGCGAGGCTAAACGAGAGCGGGCGTCCGTAGCGCGAGGCCGTCCACTCGCCCCCCACCTCCGGCCGGACACGGGCACTCGCGAGGGAGAGCGCGCCCTGCACCGCCCAAGTCGGGCGGCGGAAGGCTCCGGCAAGATCCACCCCGGCGGCACGCTCACGGTGGCGCGGGAACACGATCTGCAGCATCGCGCCATCCGTGGGCGGCTCTTCGTCTGCGAGAGCGACGGGCAGCCGCACATCGCGTGAGGCCCGCACGAACGCATCCACCCCCAGCACGACGCCGGGCATCGGCCTCCACTCCGCCCCGAGGCCCCCGAGCCACGCGGTGACAGGCGCGACGCGGTCGTCGGCGAGGAGCCAGCGGGTAGCAGCGAGGTCGCGGGCGCCGGGTGCGAGACCGCGCAGCCGGTGCACTGCCTGTGACTGCCGCGCGATGCCCGCGCGGAGATCCAGTTCTCGCGGAAGGAGCGACCACCGCGCCTGCACGCGCGGCTCCACCACCGCCTGCCCACCGATGACCGCCAGACGGGCACCCGGGCGCAACTCCACCCGGTCCGACGGCTTCCAGGCATCGCGGGCGTAGACAGCCCATTCCACGGCGGTCTGCTCGCGCCGCGTGCCGCGCTCCGCCCACGCCTCGCGCGAGGCCACACTGACCCCGAGGCGGACCTGGTGGGACGATGAGAGCGCATGATCTACCTCCGCCTTCGCGCCGATCTCCGTGAGCGAGGTCTCCGTGTCCAGCCCACCCATCGCCTCCTCCGCGCGGGCGCGCGTCCCGTACGCCGTCACCACCAAGAACGTCTTCTCACCGACGAGCCCCTCATATCGCGCGCTCGCTGCGTCGGACACCGCACGGAGCCGCCACTCGCGCGAGGGCAGCACCGCCGACAGTGTCTCTGCTCCTCGGTACCCGCCGATCTCGACCGACTGACCGAGGCCAGGAGTCCAGGTCAGGCGCGCCTCGGCGTGAGACGTGCCACTCTCCGCCTCGGCACCGCCGCCGAGGCCCCTCGGGTCCAGCACGAGCGCACGGCCGGATTCGAGCGCGGAGGAGAGCGGGAGGTCGGCCGGAGCCGGGCGCCCCCACCCGACCTGCGCGCCGAGGGATCGCGAGAACGGCGCCGCTACCACCCCTCGGAGACCACCGAGGCCCGCCGCGACGGTCCCTCGCGGCCGGTCTGGCACGTCGCGGGTCTCCAGCTCCAGAACGCCTGCGCCGCCGTCCAGCTCCACGGGCAGCGGGCCGCTGTGGAGCCGTGCCGAGGCGAGCCCCTCGGGCTGAAACGAGAGCCCCAACGCGCCGGAAGCGTAGATCGGCACGCCATCGCGGACGACGAGGGCGCGGCCGGGCTCGGCGCCTCGGATGGTGAGGGGACCGCTGGCGCCACCTGTGCGCGAGACGCCAGGGACGAGCGTGAGCGCGCCCAGCAGGTCGCCACCGAGCACCGGGCCCTCGGGCGCGAGGGCAGGGCGCGTTCCGTCCGCCTCGCCCACGCCCGCCACAATCGCCAGCCCGGGCTCCGTCTCGGAAGGCGGGCCGCTCGGGCGCACGACCGCGTCGGTGGTCCGAACCGCCTCGGGGCGAAGACGGACCGTCGGCGGAAGCTGCGGCGAGGCAGGGAAGACATCCAGCTCCACACGCACCGGCCGGTACCCGATGTGCGAGATCCGCACGATGTAGGCACCCGTCGGGAGATCCTCGACGACGAACGAGCCGTCCGGCTCCGCGACACCCCCGAGGTCGAGATCCACGAGCCAGACATGTGCGAAGGGAAGCGGCTCGCCGGTTTCGGCATCCACCACGCGGCCCTCCAGCACACCTGTGAACAGGCTAGGATCCTCCGGCAAGATCTCCGTGCCCACCGGCACCTCGATGAGCACAAACTGTCCTCGCCGGATGCGTTCGGCGCGAACTCCAGTGCCCGCCAGCAGTGCCGCCAGGGCGGGACCGGGCGGCGCGCCGGGCGTGTAGGTGCCCGTCACGCGGACATCGCGGACGAGCGTCAGCGCGAAGACCAGCTCCACCCCGCTCGCCTCGATGAACGTGTAGAGCGCCTCCTCCAGCGGAGTGTCTTCCCAGACGATGGGCTCGGCCTCCTGCGCGTGCGTGCCCGTTGCGAACAGCAACGCGGCCAGGCAGCACGGGAGGAAGCGAGAGACCAGAAACACCGGGAAGGCAGGGTCGGGAGGTGCGAGCCGAACGATACGCGCCGCCGCGCCCGTGTGTGCCAGGGACCAACGAGGGGTTTGGGCAAAGCCGGAGGAGGCGTGTCGCTGCGTACGGCTGACCCTGCCCACCTCGGGGCCAACGTGCGAGAGGTCAGACCGCCTCTGACTCTCCCTCGCTCCGCGCCATAGCCGCAATCAGGTCGAAATCTCCTCCCAGAACCCGATCCAGCCGTCCCGTACGCCATCCCTCGCGAGCATCCCGGACGAGCGGGTTATCGCCCTCCCGATAGCGCCGCACAATAGTGAGGGCGCTGTTGGACCCGGATAGAGCAGCGCGAGCAGCACGAAGCATGTCCTCGGGCGGCTCACCTGGCTGCGGGGCGACTCGGACACGAGCCGTGGTGCGATGCTTCTTCCGCTCTCCCGGAGTCTCGATCACGTGCAAACCGGTCTCGTCACGGAGCAACCGGAACGCCCCAAATCCCGAGACAGCAAACGTGACTGCATAGGGCTCCGCGCGCTCCTCTAGCACCTCCAGACGCATCCGGCGGCGGCGCGCCCACACCCGGTACATGTCCGCGATCCGGCGAGCGCCTTCGTCCTGGCTGTCGCTTTCGTCCACCTGTAGGAATGCGTCTTTCGGGCTTCCCTCGCGGAGGGCAGCGAGCGCCTCGTCCACGAGGAACAACTGCTGCGCGAGACGCCCGACGAGCCTCGGCGGCGCCCCAGAGCGGTCGGGTCCGGTCAAGCGGTCGAGAAGGGACGCCGCGGTATCCAGCCCAGCCTCCATTCGGTCCCGGTACTCCGCCTCGCCGAGGACCCGGAACCGGCCGGGGTCGCTCCAGAAGGCTGGCTCGCCCATCCGCGCAAGGGCATCGGCCTTGGCGACCGACCACTCGGGAGCGTCGATGGCGTCTGCGAGGCGGCCGTAGACTGTACGGAGCAACCCGAGATCTTCCGGTGTACCGCGTGGATCCAGGGCCACGGCTGGAAGCGAGCGCTCGGCGCCGTCTTCTTCGATGACAGGGATGCCGTCCGCATCGGGGTCTACGAACTCGACGCGGAGCCCCTCGCGGCCAGCGCGAATGAAAAGGAACTGGTCTCCGTCGGGGACGGCGTGAGCTACCATCGCGCGAGCGAGGGGCGCGAGGAGGTGCCGCTCGACCGCGCGCTTGAGCGGACGGGCCCCAAGGTCCGGCGTGAAGCCTTCTTCCAGGAGGAACTCGGTCGCGCTCTCATCCCATTCCACCGCCCACGGGCGCTGGCGAAGCCCTCGGCGTTCCAGAACCGCGCGCAGTTCATGCTGGAGCAGAGACCGCATCGTCGCCCGGCTGAGCGGACGGAACGTGACGACGCGGTCCAACCGGTTGATGAACTCGGGCCGGAACACCTCGCCGAGCGACTGGGCCACGCGGTCCTCACTGAAGCCGCCAGCGGTCGCACCGAACCCGATACCCGGCGCCGTTTGCACGGCCGCCCCGAGGTTGCTGGTGAGGATGACGATGGTGTGGCGGAAATCGACGGTCTGGCCGCGACGGTCCGTGAGGCGACCGTCGTCGAAGACCTGGAGGAAGAGGTCCCACACGGCAGGAGCCGCCTTCTCGAACTCGTCGAGGAGGAGGACCGAGAACGGGTGCTGGCGCACCTCGTCCACGAGCGCGTTTCCAGCACCATCTGGGGAGCCGAGGAGGCGATCCAGAGAGTCCGGTGTCTGGAGTTCGCTCATGTCCAACCGCACGAGGCGATCCGCAGTACCGAAAAGGTATTCCGCGAGGGCTTTCGCGATCTCCGTCTTGCCCGTTCCCGTCGGCCCGACAAACAGGAACACGCCCGAGGGGCGTGAGGGGTCGGTGAGCCCTGCCTTGACCATCGCGATGCGATCCACGAGCGTGCGGACCGCGTCATCCTGACCGAGCACGCGCGAGCGGAAGTGGGCGTCGAGTGCGTGGAGGTCGAGCGGCTCGCGGTCGTCGAGGACAACAGCCGGGAGCCCCGTCATCGCGCGAAGCGTGGACAGGAGGTGCTCGGCGCTGATGCGGTTGGGCGATGCAGGGTTGGTCGCGTCGGCGTCTGCACGGGCGAGGCGCAGAAGCCGGAACAGCGCGCCGGGAAGCGCGAGTCCGGGGAGGTACTGCCGCGCGAGAGTGAGCCCCTCGGCGAGCACCTCGTCGGGAGCGAGCGGCGGAGCTCCGCGCTTCACTTCATGCCGCGCCCACCTCTTCGCAAGGGAGAGGCTCGCCTCGGGGGACTGAGCAGGCACGTCCACAGCGTCCAGAGCCGCACGGAGGCGAGGGTGGCGCGCGGCGAGTTGTTGATACGCCCCCGCAGGCACCTCCCCGACGATCCGCAACCGTCCCCGCTCGATCAAGGGAAGCAACTGGTCCAGCACGCTGACCGGGTTGTACTGGTGGCGTCCGGCGTGAGCCAGTTCGTGAAAGCCCGGCACCACCCAGAGTGTCTTGGCCGCTTCCAATGCCGCGAGGAGGTCATGAAGCTGCTCTTCCAACTCCCCGATGTAGGACTGGCCGGCCAGTACATCGCGAGCGGACGCTTCGAACACGGTCCATCCCTCGCGCACGAGGCGATGGCCCAGCGCTCGGATCAACGTCGTCTTGCCTGTCCCTGCTTCGCCCACGAGTAGCACGGAACGAGGCGGCGTACTCACGAGCCGCCGCCGGAGCATCGTGACGCCCTCCGTGAGTCCGTCGTGAGACACCCAGTCCGCGCTGTCCTTCCGCGTCCAGACGCGGCCGATTCGGTCGAGAGTAGGATTGGGCGAGGCCATACGCTGCAGGGGAAGGGCGCGAAGATATCGAGCCGAGGCCATCCGCCTCAGTGACTCCGTGGGCCTCCCGACCCGCTCGCCGAGGCGGAGCAGGCTGGACCTCCAGTACACGTCACCGCTGTGTGATCTTCGAACCCAGGTCCTCGCCTCGCGTACCTCTCTGCTCGCCTCCTGTTCGCATGTCGCTCATCCTTCTCGCCAATCGCGCCCCCATCCGCCGCACGCAGGACGGCTGGTCTGCCGCTCTGGGTGGCCTCGCCTCGGCGCTCCTGCCCGTCCTCGAAGCTCGCGGTGGCGCATGGGTCGGCTCGCGCACGCCCGGCGATGACGCCCCTGAGCACCAGCCCTATCCAGAGGACTCCCCCACGTTCACCGTCCGCCGCGTGCCGCTCACCGAGGACGAGGTAGAGGGCTACTACAACGGCCTCTCCAACCAAGTGCTCTGGCCGCTCTCGCACTACCTCCTGGAGTACGTCCTCCCGGAGCGCCGTTTCCGCGAGGTCTACCGCAGCGTCAACCGCCGCTTCGCCGACGCCGCGCTGGAACTCGCCCGCCAGTCCGATGAGGAGCCGCAGTTCTGGGTGCAGGACTACCACCTCATGCTCGTGCCCGCGCATCTCCGCGAGGGATATCCGGGCGCGAGGATCGGCCACTTCTGGCACATCCCGTGGCCCGCGCCGGAGGTCTTCCGCATCCTGCCCTCCGCCCGCGAGTTGCTTCGCGGGATGCTCGGCGCCGATCTCATCGGGTTCCACACGGAGGGCGACGCCGAAAACTTCCGCGAGTCCGCCCGGGACCTACTCGGCGCCAGCATCGACGGACACGATGTGCTCTGGGACGGCCGCCGCGTCCGCGCCGAGCCACACCCCATCGGCATCGACGTGGAGAAGTTCGAAACGCTCGCCGCGACGCCTTCTGTCGTCCGCGAGGCGGAACGGTTCAAGCGCGAGGTCGTCGCGAACCAGATCGTCCTGGGCGTGGACCGGCTGGATTACACCAAAGGCCTCCTGCTCCGCTTCGAGGCGTACGAGCGCTTTCTCGAATCCTACCCCGAGGCACACGGGCGCGTCACCATGTTTCAGATCGCGACGCCTTCGCGCACGGGCATCCCCGCGTACGACCGGCTCAAGCGCGAGGTGGAAGAGGCCGTCGGGCGCATCAATGGCCGCTTCGCCGAGGGTGCGTGGGCGCCGCTCCGCTACCGCTACCGGGCCTACACCCAGGAAGAGCTGGCGGGGCTCTACACGGCCGCTGACGTGGCCTTCCTCACGCCCCTTCGCGACGGCATGAACCTCGTCGCCCACGAGTATGCCGCCGTCTCCGCTGCCGCGATGGAGCACGGCCACGCGCCCGGCGCCCTCGTGCTCAGTGAACTGACGGGCGCTGCGGACTACCTCACGGGTGCCGTCTGCGTCAACCCCTACGACACCGACGCCCTCGCCAGTGCCCTCCGCGATGCGCTCGACCTCCCGGAGGACGAGAAGCGCCAGCGCCTCCTGAAGATGCAAACCGCCACGCGCGACCTCGACGTGCACACCTGGGCGGCCCGCTTTCTGGACCGCCTCGATGAACGCCAGCGACCAGCAGGGGAGGACCAGCAGGAGAGCTAATCCCAACCCGTCCTTATGCCTCCGCACCCTGCTCGCCCGCTCCTCTTCCTCGACTACGACGGCACCCTCGCGCCCATCGTGGACGACCCGGCCGAGGCCTGGCCTCACCCCGACGTACCTGGGCTTCTTCGCCAACTGGCCGAGCGGCACCCCGTCGTCGTGGTCTCGGGGCGAGATCTAGCGGCGCTCGCGCGGTTCTTACCAGACGTGCACGTCCGCGCCGCCGGGCTCCACGGTGCCGAGGTCGGCGTCCTCGGCGAGGTCGCTCAGCCCAGCCTCGCGCTTCGCACCGTCCAGGCCGACCTCGACCGCCTCCGCCGGTCCGTTCCCGAGATGGAAGGGGTCCGCGTAGAGGAAAAGGGCGCGGCCTTCGCCGTCCACTACCGCGCCGCGCCGGACGATGCCGACGCGCAGCAGGCCCTCCGCAGGTGGTCCGCCGACCTCCCCGAGGCGCTCCACGCCGTCTGGGGCAAGAAGGTGGTGGAGCTTCGCCCGCGCGAGGTCTCGAAGGGCACCGCCGTGACGGCCATCGCGCGCGAGCACCCGGAGCACACCCCGGTCTACCTCGGCGACGACACGACCGACGAGGACGCCTTCGCGGCCCTCCACTCCTTCCGCCTCGGGGCCGAGGCGGGCGGACCCGTGACGATCAAGGTGGGCGAGGGCGGGACTGCCGCACGTTTCCGCGTGCCGGATGTGGACGCGACCGTAGCGTACCTGCGCGGATTTCTCGTCTGAGGCGAGGCCTCGCCGTCGTTCTGCGCTCGTCCTGGGAATCCTCCGCGTCGCCCGGTGGTTCACCGCCGCTCACCCTCTCCCCGGCTCGTGTCCACCCTCCCCATCGAAGACTACGGCCTCGTCGGCAACATGCGGACGGGCGCGCTCGTCGGCAAGAACGGCTCCGTGGACTGGCTCTGCCTGCCCCACTTCGACAGCCCAAGCGTCTTCGGCGCCGTCCTGGACGACGAGAAAGGCGGCGCGTTCCGCATCACCGTCAACGGCGGCGCGAAAGCCTGGCAGGTCTACCTGCCGGATTCCAACGTCCTCATGACACGGTTCACGGGCGAGCAGGGCGCCGCCGAAGTCGTGGACTACATGCCCGTCGGGATGGAGGGGCCCGAGGGCGGCTACCACCGGCTGATCCGCCACGTGCGGGTGCTTCGCGGGACGGTGGACGTGAGCGTCCGCTGCGAACCCGCCTTCGACTACGGCCGCGCGGAGCACACCGCCGAGATCGTGGAGGGAGAGGGGGTCGTCTTCGAGAGCGAGACGCAGGACGGCCCCATCCGGCTGGCGCTCTCCACGAAGCGGACGCTCAGCCTGGACCCTGGCGCCTGCGGTCCCGCCGCCATCCGCGACCTCCAGATGACACGCGGCGACCGCGCCACCTTCGAGGTGCGGCTGCTAGACCGCGACGAGGGCCTGGAGGAGCCGCTCTCGCGCGAGGCGGAGTACGCCCTCTTCCGTGGCACGACGGATTTCTGGCGCCGCTGGCTCAAGAACTGCAGCTACACCGGCCGCTGGCGCGAGCCCGTCCGCCGCAGCGCGCTCGTGCTCAAGATGCTCACCTTCGAGCCGACCGGTGCCATCGTAGCCGCGCCCACGACCAGCCTGCCGGAGCACATCGGCGGGCACCGAAACTGGGACTACCGCTACTCCTGGATCCGCGACGCCGCCTTCACGCTCTACGGCCTCCTTCGGATCGGCTTCACCGCCGAGGTCCGCGCCTTCATCGACTGGCTCCGCGAGCGCTGCGAGGCGGGCATCCCCGACGACCCCAACGGCCCGCTCCAGATCGTCTACGGCATCGACGGGCGGCGCAACCTGACCGAGCAGACGCTGGATCACCTCTCCGGCTACCGGGACTCGCGCCCGGTCCGCATCGGCAACGGCGCTCACGACCAGCTCCAGCTCGATATCTACGGCGAGCTCCTCGACGCCGTCTACCTCTACGACAAGTACGGCACGCCCATCTCGTACGACTTCTGGACTGACCTCGTGCGCTACGCGGACTGGGTCTGCGCCAACTGGGAACGCCCGGACGAGGGCATCTGGGAGGTGCGCGGCGAGCGCGAGCATTTTGTCTACTCCAAGCTGATGTGCTGGGTCGCGCTGGACCGGGCGCTGCGCCTCGCGGACAAGCGCTCGCTGCCCGCTCCGCGCAAGCGATGGACCAAGACGCGCGACCGGATCTACCGCGCCATCATGGAGAAAGGCTACAACCAGGAGCGCGGCGCCTTCGTGCAGGCGTTCGGCGGCTACGCACTGGACGCGAGCAACCTCCTCATGCCGCTCGTCTTCTTCACCGGCCCTAATGACCCGCGCATGATCTCGACGCTAGAGCAGACGCTCCTCGCTCCCGAAGAAGGCGGACTCACGAGCGATTGCCTCGTGTGGCGCTACAACACCGGTGAGGTGGACGATGGCGTCGGCGGGGAGGAGGGCGCGTTCAACCTGTGCTCCTTCTGGCTCGTGGAGGCCCTGGCGAGGGCAGGTCGCATCGAGCCGATGTACCTGGAGAAGGCGCACGTCATGTTCGAGAAGATGCTCAACTACTCGAACCACCTCGGCCTCTTCGCTGAGATGACGGGGCTCCGCGGGCAGGCGCTCGGCAACTTCCCGCAGGCGTTCAGCCACCTCGGCCTGATCTCTGCCGCCTACAACCTAGACCGCACCCTCAACGAGGCGCAGGACCCCCGTTCTTCGCGCTCGGCGCAGATGAAGGACCCGGGGCGCGAGGACCCCGAGAACGTCAGTACCAACGGTCAGGCCTCAGACGCCGGCGCCCCTGTGACACATCCCGGCGCCGATCCGGTCAGTCAGCCTGGCCCCACCGGCGCGCGCTGACTCCCTCCGCCTCGGTCGGTCCATGGAAGCCCCGAGGCGGAACGACTCCACAGAAAAGCGCCCGGCCGCGCGAGGCAGCCGGGCGCAGAGCGTCAGGAGAGACGCGGAGAAGCGACGAGAGTTACTCGGCGGCCTCCTCCTCCATGGCCTCCTCGCCCTCGGCGGCGGCCTCTTCCATCATCTCCTCGCCCTCAGCGGCGGCCTCCTCCATGGCGGCCTCGCCCTCTTCCATCATCTCCTCGCCTTCCTCCATCATCTCCTCGCCTTCCTCCATCATCTCGTCGGCGGGCATGACGGCGTCCTCGACGGGCGTCTCCACCTCGGCGGCGGCGTCGTCCTCGACGACGGTCGTGTCGTCGCCCTCGGCGCAAGCGGTGAGGCCGACAACGGCGAAAGCGATCGCGAACAGGCTGATCTTCTTGAACATCGTGGTATGCCCCTAGGGGCGGTACGGGTGTTGGATGATCCGGATCGGGGTGAGAGACCCGGGTGCTCGAGCGAGCGGGGCCAATATAGAGCGCTCTTGCGTCACCGTCGCAAGAGGGGCGCGGGTGAACATGGCGTGCGGTCGGAGACGCCCCCTTTCGCCCACGCTGAACTGGGGGCATCCTTCTGAGACATCCACTCCCGCTATGGCCGCCCTCGACTCCCTCCTCCGCCTTCTCGACCTCGAACCGTTGGAGCAAAATCTCTTCCGAGGGCAGAGCCAGTCCTACGGGGCGAAGCGGGTCTTCGGCGGGCAGGTCCTCGCTCAGGCGGTCATCGCGGCAGGACGTACAGTGGAGACCGAGCGCCGGTGCCATTCCTTGCACGCCTACTTCATCCTCGCAGGAGACGCGAGCGCGCCCATCGTCTATCAGGTGGAGACCTTGCGCGATGGCGGCTCCTTCACGACGCGTCGCGTGACGGCCATCCAGCATGGACGGCCCATCTTCAACGCTGCACTCTCGTTCCACAAAGACGAGGACGGGCTGGACCACGCGGTCTCTATGCCCTCCGCGCCAGAACCGGAGGGCGTCGTGCCAGAGGACGAGTTGGCGCGCCGCGTGGCCGACCAGATCCCCGAGCGCTTCCGTGCGAGCCTCACAAGCGAGCGCGCGGTGGAGTACCGGCCTGTGGACCCCATCGACCCCTTTGCGCCGCAGTCCACCCAGGCCGAACTCAAAGTCTGGCTCGGGGCCAACGGCGACCTCCCGGACGATCCGCTAATCCACCAGGCCATCCTGGCCTACGCCAGCGACTACGGCCTCCTCGGCACGGCGCTGCGTCCGCACGCGCGCTCCGTCTTCGACCCGCGCATCATGATGGCGAGTCTGGACCACGCGATGTGGTTCCACCGCCCCTTCCGTGCGGATGGCTGGCTGCTCTACGCGATGGAGGGGCCGAACGCCTCCGGCGCGCGGGCCTTCACGCGAGGGACCGTCCACGACCGCGAGGGGCGGCTGGTGGCGAGCGTGGCACAGGAGGGACTGGTGCGGCTGGTAGAGCCGCGCTGACCCGGTCCGCCTAGAAAGGCCCGCCTCGGCACCGAGGCGGAGGGGGCCAGAACCACCCGCGCCCCGCCGGGGGGTGAGTCCGGCGGGGCGCAACGAGTGGGGCCGAGGCAGCGTCCCTGGCGTGCCACCTCGACCCCGACGACCGGTCCCGGGACTCCGTGCATGTCAGCCCCACAAGCACAGAGACGGGCTGCCGGTCGGTGGTTTGCGCGCGAAGGGCGGCCACCAGTCAGAAACCGGGGACAAGGCGTGGGGCTCCAGTGGTGGTACCGGGGCCGCCCAGGAGAGCGCGCGAAAGAACAGGGAGCATCCGGGGTCGCGGCGGCGCGCGTGGTGGGAAGCCCGACGTGGTAGGGAACGGGCCTGCGGGCGCGGAGCCCCGGATGCTGACACCCCATCTCAAGGGCCGTGCCAGACGCTTAACGCCGTTCAAGGCGCAGAATCGCGGATGCTGGACGGCTCTTCGTCGCACTGTGCGACAACCCCCGACGCGGCCGTTCCATCGTGCGACACAGAGCCCTACGGCACTGGTCCTGCCCGCCTCGGGGCCGAGGCGGGGGGAGTGACGGATTCTGGCGCGCCGTTCCGCCTCGGGGCCTACAGGTCAATCTCGTACTTCTTCGCGAGACGGTAGACGGTAGAGCGCGTGATACCGAGCGCGTCGGCCGTCTTCTCGATGTGTCCCTCGCAGACGCCGAGCGCATGCTCCAACGCGAGGGCTTTCAACTCCTCGAACGTCGCGATCTCCTCGATGGAGGAGCCCTGGAGGGATCGCTCGCGGGGGGTTCGCGCCTCGCCGAGCAACGCCCGGCCCAGGAGCAGGTCGCCCGCCCCGATGGATTCGGCATCGGTCACGAGCGCAGCGCGATCCACGGCGCTTTTCAACTCGCGCACATTGCCCGGCCACGCGTGGCGCAGCAGTGCTCGTCGCGCGGACGCCGTGAGCCGCTTCCGGCCGAGGCCCGGGTGCCGCTTCCGCACCTCGTCCAAAAAGTGCTCCGCGAGCACGATCACGTCCGCCTCGCGGTCCCGGAGCGGCGGTACGGGAATGACAAACTGGACGAGCCGGTAGAACAGGTCCTCTCGAAAGGTGCCCTCCTCCACCATCGCCCCGAGATCCCGGTGGGTCGCGCTGACCACGCGCACGTCCACCTGGAACGAGCCACGCCCGCCGACCCGGCGAACGGTCTGGTCTTGGAGCACGCGAAGGAGCTTGGCCTGGAGCGAGGGCGCCAACTCGCCGATTTCGTCGAGGAAGAGCGTGCCACCGTTGGCCTGTTCGAAGACGCCTGCGTGCCGGTCATGCGCGCCCGTGAACGCGCCCTTCTCGTGGCCGAACAACTCGCTCTCCATCAACTCCGCCGGGATCGCGCCACAGTTGAGGACCACGAACGGACCATCCGACCGTGCCGAGCCGGTGTGGATGGCCCGCGCCACCAGTTCCTTCCCGCTTCCGCTCTCTCCGACGACCGCCACCGGGATGTCTGCCCGGAGCGACTTGCCGATGAGCCGGAGCATCTTCGCAATCGCCGGGCTCTGCCCGATGATGCCGGGTACGTCCGCGCGCTCCCCGAGGCGGCGGCGGAGGGTCTCCACCTCGCTCACGAGCGCCTTCCGCTCCGCCACCTGCCGTGCCAGGACCGGCACACGGTCCAGCGCGTCGTCGCCCTTGACGAGGTAGTCGTGCGCGCCACCGTCGAGGGCCTCCAGCGCCACACGCACAGCGGACTGCGAGGACACCATCACGACCGGAAGATCCGGCGCGCGCTGCTGGACGTGCTGTAGCACATCGAGCCCGTTCATCTCGGGCATGACCACGTCGAGGAAGACGAGGTCGAAGCGAGTGCAGCCGTCGAGGGCCTCGATGAACGCCGGGCCCGAGGCGTAGGCCTCGGTCTCACAGCCCACTCCCACATCTTTCTTGAGACGCAACGCAAGGAGCCGCGCGAGGTCAGGGTCGTCGTCCACGATGGCGACGCGAAGGACGGAGGCAGACATACCCGAATGTACCGGGAAGCGCCGGATCTGCGGCACGTTGTCGCGCCCCGCTAGCGGTCGGTACCTGAGGGCAACCGTCGGTTCACGAGAGCCGTGCGCGAGGCGTTTTCAACCGGAGCAAGAACCTCGCACCGCCGCCCTCGCGGTCCTCATACGCGATGCCCCCGCCCCAGCTCTCCGCCGCGAGCCGACAGACGTAGAGCCCGAGACCGAACTGCCCGCGCGACCCACTCGGGCGCAGCCGCTGGAACAGGTCTCCCCTCGCCTCGGACGGCACGCCGGGCCCCTCGTCCTCCACGGTCAACACCACCTCGCGGCCCTCCGCGCGCGCGCCGAGGCGGACGGTCCCGCCCTCCGGCGAGTGCCGGATCGCGTTCTCCAGGAGGTTCGTCACCACGCGCTCCAGCCGCCGCTCCTCTGCCACGACGGACAGCGTCTCCGGTGCGGTCACCTCCACGGCGACACCTGCCAGACGGGCGCGGGGCCCGAGGATCCCGGCGGACTGGCGAAGCGCCTCGGCCGCATCGGCGGGGACGGGGGCGGCGGGCATCATCGCGTCCACCTCCTGGCGAAAGACACCGAGCACATCGCGAATGAGCATCCGCATCCGGTCGGCCTGGCGGCGGGCGATCTCGACCAACTCGCGGTCGTCCTCGGAGAGGCTGTCGCCGTCGAGGAGGTGGAGGCTGCCGCGAAGCCCGGCGAGCGGGTTGCCGAGGTCGTGGACGATGCAGTGGAGCAGGATCTCGCGCTCGGCGTGGCGGCGGCGCGTGCGTTCCACGTCCAGCGCCTCATCGCGGGCGGTCTGGAGGAGGCGCTGCGCGGTGCCAAATGTCATGACCGGCGGACTGAGGAGAAGCCACGCCTCGCCTCCCGCGCGGACCGCCGTGGCCTCCAGCGTGCGTTCCGCCCCATCCACGCCCGCCTCGGTGAACGGTCCCGACATCAGTCGCTCTGTTTGGTCTCCGTCCCAGACTGCGACGGCGAGCGGGAGGAAGACCGACAGGAAATCCGAGGTCTCGTCCGGCGAGATATGCCCGTCCACCTTCGGCGTGAAGAGGCCCTCGAACCAGCCCGGAACGGGCCCTGCGATGCGAAACCGGCCGTCCGGCTGACGGACGAGCGCGGCGAGATCGAGCGCGGGAAGGAGCCCGGCGGGGACCGGGAGCGGCTCAGCCACGGGCATGGGCGACAGCGAGGCGGGCGAGGGCATCGAACGCCTCTTCAACCGCCGTGCCATCGCGCGCGCTGGTGCGCCACAGCTCCCATCCATCCGCGCGAAGAGCGTCGAGGCGCTCATCGTCTACGTCCCACTCATCCTCCAGGTCGTCTTTGTTCACCGCGAGGACGCAGGGTGTGGGACCGAACGCCTCGGCCAGTTCCTCGCGCAGCGCGAGGACGCGGTCCAGCGTGACCGAGCGCGTCCCGTCGGCGACGAGCAGGAAGCCTGCGGCGCCGCGGAGGTAGGTGCTCTGAAGCGGGGCGAACGCATCGTCGCCGTTGATGTCCCAGACCACCAGCCCGACCGGTTCTCCGCCCACCTCCACCCGCTTCCGGCTGATGCGTACGCCGATGGTCGTCAGGTAGTCCTCGGAGAACGTGCCCTCCACGTAGCGCCGCACGAGGCTCGTCTTGCCCACGGCAGGCACGCCCACGAGGCAGACCTTGAGACGAATGGTGGTCTGGCTCATGGATCAGCGGGGAGAACGCGGAAAGTGACGCGGCGGCTGGGGGGGTGGGCGCCCTCGCCGAGCTTGTCGGCGGCGCCCCGGCTGAGGGTACGCACCGCGAGCCGATCCCCGACGGCCGCTTCCACGGCGCGCGCTCTCGCGAGGCCGAGCGCCCGGTTGGCCCCAGGCGTGCCGCGGTCGTCCGTGTGCCCGGTGATCTCCAACACGAACGTTTCACCGCGCTGCCGGGCCGCCTCGGCGAGTCGGTCGGCGCGGGCGAGGAAGATGGCGAGTTCGTCGGGCGGCGGCGCGGCCCCGTTGTCCCCGAAGGGTAGCGCGAGGTCTTCCACCTCGCGGATGGCGGCGCTGAGATCGTCCATCAGACCCGAGAGGTCGAGGCGGTCCGCGCCGGGCACGAGGGGGAGCACCTCGCGGGCGGGCGTTACCCACGACGTGTCCGCCGAGGCAGGGCCAGTGGCGTGTATGGTGCCGTCTTCTCGGGCCTCCAGACGGACGCTCGGGGGCGGACGAAACGCCTGCGTCGCGCGACGGGCGACGAGCGCGGTGTCCGTGGAAAAAGCCGTCACCCAGCGAGCGTCCACATCGTCGGCCTCCAGACCAGCGGCGGCGAGGAACGTGTCGGGGTCCACCGCGAGGGGATCTCGCGCACCGATCACGACGAGACGACCCGCCTCGCGATCCGTGCGGAGGACTTCGAGGCCGGGGGCTTCCTCTAGAGCGTCGAGGTAGGCCGACTCGCGCGAGGACGCATCCCACCAGCGCACGCCGAGCCAGACCAGCGCGCCGAGGAGCGCGACCAGCAGGAACACGAGGCGGGGCGAGAGGCCCTCGCGGGGTTCCTCGGCGTAGGCCGCATCCAGACAGCTCTCTAGCACGTCCGTCACGGCGTCGAAGGGCGTGATCTCGCCGGTGAAGCGTGTCAGGGCGTCGGGCACCTTCGCGTGGATCGTCTCCACGGCACGGCGGAGCGTCTCGCGGTAGCTCTCGGGCGGATGCCCCCGGATCACCGCCGCCACAATCGCGCGCGGCCCGGGCTCGATCCACACATTGAGATCGCCCACCTCGACGGATTCGAGCGCGTCGTCCTCGGACACGTCGAACGAGTCGCCGACGAACTGGCGCACGGCGGTCAGCATCGCGCTGACGAGGTCGGCGTCCTCGCCCGCGCCCGGGATGTCCGGCGCGACGACGTGCTTGAGCAGCAACCCCGTCTCACGGTGAACGAGCAACACCTCTTCCACACGATACTGGAGCGTGTGGCGCAGCACCACCTCGCCGAACGAGAGGCCGCTGCGCCACGCCTCCGCGCGCCACTTCAGGCCGCGCCACGAGAGTCCGTAGTTGACCGACTGGTTGACGGATTCCAGCGACTGCGCCATCGCGTGCCGGATCGCGCGGCGGATGGCCGGGCCGATGACCGGGAAGATGGCGTCCACCACCGGCTGCGGGTTCTTCTCGACGCTCGCCTTGAGGCCGCGCTCCACGGGCCCGGCCAGCGCGTCGCCGAGGTCCTCGTCTTCGGCCTCGCGGAAGCGCACGGCGTCCGGCAGCACGCGCCCGACGCTTCGCGGGTCCAGCGTCGCGGGCGCGGTTGGGAGGTCGCCGCGTGAGACGCGGTCGAGAGCGTCGTCGCCATCGCGGCCGAGGAGAAGGCGACGGAGAAGCCGAAGGTCGGCGGACGTCGGCGGCTGTGCCGGAAGCGCTTCTGGTGGGCCCGCCTCGGTACCGAGGCGGGGGGACTCGACCTCGTGGGGGCCGTCGGACGCGCCGTCGCCGCCCGTCAACGGGATCGGGCTGAAGACGGGGCGGTCGTCGGGGGTCATGGGGAAAACACCCCCTCTGGTCTCTCGCGAGGCTTGAAGCCTGTCCCCCGCCGGAGGGGGACGGACGAGCGCAGCGAGCCAGGGGGCTGCGAGCGAGCACAGACGGCGGAGAACCTACAGCCCTTCTTCCAGACGAGCGGCGGCTTGCGAGAAGATGGTCGCGAGCGCTTTGCGGTCGGCCTTGCGCTCGTCGAGAATGGCGGCGCGCTTGTCGAGGGTCTTCTGGATCTCCTCGCCGGTAGTGCGGATGGCATTCTGAGCGCGGGTGGCCTCGTCGAGGATCCGCTGGCGGACGACCTGCGCGGTCTGATCGTTGGCGTCCTTCGCGTCCGCGATGCGGCGGGCGAGCGCCTCGCGGCCCGACCGTGCCTCCAGCGCAGCCCGGTCCAACGCCTCCTCTCGCTCGCGGCGCTCCTGGCCGAGGCCCGCGTTGAGACTCGCCAGTTCGTCCTTGACGTAGGCCTCCAGCGCCTCCAGGCGGTTGATCACCTCCTCGCGAAGCACGGCGGCATCTTCTGCCAGGCGAGCTTCGAGACGCGCGAACCGCTTGTCAACGCCCTCCATCTCGCGTCCGAAGAGGAGGTTTCGGAACCGGGTCATCTCATCCGACGGGGAGTCGGAGATGGGGGCATCGAAGGGCAGGCTGTCTCCCGAGGGGGCCTGCTGGGTCGGGAGGTCGTCGAAGTCGCTCATGGCGCGGGGCTGTCAGATGACGCGCGGAACCTGCACATTACGGGTTTGCGCGCGGATTCGCAACGACGCGTCCGCCTCGCGACGGCCTCGTTCACTCGCAAGAGATGACGCACTGACGCGACGCATCGCGAGATTGATACTCCTGACTCGCTCCGCCTCGGTGTCTCCGTGGAGGGCTCGAGGCGGGCGGGGTCCGCTCAGGGCGCGAGGCGCGGGTAGGGGTTCACGGCGCCGCCCGTGCGGTAGATGCCGTAGTGCAGGTGCGGCGGCGTCCCGGCCGCGTTCCCGCTCGTCCCGACTGTTCCGAGCGTGTCCCCCACCGCTACGCGCTGACCTTCCGCGAGGTCGGGGGCGTGGGCGTCGAGGTGGGCGTAGTAGTGCATCTCACGGCCCGGTCCCATCACCCACACCACCGTCCCGCCGAGCGAGTTGGGGCGGAGGCTCGTGACGACGCCCTCTGTCGCACTCACGACGGGAGTCCCCCGGTCTGCGAAGATGTCGGTGCCCTCGTGGGTACGCCCGCCGGAGCGCGCCGCGCCCCAGGTATCCGCGATCTGGCCGGGCGTGACCCCTACGACCGGGACGGGCAGCGTATCGGGTGGGGTCATCGCCGCGAGGCGGACGCTGTAGGCGGGCTGGCGAAGGGACTGTGCTACCTGCGGGACGGCAACGACGACCACCACCACCAGCGCGATGAGGACTAGAAACGGAAGGAGGCAGCCAAAGCGTCGGCGCCTCGGGGTCTCAGGAGGAGTTTCAGACATGGCCGCCCGCTACGGAGCCGGACGGCGCGAGATTCAGCGCGAGGCCGCCCGCCTCGGTCTGTTCGGGGGCGCCCCGAGGCGGAGGCGGCTAGGCCGCGAACAGGTCCCAGCGGCCCCATGCCACGAAGGCCGCGAGCAGGAACAGCACCACGTTCCCGCCCACGTTCGGCGTCTCGCCCCGCTGGATGTGGAACCCTGCAGCTAGCACCATCACAATCGTCAGCCCGAGGGCCGCGAGTGGTGTCAGAAACTCCGCGATGCCGAGCAGCATGGGCAGGATCAGCCCGAGGGCGCCCGCGATCTCGGACGCGCCGATACCCGCCACCTTGGCACGGCCCCAGTCGTTCGCCCAGTCCATCTGCTCGGCGAACTTGTCGAAGGCAAAGGCCTTCATGCTACCGGACCCGAGGAAGACGACAGCGAGGAGTCCTTGGACGATCCAGAGGGCGATGCTCATGGCGCGGCAGGAAATGTTTGTTACACCAGATGTTACACACACTGCTCCCCACCTGCAAGCGAGGTTCTCCGCCTCGGTCCTCTCGCGGAGGCCCCGAGGCGGAGGGAACTAGGACGCCTCCTGCTTCGCGTAGGCGTCCAGGAACCGCACACCCGCCTCGATGCCCTGGTGGAACCGGTCCAGCCCGAACTTCTCGTTCGGCGAGTGAATGGAGTCCGAGTCCAGACCGAAGCCCATCAGCACGGTGTCCAGGCCGAGGATCTTCTTGAAGTCCGCCACGACGGGAATGGAGCCGCCCTCGCGCGTGAAGTGCGGCGTCTGGCCGAAGACGCCCTCTAGCGCGGTCGCCGCCGCCTGCATCGCGGGTGCGGAGGTGTCCACGATGGCGCCGTGGCCCCCGTGGAGATTGCGAAAGTCCAGCGTCATCGTCTCCGGGACGTTCGCCTCGAAGTGCGCGCGCAGCTTCTCGGTGATCTCGTGCGGATCCTGGTCGGGCACGAGACGGCAGGAGATCTTGGCAGTCGCCTTGCTGGGGAGGACGGTCTTCGCGCCCTTGCCGGTGTACCCGCCCCAGATGCCGTTCACGTCGAGCGTCGGGCGGCCGGAGGTGCCCTCCAGCGCGGAATAGCCCGCCTCGGACTTCGTGGCTTTCACCCCTGCCTCTTCCATCCAGGCCTCCAGGTCGAACGGCAGTGCCTTGTACGCCTCGCGCTCCTCGTCGGTGAGGTCGCGGACGTTGTCGTAGAATCCTTCCACGGTCACGCGATGGTCGGCATCGTGGAGGTCGGCGATCATCCGCGCGAGAGCGTTGACGGGGTTCTCCACGCCACCGCCGTAGACGCCGCTGTGGAGGTCCTTGCTCGGACCGGTCAGTTCGACCTCCACGTACGCCAGCCCACGCAGGCCGTACGCGATGCTCGGCACGCCCGGCGCGAAGAGCGCGGTGTCCGAGACGAGCACGACGTCGGCTGCGAGGAGGTCCTTGTTCGCCTCGATGAACGGCGCGAGGTGGACACTGCCGCTCTCCTCTTCGCCCTCGATCATCATCTTGAGGTTGACCGGGAGCGAGCCCTCGGCCTGGAGGTACGCCTCGGCGGCCTTGACGTGCATGAACGCCTGCCCCTTGTCATCGGCGGAGCCGCGTGCGACGAGGTGGCCGTCTACCTCCACGGGCTCGAACGGCGGCGAGTGCCAGAGGTCGAGCGGGTCGGGCGGCTGCACATCGTAGTGGCCGTAGACGAGGACCGTCGGGGCATCGTCGGAGACGTGATGCTCGGCGAAAACGATGGGATGGCCGGGCGCCTCGGCAGAGCCGGTCTCCATCACCTCCACGGTCGCCACGCCGATGTCGCGGAGGTTGTCCGCGAGCCACTCGGCGGCCTGTCGGGTTTGGCCGGCGTACTCGGGATCGGTGGAGATGCTCGGGATGCGGAGCCACGCCTTGAGCTCTTTGACGAAGCGGTCGGCGTGCTGGCGGGCGTAGTCGAGTGCGGCGTCCATTCTATGGCGTGTGCGATTGGAAGAGATCGAAAGGTAGAGGGCGAGGAGCGCTCGCGCTCCCGTCTGGCAGGCGCGATCCTGCCCGCCTCGGGACCCCTCGCGGCGAGACCGAGGCGGGCTCAGTCGAGGATGTCTGGCGGGCCCGTGCCCTCATCCCCATCGTCCTCTGCGAAGCCTTTGCCGGAGACATAGGTGTAGAAGCCCTCGTCCACCTTCAGGCTCATCGCGACGACCCGCCAGTCGCCACCGCGCTTGAGACCTGTGATCTGGAGCGTCCCGCTGCGGTCTGCACCGACGAGCCGAACACGCCAGACCCCGCGCGACTCTATCCCGTCTCCCTCCACCGTCCCGTTGAGGAACCAGCCTTCCTCTACCGGCGCCCCCAACGCCTCCGCCACGATGGAATCCTTCAACGCCGTCTCGACGCCGCGCTCGTAGGCGCGGTTGTTCTTCAGGAAGGTGGAGCATCCAGCCCAGACCACGCCCATGAACAGCACGAAGCTGAGGAGGGCGCCCAAGAGCATGGCGAGGCGACGCATAGGCGAGATCAGAGGCCGCTCTGAACGTAGCACACCCCGCGCGAACGGAACGACTTCAACCTTCCGCATCGCTCCTCGTGGAGGCGCCGCGTGGATGTCCTCCCAGACCCGGACCGTGACCGCCCGCATCGGTGCCGAGGCGGAGGGAGTCAACGCTGCGCGTAGAGGATGAGGCGCGGGCTCTCGCCGGTCAGCGGACCGCCCGCGTAGTCGCCGAAGCGGCCACAGACCTCCAACCCAGCCTCGTCGTAGAGCGCCTCCAGTTCATCAGGCGTGAAGAGGCGGACAGACTCCGTGGTCGTGTACGGCTCGCCCTCGCGCGATGTGAGCACGATCTCCTTCTCGACACGGAGCCTCCCCTCGCGTTTCACCAATCGGCGACGCTGACGGACGTGGACTCCACCGACCTCGCGCTCGTCCTCTGGCACGAGGTGCTGTTCCAGATGGGCCGGGTTCAGGAGGTCCTGCACGAGCCAACCGCCGGGCCGGAGCGCCGCCGCCATCGCGCGGACTGCACGGCCGTGATCCGCCTCGTCTTCGAAGTAGCCGAACGACGAGAACAGGTTCACGACACCGTCGAACGTCTCGCGGAACTGGACTTCCCGCATGTCGCCCGTGACGAAGGCGGTGCGGTCTGCGAGGCCCGCCGCCTCGGCGCGACGACGGGCGGTCTCGACAGCGCGAGGCGAAAGGTCGAGGCCGGTGACGCGGTAGCCTCGCCGCGCGAGGACGCGTGCATGACGGCCGCGACCCGTTCCCACGTCCAGAATCTCCGATCCGGCAGAAGGTGTCGCGACGCGAACGATCAGGTCCGCCAGCCGCTCGGCATCGCGTTCATCGCGAGAGGCATAGACGAGCTCGTACAGCTCAGAGTCGAACCAGTCTTCGTACCAGGTCACGGACGCCGGAGAGAGGGGAGGGAGAAGCTATGCGCGGCGTCATGATGCCGCGTAGGTGTGCTCTGGGTCCTTCTTGTGGCTTCGGAATACAGGGGCTCCCCCACCGCTTTGCACGGGGTGTGCCCTGATGCTGCACCCCAAACGGACCTCCTCCTTTCCTCTCAAGTTGACGCCTTCCCCTCTCCCCCTCGGTTTATCGTCGCCCCGCACTGGTCATCATGCCACGGTCGCGGGTACAGCAGGCGATCCGTCCCGGTTTGGCCGGGTCCACTTCCCTTCATCCTTGCTCCCCATGCCCACTCTCTACCGCCTAGCGGCTCTCGCGCTCGCCTTCGTGCTCGCGCCAAGTCTGGTCGCCCAAACTCTCACCGCCGACCTGTCTGGCGACAACGAAGTCCCGCCGGTCACGACCTCCGCTACCGGCTCCGCGACGATCTTCCTCAACGGCACTACGGTTGTCGTCGATGGGTCGTTCACAGGTCTCGAAAGCGACTTCAACACCAACATTGGCGCCCACATCCACGCGGGTGCTGCGGACGAGAATGGTCCGGTGATCATCCCCCTCAACCCGGATCTCAGCGCGGATCTTCGCAGCGGCACCTTTGAGCCAGGAGACAACACGTTCATGGTCTCTGAGACCTTTGCAGACTCCCTTCGCGCGGGTCTCGCCTACATCAACATCCACTCTGTGGATAACCCGAGCGGTGAGCTCCGCGGTCAGATCCTCGGCACGGCTCGTCTTCAGGTGATCCACAACGCCGCTGACCCCGGCGCTGCTGTCGTGGATGTCTATGTCAACGGCGAGATCTTCCTTCCAGACTTCGAGTTCCGCACTGCAACAGCCTACACCGATGTACCTGCAGGTGTTGATCTCGAAATCGCTGTACAGCCAGGTACCTCCACGAGTGCAGAGGACCCGCTCTTCGCGCAGACCTTCAATCTCCCCGCAGGCTCAACGACGCAGTTGATCGCCAACGGCGTCCTCGATCCCATGATGTTTGCCGCCAACCCGGACGGCATCGACACCGCGTTTGAGCTCATCGTCGGTGGCAACGCACAGGAGACCGAGCCCGGCGACGAGCGGACAGGCGTCCGCGTCGTGCACGGCTCTACCGATGCTCCCACGGTGGACATCCGCTCCAACCAGGACATCAACGTGAACGGGGTCATCCGCGTCAACGACGCGAGCTACACCGCCGTCACGGAGTACTTCCGCGCGAAGACGATGCCCTACATCGCGTACGTGACACTCGCCGACGGCACGCCCGTCGCTGCGTTCGACGCTGACCTCACCGACGCTGCCGGAACCACGCTGACCGTCCTCGCGAGTGGCTTCCTCACCCCCGGCGACAACCAGGGCGGCGAGGCCTTCGGTCTCCTCGCGGTGGATGCTCAGGGCAACGCTTCGATGCTGCCCGCCGCCCCCGCTCGTCTTCAGGTGATCCACAACGCCGCCGATCCGGGCGCCGAGGTCGTGGATGTGTACGTCAACGGTGACCTCCTGCTGGACGACTTCGCCTTCCGTACCGCGACGCCGTTCATCAGCGTCCCGAGTGGCGTTGACCTTGAAGTCGCCATCCAGCCGGGTACCTCCACGAGCGCAGAGAACCCGCTCTTCGCGCAGACCTTCAACCTGCCCTCCGCCAGCACGACGCAGTTGATCGCCAACGGCGTCCTCGACGACACCATGTTCGAGGCCAACCCGGACGGCGTCGGTACTGCGTTCCAACTCCTCGTAGGCGGTAACGCGCAGGAGGCTGGTAGCGGTGCCAAGGTGTCGGTTCGCGTGGTGCACGGCGCCACGGACGCCCCCACGGTGGACGTGCGTTCCGGTGGTGGCATTCTCGTCGATGACGCGAGCTACACGGACATCACAGGCTACCTCCGCCTCCCGGCAGCAGCCTACGTCCTCGACATCACGACTGCAGAAGGTGGCGCCGTCGCCTCGTTCGACGCGGATCTCTCCGCTGCGGGCGGTGCGGCTGTCACGGTCCTCGCGAGCGGGTTCCTCACCCCCGGCAACGACCAGGACGGCGATGCTTTCGGTCTCCTAGCGGTCTTCGCCAACGGCGACACGGCACTGCTAGGAGCTGCAACCACGCTCAACGGCACCCGTGACAACGACGTGGCGGCCAGCGTGGCACCAGGAGCCAGCGAGGAGAACACCCGCGCCGAAACCGCCGCGCCGATCTCCGCAGAGAACCCCGGGGAGTCCGTCACGACGGCTGCGCCGATCCTCGCGCTCGACGCGCCCTTCCCGAACCCCGCGCGCGGCACCGCGACGATCTCCTTCTCGCTCGCCGAGGCAGGCCCCGTCCGCCTCTCCGTCTATGACGCGCTCGGCCGTGAGGTCGCTGTCCTCGCCGACGGTTCTGCCCAGGAAGGCACGCAGCGCGCTGCCATCGCCTCCGGCATGCTCGCACCTGGCGCCTACGTGGTGCTGCTGCAGGCAGGCGGCGAGCGGCTCGTTCGCACGCTTACAGTCGCGCGCTAAGCACGGCATCTGCCACGGGGCCGCGCATCACCGCCCCATGGCGCGGGGCGCTCCGGGAGACCGGGGCGCCCCGTTTTTCGTTTGGGTCCTCCGCCTCGGCACCGAGGCGGGCTAGGCTACTGCTTGGGCACCGATGGGCGCTTGGGGCCTGGGGGGCGCTTGCGAGATACGGGCTTCGCGCCGCCAGGGGGCTTGGCCTTGGGTCCAACCGAAGGCTTCGGCGCCCCCGGGAGCTTCCCGGGGGGCTTCGGCTTGGCGCCGTCGGGCGACCTCGGAGCACCCTTCGGACGTCGACCGGGTCCGGGACGTAGCGGTCCAACGGGCGATGCACCACTCTCCTCCTGCGTGTCGGGAGCAGGCGTTTCCGGGAACGGTGCGAGGGCGTCCTCTACGGGATGAGCGTCTGGGAACCAGAGCAGCAGTCGCCGGATGACCTCATCCAGCAAGGCGTCCGGGCACGAGGCGCCTGCTGTAAGGAGAACCTCAATGGGGCGATCCACCTCCACTGGAAGCCAGTCACGGGAAACGCGCTCTTCCTTCTCGCGCCAGTCGAAGTGGCGGATCTCGCGAGGGCTGACCATCTCGTTCGCGTCCGCGATGAAGTACGTCGGCAACCCGGCGTCCTCGCAGAGCTCCACAAGGTGGCTCGTGTTGGACGAGTTGTATCCCCCCACGATGAGCGAGACATCCGCCCCGCTGTCGATGAGTGAGATGGTGGCATCCTGGTTCTCCTTCGTCGCATAGCAAAGCGTGTCCGAGGTGTCCGCGAAGGCGTCAGCAGAGCCGTCGCGGGCCACGATTGCCTCGCGGACGCGCTCTGCGATGGCCGCGGTCTCCGTCGCGAGCATGGTGGTCTGGTTGACCACGCCGATCCGTGCGAGATCACGCTCGGGATCGAAGCCTGGCGAGGTGCGGTCGCGGAAGCAATCCCAGAAGAACTGTGTGGAGGCGCGCCCTTCAATGACCGCCGCTAGGGCCTCAGTCTCCAGCAGATCGCGCACCACCACGACGGGAGCGTCTTCCTTCGCGTGACCGAACGTCGCGCGAGTCTCTTCGTGGTTGCGCTTGCCATGCACCACAACGGTGTAGCCCTTCGCGCCGATGTGTGCGCTCTTCTTCCAGACGCGCACCACGAACGGGCACGTCGTGTCGTACGTCTCGGGCTCGATGCCGCGCTCGCGGAGTTCCGCCGTGATCTCGGGCGGCGCGCCGAACGCCGGGATGATGACGAGGTCGCCAGGGCGGAGGTCGTCGAACGGGATGAGCTGTTCGCCCTTGGTGGTGCGGAGAAAGCGGATGCCTCGTCCCCGGAGATCGTCGTTGACGTGCGGGTTGTGGATCATCTCCGAGAGGAGGAAGATCCGGCCCTCGGCAGCCTTCTCAGGGTGCTCGTCGAGCGCGCGGTACGCGATCTCGATCGCGTTCTCCACGCCGAAGCAAAACCCGAAGTGTCGCGCCAGCTTGACGCGGAGCGGCCCGAAGTCCAGCACACTCGGCGCGAGGTCTTTCTTGCGTGGGTCCTCGGCCTTGCGCGCCGCCTTGACGCGGCTCACGACCGGGCTGCGGTAGAAGTCGGGGACGTCGAACTGTCGGGCCATGCGAGCGAGGGCGAAAAGTCGGTGGGGGATTTCCCCATGTGTGAAGCTACCGGGGCCAACGGTCAGACTCGGAGGGGGTTGCTCGAAATCCGGGTGCATGCCTCTCCCCGCCAGGACTGCCCGCCTCGGGCCGGAGCCGGGGAGTCCCGATGAACCGCCGAGGCGGACGGACCCGCTCCCACCTCGCCCGGTTAGACCCTCGCCTTTCTGCTCTCCCCTTCTCTCATGACCCGTCGCTACACGCTGGGCGCGATGCTGCTCGCGCTTGTGCTCTCGCCCCTCGCCTCGGCGCAGATTCTCTTTCGAGCCGACCTCACGGGCGCGCAGGAAGTCCCGCCCGTCACCACCACCGCCAGCGGTCTCGCCACGGCTGTTCTCGACGGCTCCACGCTCATCCTTCGGGGCTCCTTCGAGGGGCTAGAGAGCGACTACAACCCCAGCATCGGCTCGCACCTGCACCTCGCGCCTGCGGGTCAGAATGGGCCCGTCGTTTTCGTTCTCGATCCGGCACTGACAGAGGACCGTCGCGGGGGCACGTGGTTCGGCCCAGAGAATCGCTTCGCGAACATCACGCCCGACCAAGCACAAGCCCTCCGCGATGGCACCCTTTACGTCAACGTCCACACCATCGACAATCCAAGCGGCGAGCTTCGCGGCCAGCTGACGCCCACTATCACGCTCAACGAGGTCCGCTCGGACCAGCCCAGCACCGACGTGGACGAGTACGTGGAACTCGCCGGACCTGCAGGCGCCAGCCTCAACGGGTACTCGTTCGTCGTCATCGGCGACGGCAGCGCAGGCATCGGTGTGATTGAGGAAATCATCGACCTCTCAGGCCAGACGATCCCGGACGATGGCTACTTCCTTTTCGGTGAGTTGACCCTCGCGACACCCGACCTGGAGGTCAACGTCAACCTCGAAAATGGCGACGGCGTGACGTACCTGCTCGTGGAAGGCGTACCCGGCACCGAGGGCGACGACCTGGATACCGACGATGACGGCGTCCTCGACATCACTCCCTGGAACACGGTCGCGGATGCCATCGGGGCTGCAGGGGCAGACCCAGCGGATGCCATCTACGGCACCCAACTCGGCTTCGAAGACCTCGGCCTCGACGGTTCCTCGCGCGCGGACCACCTCTTCCGCAACCGCGACGATGGCGTCTGGCGCATCGGCACCTTCGACGGCTTCGCACGCGACACGCCCGGTGAGGTCAATGCCTCCACCGCGTTCGTCCAGATCGTCCACAACGCGCCCGATTCGGGCGCGAAGATGGTAGACGTGTACATCGACGGTGGCTTAGCCGTGGATGACCTCGCGTTCCAAACCGCGACTCCGTTTGTGCTTCTGGACGCGGGCGTGGAACTGGAGCTGACGGTCGCGGAGATGGATTCCGACGATCCTGAGGAGGACGGCGTCTTCGACACGGCCGTCACGCTCGACGGATCGCGCGGCTACTACGTGGTGGCGACCGGTCTCCTCGGTGACAACGGCGATGACTTCCGCCTCGCTGTCTACGACAACGCCCGCCGCTTCTCCACCACGCCAGGCACTGTGGACGTAGGCTTCTTCCACGGCACGCCGGACGCGCCTCCGGTGGACATCCGCACGCAGGGCGTCGCGCAGGCCATCCTCTTCAACGATGTCCCGTTCGGAGCCTTCGGTGCGGAGACGTACCAGCCCGCTGGAGCCGTCGAATTCAATCTGGAGGTCTCAGACGCAGGCGGTACCCCGCTGGCGGTCTTCACCGCCGACCTCTCCGGCCTGGATGACCAGAGCGCGCTGCTCCTCGCCTCGGGCTTCTTCAATGAGGCCTCCGGCGACGCCGACTTCGCGCTCCTCGCTGTCCGCCCCGACGGCTCCACGGCCGCCTTCGCGGTGCCCAGCGAGGGCCCCGCACAAGCTCGCGAAGTGAACCTTCTCGTGGCCAACCCGGTCCGCCAGTCCGCCGAGGTCCGCTTCGAGACGCCCACTCCGGGGGCGACCTCGTTGCGCGTCTACGACGCCCTCGGCCGCCGCGTCGCCACCCTCGCGAACGCCGACCTCCCGTCTGGCGACCACACCGCGACATGGGACGCGATCGCCCTCGCGCCGGGCGTCTACATCCTCCGCCTCGACACCGAGGCAGGTACGGTCAGCCGTGTGGTGACGGTGGTGCGGTAGGGCTCGCGAGCAGTTGCCCTCTGCGGGGGCGTCTCCGGCGTGGAGGCGCCCTCGTTGCGTTTGTACACGTGATCTCGTAGTAAGTATTAGGCGCGATGGTGTAATTTTCTGTATCTCAGATCCTTTCCTGAACCTATGGATACACCGACACTCTCCGACCTCATCGCTCGCGGCGTCGCGCTCCTCGAAGACAAGGACTACGCTGCCGCGCTAGTGGTCTTCGAGCAGGCCGCCGAGGTGAACCCTGACTACGCGTCCGCCTACAACAACCGGGGCATCGTGCTCGACAGGCTCGGGCGCTACGGCGAGGCGCTCGAAGCCTTTGACCGCGTCCTCGATATCGACCCCGACATCGCGGTCGCTCATTTCAACAGGGCGTTGACTGTAGACAAGATCGACGCCGAGGATCCCGGGGCGTCCATCGGCGACCGGTCGCCCGCCTGGGAGGCCTCCCGCTCCCGTCTCGCTGCCCTCGCGATTCTGGAACGAAAGGGGCTGCGAACAGCTCAGGACACCGGGACCTACTCCCATCTCCTTCAGCACTGGATGAAGAGACAGACACGACCACTCCTCGCCCACCGCCTCATCACCGAGCAGCCGTTCGTAGCTGAGGTGCCACCCGAGGAGACGGAGCCCGACGCAGAGACGCGCCCCTCAGAAGAAGCCATCGGCCTGTCCTCCTCTGGGATGGCCTGGGGAGATATTCGCGCCACCAGCCGCCCGTATCGCGAACTCGCGCGGTACCACGCAACGAGACAGAGTCACCTCCCCGAGGCGGACTGGCTCCGCCTCCTTGGTCTCGGCGCGTTCTACCTCGGCGACCCGTTCACCGCCCGCGAGCATTTCGACGCACTCGACACGCTAGACGAGACGGACCCCCTCGGGCAGTACTACCTCGCCTGTTGCTACACCGAGGTAGGGGATGATGACATGGCTGCGAGTGTCTTGGAGGTCGCCCTTCCGCACGCCCGCGCCACGCTGGCGGGCACCGGGTCCAGTCCAGAGACACTGTACTACGCGGGACTGTTGTTCGTGCTGGGCGAGAACCCCGAGCACGCGCTCCCCACGCTCGAAGCCTTCCAGCAGTCCGCCGAGGCAGGCACGCTGGGGCACCGCTTCCTCCCGGCGCTCTGCATGCGGGTCCTCGTGCTGGACATGCTGGAGCGATGGGACGAAAAGCAGGACGCGCTCCGGGCCGTGCCGGAGGAGGAAGCCGGGCTCCGCGCCGCTGGCCGGACCGGATTCCTCGGCGGTATCCACCTCGGTCAGGTAGATGATGTAGAGGGCGGAGCGGCGCACCGGTTCCACCGCTACGCTCACGCGATGGAGTCGCTCGGCGCGCTAGACCTCGTCCTCCTCCACCTCCGAGACTACCAGGCAAAGAACGGGCGACTGCCACCTGAGCTTCCCGCGAAGGACTGGCGCACGGTCGAGTTCGACCTCACCCCGGGCGCCGCGCCACTCGGGCCTAGGAGGCGTGGGAACTCTCCGATCAGTTCCTCGCGCAGATTCAGGACGCCGTGGACCAACAGGCCGAGCGCCAGATCGAGCACCTTCGGCTCCTCCTACAGGGAACATCGGCCGATCTCCTCACGGTCACAGACGCCGCCAGCCTGGAGCGATCCCTGGCGAAGCGGATCGCGAACCCCGAGAAGGGAGACGAGACCTCGACACTCATCGCGGCCATCCGCTATCACGCGCTCGCCGAGCACCTTCTAGCGAAGCCCGCGCTCATGCTCCTCCTCTACGCCCTCGAATACGGCGAGGGGAGCGAGTCCCGACACCAGATCGGCGAGAAGGTGTTCGAGGGCATCGCGGCCGTGCTTCTCGAACGCCCGCTGGATGCCGCTCTCATCCTCCTCGGCGTCACAACGGGTATCGGCACCTCGCTCATCACCGTCGGGAGTGGGATTGTACTCATCGACCTCGTTCTCCGATTCGCCAAAAAGCGCCTCCGCACCCAACCCACGCGACCTACGATGCGCTGAAGCACGACTTCTACGAGCACGTCGAGCGGCTGAGCAGTTCCCTCAAGAGCGACATGCGGGAACACATTCAAACACTGGTCAACGAGTGATCGTGTCAGTTCCGATACAGCCGGGTGTGCCCTCCATGATCCGAAGTCCTAACACAACATGCGCCCTCTGCGACACGCCGATCTACAAGCGGCCAGCGCAGATCGAGTCGGGCTCCGTGTACTGCTCCCGGACGTGCTACGGCACCGCCCAGCGGATCGAGAAGACGTGCCCGGTCTGTGGGATCTCGTACTTCGGCGCCAAGAAGACGTGCTCTCGGGCGTGCGCGAATCGGAATCGAGCGGGAATCCGGTATGACGGCCGGAATCGCGAGAACAAAGCCCAGCAGGGCAGAAAGCTTCGGAAGCAATTGGCTCAAGAGCGAGGCGGCATCTGTGAGGCGTGCGGCTACGCCAACTACAACATCCTCCAGGTCCACCACATCCTCCAGGTCCACCACATC
>JBCDKM010000032.1:0-29819 GCA_038746605.1 Bacteroidota bacterium
ACAAGGACTTCCCCAAGTCCAAGAACTTCTTCCCGCTCCCCTGCGAGGCCCCGGACGGCACCTACACCATCCCCGTCTACGCCGCCGATGACCGCTGCGGCACGACCATCTACGACCAGGACTCGTTCAGCTTCGAGCTCAGTTCGGTCTGCACCGCAAGCGCGAGTGGCTGCCTGACGGCCTCGCTGCCGACGGTGGCGAGCCTGGAGACCGCTGCGCCGACGGCCGCGCCGAACCCGTTCCGGGGCGCGACGGAGATCCGGTACGCGCTGGCGGAGGATGCGGAGGTGGACCTGCGCGTGTACGACGTGACCGGCCGCGAGGTGGCTCTGCTCGCCTCGGGCAGCCAGTCGGCGGGGAGCCACGCGGCGTTGTTCACGGCCGGGGACCTTCCGGGCGGCGTGTACGTGTGGCGCCTCGCGATTGGCGCAGAGGTGACGACGGGGCGTGTGACGCTCGCGCGCTAGCCCACCGCCCCCGCCTCGGGTGTCTCCCTGGGAGCACCGAGGCGGACGGACTCCCGACGGAGTGCGGCCCGGTCCCTTCACCACGGGATCGGGCCGCGACACGTTCTCACGGCGGCGGTACGTTCCGCTCGCTCTACCACGCCCGACCCATGCGTCCCCTCGCCCTCGCCCTCGCCGTCCTCGCGCTCCCTGCCTGTGCTCAGACGGACGCACCCCCGACAGACGGCGAGGCCCTCACGCCCACGACCACCTCGCCCCTCCCCGCATCAGACGTCACGACCGAGACCCTCCGCCTCGGCGAGACCGAGGTGGACCTCGTGACGCACCGACACGGAGAGGACGGCCTGATCATGCTCAACCTCCACGACAACGAGGACACAAGCATGGACGCCGCGCTCGATGTCCTGCGGGAATCCGGCGGCATCGTGATGGAACTGCGGCACAGCGGCGACCGCAACGTCACCTTCGACGTGGACGGCACGGCTTATCGCGCGGACCCGAACCGCATGTTCACCCCCGCCGGACGCACGCGGACGCTCGGGGCGCTCTCCACCGCGCGAGAGGAGGCGACCGACGCGCTGGGAACCTTCGCCGACGAAGTGCTAGCGGCCTACACCGCGCTGGACCCGGCCGTCGTCATCACGCTGCACAACAACACGGACGAGCGCTACTCTGTGCGCTCCTATCTCGCGGGCGGCGACTACGCCTCCGACGCCGAGGCGGTCACGTTCCACGAGGGCACGGATCCCGACGACTTCTTCTTCATCACGGACCGCGCGATCTACGACGCGCTCGTCGCGCGAGGCTTCAACGCCGTCCTCCAAGACAACGACGCGGCGACCGATGACGGCTCGCTCTCCGTCTGGGCGGCGCAGAACAGGCGACCGTACGTGAACGCGGAGGCGCAGCACGACCACCGCGAAGAGCAGGTGCGCATGATTCGCGCGCTGGCCGAGGTACTGGAGGCGCGGTAATCCACTCTCCCCGCCTCGGTGTCTCCGCGGAAGGATCGAGGTGGACAAACTCGCGATAGAGTGCGGCCTGGTGTCCCCGGATGCCGGGCCGCGAGGCGTCTAGGGGTCTGAGGCGAAGGCGCCTGGCGAACGGTCTGAATCCAAACACAGGGACCAGGCGGAACGAGGACGCGACACGGTCGCGGGGAAAAAGTCTTTACCTGCCCTTGCTGTATGGTTTCTGCTCCGTACCCTCTCGGTCCCGCCACGCCGTTTCCTCCCCCTTCCCCCGTTTCTCCATGACGACCCGATTCTCCCTCGCGACGCTCTTCGTCGCCCTCTTCGCGCTGACCGCGGCCCCCGCTGTCGCGCAGCAGGCCGACGTCTCGACCGGCGGCGCCGCTGCCGCCACCTACACGGCACCCGCTCCCTTCTCCGCCCCCTCCGCCGTGAGCGGAAGCGTGCTCTACGACAACGGCCCTCTGACCACCAGCACCGGCACCGGCGCGGGCGGAGCAGATGAGAGCCTTACGCAGGACGTATCGCTTAACATGCAGACGTTTGGCTGGTCCCACCAGTTTAGCACCAGCACCTCCGTCTCTGACAACTTCACCGTGCCCGCTGGCGGGTGGGACATCGACGAGATGGTGTTCTACGCCTATCAGACCGGCTCCCCCACGACCTCGACGATGACCGGCGTCTACGTCCGCATCTGGGACGGCTCCCCGGACAACCCCGCCTCCACCGTCGTCTTCGGCGATCTGACCACCAACCGCCTCACCGGAAGCGCGTGGACGGGGATCTACCGGGTGACGGAGAGCACGTTCTGCCCTGCGGGGACCTGCACGGACCGCCCCATCATGGCCGACACGGCAGCCGTTGACGTGACCCTCCCGGCCGGGAACTACTGGGTGGAGTGGAGCACGGATGGCTCGCTCGGCTCCGGCCCGTGGGCGCCGCCGGTCACCGTCATCGGCCAGACGACCACGGGGAATGCCCTTCAGTTCTTCAGCGGCTCCTGGCAAGCGATTCAGGACCAAGGAACTCTCACCCCGCAGGACTTCCCGTTCCAGATCCTCGGCCCGGCGAAGTCTGTGACGGACATCTCCATCGCGGTCAACACGTCGGACTCCAACCCGACCCGCAACGAGTCCGTCTTCTTCCGAGGACCCGTCACCAACAACGGCTCCGCCACCGAGTTCGTCTACGTCTACTTCACCGTCGACGTCCCCGGCTTCGGCACCTACCAGCGCAACCTCGGCGGTCTCTTCCTCGATCCGGGCCAGACCGTCAACTACCGCGACATCCCCGGCGCGCGGCGCAAGAACTTCGTGCCCGTGCCCCCGGACGCTCCGGCGGGGACCTACACCGTGACCGTGGTCGCCGCGACGGACACCGACGGCACGACGGTCTTCGACTCGGACAGCTTCCAGTTCACGCTCCCGCCGCTGACGACCAAGGGCGGCGGTGCCCTCGTGACTGGTGAGGTCGGCGCGAGCCCGAACCCGTTCCGGGGCGCGACGGAGATCCGCTACGCTCTGGCGGAGGACGCGGAGGTGGACCTCCGCGTGTATGACGTGACGGGCCGCGAGGTGGCGGTGCTCGCCTCGGGGAGCCAGTCGGCCGGGAGCCACGCAGCGGTGTTCACGGCCGAGGACCTTCCGGGCGGCGTGTACGTGTGGCGCCTCGCGATTGGCGCAGAGGTGACGACGGGGCGCGTGACGCTCGCGCGCTAGCCCACCACCACCCCCACCTCGGGTGTCTCCTTGGGAGCACCGAGGTGGACGGACTCGCGATAGAGTGCGGCCCGATCCCTTCACCACGGGATCGGGCCGCGATGCGTTTACGCCTCCACTTCCGCCACGTCTGGAATCTCGACCGCCTGCTTCGGCGCGTCGATGGGGAGGCAGACCGTGAACGTCGTCTCGCCGGGCTGGCTCTGCACGTCGATGCTCCCCTCGTGCTGCGCCACGATCCGCTGCACCACGTCCAGCCCGAGGCCGGTGCCCTCGCCGGGTGGCTTCGTGGTGTAGAACGGCTCGAAGATGCGGTGGCGCGTCTCCTCCGGGATGCCCTCGCCATCGTCGGTCACGTCCACGCAGACGAGACGGCCCTCGCGGCGGCTGGAGATGCGAAGCGTGCCGCCTTCAGGCGCGGCGTCGATGGCGTTGTCCAGCAGGTTGGTCCAGACCTGATTGATCTCGCCAGGGTAGACGCACACCTCGGGCACGCCGTCGCCATAGGCGCGCTGCACGCTGAGGCTTTTCTTCTTGATCGCGTGACCGAGCATGACGAGCGTCTGGTCGATTCCCTCGTGCACGTCCGTGGACTGACGAGCGGGCGCGCGGTCCATGTGGGAGTAGGACTTGATGGACGCCACGAGGTCTGAGATGCGCGCCGCCGAGCGCTCGATCTCCGCCATGAGACGATCCACGGCCATGCCCTTCTCGATCCAGAGCACCACGTCCGCGAGAGCATTGGCAGGGATCGTCTCCGCGAGATGGTCTAGCGCACTGACCGTCGCGCCTTCCTCCGCTAGCACTTCCGCCACGAAGTAGGCGTGCGGCACCTCGTGGTCTTCCAGCCAGTCCGCGAGTTCGTCCTCGCGCTCGCTACGGTCCAGCGCCGATTGCGTGCCAGGCGTCGGCGCGGTGCACGTCTGGAACGCGGCGCGAGCGGCCTCCACCTGATCCGGCGCGAGGCCATGCCCGACGAGGCTGGAGACGAGCGGCATCATGTGCCCGAAGCGCTCGCGCAGGTCCGAGGCGCCCCGCTGGATCGCCGAGGCGGGGTTGTTGAGTTCGTGCGCGAGCCCGGCGGAGAGCTTTCCGAGGGCGAGCATCTTCTCGCGCTGCTGCGTCTGCCGCGAGGACTCGCGCACCCGGTCCGTCATGCGGCCCACGAGGCGCTTCCCGACCTCCGGCATCCGCTCCATCATCTCCCAGAAGTGGTCCTTGTGGATGATCGCCAGCCGCACGTCTTCCGTCGCGATACCCTCCCCGCCGAACGTCTCCATCCGCGAGAAGGGCAGCAGGCCCGAAATGTCACCCGCGCGGACGGTTCCGAAGGGGCGCTTCTGTCCCTTATCGACGGTGAAGATCTGGAAGGCACCTTCTAGCAGGACGTACATCTCTTCCGCTTTGGCCCCTTTCTGAAAGGGAGCCTCCCCGGAGGGGTACGTCCGCTCCTCGGCGGTCTCGGCCAGCCACGCGAGGTCCGCCTCGGGCTGGTCGTGGAAGACATCGACGGTCTGGAAATCAGCGGCGGTCAGCATGGCAGGTCGGGGTCGTTGGCGAAATAAACGCCGCGAGATCGTCTCGGGCTCCCCTCCCGGCTGGCGGCGGCGCGGGAGCGTCGGAGTCCCCTGTTCTCGGGAGAGCGGAGAGCCTACCGACAAGTGTTTCCTCCACTTCGCCCTCCACCAGGCCCATGCGTTCCCTCCCGGTTCTCCTGCTGCTCCTCGCAGCACCCGCCTTCGCCCAGTTCCCCCTCCCGGTCCTCGGCCCCGACGGTACCGACTGGGAGGTCCTCCAGATCGAGGGCACACCGGATGGCGACTTCTACGTGCTTGGTTCGTTCGAGAACGAGTTGATCCTGTCCCCCGGCACGAGCCCGGACCTCGTCTGGAACGCTCCGAGCGCGACCGGATTCCTCGCACGGATCAGCGAGGCAGGCACGATCGAATGGGCGCACGCACTCGAAGCGCGACGCGCCAACTTTGGCGACCCTTCGTGGGCCACCCCGAAACGGATCACGGTGCTACCAAACGGAGACGTGGTCTTGCTCGGAACCATCGGGTTCATCTTGGAGATCGACCTCGACCCGGGGCCAGGCGAGGCGGTCCTGGTAGCGGGCCGTGACATCACCGCCTTTGTCGTCCGCTATGGTGCAGACGGCTCGTACGCATGGAGTGCAGGGATGAATCTGACGGGATCGGTCGCGAACACCAACGCGATGGGGCTCGGCGCCGACGGCGACCGTGTCTTCGCGCTCATCCCCGCTGCCTTCGACGCGGACCCGGGGCCGGGCACCGTAGAGACGACGGCTCCAGCAATCGTCGCGATGGACGCCAGCAACGGGACCACGGCCTATGTGCAGGAGACCTCGCTTCCCGTCGCGGGCACGTTCTCGCCTGCGGTCGCCCACGACCTCGTCGCCAACGACGGAAGCGTCTACGTCGTCGGCCACTCGCTTCCGTTCTCCGGTGAGGATCGCTTCACGTTGTCGCGGCACGAGGCGAGCACTGGCGCCGAGACCTGGACCTTCACCTCGGGGAGCGGACGGGACCTCTTGACTACCCTCCGGCCCGGTGCAAACGGCACGCTGATCGCGGCGGGGCCTCTCTCGTCCTCTGCGACTGGCATCGCGCTCGACCCGTCGGACCCTAGTACGCTCACCCTTTCCCGGAACGACGACTTTCGCACGGCGCTGGCACGCTACACCCCTGGCGGTGCTCTGGACTTAGCCGAGGCGATCAACGTCAACATCGGATCCTGGGGAGGTGGAATCGCCGTGGACGACGGCGAGATCTTCGGCTCTGGGTTCGGCCACCTCCGGGTATTCTCCGAGACGGACGGCTCTCTGTTGCGCTCCCTGCCGGAGGCGGTCGGCAACCCCAACCTCCGCGACGTGGGGGTGACGGCGGGTCGCATCGTGAGCTACGTAGACCCTGAGGACAACGACAGCTTCGAAATCCAGGGCGTACCCGACGGGCTTCCGCCCACTCTCCTCGTCCAGTTTCAACGGAACGACTTGCGCCTCGTGATCTCACCGGCCGTCGCCTCCGAGGCATCTGCTGACCGTTCCAGGCTGGCGGTGCGCGCCATCCGCCCCCACCCCATCCAGCAGCGCGGCGAGGCCGTCGTCTGGCTCGACGCTCCCGCAACCGCCCGCCTCGTGCTCGTAGACGCCCTCGGCCGCGAGGTTATGGTTCTCCACGAGGGTCTCCTGGCTCGAGGCGAGCACACCTTCTCACTGCAGGCGCGAGGCCTCGCCGCCGGTGTTTACCACCTCCGCCTCGACGCCGACCGCCAGCGCACGGTACGGCCCGTGGTCATCACGCGATAACCGAGCCGATGCTCAGGCGTGTGGATTAGGTCCATCCACGAGTGGCCCCGCACGCTCCAACTCCGCCTCGATCCAGCCCTGCACCTGACGCTGCAGTGAGAGGGCATCGCGACGGGTGAGCCCCTCCGTCGGAATCGGCTCGCCGAAGACAACCCGGACGGCACCAGGCCGAGCCCGAAACTCCGGTTCGTCCATCACGCCGGTGTTGCCCACCAGTGCTACCGGCACGACGGGCACTCCCGCCTCGATGGCGAGCACGAAGGGGCCGCGCATGAACGGCAGGAGACCGTGCCGCCAGGACCGTCCCCCCTCGGGGAAGAGCACCACCGAGGCTCCATCGCGGATCCGCGCGGCGGCTTCCTGGAGGCTCTGGAGGGCTTTCTTCGGTCCGCTCCGGTCGATAAACAGGCAGGCCGTGCGCTCCAGCACCCAGCCCACAAAGGGCCAGGAACGGAGGTCTGTCTTCGCCGCAAACACGAACGGCACGGGAAGCGAGGCCGAGAGCGCGGGGATGTCCAGACTGTTCTGATGATTGACAGCGAAGACCACCGGCTCTGGCACCGGCGCTCGCTCCTCGATGTGGAGCCGCACTCCCATCCCGCCGAGAATCAGCCGCGCCCAGGGGCGGATCCAGGCCCGAAACGTCCGGGCGCCCGGACGAATGGCGGAGTGGATCACTACCGCTGGGCTCATCGTGGCGGTGAAGAACCCTGTCACGGCGATGCCCCACCAGAAGAACAGCCGCGTGCCGAGCGTCGGCTCGACAGTCGTGCGCACGTTGGCCGGGCGCGAGGTCTCGGCAGGAGCAGCGGACGTGGTCGGCATGTCTGAAGGTAGCGCGGGAGACGGCAGACCAAGCCGCGAGACACGGTCCAGCCCTCCCCGCCTCGGCACCGAGGCGGACCGAGAGACATCGCGGCAGGCTACGATGCCGGACTCTTCCGTCCCTGTCCTCTCCTACCTTCCGCACTCTGAGTCTGCGTTCCCCTCGTGCCCGACGCTGTCCCTTACTCCCGCCTCGCCCCCGGCTATGACGCCGTGATGGCCCACGTGGACTACCCCGGCTGGGCGCGCTACATCGCGCGGCTCCTGGGGCAGCACGCGCCAGACGCTCGCGAGGTCGTCGAGATCGGGTGCGGGACGGGATCCCTCACGCTGGCGTTGCGCGAGGCGACATCTTATAGCCTGAGAGGCTACGACGGCGTCCCCGAGATGGTGGAGGAAGCCCGCCGCAAAGCCGCCCGCGAGGGCTTCGATCTCCCGTTCGGGGTCCTCGGGTTCCACGAACCTCTCCCCGCGCCCTCCGCCGATGCCATCGTGCTGGTCTACGACGGCCTGAACTATCTCCTCCACGAGGACGAGGTCTCCGCGCTTCTCGACCATGTCGTGGACGGGCTCGTACCCGGCGGCGTCTTCGTCGTGGATCAGAGCACGCCGCAGAACTCGCTCAACCACGTCGGGGAGTTCGACGACGACGGAACGACCGATGCCTTCGACTACACCCGCGAAGGCACCTACGACCTCGAGACCCGGCTCCACACGACTACCTTCGAGTTGCACCTCCCCGACGGCTCGGTGCACCGCGAGGCGCACGTGCAGCGCGCCTACACTCGCGCGGAGTTGGACGCTCTGCTGGACGCCTCCAGCCTGGAGATCATCGCGGCATACGATGCCTTCTCCACCAACCCTGCAAGCGACGAGAGCGAGCGCATCCACTGGGTCCTACAACGTCCGGCCTAGCCCGTCTGCGCAGCCCCTCGCGAGCCCGTGAAGGCTTCGCGTTTGGGCTTAGCGGGCAACCCCGCGTAGTTTTCGGACACGAACCGTATTCGCAGGCCGGTGGGCGTGGCCCCGGCATAGACCCCGAAGACTGATGAGCAACAAGGAACGCATGGAGGACAACTGGACGCGCATGAAGGCGCAGATCCAGTCCACTTGGGAGAACCTGGACGACAGCGACCTCAAGAAGGCACGCGGCAACCTCCAGCAGATGGTCAACCTGATCCACTCCGAGACCGGAGAGGACCGCCAGCTCATCATGCAGAAGATGTCGGCGTTTATCTAGGCGCCCCGTCTCTCTAGACCACGACCGCCCGGCTTCTCCGCGAGACCGGGCGGTTGTTCGTTTGAGGCCCTCCGCCTCGGTGCTTTCGCGGACAGACCGAGACGAGCAGATCGAGGCGGGCAGAGCGGGATCAGCTAGCTGGGCGGCCCTCGTCGCGCATCTCCGCGAGACGGCGCGTATCGACGCCCTGGAGCGCGGCTTCGAGTTGGTCGTCTTCGACGTTGCGGCCGCTGACCTCCACGATGTACCGGTCCACGATGAACACGTTGAGCGTGCCGTCCCGGCGCTCCGTGTTGTACTCGCGGAGACCTCGGTGCCCCTGGTACGTGATCGTGCGCTTGTAACCGGTGGAGCTTTCCTCGTCGATGTCCATGCCCTGGACCCAACCGAGGCCCATCATCCCGATGGCAGGCACGGCGCCATAATCGATGACCTTGATCGTGATCTGGCCGTCGCCCGTGCTGTCCGCGTAGGTCGCCTCGCGCTCGGAGAGCGAGAAGCCCATCGTGCTGTTGGTGCTACCGGAGGTTTCGCCCTGCGGCATGCCAGCCGCTTCGTCCGGCAGCATCTCCGCGAGAACACGGTGGTTGACAGGCTCGGCCGGGACGGTGTTTTGCATCTCCTCCACCTGCTCCGCCATGTCCTGGATGGCCTCCATGCCCTGCATGGCCTGACCGAACGGTGTGGAGGGAGCGCCGGTCTCCTCCACTTCATCGGAGGAGGCATCGTCGCCTCCGCCACAGGCGGAGAGGGGGAGCGCGAGGACGAGAAAGAGCGGAAGGACTCGGGTCATGGTGGGGGAGAGTGGGGAGTGCATTGTACCCTACGGAATCGCGACGGTCCAGCCGTCACCCCGCCATGTGATTCCGCGCGATCGCGCACGGCTTCGTCCAGTGGATCACACGGATTCGCGGATCTCCTCCGCCAGCTCGGGCGCGAACGAACCGCCCACCTCTGCCTCGATGGGTAGAGCGGCGAGAGGCGGGCTCAGGTCGTCGTGCTCTGGCCGAGCGGCGAGGATCAGCCGTGGGCCGCGGTCGTACGTGAGGTAGCTGTACGTCCAGTTGAGCAGCACCGAGAGTTGATTGCGGAACCCCGCCAGTTTGACCACGTGGAGCACGGCCCAGCCCACCCACGCGAAGAAACCCTTCATGGTGAACCCCGTCGGGAGTTGGAGGATGGCGGCGTTGCGACCGATGGTCGCCATCATGCCGAGGTCGGTGTACCGGAACGGCTGTGGCTCCAACCCTCGGATGGCACGCTCGATCTCTGCTGCGGCATGACGGCCCTGTTGGATCGCGACCTGCGCCACCTGGGGGTAGAGGTCTCCGTCTGCGTCCGTCGCGCCCGCCGCGTCGCCCACGACGAGCACTTCGGGGTGCCCCGGCACACGCAGCGCATCGTCCACGACGGCCCGCCCGCCGCTGGTCGTCTCGGTCCCGAGCGCCTCGATGAGCGGGTTGGCGCGCACGCCCGCCGCCCAGACGACCGTCCGCGCCTCCACCTCGGTACCGTCGCCGAGGCGGACGCCCTCGCGGGAGACCGCCTCCACCTGCGCGCCCAGACGGACCTCCACGCCCCGGCGCTCCAGCGCCCGCTTCGTGTACGCCTGGAGTTCCGGCTTGTAGCCCTGCATGAGCGCCTCGCCACCATCGAAGAGGATCACCTCGGCCTGCGTCGCGTCGAGGGCGGGGAAGTCCTCATCCAACACGCGGAATAGCTCTGTGAGGGCGCCGGCGGTCTCCACGCCCGTCGCGCCACCGCCCACCACCACGAACCGGAGCGCGCCGTCGGCGATGAGCGCTGGGTCCCGGTTGGCCGCCTCGAACTGGCGCAGCACGTGGGAGCGAAGCGCGACGGCGTCTGGCACGTTCTTGAGCGGGAAGCCATAGCTCTGGGCGCCCTCCACGCCGTAGTACGCTGTGCTCGCGCCTGGTGCCAGGATCAGCCAGTCGTACGGAATCGGTGGGCCAGGCTCCACGGTCAACTCGCGACGGGTGAGGTCTACGCCCGTGACCGTGCCGAGGCGGAAGTCCACGTTGTCTTGGCCGTGGTACAGGTGACGCGCCGCCTGCGTGATATCGTCCGAGTCGAGCCCTGCCGTGGCGACCTGATAGAGCAGCGGCTGGAACTTGTGATAGTTGTTGCGATCCACCAGCAACACGTCCACCGCCTCGCCCTTGAGTGCCTTGACGGCCTCCATCCCGCCGTGACCGGTACCGACGACGACGACGCGGGGTCGGAGTCCGTCGGCGGGGTTTCCGAGGCTGCGGATCGTGGGGCCTGCCATGGTCTCTCGGTCTGGACTGGAAGCGCGTACCCGCCACTCGCTCGGAGGTTACTCGTTCGCGGCGTGTTCACCCCGAGATCCGCAACTCATGCCGCGACGCGTCGTTCATGACGCATCGCAGCACACCTATGGTCCCATGACCCTCCGACGTTCCCTCGCCGCTGCCCTGGCGGCCCTTCCGGTCGCCCTCGGGCTGGCCGTCTACACCTCGCGCCCTCGCGCGTTCTCCGTCGATCTCTCTGCCGATGAGGTGGACCGTCAGCTCTTCGAGCGCAACGACGACTAGCTCCGCCTCGGCCCCGAGGCGGGGGGGCCTGTAGGTTCCTCTCGCTTCGGGCCAGGCTGGTTCTCGCGCGACTTATCTGCCGACGGTGACGCGGCGCGTCACGGCCTCTTCCCCCCACGAGACGCGCAGGAGGTAGACCCCTGACGCGACCTCGGCGAACCGCCAGTCCAGAACGTGGCGTCCCGTAGAGAGCACGGCGCTCTGCTGGTGGACGCGGCGACCAAGCGCGTCAAGGACCTCCAGGCGTACGGTTTGCGGCTCGCGGACTTGGACCGAAACCGTCGCGTGGTCTGTGGCGGGGTTTGGATGCACGCCGACTACCTCCACAGCCCGGCCCGCCTCGGGCGCCGGATCGGAGGCGACGACCAGCCCGGTGCCCTCGCGCACGTACACTCGGCCGTCCACGGGCACGCCATCCATGCGGTCCACTTGCCCGCTCGGCCATCGGACCACGAGGGAGTCCACGACCGTCGCTTCTCCGAGGCCGAAGTGAACAGGCATCAGGTTCTGCCCGAGGTACTGCGAGCCGTGGTGGTAGCGGACGTGCTCGATACCATCGGTCCAGGCGGAGAGGGTGGCACCGAGACCGTCGCGGTTGGACACGGTGCCATAAAGCGTGACGGCCAGCCAACGCCCCGTCGCGGCGTGGTTCTCGTAGAGGTACGGTGCTCGGAAGACGTTCGAGATGAAGAGGTCCTGGTCGCCGTCGTTGTCGTAATCGAAGACGGCGAGGCCACGGGCGGCGTCGGATTCCGCGAGGCCGACTGACTCAGCCTGCTCGTCGAAGACCAACTCGCCGTCTGCCACGCGGCTACGGAACACGTAAGTCGGGTAGTCCGGGTCGAAGAGGCCCGTGACGACGATCAGGTCCTGGTCGCCGTCGTTCTCGATGTCGAAGAACTCGGTCCCCCACCCCCAGCCTGCGATGTCGACCCCCGCCGCTTCGGCGACGTTCGTGTAGGGGCCACCCGTCTCGTCCTGGATCCAGAGCGGGTTGCGCTGAAAGCGCGAGGGGGTAGCGACGTTGCTGAGGTAGAGGTCCAAGAGGCCATCCCGGTTGGCGTCGGCGATGGCGAGGCCCATGCCATAGTTCGGGTCCTCGAGGCCGAACGCCGCGGTCTGGTCCGTGAACGTCGCGGCGGCCTCGTTGCGAAGCAGGCGATTGATGCCCACGCCCGTCGTCGTGTCGATGTCGGTCGCGAGGTAGAGGTCGAGCCAGCCATCCGCGTCGGCATCGAGCGCGACGGCCGTCCACGTGGCGCCGTCGTCGCCCACGGCGAGGTCTTCGGTGACATCCTCGAAGGTGCCGTCTCCGTTGTTCCGGTAGAGGCGGTTGCCGAGGTCGCGCTCCTCCCCGTAGTCCCACCATCGCGACTTGTAGAGGTCGAGGTCGCCATCGCGGTCATAGTCGAACCAGAGGCCGTGGACGGTGAGGGCGCCGCCCTGTCCTTCGGTCTCGATTCCAGCCGCCTCGGTGACATCGGTGAACGTGCCATCGCCGTTGTTCTCGAACAGTTGGTCCGGCCCCATGTGGCCGAGGAAGAGGTCCGGGTCGCCGTCGTTGTCGTAGTCGCCCCAGGAGGCGGAGTACTCGTAGCCGAAGCCGCGCGTCTCCTCCATCGCAGGCCGCGAGCGCGCCGTGAGGTTCGAGGTCAACGTTGCGTCGGTGAAGGTGCGGTCGCCGTTGTTGCGGTAGAGGCGGCTCCAGGTGCGCACGTCGGTGGGATCGTAGGCTTCGCGCGCGACGATGAACACGTCGAGGTCGCCGTCGGTGTCGTAGTCCGCCACAGCGACACCGTTGGTGTTGCTGATACCGCCGAGACCGGCGTTGAACGTCTCCATCGTGAACGGCTGCGCGCTGACGGCGGCGCTGGACGCGAGGAGGAGCAGGAACAGACGCATCATCGGATGACGGCGAGGGTGGTGGCGTGCGGCGTCCCCACCGCGCGGAGGACGTAGAGACCTGGCGCGAGGGTGCCCGTGTCGAGCCCGAGGCGGCCGGTGCCAGAGAGTGTCGCCACCTGACGGCCTCGGAGGTCCACGACGACGACCGCCTCGGCACCGTCGGGGGCGGTGACAGTCACAGGCTCGCCTACACGGACAGGGGATGGATAGGCCTCGAGAGTGCGGGAGACGGGCGGCACCTCGCTGGACACGGCGATGCCTTCGAAGTAAGGCTCCGCCTTCGCGACCGCGCTCAGCCCAATGGCCTCGCCCAGACGGCGACCCGGGAGGTCGTCGGCGGGCGGGTGGATGCCGCCCCAGATGCGCGAGAGGCTGCACTGATCGGCAGCGTCGCGATAGGTGGCCCACTGGAGCGTCACGTCCACCGTCGGGCCGTCTTCGAAGACGAGGAACGTGCCTGCGGGCGCAAGGAACTCGCCCATCCCACCTGGGAAAAACGGATCGCCGGTGGCGTAGGTGAGCACCTCGGCGGCAGCGCGCGAGAACGTGCTGTGGCCGGAGACGTAGCCTGCGAACGGCGGCGTGACGAACGTCGGCCGCTGGTATGGCCACCAGTCTTCCACGCGGATCCAGCCCACGCCCGCCACATCGGTCTCAGGGTCCTCGATGAGGTCTGGTCCCAGCCAGCCCCACAGCTTCAACTTGCCGACGTGCTCGCCCGCGCTACCCGCCAGCGGGTCGCCCGGCGCGATGCGCTCTACCTGACCGTCGGCGAGCGGGAGCCCTTCGGGGTGGTAATCGGGCGCGTTCTGCTCCGTGCTCTGGCCGCGTTCTGCCATCGCGCGAAGGGCTGAGATGGGTCGGATGTAGTCATACCAGCCCTTGAGCGCCCACGCCGTCACGGCAGCATCGTGAACGGCCCCGCCGAGTGCGAAGTAGGTCTTCACGTCCCACTCCAGTGGGCTCAGCTCCGGCCCCTGACCGTTCCAGCGGCGCTCCAGATCCGGGTGCTCACCGACCTCGTTGAGAATGGCGTACCAGTGACCGGGCGGCGTCTCGGAGTCTGGCCCATCCGCCCAGAACTCCGCGAGGACGCGCGTGTAGTCGCCGCGAGGGACGACATTCGGCGCGTAGGGCTGGCCCGTCGCAGGGTTGACGGGGTGTCCTGTCCCGATCTCGCCGAGCCCGGCGCGCCGGTAGAACTCCCGGACCTCGCCCGCCTCGGTCGGAAACTCGGCCAGGCCACCGAGGGTGCCGGGCGAGATGTCCCAGGTCACGCCGTCGGCAGCATCGAGATGGCCGCTCCACTCGCCGACGAGCGCGAAGCCCCACTTGTACTCGTCCGACGTGTGGCTACCGTCCGGGAGGAGATAGGGGGGTGGCCCGGGATCGGCGTAGAGCACGAACTCGCCGTCGCGGTCACGGACGGTCCGGTCCGCCTCGGGGAGCGCGAAGGCGGAGACCGCGCCCCACTCCGGCCCGACGAACTCGGGAATGCCGCCGGGGATCTCGTTGCCACTCTGGTCGATGAAGCGGTCGAACTGGAGCGGCTGCCAGCGGTTGAGGTCCACGATGTTCGGGTTGCCCGGCTGGGCGGGCTCCATCGGCGGATTGACGGGAGCGTAGTGATCGGGACTGTAGCCGACGCCCTCGCGTGCGCCGTCCTGCATCCCGTACCCGATGAGGCACTGCGCGACATAGTTGCCGAGAGCCGCCGGGTCGCCAGTGGCGTAGTCCGTGGTGGTGACGCCGGGATCGTAGCCGTGAGAGACGAGTAGCGCTTCGAACCGAGGGAGTGTCAGGAGGGCGCCGGGCGAGTTACGGAACCGGTGCGTCAGAAGGCGCAAGGAGGCATAGCTCATCGCTTCGTGCCGGTCCGCTTCCGGTGTAGCAGACACCGGCATCCCATTGAACGTGCAGAGATACCCGTCCACACTCTTGCCGAGGAGGTAGGGCTCCGCGATGGCGTCGTAGACCGCCCACAGATCGTAGAGCGCGATGCTGTGGTGGAAAAGATTGCGCGCATGAACCGTCGGCCGCGCGAGGTCGTTGCGGATACCATCCAGGAGCGCCTCGTTCCACTCCTTCGCAATAGACGCGGTGGTCTGCGCCGCAGCCTGACTCCCGCTAACGAGCACAGCGAGAGCGCACGTGAGCGCTCGGAGTCGTGGGGAGAGAACCATCATATCCCAGAGTTGGATGCAGCCGACCCCACATGGGCCACGCTGTGTGTAGAAGATATGGGTCCCCAGGGATTTCCCCACCCCTGCCGAGCCGGTCCGCCTCGGCACCGAGGCGGGGCTATCCGGCCACTTCCGCGAGCCTCGCGCGGTAGGGCTCGGCCTGAGCGGCTCGCCCGGTCGCGTCGTAAAACTCGACGAGCCGCCTCAGCGCTCCGGTCTCTGGGCCGTTCGCGGCGCGGATCGCCTCATACCCTGCCACGAGGTGACGCTCCGCTTCCACCAACCGCCCCTGACGCCAGAGGTTGGCACCGAGCCCGCTCTCACTGATGCCCGTTCGCCAGGAATCCGCGCCGAGGGATTCGCGGCGGATCGCGAGCACCCGCCGAAGAAGAGGTTCGGCCTCGCGAGCGCGCCCGGTCTCCGTCAGTTCCTGCCCGATGCCGCCCATCGCCTCTTGCGCGATGACATGCGCGTCGGTCTGGGTCCTGCGGATGACGTCGAGAGCGTTTCGGTACGCCGCGATGGCACTGTCTGGGCGGCTCGCGCGGGCGTGTGTGATGCCAAGCTCCAGCCAGGCGCCCGCCACATACGGATGGTCTGGCCCAAGGGCGGCTCGGTCGAATGCGAGCACCTCCCGAAAGACCACGAGGGCCTCATCGTAGCGCTCGCGGTTCCGCGCGAGAGCGGCGAGGTTGAACCGCGCGCTGGCCGTCTGGGGATGCGTGTCGCCGAGCACGTCCTGGCGGATCGCGAGAACATCCGAGAGCACTGGGGCAGCGTCATCGAGCCGGTCCTGCTCCAATAGACTCGTGCCCACCATTTCCAGCGTTGCCGCGACATCGGGGTGCTCAGCGCCGAGCCTCTGGCGCTGGAGCGCGAGGGCCTCGCGATAGAACGGCTCGGCGTCGGCAGAGCGCCCCCGGTCTTGTTCCACTCGCCCCCGCTCCACCAAGACCGAGGCGCGAAACAGAGAGTCGGTCCCTCTAGCGCCTGAGGCCTGGACGAGGAGAGGAACGGCCGCGTCGAAGTCTGCGGTGCGACGCAGGGCCGACCCGAGATGAAACTGGGCGACAGGAAGACGAGCGGGTACCTCCGCCTCGGCGAGGGTGAGGGCCTGCCGGAGCGGTTCGAGAGCATCGGCGGCGCGCTCGCCGTTGTAGAGAGCACGGCCCCTCGCGAGGAGAGCTTCCACGGTCACGACCGGGTCGCCGGAGACCTCCGCAGCGGTGACGGCCTCCGCGAGGAGTGAGTCTGCCGCGCTGTAGAGCCCGAGCCCGATCTGCGCGTTTCCGATGGTGGTGAGGACCGAAGCGCGCGTGGCGGCATCGTCGGCGAGGGTGCTTCGAGCACGGGCGGCGCCCCGGTCTAGAAGGTCGCGGGCGCGAAGTGTGTCGGCACGGCTGGTCGGGGCCGCGAATGGATCGGCAGCATTGAACAGGTCGGTGACGAACGCGGCCGTCGCCTCGGCACGGTCGCGCTCGGCTCGTGCCACGTCCCGCTCCTCCGCGATGCGCCAGGTGGTCCACGCGGCCCCCGAGGCGAGCACGATCAGCCCGATGGCGGCAGCGGTGACGGCCGTCCGGCGGCGAGCCACGAACCGCGCCAACCGGTAGCGCGCAGAGTCTGGCCGGGCGAGGAGCGGGAGGCTCTCGCGCCAGCGCCGGAGGTCCTCCAGCACGGCATCGGCGCTTCGGTAGCGACGCTCGGGGTCGGGGTGGAGCGCGGTGAGCACGAGGGTGTCGAGGTCGCCTCGGAGGCGTCGGCGCAGGGCATCGGGCGCGAGCCCCATCGCGGCAGCGGCGTCCTCGGAGGCCACAGCGCTGGGCGGTGACGGATCTGGCTCCGGTCGTGTCCCGGCCAGCAGCTCGTACAGCATCACGCCGAGCGCGTACACGTCCATCGCGGCGGTCGGAGGCGCTCCGTCGCGTTGCTCCGGGGCCGCGTACTCGGGCGTGAGGACTCGCTCCCCCGCTCGCGTCAGCGCGTCTCCGTCGTCAGCGTCGAGCAGGCGCGCGATGCCGAAGTCCAAAAGCTTTACCTGTCCGGTGCGCGAGGTGTCGGGGGCTCCACCCTCTTCCTCCGTCGCGAGCCTCCCGTCCGGCGCTGTAGTGACGAGGAGGTTGGCGGGCTTCAGGTCGCGGTGGACGACGAGGCGACGGTGGGCGTGCGCGACAGCCTCGCAGGCCTGCTCGAACAGGGACAGCCGAGCCTCAAGGGAGAGAGACTGGTGCTTCGCAGCGGCGTTGATCGGCTCCCCTTCAACGAACTCCATCGCCAACCACGGGCGACCGTCTGGCGAGGCGCCTGCATCCAGAATCCGCGCGATGGCGGGATGGTCCAGTGTGGCGAGAACGCGCCGTTCGTGGCGGAAGCGGGCCAGCACCGCGTCGGTGTCCATGCCTCGCTTGACCACCTTGATCGCCACCTCGCGAGCGTAGGTCCCATCGTCCCGGACGGCCCGGTACACGACCCCCATCCCGCCACGTCCGATCTCCTCCTCGACCCGATACGGACCCAGACGGTCGCCCCGTGCGAGCGGAGAGGCCACCTCCGTGACGTGCGCCTCGATCAGCGCATGGGCGTAGTTCGTCGCGCTTTCCCCGACGGCCCCCTCCGCCTCGGTGTCGTGCCGGAGCAGGGCGTCTACGGCGTGATAGAGGTCGGGGTCATCGCCGCAGGTAACGCGCAGCCACGCGGTCCGCTCAGCGGGCGGGCGTTCGAGCGCCTGATCGAAGAGGGCGTCGATCTCGGTCCAGCGAGGATGCGTGAGGAAGTCCACGGCAGTCGGGGGTCTACTCCTCCCTCGGCAAACCGGCGGGCGACGGATCACCGCCGGAGGTGCCGGACGCTCCGGTGTCCGTCGTCTCTGTCATCGCAGCGTGGAGCCAGGCGCGCGCGCGCCGCCAGTCCCGCTTGACCGTCGGCACGGATCGGCCCGTCGCCTCGGCGATCTCAGCGTGCTCCATCCCGCCAAAGAACCGCATCTCGACGACCTCAGCGAGACGCTCCGAGCGGTCCGCGAGGCGGGCCAGCGCGGCGTCCAGCGTGAGCAGGTTGTGCGCGTCAGCGTCGGCCCTGGAGGCGATCTCGCCCGCGGCGGTCAGGGACAGGGCCTCCTGATCTCCACCCCGCTTTTGCGCCGAGCGCTCTCGCGCATAGTCCACGAGCACAAACCGCATGGCCCGCGCTGCGAGCGCGAAGAAGTGCGACCGGTCCTTGATCTCGGCACCGTCGCCAGAGACCAGCCGCAGGTACGCCTCGTGAACGACGGCCGTCGTGTTGAGGGTCTCACCGGGCCGTTGGCGGCGGAGCCGCGCGTGCGCGATCTGCCGGAGGTCGTCGTAGACGCGGGGCAGGAGTGCGCCGAGGGCATCGGCGTCGCCGTCACGGGCGGCGCGAAAGAGGACCGTCGTGGACGCGTCGGGCACGGTGGCGCTCGAAAGGGACGGCTCAAGGTAGGGGACCGCAGGGCCTCCGGCGAAGAATCTGAACGGCCGGTGATCCGCCAGTGGCCTGTCTTCCGAGCGAGTGAGTGATTCCCCTTCTCCCTCCTCTCATGCGTGTCGTCCTCGCCTTCGTCTTCCTCGCGTCTGCCGCCACAGCCCAGACCACGTACACCTCTACCGTGCCTGATGGCAGCACGGGGCTCTGGGGAAGCGAGACCAGTTGGAGCCCCTCGGGCGTACCTGGCCCATCCGACACGGCCGTGATTGAGGGCGAGATCCAGATGGACTCGGACTACATCGTCGCGGAACTCGACCTTCGCGACGGCGCCCTACTGGGCGACGGCACGCTCACCGTCTCCGACTCGGCCGCGTGGACCGGAGGGCGCCTCGACGGCAACGGCTTCGCCGAGGGTGCCGCGCTCCGCATCCCGTCCGGCTCGGTTCTCGTCATTCGCGACGGCAACCCCAAGAACTTCCGGGGCCGCGACGTGCTCGTCGATGGGCGCATCGATTGGAACGGAAGCGATGCGCTGACGGTGAGCGCGGCCACCGAGATCCAGATCGGCTCGGGCGGGGTGTGGGACATCACAGGGGACGGCGCCATCACCCGGCTCAATAGCACGCTGGACATTCTCATCGACGGCACCCTTCGCCGGTCTGGGGCAGGGCGCACGTCATTCGAGTACCCGTTCGGCTCGTTCCGTGTCAACGGAACCCTCCGGGTCGAGGACGGCACCCTCGCCCTCACATCTGGCAGCACCTTTGCCTCTGGCGGCACAGGCACCCTGGAGATCGTCAACGACGGCCGCCTGTTCATTGAGGGCGGGACCTATGATTTCTCCGACACGCAGCTCGTGGGGGATGCGTCTGGGAACGTGGAGGCTGCAGGCGGTCGACTTCTCCTCGGAGGAGCAGATTTCGACGGCTCGGTCGGCACGTTCGACGGCTCGGTCGAGTTCGCGGCAGCGCCAGAGGCCACGCGCATCGCAATAGGCTACATCTTCTCCGGGACGTTCGGCGGCCGGACGACCAACGCGGGCGTCACCGTCTCCGACACGTTCCGCTGGCTCGGTGGTCGGCTCGGCCGGAACGCCACGCTCGTCATCGGCTCGGACGCGACGTTGGAAACGCCGACTCCAATGGCCCTCTTGGAGGCCCGGTCCTTCGGAGGCGGGCGCCTCGTCAACCAGGGGCGCGTGGTCATCAATCTGGGAGACGACATCGAGATCCGGGGCTCCCACGAGATCCACAACGAGGCCTCTGGCGAGATCGAGATCCAGACCGACTTCTCCCTGAACCGTCTGGACGGCTTCGTGCGTGTGATCAACGACGGTCGCATCGTCAAGTCCTTCAGCCCTGGCACGGTGGAGTGGACATCGCGGTTTGGCTCGTTCTGGAATCGTGGCGAGGTGGAAGTCGCTACAGGGCGGCTCATCGTAGAGGGCTCGCCGCCGAGCAACCAGGACGCCGACTCCGGCACGTGGCGCACGATGGAGGGGACGACCATCGAGTTCCTCGGGCGGCGCTACTTCGGGCAGGATGCCTCGCTGGAAGGCGAGGGCTCATTCGACACGTCGAGCCTTCTCCAGGCTTCGGCGTACGATCACACGCTCCACCCGGGCTTGGAGGGCATCGGCACGTTTACCGTTCTACCCTTCCCGCCGCTGAGTTCCTCCGGCGCGCTGGAGATCGACCTCAACGCGACCACCTGCGATCAGGTCGTCTCGCCAGAGGCTGTCATCCTCGGCGGCACGCTCCGCATCCAGTACCCCTCCACCGAGCGGCCTCTGGCGGGCACACGTTGCCGGATCGTACAGAGTCCGCAAGGAGCCTCTGGCACGTTCGACGCTCTGGAGCTGCCGGACGGGTTGAGCGGCCTCGTGGAGACCGACGCGAATGGCGCCGAGTTCGTCGTGACGGCCATCGTGGATGCCGAGGAGACGCCTTTGGCGCCAGAGGCTCTAGCCCTCGAACGGCCCGCACCGAACCCGACCTCCGGCGCGGTGACACTGCGGTACACGCTCGCCGAGGCGGGCACGGTCCGCCTCGCCGTAGTGGACGCGCTAGGCCGCGAGGTCGCCGTCGTCGCCTCTGGCGAGCAGCCCGCAGGCGAGCATACGGTGACGCTCGACGCCCGAGGTCTCGCGCCGGGTGTGTACGTCGTCCGCCTCGTGAGTGGGACCGAAGCGCGGGTGCAGCGAGTGACGGTTACGCGGTAGCCCAACCGAGACGCCACTCCAGAGGCCTCTGGCGAGCCATCGGGACGACCGGTGATCCGCCAGAGGCCTGTCCTCCGAGGGAATGAGTAGTCCCCCGCGTGTTCCCATGGCTCGTTCCGTTCCAGCTCTCGTCCTCATCGGCCTCGCCGTCCTCGGAACGCTCGCTCCGATGGCGCAGACTGCATCCGTTGAGACCATCGCTGCGCCATTCCAAGCGACCGTCATCGCGCCGGATGGCTCCGCGATCGGCGGCGTGTCCACGGTCTACACCGAGGTGGATTTCGAACCCAACCCGCTTCGCTACTACCAGCACTACCCTGCGGTGTGGGTAGACGGGCAGGTTCATCGGCTGAGCTTGCCAAGCGAGTATGTCCCGGACGAGGTGAATATCCCGGTCCAAACGTGGGTGATGTACGTGTCGGAGAACGCCGACCTCATCTACGGGAACGCGAGGGTGCCAACGACGGTCACCGGTGGCATCGTGCGCTGGGACGGAGTCGGCGGCGCGATGACCTTTGTCGAAGGGCTCCCTCAGACATGGAGGACCGAGATGGTGGCTGCGTCCCGTGACGGGTCCGTGCTTGCTGGCGTGCATCTCGAGTTCCAGAATGACTTCGCGTGGCGTTGGGAGGATGGCACCGTCACCGAGTTGGAGGGCTATTTCCTCGACGGCACCACCACCACGATCCTTGGCGTGGACGATCAGGGGCGCGTGTTCGGCTCACGGCAGGCGGGTCCCTTCGGTAGCGTCACATGGACGGCTCTGGTGTGGGACACCGACGGAAGCCTCACCGTAGGGGATGCGTTTTCTGAACGTCTCAGTGGGGTCTCTGGTGATGGCACGACGTTGATCGTCAACTCGCGCCCTCCTGGCACGCCGGGGTTGCTGGTCCGCGAGAATGAAACGATCACGCTGGATTCGCTGAGGCTCCGCGGGACTCGGCCCCCTGGCGCTCAATCGGTAGCCTCGCCTAGCGTTGTTCCCTCCGACGATGTGTCCCACGACGGTACGACTCTGTACGGGACGTTTTGGACCGATGAGGTCGTACACGGCCTCCCCAGTCGAATCGACTGGTTCTGGCGCGAGGGCGTCGGGGGGGCTCCCATCGGCCAGGTTCTGGCGGAGGAGTACGGCCTCCAGATTCCGGAATGCCCTGTCAGCACCTCGCCCGTCTTTCTCGGTTCATTCCTCGGGGTCATGTCTGCCGACGGGCGCGTCCTCACAGCCCAATGCTCCGAATTCGCCACGCCAGAGCCGGACGAGACGACGTACGTCATCACCCTGCCCGCCTCGGCGTCCTGGGCGGAGGCTGCCAGCGGCTTCTTCGACGACCCCGACCGCTGGGCACCCGCCCGCGTCCCCGACGCCGCCACCCTCACCCGCTTCGCGGCCTCCGGCACCGACTACACCGTCACCCTCCGCGACGACCAGACCCTCCCCACCCTCACCGTCGCCGTCGCGCCCGACGACACCGACCCCATCGTCACCCTCGACCTCGGCGAAAACACCCTCACCCTCGCCCCCCAGAGCGCCGGCCGTGACGCTCTCGTCGTCGGAGATCGGGGCGACGGCCTCCTCTTCCTCGTAGACGGCACCGTCGAGGCCTCCGGCGCTGTCACCATCGGACGCTCAGGCTCCGCCAGAGGCCGACTCCTCTCCGACGTGACGTTCCAGATCGATGGCCCGCTCGTCGTCGGCGACGGCGCGGCAGGTACCGACGAGGCCTCGTCCGCCCTCGTGATCCAAGACGGCACGACCACCGCGGGTGTCGGCTTCGATGTGGGCCTTCAAGAACCCGCCAACGGCACCGTGCTCGTGGAGTCCGGCGCCACCTTCCAGGTCCCCTCGGATTCGCCGAGCACCATCGGCTTTGCAGGCACCGGGCAGGTCATCGTCACCGAGGGCTTCCTCTCGCACACCGGACCGCTCACCCTCGGGCGCCTCGCCAGCGGCCACGGCACCCTCAACCTCCGCAGCGGCGCCACCGCGCTCACGACCGACTCGCTCGTCGTCGGGCTCGCGGGCATCGGCGAGATGGAGATCGTGGGCGGCTCGGGGCTGTCCACGGGACCGGCCGTACTCGGCAGTCGCGAGGGCAGCGTGGCCTCCGTCCGCATGGCAGGCACGAGCAGCGAGTGGGACATCGCGGGCGACCTGCTCGTCGGCGTTGAGGGCGCGGCGGTGCTGGAGGTAGTCGAGGGCGCGAGCCTGTGCGTGGGCGGGCTCGGGGTGCCGGGCGCACAGGGCCGGGTCGTGACAGATTCGCCGTTGCGGATTGGCTTTGGCGATTGCACGAGTGCGCCTCTGGCGAAGCAGCGGACACCAGGCATCTCGGCAGACGCGCTCACCGTCGCGACGAGCGCCGAGGTGGACGCACCGGGCATCGAGGTGGGGCCCGCCGGAACGGTCGGTGGAGACGGAACACTCACCGCGCCCGTGACCAATGGCGGCACGCTCGCGCCGGGTGGTGAGGGGACACTGGGCACTCTCACGCTCTCCTCACCTGTGACGCTGGGAGCCTCGGGCGTGGTCGCGGTCGAGGTCGGAGCCGACGGGGCCGATGCGGCGGAGGTACGCGAGGCGCTGACGCTGGGCGGCACCCTCCGGGTCTCCGCGCTGCCGGGCGAGACACCGACAGTGGGACAGAGCCACACGGTACTCACGGCGCCGTCCCTCACAGGCGCCTTCGCGCAGATCGACACGCCGGACGGCCTCGATGTGTCTGTGACCGTGACGGGTGTAATCGTGACCGTAACCGGCGCCGTAGACACCGACGACGGGCCCCCGTCTCCAGCCTCCCTCGCACTGGACGTGTACCCCAACCCCTCGCGTGGCGCGATGGCGTTCCGGTTCGCTGTGTTCGAGGCAGAAACCGTCCGCCTGACCGTGCACGACGCCCTCGGCCGCACCGTCGCCGTGCTAACCGATGGGCTTCTGTCGGCGGGCGAGCACGAGACGACGACCGACGACCTCGCGCCCGGCGTGTACGTCGCCGTGCTGGAGGTGGGAGGCGAGCGGGTGACGCGGCGACTGACGGTGGTGCGCTGACGAGACCGCCCGCCTCGGTACCGAGGCGGGGCTCCTCGCGCCCGTAGGTTTCGGCGGCTCCTCCCCTCCCGATGGACCGCCGCTCACCTCTTCGCCGACGCACCCGGCGCCTCCTCACGCTCGCCTTCGCGGTGTGCGCCCTCGCGCCGCTGGCGTTCTTCGCGCGGATGGGCCAGGAGCCGAGTGTCGCCTTCGGCTTCGATGCTCTCTCCGACCGGGCCGTCGCCCACGTCACGCCTGGGTCGCCTGCGGACCGGGCCGGGCTCCTTCCCGGCGATACGCTCCTCGTGAGCGAGCGCGAGCGCTGGCTCATCTCCTCGCGCCCAGACTCGCTGATCGTCCGCCGAGGGGCACACGAGGTCACGCTCCACTTCGAGGACGATCAGCCCTCGTTTGTGCAGCGTCTCGGGCGGATCGGCGGGTACCGGTACGTGTTGCTCGGCGTGGGGCTGCTCACACTCGTCTTCGGCGTCTGGGTCACGGGCCGCAATCCCGATGCGCCCTACATCGTGCCGTTCGCGCTGTGGTCGGCGTCGGTAGCCCTGGCGTATCCCATCATTGGGCCGTCGGCGCTGTGGGGCCTGCCGATGTGGACGCTGTTTACCGTCTGGGAGATCGTACTGGCGGGTCTCTTCCAGGCCCTCTCGCTGCACTGGCTGCTCCGGTTTCCCACCCGGCTCGGCGGACCCCGCCTGATCCTCGGGATCTACGCGCTCGCGCTGGGAGGGATGGTACTCCTGCTGGCCGTCGCGTTGACCTCGGGACGCTACCCAGCAGTGGGCCTGCATGCCCGAGCGCTGCTGGCGGGCCTCGCGGTACTCGTCGTGTGCGGGATGCAGTTCGCGAGGGCGCCCTCGCGCCGGGCCAAGCGCCAGGTCGCCTGGGTCCTGACGGCCGTCGTGATCTACGCCGCGCTCGACGTGGCCCTCTGGGAACTACCGACCGTCCTCGGCATCGCGAACGTCGCGAGTCTGGCGACGCTCAACGCGACCCTCGGCGCGACCTACCTCCTCATCCCACTCGCGATTGGGATCGCGGTCACGCGCGAAGGGCTCTTTGGGATTGACCGGTTGGTGACGCCGGGCCTCTCCTACGGCCTCTCCATCGCAGTTCTGGGGCTCGCCTACGCGGGGCTGGCCGTCGGCCTCTCGCACGGACTCGGCCGCGCCGATGGCTCGCTTCCCGTCGGCGCAGGCGTGATGCTCGCGGCGGGTCTGTCGGGCCTGCTGCTGCCCCTCCAGCGGCGCGTCTTCGCTGGACTGGACCGCGTCTTCAACCGACAGGAGCGCCGCCTTCGCGCCATTCCCGAGGCCCTTGACGCCCGCCTGGATTCGGTCGTGGACGCCGATGGACTTCGCGAGGCTCTGACCCAGACCGTCCGTTACTACCTCGGTGTGCCGTGCCAGATCGGCCCGGCAGCGCAAGGACTTGTCGCTCGCCCTGGCGCGCTGGACCTCGCTGATCCCTCCGGCGTCCGCCTCGATGCGGGCCTCGACGCCACACTCGTCGTTCCCCTCTCGGCGGGCCTCGGCTCCCTCCGCCTCGGGCCTCGCGCGGACGGCGCCCGCTACCACGACGACCACCTCGCCCTCTTCGCGGACCTCGACCGACGAACCGCTCGTGCGGCGGACCGCCTCCGTCTTCTGCGCGAGGTCGGAGAGCGGGATCTCGCGCTCGCCCACACCCGCCTCCGCATCGCGGGCGACCTGCACGACGACATCGGCGCGAGCCTCTCCTCTATGGCCGTTCTGAGCGATCTCGTCCGCCGCAACGACGACCTCCCCGATGCCGACCGCGCCCGCCTGGACCGCCTCAGTTCCTCCGCGCGAGACCTCGTGGACGACCTCCGCGACATCGTCTGGGCCATCGACCCGAAGGCTGACCACCTCCACGATCTCGCCGAGCGCCTTCGCGATACCGCCTCGGTGCTGCTACCGGGCGTTCGCTGCATTGTGGAGGCGCCGGACGATCTCCCGCTCGACATGGAGACGCGCCGCCACGTCTTCCTCATCGCGAAGGAGGCGCTACACAACGCCGCGCGCCACGCCGAGGCCACACGCGTCCACGTCCGCCTCGGCACCGAGGCGGGCACACTCCGCCTGGAGGTACGCGACGACGGACACGGCTTCGACCCCTTGGTGAGCAGCACCGGCCACGGTCTCGGCAGTCTCCGCCAGCGCGCGGAGATCCTCGGCGGGACCGTGACGGTGGAGAGCGCTCCGGGCGAGGGTACCCGTGTCCTGCTGCAGGCACCGCTCGGCTACGATGGCGTGAACGCGCCATGACACGCCACGCGACGGGCTCTATCGTGCCTCACCCTCCCCCGTGCCCATGCCACCGCCCCTCGTTCACGTCTGGCTCGTCGAAGACAACGCCCTCTATCGCGAGACCATCGTGGAGGTCGTGGACGCTGCCCCCCGGCATGTCGCGACGCCGTTTGACTCCTGCGAGGCCGCGCTGGACGCCCTGGCCGCTGGCGCCCTGCCGGACGTGGTGCTGATGGACATCGGGCTGGGCGGGATGAGTGGCGTGGAGGGCGCGCAGCGGTTCCGGGAGCGCGCTCCGGCTGTCCCGGTCGTCATGCTGACCGTCCACCAGGACACGGACACCATCTTCCGAGCCCTCTGCGCCGGGGCCTCGGGCTACCTCCTGAAGACCGCCACGCCGGACAATATCCTGAACGCCATCGGCGAGGTGCGTGCAGGGGGTGCAGCCATGGACGCCCAGATCGCCCGTCGGGTGCTGGATCTCTTCGCGACGCGCCTCGCACCCCGCACGGACTACGGGCTCTCGGACCGCGAGCGCGAGATCCTCCACCTCCTCGTGGACGGCCTCACGAAGCGCCAGATCGCGGAGCAGCTCCACCTCAGCCCGCACACCATCGACGGGCACATCCGAAATATCTACGGCAAGCTGCACGTGCACAGCCGCAGCGAGGTCGTGGCGAAGGCTCTTCGCGAGCGGCTGGTCTGACCCTGCCCGCCTCGGTCCCTCCACGGGCCGACCGAGGCGGGGGCACCCGGCAGAACGGCGCGTTCGCGTCATGCGGTGGCCCGGGACACTGCGCGAACGTCCGGGACACTCTCCTGGCCGGTCCATGCGCGCCTTCTTGGTTCTCTCTCTCCTGCTGCCCCTCGCCACGTCTGCCCAGACCCGCTACGAGTGGGTCGGCGGGAATGGCAACTGGACCGAGGCGGCCAACTGGTCCCCCGTGGGTGTCCCTGCCGAGGCGGATACCGCCGTGGTGGAGAATGGCAGTACTCGGATCGTCTCGCTGACCGAGAACACGACCGTCGCCAGGCTGGAGGTCGTGAGGTTGGGCGTCATCGCAGGCAACTTCGACCTGACCATCACGGACCACCTCCTCTGGGCCGGCGGCGGGGCTGGCTTCGAGACGTTCCGGGGCACGGGCACCATCACGCTGGCCTTTGGCGCGACGGGCCACCTAGCCGAGGGCACCAGCCGCTTCCAGATGACCTCTGGCCGTACCCTCGTCAACGACGGCACGATCCTCTGGGACGGAACCGGGTTCTGGTCGGGACGGGGCCGTCTCGTCAACAACGGCGAAGTGATCCTCGCGACGAGCGGTGTAGACGCGATCGCTTTCTCAGACCTCACCGACGCGATCACCAACACGGCCTCTGGCGTGATCCGGCGCGACGGCCCCGACGCCGCTCGGATCTCCGCGGGCATCGTCAACGACGGTCTCATCCGCATCGAAAACGGAACCCTGAACCTCAACGCATTCAACGCAATCGGCATCACAGGCGCAGGCACGATTGAGGTGGACAGCGGGGCCGAGTTGCTGGTGACAGGTGGCAACAACACACAGGCGCGCATCACGGGCGAGACCGTCACGATTGACGCGTTCAACGGGCGAACCATCGTGACCGACGAATACGACGCCGCCACGACCCGCATCGTGGGCAGCGCGGGAGAGCTCCGGCTCAACACCGACGCGACGATCACGGACCTCGTGATGGAGGGCGGTGTATTGGGCGGCAGCGGAACCGTCACCATCACCGGCTCTCTGACCTGGACGGGAGGCGCGATGGAAGGCAGCGGGACCACATCGCTCGGCCCCACGATCCCACTCACCATCAGTGGCGACGCGACGATCCGCTTGAACGAGTCCCGCACGCTCCGAACCGAAGGCACGGTGACGTGGACCGGTGACGCTGATCTCCAGGCAGGATCGGGCGACACCACGTTCGAGAACGCCGGGACGCTGACCTCCTCGGGACCAGGTGAGCGGTTCTCGAACTTCCTCACCTTCCGCAACACGGGCACCGTGATCCACGACGGCGGCCTCCTCCGGTTCGGAGGCCCGATGCACAACGAGGGCGACATCCGCATCGAGTCCGGCACAATCGGGCTCGCCTCCAACGGGACGGACACCGGGCGCTACGAGATCGCGGATGCTGGGCGGCTCGAACAGGTTTTCCAGACCCGGAGGTTCACCGAGTCCGTCGTGGTGGAAGGGACGGGCACCTTTGACTTTCGCGGAGGCACGCTAGTCAACCGCGCCACGTGGCTGCCCGGCTCCTCTCCGGGTACACTCACGGTGGACAGCGACTGGCCTGCGATGCAACCCGAGGGCGTCCTCGACATCGAGGTCGGCGGGCCGACACCCGGCACCGACTTCGACCAGATCGCCGTGAACGGCGCATTCGAAGCGGGCGGCACCGTCCGCCTTACCCTCAGCGATGGCTTCACCCCTGGCTTGGACGACCGCTTCCTGATCGTCTCCGCCGCCGAGGGCGCCACCGGCTCCTTCGACGTCCTGGACCTCCCCGACACCTCACCCGCTGGCTACATCCAGACCACCAGCGAGGGCGTCATCTACGGCCTCGGCACGCCCGTCGCCAGCGAAGAGTCGGGACCATCTCTGCCCGAGGCGCTCGCGCTCCACCCGCCCGCACCCAACCCCTCGCGCCGGTCCGTCCGCCTCAACTACGCGCTCCCCGATGCAGGAGACATCGCGCTGACGGTCTACGACGCGCTGGGCCGCTCGGTCGCTGTACTGGTGAGCGGCTCCCGACAGCCGGGTGAGTACGAGACCTCGCTCGACACCTCGCGCCTAGCCCCGGGCCCCTACCTCCTCCGACTCGGCACCGAGGCGGGCACGGTCACACGGCGCCTCACGGTGGTCCGCTGAACGACGCTGCCCGCCTCAGCAGAGTCACCGAGGCGGGCGGAGTCAGGCGGCAGGCCGCACCAGTCAGGGCGGAGTTCGGCAACGGACGCAGGTCTGGGGATCGAGTGGGGTACGCGAGCGCGCGGCGATGGCGAAGCAGAGACTGCGACAAGGCCACTTGCCTCCCCAACGCCCGCTCCCATGCGGGCGATTTGGACGACATCTGTTCATGCTGTAACGTCTTGTAGAGGCCAGACGTGGGCCGCAAAACGGGATGACGGCCAGTGATTGGCCCCTCACCTCCGGCGGATCCGTTGTCCCCCTTGGCGTTCGTCGGGTCTGCCGTGTACAGCCTCCATCCAGCCCCGATGTCCCATGCGCGCCGCCTCCTTCCTCCTCACCCTGATTCTCATCTCTGCCACGGCCTATGCTCAGACCCGCTACGAGTGGGCCGGAGGCACCCAGGGCGACTGGACCGAGCCCACCAACTGGTCGCCCACAGGCATTCCCACCGCCACCGACATCGCCGTCGTGACCGCTGTTGTGCCTGGCAACCCCGTGACGGCCACCCTCACCGAAGACACGACCGTTGGCGAGCTGGAGATCACCGACAACAGCGCCGTCGGAGGCGACTTCGACCTGACGATCGTCAACCGCCTCCTCTGGTCGAGCCGCGGCGTCGACGCGGAGACGTTTCGCGGGACGGGGACGGTCACCCTCGCCACCGGCGCGACCGGCCACATGGCCGAAGG
>JBCDKM010000033.1:0-29602 GCA_038746605.1 Bacteroidota bacterium
GAAGCCGGGGACGTCGACCTCGGCGTAGACGTAGACGAACTCGGTGGCGGCGCCGGTGTTGGTGACGGGTCCTCGGAAGAAGACGGACTCGCCGCGCATCGGGGTGTTGGTGAACGTGTTCACCGCGATGTCGATGCTCGGGCCGGAGGGCGCGAACGTGGTGGCGAAGACGAGGTCGAAGCTGGGATCCGGGCTAAAGACGCCAGATCCGCCTGTGCCGAACGCTGCGTTGTATTCCGTTCCGCCTCCGTACGGATTGCTAGAGTTGTCGGAGAAGCCGAAGTCCCCGCTCGTGATCTCGAACTTGAACGTGTACGAGGCACCGGTGAGGACTGGCGCATTGATCGGGAACGTGTAGGTGTCAGGGCCCGTGACAGCGAAGGGGACGGAGGCGAGGAGCGTGCCGCCATCGCCTAGGCCGTCGAAGACAGAGAGCGTCCCGGATCCAGTATCGTCGTCAACAGCATTCTCTTGGGTTGAGATGGAAACCGACGTGAGAAGGCCGTCGCACGGGGCAATGAAGCTCTGGCCGACCTCGCCCAGGGCATTCGACGCCCCGAGGACCTCAGTGCCGGAGTTCTGCTGGACGGTCTCGTGTCCGTTGCAGTCCACGCTTCCGCCCAGACTGCTCGTCGCGGGTGCTTCGGGAAGGCCGAAGTCGATGATCTGAGGAGCCGGGAGAGCCGGTGCGTTGGAGCGAGCGTTTTGCGCGAGGCTGGCGGGCGCGAGCGCAAGGAGGGCGACGAGAAGTGCCGCGAGAGAGAAACGTGTCTTCATCGAAGGAGAGGGGGAAGGTGAAGGAGACGCGTGGTGGAGACACAGAGGGTACGGAAGAGACCCGGTACGGTAGGCACACGCGAGGACTTTTTCTGCGCCGTGGTGTCGCGTCCTTGTTCCGCTCGCGCGCGGTGGGTCCACCTCGGCACCGAGGCGGGCAGAGTCAGAGCTCCTCCTCCTCCACGGGCTCCGCCGAGGTGTCCGAGACGGCCGAGCCCGCCGCGAGCAGCACGTCGGTCAGGAACTCATCGGAGGAGAGGTGCGGCTCCCAGCGGACCTGGCGGCTGGCGTCGGGGAAGCGACGCATCCAGGCGGCGAGGATGCGCATCTCGTCCACGTCCGCGCGGAGGTGCTGCTCGGGGGGCGGCGAGGTCGGGTCGAAGTGCTCATCGAGCGTCTCGCGGAGGGCGTCCACGGCTTCATCCGTGAGCGTAGCCGGGAGGTCGAAGCGCGTCGCGAGGCGGCCGTGGCGGATCAGGAACAGTTGGGCGCCGCCGTCCTCGTGCCCATCGTAGCCGGGATCGAAGCGCTCCACGAGGACGACGTTGTGGTCGTGGACGGGCGCAGCGATCTGGCGCTGGTTGCGGAGCGTGCGCTCCAGGCGCTCGCGCTGATCCCGGTACCACGCGGCGAGTTCGAACTCGCGGGTGGCGGCGGCCTCGTGCATCGCGAGTTCCAGCGCGTCCAGTGCATCGGCGTTCTGGCCGGTGAGGAAGGCGCGGATGCGGTTCACCTCCTCGGCGTAGGCCTCGGCGTCGCCCGTGGCGCAGGGGGCCTCGCAGCGGCCCATCTCGTGGTAGAGGCAGGGCCTCCCGAGCGCGAAGATGTTGTCGTCGCACTCGCGGAGCTTGAAGAGCCGCCCGATGAGCTCCACCAGTTCGTCGGCCTGGCCGCGTCTCGCGAGGGGGCCGTAGTACTCGGCGCCGTCGTGCGCGATGCGGGGCACCCACGAGAGGGTGGGGAAGGCCGAGGAGACATCAAGGCGGATGAAGGGGTAATCGCGGTAGCGACGCTGCGCCCGGTTGTGGACGGGCAGGAGGCTCTTGATGCGGCGGCTCTCGTCGAGCAGTGCGCCCAGTTCCGTGCCGGTCTCGTCCCATGTGACCGAGCGCACGTCGCGCACGAGCTTCTTGGTGCGCGGCGGGTGGTTCTCCACGCCCACGAAGTAGCTCCGTACGCGGTTCTTGAGGCTCTTCGCCTTGCCGACGTAGATAACGCGGTTCCGGCCATCGCGCATGGAGTAGACGCCGGGCCGGTCGGGAAGCTGGGGCAGCGTCTCCTCGCGAATCCGCTTGAGGTGGCTTGGCTCTCGGCGCGTGTCCTTGTATCGCTTCCGCTGAAACGTCAGCAGTTCCTCGACGGTCGTGATGTTGAACTCGATCTCCAGCCGGTCCAGCAGGATCGCGAGGAGTTCGGCGGTGGCATCGGCGTCGCCGAGAGCGCGGTGGCGGCCGTGAACCTCGATCCCAAAGTGCTCCGTGAGGCGCGAGAGGCCTTTGCTGGGGAGCGCGGAGAGGAGGCGCCGCGCGAGGCGGAGCGTGTCCAGGGCCGGGTTGTGGATGGGCGGGAGGCCCGCCTCGTCCATCCCGAGGTCCAGGAAGCGGAGGTCGAAGGGGAGGTTGTGCGCCACCATGATGGCGTCGCCGAGGAACCGCCTGAACTCCGGCATTACCTCCTTGACGGTCGGCTGGCCGTAGACCATCGCGGTGGAGATGCCGGTCAGCCGCGTGATGCGGCGGGGCACGTGCCGCTGTGGGTCGATGAGCTGCTGGAACTCGTCCACTACCTCGCCGCCGATCATGCGCACCGCGCCTACCTCGATCAGCCGGTCTTCTCCCGCTCGCGATCCGGTGGTTTCGGTATCGACGATGCAGAACGTGGCGTCAGAAATCTTCAACGCGAGGCGACCTCGGGCGTAGGCAGGAAGCCGGAAGGTAGCGGGCCCGTGTGACGACGGGTGTGTCTCAGGTGTTCAGGAGACGGGGAAGGCAGCGCTCAAAGGGTTCCCGTTCGGCTGGCAGTCCCTTCCGAGGTCTCGCACCTTCAGGTAGCCGCTGACCCCGCCCGCCTCGGTGCCTAGGTAGAGGGAGTCAGTACCCGGCGTCCTGGAAGGTGGAGTCGGCGGGCGCCGGGCGCATCCGGGAGAAGGGGTAGCCGTTGCAGCCCGTCCGAGGCGTGCTGCGGTCCGCCACTCGGGTGGCTTCCGCCGCTGCAGCCGTGGGCGCGTCGTACGCAGAGAGGCAAAACGCCCAGGTGTAGGGCGCCATGTCGGTCAGCGATACCCAGTCGATTCGGGTCCAGAGGTCGCCGTCCTGTGGGTTGGCCGCGTCGTTCTGCGCGATGAGGTAGCCCGCCTCGGGGCGCCACCGGACGATGCGGTACCGGGCGTTCGGCTGCTGGATCCACTCCCGCTCGGTGATCTCGTAGCGGATGCCGTAGTCGTCCTCGAACGTCCCCAGCAGGGCGGGCGGGGGGGCCTCAGCAGGGGAACCGAGACGGGCACACCCGGCGAGGAGAAGGGCGAGAACCGCGTAGCGCATCGGAGAGATCAAGAGGTAGAGCCATGCGGCGCCGAAGCGACGTGCCCGGGTAGGCCCGCCTCGATGGGCCCACGGAAGCCCCGAGGCGGGGCGACTGGAACCTGAACCCAAACGAAAAGCGCCGACCCTGGCTCAGGATCGGCGCTCGGTAGCGGGGACAGGATTCGAACCTGCGATCTTCGGGTTATGAGCCCGACGAGATACCACTTCTCCACCCCGCAGTGTGGACGCTCAAGATAGGGAGCGCGGTAGGGGGCGTCAACCGAGGCACGTGCCCATCGCGTGAAGAGCCTGTGGCGCGAGGGTGGAGGCGCAAGGTCTTGCGCGCTAGATTGCCCCACACCCCCCGCGATGCCGCGCCCCACCCGCTCTCATGGCAACCGTTCGCCCGTTCCGCGCCCTCCGTCCCACCCCCGAGGCCGCCGAGCGCGTCGCCTCCGTTCCGTACGACGTGGTCTCCTCTCAAGAAGCCCGCGAGCTAGCCGAAGGAAACGACCTCTCCTTCCTCCACGTCATCCGCCCCGAGATCGACCTGCCACACGGCACAAATGAGCACGCGGACGAGGTGTACACGGCAGGCCGCGAAGCACTGGACCGGCTCGCCGCCACCGAGCACTTCGTGCAGGAAGAGGAGCCGTCGCTCTACGTCTACCGCCTGGAGATGAACGGGCGCGGCCAGACCGGCATCTTCGGCCTTGTCTCCGCCCAGGAGTACAACGACGACGTGATCCTCAAGCACGAACTCACCCGTCCAGACAAGGAGGACGACCGCACCCGCCACATCCTCACCCAGGAGGCGCACGCAGAGCCGGTCATGCTCATCTACCGCGCCCACGAAGCCATCGATGATGCCGTAGACGCCGCGATGGACACAGAGCCGCTCTTCGACTTCCGCGCCAAGGACTACGTGCAGCACACCGTCTGGCTCCTGGACGACCCCGGGCCCGTCGTGGATGCCTTCGCGGAGATCGACGCTCTCTACGTCGCCGACGGGCATCACCGCTCGGCTGCCGCGAGCCGTGCCGCGAAGGAGAGCGCCGCTGAGGGCGCACAGCATTTTCTGGCAGTCCTGTTTCCGATGGAGGACATGGAGATCCTCCCGTACAACCGCGCGATTCGCGACCTTCCGGCCGGTCCTCGCAAGTTCCTCCAGCAACTTCAGGCCCGCGCCGAGATCGAGGAAACCGTCCTCGCGGATCCCGACGAGCCCGGGATGGTGGGGGTCTACCTCGGCGAGGAGTTTGGCTGGCTCCAGATGGTCCTTCCAGAGACTGCCCGCGACGGCATCGCGGACACGCTCGATGTGGCCCGCCTCGCAGAGCACGTGCTGGAACCTCTCCTCGGCATCACCGACCCGCGCACGGACGAGAACATCGTCTTCGTGGGTGGCATCCGCGGGACGGAAGAACTGGAGCGGCTCGTGGACTCCGGCGAGTGCGACGTGGCCTTCGCGATGTTCCCGACGAATCCCGAGGACCTCCTCGATGTCTCGGACGAGGGCGAGCTGATGCCGCCCAAGTCGACCTGGTTCGAGCCCAAGCTCCGTAGCGGCCTGCTGGTGCACAGGTTCTAGAGGGATAGGGAATCAGGGATGTCCTTTCCCGGCATCCCTTCAACCATCCCGCATCTCCCATCCCTCATGCAGATCCTCGTCGCCGACGCCTTTAGCTCCGCTGCGCAAGAACGTCTTCGCGAGGCCGGGCACACCGTCCTCAACGAGCCGACCCTCAAGGGTGAGACGCTCACGGCTGCCCTCGCCGAGCACCAGCCCGAGGCCCTCATCGTCCGCAGCACAAAGGTCACGCCCGCTGACCTCGACGCGAGTCCGGCGCTCGAACTAGTCGTCCGCGCGGGGGCGGGCGTGGACACCATCGACGTGGAGGCCGCGAGCCGTCGCGGCATCTTCGTGGCGAACTGCCCGGGGAAGAATGCCTCGGCCGTGGCAGAACTGGCCTGGGGCCTCATCCTCGCGCTGGACCGCCGCATACCGGACAACGTCTCGGAGGCGCGAGGCGGCCGCTGGAACAAGAAGGAGTTCGCCGGTGCGCGAGGCGTCAAAGGTCGGACGCTCGGGCTCGTCGGGATGGGCAGCATCGGGCACGAGATGGTCACGCGCGCCGAGGGCTTCGGGATGCGCGTCGTGGCCTGGAGCCGGTCGCTCACGCCTGCCGAGGCGGACCGCCTCGGTGTCGAGTTCGCCCCGACGCCGCTGGACGTGGCTCGCCAGTCCGATGTCGTGTCGGTCCACGTCGCGAGCACGCCGCAGACGCGCCATCTCATCGGGCCCGTGTTCGTGGGAGAGATGCGCGAGGGCGCGTTCCTCATCAACACCTCCCGCGCGGATGTGGTGGACGAGGCGGCCGTCGCGGATGCGCTCAAGACCAAGGGTCTCCGCTTCGCGACGGACGTGCCCGCAGATGAGCCTCAGGCGAAGCAGACCGAAGAATGGCACTACCCGCTTCACGACCACCCGAGTGTCTACGTCACACACCACGTCGGCGCGAGCACAGACGAAGCGACAGAGGCCATCGGGCAGGAGGCGGCGCGCGTGATTCTGACCTACGCCGAGACGGGCGAGGTCTGCAACGGCGTCAACCTCGCGGAGCAGACGCCCGCGACGCACCTCTTGACGGTTCGCCATCTGGACCGGGTCGGGGTGCTGGCCGGGGTGCTCGGCGAGATGCGCGAGGCGGGCTGGAACGTGCAGGAGATGGAGAACCTCATCTTCGCCGGAGCCGAGGCCGCCTGCGCCCGCATCCGCTTCGACCCGGGATCAGAGCAGGCGCCGGACGAGGCCGCGCTGGATCGGATTCGCCAGCAGGAGCACGTCATCGCCGCGAAGGCCCTCGCGATCTAACTCCCTCCGCCTCGGCACCGAGGCGGGGAGGGTAAGGCATCGTGTTAGATCGTCAACTCTCGCGTGTCTTGCGGGGCAGATTCCCACGCGCCCCATGTCTGACTCTCCGCTGATTCCCATCCCGCTCGACCGCGCCGTCGCGGAGCCCGTCGAAGAGCCTGAGGTCCCGACCGACTACGTCTCGCTCAAGAACCGCTCAGCGGACCAGCAGCCTCGTGAGAAGCTCCTCGCGAACGGTCCCGCCAGCCTCGCGGACGCGGAGCTCATCGCGCTCATTTTCGGGACGGGCACGCGCGTGGGCGGGCGTAGCCTCTCGGCGGTTGAACTCGGCCAGGCGTTGCTCCGCGCGTACGGGTCGCTCGCGAAGCTGGCCCGCCGGGAGGCCGCGCAGGTCGCGAAGGCGACGAAGGGTGTTGGCCCGGCGAAGGCGGCGCAACTGGCGGCGGCGTTCGAGATCGGTCGGAGGGTAGAGGCTGCGCCCCCCGAGGAGCGGGTGCAGGTCCGCAGCCCCGCCGATGTAGCGGCGGCGTACGGGCCTCGCCTCCGCGACCTTCCGCGCGAGGTCTTCGTCGTGCTCCACCTCAACACGGCGAGCGTAGTCATGAGCGAGCACACCCTCACGACGGGCGGACTCGCAGCGAGCATCGTGGAACCTCGGCAGGTGTTCGCGCGGGCCATTCTGGAGAACGCAGCCAGCGTGGTGTGCCTCCACAACCACCCCAGTGGCAACCCGGAACCCTCGCGCGAGGATGTGGCGATCACGAAGCAGCTTCAGGAGGCGGGGAACGTCCTCGGCATCCCGGTCCACGATCACGTCATCATCGCCGGCCGGGGATACACCAGCTTGGCGGAGCGGGGCCTGATGTGAGGCGTGGACGCGAACTCCCCTGACACCAGCGCGAGGGCAGGCAAGACTCTACCCTCGTCCGCCTCGGTGCCGAGGCGGGCATACCTAGCACGCCGCGTTCACGGTACCTTCGCGGGACCCGACCCGACCCCGCCATGCAAATCATCGAGAGCCCCACCGTCTACGACGTCGCCATCGTGGGCTCTGGAGCGGGAGGGAGCATGGCCGCCTACGTGCTCACCCAGGCGGGTCTCAACGTGATCCTCCTGGAGGCGGGTGGCCCGTGGTCCGTCGAGAATGCCGACATGCTGACGTGGAACTACCAATCCCCCCGGCGTGGCTCCAGCACGACGGAGCGCCCCTTCGGCGAGTTCGACGCCTGCGACGGCGGCTGGGAGATCGACGGCGAGCCGTATTCGTCTGTGGAGGGCACCATGTGGCGGTGGTGGCGCGCGCGGATGGTCGGCGGACGGACCAACCACTGGGGCCGCATTTCCCTGCGCTTCGGCCCGGACGACTTTCGCGGTAAGTCCCTCGACGGCTACGGCGACGACTGGCCCATCACCTACGACGACATCGCGCCGTACTACGACCGGGTGGACCGCCTCGTCGGCATCTTCGGTGGGGACGAGGACTTTTACAACGAGCCTGGGGGCATCTTCCAGCCACCGCCCGAACCGCGCTGCTACGAGAAGCTGGTCATGCGCGGCGCCGAGCGCGTGAACGTGCCCGTGCTGCCCTCGCGTCTCTCCATCCTGACGCGAGCGCTGGGCAACCGCGCGGCGTGCCACTACTGCGGGCAGTGCAACCGGGGCTGCTCTACGGTCTCCAACTTCATGGCCGGGCCAGTCCTGCTAGACCCAGCCCTCGCGACCGGTCGCCTCACGCTCATCACCGGCGCGATGGTGCGCGAGGTCACGACCGACGAGGAGGGCCGCGCGACGGGCCTCTCGTACATCGAGACTGACACGGGCACGGAACAGCAGATCCGCGCCGAGGCCGTCATGCTCGGCGCGAGCGCCTGCGAGTCCGCCCGGCTGCTCCTCAACTCCAAGAGCGCGCAGCACCCGAACGGCCTCGCGAACTCCTCGGACGCTGTTGGCAAGTACCTCATGGACACCACCGGCACTTGGATGGTAGCCCACATGCCGCAACTCAAGATGACGCCCTCGCACAACTGCGACGGGGTCGGCGGGATGCACATCTACATCCCGTGGTGGCTGCACGACCAGCACGCGTCGCTCGGCTTCCCGCGTGGCTACCACTTCGAGACCTGGGGCGGACGCGGCATGCCCGGCGCAGGCTTCATGGGCGGCATCCACTGGAGCAACGGCACCTACCTCGGCGAGCGCCCGCGTGGAGGCGGAGGCTACGGCCCCCAACTCAAGCAGGACTATCGCGACCTGTACGGCGCGACGGTCGGCTTCTCAGGCCGAGGCGAGATGATCGCGCGCGAGGACAACTACTGCGAGATCGACGGCGATAACGTGGACCAGTGGGGCATCCCGACACTCCGCTTCAACGTGACCTGGAGCGACGCCGAGATCCAACAGGTCCGCCACATGCACATGGCCGGTCGCGAGATCCTGGAGGCCGCAGGCGGGATCGTCGGTGAGGGCCCGACTGCGGAGGACAACTATCGCATCTCGACCCCCGGCGAGATCATCCACGAGGCGGGGTGCGTCCGCATGGGCGCCGACCCGGCTACCGCCCCGCTCAACGCCTTCTGCCAGGCGCACGACGCCGACAACGTCTTCGTGGTGGATGCCGCGCCGTTCACCTCCATGCCGCACAAAAACTCGACCTGGACCATCCTCGCCCTCGCGTGGCGCACGGCGGACTATCTCCTAGAGCAGCGCCGCCTCCGCAACGTGTGACAAAGGCGCTGGCCTCGCCCGCCTCGGTACCGAGGCGGACCCACCTGACATTCCCTACTGGCGACTCGTTCCCTCCCACTGGCTTCGTCCTATGTACCAGACCCCCGACGGCCCCGCCCCTGGCTCGTCCACCGACCGCGCCCCGTTCGTGGGCCGAGAGATCTCACGCCGCGACGCCCTCCGCATCTTCGCCCTCGCGGCTGCTGGGGCTGCGGCGGGCACGACGGTCGTGGGCTGCCAGTCGGCTGGAGAGGAGCATGCCGGGCACATGACCTCGACGGCCCAGGAGCAGCAGCCGCCCATCGACGCCGAGCCGCAGTTCTTCACCGCCGCCGAGTACGCCACCGTCGCGATGCTCGCGGACTACATCTTGCCCGCCGACGAGCGGGGGCCCAGCGCCTCTGAGGCAGGGGTGCCGTCCTTCATCGACTGGGTGATGATCGACGAACTCCTCGGCGATCCCGAAGAGCGACAGACGGCCATGCGCGAGGGCCTCGCGTGGCTAGACGCGGAGACGGAGAGCGGAGCCTTCACTGCCGCCACCGACGAGCAGCGCCGCGCCGTCCTCGACCGGATCGCGTACCCCGAGAACGCCGCGGAGGCGGACCAACCCGGTGTGGAGTTCTTCAACCGCTTCCGCGACTACACTGCGACCGGCTACTGGTCCAGCCCTGCGGGCGTGGAGGACATCGGCTACATCGGCAACGTGCCGCACCAGTGGACCGGCTGCCCGAGCGAGGTCCTCCGGCACGTCGGACTGGAGGCGTAGCCCCGCCGGTTTAGCCCGGCCCGCCTCGGCACTGAGGCGGGGGATGTCGTGGTCGGGACTCAGTCCCCACGCTGCGAGAGCGCGAGCCGGGGCGGCAGGCCCGCGTCTTGGTGCCCGAGCAAGACGGCATCGAGTGCAGCGATGTACGCGCTGTAGGGCGCGTCCCGGTCGGATTTGAGAAGCACGACGCCGCTCCCGGCAAAGGCGGCTACCCTCGTGCGGACAGCCTCAGCGGAGGTCCTTTCGCCGTCTACCGCGAGATCGCCCGTGGGGCCAACGAGAACGGTCATCGTGGCGGAGACCCGCGCCGGGGGGGAGTCAGCGGCGGGAAGGTCCGTGCGGAGGCCCTGCTCGGAGCGGAAGGCTGTCACCAGCAGGAAGAAGACGAGCAGCAGAAAGGCCACGTCGGCCATAGAAGCGGTCGGGATCTCAGGGGTTGCGCGGGTGCGATGGGGCATGGCGCGAGGGGTGGGGGTATATCCCAGACCGCCCACAGACTCAGACGTTGCCCTGCCCGTCGGAACCCGTGTGCGTATGCTCTTTCGCCTCTCGCTTCTTTCCCTATGTCCGCGCGCTTGCTTCTCGTCCTCGCTGTCTCCGCTCTGACGGCACTCCCGTCTTCTTCCCAGGATCTCTGGACCGATGTCGAGGCCCGCGCCCTCGCGCCCGCCTCGCGCGCACTACCGACGGCCTATCGCGCCCTCGCCCTAGACCGTACCGCGATGGACGCCCGGCTGGCGACGGCTCCAGCCGAGGTCGTTCCGGGCGCGCTCACGGGCGCCGTCGAGATTCCGCTGCCGTTGCCCGATGGCACCACGCCCGTTTTCCGCCTCGTGGAATCGTCCATCATGGAGCCGGGCCTCCAGGCGCGTTACCCGCAACTCCGTACCTACGTGGGGGCTCGCGCGGACGACCCCCGCACGACCGTCCGTCTCAGCGCGACGCCCCTCGGCGTGAGCGCCTGGATCCACGGTCCCGACGGTCTCGCCCTCGTAGATCCGGTCGGGGACTTCCACATGGCGTACCGCCGGGCAGACGCCGCCGCGCCGGAGGGATGGGCGGAGGCCCGCCGCCAGGAGCAGGTCCTGGGCGAGCACGGCGAGCACGAGCATGAGGAGACGAGCGCGAGCCGCGCGGCCCCCGGGTTCTCTCACGGCCGCACGCTGCGCCTCTACCAACTGGCCGTCGCCACTACCGGCGAGTACGCCCAGTTCCACGGCGGAACGGTGGAGAGCACGATGGAGGCGATTGTCGTCGCGATGACGCGTGTCAACTTTCTCTACGAGCGCGATGTCGCTGTTCGGATGCTCCTCATCGACGACAACGAGCGGATCGTCTTCACCGACCCCGTCACGGACCCGTTCAACAACAACTCGGCGGGAGCCCTCATCTCGCAGGTCCAGGGCGTCATCGACGATTCCATAGGGACGGACAACTACGACATCGGGCACGTCTTCTCGACTGGCGGCGGGGGGATCGCCAACTTCGGCTCTGTCTGTCGGGACGACCGAAAGGCACAGGGAGTCACCGGTCTGCCGTCACCCATCGGCGACCCGTTCTACGTGGACTACGTCGCGCACGAGATAGGCCACCAGTTCCGCGGCAGCCACACGTTCAATGGGACCGCCGGTGCCTGTGGCGGGGCGAATCGAAGCCCGAACACGGCGTTCGAGCCCGGCTCCGGTTCTACCATCATGGCTTACGCCGGGATCTGTGGCGGTCACAACATCCAGAACAACAGCGACCCGTACTTCCACTCTGGGTCTCTCCGCGAGATCTGGAGCTACGTCAGCCGCAACGCGGGTCGCTTTTGCGCCGACGAGGTGGCGACGAACAACGAGCCGCCCGTCGTGACGGTCTCGGACACGCTGTACCTGCCGGTGAGCACGCCGTTCGCGCTCGGCGGCGAAGCGACGGACGAGACGCCCGATGCGCTCACGTACGTCTGGGAGGAGGCCAACCTGGGAGCGGGCGGTGCACCGGCCCAACGGCTGGGCTTCTTAGGTCGTCCTCCGCTATTCCGCTCGTTCAATCCGACCGTCGAGCCGCTCCGCACCTTCCCTCAGCCGGAGCGTCTGCGTCAGGGGCTCCCACCCATCGTCGGTGAGGCACTACCGAGTCGGTCGGAGGAACTGGAATTCCGTCTCACCGTGCGCGACAATGCTCCTGGCGCAGGGGCCGTCACCGATGCCGAACTGCTTGCCATCGTGGAGGGCAGCGTCGGTCCCTTCGCGCTCACGTTCCCGAATGAGGCGAACCTCGCGTTCGATCTTGGCTCGGAGCTAGCCGTCACCTGGGATGTGGCGGGGACGGCTCTCGTGGACGCCGACGGCAACGAGGACGAGGACCTCGTGGACATCGAGACGGTGGATGTGCTCCTCTCGCGGGACAACGGTGTCACGTTTGAGGTCGTCGCAGAGGGCACGCCCAACGACGGCGCTGAAACCATCACGCTTCCCTCGGACGCTGTCCCCCGGGCGCGTCTTCTCGTCCGCGCCACGCTGGACGAGCGCGGCTCGCTTTTCTTTGATCTGAACGACAACTCGTTCTCCGTGGAGCAGATCATCGTCGCGAACGAGGAGCGACCGGAGGCAGGAGGGCTTGTGCTCGGTGCGCCGGTCCCGAACCCCTCGCGCGGTACAGCCCGCCTCTGCGTCTCCGCCGCTACCCCGCAGACGGTGACAGTCGCTCTCTTCGACGCGCTCGGTCGTCGCGTGCGGACGCTCTTCTCTGGCGCGATGCCAGCGGGTGAAACACGTCCCGTAACCGTGAAAACGTCGGAGTTGTCCCCTGGAGCCTACGTGGTCCGGTTGGTGGGCGAGACGGGTGTCGTCTCGCGCCCGCTGACCGTGCTGAGGTGATGCGTCACAGAGGGGCAGGCTGCGTCGAGTTTCGTCTGTCGCGCCTGCGGTTCTCGTCTCTCCTGCTTCTCCACTCGCGTGCCGAGGCGGGCAGAGTGGGATCCGCTTTCAGTTCCAGCCCCGAATCGCGTCTGCACCCGGTGGCGAGCCTCGGTAGCTTCCAGCATGGCTCGTCCCTCGTCTGCCCCTCCGTCTGCCTCTAGCGAAGAGGACCGCGCGCTCGTCACCGAGGCGCTCGGCGGCGGCGAGGCCGCGTACGCCCGGCTCGTCGATAAGTACCGAGAGCCGCTCCAGCGCCACGTCCGCAAGATGGTGCGGGACACGGGCATCGTGGAAGACCTCGTGCAGGAGGCGTTCGTCAAAGCGTTCCGCGCGCTGCCCAGCTATGCGCCAGAGTACGCCTTCTCGACGTGGCTCTACCGCATCACGACGAACCACACCATCGACCACATCCGGCGCAAGAAGCTCCGAACCGTCTCCATCGACAAGCCCGTGCAGACGCGTGACGGCGAGATGCAGATGGAGTTGCCGGACACGACGTACCGACCGGACAAGCACCTCGTCACGGATCAGCGCAACGAGATCATCGCGGCGGCGATCGAGGACCTGCCGCCGAAGTACCACCGCGTCATCGTGATGCGGCATCAGAAGGAGATGAGCTACGAGGAGATCGCGACGGCGCTGGACCTCCCGCTCGGCACGGTCAAGGCGCACATCTTCCGCGCGCGCGCCCTGCTCAACAAGTACCTCCGCGACCGCCGCGAGGAGCTGATGTAGGGACGCGTGTCTGCGCGCGCGCGTCGGTTGTCAGGTGTCTCCGCCTCGGGGCCGAGGCGGGCACAGTCACGGGGCAGTTCCGCCGGATCCTCAATCTCGCCAGACGTACTCGAAGAGCAGCAGGGAGGCCGTGATGGTGAGGCCAGCATAGGACACCAGCGCGATGAGGTCGGGCCGCGCGACGTCCCACGCGTCTAGCGGCGACGCCCCGCTAGCAGCGATGGTGATGCCGACCGCGGGTGCGAGGAGTGGCACGAGGAGTGGGAACGCGAGGACGGGCAGGAGCGGCCCGGCGGCCTGGGCCCTCGCGAGGAGCGCCGAGAGTAGCGTCGTGGTGCTCGCGAGGCCTAGCGCCCCGAGGCTGAGTCCGGCCCAAAAGAGGCTCGCCTCAGCGAGGGGGATCTGGAGAAAGACCTGCATGCCGAGGCCCGCCACGAGCGTCAGTGCCAGCGTGATCACGATGTTGAAGAGCAACTTCCCGGCGTAGACCGCGCTTGCGGGAGCTGCCAGACGCAGGAGCAGCGTGGTGCCGCGCTCTTCTTCTGCCACGAATGCCCGACCGAGTCCGACTGCGCCCGCGAACACGATCACGATCCAGAGCATCGCGGCCGAAGCGGCCGGGCTCACGAGCGTGCTCCCCAGCGCGAATCGGACCAGCACCAGCGACGCTGCCACGAACATTGCTAGAGCGCCGAGTGCCGTTCGCGTACGGACCTCCAGCCGTGCGTCGTTGAGGAACACGGCCCAGGTGGCGGAGAGGAACGACAAGAGGCGAGAGAGGAAAGAGGAGGGAAGATCCGGCGGTTCTTGCCCGCGTGCCGGACCGGACGGGTTCTTCAGGGAACAGGTGAACACGGGGGAGGAGTCAGGGGCGATCCTGTGACATCTTCTCCTGACCCCTCGATGCCTGCTCCCATGAACGACCGCGCGCGTGGCGCTCTCCTCGGCCTCGCCATCGGTGACGCCCTCGGGATGCCCATCGAAGGCCTGAGTCACCCCAACGTCCGCACCTACTACAAGGGCATCAAAGGATTTCGCGCCGACGAGAAGCGGGGCGAGCTAGAAGCGGGGCAGTGGACGGCCGACACCCAGAATGCCCTCGCGCTGGCGACGGCTTTAGCGGAGCACTCGGCCGAACTCTCTCTCTCGCAAGTCGTGTGGCGCCGCGAGCGGTCGATAGACCTGCGCCGCCCCACCGACCGACTGTTCGCGACCTCCGCTGGTGCCGCCGCGGCCACGCCCCTCGGCATCTGGTGGCGGAAGACGGGCGCGACGTCGGGCGACGCGCTCGTGTGGACGCGCGGCCTGATCCAGGACGTAGACGCTCGTCCCGATGCACTCGTCGCCGCGTTCGTGCAGGCCGATGCCGTTCGCCGCGCCCTGGACACCACAGATCCTGAGGATCTGGACGGGGCCGCTTTCGTCCGCCAGTCTGCCGAGGCGGCCCGAGTCGCGGAGGCTAGCATCGAGGGCGCGAGCGCCGCCGTCTCCGCCCGCCTCGACGCCCTCGCGCCCTGGCTCACCGAGTTCCCCCTCGACCTTCAGGACCGTTGCGATGGCACGGGGCCCGCCGCGGACGAAGCGTTCCCGTTCGCCCTCGCGATGGCGGCCCGAGGGCCGTCTCTTGCCGAGGCTTCGCTTCTCGCCGCCATCAACGTCGGCGGTGACGCGAACACCGTCGGGGCCGTCGCGGGCGCGCTCCTCGGCGTGATCAACGGCGCGAGCGCCTTCCCGGACGAGTGGCGCGAGGGTGTGGAGGACGGGCCGCGCATCTTGTCCATCGCGGATCGTTTGTCGGGAGTCTGAAGACGCAAAAGAGCCCAGCCGATTACACGACTGGGCCCCCGGAAGTCAGCAACGCCAGAGCCTAGCCCTCTAGGAGAATGCCGCTCTCCATCTCGCAGCCGTTGTCTGGCATGAGGTACTCAATGACGCCGCTGTTGTCACACCCGCAGGTAGCACCGCCGCCAGGATCGGTCGTCGGGATGCAGTCGCCTCCGTCGCACCATCCGAGGTTTCTGCAAGTGTACCCCTCACCACCGAGGCTGTACGCGCCCCCTTCGCTCTGGATGAGTCGGGCTGAGACGGTCGTGCAGGTTCCCTCGCGGCTCTCCTCGCCGACCATCACGAGGAGGGACGAGCCGTCCGGGAAGTCCTCGACGTAAGCGCGCTCCAAAGACGGTACGGCCTCCCCACGAAGGACGGTGAAGGAGTGGGCATACAACGCTTCGACGTGAGCGGTCGTGGCTGTCAATTCGGGTCCATCTGGCGTCGCCAAGGCGACGACGGAGCCCTTCTGAAGAGCCGTAGCGGGAGTCGTCGACGTGTCGCAGGCAGACACGGAGAGGAGGAGGCCGAGGCTGAGCACGGCGGTAGAGAGGAATCGCATGGGAGGAGGGGAGAGACAGAAAGGCAGACGGCCCGGGCATCTGACGCGTGTCCTCTAACATGGGCGCTCCTCGCAGAAACAGCCTGAGACACGGATCCTGTTCGGCGTGATGTCTCAGGACTAGCGCGTTAGTCCGCGACAGCCATCAGCCACAGTACATGGCGCGATGCGGGAGTACAGAGGGCCAGACTCCCGCGCTCTCTCCGCCTCGGCACCGAGGCGGGCAGAGCCGGGAGGGCGGTGCTTGCCCGGATTCTGCTACCTCCGCTCCGCGTTCGCGTGCGCCTCGGGGTGGCCGCCGGGCGGAACGCCCTCGGTGAACCCGTCCTCGTTCTCCCAGCCGGGAGACGGAAGCGCGCCGAGGTCGCCGAAGTCCCCGATCATGCCGATCTCGGTCGAGAGGCGGTAGCCCTGCTCGCGCTCCACCGTCTCTTGCATGTAGCCGATCAGGTGGCGCACATCGCGGGCCGTCGCGCCGTTGCGGTTGATGAGGATGTTGGCGTGACGCTGCGTGACCTCCGCGCCGCCGATGCGCGTGCCCTTGAGGCCGCACCAGTCCGCGAGCCGTCCCGCGCCCACGCCATCGATCTTCTTGAAGATGCTCCCGGCCGAGGGCTCCGTATCCAGCGGTGGGTGGCGTTCGCCGCGCCACTGCAAGTTGGCCGCGATGCGCTCGCGGATCGTCGCCGGATCCAGCGGCTTCAGGCGGAAGGTGGCGCTCAGCGCGATGACCTCCGGGCGGACGTGGAGCGTCGAGTAGTCGTAGCCGAACTCGAACCAGTCCTGACCGACCGTCTGGCGCGAGCCGTCTTCCATGAGCAACTCCGCGCTTTCCACCACTTCCTCCACGAACATCGTGCGGGAGCGGTCCGGTGAGAGGAAGTGGAGGTTCTGCCAGAGCGCGCCGCCCACGCTGGAGGGAATCCCGGCATAGTGCTCCAGCCCACTCAGCCCGGCCTCCACGGTCTCCTCGATCAGGCGCCTCCAGACCACCGTTCCGCTCTCGGCCCAGACCCGGCCCGAGTTTCGGTCGGTCTCTACGTGCGCCGCCCGGTTGCGGATGACGACACCCCGGAAGCCGTTGTCTCCCACGAGAATGTTCGCCCCCAGGCCGAGTAGAAACATCGGGACGCCGTGCTCGCGTGCCGCCGCCACGGCTAGCACCAGTTCATCGGCGGAGTGGACTTCCACGAAGAGATCGGCCGGGCCTCCGATCTTGAACGTGGTGTACGGTGCAAGGGGCTCGTTCTCGCGAAGCCTCCCCACGTTCGGCGCGAGGGTCTCGCGGAGATGTGCGAGCCGGTCTTCGAGAGCGGAGGCAGAGAGGGCAGCGGGTTCCACGGAAGCCACGTCGGGTGCGGGTCGGGTGCGGAGAGGAGACCTAGCTTAGCGCCGATGCCCCGCTCTTCGCGTTCCACGCCCGTTCACGACCGCGCCCGCCTCGGGACCGAGGCGGAGAAGGACAGCGCGGAAGACTTCTACGCTCGCGTCTACGCTGTCGTGGCGCGAATTCCGCACGGACGCGTGACGACGTATGGTCGGATCGCGCGATACCTCGGAGTGCCCCGGGCCTCGCGAGCCGTCGGGTGGGCACTGAAGGCGGTCGCCTCCAGCGAGCGAAGTGTGCTGGAGATTCCATGCCACCGGGTGGTCAATCGCGAAGGGCGGCTTACCGGACGGCTCCACTTCGTGACGCCAATGGCGATGGAGGAGCGGCTCCGAGCGGAGGGGGTGGAGGTAACCGGAGGGGAGCAAGTCGACCTCGTCGCGTACGTCTGGGAACCCGGGCGACCCGGGCGCCAACGCCCTCGACCCGGCGGCTCTGTCCGAGGCCTTCCGCCTCGGTGCTGAGGCGGGAGGGAATCACGCGTCTTGCTCCGCCGTGCCCTTGCCGCCGACAGCGTCCAGCGCGTCCCAGAAGCCCGGGAAGGAGACCGAGGCCGCCTCGGCGCCGTGGATGATGGTGGGCGAGGAGGCCCGGAGCGCGGCCACAGCCGCGGCCATCGCGATGCGGTGGTCGTGCTTGGCGTCTACCTCGGCGCCGTGGAGCGGGGTGCCGCCATGGATCACGAGGCCGTCCTCGCGTTCTTCCACGTTCGCGCCCATCGCGGTGAGGAAGCGGGCGGTCTCCGCGATGCGGTCGGTCTCCTTGACGCGAAGCTCGGCGGCGTCGCGGATGACGGTGGTGCCGCTGGCGTGTGCGGCGGCCACGGCCAGCACGGGGATCTCGTCAATCAGGTTCGGAATCAGCGCCCCGCCGACCTCCACGCCGACCAACTCGCCGGGCTCCACCTTGAGGTCGCCCAACGGTTCGTCGGCGCGAGTCCGTTCGCGCGAAATCGCGATGGGGGCACCCATCGCGCGGAGGACGTCGATGAGGGCCGTACGGCTGGGGTTGAGTCCGACGCCCGCCATCTCGATCCGGCTCTCCATCGCGCACGCCCCGGCCACGAGGAAGAACGCTGCTGCGGACACGTCTTTGGGGACTACCCGGAGACCCGCGCGGACGGCTTGTCCGCCGGTCACGCTCACGTGCCGCTCGCCGTCGATGGTGAGTACATCGAAGCCGAGCATCCGCTCGGTGTGATCGCGTGAGGGGAGCGTCTCGATGACCGTCGTGGTGCCCTCGGCGCCGAGGCCCGCGAGCAGGACGGCGCTCTTAACCTGGGCGCTCGCCATCGGCAGGGGGTAGGTGATCGCGCGGAGGGTACCGCCTCGGATGGTGAGTGGCGCGTGGCCGTCGGTCATCGTGACCGTGGCGCCCATGTTGCTGAGCGGGTTCGCGATGCGAGCCATCGGCCGCGAGGAAAGCGAGGCGTCGCCGATCATGGTGCTCTCCCAGGGCTGAGTCGCGAGGATGCCCGCGAGCAGCCGCATGGTAGTGCCGGAGTTGCCACAGTCGAGCGGCTCGCTCGGCCGTCGGAGGCCGTGGAGCCCGGTGCCCGTGATGAAGAGGCTGTCCTCGCGCTCCTCTATCTGCACGCCGAGTTGCCGGAGGCAGGCGAGGGTGCTTTGCGGGTCCGCAGCGTCGGAGTAGCCGACGATCTCGGTCTCGCCCTCGGCCAGCGCGGCGAAGAGGGCGGCGCGGTGCGCGATGGACTTATCGGCGGGAAGGGCCGGGCGACCTGCGAGGCCAGGGGCCGGGTGGATGGTGACAGTCATGAACGGAGTGCGCGGTGCGTGAGGGACGCCTCGCGCGGCATCGGGCTCAGGTGGGTGGGGCTGCCTCGGTGCCGAGGCGGGCGGAGCTAGCCCGCGCTGTAGACGAGGGGCCACTCGCTCGGCGGCGGGAGATCGTCCGGGATGTCCATTCCGCAGTCGCGTTGGCGGACCTCCACGGCGGAGAGCGTGCTGCCCTCGCCCATCGCGTAGCGAACATAGATCCCACAGTCACCGAGGCCTCGCGCCTTCGCGAACGTGGAAATAAAGCCGGTGCCGACCTCCGAGAAGTCTGGCGTGCCGTAGATGCCCTGTTCGCGTCCGGTCGGCTGGCCGTTTTCGTCAAGGCCAGGGGTGGTGAGGAGCGCCACGCGGTCGGCCGCGATGTGGACGAAGGCGTAGCCGCCCTGATAGGCGCCGAAATCGCACGTGACAGCGACGACGGCCTCCGTCTCGGAGATGTCGCCAGTCTCCAGCGTGCCGCGTGCCCAACTACCTTCGCCAGGCGCGATGGGATCGTAGACCGGCTCCCCCGTCTCGTAGTCGAGGTACGTGTCGCAGATGCGCCGCCAGTCCGCGACCTCGTTGAGTTCGCCCGCGAGTTCTTTCATCCGGTCCGTGGCGGTGTCGTCCTCCAGGTCGATGTCGTAGATCCCCACGGCGACCTCGCGTGCCTCCGCGAGCCATGCCTGAGCATCGAACCCGGAGGGCGTGGCCTCCTCCGCCCCGGTGCTGAGGTCGGGAGAGCTGGGCGTTGCATCGGACGAGGCCGCGTCCGGTGAGGAGCACGCGGCGAGGAAGAGCGCGAACGCGAGCGGTATGGAGCGCATAGCGGTGGGAAAAACGATCTCAGAGGGTGTCATCGCGGAAGCCAGAACAGAACGGGTGCCTCCGCATCGTCGCGCGATGGTCGGTCGGTACCGGCTCCAGAGCCGCGTCAGACGATGGCGGCGTCGCCGACGAGGAGCGGGGTGACGTCGTCCAGAAGGGCTTGCTTCTCCGGCCAGGGGAGGAAGGCGAAGCGGAAGCCGTTGAGGGCGATCTGGCGAAGGGCGTCGGCGGGAATACCGCAGCGGGTGTGGGCGAGCCAGAGCTCGTCCGTCACCGTCGTGTGGGAGAACAGGCGGTTGTCCGTGTTGATGGTGATGGGCACGCCCGCGCGGCAGTACTCCGCGACGGGATGCGCCTCGTAGCTCGCCACGACGTGCGTCTGCACGTTGCTCGTGGGGCAGATCTCCAGCGGGATCTGGCGGTCCACGAAGTAGCGAAGCAACTCGGGGTCTTGCCCCAGCGTCACGCCGTGCCCGATCCGGTGCGCGCCGCACTTGAAGAGCGCCTGCCGGATGCTCGCTGGACCGAAGCTCTCGCCCGCGTGGACGGTAATGTTGAGCAGTTCCTTCCGCGCGAGGTAGAAGGCGGCGCCGTGCATCTCGGCGGGGTTGCCGCTCTCGCCACCCGCGAGGTCGAATCCGACGACGCCTCGGTCACGATAGCTGGCGGCCAGCTCGGCCTGGGCGAGGCTCGCGCTCTCGCGCCGGTCCCGGAGGCCGCACACGATGAGCCCGGTCTTGATGCCGAAGTCGCGCTCGGCGTCTGCCAGTCCAGCGAGGACGGCGTCGTTGACCTGCCACATCGTGAGGCCCTCGTCCGTGTGCAGCACAGCGCCGTAGCGAATCTCCAGGTAGCGGACGTTCTCCTTCGCGGCGTCCTCTGCCAACTCGTACGCGATGCGGTGAAGCGCCTCGCGGGTCTGCATCAGCGGGATCGAGTAGCCGAACCACGCGAGGTACTCCTCCAGCGTCGTGCTGCCGTCGATCTTCTGGAGTTCCTCGGCGAGGGCCTCTTCGGTGCTGGCGGGGAGGAGGTCGGTCTTGTTCTGCTCGGCGGCGAGCTCCAGCATGGTGCCGAGGCGGAGGGAGCCGTCGAGGTGGCAGTGGAGCTCGGCCTTGGGCCAGGCGAGGACGTCGTCGCGGGTGAGGGGCATGGGGCGGGATGGGCTTTCGCGAAGCTACGGCTCAGGGTGAGCCGCTCGCCGTGCACGCTCCAGCCTGAGGACTCGGCCGGATCGTGAGGCGGGCGCGGAGGCGCCGTACCTTGGGTAGCAGCACAATCCTGCGCGCCGTGTCGCGCGACCTGTTATGAGCCTCGGCCCCTGGGAGATCGGTCTCATCTTCCTCGTCATCCTTCTCGTCTTCGGCGCCAAGCGCATTCCCGAAATCGCGCGGGGCCTCGGCAAGGGCATCCGCGAGTTCAAGGACGCCACCAACGATATCAAGCAGGAACTGAACGTGGCAGACTCGTCGCGTCCGTCCCCGCCGAGGCAGGTGCCGCAGCAGACGCAGTACCAGCAGCAGCCGTACACGCCGCCCCAGCAGCAGCAGGCGTCCGCGCCCCCACAGCAGGCTCCGCCGCAGCCGACCGCCGCGCCTCCCTCGGAGGGCCAGGCGCCCTCGGCGTAGGTCTGCCCGCCTCGGTGCCGAGGCGAGACCCTCGAATCCGCTCCAGTCGTGCTCGGTCTGGCCCTGTGGGCCAGAACGAAGGCGCTCGCGCTGAGAGCAGTCCGACGCCTCGCGCCTGAGGAACATCCTCGGGTGCGCCTACACGGAGACCGAGGCGGGTCCACTGGCGAGCCGGAGAGGTCCGCCGATCCTTCGCGGGCGGTACGCGTGCGGCCTGCTAGCTTGCCCCTGAACCGCTGGCGGAGCGCCTTCAGACCTCTGCCCCTGCATCTCCCGACTGACCCCCTCGCGCCAGACCGCTTCGCGCCATGAGCATTCTCGTTGACAAAAACACCCGCCTCGTCGTCCAGGGCCTGACCGGTAAGGAGGGCTCCTTCCATGCCCAGCAGATGATGGACTACGGCACGGCCGTGGTCGCGGGCGTGACGCCCGGCAAGGGCGGAAGCGAGCACCTCGGCGTGCCCGTGCGCAACACCGTCCGCGAGGCCGTGGAGCAGGACGGTGCCAACACGTCGGTCATCTTTGTGCCGCCGCCATTCGCAGCGGACGCCGTGCTGGAGGCCGCTGATGCAGGCATCGAGCTCATCATTTGCATCACCGAGGGCATCCCGGTGGCGGACATGATCCCGGTCAAGCCCTACCTCGACAAGAAGGGCGTCCGCATGGTGGGGCCCAACTGCCCCGGCGTGCTCACGCCCGGCGACAGCGTCAAGGTGGGCATCATGCCGACGATGATCTTCGAGCCGGGCTCCGTGGGCGTCGTCTCGCGAAGTGGCACGTTGACCTACGAGGCCGTGGACCAGTTGACCCGTGCGGGCCTCGGTCAGACCACCGCCGTCGGCATCGGCGGCGACCCGATCATCGGGACGCAGTTCATTGACGCGATCCAGCTTTTTGACGCGGACCCCGAGACGGAGGCCATCGTGATGATCGGCGAGATCGGCGGCAGTGCCGAGGAAGAGGCCGCGGCCTGGGTCAAGGCCAACACAGACAAGCCAGTCTTCGGCTTCATCGCGGGCCGCACAGCGCCTCCCGGCCGACGCATGGGCCACGCAGGCGCCATCGTCTCCGGTGGCAAGGGCACCGCGGAAGCCAAGCTGGAGGCCATGCGCGACGCAGGCATCACGACGGTGATCAACCTCGCGGAGCTGGGCGACACGGTGAAGGCCCACTTCGAGACCGTCGCGTAGCGAGGCAAGGGGAAGAAGAAAGGGGCTCCACTCCTCCTTGCCCCTTTCCGCATCCCCCTTCCGATGACCGTCCACTCCGCCCGCTTCGTCACCGCCGCGCCGGGCTGGCGCCAGTTGCCCACGGACGGCACGCCGGAGATCGCGTTCGTGGGGCGGTCCAACGTGGGCAAGAGCTCGCTCGTCAACGCGATGCTCGGGCGGAAGGCCCTCGCGCGGACCTCGCAGACGCCGGGCAAGACACAGGCGCTCAACTTCTACCGCATCAACGGGCGCCACGAACCGCAAGACGGCCCCATCGGGCAGGGCGGATTCTTCCTCGTGGATCTTCCCGGTTACGGCTACGCCAAGGTCTCGCAGAAGCAGCGGGCGCAGTGGCAGCAGATGATCGGGACGTACGTGGTGGAGCGCGCCTTCCCAGACGGCGACCGGCCCGCCCCGCTTCGCGCGGTCATCCAACTCGTGGACGGCCGCCACCCGCCGACGAAGCTGGACACGGAACTGGCGCTCATCCTGCGCGAGAGCCCCGCGCCGCACCTGATCGCGCTGACGAAAGGCGACAAGCTCTCCGGCAACGGACGCCCGAAGGCCGAGGCGCAGGCGCGGAAGCACTTCAAAGCGTTGGGCCTGGAGTTGCCCATCATCACGACCTCCGCTCAGACCAAGCGCGGCATACCGGACCTCTGGCGCTGGATCGACCCGCTGATCTGAGCGCGACCTGCCCCGCCTCGGTGCCGAGGCGGAGGGACCCACGCGATGGGGGCTAGCGGAGGACCGAGAGCAGCCGAGTGATCACGCCGCCGTCCACCTCCACGCGAACGAGGTACGACGAGGCGCGAAGGCCGCTCACATCGAGGTCTAGCGCGCGGCGCCCCTGCAGAAGCCGACCGTCGAATACTTCCGCGACCTCGCGCCCGAGCATGTCCATGAGGCTGACCCGTACATCGGCGGACTCGGCCAACTCGATATCCACGGTGCCGGTGTGGCGGATCGGGTTCGGGAACGTCTGCACGGAGGTGACGGCGCCGGGCAGCGGCTCCGCTGCGACCGCGACGATATCAGCGAGCGCGTCCACCCAGACGTAGGTCTGCAGCGGGTTGCCACCGCTCGTAATCAGCGCATTGGTGCGTGTCCAACTGGCGTTGAAGAAATGCCAGGTCTCATCGATCACCGTCGGGAAGGCCTGGCCGGTGGAGCCGAGCGCGAGCGAATCATCCGGGACGTTCTCGCTGAATGGAAGGACGAGGAAGAACGAGTTGGCAGAGACTGGAACCGGGGCGGCAAACCGGACCTCTGTAGCGACGGCCATCGCCGGATCGGTCTGGATGCCAGAGATCGGGAAGGATTCCGTGTATAGGCGCATCGTGGGGCCCGTCGTGGGCGTGCCGTCCCACACCTCGACGACGTAGCTGCTGGAGAGAGGCGACGTGGCGACGTTGGCGAAGTAGAGGTCGGCGCCCAGGATAGAGGCGGACTCGCGAGCCGCCGGGAGTTCGAAGGCCTGGCCGATCTGGAAGTTGAACGGGCTCGTGCCGAAGGTGAATCCGGTGTTGCCGTTCTGGTCCTCGATGGTGTTGAGCAGGAACTGTGTCGCGGCCTTGTCGAAGTTCTCGATCAGGGTCTCCGCAGGGCGGTCGGCGCTCTCGACGTACGGCGCGGCGGGACGGTGGCTGTCCGTGAAGGTCTGAGCCCACGCAGGAACGGAGAGGAGGATGAAGAGAGTCGCGAATGGGCGCATGGGAGGAGAATGAGTAAGGGGAAGGAAAACATAGAGGCGCGGGTGTCCGCAGAGGAAATCGGCGTGGGGCATTCTGTGGTGCATAGCCGCCGCTTGCACCTCGCGGCCCCTCTCGCCCCCGCGACCCCTTCCACCTCGGTACCGAGGCGGGCGAGGTCCGTCAAGGAAACGGAGAGCATATCGAGGAGGTGCGGGGCTTGTCTCGACGGCAGAAACCGAGTTGCTTCCAGTCCCCAGTCCCCAGTCCCCAGTCCCCAGTCCCCAGTCCCTATTGGCATGCACCTCGACGATCTCTACACCTACGCCCTCGCCAAGCCCGGCGCATGGGAGGACGCCCCCTTCGGACCCGACGTGCTCGTGCTCAAGGTCCGCAAGAAGATGTTCGCGATGGCGAACGTGGAGCGCCAGCCCCTGGGCGTCGCGCTGAAGTCCGACCCCGAGCGATGGCTCGATCTCAAGGAGCGCTACGATGGCGTGACCGAGGGGCCGTATCTGGATGGCAAGCACTGGAACCTCGTGCGGCTCCAGTCCGACGTGCCCTCTAGCCTGATCCGCGATCTGGTGGATCGCTCGTACGATCTCGTAGTGGCGGGAATGACGCGAAAGGAACGGGCAGCCCTCGAAGGCGAGACACAGAATCCGGCGACGTGATCGCGCCCGCGAACGCATCCGCCTACACTGCGTAGTCTTGGCCACCCACCTCTCCCGCTATGGCCCGTCTCTTCCTGCTTCTCGTCCCCATTTTCCTCCTCGCGGCCTGTGGCACGGACGGCGACGGCATGACCGAGGCCGGGTCCACCTTGCCCGGAGATCAGGGCAGCGTATCTACAGCTGCCGCGACCTTCGCCACGGCTCGCCTCGATCCACTCGGTGAGAGCGCCGCGACCGGTACCGTCACCTTCACCGCGACGGATGAGGGCCTCCGCGTCGAGTACAACCTCGTCGGAATCGAACTCGGCAACCACGGCTTTCACGTTCATGAGAACGGCGCCTGCGGGCGAGGCGACGACGGCACGCCGGGCGGCGCAGCAGGGGGGCACTTCAACCCCCTCGGTGCTCCGCACGGTTCGCCCGAGGGCGACCGGGAGACCCGCCACGTCGGCGACCTCGGCAACGTTACCTCCGAGGCGGGTGGTGTGACCGGCGGCGTGGCGCGAGGCGAGTTCGTCGACCCGCTCATCTCGCTCGCCGGGCCGACCTCCATCTTGGACCGGGCCGTCGTCCTGCATCAGGGCGAGGACGATCTGACGAGCCAGCCCTCCGGCGCTGCGGGCGACCGCATCGCGTGCGGCGTCGTGCAACTCGCCGTGCCCCCGAACGACATCTGAGTCGACTCCCTCCGCCTCGGCCCCGAGGCGGACCCACTCCCCCCTGGCCCACTGGAACTTCTCCTGCCTGCTTCGTTTGAGCGGGCGCCTCCTGCCTCCCTCTCCTCGTGCATCGTCTCGTTGCGACCCTCGCCCTTCTCCTCGCCCTCCCCGTCGCCGCGCAGGTGGACGGGATCGGCTACCGCCTCTCGCCTGCGGGCACCTACTCCTTCCCCGATGGGGATGCCGCTCTTTCCAGCGGCTTCGAGGCCGGGGGCGTCATCGGTTTCTCCTTCGGCGAGTTCGTCGAGCTCGGCGGTCAGTATCTCGTCGGGATCGGATACGAGACCGACTTCAGCGGGCTCGCGGATCTGACGCCTCTCCAAGTCGCGGCCATCGACGCGCTATCCTCGCGCGAGGTCGGCGTGCAGCGCTACGGCGGCGAGTTGAAGCTCAACCTGCTTCGGACGGGCCTCGCGCCGTACCTCACGGGGGGCGCGGGCGTGATCCGCTTCGCGCCAGACGGCCTGGACGCCTCGCGCAACATCTACCTCTCCGCCGGAGCAGGCGTCCAACTCACGGGCGCGGACCGCTTCGCGATCACGGCGGGTGGCACATTGCTCAGCTACCGCTACAACCCGGCCCGGACGTTTCTCTCCGCCGATGACCTGATGGCGACGGGCCTCACAATCGACGGCGTCGGTCAGCGGACCGTGCTCACGCCTCTGGCGCGCGTCACGGCGCAGGTCTACCTCGGCGGGCGCCGCCCCGGGGAGCTCTCCGACGTAGACCGGGCCTATCTCGCCCAGTTCCGCTCGGGCCTCTCCGGCCTCAGCCTCCAGGTCGCACCCACGGTCGGCTACGCGGACTTCAACGACCGCTTCGGGTACCGTGAGACCGGGCTGGCGGGTGTCGAGGCCGGGTTCGATTTCGGCCCGCTCGTCGGCCTCCGCGCCTTCTACCTGCGTGGTGTCAGCGAGGACGATCCGACCGACATCCAGGAACTCCAGGCGTACGGCGCTCTCGGCCGGTTCCGCCTCTCCGACGGCTCCGGGCTCGTGCCCATCCTCACCCTCGGCGGCGGCTTCCTCGATGCGCTGGAGGGATACGAGCCGCGCGATGGGTTCACCGAGGCCCAGGACCGGCCGTTCGCGCTCGCAGGCCTCGGTCTGGAGTTGCCCGCCTTCCGCCGGGTCCGCCTGACCGGTGAGGTGCGCGCCCTCGCGATGAGCACCGCCGACCAGGACGATGTCTCCAGCCCCGAGGAGGTCTACATCAGCCCCTTCTACCGCGCCGGGCTCTCCTTCGCGATTGGCGGCAGCGCCGGGCGTGGGATGGATGTCGTCCGACGCGAGGAGGCCGATGCCGAGTTGGAGGCCCAGCGCGCCGAACTCGACTCCCTCGCGGCTGCGGACCTCGCTCGTGAGCGGGCCGCGATGATGGTCGCCCGGGACAGCGCCCTCGCGGCCGAGCGCTCCGCCTTCGACACGGAACTCGAAAGCCTTCGCGCCGATGCCGCCCGCCGCGACAGTCTGCTCCGCGTCCAGATCGCCGAGGCCGACGCGCGTGGCGACTCCCTCCAGGCCGACGCCCTCCGCCTCGACGCGGCCATGGCCCGAGCCACCGCCGAACGCGCCGAGGCCATGCTCGCCGACTCGACCCGCGAGGTCATCGAGGTGGACGAGGTCGAGATCGTGCGCGAGACCTCGCCGTTCGCCTCCGAGCGGACCATCACGCTGCCCGTCCCGCGCGTGGGCGAACTCTACGTCCGCTACGGCGACCCGGCCGGCACGCGCCTTCTCGTGGACGATCAGGCTGCTGCCTCCGCCGGGCTCAGCGAGGACGCCCTTCGTGCCCGGGCTCGCGAAGCCATCCGTGCCGCCCTCGCGGCCGATGCCACCGACACGACCCTCACCGACGCGCAGCGCGCCGCTCGCATCGAGGCGGCGCTCAACGCCGCGCTCGACCGCGACCTCGCGCCCGCCCCGCAGCAGACCACCGCGACGCTCACCGACGAGCAGCTTCGCGAGATCGAACTCCGCCTGGAGGCGCGTTTGCTGGACGAGATCCGCGCGCTCCGGCGCGACCTCGGCCTCCCGCCACGCACCGGCGAGACGGACGCGCCCGCGAGCGGCGGCGAGGAGTGAGGGCCGCGTTCTTCGTTCTCCTCGCACTGTGGCTTGCGCTCGGCACCGCCGAGGCGCAGGCGCCGCAAGACACCGTCCGCGTGATCGTGCCGACGGAGGGTGGTGTCCTGTACTACCGCGCTGGTCCGGGGCGTGGCGTCGTGTTCCGCAAGGCCGTGCGCGACAGCGTCGCGAAGGCCGAGGCCGAGGCGGCGACCGCTCTCGCCGTTCTGGAGGCCGTGACGGAGGCTCGTGCCGCCCTCGCGGGAGACCCTGCGGCCGTCGCCAGGCTGGATGCCGTGGAGCAGGCCGCCCGCCGCACCGCCGCTCGAACTCGCGACCGCGCCGACCGGCTGGCGGAGCGCCGCGAGGAGCGAGAGCGCATCGCGCAACTCGACCCGGTGGCTCGCCCGTCCGACCCCGCCCGCCTCGCTGCCGAGGCGGAGAGACCCAGGCTCCCCGTCGTAGCGCCCGTCCCGGTGCCGGGCGACCCGGTCGTCCCCGCTCCGGTCGATCCTGCGGATCCGGCGGCGGACCCGGTGATCGTCCAGCTTCCGCCCGTCGTGACGGTCGAGGAGGTGGAGCGCGCGTTTCTCGACACCGGGTTGTTCCGCGCCTCGCGCGTGCCGTTCGGGTTCGGCCAGGCGACGCTGCTCCCCGAGGCCGAGCGCGTGCTGGATGCCGTCGGGCAGGCCCTCGTCCGTGCGCCCTCGCTCCGCGTCACCGTGGACGGCCACACAGACGCGATCTCGTCCGACGCCTTCAACCTCGGCCTGAGCGAGCGCCGTGCGGCCTCCGTCCGGGAGCACCTGATCGGCCGGTTCGGGATCGAGCCCTCGCGGCTGGTGGCGCGCGGCTTCGGCGAGCTCCAGCCCATCGCGACGAACGAGACGGAGACGGGCCGGGCGCTTAACCGCCGCGTGGAGTTCGTGGTGATCGGCGGAGCGCCGCTGGTGCCGGTCGAGTAAGCCCGCCTCGGGGGCTCCGTGGAGGCACCGAGGCGGGAAGGGGCAGCGCCGTGAGACCGAGCCCATCCCGCCGCGTATACTGAGGCGCCGCGCGCCCTTGCCATGACCGTCCCTCTCCGACAAGCTCAGGCTGATCTCGCCGCTCTGGTCGACCGTGTGGAGCGCGGCGAGAGCGTCACGATTGAGCGCGAGGGGATCCCCGTTGCGCGCCTCGTAGGGCCGGAGCGCGATGCAGCGCCCCGAACGTTCGGCGTCTGGGCAGGACGCTGGGAACCGTCGGACGAGGCGTTTTCCCCAGAGGCGGAGCGCGACGCGGAGCGGCTGTTCTACGGTGAGTAGCGCGTTTCTGCTCGACACCCACGTTCTCATCTGGCTTCTTCGGGACCCCGACCGAGTGCCCAAGTCTGTCCGGGAACGCCTCGCGGATCCTGCGAATGACGTGCACGCCAGCGCTGTCAACGCGCTGGAGATCGCGATCAAGCGCCAGCTTGGAAAGCTCCCGCCCCTGCCGTCCGACATCGCGCAGGCGGTCCGGCAGATGGGTCTGGGATTGGCAGACGTGACCTTCGAGGATGCGGCAGGCGTGGAGCGGCTCCCGCTTCACCACCGCGATCCGTTCGACCGTCTGCTCGTGGCTCAAGCTCGCCGGATGGGCGCCACGCTTGTCTCGGCAGATGGCAAGTTGGAGCCGTACAGCGTATCGCTTCTTCGCCCCTGAATGGGGCGCCGCTGGTGCCGGTCGAGTAGGTCCGCCTCGGGGGCTCCGTGGAGGTGCCGAGGCGGGAGAGGCCAAGTTAGGTTGGCGCGGCCTCAGCGCGTGCTTTCGGCCTGCAGCGGTGGGATCCTTCCAATCAGGATGCCCTTCCTTCCGCATCTCACGACCCGCCGCTGCCATGACGCTCTACACCGGCCTCGATCTCCATAAACGATCCGTTACGGCGACCACCCTCGACGCCTCGGGCGC
>JBCDKM010000034.1:0-23808 GCA_038746605.1 Bacteroidota bacterium
ATCTGGTCTTGCTCGGGCCGGTGCCGGGCCTGGATCGGCCTATGGAATGGCTCCGCAGGACGTGGTCCGAGAAGCGTCTCCGACAAAGGGCGTAGGCTTGGTCGGCACCGGGGCTCGGGGTACCCTCGAATGCTAATGGACATGAGCGTGACTCCGCTCCGGGCAGTGTTCCAAAGCGGTGCCGAGGCGTCGGCGTTCGTCCGCCCCGCGTGGCAGGAACTTGACGCCGAGGAGGCTGTGTTCTTCCGCCCGCTCGGGGCGTCACTAGCGGCCGGGTCGTACCGCTACGTTCAGGTTGGGGCGGCGGTCTCCTCGGATCCCTCGCGACAGATTACCGGAAGCGTGGAGGCCTCCACGGGAGGCTACTACGACGGTCGCCTCACGACGGTCGAGGCGACCGCAAGTGCAGCGCCCTCGCCTCGGCTGTCAGTCGCGCTCCGCTACGAACTGAACGACGCGCGAAGCCTCGGTGTGGATGCCCTCGATGTGCGGAGTCACCTCGTCGGCGCCGATGTGCGTGTGGCGCTCTCGCCCCAGCTCCAGGCGACAGCGTTCTGGCAGTACAACTCCCTCGCGGACTTGGCATCGCTGAATGCTCGGGTGTCGTGGGAGTTCGCGCCGCTCTCGTTCGTGTACCTCGTTGTCAACGACTCGCGATTCTACGTGCCCACGGCCGACCGGATGGCAACGCCGGAGGCCCTCCTCCCAGAGCAGCAGGGCGTGCTGAAGGTGAGCTACCTGCGGCAGCTATGACCTCCGCGGTGGTGGGAGCAGGGGTCAGGAAAAAAAGGGAGACGCCCATGTTCAGCGTCTCCCTCAGTGCCCGGAGTGGGACTCGAACCCACACGATGTCGCCATCAACGGTGTTTGAGACCGTCGCGTCTACCAATTCCGCCATCCGGGCATCACGCCGGTAAAGGCGCGGGCGCAAACCTACGGACACTACCGCGAGACCGCCCGCCTCGGCACCGAGGCCGAAGGAGCCAGGCTCGTTGCACGGGGAGGCGCCGGGCTCCATCTTGCCGCCTCGTTCGCCCGCGGTCCCCTGGACAAGCTCCGTACCCTTCGGCTCCCACTCCTCTTCACGCTTCTGACCGGCGTGGCCTACGTCGCCACACTCAGTGTCGAGCGCGTCGGGCCGATCTCCACGCCTGAGTTGAAGTGGCTTCTCGCGGCGTTCTACATCTCTGTCGGGAGTATCGGCGTGCAGGCGGTCCGGTACTTCGTGCTGGATGTGCTCTTCCTGCGCACGCAGGGGCACCGCGCGCCTGCGTTGCTGCACGGCGTGGTGGCACTGGTGCTCTACTTCGTCCTCACGCTCGTCATCGCGAGCCAGGTCTTTGAGCAGCCACTGACAGGCGCGATTGCGACGAGTGCGGTGGCCTCGGTCGTGATCGGCCTCGCGCTGCAAGAGACGCTGGGCAACTTCTTCGCGGGCATCTCGCTCCAGGTGGAGCAGCCGTTTCGCCTCGGCGATGTCATCCAGGCGGGCGACGTGAAGGGCCGCGTGGAGACGTTCAACTGGCGCGCGACGACCCTCCAGACGGTCAGCGGCTCGCGCGTCGTCATCCCGAACTCCGTCGTAGCGCGGGAGGCGTGCGAGGTGCTTGCGCGGACGCGCGTGGCTCGGCATGGACTGCTCCTCTCGGCGCCTTACGAGGCGCCGCCGCAGCAGATCATCTCCGTCGTGCGCGGTGCGGTGATGGGCGTGCCGGGCATCTCCGAGCGACCAGTCCCCCAGGTTCGCCTCGCCTCGTTCGACGACTCTTCCGTCGGCTACGAGGTGCTCTACTGGGTGGAGGACCCGCTCCGCGTCGCCGCCATCGATGCGCAGATCCGCGAACGCATCTGGTATGCCTTCGCGCGGAACGACATCTCCATTCCGTTCCCGCACGAGGTGCACGTGCCGTACGTCCCGCCTGTCATGGAGAGGAGCGAGAATCCCTGCGAGGAGCGGGCGCGATGGCTCGGCGAGGTCGCGCTCTTCGCGCCGCTCTCCCCGGAAGAACGCCGTCGCCTCGCGGACGACTCGCGGACGCTGCTCTACGGTCCTGGGGAGACCATCCTCCGCGCGGGGGCTGAGGGCGGTTCGCTGTTCGTGGTGCAGCGGGGTCGCGTAGAGATTCGCGTGCCACAGGAGGACGGCCGACGCGTCCGCGTGGCTGAGATGATGGCCGGTGAGGTCCTCGGCGAAATGTCACTTCTGACCGGTGAGCCTCGCTCCGCTGACGTGCGAGCGCTCGGCGAGGTGCAACTCGTCGAGGTCCGCCGGGCTGGGATGCGGTCACTGCTGGAAGAGAACGAGGCGCTCGCAGACGCGATCGCGCACGAGATGGCCTGCCGCCTTGACGCCCGCGCCGATGCCCTGGCCGCCACAGCCAGCGAGGCCGAGATGCCGATGTCCCAGGCCTCGCTGCTCCACCGCATCCGGCGGTTCTTCGACCTGTAGCGATCCGGGTGCGCCCGCCTCGGTGCCGAGGCGGACCGACTCAGTACAGCGAGCGGTTGAACGCGGGCCGGTGCTTCTTCACCACTGGGTCGGCCTCGCCGAGGGCCTGGAAGAGGGCGACGATGAGCGCGCGCGCGCCGTCGTCGTCGTAGGCGCGGTCGTGCTGAACGAGAGCGATGAGTGCGTTCAGGGCTGCATCCACGTCGCCGGCGCGGAGTTGGTGATGGGCCGCTGCGTACGGCTCGTGCGAGGTGCCCTCGGGGAAGCTCTCCCGCATGAGCGCCTCCGCGACGGCCCGGGTCGCCAGCGCCTCCGTCGTCGCGAGACCATCTACGAGATCGCGGGCACGGTTGGGCGCGTCGAAGAGCGAGAGCCGCGCGAGGAGCGTGCGGGCCGCCTCGGCATCGGGACCGGAGGCACCCGGTACCGCCAAGGCGGCTTCGAGGTCTTCCACGGCGCTGCCGAGGTCGCCCGCCTCGGCGTGTGCGCGGGCGGAGGCGAGGCGGCAGCGGGTCTCTGTGGGAAGGTGCTCATTGAGCCACTGGCGGAGGGTGTACTCCGGGAGTGCGCCTGTGACCTCGGCGATCACCTCGCCATCGGAGAACAGCTTCATCGCGGGAATGCCGCGGATGCCGTAGCGCTGCATCAGCTCCGGGTGCTGGTCCGTGTTGACCTTCGCGAGAGTCCAGCGGGGCGCCTCGCGCTGAGCCTCCTCGGCGGCCAGCCCCTCCAGCACGGGCCCCACGACCTGGCACGGCCCGCACCACGGCGCCCAGAAATCCACGAGAACGGGCGTTTCGCGGGAGGCGGACAGCACGTCGCGCGCGAAGTCGTCGGTGTCGTGCGAAGCGGTAGCGGGCATGAGAAGAGAGGGCGAAAGTAGGGAACGGGAGGTACCGTGTCCTTCGGACCGGGGTAGGCCCGGCCGTTGTACGCGACTTGCCGCCACGCAATTCCAAGTGGGGGCTCGCCGCGTTCGCACTGATCCCACCGATCCCGGTTCCAGACCCATGCGCACCCTCGCTGTTCTCTCCCTCGTCGCCTTCGCTCTTTCCGCCTGCAGCACGCAGTTGCGCAACGATGTTCAGGGCGCCGTCCAGGTCTCCTCAGCGGGCGAACTCCCAGACCCGATGCCCGTCGAGACGTCCGCCTACGATCCCGAGGCGGACAGCCTCCGCTTCACCGGCGAGGTCTACCTCCGCAACATCCGCCAGCTCACCGACGGCGGAAACAACGCCGAGGCGTACTGGAGCTTCGGCGGCGAGCAACTCATCTTCCAGAGCGACTGGGATGCGATCAACGACCAGGGCTGCGACCAGCAGTTCGTGATGAACGCGGACGGCTCCGCGCTGAGCACCGGTGAACAGTATCGCCTCGTCTCCACCGGGCAAGGCCGCACTACCTGCGGCTACTTCCTCGCGGACGGCCGCGTGATCTACTCGTCCACACACGAGGGTAGCCGCGCCTGCCCGACGACGGCCGCCAGCCTGACAGGCCGCTACGTCTGGGACATCTTCCCGACCTACGACATCTACGTCGCCAACCCGGACGGCACGGGCACGGAGCTACTCATTGGCGGCGAGGGCTACGACGCCGAGCCGACGGTCTCACCGGACGGCCGCTTCATCATCTTCACCTCCACGCGCTCCGGCGACCTGGAGCTCTACCGCTACGAGGTCGCCACCAGGGAGATTCTCCAGCTCACGGATGAACTGGGGTACGATGGAGGGGCGTTCTTTTCGCCGGATTCCGAGATGATCGTCTGGCGGGCCTCGCGCCCGACCGGAGATGCCGCCGAGAGTTACCGTCGGCTCCTCGCAGACGATCAGGTGCAGCCCGGTGCGCTGGACATCTACGTCGCCAACGCGGACGGGACGGACAAGCGCCGCGTGACGCAGCTTCCGGGCGCGAACTGGGCGCCGTTCTTCCACCCCTCGGGAGATAAAATCCTCTTCTCCAGCAACCACCACACCCTGGACAGTGGAGGGCGCGAGTTCGACATGTTCCTCGTCGACCTCGCGGATGGCATCGCCGACGACCCGTCGAAGGTGACGCGGATCACGAACTCCAGCACGTTCGATGCCTTCCGGGTGTTCTCGCCGGACGGCACGAAGCTGGTCTTCGCGAGCAACCGCCGCTCGGACCGCGCGCCGAGCCGCCAGATGAACGTGTTCGTGGCAGACTGGGTGGAGGAGCCCGAGGCCGTGGACCTCGCCTTCGAGACGATCCAGCCGTAGGGAGGCGACCTCGCCCGCCTCGGTGCCGAGGCGGGCGGACTCAGCTTCCCGCCCGGTCCACCACGCCGCCCTCGCGGACCCATCGCGCGAGGGTGCCCGGCGGCACTCCGGCCTCGCGCAAGACAGAGACAGAGTGCTCTGCGTAGCGCGGCGGCGGAAGAAGGTCCGTCTTCGCGAACGGCGCCTGCCGGAGCCCCGCGAGGTCGCCTGCGCGAAGGGTGATGTGGTCCGCGTCGGCCAAGGCTTCTGAGACCCGGCGGACAGCGCCCACTGGGATCGACCGAGCGTGGAGTTCGGCGAGCAGCGCGTCACGGTCCCACGGGGCCGTCGCCTCCGCCAGCCGGGCGCCGAGGCGGGCACGGTCGCGCACGCGGCCGGGGTTGGTGGTCCACTCCGCCTCGGGCGTCACGTCGAGGACCTCGCAGAGCGCCGCGAGCTGGCGGTCTGTCCCGACGGCCAGCACGATGCTCCCGGTCCGTGTGGGGTACAGCGTCCCGTACGGGGCAATCTGGGGGTGAGCCGATCCCATCCGCTCGGGATCATGTCCGGCGACGAGCCATGCCGTGCCCTGGTTCGCGAGCGCCGCGAGTGCAGCATCCATCAGCGAAAGGTGAACATGGGCGCCCTCGCCGGTCCGCTCGCGGCGGAAGAGCGCGGCGAGGACGGCCTCCTTGATCTGGTGCGCCGCCAGCAGGTCCATCAGTGCGACGGGGAGCTTCGTGGGCGCACCGCTCGGCTCGCCGTTGAGGTGTGTGAATCCGGCCTCGGCCTGGATCACGGCGTCGTAGCCCGCGCGCGAGACCTCCGGCCCGTACCCGCTCAACTCCACGACGACGCGCCGCGCGTCCGACCGGCGGAGGGTCCCGGCATCGGCGCCGAGGCGGGCAGCGTCGCCGGGTTTGTAAGCGGTCAGCACGACGTCGGAGGCGTCCACGAGCGTGGCCAGAGCCTCGCGTCCGGTGTCTCGCGAGAGGTCCAGCGCGACGGACCGCTTGCCCCAGTTGGCGGCGCAGAAGTACGCGGGCCGGTCGGTCTCAGGCTCGGTTGGAAGGCGCCAGGTGCGCGTCACGTCGCCGTGCGTCCGGGCGTTTTCCACCTTGACGACCGTCGCGCCCAACTCCGCGAGGAACTGGCCGGCTGTGGGCCCGGCGAGGACGCCTGCCAGTTCGAGGACGCGAATGCCCGCGAGCGTGTCAGTCATGCCGTTGGCGCGAGATGTTGCCGGAGGTCACGGACGGCGCCCGGCAGCGCGCGGAGCCTCGGGCCGTACCACGAGAACGCCTCGCCATCCACGAGGACCACGCGCGCCTGTGGTACGAGCGTCTGCACCTCCGCGAGGTGTTTTTCCGCGAACGGGTACGGTTCGGAGGAGAGCAGCACGGCCTCCGGCGCGAGGGCGCGGATCTCGTCGCTGCTGAGCGTGGGATACCGTGTCCGGTTCTCCGTTACCGAGACCAACCCGGTGCGCCGCATCGCGTCCGCGATGAACGTGTCGCGGCCGACGCTCATCCAGGGATCGCGCCAGATGAGGTAGAGCGCGCGGACGGGCTCAGCGTCAGCCAGCGGACGGAGATCCTCCGCGATGACGGTCGCCAGCCGGTCCGCCTCGGTCGCGCGGTGGACGAGGTCGCCGATGCGACGGATAGCGTCGAGTGCATCGTCCAGCGTCGCGATGTCCGCGAGCAGGACGGGCGCGAAGGCCGCGATGGCCTCGACCTCCTCGCGCACATTCTCCTCCTTTGTCGCGATCACGAGGTCCGGCGCGAGGGCTCGCACGCGCTCCACGTTCACGTTCTTCGTCCCGCCGACGATAGTCTTCTCTTGCTTCCATCCCGCCGGGTGCACGCAGAACCGGGTGAGGCCGACCACCTCGGGCCCGAGGCGGAGGGAATGGAGGAGTTCCGTCAAGCTCGGGACGAGCGAGACGATCCGCTGCGGCGGGCGCGGGAGGGTGTCGGGGGGGGCAAGGAACGGCATCAGGTCTGTTTGCGCTCGTCGAGCGCCCTCGCCAGCCGGGTGGGGAGGCCATCGAAAGAGCCGTTGGACATCACCAGCGCGAGGTCTCCCAGCCCCAGCGCACCGAGCAGGTCGGGCAGGAGCGCGTCGGCACTCTCGTAGGCCTGCGCCTCCGTATCGCGCTGGCGGACCGCCTCGGCGACGGCCTCGGCATCGAGGAAATTCGCCGGGTCGTCGTTGTAGCGGAGAGGCGGGGTAGAGAGGAAGAGCCGGTCTGCCGTGGCGAGCGCGACGGCGTACGGGTCCTCGAAGGCCTTCCGACGTGAGGAGTTGGAGCGTGGCTCGAAGACGGCCACGATCCGGCGACCTGGCCAGCGCTCCCGCACGCCCCGGATGGTGGCGGAGACGGCTGTTGGGTGGTGCGCGAAGTCGTCCACGACGAGCACGCCGCCCGCATCGCCGACGACCTCCTGGCGGCGCTTCATCCCACGGAACGTGCTGAGCCCGGCCGCGACCTGCTCCGGCGTCGCGCCCGCATCCATCGCGAGGGCGGCGACAGCCAGCGCGTTGAGCGCGTTGTAGCGCCCGCCCATCGGGAGGTGCACCTCTGCCACGGCCTCGCCGTGCACGACGAGCGTGAACGTCTGCCCGCCCTCGATAGCGGTGAGACCTCGCGCGGCCACGTCGAACGTCACCTCATAGGGTTCACGGCCCTCCTCGCCGTAGAAGCGGACACGCGCCCAGGTCCGTTTCGCGAGCTTGCGCACCTCGCGGTCCTCGCCGTTGAGGACGAGCAGGCCGTCGGGCGGGGGCAGCGCCGCGAAAGCGTGGAAAGCGCGCTTGTACTCGGCCCAGTCGCGGTAGATGTCGGCATGGTCGAACTCCAGGCTGGTGACGACGGCGCGGTGCGGCCGGTAGAGAATCATCTTGGGCCGCTTGTCGAAGTAGGCCGCGTCGTACTCGTCGCCCTCGACGGCGAAGACGGGGCCCGAGCCGAGGCCGGAGGTTCGCTCCTCGCCCACCATCACACCACCCACGAGGAAGCCCGGGTCCAGGCCCGCCTCGCGGAGGACGTGCGTCAGGAGGCCCGTCGTGGTGGTCTTGCCGTGCGTGCCCGCCACGACGGCGGGTTGTCTTCGCGAGAGGAAGAGGTGCGCGAGGGCCTCGGGGAGCGAGGTCTGCACGAGGCCGCGCTCTCGCGCTGCTGCAGCCTCGGGGTGCGTCGGCGTGCACGCGTTGCCGACGACGACGAGGTCGGGTGCCTCTGCCTCGGTCCCGAGGTGGGCAGGGTCGTAGCCCTCTAGCACCTCGATACCGCGCGCCTCCAGGCGCGTGCTCATCGGCGGATAGGCGGCTTCATCGGAGCCGGAGACGGCGTACCCGGCCTCATGCAGAAGCTCGGCCAGCGCGCCCATACCCTTCCCGCAGATGCCGATCAGATAGACGCTCCGGATCTGGTCGGGGGGCGGAAGCGGGGGGCGGTCGAAGACGCGGAGATGGGCGTCGGCGAACTCTTCGAGGCGGCGCAACGGCGGGAGGGGCGGGGGGAGCTGCAAGATCCCACTCTCCCCGTCTCTGTGCCTCCGTGGAGTGCCCGAGGCGGGGCTACGCCTCGCGAGGGGGCTGACCGCCCGTGATGCCGAGGCCGATGGTCGCCTCGCGCTCGGCGTCGATCTCCTCGGCGTTTTCCACGAGGCCGATCTTCTCCGCGCGAGCCTTCCAGCGGCGCCGCGCTGCGGCCTGCATGTCTTGCTCCGTGTCTACCTCGTCCACGATCTCCAGCCCGAGCAGGGTCTCGATCACGTCCTCGACCGTCACGATCCCGGCCGTCCCGCCGTACTGCCCGGTCACGATGGCGATGTGCTCCTGGCGCTCCAACAACTTCTCGAAGAGGCGCGGCAGCGGCAGATCGTGCGAGACTTGGAGCACGTCGCGCTGGATGGAGCGGACCGTGTCGTCGCCTCGACCTTCTGCGACGGCTTTGAGCACTTCATCGCGAAGGGCGTAGCCGGTCACGTCGTCCAGCGAGGTCTCGTAGACCGGTACGCGCGAGAAGGTCTCCGTCTCTGCGACCGTCGAGAGCGGAGTGTCTACAGAGTACGCGTGCGTCACGGTGCGCGGCGTCATCACGTCGCTCGCCTTGAGCTCGTTGAAGCGGAGGAGGCTGCGGAGGATTTGGCTCTCGGCCTTGTCGAAGACGCCTTCCTCTTCGCCGATCTCCGCCAGTGCGGCGATCTCCTCTCGCGAGACCGAGCCCTCTTTCTCGCCTCGCGCGAGCAGCTTGGTCATCCACTGCGAGAGCCAGACGGCCGGGATTGTGACCCAGATCAGCGGCTGCAGCACGGTCGCCGCGAAGGGCGCGAGGCCTCTCCAGTACACGGCACCAATGGTCTTCGGGATGATCTCAGAGAGCACGAGGATCCCAATGGTTAGCACGATGGAAAACAACGTGATGAGATCGTTTCCGAAGAGCGCGGCGGCTTCCGCTCCCGCGCCCGCTGCGCCGATGGTGTGGGCGAACGTGTTGAGTGTGAGGATTGCCGCGAGGGGGCGTTCCACGTCGGCCTTGTACTCGCGAAGCCGGTTGGCGACGTTCGGCTTGCTCACGGAGATGGAGCCGACGTAAGCCGGAGTTACGCTCAGCAGCACGGCCTCCAGAATGGAGCACAGGAAGCTGACGCCGATGGCGAGCGTGATCCAGAGGGCGAGCATGGACAACGAGCCGGAGCCCGTCGCCTCTGCGCTTGCGTCAGCAGCACCGCAGCCGCCCGCGCCGAGAGTGAGAAGGGCGACGACGCCGAGGCCAAGGGCCGTTCGTATCGAGTGCATGGAGCGGGGAAGCAACGCGGAGGGTACGCCGATGACTCCGAGGGGGTCCGCCTCGGGACCGAGGCGGGAAGGGCTAGGGCGCGACGCTCGTTTCGTCGTCGAGGGGGGGCTCTGTTGAGGTGGGAGCCGGTTCACCGGCCCGGAACAGGACGACTCGCGCGTCGGCGCTCTGGAGGAGACCGCGTGGGCGCTGGAGCAGGACGGCGATCTCTGGACCGACGGCCGTCTGGCGCACGGCGAGGTCGGCGGGGTAGGCGTCCAGCACGAGGTTGCCACCATCCTCGCCCGTTGGGATCGGCCCCTGAAGCACGCGCTGAAGCTGACCCTCGCGGTTGTACACGTCTACACGTATGCGTTCCGTGCGGAGGTTGAGCACGTACAGTGCGTCGCCGAGAGCGGCGGCGGCGGAGGTGAGGAGCGGCGGCTCGTCCACCTCGCCGAGCATGAACTGGAAAGAGCGGACGAGTTGCGGATTGGTAAAGCCTGCGAGCGCAAGCGTGTCCAGCGGCGTGCCGGGCTCCGTGGTGGTCGCGAGCACGTCCGCCACCGGCCGGTAGCCCGAGAGCGCGAGGACGCTGTCGCCCCAGGCGCGGACGTAGCCGCTCGCGCGCCACGGCGAGCGGATGGGGTAGCGCGAGGTCTCGGACCCGTCCGCGTCCAACACGACGAGCGCCGCAGGCGTTTCGAAGATGGTCCCACCGATGCGCACCACTGCGCCGCCGCCCGGACGCACGAGGGCGGCCGTCGCGTCTTCGGGCACGTCCAGGCTCGCGACCACGCCCGCCTCGGTGAGCCAGTCGAGGCGACCCGAGCCTCGGGCGAGGACAGCGACAGTGTCGCCCGTCACACCTGCGAGGTAGGGAAAGCTTCCCTCCACCTCCCAGCGGTCCTGAATCGCGCCGTCTGAACCAATCAGGTGAATCGCGCCGTCCTGCGTCTCGACGACCGCTAGCTGAGCGTCGGACGAGTCTGGGTAGATCCACGTGATGCCGGTCGGTGTCGCGGCGAGCTCCGTGAGGGGCGTGGTCCAGACGGTTTCGAGATCTGCGACCGGGACGCCCTCCGCGAGCGTCGCCGAGGTAGAATCCGATGGCGCGAGCGCGCGGGTGTTCTTCCGCTGGCTGCTCGGGAGGCATCCCGCGAGGAGAGCACAGGAGAGCAGGAGAGCGGATGCGAGAAATCGTGAGGGGCTCCGCCTCGGCACCGAGGCGGGGGGTGTCATCCGTCGTCCCGTCATCCTGTCGTGCCGAGGGTGAGGGAGACATCCTGCTCGCGGCCGTCGCGGACGATGCCGAGCGTGACGGTATCGCCCGCGCGGTTGTCCACGAGGCGCTGGCGGATGTCGTCCACGGAGCGGACCTCCTCGCCTTCGAGCAGCACGACGATGTCGTACGGCTCCAGACCGGCGCGGTCGGCGGGGCTGTCCCCATCCACACTCGCGACGATCAGGCCACGCGGCTCCTCCATCCCGAGCGTTCGCGCGATACGGGCGTTGACCGCTTGGAGGCGAAGACCCGTGTAGAAGGAGCGGTCCACCTCGCCGGTCTCCTGCAACTCTGCCACCACGCTCTGGATGCGCCACGAGGGCACCGCGAAGCCGATGCCGACGCTGCCGCCAGAGCGCGAGAAGATGAACGTGTTCATGCCCATCACGCGGCCCAGCGCGTTGATGAGCGGCCCGCCGGAGTTGCCCGAGTTGATGGCCGCGTCGGTCTGGATCATGTCGCGGAAGGTGCGGCCGTTCTGCGCCGGGAAATCGCGCCCGACGCCGCTAACCACGCCCACGGTCACGGTCGGTTCAGCGGCCTCGAAGAGCCCGAACGGGTTGCCCAGCGCGATGGACCACTCGCCCACGATGGCGTCCTCGCTCTCCTCGAAGGCGAGGAATGGGAGATCGCCCTCGGGCTCCACCTTGATTAGCGCGATGTCCGTCTCGGGGTCGCTGCCGATCAGCTCGGCGTCCAGCGTGGACCCGTCCGGGAAGGCGACGGTGATTTTGGTCGCGTTGCCCGCCACGTGGTCGTTGGTGACGATGTAGCCATCCGGCGAGATGACGAAGCCGGAGCCGAGGCCCTGGATCTGCTGCTGGTAGACACGGTCCGGGATCCGCATCCCGAAGAAGCCCGCGAAGGGATCGCGGTAGCGGACCTGCCGCACCTCGATGACATTGACCGACACGACGGCCGGGCTGGCGGCCTCCACCGCCCGCGTGACGGCCGTGCGTCGGCTCGTCGCGATCTCACTCCCGACAGCCTCGATGGGGCTCTGCGCGAGCGGGGCATCGACGGATTGGGGCTGCTGGGACTGCACATCGCGGTCGCAGCCGACGAGCAGGAGGGCGAAGAGAAAGGCAGTGAGTCGCATCGGCGTGAACATGAGCGGGGGCAGCCTACGGTGGGGGTGGGCAGTGGGTTCGAGCTCCAACGTGGCAGGCCGCCAGGGCGTGTGCAGTCTACGACGCCGCGCGAGAGGGCCTGGCGAAGCGACCGCGAACCGGCCGACGGAATGCCCGACCCCCTCCGCCTCGAGGCCTCCACGGCGGGACCAAGCCAGGTGCCCCCCCACTCGACGCCATCCCCTCAGCGCAAGAGGGGAAAGAGACGTCACAGGAGGCGACCGTGCTCATCGGGACCGTTTGCCCGTTGAGTGGGTGGGTTTACTTCCTAAAACGTGCCCGGCACGATGCGTGCCCGACCACCCGCCGCGAGGCCTGAGACGTTCCTATCCTGAACACACACCCCCCTCGCACACATGCTTCGGATCTCGCTCGCGGGCGGCCTCGCGCTTCTCCTGTTCGCTGCCCCCGCCCTCCACGCGCAGGATGCTCCGCCTCCTCCACTTGCTGCGTTCGACCAGGCCCGTTCCGTTGCCGAGGCGGGAGGGGCGGGAAGCCTGGAGATCTCCGCGCGTTGGCCCTATGGCTACGTCCGGTCCGTCGCCTTCGCCGGAGACACGCCCGTCGCGATGCAGGGCAGTGTGTTCCAGACGCTCGACCTCTCCACGCCCGGTGAGATCGGCATCGTGGGCGAACTGGTGCTGCCCGGCGTGATCTCAGACATGGCCGCCTCGGGCGATCTCGTGGCCGTGATGACGACCCACTTCGAGGATGCTGAGACGGGCCTTTTCGTGATCGACGTGTCGGATCCGGCCCTGCCCACGCGTCGCGGCAAGCTGACCGGCGTAGGGGGGACGGCCATCACGATCCGTGGGGAAATGGCTTACATCGGGACGTTCGAGGCGGTGGAGGGGCCCCAGCGCTCGCTCCGCGTGGTCTCTCTCGAAAACCCGGACGCACCGACGGTACTGGGCACGGTGGAAGTGCCCGGCGTGACGACCGATCTCATGCTCTCGGGCTCGCACGCGTACCTCGCGATGGGGCTCGACGGGCTGGCCGTGGTGGACGTCTCGACCCCGTCGGTCCCGAGCGTCGCGAGCACGCCGGTCGCGGACTACATGGCGGCAGTCGCCGCTGCCGAGGTGGAGGGCCAGACGGTCCTCGCGACGGTCGTGCAGGACGCTGATGACGCGGATCAGGTCCGGTTCTACAGCCTCGCGATGCCCGACGCGCCCGCGTTTCTGGGCGAGGCGCCGCTCCGCTCCGAACTTGTCTTCGGGCCCGTTCCGATGGACCTCGTCTGGACCGAGAATGACCGCCTCGTCGTCGGCTCCGGCTTCGGCGGCCTCCAGTTCGTAGACGCGGCCGACCCCGCAGATCCGAACGTGCGCCCTCGCGAGCGCACCAACGTCGCTAACGTCGCCAGCGGGACCAGCCGCCTCGCCACTGACGGCACCACCGTCCTCATCGCCGATGCGTTCAGCGGTCTCCACGTCGCCGATGCTGCCACCCGGACGCTGACCGCCTTCCACGCCGTCCCCAACCTCTCACTCGATGTGGAGGTAGACGGCGGCACGGTCTACGTCGCGCACGGGACGTACGGCGTCGTGAGGTTGCAGAGGGCTGCCGGGCTCTCTGGCGAGACTCTCACGTTCGATGGACGGGCGCACGGCCCAGCCTGGAACTACACCTCAGATCTCGCGCAGAGCGAGACGCATCTCTACGCCGCTGACGGCTTCGGAGGCGTGCAGGTGGTGGACAAAACGACGCTGGAGACCACCGCGACGGTTCTCGCGAGCGCGACGGCGCCCGTCCGCCGCGTGGCCGTCACCTCCGATGGCCTGTCGCTTCTCGCGGGCATCGGCGGGGCGGACGATCCGCTGACGACGGACCAACGCGTGGTCTACCTGTACTCCCTCGCGAACCCCGCCAGCCCGTCGTTCGTGGGCTCGTTCGTGCCACCTGTAGGCGTCGGCGATCTCGACGGGACCGGTCCGTTCGTTTGGGTGGCGGATCTCTTTGGCAACCAGCTCCAGGTGTACGACACCGCCACAGCGACCACGCCTGAGCTCGTTCGCAGCGTGCCCATGACCGGCTCCGAGTTTCGCCTCGGGCGAGACGGCGACCGGCTCTACGCTCTCCGCACGGCCTCCGTCGCGAACGTGCTCGACGTGACCACTGCCGACGCCCCAACGGTGCTCGGGACGGTGCAGTCGCCCATCGGGTTCGTCGGGCTCGACGCAGACGGCCGGGATCTCGCGATGGCGGGCACCGGCCTCGGCGTCTATCGCACGGGCGATCTCACAAGTCCCACCCTCCTCGCGTACTCGGATGCCTTCGGCGACGTGCTGACCGATGTCGCGTTCGTGAGTACGAATCAGGTGATGGTGTCCGGGGGGCATGCCGGGGTCTACAGCGTCGGTGTCCTGCCCCCGACGGCCTCCAGCGGCGGGCCGCTAGCCCGAGGCGTCGAGATCCGCGTCGCGCCCAATCCCGCGAGTGGCCCGCTCACCGTCGAAGTAACCGTCGGGCAGCCGAGCGCGGTGAACGTGGAGGTGCTGGACGTGCTCGGTCGCCGCGTCCGCGAGATCGCGGACGGCGTGGCCGTGGCCGACCGAGCGGTCCTGGAGTGGGATGGCCGCGATGCCTCCGGCGTGCGCCTTCCGGCGGGCGTCTACCTCGTCCGCGCGAGCACCGAGGCGGGCCACCTCGGGACGCGTGCGGTGACGGTGGTGCGATGATGGGGCACGCCAACCCGTCCCGCCTCGGTGACGAGGCGGGCGGAGTCATCCCCACCACTCCAGCGTGCCCTCGTAGACCGTCTCGGCCGGACCACTCAGCGTGAGCCTGCCCGAAGCATCGACGCCCACGCGGAGTGTCCCGCCCGGCATCTCCACCGCGACCCGTCCTGGCCTGGTGCTCCCGCTCGCCTGCCGCGTCACCAGCGCCGAGGCCAGCGCTCCCGTCCCGCACGCCAGCGTCTCTGCCTCCACGCCCTTCTCGAACGTCCGCACGCGGACCCGCTCGGTCCCGTCGGTGTCCGCGTCTAGCCGCTCCACGAAGTTGACGTTCGTGCCCGTCGGTGCGAAAGCGGGGTGGTGGCGGAGACGAGCGCCCTCCTCCGCCACGGGCGCCGTCTCCACATCGTCCACGAAGACGACGGCATGCTCCGTGCCGGTCCAGATCGGGTGGACGGTCCCGAGCGGGGACTCCGCTGAGGCGTCCCAGTCCTTCGCGGGCGGCACGTCCAGTTCCACGGCCTCGGGAGTGACGCGGGCAGAGTAGCGCCCGCCGTCCGTCTCGAAGGCGAGATGTGTGGCGCCGTCGGACTCGCGACCGAGCCCGGCGCGAGTGGCGAACCGCGCGAGACACCGCGCGCCGTTGCCGCACATCGTTCCCAGCGATCCGTCCGCGTTGCGGTAGCGCATGCGGAAGTCGGTGCCGTCCTCGTCGTCCAATGCGAGGAGGCCGTCTGCGCCGATGCCGGTGCGGCGAGGGCAGACGCGCCGCGCGAGATCGGCCAACTCATCGTCCGAGAAGCGAAGGAAGCGGTTGTCGAGGACGACGAAGTCGTTGCCTGCGCCGTTCATCTTGGTGAACGGGACGATGAGGGCCTGGCGCTGGATCATGGCTCGCGGGGGGTAGCGCGAAGGTGCTGCGCGAGGCGCACGGGGTCAAGCGAAGACCCCGCCGTTACCTCCGCGCGAGATTTCTCGGCTCGCGCCTGTCACCCACTCCCGTCCCCGATGCTTTTCCGCTCTGCCCTCGCCACTCTCGTGCTCGCCCTCGCCGGATGCGCGGCCCCTGCCTATACCGCTGCCCCCGCCCCCTCGGGGCCGTCGTCTGCGGACGTGATGGCGGAGACCGTCGGAGTGTATGTCCGTGGAGACCGTGCGGCAGCCACACAGATCGAGCGTCCCGCCGACCGCCGCCTGGTTCGCACTGCCGCTCTGGGTCTGGAAGCGGACGAGCGCGCGCACTCCGAGCTTCGCGAGCGCGCGGCTGAGATCGTCACCTCGTTCGATGGTTACGTCTCCGCCGACGGCCCGCGCGAGATGACGCTCCGCATTCCCGACGTCCAACTGGAAACCGTGCTGGACGCCCTCGGCGCCCTCGCAAAGGAGACTCACCGGGAGATCCGCACGGCGGACGTGACCGACCAGTACACGGACCTGGAGATCCGCCTCGCGAACGCTCGCGCCCTTCGCGACCGCCTGGCGACGCTCCTGGATCGCGCCGAGACGGTGCAGGAGGTCTTAGAGGTCGAGCGCGAGTTGGCGCGTTTCACCACCGAGGTGGAGCGGCTCGAAGGTCAGCTTCGGACGTTGCAAGACCGCGTCGCGCTCTCCACCGTCCGGCTCACGCTGCGCGAGCGCGTCACGCCCGGGCCAGTGGGGTACGTGTTCGTGGGGCTGTACGAGGGCGTGAAGTGGCTTTTCGTGCGGGACTGACCCCGCCCGCCTCGATGCACTCGCGGAGCCACCGAGGCAGGGCTACTCAGCGCGCTCCGCGTTGGCCTGCGCCTGGCCGACGTTCCGCAAGAGTCCCTCCAGCTTCGTCCGCTTGATCGGACTCTTGCGGAAGGCCTCGCGGAAGGCGGCGAGGTCCAACTCTGCCCACTCTGCGAGACGGGGCTGAACGACCTCCTCGCGCGCCTGAAAGCGGGCGTCCGTGGTGGTCTGGGTGAACTTGGTCCAGGGGCACACGTCCTGGCAGATGTCGCAGCCGAAGACCCAGGGGCCGAACTCGCGCGCGAGGTCCTCTGCCTCGGGCGGCCACTCGGCGCCGCGAGTCTCAATCGTCCAGTATGAGATGCAGCGCGTGGCGTCGATCTGGTAGGGCTCGTCGAGGGCGCCGGTGGGGCAGGCGTCCAGGCAGCGGGTGCAAGAACCGCAGTGGTCGGCCGTGAAGGGCTCATCGGGCACGAGGTCCACATCCACGATCAACTCGCCGAGGAAGACGAGAGAGCCGTGTGAGCGGGTGAGGAGGTTGGTGTTCTTACCGATCCAGCCGATGCCCGCGCGCTGCGCCCAGGCCTTGTCCATGACGGGCGCGGAGTCCACGAAGGCGCGCCCTCCCGCACCGCCCGAGGCGCGGTCCAGCCAGTCGAAGAGTTCCGCCAGCTTGGCCTTGAGGACGTCGTGGTAATCGTCGCCCCAGGCGTAGCGGCTGACCTTACCGATGCCTCGCGCGAGGGCCTCCGCATCGGAGAGCGGCTCGGGCTGCGGCGCGACGTACGTGTGCGCGACGCTCACGACGGATCTCGCACCGGGGACTAGTTCTCGCGGGTCTACGCGCTTCTCGAAGTGGCGAGCCATCCACGGCATCGCGCCAGCTTCTCCGCCGTAGCGTCCCTGCTCCAACCAGGCGTCCAGCCGCCGGGCCTCTGGGTCCATGTGCTCCGCCCGCGCGATGCCGACGAGGGCGAAGCCGAGGCGGCGGGCCTCGGTCTTGAGGTCGCGCGAGAGCCGCGCGCGGGTGGCCTCCAGAGTGAAGCGGTGTGGCGTCATGCGGACAACCTACCGCTCCTGCGTTCTCCGCCTCGGGCCCGAGGCGGGCGGGGTCGGTCCGTGGACGTGCCGAGGCGGGCGGAGTCAGTTCGCGAGAGCTGCGCGGATCTCGCGGGCGCCAAGGACGGGTCCGGCGTCAGGGCCGTACGCTTCCTCCAGGATGGGCTGGGCGTGATCGACCAACCGGCGGGCCTCGCGGTCGCGGCCCATCGCAGCGAGGAGGTCGGCCAGTCGTACCTCGGACTCGGCAGCGAGCGGGTGGTCCGTGCCGTGCGCCGCACGCTCAATGGAGAGGCCCCGTCGGAGGAACGGTTCGCCCTCTGCCGGTCGGCCGCGCATCCGCAGGAGGTTGCCATAGTTGACGAGCACGAGGCCCGTGTAGGGGTGCTCTGGACCGAGGGTGGCCTCCATCATGGGCAAGAGCTCCGCGTAGACCGGCTCTGCGCGGGCGAAGTCCTCCCGCTCCTCGTAGAGCCGTGCGAGGCTGTTGAGCATCTGGGCTATCTCCGGGTGCGCCTCGCCGTAGAGCTGGCGGCGGATGTCGAGCGCTTCGACCATCAGGGCCTCTGCCTCGTCGAGATCCCCCCGGCCCCGCGCGACGGCAATCGCGAGGGAGTTCATGACGGTGGCTGTGCCGGAGTGAGTGCGCCCGAGATGCGCACGCCGGAGCGCGAGCGACTGGCGGAATGGCTCCTCGGCGTCCTCGAAGCGCTGCTGGCGGAGACGGCTGGAGCCCAGATTGAGGAGCGCTTCGCTGAGCGCGAGGGTGTCGGCGGTGGGGAGGGAGCGCGACGCCAACTCCTCGAAGGCCTCCTCTGCCTCGGTCCACTCGCCGAGGACTGCGAGGGTCGCTCCGACCACGGTGAGGCTCTGGAGCGTCTCGGGGTGGTCCGGGCCGAGAGCGGCGAGATGGTCGGCGTGGGCGCGCTCCGCCGCCTCGCGGCTCTCGTCGTAGTCCCCTGTGTCGATGAGAAGTTGGGCCAGTTCGCGCCGGGCCGTTGCGGTCTGGACATCGCGCGGGCCCAGGTGACGCTCGCGTAGCGCGATGGCAGAGTCCACGTGGGCGCGAGCGCGCCCATAGTCTGCGAGCCGCCGGTAGAGCAGCGCGATGGTCAACTCCATGTCGGAGCGCACGACGGGCTGGTCCGCCAACTCGCCCGCGAGGCGGACGGCCCCGGCTTCCAGTGCCTCGCGGACCGTGACCTCTCGCCCACGCGCGGAGTCCGGGTTGACAGCAGAGAACAGGCCGAGGACATAGTCGCGGATTTCCTCCGCCTTGGCCGCCTCGGTCTGGGCGCGGTCCCGCTCGGCAGAGGCCACGCGCGCTTGCCACGTCGTCCCCGCGAGCCCCGCCACGAGGGCGAGGACCGCCAGAACCGTAAGCCCTACCCCGACGGGATGCCGCCGCACGAAGGAGCGCACGCGGTACCCGACGGTCGCACGGCGAGCCGTGACGGGAAGGCCTGCGAGGTGCCGCCGGAGATCCTCCGCCAGAGCTTCGGCCGAGGCGTAGCGGCGGGCGGGCTCCTTCTCCAGTGCCTTCAGCACGATGGTGTCCAGATCGCCCCCGAGGCGGGAGGACACGCCCGGAGGAGCCACCGCAGAGGGCGGCGGTGGGTCTGTCTCGCAGACCATTTTCTCCACGGTCGTCGGTGGGGCCTCCGGGCCGATCTCGTAGGGGCGCGTCCCCGCCAGGAGTTCGTAGAGCACCACGCCGAGCGCGTACACGTCCGTGGCGGTGGTGACGGGCTCGCGGCGAACTTGCTCGGGTGCCGCGTACGCAGGCGTCATGATCGCGCCCGTCTGTGTTCGGAGGTCTGCGTCCTCGTCGTCCGTGAGGGCCTTGGCGATGCCGAAGTCGAGAAGCCGGACGGTGGGCTGGTGCGTGTCGTCGTCGGCGACGAGGATGTTGCTCGGTTTCAGGTCGCGATGGACGACGAGGTTGCGGTGGGCATAGGCGACGGCGTCACACACATTGAGGAAGAGGGCGAGGCGGGCGTCCACGTTCAACTCGCGGCCCTCCGCGTAGCGCGTGAGCGGCGCGCCGTCTACGAGTTCCATCGCGAAGTAGGGCTGGCCGTCGGTGCTCATGCCGCCGTCCAGGAGGCGTGCGATGCCGGGGTGCGCCAGCCGTGCGAGGATGCGCCGCTCTTCCCGGAAACGCTCCACGATGGCGCGTGGCGCGAGGCCCCGCCCGACTAGCTTGAGCGCGGCTTCTTGCTCGAAATCAGCCCCGGTGCGCTCGGCGCGGTAGACGACGCCCATGCCGCCTTCACCCAGACGCCCCGTGAGGCGCCAGGGTCCGACCTCGCGCCCCACGTACGGGTCGGCGTCCTCAGCCAGGGGGGCGAAGAGGCCAGCAGCCGTCTCGCCTGCGGAGCGCGCGAGGAAGCCGTCGTCTTCAGCGGCAGAGGTAGCGCGGAGCAGGCTCAGGACCTCCTCGCGGAGATCGCTGTCCTCCGTGGCGGTGCGCAGCCAGGTCTCTCGGTCCGCCTCGGGACGCTCCCGGGCAGAGTCGAGGAGATCGCGAACCTGAGACCAGCGGGTGGGAGGAGCGTCGGAGGGCATCGGCGGGGAGGGCTCGTAGTCATCCGTGCGGGAGAACCGGTTGGGACCGGTCACGCCGTCCTGTCATGCAGTCCCGTTACGCAGCGCCGTGCAACTCGCGATGGAGCCATGCGCGGGCGTCGTTCCAGTCGCGCCGGACCGTTCGCTCGCTGATGCCGAGTGCCTCGCCGGTCTCCTTCTCCGACAGCCCGCCGAAGAAGCGACACTCCACCACGCGGGCGGCTCGCTCGTCGAACGTCGCCAGCTTGAGGAGCGCGTCGTGGATGGCGAGGATTTCGTCGGCCTTGGGGTCGACGCTCGGCGTGGGCGCGTCCTCCATCGCGACGCGGTTCTGAGGACGCTTGGCTGCGTTGCGGGCACGAGCGCGGTCTACCAAGACCTGGCGCATCGCGCGAGCTGCGGCCCCGAAGAAGTGAGCCCGGCTCTCCGGCGGCGCCCCTCGGGCGAGTTTGGCGTACGCCTCGTGGACCAACTCCGTGGTCTGGAGTGTGGCGTTGGCATCGTGCCGAAGCTGACGGCGGGCAGAGTGCCGCAACTCGTCGTAGACGTGAGGGAGTAGTTGCTCCACGAGGTCATCGGCGCCTGCGTGGTCCGCGAGGATCCGCGTGACGGGGCTAGGGGAAGCGGGCATCGGGCCAGGGGAGGAGGCTGATAATGTAGACGATAGGAGAAATCCAGCGTCCCGCTGTCCGGCGAGGAGAAAGATTTCCGCACGAGAGAGGGAAGACTCCCTCCAGTTTCATGTACGCGGTTCGCTCTCTCCTCCTCGCAACCCTGACGCTCGCTCTCGTCAGCCCCGCTTTTGCCCAGGTCGTCTCGGCGCCGGTGCCTACCGAGGCGGACCTGGTCGCCGTGCCGGGCTTCCCCGCCTCGGGACTACCCGGGCAGACCTCGAACGACGAGTTCGGTACCTCCGTGGCCGGTGCCGGGGACGTCAATGGTGACGGATACGCGGATCTCATCGTGGGCGCCCCGGAAAACGATGCAGGCGGCCTGAACTCGGGCCGGGCCTACGTCTACTTCGGAGGGCCTGGCAGCGGTGTGACACCCGACTTGATCCTAACTGGCGAGACCTCTGGGGACAACTTCGGCGCGGCTGTGGCGAGCGCGGGGGACGTCAACGGGGACGGCTACGATGACGTCATCGTGGGCGCTCCGGAAAGCAATGGGCGTGGCTTGAACGCGGGCCGGGCCTACGTCTACTTCGGGGGCCCGACGGCCGACGCCATCGCTGATGTCATTATTGCTGGTTCGTTCCTGGACCAACTCGGGACCTCGGTCTCCGGTGCTGGGGATGTCAACGGCGATGGCTTCGCAGACGTGATCGTTGGGGTGCCGTTTGATGACGTAGGGGCTTCAAACTCAGGCCGGGCGCGCGTGTATTTCGGGGGGCCGTCCATGGACGCGTTCGCGGACCTGACGCTGACGGGCACCACGGAGAACGGCAACCTCGGTGCTTCGGTCTCCGGTGCTGGAGATGTCAACGGCGATGGCTTCGCAGACGTGATCGTCGGTGAGACAGGTGGAGGGACTACCAACGAAGGCCGCGCGTATGTCTTCTTCGGTGGCTCTTCGGCGGACGCCGTCGCGGATCTCACTCTCGTGGGAGAATCCATGGGGGACCTCTTCGGAGAGTCGGTCTCTGGGGCGGGAGACATGAATGGCGACGGCTTCACGGACGTGATCGTAGGCGCGAGGAACAACGACGCAGGAGCCGGAAACGCTGGCCGTGCATACGTCTTCTTCGGCGGCACAGCCCCAGACGCTATCGCCGATCTCGTGCTGACGGGTACCGGGACCACCGACCAACTCGGGGACTCCGTCTCCGGGGCGGGAGACGTCAACGGCGATAGCTACGATGATGTAATCATCGGCGTCCCCTTCGATGACGATGGCGGTATCAACTCGGGCGGAGCGCACGTGTACTTCGGAGGACCGGTCCCGGACGCGGTGGCGGACTTGGTCTTGACTGGAGTGGCCGATTTCGACGACTTCGGCGTCGCTGTCGCGGGTGCCGGAGACCTAGACGGCGACGGCCTGGCAGACCTCGCTATCGGCGCGCCAGAAGCGGACCCGAACGGCGCGAGCAGCGGCGCGGCTTATGTGTTCTCGAACGCCAACTCGGGTGCGGGGATCGCCGAGTGGGAGGCGTTCGGCGGGGCCTCTGGCGACCGATTCGGCGCGGCTGTGGCGAGCGCGGGGGACGTCAACGGGGACGGCTACGACGACGTGATCGTCGGGGCGCCGGAATACGCCTCATCCCGCGGGCGTGCGTACGTGTTCTACGGCGGGCCAGGGGCAGATGCAGTCCCGGATGTTGTGCTGACCGGCAACGCTCTCGGCGACGAGTTTGGTCGGTCGGTGTCGGGTGCCGGGGATGTCAACGGGGATGGCTACGATGACGTGATCGTCGGAGCCCCGCTCAGCGATCTCGAAGCTACAGATTCGGGCCGTGCAAACATTTACTTCGGTGGCCCATCTATGAATGCAACGGAGGATGTGGTGCTGACACGCGATCGCGGAAATGCCCGCTTCGGCAAGTCCGTATCAGGTGCAGGAGACGTCAACGGTGACGGCTACGCTGATGTGATCGTTGGGTCGCCTACCAATACGGACCTGACAAGCTCAAGCCTCGCGTACGTGTACTTCGGCGGACGAACCATGAACGCAGAAGAAGACGTAGTGGTGAGAAGACTCGACTTTCCGATAGGCACCCGATTCGCCGAAGTCGTGTCGGACGCTGGGGATGTCAACGGCGATGGCTTCGGGGATATGCTTGTCGGGGAGCCAGGCTTCGGAAGGGCCTACGTGTATTTCGGCGGGGTGACGCCAGATGGAGTCGTAGACGTGACACTGACAGAGGAGTCCGGGGTCAGCTTCGGAAGTACAGTCTCTGGTACGGGTGACGTGAACGGGGACGGTTATGCCGACCTCGTCGTTGGAGCCCCGGGCAACGACGCCGCAAGCAGCAATGACGGCCGCGCCTACGTGTATTTCGGCGGAGCTGCTTTCGATGGGGGCGCCGACATCGTGCTGACAGGCCCAGTAAACGCGGACTCTCTGGGTGCCTCCGTGTCTGGGGCTGGGGACGTGAACGGGGACGGCTACGCCGACGTGATTGTTGGAGCCCCGGGGGCCGATCAGGGACTTCCGGGTACAGGCCAGGCGTATGTGTACTACGGTGGTCGGGGCGGAGATGGCGCCCCGGATCTCGTGTTCTCAGGCACAGGGGAACTGGAAGACCTCGGCCGATCGGTCTCAGGGGCTGGAGATTTCAACGGCGACGGGCGAGCGGATGTGATCGTCGGAGCCCCAGGTAACGACACGGAAGGTGGGGACGCCGGGGCTGCCTTTGTGTACCGCGTTACCGGCCCTGCCTCCAGCCCCGGCCTGTTCCGCCTCGCGGACGTGCCCGGCGACCAGGGCGGCCTTCTCCAGGCCCGATGGACTCGTTCCGATCAGGAGACGCTGGGCAACGCCTCGTCCTACCTCATTGAGCGGAGCGAGCCTGCTGGCGTCTCCGGCTACGCCTGGGAGCCCGTCGCGACGGTATCTGCGAGCGGGCGGGCTCGGTACAGCCTCGCCGTTCCCACCTACTCCGACCAGACCGGCACGAATCCCGGCACCACCTGCGTGCAGGTGACGGCTCAGGGCGACAGCGGGGAGACGTGGCGCTCGATGGTCTCCTGCGGCGCATCCATCGACAACCTCTCGCCCGCCGCGCCGTCCTCGCTCGCGCTCACCCAGAGCCCCGACGGTGACGTGGCCCTCACCTGGGACGAAGTCACCGGCGAGCCCGACCTCTTCGGCTACGATGTCTTCCAGTCCTCCACCGAGGCCTGCGACGCCACCGCCACGCTCGTCGGCACTGCCGAGGGTGAGACGACGGTGACGTTCGAGGACGACGCGACGGCCTTTGGCACG
>JBCDKM010000035.1:0-20479 GCA_038746605.1 Bacteroidota bacterium
GGCGTTTGGGAAGCGGGCCCAGCCGGAGACGGTGCCTCCTGGCTGCCCCCTGGCCTCGCGCTGGCGGACCACCTCTGCCCAATCGAACCGCTCAGCGGCTACGTCTGCAAGACGGTCACGGACGAAGGACGTGAGGTCGAGTGGAGCGGTGTCGAGCGCCTCGCGGAGAGCGGCGTCTGCTTGGGCCAGATCGCCATCTACGTAGGCTTTAAGGCCCCGCAGAAGCGCGCCGTCCGTCGGGTCCATCGGGGCGGTGAACAGGGGGATGTCGAGCTGCTCCCAGGCGGTTGCCGTCTCGCCGAGGGTGGAGACGGCGGGACGGCCGGCCTCGGTGATGCTCTGGGAGGGGAGCGGCTGGCAGCCGACAGCCGAGGCGAGTAGCGCGAGGAGGCAGACGAGCGGACGCATGACAGCAGGAGATGGAGGATCAGTTCCGCTCGATCTGGACGGAGCCGGAGTTCACGCCCACGCGGAGGGTCGTAGAGCCAGGGCCGAAGTAGATCGTCTGCGTGGCCGCGCTTGGGCTGAAGGCATTGGGCTCGTTGATGTAGCCCCAGTTGACCTCGGCCTCCACGAGGGCGTCGTAGCCGTCCGGGACGAGGAGACGCAGTGTGCCGTTGTTCGTGAAGGCTCGGAGGCCACTGCCGGTCCATGTCGTGCCGTCGAGGTCCACGAGGACAGAGCCGTTGTTGCTCCGCGCGTCCACATCCCCCGCAACGCCCGCGAGGCGGACCGCCCCGTTGTTGGTGTCGATGCGGAGCGTGCCCTCCACGCCGGTCACGGCGATGGAGCCGTTGTTGCTCCAGAGGTCGAGGTCGGTCTCGCGCGGGACGGAGATCACGAACCGTGTCTCGACCCAGCCGCCGCCCTCCGTCTCGGGCTGGAGCGTGTCGTCTGTCTGGATGGTGGTGGCCTCCAGGAGGGCAGCGGGAGAGCGGCCCTGCGTCTCGTACGCACGGACCTCAGCGCGAACGCTGATCTCGCTCTGATCCCAGGTCTGCACGGTGATGCCGCCGCTGACGGGGTTGCGCACAGTTAGACCCTCGCGCACATCGAGGGTGAAGGTGCGGACCTCGCAAGCAGAGGCGCGGCCGTACTCAGGCCCAGGCTCGCAGTCCGTGGGGGACGGGGCGGCAACGAGAAGAAGGACGAGGAGGGAGAGCATGGTGGGGAGAGGAGATACACCGATAGGATCAGTGCGGGTTCTCCTCTCCCCAAGCGCCCGTCCATGAGTGGCAGGTCGCGCCCGTGGGCCGCAGGGGCAGCCCGTGGATGAGGGGCTATCGTGCCTTTAGCACACGCTGCGTGGCGGCGACGCCGTCGCCGGTGAGCCGCACGAGGTACAGGCCGGAGGGCAGATCGCGCCCGTCCACGACGACGGCGAGCGGACCGCTAGGGGGTGTCCCGTCGTAGAGGGTGCGAACCTGTCGTCCGAGAGCATCTAGCAGGTCCACGCGGACGGGCTGGGGCTCCGGGAGTGCGAACCGTAGCGTCGTACGGTCGCGGAACGGATTCGGCGCGATGGGCCAGACCTGAACCTGTGGCGCAGCATCTTCGACGCTCAGGCCGTCATCGGCCAGCCCCTCGTCGGGTTCGGTGACGACCTCCAGCGCCCATCCTTCATCCAGGCCGGTGGACGCGGAGACCGAGGTGGGTGGACCTGTGTACTCGAAGGTGAACGAGTCCGTGTCCTGTGGTGCGTCCGGGTACTGACCGACGAAGAGCGTGAAGGTGTAGGTCCCGGCCGGGCTGAACTTCGAGATCTTTTGCGTGAAGCGATTTTTGATGGTCTCGCGCCCGGTGAAGACGACCTCGGCAGGCACGAAGCCCGTCGTCACGACCTCGCCCGCTGCGTTGCGGATCTCCGTCCAGATGTCCTCCGTGCGCGGGTCGCGGGTGGTGTTGCGCGTCCGGGCCTTGAAGCGGAAGCGCGGGTTGTCCGATCCGATCACGATGGGCGGTTGCGGGCGGTACGGGATGGCGGTCACACGAACGTCTTCCGGGTACGTCACCGCAGGCGTAGTCTCGAAGCCCGTCACGAGGGAGATTGCACCAGCGGTGTACAAGCCGTCGTCGTCGGTGGCCTGTGCGGTGAAGGCGCCGCCTCGCGTGGCGGGGCGCAGCGGCGCGTAGGTGAAGCCTCCGGGCGCGGCCCAGGTGACACTGCCCGCCTCGGCGGCCTGGCCGGTGCTGGCGTCGAAGACGACGAGGCGGAGGGCGTCGCCGTCCTTCAGGCGACCGGCGTCGTTGGTGCCGTCCGTGTTGCCGAGGACTTCGATGACCATGTCGTGGACACCGTCCCAGCGGAGGCGCTGGCCTACGCGGCCGATTCCTGACACGTCAGCGGTGGTCGCGACGGTCGCGCCCGGCGCGAGGATGGCGACTTCGTCGCCCGGTTGGATGGGAGCACCGCCGACGAGGAGAGTTGCGGCATCTTGCGCGCGGAGCACGACATGGTGAAGTGCGCCGCCGGGCTCAGCGGTCAGCGCGAAGGAGGAAGCGGGCTCGTCCATCGGACGTGGATACAGGCCGGTCGGGGCCCACCAGGCGTAGTCGCCGCCTCGCGCCTTGACGTATGCGCGGGAGTCCGAGAACGCACGGGTCGTCTCGAAGGCGTAGGCGTCGGAGTAGTCCTTGAGTTCGTAGTCGCTGTGAGGCGAGTTCACCCACGCACCCTCCTCGGCTCCGTCGCTGACGGCCAGCAGTGCGCCGTAGCGGGGAGCCCCGAAGCCCTCGCGGCGAAGCACCCAGAAGTCGCTCTCGTTCGCGCCGAAGGGTGCGAGGCCGGAGAGCGGCGTGCTCTCGCCCTGACCTGTCATCCGACGGAGCGCCATCAGCCAGTCGATCTCGTCGCCGAGGCCGTACCAGAGGTAGTCCTTCCAGAACACCGTCGGGCGGCCCTCGGAAGCCAGCATGATGGCGTAGGCCATGTGCTTCCGCGCGATGATGGGGTCGTGGCCGACGTCGTTGCCCAGCTTGGTGCAACTAGCGCCGTACGGGACCGCGTCGGGGTCTGTGTTGCAGTCCGCCCACACAAACCCGATGCGGTCTACGTCGTGGTTCTCGACGAACGTGACCACGTCGAATGCGTCGAGGCCGGAGAAGTGCAGGCCCGCCGAGTTGAGGCCGCGCATGTCGTAGCCGCCGCCGCCGTTCGCCATGTCGCGCAGGGCGTAGCGCAGCGGGAAGTCGAACATCGCCATACTGGCGTCGCGCGATCCAGCGCCGAAGGTCGTGTTGAACGCCCTGACCTGTGCGTGGTAGTTCAGGATGTCGCTGGTACCACTCCAGAACTCGCCGAGGGTGAACGGCTGGTCCTGTGCGATCTCCACGATCCACGGCGCGAGGAACGCGGGGTCGATGTGCTTGATGGCATCGAGGCGGACCTCGTCCACGCCGAGGTCGTCCATCAGGTAGCGCCCGAAGACGACGAGCGAGTCACCGACAGCGCCGAGGTTGTGGGGGCCGTGGTACCACGCCTGACCGCCCCCGAGGGTCGTGTTGGTGTCATAGAAATACGAGATGTCCTGCCCGAAGATGGCGTTGTGGTAGGGCGGATTGAGGTCGCAGTCGGCCGTATTGGGATGGAACGAGTTGGCGTCCGCGGGGAAGCGGCCGCTGAGGGGGGTGTAGACGTTCCAGTCCATGTACGGGGCGCCGCCGCCGGGAACGCAGGCCACGTTGCTCTGGGCGTCGGCGCCGAAGCGGTGGTTGAGGACCACGTCGGCCATAATGCGCAGGCCCTCGCCGCGCATCGTCGCGAGCACGTCGCGGAACTGCGTCTCGTTGCCGAAGCGAGTCCGCACGCCGCCCTTCTGGTCGATGGCGCCGAGGTCGTAGTAGTCGTAGAGGTCATAGCCCATGCTCCAACGCCCGCCCATGCCTTTCGAGAAGGAGGGAATCCAGACCGTCTGGATGCCGCCCGCCGCGAGCCGAGGGGCGACGGTCGCGACGGAGTCCCACCACACGCCGCCCTGATCACCGAGCGCGTGGTCGCCAGGGTGGACGTTCCAATAGAAGCCCTGGAAGAGCACGTCGGGCTCGGCGCCGCTGGGTTGTGCGGAAGCGCTTACACCAAACAGGATGCAGAGCAGGCAAAGGACGTACTTCATAGGGGTTAGGGGAGGCCTCAGAAGGAGTATACCGCGCGGCCGTCGTGATGGGCTAGGAAGCGCGTGTTAGGACGGATCTGCCAGAGCGTAGGAGATCCGGACGGCTGCACCTACAGAAATGGAGCCTGGATCGAACGCTTCCGTTTCGTCGGCGGCCTCCATTTGAGAGGCGACCTGACCCTCTGACCCTCGTAGCGGGTCGGGGTTGACATCCTCGATGCGAAGCACCGGCCCCAGCGCGACCCCGGCCGCCTCGGCGTAGACCCCGGCCTTCTCGCGGGCGGAAGCCACGGCAAGTCGCCGGGCCTCGGCGCGATGGCGCTTGAGGTGTCGCGTTCGGAAACTCACCTCGTCGATCTCGTTCGCGCCACGCTCGATCACACCGGTGAGGATGTCCTCTACCCGGTTCAGGTGGTGGACGACGATGTGAAGCGTCATTCGTGCCGTGTACCCCACGTGAAGGCGGCGTCCCTCCCGATAGGACGTTTCCTGGCGGAGCGTCATGCGAGATGACTGCACATCGTCGATGCTCGCCTTCGATAGAAACGTTCGCACGGTCTGCGCCCTCGCGCGCGTCTCTCGAAAGGCAGCACTCGGGTCCGCGTGCGTCGATGTGACCGATACCGTGATCGATGCGAGGTCTGGGCTGACGCGAAGAAGCGCCGAGCCGAACACGGTCAGGCCAGGAGGGGGCTCAACTGGCGAGTTCATAGAGACACGTGTTTCTGGTTGCGTCGTCCCCCTCGAATGCCGAGGCGGGCAGGGTCAGAGCGAGCGGCTCCCGTAGGCCTCGATCATCCGATAGGGATACATCTCTGGAGGCTGGCTCGCAGAATCGAGGGCCTCGGTCTCCTCCGACGTGAGAGTGAGGTCGGCAGCGCCGAGATTGTCGTCTAGCTGCTCCAGGGTGCGGGCGCCCAGGATGACGCTGGAGACGGTGGAGCGGGTGCGGAGCCACGCGAGAGCGACCTGAGCATAACTGACCTCGCGCGCCTCGGCGATCTGACCGACCGCGTCGAGGATGCGCCAGTTGCGGTCCGTCGAGCGGCGTTCCCACGTTTCCTCCTGCTCGCCCGTTGCACCCGCGATCCGGCCGTCCATGGGACGCTCGCCTCGGGTGTACTTACCGGAGAGAAAGCCGCCGCCCAGCGGCCCCCACGGTACGATCCCGACGCCCTCGGATTCGCAGAGGTCCTCGAACTCGTACTCGATGTCGCGTTGGATGAGGCTGTATTGGTACTGTCCTGCGATGAAGCGCGCGTATCCGTTCGCGTCGCTGATACTGAGGGCTTTCATGACCTGCCACGCCTTGAAGTTGGAGACGCCGAGGTAGCGCACGTCGCCCTGTGTCACGAGGTCGTCCAGGGCGCGCATCGTCTCCTCCAGCGGCGTGAAGGGGTCCCAGCAGTGAACGTAGAGCACGTCGATCACGTCCGTCTGGAGGCGCTTCAGACTCGCGCGGACGCCCCGGAGAATGTGGTAGCGCGACAGGCCCTGGTCGTTGTGGCCCTTGCCCGTGGGAAAGCGGACTTTGGTCGCGAGGATCACGTCATCGCGCCGGTCCTTCAATGCGCGGCCGACGATCTCTTCGGAGCGGCCTCCGGCATAGCCGTCAGCGGTATCGAGGAAGGTGCCGCCTGCATCCAGGAAGCGATGGATCATCCGGATGGCCTCGGGCTCTGGCGTGCTCCGGTCTCCGGGTTCGCCGAAGATCATCGTGCCGAGGCACAGGTCCGAGACGATAAGGCCGCTATTTCCGAGTCGGCGGTACTGCATGAGGGGAGGAGATAGAGCTCGTGGGTCTACGAGCGGACGGACCGCTCTCCGTCGGGCGTCGGGACGGGACGGCTGGGGTGGCTCTCGAAGGCCCCGAGGCGGATGGCCTCGGGTGCCACGTGGGTACAGAGGAGCCGCTCGTTAGCGGTCGACCAGTTCGAGGTCTACGCGGCCATTGGCAGCCCCGCGTCCCTGGAACGTCCCCTCGATGCGGCCTGGCGAGGTCTCGGTCAGTGTTCCGTCGAGGCCGCCCTTGAAAGGAGGCAGGTCGTACTGGAAGTCCAGCGAGACGACACTGTTGACGAAGGAGCCGCTGATGACGGAGAACTCGAAACGCTCGCCAGGGATCTCGGCGAATCCAGTCCCGGTGACGACCTGCCCGTTGTCTTGCAGGCGAAGCTCCACAGGGTACGTCGTGCCCGGCGTGGCAGGATCGAAGACGACGCCCTCCCATGTGCCGGTGATGCCGATAGCGTCGTCGCCGAGGCTGTTGCAGGCGGGAAGTGCCACCAGCGCGGCGAGAAGGAACGGGAGGAGGCGGAGCATGGAAAAGACGAGGAGGAGGCCGAAGCTACTTCGCTCTCGCCGCAGCAGAGCGACGGGGGCGAGAGGCTACGTCGGGTGGTCGCGTCTCGATCCGTTCCAAGTGGAACCGGCCCACGCCTCGGCCTTGCTCGACGCCCAAGTCGGCCGCCATGCGGTAGTGAATCCCGCCGTAGAGACGGCTCTCCGCAGCCTCCAAAGCGGCCTCGCGGAACGACTCGAAGGAGCGAACAGGAAGCCCGTAGGCGACCTCCGTGGTGTCGTCGAAGGCAAAGGGCTCACCGTAGAGGTCGGTCAGTGCCTCGGCGGCGGCAGCGGAGATGACGCTGTGCCCCGAGGTGTACTCTGGGAAGGGCGGGGTCTGGAGTAGCGGCGCCCAGTCCTCATCGATGTGCTGGTTGATGACGGTCTCCGGGCGAATGAGGCGACTCCGGTACTTCTCGTCCCAGACGGAGATGAAGGCGTCCGCGAGGGCGAGGGAGGTGAGGGCGTAGGCCTCGGCGGCACTCGCCACGTCGTCCTCTGACATGCGGGCCGCGATGGCGGCAATGCCCATCCAGTGGCCCCCGGGTGTGAGCTTCTTCGTGGCGAACATCGCGTGGCCGCGCAGATTCATCACGTACGGGTTGCAATCCCAGAAGCTCGCGATCTCGCGCTGCTCATCCGTCAACTCCAGGCCGATCTGGTATACCTCATCGACCTGCTCGCGGAAGGCGCTGCCAGGCTCGACAGAGAAGGGCGGCGGTGGCGGCGGCTTGAACTGCGCGGCGGAATCCAGCACGAATGGCCGGAGCGTGCCCCAGTTGGGCTCGATGGCGTCCATGTAGGCTGGAGGCGTGGGCTTCCAGGCGCCGGGCTCATCCGTGATGGTGTAGGCCGGGCCGCTTCGCGTCTGCGCGTAGCCGTCGTCTCCAGCCCAGGCGAGCACGTGCTCGGCGACGGCCTCGCCGTAGGCCTCGGAGCGCTCGGCGAGCGCACGGTCGATCCCGCTCGCGAGGATGCGGGCGCGGGCTTCGTCGCGGTAGCCTTCCACCGTCGCCTCTCCTCCCTGGAACGTGAGCGCTTCCCCGACGACCAGAGCAGCGTGAAGCGCGGCGATTGAGCCGTCCACTTCCGCCTCGGGCGTGGGGACGGGCGTGAAGTCGCGGAGTTGTCCCGCGAGGGTGTTCAGGTCGGGGCGCGTGGAGGCCAGCGCCTCGTAGGCGGCGACGGAGACGTAGGCGTAGACACGGCTCGCCTGGGGCGGGCTGAAGATGTCATGCACCATCACATCCGTCACGCGTTGGACGGCGCCGTGGAGCAACTCGGGATCGCTAGGTTCGGCGGGCAGCACGTCGGGCACGGGGTCGCCGCAGCCGACCAAGATCGCGAGGAGGGCGAAGGGAAGAACGAGGCGGGCCATGTCGCGAGAAGACCGTCACGTAGGGGAAGGCCCTAAATATGCGTTCTATATGCGCCTGGGTCCGTGGATTCGGCTTCACGGAGGGGCTACCGGCCTTCATCCTCCGCCTCGGTACCGAGGCGGTCAGAGTGGGGCGGGCTATCTCGCCGCGCTCGCGACAGTCGGGCGCTCGTCCTCCACGCGGAAGACGCGCGGGGGACCGTCTGAGGTGGCGACGAGGAGCGCTTGCGATCCGTCTGCCAGCGAGAGGGGCGCGATCTGGCGGACCTCGCCGTCGAAGAGGAGGCCGCCTTCCAGAGGATCCGTCGTGACCGTGCGGTCGGAGGCGACGCTCAATGCGACGCCATAGCCATCGTAGCGGCCTCGGTCCGGGCGAACGCCCAGGAGGCCCCCGCCGAGCACGATGCGGCCCGTCTCGGCCCAGGCGGCGTACATCGGCTCTGCCTGCGCGAAGGTGGGAAGCGGCTGGAGCGTGAAGCCTCCAGACCCGTCGCCCCAGGCGACTGCGCTCGCGAACGAACGTGCTTCCTTGATCTCGGCATCGCTCAGCCTCGCGCCGAAAAGATCATCCAGGGTGCGGGCGCCGAATTCCGTCGCGGTGGGATAGCGCTCGCGAAGCTCCGGGAACTGCTGAGACAGCGTGAGCACGGCGTCGAACGGGTAGTCCTGTCCGTCGCGGAAGACGGTCAGGATGCCGTCGAGTTGATCGTTGGCATCGAAGTCCGCCAGAGCCAGGCGGGCGGGGCGTTCCGCTGTGGCCTGGATGCGGCTGTTGAGGCCGAGGTTGCCGAGGACGAGATCCAGCACGCCGTCCCCGTCCACATCGGCGAGGTGGAGGGCGTTGTACCAGCCGGTGGCGTCGGCGAGCCCGGCGTCTCGTGGTGCGAGGGTGCCCGTCTCGGTGAACTGCGCGATGGTGGGAGCCATCCATTCGCCTGCGAGCGCGAGATCGTCGCGGCCGTCGCCGTCGAGATCGGCCGCGGCCGCAGCAGAAACCATCCCGATGAACTCCAGCGCTGGTGCTTTCTCAGCCGTCACGTCGGTGAAGCGGCCGGAGCCATCGTTCTCCAAGAGCACGCTGCGGGGCGCTTTGCCGTACTCCCGTGGCACGACGCGTCCTCCCACGAAGAGGTCCGTGTCGCCGTCGCCGTCGAAGTCACCGGGGGCGACGGCGCCAGTGTGGCCGAAGAGGTCGGGCAAGGCGTCCGTCGCGCGAGTGAAGCGGCCCGCGCCGTCCCCGAGGTAGAGGCGGTCGCGGAGAACCTCGACCTCGCCCCACTGCCGGTTGCCCGCCGTGCCGACGTAGAGGTCGAGCGCGCCGTCTCCGTTCGCGTCAAACAGCTGCGCCACAACGTCTTCCGCGAGACTGTCTGCCGCGAAGACGTCGTTCGCGCTCTCGCGAAAGGTGCCCCCAGCGGTCTGGAGGAAGAGAGTGGAGGCTTGTCCTTCGGCGCCACCGAGGAACACGTCGTCCAGCCCGTCGCCGTTCACGTCCTCGACCGCCATCGCGGGGCCGAGGCGGGAGAGCTTGTGCGGCATGAGGCGCTCCCGGTTGAAGTCGATGAAGATGTTCTCGCGGTGGCGCCAGCCGTCCAGGCCGACCTCGGTGGTCACGTCGGCGTAGCGGGAGGGGATCACCTCGCGCGAAGGAGCCGCTTCCGTCGCGTCGGACTGGCGGAGCGTGAGCGCACCTGCGGGTACGTCGATGAGTGTCTGGGTACGGCCGTCCGGCCAGACGATGCGGAGGCTGTCTACGTCCGCAGCGGTGCCGAGGCCGAAGAGGGGACGTGGATCCACAGACGAGAGGTAGCCCCGCGAGGGCACCACCTCCGTGCTCTGTGACCTGCCCTCTACCCAGGCCGTCACCCTCGCGCCGATACCGCCCGTGTTGGGTGTATCGCCTTCCAGTGTCACGCGAAGCGACATCGCGCCCCGGTCGGCGGCGCGGTTCTCGTAGATCGCGGCGGGCGCGTTGAGATTGTTGACGACGAGGTCGAGGTCGCCGTCGTTGTCGAGGTCGGCCGTCGCGGCACCGTTGGAGAAAAACGGGTCGTCCAGGCCCCAGGCTCCCCGGGTGGGCTCGAAGCGAACATCGCCGACGCCTCGGAAGGCCTCGTTGGGAATCTCGACCTGCGGCATCCGCTCGAAGATGCCGAGCGAGTCGTCGGGCACGCCGCTCGCCATCGCCTGCTGCACTACCGCGTTGCCGACGTAGTTGATGTAGTCGAGATCGTTGGGGCGTCTCCAGATGCCGTTGGTGACGTAAAGGTCCAGTCGCCCGTCGAGGTCATAGTCGGCGAGGAGGGCCGTCCAGCTCCAGTCGGTGGCCTCCACGCCTGCCAGCGGCGCGAGGTCGCTGAATCGCGGGATGCTGTCGGGTCCGAGGCCTCGGTTGACCTGGAGCGTGTTGCGCGAAAGCTGGGGGCCGTAGCCTTTCTCCAGCTTGAGGTTCGCGATGTCGTAGGTGTCGTCCCCGACAGAGGTCTTGAGGATGGACTCCTTTCGCGGCAGCATGTCCAGCACGACGAGGTCCGGGCGGCCGTCACCGTCCACGTCACCTGCGTCGGCGCCCATGGAGAAGCGCGAGGCGTGGCCGAGGGCGGTCTGTGAGACCTCGCGGAAGGTGCCGTCCTGCTCGTTGAGGTAGACGAAATCGTTGTCGTGGAAGTCGTTGCCGACGTAGAGATCCAGCCAGCCGTCGCCGTTGAGGTCGCTCGCGACGATGGAGAGGCCGTAGCCGGAGAGGCCGCTGATGATGCCTGCTTCCTCCGTGACCTCGGTGAAGAAGAGGGGGGCATCGTCCGAGGCGTCGTTGCGGTAGAGGCGGTCGCCAGAGCGCTCGTCGCGCTGACGGGTGCTGTCGGCTTCCTGGTAGGTGCGGTCCGTGTGGACGGCGTGGTTGAGGAGGTAGACGTCGAGGTCGCCGTCGCGGTCGTAGTCGAAGAAGAGGGCCTGCGTGCCGAAGCCTTCGAAGGCGAGGCCGACCTCGGCGGCGGCCTCGCGGAAGACCGGGACGCCATCGGCACCTGCCCCTTCGTTGAGGAACAACTCGTTGCGTCCGCGTTGGTCGCGGAAGCTCCCGAGGGCAGAGACGTAGAGGTCGAGGTCGCCGTCGCCGTCCACGTCGGCCATGGTGGTGCCGGTGGTCCAGTCGCTGGTGCCCGCGACCCCGGCCGCCTCGGTGATGTCCTCGAACTGGAGCACGCCGCCTTCCTCGGTCCGGTTGAGGTAGAGCGCGTTGGGACCTTCGTTCGCGGTGAAGTAGAGGTCCGGGAGGCCGTCGCCGTTCACGTCGCCTGCCGAGACGCCGCCGCCGTTGTAGTAGTAGAGGTAGTCCAGGATGGTGAATCCGGCCTCCTCCGCGATGGTGTTCTCGAACGTGACCCCGGTGGTCTCGGCGCCGCGACGGAAGAACAGGTCGTCTCCTCCGCCGCAGGCGGCGAGGCCGCTCGCGGCGAGGAGCACTGCCAGCGCGGCGAGGGGGAAGAAGTGGGGCGCGTTCACAGGAGGGGTTCGGGCGAGGTGGGAGCGAAGACCTGCGGAGCATCGTCGTTGCGGACGGCGACGACCCGAAGGCCCAGAGGCGTCTGGAGGGCGACGAGGTGGCGGACCTGGCCCTCGAAGCGGAGACCGGTGCCGCGCACGGTCTCGAATGCACCTGTCCCGTCGCCGCGCAGAACCGCGCCGCGAGACGCCGCGAGACGACCGATGTCGGGCTTGAGGCCGTCCAAGTTGCCGCCGAGCACGAGGTCCATCGCTCCGTCGCGGTTCCAGTCCAGTGGGAGAACGCCGAACATCGGGGCGAGCTGGGCGGTGTAGGGCAACTCCCGGACGCGGACGGCGTCGCCGTCGTTCAGGACGATCACGCTCGCGAGCTGCTGAGCGGTCAGAATCTCCCCGCGCTCCAGTTGGGCAGGTGTGAGCAGGTCTTCCACGGTCTGGCCGATGTAGCTGCCGTAGGTGAGGTACTCGCGCTTGAGGACGGGGAGCTGCCCGGTGAGGTCGTTTCGGAGCGCGAAGGGAAGGCTGCGGCCCCGGTTGTAGACGGACAGCAGCGGCTCCGTCTGGCCGTTCCCGTCGAAGTCGCCGACGTGGAGGCGCATCGGCTCGTCCGTGCTCGCGCGGAGGCGGCTGTTGAGACCCCAGCCCGCACCGACGAGGTCGGGATCGCCGTCGCCATCGAGGTCTGTGACAGCGACCGAGTGCCAGACGCCGGCTGTGCCCGCGAGTCCCCCGAGGTCGGCAGGGGCGAACCGGCCGCCGGTGCTCGTCCAGACCTGGAGTGGCATCCACTCGCCCGCGAGCACGAGGTCGGGCGAGCCGTCGCCGTTCCAGTCGGTGAACTGTGCGGCGGAGACCATCCCGATCTCTTCCAATTCGGGCGCGGCGCTGCGGGTGGCGTCCACGAACCGGATCGTCTCACCTCGCGAGTCGTTTCGCAGGAGCGCGCTCCGGGGGGCGACGCCGTACGCGCCGGGCACGAGCCGCCCTCCGACGAAGAGGTCGGTGTCGCCGTCGCCGTCCCAGTCGGCTGCAGTGACGGGGCCGCTGGCGATGGTAGCCGATGGGATGGCACCCTCCGGGGCGGGGGAGAAGCCACCGGAGCCGTCGTTCAGGTAGAGGCGGTCGCGGAGGCTCTGATCGCCCGCGGCGGGCTCGGAGCCGCCGCTTGCGACGTAGAGATCGAGATCGCCGTCGCCATCGGCATCGAAGAAGGTGGCGCCGATGTCCTCCGCCTCGGCATCGGCGCGGAAGGCCTCGGGTGTCCGGGTGGTGAAGGTGCCGCCTCGCGAGAAGATGAGCGTTCCGGCCTGGCCTCGCGCGCCTCCCAGGAAGAGATCGTCTTGGCCGTCGCCGTCTACGTCGCCAACAGCGACGGCGGGTCCGTCCGTGGAACGCATCCATGGCTGGAGCCGCTCGCGGTCGAAGTCGGAGTACGCGTTCTCCTGGTGCTCCCATGCGATGGCGTCGGGGATCTCGCGGAAGAGGGGTTCGATTACCGCGAGGGCTTCCGTGCCCCTTTCGCGCGCTTCGAACTGACGGAGCGTGAGCGCGCCTGCCGGGACATTCGTGAGGGTCTGCGCGCGGCCGTCCGGCCACCGGACCGTGACGGAATCTGCCGCCTCGCGCTCGCCCAGGCCGACGATCAGCGTGGGGTCTACGCTGGACTGGAAGCCGCGTACCGGGACGGCATCGCGCACCTGCCGCTGGCCGTCCGTCCAGATCTCTACCCTCGCGCCGATGCCGCCGGTGTTGGGGGCCTCTCCTTCCAGCAGGATGCGGAGCGCGCGACGCTCCGTAAAACGCTGCGCCGCACGGTTCTCGTAGAGCGAGACTGGTGCATTGACGTTGTTGACGACGAGGTCGAGATCGCCGTCGAGGTCGAGGTCGGCGGTGGCGGCGCCGTTGGAGAAGCCGGGTTCTGCCAGGCCCCAGTCCGGTGCGCGCTCGAAGACCGGCGCAGCAGCGCTCTCGCTCACGTTTCGGAAGGCGACGTTCTCCAGCGGGGTGCTCGGAATCTCCCGGGTCAGTGCGAGGTAGTCCACACCGTCGCCCGTCGCTACAGCCTCGCGCGTGGTCTCGTCGGCGAGGAAGGCGATGTAGTCCTGGTCGGTCACATCGCGGAGGATGCCATTGGTGACGTAGAGATCCTGGAGCCCGTCGAGGTCGAGGTCGGCGAAGAGCGTGGTCCAACTCCAGTCCGTGTCCGCGACGCCTGCGAGGGAGGAGACGTCGGCGAAACCGCCCGCCTCGTCGGCGAGCTGGAGGGTGTTGCGCATGAGCTGGTGGTGGTAGTCGTTCGCCAGTTTCGCGCGGTAGAGGTTGAAGCCCTCGTAGCTGGAGGACTGTTTGAGGCGGTCGTCGTCCTCGGGGAGCATGTCCACCACCATGATCTCGGGGCGACCGTCGCCGGTGATATCGGCCATGTCCGTGCCCATGGAGGAGAGGCTGATCGTCGGCATGGTCTCCTCCAGGATCTCCGTGAACGTGCCGTCGCCTTCGTTGCGGTAGAGGTAGTCGCGCTCGAAGAAGTCGTTGGCGATGTAGAGGTCGAGGTCGCCGTCGCCCTCGAGGTCGCCGAGGGAGACGCCGAGGCCGAAGGCGATCTCGGATCCGAAGATGCCCGCCTCCTCGCTCACGTCCACGAATCGCGGGGCCTCAGGCGTCCCCTCGTTGCGGTAGAGGCGGTCGCCGCCGCGCACGTTCCGCTCGTCACGGATGTTGCGGAGCCCAAACGAGGTGACGGGGCGGAAGGAGTTGTTGAGGACGTAGGCGTCGAGGTCGCCGTCGCCGTCGTAATCGAAGAAGGCGGCGTGGGTGGAGGTGCCTTCGTCCGCGAGGCCCCATTCGGGGGCTATGTCTCGAAATCGTGGGATGCCGTCCGGGCCGGGGCCTTCGTTGAGGAAAAGCTCGTTGCCTCGGTCGGGGCCGTCTTCCAGTCCGGCGTTGGAGACGTAGAGATCCAGCCTCCCGTCGGCGTTTACGTCGGCGACGGAGATGCCCGTGCTCCACGACTTCATGCCCGCCACTCCGGCCGCCTCGGTCACATCCTCGAAGCGGAGCGGACCGCCCGGCTCCGTCCGGTTCAGAAACAGCTGGTTCGGCCCAAGATTGGCCGTGAGGTAGACATCCGGTAATGAGTCGCCGTTGACGTCGCCGATGCCGACCCCGCCGCCGTTGAAGAAGTTGCGGTAGGTGAAAACGTTCAGCTCCTGTGTCTCCTGGATGCTGTTCTCGAACGCGAGGCCCGACTCGGAGGCCGGGACCGACCGAAACAGCGCGTCTGTGGAGACCTCGGTTTCCGATCCGCATCCCATAAGGGCGATGCCGAGGGAGAAAGCCAGCAGGGAGCGAGAAAGCACGTCTCGTCGGGAGGGTGGGAGAGCGAGCGTCCGGGGTGGTCCGCCTCGGGCCCGAGGCGGGCAGACTGAGGCGAGCGGACGGACGGACCCGCACGCCCTAAACGTATGGGAGCCCTGCCGCGAGGGCAGGGCTCCTGTAGAGTGAAGCGGACGCAGGGGCTAGTAGCCGGGGTTCTGCGTCAGGTTCGGGTTGGCGTCGAGCTGGGACTGCGGGATCGGGTAGAACACGCGGTACGGCTCGCTCTGTCCCTTCTCGAAGTAGGGCCGCGTGAACTGGTTCACGCCACCGACCTCGATGCGGACCAGGTCCTGCCGCCGCTTGGCCTCGCCCGCGAGCTCGAAGAGACGCTCTTGGAGGAGCGTCGCGTCGTCCAGCGAGGAGATCGGATCCAAGCCCGCGCGGGCGCGGAGGGCGTTGATGTCGGCGAGTGCCTGCGTCGTGTTGCCACGGCGGAAGGCGGCCTCGGCACGGATGAGGTGCATCTCGCCTAGGCGGAAGAGCGAGAAGTCGTTGCCGTGGTTGCCGCTGACGTGGTTCACGTCCGGCTGGTACTTGAGCAGGCGGAAGCCGCCGCCTTCGGTCGTGTTCTCTACCCCATTCGGGAAGTCCGCGGTGAAGACGAGCGGGTTGCCATTGCGGTCCGTGACGGGCTGTCCGTCCTCGAAGCTGACCTGCGGACCGGTCAAGAACATGTCGCGCCGGGCGTCATCCTCATCGAACTGGTCGTAGGTCTCCGCGAGGGTGGCAAAGCCATTCCAGGGGGAGGGCGCGAACTGGTTGTAGTGCGTCATCCGCATCGGGAGCGTGAGCCCGAGGCCGGGGGCCGCGAGATGCTCCACTCGGAAGATGTGCTCCGGGTTGTCCGCGTTGTTGACCTGGAAGACGGAGAAGTAATCCGGGGCGAGCTGGTAGCGGCCGGATGAGATGACGTTGTTCGCCCGCTCTTCGGCCTGTGCCCAGCACGCAGCGCCACGGGTGATTCCACCAGCGGTCAGCGTCCCGCGGAAGATCTCGCAGTTGATGTACAGGTTGGCGAGGATGGCGTCCACGGCGTCCTGCGAGATGCGGCCACCCGCATCCACCTGCGTCTGTGCGAGCAGCGGGCGGGCCGCGAGCAGTTCGCTCTCGATGAACGCGAACACCTCAGCACGGCTAGCAGCCGATGGTGGGTTGTCCAGGTCGGCCGAGAACTCACCCGGCTCGTCGCCGATGATCGGCGCGCGCCCGAAGAGATCGAGGATCTGGTAGTAGAAGTAGGCCCGCATCGCGCGAAGCTCAGCGGTCAGCTCCTCCTTGTCCGGGATGGTCAGGTCGTTGATGTCCTCTAGCACCTTGTTGGCGCGAGCGATGCCGGTGAAGGCCTCGGTCCACGCGCCGTTGGCGTCGCTGAGGTTGGAATCCCAGCCGTGACGGTGGATGGCGAGCCACCTGCCACCGTCGCCCCAGTCCGAGCCGCGCGTCGGGACGATGTTTTCGTCCGTCGAGACCTGGCTGAGGTTGTAGTAGTTGAAGAGGGTGGGGCGGATGGCGCCGTAGATCGGGGCCACGGCCGCCTCCACCTCGGAGGGAGTGCGATAGAAGTTTTCGATTTCGACCTGGCTAAAGGGGTCGACATCGAGGCCGTCGCAGGCGCCGAGCACGAGCAGGGGCGCCACCACGAGGGCGGCGAGCCCAGCGCGTCGGAGCCAGGTAGGAGTCGGGAGTGTCATGATCGTAGGGGTGGGAAGTCAGGGTCCGCCTCGGCAGCCGCACGGGGCGCCGAGGCGGGCGAGGTCAGGTTCGGGCTAGAGCGACAGAACGGCGCCGATGGAAATCGTACGTGGGCGCGGGTAGTTGAGGTAGTCCACCCCTCGCGACGGCACGGCGCTCGTGGGGTTCCCCTGCTCGTCCGTGATGGAGCTAACCGACGTGTTGACCTCAGGGTCCAGGCCCGAATAGGGCGTGATGACGAAGAGGTTGTCTGCTGAGAGGAAGGCGCGCACGCCGCTGACGTAGCTGCCGAAGAACTCCGTCGGGATGTTGTACTCCAGCGTCACGTTGTCCAGGCGCAGGAATGAGGCGTTCTCGATGTAGCGCGAGGAGAAGACCGGAGCAGCCGAGAGGGCCTCGCCATCCTCGGGGCGGAAGGCGTAGTCCACCTCGATGAAGTTGAGTCCGTTGAGGACGGCGCTCCGGGAGCCGTAGACGAGGGCTCCGTTGTTGAAGATCTCTCGGCCCTGCTCGCCTCGGAAGAACGTCCGCAGGCCGAAGTCTCCAGCCTGGAGATTGAACCCGAAGCCGTACGAGAAGTCCGGGTCCGGTGAACCGATGTTGCGTCGCTCGGCGTCGTCGAGGGTGCTGGTGACGTTGTTGTCCGCGTCGAAGAACTGCGGGTTGCCGTCCTCGTCGAAGCTGTCCGCGAACTCGGGGCCGTAGAAGACCGGGAACGGCTGGCCCACCTCGAGCCGGAGCGAGTTCGTGCCGGACTGACCGCGACCCTGGATCGGGCCGAAGTTGATGAACTCACGTCCACCGAGCTCGACGACCTCGTTCTGGTTGGTGTTAAACACGCCGTTGAGCCGGAGCGAGAGGCCGGGCTGGTCGATCAGGAAGCCCTCAATGGCGAAGTCGATGCCGGTGTTGCGCAGCGAGCCAATGTTCTGGAGCTGCGACTCGACGGCCGCACCCGGGATCGGGACGAAGAGAAGCAGGTCCTCGGTCGTGTTGCGGTAGAACTCGAGCGAGCCGTAGATCCGGTCGCGGAAGAGCCCGTAGTCCAGACCGACGGTGATTTCCTGCTTCTGCTCCCACTTCAGGTCCGGGTTGGAGATCTGGACCTGGGAGAAGCCGCGCACCGGGACGCCGTTGAAGACGCCCGTGTCGGTGATGCCGAGTAGATCGAGGTAGAGGTAGTCCGGGATGTCCTGGTTGCCGACGATGCCGAAGCCGCCCCGGAGGCGGAGATCCGTCAGGACCGTGTTGCTCGAAAGGAAGGACTCCTCACTGAGGCGCCATGCAGCCGAGACCGCCGGGAAGATGGCGAACCGGTTGTCCGGCGAGAAGCGGCTGGAGCCGTCACGGCGGAGCGAGGCCGTCAGGTAGTACTTCTGATCGAAGTTGTAGTTGGCGCGGGCGAAATACGAGCGGAGCCGGTTGACGGCCCGGTTCGAGAAGCTGCCCGGTCCGGCGTCGTTGGGGTCGAAGACGGGCGTATTGGAGGCGCGGATGGCGTCGGCACCGGTCACGTCCGTGACGATGTCCTGGCCCTGGACGGCGAACTGCTGCGTGTCGAACTCACTGTACTCGTAGCCCGCGAGGAGATCCAGGTTCTGATTCTCGGCGATCTGCGGGGCGTAGTTCAGGTAGGTCGAGATCGTCGTCGAGGTGCGCTCCAGCGTCTGCCGGTACGCCGTGCCCCCGAAGTCCGCACCGAAGGGGTTGGCGGACGGGATGAAGGAGCGCCGCTGCCCGACAGAGCGGTCGCCACCGACGAGGCCCTGGATCGTGAGGCCCTCCATGAGGTCCACCTCGGCGGAGATGTTGCCGAGGGTGCGGGTGGTGCGGGCGGATTCGTCCACCTGCTCCAGAAGGGCGACGGGGTTTCGCACCGAGCGCTGGCCCGGGACCTCGTAGAAATCGTCGAACGGATCCCCGTTGTTCGCGTCGCGGACGGGGAGGATCGGGCGGTAGTCGATGAGGTTCTGGAGCGCGCCTCCTTCGAAGCCGCCGGTCGCGTTGATGGGCGCGAAGTCGTCGTTGGTAAGCGCGCTCGTCAGGTTGAGGCCGACGCGGAAGCGGTTGTCGAAGAACTGGTTGTTGGCGTTGAGACGTGCGGTGATGCGTTCCTGTCCCGTCGAGATGACCGTGCCCTCATTGTTGAGGTAGCTCAGGCTCCCGCGGTACTGTGAGACGTCGGTTCCGCTGGAGAACGAGAAGTTGTGGCTCTGCGAGACCGCGTCGCGGAAGACCTCGTCCTGGAAGTCCGTCGAGACGTTTCCGACCTCGAGACCCGCCAGCCGGGCGGGCCCGCTCTCGTCGCCGAAGTCGAGATCAGTCCGCTGGAAGAAGGCGCGGTACTCGTCAGCGGAGAGAAGGTCGAAGCGGGGGGAGGAGGAAACAGCGGCCTGTCCCTCGTAGGTGATCGTCGTCCGGCCCTGGGAGCCGTTGCGCGTCGTGATGAGAACGACACCGTTGGCACCGCGCGAACCGTAGATCGCAGTCGCGCTGGCGTCTTTCAGCACGGAGATGGTCTCGATGTCGTTGGGGTTGATGAGCGAGAGCGGGTTGCCTGCGGGGCTGTTGGAGACCTGGCCGGAGCCACCGGGCGTGACCGCTCGGCCGTCGATCGGCACGCCATCGATGACGTACAGGGGTTCGTTGGATGCGGTGATGGACGTGCCGCCGCGGATGCGAATGCTGACGCCCGCGCCGGGCTGCCCACCCGTTGGTGTCAACTGAACGCCTGCCACCCGGCCCTCCAGGTAGTCCGATGCACTCGTCACGAGGCCAACATCCGCTTCCTCGATGTCGATACCTGCCACCGATGAGGTCACGTCGCCGCGCCGCTGCGTGCCGTAGCCGACCACGATTGCTTCGTCAAGAAGGTTGGAGTCCTGGGCCAGCGAGACGTCGATCATCGTGCGGTCTCCGACCATCTGCTCTTGCTCGATGTAGCCGATGAACCGGAAGACGAGGACAGACTCGGGACCGTCCACATCGATGGAGTACTCTCCGTCGAGGTTGGTCGTGGTGCCTCGCTGCGTGTTCTGGAGGAGGATGTTGACGAAGGGGAGGGGCTCACCTGTGGACTCGTCTGTGACCGTGCCTGTGACCGTCTGTGCAACGGCAGGGCTGGTTCCGAATGCGAGCAACAGGGCCACCAGTCCCAGGAGGGTGGCGTTCCGACTCATGGAGGTAGGGGTGTGTGTGGTGTCCTTCCACGGATCTTTTCCTGTGTTAACAGGATGTTCCGCGAAACCATGGTACGACCTAGTCTGAGCCACTGCAAGCGCTTACATCGCTCAATACGTCCCAAACGCGACGATCCTACCGGATTCGGGCGTCCGGCTCGGAAGCGGTACCGGGACTCACCGCCCCACATGAAGCCGATGCCGCACGGACAAGCTGCTTGTCTGACAGGCCTAGCGTGACGCGCCGTCCTCGTCGTCCGGTTCGGCTGGCGGAGGGGGTCTCATCGTCGTGATGAGGATGACGCCGTTGGCGCCTCGCGAGCCGTACATCGCGGTGTCGCTCGCGTTCTTGAGCACGCGGATGCTCTCGACGTCGCGCGGGTTGATCCCGTCTAGTGCACCGTCAGCGCCGAGTTCGATGGGGAGGCCATCGATGACGAAGAGTGGGTCGTTGCCAGACGTGCCGGGGACGTTCACGTCGCTCGTGCCTCGAATCCGAATGATGAGTCCGTTCGCGCCCTGCCGCACGGAGACCCCCGCGATCTGGCCGCGCAGCATCTCCTCGACTCGCTGGATGTCGCGTCCGTCCATGTCTGCGCGCCGGACGGTGTTGGAGTCGCGGTCGGTGGAGTTGCCGACCGCTGGCCGGGAAGACCAACAGCCTGCGAGACTGAGCATCAGGAACGAAAGGAGGAGCGCACGCATGAAGCCGGACAGAGACGGGTTTCCAGAATAGGGCGCGCGTCCCGCAGGTGCTAGAGGTCATTGCAGAAGTCGGCCAAGGCAGATCAACGCCAGCGCGAAGAGCACGAAGCCGCGGTAGACCCCGATGAGCCGGTCCCACCGGACGACGACACGCCGGTAGCTCAGCAGCCACGCGAACGTCCGCTCGA
>JBCDKM010000036.1:0-19731 GCA_038746605.1 Bacteroidota bacterium
CGCCCGAGGAGCTCAGCGTCGCGCGCGAGCTCGGCCAGACGCCCGAAGAGTTCGCCGAAGCCAAGAAAGCGGAGGCCGCCTGATGGCCATCATCACCCCTGGCCTGCTGACGGCGCTCAACACCGGCATGCGCCGCGAGTACCAGACGGCCTACGACGCGAGGCGGGCGGGGTTGGGGGCCTCGTCGGCGGAACGGAAGGGGCTTCTGGAGAATCACTACATTTGCCGAGACATCGCCACCCGCAGTGACAGGTCAATCAACAGAAGTGCTAGCTAGATGCGCAATCCAATAAAAACGCACCTCCACCAAGTTCAAATTTCAGTCGTAACTGGAGATGCTGTCGATTCATCATGCGACGTATTAGCACTAAAGTACGCTCAGAGCTTCCACGGAGCAGACGCGATAGTTGCTGAGCGGATGGTTGACCGCGGTTGGAGCATAGCCGACATCACGTGTCCACCCGATGGCTTTCGGCTGTTAGAATCGCGCGGCTCTGTAGCAGCCTCTCGGGTGTTGTTTGTTGGGGTCCGTCAACTCAGAGAGTTCAGTTATCTCGGCATTCGGAAGTTTGGCCGCAAGGTACTCGAAGCGTTGGCGGGTGTAGCACCTGAGGCCCGCCATGTCAGTCTTACGATTCACGGGCCTGGATATGGCCTGGATGAGACCGAAGCCTTTGAGGCAGAGATAGCAGGACTTATTGATGCAATTACTAGCAATCATATCCCCACATCTCTTCAGCGAATAGACATCGTTGAAATGAATTCCGAACGAGCAAAGCGCCTGAGAAATATACTCCCTATCTTGATTCCAGGGGGCATTGTAGGATCCGACCTTAAACAATATCTAGGCAAACTCACAGGAAACGCACCTGATCACTTTAGATCGGTCGGCTATGTGTCTGAGTCAAGACCTCATATCTTTGTAGCAATGCCATTCAGAGAGGATATGGATGACACATACCATTACGGTATTACCAACGCAGCCAAAAGCGTCGGCATGTTATGTGAGAGAGCCGACCTCTCTATCTTCACTGGAGATATCCTCTCATGGATTAAGACCCGAATTGACAGTGCATCGCTCTTAGTAGCAGATCTAACAGGAGCCAATCCCAATGTATACCTGGAGGTAGGCTATGCTTGGGGCAAAGGAATACCTACTGTTCTCCTTGTTGGAGATTCCAAAGATCTCAAGTTCGATGTGCAAGGACAGCGATGCTTAGTGTATTCTAAAATTCGTGACCTTGAAAAGTGCCTAACAGAGGAGCTGCGAGGACTCATTGCCAGCAAGTCGATTTAATCCACTGCGCCCCGGCTTGGGCGGGCGAGCGCACCGGTGCAACCTCCTCGGTAGAGTCGTCGGCACACCGAGCCGGTCGAGAGGTACCTCGTGTACGGAACGGTTCACCGAGGCGGGCGGAGTCGGTAAGCCACGGGGTTCTCGCGAGGGGGCAGACGCCGTAGGTTCCATGCCTCTCGCACTGCTCCGCCCGGATGCTCCGCCGCGCCTGCCTGGTTGCCTTCGCTCTTCTCGTGTCCTCCTGCGACAGCACCCCAGAGCCCACGCCGCCTCCGCCTAACACCGCGCCCGTCGTGCGCACGCTCGACATCGAAGCGGGCCTGGATGCAGTCGCCTTCCAGCTAGAGAACGGACCGCCGACCTTCCCCATCCTCGTCGAGGCCTCAGACCCGGATGGCGCCCCGGTAACGCTCACCCTTCGCGCTTCTGGAGGCACCTTCGAAGCGAGCGGCTCCCACGAGGTCTCACTCGACACCCAGCGGGAGCGAGAGCGATGGATGGCCGATCTCTCCGCGTTCGTCTACACGTTCGAGGCCACCGCCTCGGACGGCCAACTGACGACCACACAGAGCGCGAGCATCGAAGTCCGGCCGGCCATCCAGGGAAGCTGGATCGCTGCACGCGAGACGAGGCCAGAGTCGGATCGCTTCCTCGGGCTCTGCATCTACATTCGGCGGCGAGACGTGGTGGATCTGGCGTTCTACCGGCTGGAAGACCGAACCTCCGGGACACGCACAGGGATCGGCGGCTCTGTCGGGGTAGGATCCACGTTCGAGATTCCGACCTTGACCACAACCTTCCCATCCTCTAGTACGGGAGAGCACCCCCGCAGCATGACCTCTGCGTTTTCCCTGGATGGAACGATGCTAAGTTCAACGCTAGAACTCGTCAACGGCGACACCTACGATCTGCTGTTGGAGCGATCCGAGTCCTTCTGCTCCCACGATGCCGTCGACGCGGCACTCGCCGCTCTGTAGCAATCCAGCCCGTCCACAGAGAGCGCTACCCTACCTGGACCATGCCTACAACCGGGAGGTGATCCGAAGCCTGCCGGCTGGTGGGCGTCTCGTGCGCGTGCAGCCCAGAGACCGTCACGCCGCTGGAGTAGACCCGGTCTAGCGCGAGGATCGGGCGGACGCTCGGCCACGAGGCGGGCCATCTCGCGTTGTGGTGCCGCTCCGCGTAACGATCAAGCCCGCGCGAGGCCGGAGTCTTCCGCCATGCGTTCATGTCCCCGAGGAGGATCGTCGGGCCACCGTCGAAGTGCGGATGCTGGAGGAGCGTCTGTACCTGCCGCGTGCGCGTACGGTCCACGATGGCGAGGTGCGTGGAGACGATGCGGACGGGCGCGGTGTGGTCGGCCAAGCGGACGGCGAGGGCGGCGCGGCGCTCCAGCCGCCCGAAGGTCAGGTCGATGGCCTCGGCGCCCGCCAGCGGCCATCGCGCGAGGACGGCGTTGCCCAGTTCCCCTCGCTTGTGCATCCGCGTGACCACGAACGCGAGGTGCATCCCGAGGCCCGCCGCGATCTCGCGGAGCGGGTCCGGCCGGTCGAACGGGCGGAGCACCTCTTGCAGTGCGATCACGTCCGCTCCGATCTCCTCCAGCACCGTGCCCACGCGCGAGGGGTCGTACTTCTTGCCGCCCCGAACGCCCGCCCAGCGGTGCACGTTGTACGTCGCGATCTGGAAGCCGCGCGCGAGCGGAGGCGGGTCGGCGGCCTCCGCCGGAGCGGCCAGTTCAGCGAGGTAGGGCGTCGTCGCGGGCATCGGCGCGAGAACGAAGCGGACAGTGCGGAGGTCCCGCCGAGGGGCGGTGAAGACGGTCCGGTGACGCCTCGCGAAACTCTCGTGTGACACGAAGCGTCACCCCGGCGGCGTATGCTCCTGTGAACGAACTTCTCCCCCATGGACCGTCTCCAGTGCAAGGCCTGCGGCTCGTTCTCCATGCTCCCCATGGAGGTCGACCCCGGCGACGCTCACGACCTCGACGTGCAGGACGACGCCGAGGCCCGCTTCTTCACCTGCCACGTCTGTGGCGACAACTGGCTCTCCGTCCGTCGCACGGACGCGGGCGACTGCCAGATCACGTTCGCACACCAGCTCGGCCTGGAACCGCTGCTCAAGCGCGTCGCGCACATGCAGACCCCCGTGATTCTCTCCGAGGCCACGGTGGATCACTGGGACTACCTCATCGGCGACGAGCCAGTGGAGGAAGACGCGTGGCGCGATGAGTTGGAAGACCGCCGCCTCGTGCTCCGCGCGATCTGCAGCAACTGACCCGGCACCGCCCGACTCGGTGCCGAGGCGGGCACACTCGGGACTACCACCTCTTGCGTGGCCTCCCCTACGTGTCCTCCTGGAAGCGCACAGCCGCTGGAGCCGAAGGATCTCAGCCGACTCAGGCTGACACGCCGGGGTAGGGCTGAAACGGCCCAGCACCTACAGGCAGACGCCAGCGTGGTCAGACGCTAGCATTCCCCACCTCGGCACCGAGGCGGAGGGACTCAGCTCTCGCTCGTCGGTGACGCGACCTCCCGGTCGCTCAACACCACGCCGCCCACCAGCGTGCCGAGAAGTCCCGGCATCGCGTCCAACGCAGCGGGAGGCGCCGCCACATGGACAGCCCAGAAGACCCGCCCCCGCTGCACGAAATACACCCGGCCGACGCGCTGGCCCGCCTCAATCGCGAGCCCCGCAGCGGGGCCAAACACCATCGCGTCCTCAGGCAAGAGAGCCGTGGGCTCGAAGCCGTGGTAGCCAAACGCCACCTGCCCGCGCCGGAAGCGCGCCTCGACCAACGGGTTGAGACCCGTCACGCGCTCCACGATCAGAGTCGCATCTGTGATGTCCGGTGCCGTTGCGACGAAACGGTACGTGGCACGTCCGGGGAGTGCCTCCTCATTCACATCGGCTGTTCCCTCCCATTCTGCGGGCAGCACGACCTGGAGCCCGGTCGTCTCGCTCTTGAAGACCTCCTGAGCCTGTACAGGCCCGGCTCCACCTACGACGGCTGCTAACGCAGCGAGAATTAGAAGTACGAGGAGGGACGGATCGAAGGAGCGCATGGCGGGACAGGCAGAGGCCTCCTCGGTATCGGCTGCCCATCCCCGCGCTAAAGCCTCGCTACCGCGGAACGGCGGTGATCTCCGCTGGCCCTTCCTCCTTGCGGATGTGGCACCCGTCGTCCGCGAGAACGTAACGCGCCTCTGCGATCAACCCCGGTCCTTCCGCGCGAAAGATCACGTCCTCTCCCTCGATGCTCAACAGGTCAAGATGTGCGTCCGAGGCCACCGTGTAGCGTCCCTCTGTGCCTTCCACTGAACCCTCCGTTCTTTCGATGAGGACCAGCTCCTGACCTCGCTCCACGATGGACCGTGCCGTGAGGCCTTCGACAGGACGGCCAAAGGCGTCGCGCACCATTACTTGGACCGTTCGGAACTCGAGCGTGCAAGCGTACTGAGACGCGGTGTCGCATCCGCTGGTAAGAGCGACCAGCGCGGCGAGGAGGAGAGGGCGCACGGAAACAGAAGGTGAATCGGCGCGAGGGTACGGCACGAGCGAGGCGCGCCCCGCCCCCGTCCCCTGAACCGCACCCAGACGCTCGCGAACGGTCCCGGACGCCCTTCTGCCTGTCCCAGGTGGGGTCTCGCTACCGGGCGGATTGAAAACCAATCCAGAGTCCACCCGAGACCAGAAGGGTCACAACCGAAGACAGGAGGCCTCCACACATTCAGAGAACACAGCTGCTAGACTTGACACTAGAAGAACAATGCGTGATACTTTACCAAGTCGATGACGCCTTTCCCTCAGGATTCCAATGGAACCAAAGAAGAACATCCAGCGCAAGCGTGGTAGATCGGAGCCTCCACTGCTGGAGGACTGGCAAGACTCGCTAGAGCGAATAGACTTATGTATTTTAAAGTTAAATGTCTTTATATCTTAGTATGATTGATCCCGCCTCGAGACCTTACGGCCTCAGCGTCCGAGAGCCACAGGACGCGGACCTCGCGCATATCCCCGAGGCTGTCCTGCAGGATGCGTGGGCCCGCCGCCTCTACTCTCCTACTGGCCTCAAAACAACGACGGGCGAACCCGTCACGGTTTTGGACCCCGGTACTCTCAACCGAGGCTCCGGTCCCGACTTCTCCGGTGCCACGCTTCGCATCAGCACCGGACCGGATGATCTGCTCTGGATGGGCGATGTCGAGATCCACCGCACGAGCGCAGAGTGGAATGCCCACCGCCACGGCACCGACCCAGCCTACGACCGCGTCATCCTCCACGTCATCATCTCTCCGGACCGCGCGACGGGAACTCTGACCCGTGCCGACGGCACCCGGCTCCCGGAACTCGTCCTCTTTCCCCACCTCGACCAGTCGCTCCGCGCGCTCGCGCACGATTTCTATCTGCGCGGCCCCCAGTCACCACCGAACTGCGCAGCACGATGGCGCGAGGTCCCCCACGGCGCGCGACTCGCCTGGGTCCGTCAGCTCGGCGTGGAACGGCTGCGGCACCGGGCAGCCCGCCTCGGGCGAGCGTTCGGACACACGCCCAACCTCGATCAGCTTCTCATCGCAGGCGTTTTCCGGGCGCTCGGCTACGCGCCCAACGCAGACGCGATGGAGCGGCTGGCGACGCGGCTCCCGCTCGGTGTCGTTCGCTCGCTGGCCGATCCGCAGGACGTGCACGCTCTCCTCGTGGGGCTCGCCGGGCTCACGGATCCACGCCTCTTCTCAGACGACCTGGAGACCCGCTACCGCCGCCTGGCGCGAACGCATCCCCTTCCCGAGCCGATGCATCCCGCCGCGTGGCGCCATGGGGGGCGCCCGGCCAACGCTCCACGCCGCCGCATCGCACAGGCTGCTGCTCTTCTCTCCGTCACTGCACGAGGTCCTGGCCTGCTTCATCGCGATGGGCTCGACCGCCTTCGTGCCGGACTCGGTGCGCCGGAACCCCTTCGCGCGATGCGTTCTCTTCTCCGCGAGCTCCCGGTCCTCGGAGTTGGTGGCATCGGCCGCGCACGGACCGATGTGATCCTCACCAACGCCATCCTCCCGATACTCTTTCTAGACGCCGAGATGCGCGAGGACCTCGCAGTAGAATCTCAGGTGCTAGCCGTCTTGGACGAGTTGCCGCCCGAGGACGACCACGTCACCCGCGAGTTCGCCGAGGCGGGCCTCAGACCGGAATCAGCGCTGGAATCGCAGGGCATGCACCGGCTCGCCTCGGCCTACTGCGAGGAGGGCCGCTGCGCGCGATGCGCCATCGGGACGCGGCTGTATCCGGCGTTGCTGCGTGTCTCGGACACCGCGTGAAGACGCCGCACGGCCTGCGAGAGAGCAACATCGGAGGCATTCGCGAGTAGGATCTTTCACTCGCGATTGAAAGTTCTACATGCCTGCCACGCTCGCCCCGCCCCCTCCCGCCTCGGCCGACCTCTCGGGCGTTGTGCCGGTCTCGTTGAAGGAGTTGCGTGGGCCCGTTCGCGAGGACCTGGCGACGTTCCGCGAGCACTTTCGCGAAGCGATGCGCTCTCGTGTGACGCTACTGGACCGCGTCACACAGTACGTCCTCCGGCAGAAGGGGAAGGAAATCCGGCCCACGCTCGTGCTTCTCTCCGCCGAGATGTGCGGCGGCGTTCGCGAGGAGAGCTACACCGCCGCTGCCCTCGTAGAACTGCTCCACACCGCTACGCTCGTCCATGACGATGTGGTAGACGAGGCCGACACTCGGCGCGGCGTCTTCACCCTCCACAAGGTGTGGATGAACAAGGTGGCCGTTCTCTTCGGCGACTACCTCCTCAGTCGCGGCCTCTTGCTCGCGCTGGACCGCAAGCAGTACCAGCTGCTCCACACGATGAGCGACGCCGTCCGCCGTATGAGCGAGGGCGAGTTGCTCCAGATCGAGACCGCGCGGAAGCAAGACATCACGGAAGCGACCTACTTCCAGATCATCGGCGATAAGACGGGCTCACTCATCGCGGCCTGCCTCGCGGCGGGTGCGGAGAGCGCGGGAGCCGACGAGGACACCGCTTCTCACGTCCGACAGCTCGGAGAAAAACTCGGCCTCGCCTTTCAGATCCGCGACGACCTTTTCGACTACGACGCTGCCGACACCGGCAAACCCGTCGGACTGGACCTGCAGGACCGCAAGATGACGCTCCCGCTCATCCTCGCGCTCAAGAACGCCGAGGAGGCCGAGCGCCGCCGCATCCTCCGCATCGTGCGGAAGCGCAAGAAGACGCCCAAGACGATCCGCGAGGTGGTCCGCTGGGTGCACGAGGCGGGCGGAGTGGACGCTGCGCGAGGCCAGATGGAGTCACTCGCGGCCGAGGCCGCCGAGGGCTTCCGTCAGTATCCGCCCAGCGAGGCGCGCGAGGCGCTCATCGGGCTCTGTGCCTACATCGTCGCACGCAAGCGGTAGGTCCGCCTCGGGCACGCTCTGGGCAGAGTGGAGCGGAAACCCCGGAACGGGAATCGCGGCATCGGTAGGTTGAGGCGCCCTGCCCCACCGCGCGTGACGATCCATCTCCTCGGTACCGGCGCGTCCGTCTCCGACATCGGCCGCACCACGACGATGCTCGCCTTCGAGGAGGCCGGGCGCTACTTCCTCGTAGACTGCGGCGCCGATGCCGCGCGCGAGTTGGTTCGTGCCGGGCTGGACCCAACGCAGGTTGCGGCCGTGATCCTCACGCACGAGCACCCGGACCACATCTCGGGCTACGCGCTCCTCGTGGAAAAACTCTGGCTCATGGGTCGGCGCGAAGCGATCCCGTTCTATGGTCCCGAGAGCGCGCTCCGGGTCGCGCGACAGTGCTTTTCCGCCTACGACACCCAGCGCTGGGAGGGCCTCCCCGAGCAGGTTCACCACATCGTGGAGGCACGCGAGGGTGCGAGGGTGTTCGAGGACGAGACGTTCCGCGTGAACGCGTCTCCCGTGGACCACCCCGTCCCGACCATCGGTCTCCGCGTGGAGTCGGCCAGCGGCGCCATCGCGGCCTACTCCGCGGACACGGCCCAGCACGCGAACGTGGCACGGCTAGCGACCGGCGCGAGCGTACTCGTCCACGAGGCGACGGAGAGCATTCCGGGTGTCCACGCCTCGCCAGAGGAGGCTGCCGAGACGGCTCGCGAGGCAGGCGTCGAGCGTCTCGTCTTGGTCCACATTCCTCCGGGCGTGACAGACGACCACCTCACAGAGGCCCGCGAGATCTTCCCACGGACGGACTGGGGCCGCGACGGCCAGCGCATCGAGGTCTGACTCTGCCCGCCTCGGCACCGAGGCGGGACCACCGAGCCGGGACTACCGAACCGTCACGCGGTCCGGCACGATGAACGCGTCCGGGTACTCGCTGCGGATGAACGGCAGCACCTGGTCCGCCTCGTTCTGGAACTCGAAGGCGCCCACGCGGACGCGGTAATGGGGCTGCACGTACGCCACGATCACCTCCAGGCTAGCAGGCGCGCCGGAACGGTCGCGGGCACCTTCCCACCACGAGAGGACGGCACCTCGGAGGCGCTCCGCCGTCTGGCGGTCCTCGCTGCGACCCACGTGGATACGGAAGCCATCCACCTCGCGCGGCTGCGGCTCGGTCGATGGACCCGAGGTCGAGCCGGGCACTTCTACGGTGCCCTGCATGGTGCGGGCGGGCACATCGTGGACGACCTCGACGCGAGCGGGCGGCGGCGCGTCATATTCAGAGGCGTCGAAGGTCTCGTAGGCCGGGTACGTCGCGATGACGACGGGGTCGGTTTCCGGGCCATCATCGGCGACGGGGCCGGAGCCAGAGCAGGCCGCGAGGGCGGGGAACACCGCCAGAAGCGCGGCGAGACGGAGAAGACGCATGGGGAAGCGGGTGAGGGTCGGCGCCCGTCGGCTAGTACGCGGCGTCGGAGGTCAGCCCGCTCAAAATAGCCACCCCGGCGCTCGCGCCAAGGCGTGTGGCCCCGGCCTCCACCATGGCGTAGGCATCCTCAGCGGAGCGGACACCGCCGGAAGCTTTGACGCCCATCGTCGCGCCCACCACGCGCCGCATCAGCGCCACGTCCTTCGGACTCGCGCCGCCGGACGCGAACCCAGTGGAGGTCTTGACGAAGTGTGCGCCGGCGTTCTGTGCGAGGACGCAGGCGATCACTTTTTCCTCGTCGGTGAGGAGCGCTGTCTCCAGAATCACCTTGACCGTGCGCCCGCTCGCGGCCTGCACCACCGCGCGGATGTCCTCCTCCACCCTCTCGTACTGCTCGCTCTTGAGCCGCCCGATGGCGAGCACCATGTCGATCTCCTCCGCGCCATCGCGGACCGCTTGCTCGGTCTCGAAGGCTTTGACCGACGTGCGGAACGCCCCGTGCGGGAAGCCGATCACCGTGCAGACCTTCGGTGTCTGGCCTGCCAACTCCTCCGCCGCGATGGGCACCCAGACGGGGCTCACGCAAACGCTCGCGAAGCAGTACTCCCGCGCCTCGGCGCAGAGGGCGCGGATCTGTGCCTCCGTCGTGTCTGGCTTGAGCACGGTGTGGTCGATGAGTCGCGCGAGGGGCGGCGCGAGGCGACAGGCATCGTTCGAGTCGCTCCCCCCGGTGTGGTCGGCACGGAGGCCGAAGCGGCTGGCGCCGACGCCCACCATCGTTTCGAGTGCCTCCCCGAGCGCTGTCCGCGCGACGGAGTCCATGCCGCTGGCGCCGTCGCTGGTGAGGCGTGCGATGAGGTCGTTCTTCTGGGCGTCAGTCACGAGAGTACGGGGGGCGGGGTACGTCCCCGATGGTACTGCTCACGCTGCGTGGCGACCACGGACCTCGCGCGAAGCGAGGGCAGGGTTCAAGCCCTCCTGACTCTGCCCGCCTCGGCGCCGAGGCGGAGAGACTCGTCCCGAGGCAGTAGGAGAAGCCGGTCAATCACGCGGAGGAGGCGGAGGGTCTCCCGGCCGGGCCACAGGGACCACATGCTGGCCAGATTCAAGCAAAGGGAGCAGGATGCCTCTGCACGCGTCAGCCCCACAGACGCCCCGGAAAGGCATCGACTGGTTTTCCACGTAATCCCGGCAGGATGGCACATTGTGCTCATGTCCCGGCATCACCAGGATATCCCGTCCCAGAATCGAACTGACGGTCATGAACGGCTTGCGGTGATTTCGCATTGACAGGAAAGCGTCCTCCCATTCCTCCAGAGTCACTCCCCACTTCGGGTTCTTGCCAAGATCACGTTCGATCCGAATACTGTCGAACACGACCTCGCGGAATGTCAGCCAGAGAGTGTCGCCGCTGACCTCAAAGGCACCTCTCGCGCTTTGCTGGTACGTGCTCGCATCTGGAGGCTCAAACCTCAGCACCACATCGTCCCAGTCTGAGCGCTCGAACCGTCCGTTCGGCTTCAGGTCCACCGCCATCCCGGAGAAACCGCAGTTCTGTCTCACGTACCGACCTAGCTCCGGCTGTTCCTGCGCCAAGACGTTCGGTACCGCGGCGAACAGGAAAAGACTGAGAGCGAACCATTTGACGGCGTTCTTCCTGGCCTTGAACTGATTCATGCTCTGCGGGGTGAGGGCCTAGAGGGAAGACCGCCAGCCGCGATAGACGTTTCTCCTCCCCGCCTCGGTCCCGCCATGGAGCTACCGAGGCGGAGAGACTGACAACCGGAAACCGACGACCGGCTACGCCGCCATCGCCTCCACCTCCTCGTCCAGGTTGTACTTCTTGCGCTTCTCCCAGAGCGTCTTCTTCGAGATGCCGAGCACCTTCGCGACCTCCGAGTACGGCGCTTTCATCTCGGCCAGCGTGTGGCGGATGTACGCGTGCTCCAGGTCTTCCAAGCTCCCGCGCGAGCGGAAACGGAAGGCGTCGCCCATGTCCTCGGGCGAGGAGAACGCGTCAGACTTGAGGAGGACGAGGTCGGGCGCGTCCAGTTCGCGGCCTTGCGCGAAGATGAGGGCGCGCTCCAGCACGTTGCGCAGTTCGCGGACGTTGCCGGGCCAGTCGTGCTCGGTGAGCTTGGCCTCGGCTTCCAGCGTGAACCCGTCGAAGGGCTTGTGGAACTCCTGGGCGAAGCTGTGCGCCACCTTCTCCGCGATCTCGATCACGTCGCGGCCCATCCGGCGGAGCGGCGGCAGCAGCAGCGAGACCACGTTGATGCGGTAGAGCAGGTCTTTGCGGAACTCCTTCTCCCCCACCTTGGCCTCCAGGTTGGCGTTCGTCGCGCAGACGATGCGCGTGGAGACCTTGATGTCGTCCGTCCCGCCGAGGCGGCGGAACTTCCGGCTCTCCAGGAACGACAGGAGCTTGGCCTGGAGCGGGAGACTCATCGAGTCGATCTCGTCGAGGAAGAGCGTGCCCCCGTCCGCGACTTCCAGGAGGCCCGGCTTGGCGGCGCGAGCGTCCGTGAAGGCGCCCTTCTCGTAGCCGAAGAGCTCGGACTCCAGCAGGTTGTCCGGCAGCGCGGCGCAGTTGATTTCCATGAACCGCCCGGAGGCCCATCGCGATTCGTAGTGGATGGTCTGCGCGACGAGGTTCTTGCCCGTCCCGGTCTCGCCACGCACGAGCACGATGGTGTTCGGGATGTCCTTAAGCGTGTGGATGGTCTGACGGACGCGCTCCACCTCGTCGGACGTGCCGATGATCTTGGAGACGGAGTTCTGCTTCTTGCGCTCGCGCTTGATCTCCTGCAGTTCCTGCTTGTCCGAGTACAGATCGAGCGCCTTCGAGAGCAGCGCCCGCATCTCCTCCAGGTTGACCGGCTTCTGGAGGTAGTGGAAGGCGCCCTTCTGCATCGCGTCCACAGCGGACTGCACTGACGAGTGCGCCGTCATCACGATCACAGGGAGCGAGAGACCGCGCTCGCGGAGCGCCTCCAGGAGCTGCATCCCGGAGGTATCCGGCATCATGAGGTCGGTGAGCACGAGGTCGGGCGTCTCGCCGCCGTCCAGCGTGTCCAGGAACTCAGAGGCCCGGGTGAACGGCTTGACCGCGTAGCCGTCGCGCTCGAGGACTCGGGCGAAGAGAGTCCCGATCTTGGGGTCGTCGTCCACGACGACAATCTTCTTCTTGCTCATCGGTGGTGGGGGCGCCGGGGAGGGGGTGCGCACGATGGCCGGATGTTACGAATCGTAACGCGCGCCTGCCAGCACTCCCCAGATAACGCCTCCCTTCGTCCGCCTCGGTCCCCCGTTGAAAGGACCGAGGCGGAGGAACACCGCCCGAGCTACCCGGGCGCGAGCGAGCTAGCGGCCGTTCTGCACGAGGTCCACGCCCGCCTGCACGAGCGAGTGCGCCTCGTCCTGAGTGCGCGCCTCGGAGTAGATCCGCAGCACGGGCTCTGTGCCCGAGGGCCGGAACATCAGCCAGCCGTCCTCCAGCCGAAACTTGAACCCGTCGAGGGTCTCCGTCGCGACGACCTCGGAGCCGCCCACGCGTTGGAGACCCTCCTCGCGAAGCTGCTTCAGAACCGCCTCCTTGCGCTCGGGCGTGGTGTGGAGGTCATCGCGCGACTGGTAGTGGGGGCCGAACTCATCCATCAGCTCGCGCACGAGGCCCGAGAGCGTCCGCTCGCGCTTCACGATCATCTCTAGCACGGTCAGCCCGATGTACAGGCCATCGCGCTCCGGGACGTGGCCTTTGACCGCGATCCCGCCGGACTCCTCGCCGCCGACGAGCACGTCGCCCTCGACCATCTTCGGCGCGATGTACTTGAAGCCGATGGGCGTCGTCTCCACGTTCAGCCGATACGCCTCGCCAATGCGGTCGAGCATGTCCGTCGTGGAAAACGTCTTGACGACGGAGCCGCTGAGGTCCTTCTCCTGGTGGAGGTATTTGGTGAGCAGTGCCAGGATCTTGTGAGAGTCCACGAAGGTGCCCTCCTCGTCCACGAGGCCGATGCGGTCGGCGTCGCCGTCGGTCGCCATGCCCATCGCGCAGTCCTCCGCGGGGACGCGCTCCATGAGTTCCGCGAGGTTGCGCTCGATAGGCTCCGGCGCTTGGCCGTGCATCCCAGGGTTGAGATCGTGGTGGAGCTCCACCACACGGGCGGGACCGAGGAGGTCGGTCACGATCTCCTGCCCGGCGCCGTACATCGCGTCGTACGCCACGCGAACGCCCGCCTCTTTGATGGCCTCCAAATCCAGGCGGTCGCGCAGAAGCTCCGTGTAGCCCGCGCGGAGGTCGAACGTCTCGATGAGGCCCGCCTCGGTGAGTTCGTCGTAGGACGTGGCCTTGAAGCTCCCCTTGAGCGCTGCGATCTCCGCCTCCACCGCTGCGATCATCTCGGGCGAGGCCGGGCCACCGTAGCTGGCCTTGATCTTGAAGCCGTTGTACGAGGGTGGGTTGTGGCTCGCGGTGATCACGAGTCCGGCCGTGTGGCGACCGTCGAGTGCCGCCCAGGAAACGGCGGGCGTGGTCACGACGCCGTCGGTCAGGCGGACGCGGATACCGAGGGTTGCGAGGACCTGAGCCGTGAGGCGGGCGAACTCCGGGCCTCGGAACCGGGTGTCGTGCCCGATCACGACCGAGGGCTCGTCGGACTGAGTGTGGAGCCAGGCGGCGGTCGCACGGGCAACGCGTACGAGGTTGTCGTCGGTGAAGCCCTCAGCGATGACGGCGCGCCAGCCGTCGGTGCCGAACCGGATCGTAGACATGGAGGCGTGGGAGAGAGGCGGGCCGGAGCCGTAGAAATCGTAGGGCCGCGAAACTACCGCGCCTCGGGGAACCGTGCGGACGGGGCACGGCCTTGAGGACTCCTCGCGCGCGATGCGCACGGGTTCCTCATCAACTCGCCTGCTCCGATGGGGTCAATCGTCGAAGCGCGCCTCGCGGGTTCGCCCGAAGGCCCGCGCCTCGGAGGCCAACGCGGCGTAGCGGCGCGCCCAATCCAACACGTTGGTCCAGAGCCCCTGGTCCATGTGGAGTTGCGCTGCGACGCGCTGCACGGTCGCCTCTTCGCGCGGGTGCAACTGCCCGTCCGCATAGGCGACGAGGAGCAACTCGATCACCACGACCGCGCGATCCCGCGGTGTCGGGAAGAGAAGGTTGAGGTCGCCCGCCGCGTTGGGAGCCGCGGCCGTCTCGGCTCCGATGCCGGACTCTTCGTAGATCTCATCGAGCCGCTCCACCTCCTGGAGCGTGAGGCGCTCATCGGCATCGATGATCTGGCGGGCGAGGACGTGGAGCGCGCGGCGCTGCTCCGGTGAGAGTTCGTTGAGGAACATCCGGGTGGGGAGAGTCTGCGCCCGAGGTTACGCCCGGCGCGCGTGTCGTTTCCGGGACAACGCAGCGGTAATGGGGCACGAGAACACACCCGACCTGTCTCTGCCCGCCTCGGTGCCGAGGCGGGACGGGTGATCTGCCGGCGACCCCTTCGGCTCTCGCCTACACGATCCAGCCACGCACGAACTGGGCGTAGGCGGCCATCAGCGCCACTGCCACGATGGCCGCGTCCACGCGGTCCAGCATCCCGCCATGGCCGGGGAGCGAGCGGCCCGAGTCCTTCACCCCCGCCGAGCGCTTGAACAGGCTCTCTGCGAGGTCGCCCAGTTGGCTCGCGGCGCCGCAGCAAAGGCCGAGCACGAGCACATCGCCCCAGCCGAAGACGTCCGAGAGAACCGTCACCTTCGCGAGGGCGCCGAGTGCGAGGGCTCCCGCCACGCCGCCCATCGCGCCCTCCCAGGTCTTGTTGGGCGAGACGCGCGGGAACAGCTTGTTCTTGCCGATGGCGCGACCGGTGAGATACGCGAACGTATCCGACCCCCAGACCGCGATGATCGTCACAGCGGTGAGCCAGAACGCCTCCACAGTCGCGAGGTCGGCCTCGCGGAGCGCGATGGCGCCGCTCATCAGCAGCGCCGGGTAGAGAACGCCGAAAAGCGTCGCCGAGGTGTCGATCAGCGGAGCCTGTGGCCGGTCTGCCTCGGGGCGCCGCCAGAGAGCCGCGATCACCACGACGGCCGTCCCGACGAGGAGCGCCGCGCCCGTCAGATCCGGCACGAGGGGGCGTAGGCTCGCACCGAGGCCAACGAGCAGACCGAGGCCGACGAACGGCTTATGACCCACCGCGCGAAACAACCCGTAGACCTCGCGCTGTGCCGCCGCCGCCGCAAGCGCGATGAACGTGCCAAACCACCACCCGCCCAGCCACATCGCACCGATGGCGATGGGAACGCCGACGAGCGCCGTCAGGACGCGCTGGGTGAAGTTGGACACGCAGTTACGCCTCGTCGTCGTCGTCGGGCACGTCGAAGCTGATCTCCTCGATGCCAGAGTCGAGGCGGGCCTCGTTGCTCGGATCGTGCGCGTCGGGCGCCATCACGTCCGCCTCCATCGCCGCCCGCTCGAGTTCTTCGTCCGTTAGGGGCGCCTCGCTGAGCACCTCGGCGGCGCGCTCCGCCTCGTCCGGGGGCACCATCACGTACACCGGCGAGAGGTCGCCGACGTTGAGGTTGAAGGCGTGATCGCGCTTCGTGAGAACGACGGCAGAGACGCCCGCCTCATCAAGGCGATCACGGACGAGGTCGGCCTCGAAGTCAGTGGACGTGGAGAAGGCGGCGATCCAGCCCTCGTAGCGGGTGGCGTCAGACATGAACGGGAGAGAGAGAAGAGGGAAGAGCCGATTCGTCTTGGGTCGGGGCTGCGTCCGGCGTATCACCGACGATCTGGTGCCGACGCTGGTAGATCGCGTAACAAACGGCCGCCGTGAGGACGAGGCTCGCAGCCGCAAGGTAGCCCGGGATCCCCATCGTCTCGATGGCCTCTAGATCCAGATCGGGCTGTGAGCGCGCGATGGTCACCATGACCACGGCGAACCCGTTGTTGAGCAGGTGCACGAGAGCACCGGTCCACACGCTCCCGGTAGCCCAGACCACGAAGCCGAGGTAGATGCCAAGGGCGGCCAGCGGGATGGCCTTGCTGAGCTGCAAGTGGTAGAGCCCAAAGACGATGCCTACCAGCACGATGGACCACACAAGCCCCATCCCGCGCTCCACCTGGCGCTGGAGGTAGCCTCGGAAGATCAGTTCCTCGCAGATGGCGGGCGTGATGGCGACCGCGACGAAGAGGAACCAGGCGGGAAGATCCGCGCCGAGAAGAAGCATTTCGAGCGCGTCGCCCTGCTGCGCCTCCCACTTCTGGATGCCCTCGGGGAGCGGGATCGCCTCGTTGAGTTGGCCGAGCCAGAGCACCAGCGGATAGAACACAACCCAGCCGAACCCGGCCAGCACGAACCCGAGGCCGTCCGGCCGTCGCACGCGCACGAACTCCTTCCATTCCGGCGTGCTCATCCGCGCGACGAGGATCGCGAAGAGCGTGAACCCGATCCACTGCCCCACGGTGTTGCCACTCAGGAGCAGCATCCCGTTCTCGGTGATGAGCGTTTCGAGATCGAGTTCGGAGACGGCGACCTGCGGATCCCCGCTCTGCGCCACCGAGACCGCCAGCCCGACGGCCATGATGACCAGCCCGATGCCCTGGAACAGGAAGAACGCGAGGACCAGGACGAGCAGCGCGGCGCCGAGCGGATGGAACTGGTTGCGTTCCAGCCAGCCGGTCAGCCGGAAGGGGCTGGCCCAAGACCACGCGTCCACGAGGGCGTAGGTCGTGGGAGCCGGGGGCACGCGGCGGGCGCTGGCCGCATCCGCGTGCAGGGGGGAACGCGAAGGCGACTCGGGGGAAGTCGTGGGGGGGTCGGTCACAGAGACAGAGGCGAAGGAGTCTCGCGAGGCGAACGAATGCCGAGCCGTCGGGGATTCATGGGGCGGACGGGCCCGGGGTTCGGAACCGCGAGGTTACGAGGAGGGGCGGTTGTGGGGAGAGGTCTGAGCCCGAGCACTCTCTCCGCCTCGGTGCCGAGGCGGGCCGGGTCACGCGACCAACTCTCCCGCTTCGAGGGCCTCGAAGACCGCGCTCCAGTCTCCCGCGAAGACCTCCACGGGCACGTCGCCGAGGGCGCGCGAGAGGTCGGCGGGCTCCATCTGGCCAGGGCGGTTGTCCAGGAAGAGCCCTTCGAAGTTGACCACGTCGGGCGGGAGCAGCACGAGGTCGCCGACGGTCCCTGCTCTCGCGAGCGGGGCGAGCCCAACGCGCAGACTCCTGAAATTGAGCAGGCCCGAGACCGTCACCACGTCGCCGAAGAGCAGGTTCTCGCACTCCACGACCTGCACCGTCAGGTTCTCCGTGCGCTCCAGAATGGGCGCGACGCGCTCGCGCATCAGGTCGGCCGTGAGGGTGCCCGTCGCGAGGGTGAGCGTGCGGGGCTCCGGGAGCGCCTCGGGGAAGTCCTCGGCCTGGAACTCCAACTCGTCCAGAAAATCGCGGCTCATCCCGACGCCGTTCTCCATCAGCGGGTAGCCGTCGTACTCCTCCTCCTGGGGAAACTCCTCCTTCCCGAGGATGAACACCTCGTCCGAGACGTAGACGAAGCCACGCCCGATGGTCTCGCGGAAGTAGCTCTGCCAGCGACGCACGAGGCGGACCAACTGACGGGCCTCGGGGGGCGTGACGGTACGGAGATCGGTCAGCTCGCGCCGGTGCCGGGTCAGCCCCACCGGCACGATGGAGACACTGAACAACTGCTCGTGCAGCTCGGCCAGTTCCAGGATGGTCTGCACGAGGCGGCCCGCGTCGTTGTAGCCGGGCACGAGGACGATCTGCGCGTGCAACTCGATGCCCTGGCTGGCGAGGAACCGCAGCTTCTCCATCAGGCGGTCGTCCTGCGTGCGGTGGCCCATCATCGCGCGGCGCGTGGGCGTGTGCGTGCAGTGGACGGAGATGTAGAGCGGGCTCAGGCGCTGCTCCACGATCCGCGCGAGGTCGCGCTCGCGGAGGTTGGTGACGGTGATGTAGTTGCCATAGAGGAACGACATCCGGAAGTCGCCGTCGCGGAAGTAGAGCGTGTCCCGCAGGCCGAGCGGGTTCTGGTCCACGAAGCAGAACACGCAGTCGTCGCCGCAGGTCTTGATGCGGAACTCCTCCAGGTCCACGCCGAGGGGGTCGTCGATGTCCTTCTCGACCGTGTGCTCCGCGATGGTGCCGGACTGCCGGACCTTCAGCGCGACGGTCTCCTCGGCCGTCTTGAAGCGGAAGTCCAGTTCGTCCGCCACGGCCTCGCCGCCGACGGCGAGGATCTGGTCCCCGGGCGCGAGGCCCAGGCGGGCGGCGATGGAGCCGTCTTCGACGGAGGTGATGCGGACGGGCATGCGTCTCGGCGTGTCGCGTCTAACGTGTTGGGTTCCAATAACGGGCGGGAATCGCGAAGGAGCACGCGAGGGAGCGTGAAGGGTTCGGGGGTTTGGCCGAAGAGTGGAGACTGGATGCCCGCCTCCACCCTGCCCGCCTCGGTGCCGAGGCGGAGGGAGCCGTCCGGCATGGTCCCGTCTTACTGGCCCCTTCCCCACCCGGTTCACAGACATTCCGCCGCGCGCGATGGGAGGCGGCCCCTCCCCCGCCCTATCTTGCGCTCGCGCTGCGCCCGTAGCTCAGTTGGATAGAGCGTCGGTTTCCGGTACCGAAGGTCAGAGGTTCGAATCCTCTCGGGCGTACCTGCAGGACGGCCAGTCTCCACGAGGGGCTGGCCGTCCTCATTTTCGGCCTCTTTTCCACTCCGAACCCCACGCCAAACGGGCTCGCCGGTCTATACCGCAACCGGTCAGTGTCCGGCATCTCGCACGTGACGAGCCGGGCCCCGACCTGCTGCCTCCACATGGGCCGGTCCGCCTCGGCAGCCTCCGCGAGGGCCCCGAGGCGGGGCAGGTCGGCCGGAGCCTCTGCCCTGGAGGCGGGAGGGTATGGTGGGTTGGCTATGCCATGCGGACTACGTACCGATGGCCCTGTACGCCGCGAAGGGGCACTGCGCGAGAGCGCACACCGGATGTGCGTTCTCGCACGGTCGTACACTGCGAATCGTGGTTTTCGAGACGTTTGCAGGTGTGGCAGGGTCTTGGCGCAGCCCCTCGCGAGCGCATGACTCTCTCCCGTGGGAGCACTGCGCCCGAGACGCCCTCTCTTGCCGAGATCTCCCGGGCGTACGACCCCTCCTCGCGCTAACCCCCTTCGATGCCCCCCGTCTTTGTGCCCTCTCTCGATCACTCAGGGCTACCGAGCCTCCCTCCTCGCAGCCACCTCCACTGCACCGGCGCCTTTCGCGCACCGGTTCCCGTGTGGACTCTCATCGCGCTCTTTCTCGGCTTTCTGGTCTCCGCCTCCCCTGCTTCCGGCCAGATGGCAGAGGATCTGGAGGAACGGATCCCGGCCCTGATGACCCAGGCCGGGATCCCGGGACTCTCCGCCGCGCTGATCGAGGGCGGGAGCGTGACGTGGACCGGTGCCTTCGGCACGCGCGACATCGACACGGGAGCCCCGGTCTCGGACGAGACGGTGTTCGAGGCGGCCTCCCTGAGCAAGCCTGTCGTCGCCTACCTGACACTGAAACTGGCGTCGCGCGGACTGATCGACCTGGATTCTCCG
>JBCDKM010000037.1:0-19229 GCA_038746605.1 Bacteroidota bacterium
GACGTAGTCGGCGTGGCCGGGGCAGTCGACGTGGGCGTAGTGGCGCTCCTCGGTCTCGTACTCGACGTGGGCGGTGGCGATCGTGATGCCGCGCTCGCGCTCCTCGGGGGCGTTGTCGATGTCCTCGAAGGCCTTGGCCTCACCGCCCATCTTCTCGGCGAGCACCTTGGTGATGGCCGCCGTCAAGGTGGTCTTGCCGTGGTCGACGTGGCCGATGGTGCCGACGTTGACGTGCGGCTTCGTCCGCTGGAATGTTTCCTTCGCCATTGTGCTGAGTTGTCTGTCGCGGCCGAAGCCGCAGGGTTGGGTTGTCTTGTCTTTTGTCGGGTTTGAGCCCGCCTCGGGAGATCCGTGGAGGGACCGAGGTGGACTCTCTAGCTATGCGGCGACCGCCGTCTTCGAGGAGGAGGAGATCTCCTCCGCGACGGACTTGGGCACCTCCTGATAGTGGTCGAACTGCATCGAGTAGATGGCTCGGCCCTGCGTGTTGGAGCGAAGATCGGTGGAGTAGCCGAACATCTCCGAGAGCGGCACCATCGCCTCGATCACCTGCGCGTCGTTGCGCTGGCCCATCGAGCCGATCTGGCCACGGCGGGAGTTGAGGTCGCCGATCACGTCGCCCATGTACTCCTCGGGCGTGATGACCTCCACCTTCATGATGGGCTCCATGATGACAGGCTTTGCCATGCGGGAGGCCTCGCGGAAGGCCATGCGGCCTGCGAGTTCGAAGGAGAGCTGATCGGAGTCCACGTTGTGGAACTTGCCGTCGAAGAGGCGGGCCTTGATGCCCTCCACCGGGTATCCGGCGAGCGGACCACGGCTCATGGCCTCCTTGATGCCTTTCTCCACGCTCGGGATGAACTCGCGCGGGATGGAGCCACCGACGATGCCGTTCTCGAACTCGAAGCCGGTGCCGTCCTCGGTCGGTTCGAACTCGATCTCGACGTGCGCGAACTGGCCCTTACCACCCGTCTGCTTCTTGTGCGTGTAGGTGTGGGAGATCGCCTGGCGGATGGCCTCGCGGTAGGAGACCTGCGGCTTACCGACGTTGGCCTCCACCTTGAACTCGCGCTTGAGGCGGTCCACGATGATCTCGAGGTGGAGCTCGCCCATGCCTGCGATGAGGGTCTGGCCGGTCTCGTCGTCGGTGGACACCTTGAAGGTCGGGTCCTCCTCGGCGAGCTTCTGGAGCCCGACACCGAGCTTGTCAATGTCGGCCTTGGTCTTGGGCTCAATGGCGATGCGGATCACCGGCTCTGGGAAGTCCATACTCTCCAGCACGACGGGCGCGCTGGAGTCGGCGAGGGTGTCGCCGGTGCGGACGTCCTTGAGGCCAACGATGGCGCAGATGTCGCCCGCCTTGACCTGATCCACGTCCTCGCGCGTGTTCGCGTGCATGAACAGGAGGCGACCGGCGCGCTCCTTCCGCTCGCTGTTGGCGTTGATGATGGAGTCGCCCTTGTTGAGCGTTCCCGAGTAGATCCGCGCGAAGGTCAGCTTTCCGACGTAGGGGTCGGTCGCGATCTTGAACGCGATAGCGGCGAACGGCGCTTCCGGGTCCGGCAGGCGCGTGACGACTTCCTCGCTACGCGGTGGGTGGCCCTCCATCGGAGGGGTGTCCAGCGGGCTCGGGAGGTAGTCGATGACGCCGTCAAGCAGCCGCTGTACGCCCTTGTTCTTGAAGGCAGAGCCGCAGAAGACCGGCGTGATATCCAGCGCGATGGTGGCCTCGCGGACGACGCGCTTGATGTGCTCGGGATCGATGGTCTCGCCCTCGAGGTACATCATGAGCAGATCGTCGTCGTGCTCTGCGATGGCCTCCATGAGGTGGATCCGCCACTTGCGCGCATCGGTCTTGAGGTCGTCGGGGATCTCGATCTCGTCCCAGGTGGCGCCCTGCGTGGCATCGTCCCAGACGATGGCCTTGTTCTCGATCAGGTCGATGACGCCGCGGAACATGTCACCGTCGCCGATGGGGATCTGGACCGGCACGGCGTTGGCGCCGAGGCGGTCCTTCATCATGCTGACGGCGTTGAAGAAGTCAGCACCTGTGCGGTCCATCTTGTTGACGAACGCGATGCGGGGGACGCTGTACTTGTCCATCTGGCGCCAGACCGTCTCGGACTGGGGCTCCACGCCACCCACGGAGCAGAACAGCGCGACGGCGCCGTCCAGCACGCGGAGCGCGCGCTCCACCTCGACGGTGAAGTCGACGTGCCCGGGGGTGTCGATGATGTTGATGCGGTGGTTATTCCACTCAGCGGTGGTAGCGGCAGAGGTGATCGTGATGCCACGCTCCTTCTCCTGCTCCATCCAGTCCATCGTGGCGCCGCCCTCGTGCACCTCACCGATGCGATGGAGGCGACCCGTGTAGTACAGGATCCGCTCGGTCGTCGTGGTCTTGCCCGCGTCGATGTGCGCCGAGATCCCGATATTGCGGGTCCGGTCGAGCGGGAACTGCTTGCCGTGGATGCTCATGGTGGGGTCCGGGCGGTGGCCCGGTGGGTGGGTCCGCCTCGGTGCCGAGGCGGGGCTACTTAGAAGCGGGCGAAGTGCGAGAAGGCCTTGTTCGCCTCGGCCATGCGGTGCGTGTCGTCCTTCTTCTTGACCGCGCCGCCCTCGCCGCGGCTGGCGGCGAGCATCTCGGCTGCGAGACGGTTGACCATGGACTTGTCGCCGCGCTGGCGGGAATACGTGAGGAGCCAGCGGAACGCGAGGCTCGTCCGGCGCTCCGGCCGGACCTCGATGGGCACCTGGTAGGTGGCGCCACCGACGCGCTTGCTCCGCACCTCCACGAGGGGCGCGATGTTGTTGATGGCCTTGCGGAAGACCTCGACGCCGGGCTCTTGCGTGCGCTCCTCGATGACATCGAAGGCGCCGTAGACGATTTTCTGGGCGATGCTCTTCTTGCCATCACGCATGACGGCGGAGATAAACTTGGCGACGGTCACGTCGCCGTAGATCGGATCGGGCGTCGGGATCCGCTTTTCTGCTTGCTTCCTGCGCATGGTCTGGATTCGGGTGGCTGGCGACGGGCGCCGCCAGCGGGCAGTCAGGGGGTCACGCGAGGGCTCGCGCCGCTCTGGGCCGCACCTCGCGAGGCATCGTTAGGCCTTCGGCTTCTTGGCGCCGTACTTGGAGCGTGACTGGCGGCGGTCAGCGACACCGGCGGTGTCGAGCGCGCCGCGCACGATGTGGTACTTCACACCGGGGAGGTCCTTGACACGACCGCCGCGGACGAGCACGATGGAGTGTTCCTGCAGGTTGTGACCCTCTCCCGGGATGTAGGCGATGACCTCCTGGCCGTTGGTCAGGCGCACCTTGGCGACCTTGCGGAGGGCGGAGTTCGGCTTCTTCGGGGTGGTCGTGTACACGCGGGTGCAGACGCCCCGGCGCTGGGGGTTCTGCTGGAGCGCGGCGGACTTGGACGCCTTGCGCTTGGGCGTGCGGCCCTTGCGGACGAGCTGCTGGATCGTAGGCACAGCGGTGCGGAAAGCTTGGGAGGTCGGAACGCAGCCCTCCGGTTGGAGGACTGGGGCGCCGCGCGCACGGCCACAGCAAGGCCAGGGCGGCGCGGAACGACAGGCACTCAAGGTATCTCACCAGTGGGCAGAGGACCACTTCGGCACGCGCCCGAACCTCCCATTCTGAGCCGTGACGCACGAAGCGATCAAGAATACGGTCTACCGATCTAGACCACACCTATCCTATTCACGTCACCCTCATGAATTCGCCCTGTCCGGCCCCGGCGGCGGGCTAGCCCCGCCTCGGTGCCTCCGTGGGCCTGCCGAGGCGGACCGAACGAGCACCGCCCCGGCATCTCGCGAGGACACCGGGGCGGCAAGATCAAAACTGGACGGCGGCTAGCTCTCCGGCTGGGACTCGTCGTCGGGCGCGACGGGCGCCTCGTCTGTGGCGGCGCCGTCGCCCATCGGGTCTGCCAGTGGCGTAGCGGGCGGAACGTTGGTCGGCTCGCCCTCAGCGGTGACGCCGGGCACCTCGTGCGGATTGAACGAGGCATACGGGCGCGGTCCGAGCACAGCCTTGAGGTCGTTCTCGTTGAGAACCTCCTTCTCCAAGAGCGCTTGCGCGAGGTCTTCGAGCTTGTCGGCCCGCTCTTCGAGAAGCGTGCGCGTCTGCGCCCGCACGTCGTCGATGAGCTTCTTGACCTCGATGTCGATGCGGCGCGCGAGGTCGTCCGAGTACGGCTTGTCGAAGACCGGCTGGTCCTTCTGCTTCGTGAGGTTGAACGAGACGTAGCCGATCTCCTCGCTCATGCCGTAGTCCGCGATCATCGCGTAGGCGAGCGCCGTGATCCGCTCCAGATCGTTCTGGGCACCGGTCGAGATGCGGCCGAAGATGATCTCCTCCGCCACGCGACCGCCCATCGTCATCACCATTCGGTCGATGAGCGCCTCCTTGGTGTAGAGGTAGCGCTCCTGCGGGAGGCTCTGCGCGTAGCCGAGCGCCGCCAGGCCTCGCGGCACGATGCTCACCTTGACCACCGGGTCCGTGTACTCGCGGAACCAGCCGGCCACGGCGTGGCCCGCCTCGTGGTAGGCCACGATCCGCTTCTCGTCCGGCGAGATGAGCTTGTTCTTCTTCTCCAGCCCACCGATCACGCGGTCGATGGCGCGCTCGAAGTCGATCAGCTCGACGGCGTCCTTGCCCTCGCGCGCAGCGAGGAGAGCTGCCTCGTTGCAAACGTTGGCGATCTCGGCACCCGCGAAGCCGGGGGTCTGGCCCGCGAGGAGGTCCATGTCCAGCTCCGGCGCGAGGGTCAGGTTCTCGGTGTGGACCTTAAAGATGGCGGCACGCTCGCGGCGGTCCGGCTTGTCGATGAGGACCTGCCGGTCGAAGCGACCGGGGCGGAGGAGCGCGGAGTCCAGGATGTCCGGCCGGTTGGTGGCGGCCATGATGATGACGCCCTTGTCCGTGTTGAACCCGTCCATCTCCACGAGGAGTTGGTTCAGCGTGTTCTCTCGCTCGTCGTTGCCTCCGATGATGGAGCCACGTCCACGGGATCGGCCCACGGCGTCGATCTCATCGATGAAGATGATGCACGGGGCTTTTTCCTTGGCCTGCTTGAAGAGATCGCGCACGCGGGCCGCGCCCACCCCGACGAACATCTCCACGAAGTCCGAGCCAGAGAGGCTGAAGAACGGGACGCCCGCCTCACCGGCCACGGCCTTCGCGAGGAGCGTCTTGCCGGTCCCCGGAGGACCGACGAGCAACACGCCCTTCGGCAGCTTGCCGCCGAGCTTGGTGAACCGCTTCGGGTCCTTGAGAAACTGCACTACCTCCTCAACCTCCTCCTTGGCCTCGTCGAGGCCGGCGACATCGTTGAAGTTGATCTTGGCGCCCTCGGTCTGATCGATCAGCGTCGCCTTGTTCTTGCCGATGTTGAGCACCTGCTGGCCGGGACCGCCCATCCGCCGGAGGATGAAGATCCAGAACAGCGCGATAATGCCGAACAGGAGGACCCAGGAGAGAATGCCGCCGAGCCAGTTCTCGCGGAAGTCAGCATCGAACGCGATGGGCTCCTGCCCGGCCTCCACTCGCCCCTCGTTGACCGTGTTGACGAACTCGGTCAGGTCGTGGTCGGCGGGCTTGGTGGTGGAGAAGCGGCGCAGAGCCTCGGGGTCCGGGGACCCGCCGAAGGTGTTGCGCGGCTCCGCCACCTCGACGCGCTCCGCATCCACGGCGTCCTGGGTGTAGAGGCCCGTGATATCGGTACCGTTGATGATGGTGTACTCTTCGATGTCGCCCACCTCGATCTGGTCGAGGAAAGCGGAGTACTCGACCTCCTGGGAGCCACCGCCGCCCAGCAGGACGGTCTGGAGCGCGAGGAGCCCGAGGGCGAGGAGCACGAAGAGATAGAACCCGCCGAGCGAAAGGCGCGGGCGCTTCGGGGAGCGGCCCGAGTCGCCATCGCGCGGATTCTGGGGCGTGGGGGTAGCCATTCAGGGGTGGGGAAGCCGTTCCAGGCGCTCGTCTGATGAGCGCGGGCCGAGGCGCTAGGGCCTCCAGCGTACAAGGCGTGGCGGTACAGGTTGCGAAACGGGCAAGTTCCGACAGCCCGCGCGCCCGTGCTGCGTCTTCTCGCTGCTCTCGCACAACGCGACTGGCGCACACGCACGAGAGGTGACACGAGGCGGAGTTACTCCTCTAGCGTCTCCAGGTCGTCTGCACTGAGCACCTCGAGACCGTCGAGCGGGATGATGCTTGCGTTGGCAGCCTCCACCTCGGTCGGGAGGTCAGCGCGGACGCCGAAGGCTTCGGGACGCGATTCGAACTGACCGACGATCAGGCGGAAGCCGTCCCCATCGCGGATAACCCCCGCCCGGATGCCTCGTCGCGAGAGTGCGTTGAGTGTCACGGCGACGGCCAGCGGGGAGGGAATCTGCTGGGCGCGCCAGGTAAACCCACCCGCGGCGGGGTCGATGGCGATCTCTCCTTCGAGGCCAAACACGAAGCCATCAGGAGCGCCACTCTCCGCCTCGGCGCCCTCGTCGGGGGTGTCGGGCTCGGGCGCGAGAGCACCCCGGAGAGCCGCAGCACGGCGGGCGTATGGGGTACCCGGTGCGAGACGCGTCACGAGCGCGAGCACGTCATCTACGGTAGGCGCGGCAGGCTCTTCCGTCTCGATCTCAGCAGGTGTCTCAGTGGGGGCCGGAATGACGACGGGTTGAGGGGCTGGCTCGGAGTCTAGGTCTTGGATCTCATCTTCGGACGGATCGGTCGTCTCCTCGCGGACGGGCGGCGTGTCTGGGATGAAGGCTGGGCGGCGCGAGACATCGGGCTCCTCATCGTCCTGCATCGCGCGGCGGATGGCGGCCATCTCCTCGTCCGTGATCTCGTCATCGAACGACTCTGCATCGAACGGTTGGTCATCCGAGACGTCGCGCTGCGGCACCTCCAGTTCCTCTGGGATCGCACCCACACGTGGCGACACGCCCGTACGCTCTTCAGTGGTGCGCGGCTGTTCCTCTTGACGCTGGGGCGTCGGAGCGGAGACCGGCGCGGCGGGCTCTTCGGGGAAGAGCCCCTCCGGGATGACAGACTCTGGAAGTGGCTGCAGCAGATCGAGGCTGTCGCGACGGGCCCATTCCACGTACGCTGACGCTGCAGCGAGGAGCGCACGCGGAGCCTCCTCCGTGCGCGAGGTATCGGCAGCGAGGGCGAGGAAGTCCGTGACCGCAGTGGCGTAGGAACCCTCGCGCCATCGGTCGCGGGCACGCTCGTAAGCACGGGAAGTCGGGTCTTCCACATCTTCGGTCTCGCGGACGGCAAGACCGAGGCGGAGGCGAGCGGCATCGGCGAGGGGGCTCTCGGGGGCCTCGGCGATGATCTCGCGGTAGAGGACCTCAGCCTCGGCGGTGCGCTCGCGTCCGGCCTCCACTTCGGCGAGCGCGAAGCGGATCTGGCGCGAGACCTCAGGCGGACCGCCATCTTCGAGCGCGAGGCGGTAGAGGGTAGCAGCGGAATCCGGCCGACCGAGCGAGAGAAAGAGCGCGTTGGCGGCCTCGTAGCGAAGCGAGGCCCGCTCGGTACGAAGCTCGACTTGCGCCGCCTCGGTGCGCGGAATGGGCGAGAGGTCGAGTGGCGGAGGCCCCGCACCTGAGAGGCCTTGCGTGATCGTGCTCGGGTCGATCCTGTCGCCTGTCTCCGCATCGAACGCGGTGGCCTCAATGGCGGACTGGCGACGCCAGTTGGGCACGAGGGGGCGGTCGCCCCAGACGCGCTGGAAGGCGAGCAGGTTGGCCTGCACACTGGCACGGTCGCGAAAGTTGAGGAAGCCCGCGTTGGGCTGGGCGGCCCCCCCTGACACTGCGGCCGGATTGGAGGGGGCTCGGTTCGCGCTGCCCTGGCGGAAGCCTCCCTCTGAGGCACCGCCCGCGAACTCTTGCTGGGTTCGAGTCTGAGCAAGGCGCCGCTGCTCCTCGCGAAACTCCTCCAGCCGCCGTGCCTCGATCTCCTCGATCCGAGCAGCAAAGGCGTCAGCATCGAGCATGCCGAGTTCGAGGAGAGAGTCAGCCTCAGCGAGGCGGTTAGCGATCAGGGTGTAGGCGTTGAACGCTGCGGCCGTACGCGGCACGTCCACCAGCGCAGCACGCGTGAGGTTCTGCTCCGTACCGGAGGGAGCGCGAATGGCCGTAGCGGCGGTGTCGAGGTGGGCAGAAGCGCGAACGAAGTCTACTCGGACATCCCGGTAGAACTCCGCGAGGCGGGTGTGTGCCTCGCCTCGGAGAGACCCCCCCTGGAGGAGTGGGTCGTAGAGGACGGCGCGCATGGCTTCAACCGCTTCCTGCTCCTGACCGGCTCTGGCGAGGATGCGACCTCGAGCCAGTTCCACTTCGGCGCGGTGGTCGTAGTTCTTGTCGTCGCGCCGCATTCGGCGAATGAGGTCAAGTCCTTCCTCGGCACGTCCGGGTGCGTCGAGGCCGAGCACGAGGGCACGGCTGAGATCAGCGGCATAGCCTAGCTCGTAGGCAGGACGGCGTGCGGAGGCATCGCGGTAGGCTTCGGCGGCAGCGTCGAACTGGCCCCGTTCTTCTTCCACTTGTCCGAGCAGAAGGAATGCGCGGGCGGCCGTGTCGGCATCGCGTTCGTCTCCGACCCCAGCGCGGAGGGCCCGGGCGGCCTCGTCGTACCGCTCGGCGCGAGCGAACAACTCGCCGAGCACGAGGCGAAGCCGCGCCTCGTCGCGCCGGTTGCCTTCAGCTTGCGCGAGGCGCTCTTGGAGCACAGCCGCCCCTTCATCGTATCGCTGCGCGAGACCGAGTGTACGGCCGAGCCAGAGACGAGCCTCGTCGGCCAGGCGGTCGTTGTCTCGCGCTTCAGCGACCTCGATCGTCTCGCGGAACTTCTGCTCCGCGCCCACCACGTTGCTCTGATAGAAGTAGGACTTGCCGATGATGAACAGCGCGTCATCGGCCCATTTGGACGTCGCGCGGTTGCGGAGCAACTCACTGCTCTTCTCGATGGCCTCCTCGAACTGAGCCCCGCGCCCTCCCGTGCCTTCAGGGAAAATGGAGACGAGGCGAGTCCGATCCAGCACTTGGTCTGGGCGGTCCAGCTGGCGCTCGCCCTCCTCCATCACGCGCGAGGCGTTGTAGTACGCGTTGTAGTACGCGCGGAAGTTGTTGTAGCGCTCGTGCAGCGGGGAGCCTGTGCGGCACCCGGCCAACACGACGACCGCCCCCAACACGAGAGCGGCAAGCGGAGCACGACGGGCCAGCGGCGCGGGGCGCATGGGGCCGGGATCAGGGGAAACGGAACGCGGGGTAGCGGAGGCGCAGAGGCAATCGGCGGGTGCGGCGCGAAAGGTACGGCGCGGTCTCGACGCCCGGGGGGCATGAACGGGGGACCGCCGGGATGCGTGCCCTAATGGGTTTCGAGACCCACTCTCCGCCCGACCTCGCCCGCCTCGGCACCGAGGCGGAAGGGGCGAGACTCTGCAAACCGAGCCCAGACTCCAGCCTCTTCTAGATCCAGTCCTCGCCGATGGTCGTCACGTGGACCATGTTGGTCTTCCCGACAGCCACGAGCGGGAGCCCTGCCGTCACCACCACCGGGTCCCCCGGGTTACCGATGCCGCGCGCGATCATCTCGCGGTGGATGGTGCGGATGCCGTCGTCGGTGTGCTCCTGAAACGGGATCTTGACCGGCTGAGCACCCCACGTGAGGCCCATGCGCCCCACCGTCTTGTTGCTGTCCGTAAACGCGAGGACCGGCACGTCCGGGCGGTGGCTGGAGATCTCGCGAGCTGTGGAGCCGGAGTGCGTGAGACAGCAGATCGCGACGGCGTCCACCTCGTCTGCGAGACGGACCGCGAGCGACGAGAGGGCGCGGGTCGTGCGCGAGGCGTCGCCCGTGTCATAGACGGACTGACGGCCCCCGAGGCGCCGACGGTTGGCCTCGGCGGAACGCACGATCTCGTCCATCACCTCGACGGTCCGCGCAGGGAACTTGCCTGCCGCGGTCTCGCCAGAGAGCATCACCGCATCGGTCCCGTCCAAGACGGCGTTGGCGACGTCGGTCGCCTCGGCGCGCGTCGGGCGGGGGTTCTCCATCATGCTCTCCAGCATCTGCGTGGCCGTGATGACGGGCTTCGAGACCTCCAGACACTCCCGGATCAGACTCTTCTGCACGATGGGCACGCTCTGGATCGGGATCTCCACGCCGAGGTCGCCTCGCGCGACCATGATGCCATCCGCACTGGCGAGGACGCCCGAGAAGTTGTCCACAGCCTCCGGCTTTTCCACCTTCGCGATGATGCCGACGTTCTTGTCTGCCGCGCGGATGCGCTGCGCAAGGTTCTCTACGTCACGCGCGCTGCGCACGAATGACAGCGCGACGAACTCGACGTCTTGGTCCAGTCCGAACGCGAGGTCCTCGATGTCTTTCGCCGTCATGCTCGGGCGCGAGGCCCGGATCTGCGGCAGGTTGACACCCTTCTTGGTCTTGAGTACACCGCCGATCACCACGCGCGTCTCCACCTCGCCGCCGTGAACGCTCTCGACGCACAGCTCGATGTTGCCATCGTCGATGAGGATGCGCCCGCCCTCCACGACTTCCTCCGCCAGCGCATCGTAGCTGACGTGGGCTCGCTCGGCAGTGCCGATCTCCACGGGCGCGGCCGTGAGGGTGATGGTCTGTCCGGGATGGATCATCACGCCGCCGCCGTCCATCTCCCCGAGCCGGATCTTCGGACCCTGGAGGTCCTGCAGAATGGGGATGACGCGCCCCACTTTGGTGGCCTCCTCACGCACGAGCCCAATGCGGCGAGCATGGTCCTCATGGGTACCGTGGGAGAAGTTCATCCTCGCCACGTCCATCCCGGCATCGATGAGCGCGCGGATGCTCTCGCGGTCGTCAGTGGCGGGTCCGAGGGTGCAGACGATCTTGGTACGGCGGGTCCGCATAGGGCTGGGCTGGAGCGAGGGAAGAGCGTCAAGCTAAGCGCTTACATGAACGCTGCCCGGGTCCGCTCGCGGACCATCGTCCAGGCATCTCCCCGCCTACCTCGGCAGCCCCCTGGGAAGATTCACCGAGGCGGACTGGCTCAGCCCGCCGGGTCTTCCTGCGGATCCTCGGCTGCGAGGCCGAGTGCGCTGGACGTCCAGTCGTACGCGAAGCGCGAGAGCTCCGCGCCCGTCTGGAGACCCAGCTTCCGCTTCACGTTCGCGCGGTAGCTCTCGATGGTCTTGACCGAGAGGCTGAGCTGCTCGGCGATCTCGCGCGTGGAGAGCCCCTGGCCGATGAAGCGCACCACCTCCGTCTCCCGGTCGGAGAGATCCTCGACGGACTTGCGCGCATCGCCACCGTCCACAGCGCGGCGCACGAGGTCATCCGCGAGGGAGGGCGAGACGTAGAGATCGCCACCGAGGATCTGGCGGATGGCTGGGATGATGGTCTCTGGGTCGCCCTGCTTGGAGAGGTACCCCTGAGCACCCGCACGGAGCACCCGCTCTGCGTAGTACGCCTCCCGGTGCATGGAGAGCACGAGGATAGGGACCGTCTCGTTGCGCGCGCGGATGTGGCGGATGAGGTCCAGCCCGGAGCCTCCCTTCAGGCCGATGTCGACGATGATGAAGTCGAACGAGCGGCGGTCGATGAGTTGAAGCGCGTCGTCCGAGGTTTCGACGTGAGCGGCGACATGGAGGTCCGGCTCATTCTCGAACAGCTTATCGAGGCCCATCCGGACGAGCTCGTGGTCGTCCACGACGAGGATGAGCGTGGGTGAATCAGACATGCGGGGACGATACGAGAATCCCGGGGTGAGAAGAGGTAGAGAGTCAGCGTGCCCCCCGCACGGGTCCCGCGACATGAAACAAGATAGCCCTTTTCGAGGAGTTAAAGAACGCGCATCCGGCTCGCGCTAGACTCCGGCTTCTCGATCCACCGGTCCCATTCGCTTTCTTCTCTCTCTCGCCCTCGCCACGCTGGCGACCGGTGCCGCTGCCCAGGCTCCGCCAGACTCTCTCGTGCGGTCCGATTCTCTCGTGCGCATGGGGGGCGCCAGTACGTGGGGCACCGCTGCCATCGCGGGCTCTGCCGTCGTGCTCGGCGCCCTGGAAACGCGCCGCCGCACTCAGGACGACCGTCGCCTCGTCGGCCCGTTCGATGTGGAGGTCGAGTGGGCCTATGCCGATGGCGCGGACAAGCTGGGGCACATCGTCTCCACGGGGATCCAGGCCGAGGCCTACGCCGCCGCGTACCAACTGGCGGGGCACTCGCGCGAGGACGCCGCGCTCTGGGGCGCTGCCACGTCATTCGCGTGGATGCTGCACTACGAGGTGCTGGACGGCTTCGGTCGCCGCGAGGTCTTCGACCCATCGGATCTCGCGGCCAACGCCGTGGGCGCCGGGCTGGTGGCGGCACGAGTACGCATCCCCGAGCTAGAAGCCGTCCGAATGAAGATCAGCTACTGGCCCTCCGGCGACACCTGCGATGCCACCTGCGATTATGCCGGGCAGACCGCATGGCTGACCGTCGCCCCGCGCCTCCTCGCACCCGAGGCGGACTGGCTCCCGCCCTGGCTAGGCGTCGCGGTGGGCTACGGCGTGCGCGAGGGGAGCGTCGGCCGAGGCGGCTTCGAGGAAAACCATGTGACGCTCGCGCTGGACCTAGAGCCGGGCGGACTGGGGCTCTCCGGTCCGGTCTGGGGGACCGTGCTGCCGTTCCTGCGGCGGGTGCATTTCCCCTCCCCTGGCGTGCGCCTCACGCCCCGCCCACGCCTCGTGCTGGCATACTGACTTCTCCCGCCTCGGTGTCTCCGTGGACGCCCCGAGGCGGGCTCACTGGGCAGTCCGACGGGCCCGGCGGTGCCAGAGTACCACGAGCGCTGCCACGGTGATCGCGGCCTCGACGGCGAAGGTCCAGTGCAGCAGCATGTTCCAGACCCACCAGTCAAACCGGACAGGAATCTCGACGAGCGTCGTGCTCGCGTCGGAGAACGGGGCGCCCCAGCGGACCTCGCCCGCGATGGAGTCGAGCGCGATGTGGAGCAGCGCCGCGCCGGTGGCAAACGCCACACTGAGTGCCACGGCTCGGCTCCGTATCACCGCTGCCACCGCGAGGCCAATGCCTCCCATCGCGAGCCAGAGGAGCGGCCAGTGCGTCGGGAAGGCGTGGTGGTGGATGTCCCCGCCGAGGGTGTAGAAGTACAGCAGGTCCAGATCCGGCGCCACGCTGGCAGCGAGCGCAGCACCGAGAAGACGGCGTCGGTCTGTGACGGGGAAGCGGTCCACGGCTGCCGTCGCCGCGAGGTAGCCCGCCGGGAGATGCCCGATGATCACCGCCTACAGAGCCACGGTCGTCGCCTCGCCCTCATTGCCGACACGATCCACAGCCGAGACCGCGACGGCCTCCGGCATCGCGCCGGACGCATCCGGGCGTAGGGAGTGCGTGAGGCGGCGGCCCGGGAGGACGGTCACGCTCCAGTCATCGCCGCGCTTCTCGCGGATGACCCAGGCACGAACCGGCTCGCTGGGCGGCGTGAGCATGAGCCACTGCGCGGCGCCAGACTCGCGGAGACTGAGCGCGGGCGCGGGCGGCGGCGTGCCGTCCAGCCACGGCGAGGCGGGCACGAGGGCAGGACGCGCCCACGGCCCCTGGCGGAGTTGGTCGCCGAGGTCGCCGTTGACAGGCATGAGGGCCTTCATGGAGAAGTGGATGGTGCCGGTCGCCTCCTCATCAGCCTCCACGAGGGCGACCTGATCGAGGATCTCGCGCGGCGTGTAGCTACCGATCTCCGGCAGGATGCGGCTGTCGAAAAGGCCCGGCCAGAGGTGACGACCTGCGGTGTTCTGCCCGCCCCACCAGTCGAGCAGGACCGGGAAGCTCTGACCCCGCTTGTCGATGCTCCAGTAGAGCTGCGGCGCGAGGTAGTCCAGCCAGCCCTCCACCTGCCACTTCCGGGCGTCGGCATAGATCTCGGCGTACTGGTCGAAGCCGGTGATGCCGGGCGCCTTGCCGGGACGCCAGATTCCGAACGGGCTGATGCCCACCTTGACGTGCGGCTTCGCGGCCTTAACCTCGCGGTAGAGCCGCTCGATGAACTGGTCCACGTTCTGGCGGCGCCAGTCGTCGCGGCCGAGCGTCTCGCCTGCGGCCTCGGCGCGAGCGTAAGACCCCGCATCCGGGAACTGGAGGCGACGGCCATCCTCGCGCTCCGGGTATGGATAGAAATAGTCGTCTAGGTGGACGCCGTCCACGTCGTAGCGGTTGACCACGTCCAGGATGACCGCCATGGAATGGTCTGTGGCCTCCGGCTCACCGGGGTCGATCCACTCGTAGCGGCCGTAGCTCCGCACGAGATCGGGCCGCGTCTGTGAGATGTGGCTCGCGTGCTGCGGCGCGTTCTGCGTCGGGTGGCTCGCGCGATAGGGGTTGAACCACGCGTGCAGTTCCATGCCGCGCCGATGCGCGAGGTCGATGGCGGTCTGGAGCGGGTCCCACATCGGGGCGGGCGCCTGGCCCTGCCGACCGGTGAGGTACTCGCTCCAGGGCTCCAGATTCGAGGGGTAGAACGCGTCCGCCATGGGCCGCACCTGGAACACGATGGCGTTGAGGCCGATCTCCGCCGCGCGGTCCATCATCACGCGGAGCTCCTCCTTCTGCTGCGCCACGGGCAGACCGCGCTCCGAGGGCCAGTCGATGTTGTCCACCGTCGCGATCCACGCGGCGCGGAACTCGCGGTCTACCTGCGGGAGGTCGTCGGGCGTCGGGAGAGTCACGAGGGGAGCCTCCCGGAAGACCGGCGCAGTGGGACCCTCTGGTACCACCTCGGCAGGTGCCGGGAGGGGTGGGCGCTCAAACGGGGTGGGATCAGACTGGGCGCACGCTGCGAGGGGCAACGCGAGGGCGATGAAGAGAAGCAGGCGAGCCATGGGGGACACACGGGAGAGAATCTCTGGAGGCTACGGCTCAGGCCAGGGGCAGGTCCAGAGAATCCGTGCCTCTCGTCCCGCGAGGTCCTCCGCCTCGGTACCGAGGTGGGCACCCTCGCGAGGCGGTCCCACTCGCAAGGCGCACCAGAGGCAACGAAACGGGATGTCAGCCAAACTCCGACGCGCCAATGAGAGGATCTCGGCTGGAGTGAGCACCAGATGAGCAGGATGTTGTCTTGCGACTGAGCACTCCCCACAGGCTCCTTTCCCGACCAGCGGCCTTGCGCCTACGGCACCCTGCCATAGCGCGTCTTCCCAGGTCGTCCGCTAGACTCCTCTTTCCCTTCCCCTCCATGAACACGCGACTCCGAGCGGCCCTCTGCGGCGCGCTCTTGCTGCTCTTCTCTGCGCCCCTCGCGCACGCAGCCGACTTCTCTCCCTCCGCCGCTACAGCTGACGGTGCCCCCGGTAGTCTCCGCGCTGCCATCGCCATGGCGAACGCCAACGGCGAGGACGACACCATCACCCTCGAAGCCGGGACGTACTCGCTCAGCCTCGCAGGCAGCAGCGAGGACATGAACGCGACCGGCGACCTCGACCTCACCGAGGCGGGCTGGTCCATCACCTTCGTCGGCGCAGGCGCGAACGCGACCTTCATCGACCAAGACGCCATGGACCGCGTCTTTCAGGTCTTCGCGGGCGTAACGGTTGTCTTCCGCGACCTCACGATCACCGGCGGTGATGTCTCCACCTCGGGCGGTGGCATCATGAACTCCGGCGGTGACGTGACGCTCAACAACACGACCGTCATCGAAAACATCGCGCGCGGCAACGCACCGACTGACGGCGGCGGCGGCATCTACAACAACGGCGGTGTCGTCACGCTCGTCAACCGCTCCGGCGTCCGCAACAACCGCGCGAACGGCACCTCCGGCTCTGGCGGTGGCGTGTTCACCCTCGGCGGCATCTTCAGCGCCACCGGCTCCCGCATCGCGGGCAACCGCGCCAACCGCGCAGGCGGTGGCATCGAGGCGGCGCCCGGCATGGCCGCACGCCGTGGCGGAGGCTTCGCCGTCACGCTGACCAATACCGACCTCAACAACAATATCGCGGGCCCGAGTGGCAGCGCTGCACCCGGCAACGGCGGCGGCCTCCACATCACGGGCAACGTGGACGCGCAGATCGTCGGCGGGACGGTGCGGAACAACTTCGCCGCGCGCGAGGGCGGTGGCCTCTGGAACGGCACCGGCCTCCTCGACCTCGACGACGTGACCATCGAGACCAACGCGGCCCCTGGCCCTGCGGCCGATGACGGTGGCGGCGGCGTGTTCAACAATGGTGGCCTCGTGGACATCGACGGCGGCACCATCACCGGGAACACCGCGCTCGGCGCGGCGGGCTCCGGCGGTGGCATCCACAACCGAGGCTTCCTGGAAGTCACCGGCACGGTGATCTCCGGCAACTCCGCCAGCCGTGCAGGCGGCGGCATCGAGGACACCGGCGCGGCACTCGCATCGCGCGGTGGCCCGATCACCCGCACGGCCATCCTCAACAACATCACGCTCGACGACAACGACGGTGGCATGGCGCCCGGCAACGGCGGTGGCCTCCACTCCGGCGGCGGCAACGTCGCGATGGGCGGCAGCATCGTGACCAACAACGTCGCCGTGGAAGGCGGTGGCCTCTGGGGATCCGGCGTCCTCGACGTGGAGAACACCACCATCACGGGCAACATCGCCACGGGCGATCCGGCCACCAAGGGCGGTGGCGGCGTCTTCAACAGCGGCGGTGCGCTCCAGATCACGGGCGGCACCATCGCGGGCAACACCGCGACGGGCACAGCAGGCTCCGGCGGTGGCGTCTTCCACCTCGGCGGTACCACCTCCATCAACGGCACCGAGATCTCCGGTAACACGGCCGTCCGCGCAGGCGGCGGGCTGGAGACGGCTATCGGTGGCACCATCTCCGTCACCGATGTGGACTTCGTCTCCAACACCACGGGCGCGAGCCCGGGCAACGGCGGCGCGATCCACGTCACCGCGGGCGACGTGACCGTTACGGGCGGTAGCGCCTCGTTCAACATCGCTGCCAGCGAGGGCGGAGGCTTCTGGAACAACGCAGGCTGGACGATGACCGTGGACGGCACCTCGTTCTCCACCAACGACGCCCAGGGCGATGCGGCCGACAACGGTGGCGGTGGCCTCTTCAACAACGGTGGCACGCTCATCGTGAGGAACGCGACCGTCGAAGACAACACCGCGAGCGGCATCTCCGGCTCTGGTGGTGGCCTCTTCAACTTCGGTGGCCGGATGGAGATCTTCGACACGATGGTCTCCGGCAACACGTCCAACCGCGCAGGCGGTGGTATCGAGGACACCGGAGCGGCGATGTCGCGCGGCGACCTGGAGACCGGCACCTTCATCGCGAACACGGTCGTCTCCGGCAACGACGCCGGCACCAACCCCGGCAATGGCGGCGGCGTGCACAGCGGCAGCGGCTTCGTCAACTTCAGCTCCGGTGAGGTCTCCGGCAACACCGCCGTCGAAGGTGGTGGGCTCTGGACCTCCGGCGAGATGGAGGTCGGCGATGGCGGCTTCGTGATCGTCTTCCCAGATCTCACCGCGCGCACCTCCAGCGGGGACGTGTCCAAGGGCCTCGACCTCCCCGAGGGCGCCGTAGCCGTCACGAACAACATCGCGACCGGCGATCCGGCCAACAAGGGCGGCGGTGGCCTCTTCAACCAGGGAGGCACGATGACGCTCGCGAGCGTTCTCGTCGCCAACAACCAGGCGACCGGTACTGCCGGATCCGGCGGCGGTCTGTTCAACAACAACGGCACGCTGACCGTCAACACATCGGCCTTCATCGGCAACTCCGCCAACCGCGCAGGCGGTGGCATCGAGGACCGCGTGGACGCTCCCGCAACGACCAAGGTCGGCGGACCGGCCGTGACCATCGACGGTAGTCTCTTCCTCCAGAACGATGCGGGCACGGCTCCCGGAAACGGCGGCGGTCTCCACATCACCGGCGCCGGGTCGGTCGCGGTCTCCGCGAGCGCCTTCGCCGAGAACGTCGCCGTCGAAGGCGGCGGGCTCTGGAACTCCGGTGCGGGCTCGCTGACCGTCTTCTCGACGACCGTGATCGCCAACACGGCCACGCGGGGCGGTGGCCTCTTCCAGGACGGCATGGGCGGATCCACCTTCGTGGAGCAGTCGCTCGTGGCCGGAAACACCGCCATCAACGGTGGCGGTCTGGACACCGAGGGCGGCGACGTGACGGTCATCAATAGCACGCTCTCGTCCAACATGGCTGTCCGTGGCGGCGGCGTCCGTCAGCAGGCGGGCACCGTGTCCCTCGGCAGCACCACCATCGCGCAAAACGACGCCTCCAACCGTGGTGGTGGTCTACTGATTGTCTCGGGTGCAACGATGAACGTGCAGAACACGATCATCGGCGAGAACACCTCGCCGCAGGGCCGCTCCTGCTCCGGCACCCTCGTCTCACAGGATCACAACCTGATCGAGAGCCGCGCCGGTTGCAACATCACTGGAGACACGGCCAACACGCTGTCCAACACCCTCGCGATGCTGGCGCCGCTGGCCGACAACGGTGGCCCGACGCGGACCCACGCGCTGGAGACGGGAAGCCCCGCCATCGACGCCGGGCAGACCGTGGAGGCCGTGGACCAGCGCGGCTTCGCCCGCGATACCAGCCCGGACGACATGGGCGCCTTCGAGCTCGGTGGCACCCCGCCGATGATGCTCACCGAGGCGGGCACCGAGGCACCGGCCAAGGCCGTCCAGACGGCACCGGTCCCGGAGACCTCCTCGCTCGTGACCATGGAGGAGCCCGTCCGCCTCGGCGCCATCGCGCCGAACCCGCTCCGCGCAGGCACCCGCGGCACGGTCTCCTTCGCCGTCCGCGAGGCTGAGGCTGTGACCGTCTCGCTCTTCGACGCGACCGGCCGCCAGGTGGCGACGCTCTACTCGGGTACGCCCGAGGCCGGGCAGCCGCAGACCGCCGCGCTGGACGCAGGCACGCTCGCCGCTGGCGTCTACGTGCTCCGCCTCCAGGGCGAGACCGTGCAGGCCACGCAGATGGTGACGCTGGTGCGCTAGCGCTCCCTCTGCCAGAGCTCCTCCCCGCGAAGGCGGGGAAGGGTGCGGGGCCCTCGTCGCTTGTCGGCGGGGGCCCCGTGTCATGTGGTCCGCCGCGGGGCCGAGGCCGGCCCACGCCAAGAGAGACGGGCCGCGTAGGGACCCACCCCACTCCCGCCCGGTGCCGCACGCGTAGTAAATCCCCCCCTTCCCCACCCCCCCCCCGGAAACCCCC
>JBCDKM010000038.1:0-19164 GCA_038746605.1 Bacteroidota bacterium
CTGCCCGATGCGAACCCTCGCTCTTCTTTTCGCGCTCAGCCCTGCCCTCGCGCTGGCGCAGACTTCGTCCGAAGCCGATTCCCTCCTCGCCCGCCAACTCTCGCTCCGTGTTGAGGCAGACCAAGCGGCGCGCGGGCTGATCACGCTCGCGTTGAGGCAAGGCCGCCAGCCCAACGCCGCCGACGGCGCGTTCGCCTTGGCCATCGACTCGCTCAACACGGCTTGGCTCAAAGGTGTCGTCGCCGAGCGAGGGTGGCCGAAAGCGAGCGAGGTCGGGGAGCAAGGGGCTAGCGATGCTTGGCTTCTCGCTCAGCACGCGGATCGGGACCGCGCCTTTCAACGGGAGGTCCTCGGCCTCATGGAGACGGCCGTCGCTGAGGGAGAAGCGTCGGGGTCTGACTTCGCCTACCTCACCGACCGCGTTCGGCTGGCGGCGGGCGAGCCCCAGGTCTACGGCACGCAGTTGAGGGTCGTGGACGGCCAGCCGGTCCCGCGTGAGATCGAGGACGCAGACGGCGTAGACGCTCGGCGTGCGGCGGTCGGGTTGAACTCGCTCGCGGACTACATCGAGTCGTTCCGACGCAGAGTGCGGGGTGCTCCCGCGAATGAAGAGGCGCCGTAGGGGGCAACGGCCGTGTAACCCGCGGCTGCACGCCGACCGAGAGGGTCAGCGTGATCGGCTCGTCCGAACGGCGCTGCCCGTCATAGCTTTGTCCGACTGCCTTGCCGTCCCCTCTCAGCGGCTCAGCGATCCTCTGTTCAGCGGCCTCACACTGCATCGCATGAGTAGTGCCCGAGACTTTGTCCGCTCGAACGAGATCGCCTGGGACCGGACAGCCCAGAAATATGCGCCCGAGGTCGAACAGGACATGGCGTTTCTCCAGGCGGGTGGCGTCGCCCTCTTCGACGCGGAGCGCCGCATCCTCGGGGATCTCTCCGAGTGCCGCCGGGCGGTCCACCTCCAGTGTTCGCACGGCCTCGACGCGCTCTCGCTCTTCAACCTCGGCGTCTCCGAGGTCGTCGGCCTCGACATCAGCCGGGCCATGCTCGCGCTCGCGGCGAAGAAATCGGAGCCGTGGGGGCATTCTGCGAGGTGGGTTCACTGCGATGTCCTCGAAGTCCCCGCCTCGCTCGACGGAACGGCCGACCTCGTCTACACGGGAAAGGGGGCACTGCCGTGGGTCCACGACCTCGACCGATGGGCGGGCGTTGTCCGGCGGCTGCTCCGGCCGGGCGGGAGGCTCTACGTCTTCGAGGGGCACCCGCTGAACTGGGTGTGGCGCCCAGACGCGCCAGCACACCGGCTCCGAACAGACGGCCGTAGCTACTTCGACAGCGAACCAAAGGCGAACGAGGACTTTCCCGCCGCGGCCGTCGCCCACTTCATGCCAGAGGGAGAGCCGGTGGAGAACGCATGGGAGTGGCAGTGGACCTTGGGAGATGTCGTGACGGCGGTGGCTGGTGCCAGACTCGTGGTGGAGCGACTGGAAGAACACCCGGAGCACTTCTGGCCGCAGTTCGAGCAGATCGGAGAGGTCGAGGCAACCCGACTCCCTCACACGTTCTCTCTCCTCGCCAGACGCCCGGCCACCTGACTCGCCGCTGGGTTGGCGCGTCCGGTCCGACCCTTCGCGCCTCGCGGTCTCCCACCCTGCCCGCCTCGAGCGTGCCGCCGGGGAAGCTCGCGCCACTCGGGTCAGTCCGCAGGCGCGCCGAGGCGGAGGCACCGAGGCAGACAAGGCGGACACCAGCTAAAGGCCCCCCTCCGTCCTCCCGATACGAGACGAGAACTCCCTGGACCACCTGTGGACCTCCTCCTCGCCATCGTCGGCACCCTCTCGCTCGCCGTCGGCTTCTTCTACGTCCTCTATCGCGCCTTCGAGACGGACCTCCTGTGGGGCCTCGGCTGCCTGCTCTTCGCGCCCGTCGCGTTCGTGTTCATCGTACTGCACTGGGACGAGGCCAAGGCCGGGGCGCTGGCGTTCGTCGGCGGGATCGCCGTGCTGCTCGTCGGCGGCGCCATCGCGGGCGCCTGACCCCGCCCGCCTCGGCACCGAGGCGGACCTACTCGACGAGGCCCTGCTCCAGCGCGTAGCGCGTGATCTCCGCGTTGTTCGCCATCCCCATCTTCTGCAGCAGCCGCGTCCGGTACGTCGAGACGGTCTTGACCGAGAGGGAGAGCCGCTCCGCGACGGCGCTCACCGGCAACCCACTCGCGATGAGCCGCATCACCTGGAACTCGCGGTCGGAGAGTTGGGCGTGTGGCGCCTCGTCCGGGTCGGCGTCCAACTGATCGAGAAGCGCCTCCGCCATCGCGGGCGTGAGATATTTCTTGCCCCCCGCCACGCGACGCACGGCCCGCACCAACTCGCCTTCTGCCGATTCCTTCGTGAGGTAGCCAGAAGCCCCGGCGCGCACCACGCGGACCGCGTACTGGTCCTCGGGATGCGCCGAGAGCACGAGCAGGCGCAGCGACGGAAACTCCGCGCGAATGTGCTTCACAAGGTCGAGCCCGCTGGGGCCGGGCATCCGCAGATCGAGGACCGCCACGTCCGGGGCCTTCTGGCGGAGGGCGGCGAGGAGTTCGTCGCCGTCACCCGCCTCAGAGAGAACGTCGATATCGGGGGTCTCGCGGAGGATTTCGGCGAGGCCGCGCCGGACCACGGCGTGGTCGTCGGCGATGGTGACGCGGATCATGCGGGGTCGGGTGGAGGAAGGGGGAACGTAACCGAAACGGTCGTGCCGTCGCCAGGGTCTCCCTCGATGGAGAGGACGCCGCCCTGTCCTCGCGCGCGCTCCCGCATCCCGAGGACGCCCAGCGAGCGCCGACCGTCCAAGGCCGAGGGGTCTAGCCCGACGCCGTCGTCGTCGATGGTGACACAGAGCGCGTTCGCCTCGGCCTCGACCGCGACACAGACGGTCTCCGCCTCGGCATGGCGGGCGACGTTGGTCAGCGCCTCCTGCGCGATGCGAAACGCCGCCGTCGCGATCTCGTCGGGGATGGACGCGAGGTCTCCGCTGGCCGTGACCGCCACGACGATGCCCGTCCGTTTCTCGAAGTGCTCGCCGAACCACTCCAGGGCGGTGCCGAGGCCGAAGTCATCGAGCACGCCGGGCCGGAGATCGGCGGCGATCCGCCGCACGCGCGCAATGGTCTCGTCGATAAGGGCGCGGGCGTCCGCGAGGCGCCTCTGTGCATCCTCGTCGTCCGCCAAGCGACGCCCGAACCAGCCGACGGCGTAGCGGATCGCGGTGAGTTGCTGTCCCAGCGTGTCGTGCACCTCGCGCGAGAGATGGGCGCGTTCGTCCTCGCGCACGTCTTGGAGATGAGCCGTGAGAGCACGAAGCTCGGCCTGCGACGTCTCCAGTTCGGCCTTCTTGACGCGAAGGCTCAACTCCGCTTCCACCTCGGCCGTCACATCGCGCAAGATGGAGAGCACCTCGTCCGGCCCGTACGGCACGATACGGGCCTCGCGGTACAAGCGGCCATCGGCCTGGTCCACGGCATAGCGGTACGTCACCGGCCCGGAGGCAGGGTCGGCTTTCGCGACAGAGTCCGTGAAGAGCTGCGCGATGTCGTCGGGGATGACCTCGGGCAGCTTCTTGCCGAGGAGCGCATCGGCGGGAAACTCGGTGGCGAAGACGGGCGGGACGTGGAAATCCAGCACGAGGCCATCGCGGCGGATCCGGGAGATCACATCCGGCAGTGCTTCCAACAGGGTCCGATATCGCGCCTCGCTCTCCCGAAGCGCCCGGTCGGTCTCCGCGCGCTCTGTCACATCGCGCGAGTTGATGATGCCCAGCGGCTCCCCGTCCGGGCCGACGAGGGCACGTCCGAACCCCTCCAAGTGGCGGTACGATCCGTCAGCGGCGCGGTACCGGTACTCCATCGCGCGCGCGCTCCCCGGCGTCCCGATGGCCTCCAGAAAGACGTTCATCGTGCTCTCTACATCGTCGGGATGAACGCCCTCGAACGCATTCGTCCCGATGAGGTCGTTCGGCTCCAGGCCGAGGTGCTCGCGGATGGAGGGGCTGGCATACACGTAGCGCCCGAAGCCGTCCACCACGCTCACGATGTCGAGCGTGTGCTCCACGAGGAGGCGGTAGCGGTCAGTGCGCGCGCGTGCGGTGGTCCGCGCGAGGGCCCGGTCCAGTGCGTCCCCGAGGCGGGCGGGATCGGTCACGAGTTCATCAGCCCCGGACTCCAGCCACCCAGTTGGCGAGGTGCCAGGCGGGACGAGCAGCACCGTCGCGGGCCGGTGTGGTGTCTCGCGAAGCCATGTGAGGAGCGTCTCTGCCTCGGTCGCCTCGATGTTGACGACGACCGCCTCGGCAGCCTTCGCGAGCGACTCGACCTCCTCCCATCGTTCTGCGACCTGTCCCTCGATGGGCACGGAGCCAAAGAGCAGCGGACGGAGGGGCATCGGACGGGTCACAGAAGGGCGCCCGAAGCTACTCGCGTTAGCCCGCTGACCTACCCGATGGCGCGACGGCGAACCGGGAACCGGCTCTCCGGCTCCGAAGGCTCGCCCAAGTCGGGGAGCGTCAGCTCGTCCGCATCGGGATCCGCGAGCACGGACGCGTCCGACAGGGTGTACACCTCGCGGTAGCCCCAGGCGATGGCATCCAGAGCGAGCGCGTCAGCGTTCGGGCCCGCGAGGATGATGGGCACGAGCGCATTCATAGGCAACACTTCGGGCGCGAAGGCTTCCACGGGACAGACCAGCGCGAATGGAATCGGACCGTCGCGTTCGAGATCGCCCTCGGGACGCACGTCGAGAAGGGCGGCGCCTTCGCGCACGAGGTCGTCCACCTCGGCGGGCGCCACAGGCATAGGCACGCGAAGCTCAGAGGCCGATTCCAATGGCGCATCCACGTCGTCTGCTTCTAAAAGCGCGTTCGCCGCGAGATCGAAGAACTGGTCGGTCGTGGCCACGTTTTCCGCGCGGGAGCGGAGACGCCCCTCCGCGTCGATGACGACGACCAGCGGCTGGCCGATGTAGCCGTACGTCTGCGCAATCACACCGCCAGAATCCGCCACGGCCGCGAACGGCAGGCGGAGCGACGACAGCGCTCCCTCTGTGACGGCGCCTACGACGAGCGCGCCAGCCGCTTCGAGGTCGGGCTGAGCGGCTTCGAGCGCCGCCCACGCATCGGCATCGGCTGCTCCGAACTGGAGCACAACGGGCCGTCCCGATGCGTCCTCCAGGGAGAACTCGCCTCCGGGCCCCGTCATCACCCATGCGGGGGCCGCGAGGCCCGTCGCGGCTGCGATAGGCTCAGGCGGCGTCTCACCGCAGGCGGCGAGCCCGACCAACACGAGGAACAGGGGAACGGGACGAATCAACGAAGGGGCGAAGCGACGGGCTAGGCTTGAGCCTCACGAGACGCCTCACGGAGGTCGCCCGTCTGGATGCGATGGTGGTTGAAAACGCTAGCAGCCTCGCCATCTTTGAGGATGATGGCCTGCGGCGTCTCGTGCTTGACACCGAGAGTCTCCGCGATGTAGTTGGACACGTCGCGCGCGTACTGCACCACGACGGCGTACATCTCGGGGTCGTCCTCCCCTTCGAGACCGACGAACTGCTCCTGACCTCGGGCGGAGATCGGGCAGGCGACGGAATGCTTGAGAAGAGCGATGGGCGCCTCGTGGGAGGCGGCGATCATCGCGTCGGCGTCTTCACGGGTCTTGAGTTCAGTGACCTTGGCCATGAGATACAGGGGGGTCTGAGGGTGACCGGTGGCGGTCGGGCGTAGCTTCCACAAGTGCCATGCCCACCCTGACATGGTAGTGATGTTCCCTCGCGTTCGCCGCCCTTTTTCAGCCCCCCACCCGTTTGTTCATGTCTGCCGCTGAGGCTGCCACTGCCCGCCCCACAGGCGCCGAAACCGTCCGCTGGGACCTGACCGATCTCTACCCCACCACCGAGGCGCTGGACGAGGCCCTGACCGCCATCGAAGCCGACGCGACGGCCTATGGCGACGAGTACCGAGGCCGTATCGCGGACCTCAACCCTGCCGACCTCGGGGACGCCCTCGCCACCCTCGGGGAGATCCACGACCGCGCCGGGCGTGCCTACACCTATGCCTACCTCGCGTGGAGCACGGCAACGGAGGATCCCGCACGGGGAGGTCTGCTGCAAAAGGTCCGCGAGGCCTACACCCGCATCGGGCAGTCGCTGCTCTTCTTCGATGTCGAGTGGGCCCAGATCGAGACCGAGGCGGCACGGGCCGTCTTAAACGATCCCGCTCTCGCGCCGTACCGCCACAGCCTGGAGCTCAAGACCGAGGCGCGCGACCACGTCCTCTCGGAGCTCGAAGAAAAAATCCTCTCCGAGAAAGCCGTCACCGGCTGGAGCGCCTGGAACCGGTTCTTCGACGAAACCCTAGGCGCCTCTCGCTTCACCGTGGATGGCGACGAGTTGCCCCTCCAGCAGGCGCTTACGCTTCTCCACGACAGCGACCGCAGCGTCCGCCAGCGCGCCGCCGAGGCCGTCACCGACGGACTGGCTGACCTCGCGCGACCCCTCACATACGTCTTCAATACGATCCTGGCCGACAAAGCCTCCTCGGACCGGCTGCGCGGCTACACCTCTTGGGACGCTGCCCGCCACGAGAGCAATGAGACCGACGCCGAGAGCGTCGATGCGCTCATCACGGCCGTCACCGGGCGGTACGACCTCGCGCAGCGGTTCTACGCGCTGAAGAGGCGCCTCCTCGGGCTCGACGAGATGTTCGACTATGACCGCTACGCGCCGCTCGGTGAAGCGGACCGATTCGTGCCCTGGGACGATGCTCGCGAGATGGTCCTCGGCGCCTACGGCGACTTCCACCCCGAGATGGGCCGCATCGCTGGACTCTTCTTCGATGGCTGGATCGACGCGCCGCCGGTACCGGGCAAGCGTGGAGGGGCCTTCTCCCACGGGGCCGTCCCGAGCGCCCACCCGTACATCCTCCTCAACTACGACGGCAAACTGCGCGACGTGCAGACGCTCGCCCACGAACTCGGCCACGGCGTCCACCAGTACCTCAGCCGCGAGCAGGGCGTCTTCCATGCCGACACGCCGCTGACCACCGCCGAGACCGCGAGTGTCTTCGGCGAGATGCTGACGTTCCAGCGCGTCGTGCGCGGGCTGAAGTCTGACACCGACCGCCTCGCGCTCCTGGTAGAGAAGATCGACGACACGATGGCGACGGTCTTCCGGCAAGTCACGATGAACCGCTTCGAGGCGCGCATCCACGGGCACCGCCGCGAGACCGGGGAGCTCACGCCCGATGACTTCGCGACGCACTGGATGGCGACGCAAACCGCCATGTACGGGGACTCGGTGACGCTTACCGAGGGCTATCGGCGCTGGTGGAGCTACATCCCGCACTTCGTCCACACGCCGGGTTACGTCTACGCCTACGCGTTCGGCGAGCTGCTCGTGCTGGCGCTCTACGCGAAGTACCGCGAGGCCGGACCCGCCTTCTCGGAACAGTACGTGGACCTGCTTCGCGCGGGCGGCAGCGACTACCCGCACGTCCTCGTCGGCCGCCTCGGCATCGACCTTCGCGACCCCGGCTTCTGGGACCGAGGCCTCGATGCCATCGGCGACCTCGTCGCCGAGGCGGAGGAACTCGCCGGACGACTGGGGGCAGACACCGCCGAGTAGTCACACCAAGATTCGCGGAGGCTCTGTTCTCCGAGACATCGAGACACACCTGGATATCATGCCAGACACGCCATGCGCAACGAAGAGGGAGGGTGTCCCGTTGGGCTCGGCGTCTCGGTAGCTTGAGACGCCCGGTTTGGCCTCCCTCCTCTCCCGCCGAATGCCCTTTCGTTTCCGGCTCGCGCTCGCCGTCCTCCTTCTCGCCGGATCCGCCGCCGCCCAGCCGGTCCCCGGTGCCATGGGTGCCCCCACGGACCCCGGTCGCGCCGAAGCGGCGTACGACGCAGCCCGCGCCCTTTTCGATGCTGGGCTCTACGGTCCAGCCGCTCGCGCCTTCGGAGACTACCGCGCTCAATATCCGCGCGACATCCACGGACCCGAGGCGCTCTACTTCCAGGCCGAGGCCACGCTCGCTATCGGCAACGACGTAGCGGCTGCCGCGCTCTTCGACCGATTCGGCGCCCGATACCCCGGGCACCCGTTCGCGCCGCGCGCCCGTCTCGCTGTCGGGCGCTACTACTGGGCCACAGGTCAACTACCGGAGGCCGAGGCTACACTGAGCGAGGCCATCACGCGCCCTCTCCCTCCCGACGACCGTGCCGAGGCGGGCTACCTCCTTGGTCTCGTGTATCGCGCTCAAGATCGCCCCGGTCCCGCCGTCGAGGCGTTTGAGCAGGCTGCCACCGAGGACACGCCGACGGCCCCTCAGGCCCTCTACGCTGCGGCTCTGACCCAACTCACTCGGGAGAACTGGAACAGCGCCGCCGACATCCTGGGGCGACTGAATCAACGGTTTCCCGACTCACCCGAGAACCTGGAGGTCGGGCTCTCCCGGACGGAGGCCTTTGCCCGCCTCGGCGATTGGCAGGCCGTAGCCGACGAGGCCGCTAGCCGTCGGCGCCTCCTCTCCGGTGAGGACATCGCGCGAGCGGATCTACTCCAAGGCGAAGCGCTGGTCCGTCTTGGCCAGCTCCCGGAGGCTCAGTCCGCCTTCGAGCGCGTCCCGGACTCCTCGCGATACGACCGCCGCGCGACCTTCGGCCGCGCCCGCATCGCCTACGACCGCGCCAACTATGGCCTCGCAGCGTCTCTCTTCGACGCCGTGCTGCGGAGCGCGGAGGTGCTGGATCCCCTCGCACATGAGGCGACCTACTACACGGGCCTGTCACTCAAACGCCTCGGTCAGCTCGGCGAAGCAGAGCGGCGCCTGCGGGACGCCGCGACGCAAGAGGGCGGCGCATACGTCGGCGAGGCCCTTCTCGAACTCGGGCTCCTCCTCTACGAGCGCCGGCGCTATGAGGAGTCGGCCGATGTCTTCGCGCGCATCGTCACGGAGCATGGGACGGAGCCCTTCGCTGGCGAGGCGGCTCGGATGCAAGGCGAAAGCTTTGCAGCACTCGGCCGCACGGTGGAGGCTCGCGAGGCGTACGAACTCGCGGAGCAGCTCGGAGCCGCGACCGCCGAGACTCGCGCAGAAATCGCGTTTCAGGATGCGTACGGTCGGTTCCGTGCAGGCAACTTCGACGCCGCCCTCCCCGCGCTCCTGACCGTTGCGGAGACGAACCCGGGAGGCCCCCGCGCCGGTGAAGCCCTCTTCTGGGCCGGAGAATCCGCGTTTCAGGTCGAGCAATACGCCAGAGCAGAGCAGATCCTCCGCGACTTCCTCGCTCGCTACCCAGAGCACCCTCGCGCAGATGCTGCTCGCTATGCCCTCGCCTACACCCACTTTAAGCGCCGCGATTACGGAGCCGCCGCCGCTGCCTTCGAGACGTTTCTATCGGCGTACAGTGGCAACCAGACGGCAGTCCCGTACCGTCCAGATGCGCTCTTCCGCCTCGCGGACAGCTATTTCGCTCTCGGGCGCTTTGCGGACGCTCGCGCGGTCTACACTCGCGCGTTCGAGTCAGCGCCCGGGGGCCAAGGCCGGGACTACGCGCTCTACCAGATCGCGCAGGCACACGCGGCCAGCGGCAACACGGAACAAGCCATCGCCACGTATGCCCGCCTCGCGAGCGACTTCGGCAGCTCCGATCTCGTGGACGAGGCTCTCTACTCGCAAGGCGCTCTCCTGCTTCAGGCTGCGCGAGATGAGGAGGCAGCCCAGCGCTTTGCCGAGGCGGCCGAGGCGCGACCGGGAAGCCCGCTCGCAGCTCGAGCCCGTGTCGGACAGGGCGATGCGCTGTACAACGCCGGGGATTACGAAGGCGCGGAGCGCGCCTACCGGCAGGTGATCGAGCGGTCGCCGGAGAGCGATTTCGCCGCCGATGCCCTCGAAGGGCTCGGATACGCACTAGACGCTCTCGGTCGTCCCGAGGAGTTCGAAACCGCTGTTCTTCGTTTCGAGCGCACGACGACCAATCCACTGGCCCGGGCACGGGTCCAGATTCGTCGCGCAGAGGTCGCGTTGGAAGCGGGGGACAATGCCCTCGCAGCGGAGCGCGTCGAGGCTCTACTCGCCATCAACCCGCCAGCGGAGATCGAGCCCCGTGCGCTGCTTCTGTTGGCCGAAGCGTACGCCGGGATGGGAGAGTTCAACGCCGCCGCCGCTTCGCTCCGTCGCCTCGTGGACGCATACGGCTCGGATCCTCTCGCTCCCGATGCCGCCCTTCGGCTCGCGGAGATTCGCCTCGACTCGAACGCTCCCAATCAGGCACTCCTGGAGGCCCAGCGATTCCAGACCCGATTCCCGGACGACGCCGAGCGCGTAGCTGCTGCGATCCTCATCGAGGCGCGAGCTCTCTTCACGCTGGAACGACGAGACGAGGCCCAGGACCGTCTGAACGCCCTCGCAGCTCTGTACCCAGAGTCGGAAGCCGCTACGGAGGCCCGAACCCGGTTCCCCCGCTCGATGCCCGCGCGTCAGTCTGGCGCCGATGAGTAATCCAGACTCCCCCCTCATGCCCATCTCCTCCCGTCTGGTCCTCGTCGCCGCCCTCTCTAGCTTCGCGCTCATCCCCGAGGCCAGCGCCCAGGACCCAGACCCTCGCCTTCCCAGCCTGACGCCGCGCGAGTTCGAGATTCGCGGTGACGTGCGCGTCGACCTACCACAGATCGAGCGACAACCGCTCTCCGGCTTCGGTCCGCCCCCAAGGACGTACGTCGTCCCCGCTGACCGTGTCGCGATCACTGGGGCGTACGATCCGAGCCTGGATGCCCTCCCTCCACTGACACTGGCCGCGCCCGTCGAGCCCCCCTCCGATCTGCCGACCGCGCGGTACGTTCGCGCGGAGGGCACCTACGGCAACGAGGCCGCGCGTACGGGCCGACTGGACCTTTCCGCTCCCGTGGCATCTGGGCAGTTCACCGCCGACGTGGACTATGAGGGCGTAGGCTCCACCAGCACGCTGGACGAGGTCTCCGATGACCGGCTGACCGCAGACGCCATCATCCGCACTGGTGGCGCGGTTCCGCTCGGGATCGGCGCGAGCGTACTCGTGGACCGGTATGCGATGCCGGGTGTCGAAAACCTCCCGACCAACATTCCCAACCCACTGCGCCGCCTCACCCGCCTCGGCGCGCGTGCCGAGGTGGGACTTCCCGATGCGAGCCCGTTCGAAGGCCGCGTCCGGTTCGTCTCCGACCGACTCGCGCCCGCGACTGACGGAGCAGGGCCTCTCATCGGGGAAAGCCAGAGCGGCTCCCTGCTCGACGCCACCGCGCGGCTCACCCTGCGGAACCGGATCCGGTTGGACGGAGGAATCGGAGCCATCGGCCTCGATGAAGGCGTGGGCCAGGACGCCCGGTTCGCTGCGGGCGGTGGCTCGGTTCTGTTCACCGCTCGCAACGGAACCGAGCTTCTCATCGGAGCGCGAGGCTTGCTCTACGAGGTCGGATCGCTGAATGGAAACGGCGATGCCCGTGCGGTCTCGCCCATCGTGGACCTCTCGATCCCGGTCGGCACTTCTCTCCGGTTGTTTGGCTCGAACGATCCGCGTCTCGTCGTGCGAGGCCTCGGAGACATGGCCGAGGCCAATCCCTTCATCGTGGACCGCCCTGTCGTCGCACCGGATCTCCTTCTCGTGGATGCCCGTGTAGGCGCCGAGATCGTCTCTGGTGGAATCACCCTTCGTGGATTCGCCCATTACACCGATGCTCCTACGTATCTCTTCTTCCAACGCGCACCAGACGGGCGCTTCGTGGAGGTCTACGAGAGCGTCCGCCTTCAGGGCGTGACTGGCGAGGCTGCCTGGGTCCTTCCGGGCGGGATCTCCGTGGACGCGGGCGCGACGTTCCGTGAGACCGAACTCGTGGAAGGAGGCGGAGAGATCCCCTTCGTCGCCCCACTCGTCTTTCGGGGTGGCATCCAGATTCCCTTCTCGCGAGGTCGCCTCTCTGCAACTGTCTACCGCGAGGGGGAACGCCCTGTCGGCGCGGCGCAGGACATTGACGGATTCACCCTGGTCTCCGCCGACGCCCGCCTGGACCTCACCTCCCAAATCGCTCTTCTCGTCCAGGCCGACCGACTGGTGGGATCGGTCGAACAGTGGCCCGGATATCCGTTGCCCGGCACAGCGGTACGAGGCGGACTTCGCGTAACGCTTTAGGCAGATTCCACCCGGGTTCGGCTTCCGCAACACGTGGAACGCCCCTACCTTCTAGGACCCTGCCCGCGAGATCCTGTGGCTGCCCTCACCGCTCTTTCTGCTGCTATCCGAGACCGCCTCCTCGCCGATGAGCCTGCTCCCCTTCCAGGCTTTGGCACGTTGAGGCGCGTTCACGTTCCGGCCCGGGTCAAGGCCCAGCCAGACGGATCCAGAACTCTTCGTCCGCCCAGCGAGACCCTCCGCCTCGTGCTCGGCGCCGAGCCAGACCCTAGTGTTCTCGCCGTTGCCCTGGCGAAGCAGATGGGCCTTCCCGTCTCGGGAGGCGCCGCCGAACTCGTTTCACAGGTGGAACAGGTCGAGGCGCTGCTTGCCGTCAAGGGGGAGGTTCACCTAGAAGGCGTCGGTATTCTGCGCCGAACCGATCGGGGGCTTCTCTTCGGCGCAGACCCAGGTTTGCTTGCGATGATCAACGCAGCGTACCAAGGGCTCTCTGAAGTCGGAGCCAGTACCGAGGCAGAGACTCACGCGGCGGTGCCTCAAGCAATCCCCAGCGCACGTCGAGCGGGGACGGATTCAGACGCTGACAGCTCATCCCCGGAAGGCCCTTTCCCATCCGAGACTGAAACCGCACCGTCGCCTGTAGAACCGCCCTCCGTCGGCGACGGTGTCTTGGGAGATGCAGGCTTGCACGCGTTCACCATCGGCGCTTCGGACTCCCCCGAGCCTTCTGCCCTAGCGCAGTCCATACGCGAAGCCGTTCGGGAGGACCACGTGGCGGAAGAATCGGTCCCGGAACCGAACGACGCCCTCCAGCCGCCTTCCACGGAAACCGTTACAGCCGGTCTTTCACTTTCGGATTCCGCGACGGCCTCGCCTGCTGACGGAGTCTCGGCCGTTGAGAGTGGGACTGCGTTCTCGGTTCGTCCAGACAACGAGCCCACGCATCCCGAAGAGGACGCCTCCCAGGAAGAGGCCCCGGATCAGGCGCTCAGCACGTTGCTTAGCGTACCGCTTTCTACCAGCGATGGGGCTCCCTCTCCATCCCCCGAGGCGGAGCAGCCCACCATCGAACCCCACCGGCCTACCGGCAACACTTCCCTCGAAGCGGAGATTCCCCCCGCTGCCTCCTTGAAGGAGGCAGCTTCATCCAACGACACGCTGGATCCGGAGACGAAGGAGCCCGACCCAGTTGACGCGCTCCTCGCGGGTATTTGGAGTACTGGAACTCCAGCAGCTGGCGACCTCGGCGTTTCGCCCGTCTCGGATTCTCTTTCCACCGAGAGCCCGACCACCCGCTTGATGGAGGAGGCACGTCCAGCAACCCCATTGCCCCAGACCGACCAGAGGACCTCGCCTGAAGAGGCCCCCGCCTTCGTCGCCAAACCTCGGACTGATAGGGGGGATCTGCCCGTCATGCCCTCCGGGTGGACCCCGTCTGGTGACTTCGACGATGAGTACGAGGAGTTCGAGCGGCCCCGCGGCGCGATGCCTTGGGTACTGGGTACCCTCGCTGTTCTTGCTCTTGTCCTCGCGCTCGTGTTCTTCTGGCCCCGCATGGCGTCCCAGAGCGTCGAGACCCTCGAAGCTGTGGATGCACCGGCGGAGGCGGTAGCCCCCCTCACCGAAGATCCGGTGGGGGCGCTAGACGAGCAGGCACGGCGTGCTCAGCCTGTCACCGACCTCGAACGCACTGAAGAAGCTGCACTCCCCGAGACAGACGGTGCAGACGAGCCTGGGCCGACACAGAGGGAAAGCCGCGAAATCGGCATCTCGACCGCGCCATCTACTCTTTCGGAAGCTCCTTCGGGCATTCCGACGCGAACGCCTCGAACGGAGTCCAGTGGTCGCATGTCTTCTACTCCACGAGCAGGAGGGAACACCTCGGGCTCCGCTCCGCCCGCTGCGAATCCCCTTGCCCCTGATATAGCGGGGCTCTCGGATCGGCTCGCACGCGCCCTGGCAGGGAACGCTCCCATTCGCCTCGATGCCACCGGGTTCACCTGGGTCGTCTCATCTGTATCCAGCCGCGAAGAGGCTGTCGCAGCCGTCGCCCGCTACCGCCGCGCTGGTTTCCGGGCCCGCGTCATCGACGGATCGCCCGGTGGAAGCACGATGTATCGGATCGCGATCGGCCAGTTTGATACGCGCCAGGATGCCTTCGCCGTTCGAGACAGACTCCCTGCTGACATTCGTGGGCGAGACGATATCTGGACCCTCAACCTCGCCGACGTCTAGTCGATGCCCCTCTTTGCCGCGCTCCAGGCGACCGCCGCCTCGGACACTGCCTCCGTCCTCCCTCCCGATACTCTCGCGGCTATCCCGCCTGAGCCTACCGAAGACGCTCTCTCGTTCTTCGACCTGATGGTCCAGGGCGGGTGGACGATGATCCCCATCGCGCTCCTGTCCATCATCGGGCTCTTTCTGGTCGTGGAACGGTTTCGTGCGTTGAACCGCGCGAAGGGAGATCCCGCCAAGCTGACGCAGACCGTTCGCAGCTACGTCGAGGCCGGGGATCTCTCGGGGGCGATTGGCTACTGTAGCGCGCAGGACACCCCCGCATCTCGCATCATTCAGCGCGGGCTGGAGCGGGTCGGACGGCCCATCGGCGAGATCAAAGAAGCCGTGCAGGAGGCCGGACGCCGCGAGACGTTTATGCTGGAGAAGCGGATGGATCTTCTCGCCTCTACCGCTGCCATCGCGCCGATGCTCGGCTTCCTTGGAACCGTGGTCGGCATGATCGGAGCGTTTCAGCAACTCCAACGCTACGAGGGGCTCGTCAACCCCGCCCTCCTCGCCGGCGGCATCTGGGAAGCACTCGTGACGACCGCCGCCGGGCTGGCCGTCGGCGTGGCAGCGCTCTTTGCCTACAACCTGCTCGTCAACCGGATCAACCGGACCGTAAACGACCTGGAGACCGCCTCGACCGACTTCCTCGATATCCTCCAGGCGCCTGCGAGCGCATCGCGACCTGCTCCGCCTCGCACCTCCCTCCCGGCCTAGCGATGCCGCTCAACTTCTCCACCGGACGGAAAGCACTGACGGCTTTCAGCTTGGCCTCGCTGACCGACATCGTCTTGCTGCTGCTCATCTTCTTCCTGCTGACGTCGTCCTTCGTGACACAACGCGGGATCGAGGTCAACCTGCCGGACACGTCGAGCGCGACGCCTCTGGAGGCGCAGTACGTCGCGATCTCTATCCTGCCGGATGGCCGTCTTTTCGTGGACGAGACAGAGACGACGGAAGACAGCCTCACGATCACCATCGCCGAGTTGAAAGGGGAGCGGGATGCTGTCGCGGTCTATGCGGACCGCGAGGCGCTCATCGGATCGCTGGCATCTGTGGCGGGCGCGGCGGCAGAACTGGACATGCGCGTCTCCGTCGCGACGGAGCCGGGATCTGGCGAATAGGCCCGCCTCGCTCCGTTCACAGACTGCCTCATCGGCCGCCCGAGGCGGGCTATCCCATCCCCCACCCACTCCGATCTAACGAGCGGTATTGCACAGCCTCCGCAACGTGGGAAGCGCCGACGGACTCATCTCCAGCTAGATCGGCAATCGTCCGTGCCACTTTGAGGACTCGGTCGTGGGCCCGAGCAGAGAGACCGAGACGTTCGATGGCAGCCTTGAGGAGAGTTTGCCCCGCCGCATCTGGTTTGCAGTAGCGACGCACGTCGCGAGCCCGCATCTGCGCGTTGCAATGCGTGTCGGTCTTCTGAAACCGCTCGGCCTGCCGCTCTCTCGCCACCACGACCCGTTCCCGGACCCTCGCACTCGCTTCCGCTGGACGGTCGCGATTGAGGTCATCGAACGGCACCGGCGTGACCTCCACGTGCAAGTCGATCCGGTCGAGCAACGGCCCCGACACCTTCGCGAGGTACCGCTGCACCTGGCCAGGCGCGCACACACACGGTTTGTGTGGATCCCCAGCGTGTCCGCAGGGACACGGATTCATACTCGCGACGAGCATGAAACGCGCTGGAAAGTGGACCGTCGCGCGCGCCCTCGCGATAGTAACCGCCCCCTCTTCCAGCGGCTGGCGTAGCACCTCCAAGACGCTCCGTTCGAACTCGGGCAACTCGTCTAAGAACAACACCCCGTGATGCGCGAGGGAGATCTCTCCAGGCATGGGGGTGGAGCCGCCACCGCAGAGGCCCGCGTTCGAAATCGTGTGATGAGGAGACCGGAAGGGCCGCTCGGTCACGAGACCCGAGCGCGACGCCCCGTTGAGCATCCCGCCTACGCTGTGGATCTTCGTCGTCTCCAGCGCCTCCGCGTTGGTGAGCGGCGGCAGGATACCAGGGAGCCGCCGCGCGAGCATCGTTTTGCCAGAGCCAGGCGGACCGACCATGAGCGCGTTGTGTCCGCCCGCGGCTGCGACCTCCAAGGCGCGCTTCACGCCTTCCTGTCCCTTCACGTCCGAGAAGTCTTCCACAGAGGCATGCGGGTGCTCCGATGGCGTTGCAGTTCGGACGAAGGGCTCTCCTTTCCCCTCGTGCTCGGCTAGAAGGTCGAAGGCCTCCCGGAGGGATCCGACGGCATACACCGCGAGACCATCGACGACGGCTGCCTCGGCAGCGTTGTCGCGGGGGACGAGCATCGCGCGCGCGCCACTCCGCCTCGCGTTGGCTGCCATCGGGAGAACGCCTCGGATGGGCCGCACGGAGCCATCCAGTGACAGCTCACCGACGATCACGACCTCATCGAGCACCTCGCGCGAGATCAGCGGACCGTTCCGACCGCTCGCGGCGAGCAGGCCCAGAGCCATCGGGAGATCGAAGGCGGAGCCCTCCTTGCGAACGTCGGCGGGCGCGAGGTTGATGGTGATCGCCCCTCGCGGGCGAGGCAGACCGCTGTTCTGGAGCGCGGCAATGATACGGTCGCGGCTTTCACGGACAGCACCATCCGGCAATCCCACGACTGTCCAACGCGGAATGTTGGGCTCGATGTGGGTTTCGATCTCGATGGGGAGCGCATCCACACCGAGGACGGAGCGGCTCCAAACGCGAGAGAGCATGGCGGGGCGGAGAGACGCACCCTAGACACGCGACAGCCCCTGATCTAACACCTGACTCGTAAATCAATTTCTTCAGAACCAGTGTCGGGTTTCGAGGAGAGCGGATGCTCCGCCAGCGCCTACTGTTCAGCCACCCGCTTCGCCAGCCGGTACGCGATGAAGCCCGTCACGCCGAAGGTGATCGCGTACACGTTGGAGTCGTAGACATCGGCGATCGTGCCGAAGACAAACGCCATGATGCCCGCTGCCAACCCACCGCCGATCGCGAACACGACGCTGTAGATGACGAAGAGGACAATCGCGCGGACAGGCGTGAGAGAAGGCGTACGCTCGGACATGGCGGAGACGAGGAAAGGACTCGGAGTCTACGCCCTTCCCCGCCTCGGTGCCGAGGTGGGCAGACTCGGCCCGGGACAGACTTCGCGCCCTGCGGGAACCAAACGTGTCGGACGGGCTCTCCTCCTCTCTCCTCCCCTCCCCGCACGTGGCGTACGGCATCACTGGCAACACGACCAAAGACGGCATCTGGCAACCCGTCGCCGACCTCACGCACTGGCTACACGAGCAAGGGGCCGACTTCTGCTTGACCGAGGACATCGCGGCGGGGCTGCTGGACCGCGACCTCGTGGACCGGACCTTTTGCACCGAGCACACCTCAGCCGATGTGGCACGCCAGTCGGACGTGCTCCTTTCCTTCGGCGGCGACGGGACGTTTCTTCGCAGCGCTCATGCTGCCGGATTGAACGGCCCACCGATCCTCGGCATCAACGTGGGGCGCCTCGGCTTCCTCGCGCGCGTAGAGATCGGCGAGATGATCCGGGCGATTGAGCGCGTCGAGGCGGGGGAAACCGGCGTGGAAGAACGCCTCGCGCTGGCCGTCGAGGTCGAAGGCGATGATGACCTGCTGGACGATCTCTACCCCTGGGCGCTGAACGACCTCGTCGTGGACAAGTCTGGCACGGCGAGCATGATCGCGGTTGACGCGAGCGCGGACGGCCACTTCCTGAACACGTACTGGGCGGACGGCCTAATCGCCGCCACTCCGACCGGCTCCACGGCCTACGCGCTCTCCGTCGGAGGCCCCATCGTGACGCCGCAAGCGAACGCGGTCGTCCTCGCGCCCATCGCGCCGCACACGCTCACCGCCCGACCCATCGTGCTTGCTGGAACGTGCGAGCTCGAGATCTGCGTCACCACGCGAGACCATCCGTACGTCCTCGCCATCGACGGGAAGTCGCGCGTCGTGCAAGCAGACGACCTCACGATCCGCGTGCGCAGAGCCGAGGGCAGTGTCCGCCTCGTAACGCTCCCGGGCCAGGACTACTTCGCGACGGTCCGCGACAAGCTCAAGTGGGGCCACAGCGCCGTTTTCTAGCCAAGGGACCCGCGACTCTCCCCGCCTCGGGACCGAGGCGGAGGGACCTACCAGCCCATGTCGCGGCCGAGGAGGTCGTAGAGCCGACGATTGGGCTCGGCGAACTCAGCGGCAAGCTCAGCGCGAAGGCCGGGGTCTAGCGGATCGTAGGTCCGCTTGTTGGGCGGCTTGAACGAGGGCGGTTCGAACGGCTCGATCTCGAAGAAGTCCGTCAGCTGACGGAACGCACCCGCAGGGTCCTCGCGCGCGTCCTCGCTACGAACGACCAGCGTTCGCCCTCGCGGGAGGTGCTGGAACCACCGCTCCAGTTGGTCCGCGTAGCGGCTCCGCGCGAGGTATCCGAAGAGGCGGATCGGGTGGCTGATGTAGTGGGGGTCCGCGAGCACTTTCTCCCACTCCCCCGCCAGTCGTTCCGACTCGGCTTCGACAGCCTCGGCGAAGCTCAGCGTCTCGTACTCTCGCGCCACCATCATCTGGTAGTTGGAGTACGCCCGCGCAACCGGATCGCGGAGGAAAATCACGAACCGGGCATCCGGCAAGTCTCGCGCGATGCGAGCCGGGGCGTGCGGGTTGAAGA
>JBCDKM010000039.1:0-18732 GCA_038746605.1 Bacteroidota bacterium
GACGGTCGCCCGGTAGGCAACAACGACGGGTTTGACTTTTCTGCAGTGGGCAACGTGGTGTTCTCCTTCGGCGGCCTGCAGCCCAACCCGAACATGGACCCGCCACAGGACTTCGCCCTCTCCTTCGATGACATCGTGTTCTCAGCAGGGCCCTCTTTCGAGACTGCTGCAGGAGAGCTTCCAGAGGTCTTCGCTGGTGCACCAGTCGCGTTCCCGAACCCGACGACGGGTGCCTCGACGGTCGCCTTCGAACTCGTGGCTCCCTCGGCCGTGACGGTGGATGTGCTGGATGTGCTCGGTCGCCGCGTGCTGACCCTCGCCGAGGGTACCGAGGCCGCCGGTCTTGTCCAGCTAGATGTCCCCCGTGGCTCTCTCTCGACGGGCACCTACCTCGTGCGCGTACAGACCGAGGCGGGTGTCGCCTCGACGCGCTTGACCGTCGTGCGCTAGCGCGCGGTTCCCTGTGATGATTCCTGCGCGGCCGGAGATCTCCCCGGCTCTGGCCGCGCAGTTCCTTCCTCCCCATCCTCATGACGACCCCGTTCCTTCGCGAACCGGCGGCGCACCTGGCCCGAGGCCCTGGACGCTGGACCGCCCTGATCGCTGTCGTGCTCGGCCTCGTGTTCAGCGCATTTCCCGCGAGCGCCCAGTCCGAATCCTTCGCGCTGGCAGCTCCCGTGCCTCCCGCTCTCGACGATGCCCCAGAGGAAGATGATCTTCGGTCGGTCGTAGAGATTTCAGATGAGGCGCGAGATTCGCTCTGGACGGCTCTCCTCCAGGGCGTGGACGAGGGCGTACTGACGTTGCCGGACTCGGTGGCCCTGGCGGACACGACGGACGAGAACCTCCGCGAGCGTCCGCAGCCGCTGACGGTCTTCGGCTACTACCGCCTCTTCCTGTACGGACGGGAGATGACCGATCCGTACCCGAACCTCGAGCCCTTCGAGCGGGCATACGGCGTGGGAGACGGTTATCGTGAACCGATGCTCTCTGTCACCGTCCTCGGCCGTCCGAATGGCCGCTCCAGCTTTGGGACGGAGGTTTTCGCCTTCGCGCCATACGACGGTGCCGAGGAAGCTGCGAACGACCTCTCGCTCAACCTGGGAATCAACTTCTACGGCAACTTCCGCACCGAGGCAGGCAATTACGGTGTCCGTGCGGGTGGCATCCACTGGTACAACCTGAGCCCCTTCACCATTGGGGTGTATCAGGTGCTGGACCGCTTCTCGATCTTCGAGCGCACACCCTGGGAGGGCGTCAACGGCACCGACAAGTACGAGAATTACTTCCTCACGGGTCAGTCCAATCCGGGGGATGCGCGATGGAACTTCCAGGCCTTCCAGGGCCTCATCCTCGACGGTCGCCAACTGCCCGGTGGCATCGGGTTCGATGCCTTCTGGGGCAAGACACAGCCCAATGGTGGTCTTCCAGGCGCTGTCTCCGATCCGGCAGACACCGTGCCCAACCAGGGCCAGGCTGGCGACACGCCGTCCTACCTTGGTTTTGGCGGTGATGCGGAAGCGCTTCCTAGCTTCATCACAGGCGGTCGCCTGCAGCGAGCATTTGGGAATAACCTGTTCGCGTACAACGGGATCTACAGCTACCGCACGCTGGACAGTCTCTCTGCCGAGCGCCGTCAGTATCAGGTCCACACCGGCACGTTCGACACCAATCCTCTGCCCGGTGTGAACATCAGCGGCGAACTGGGCGCGAGCCTCTTCGAGAGCCCGACGTACACCTCGGAGTGGGGCGAGGCGCTCATGGTCCGCGCGAATACGGAGGACGCCCTCACCTTCCTCCCGCTGGACGTCCAGGTCTATCAGGTCGGGCGCCACTTCTTCAACGAGAACGGCGAGATCGCGACTAACAACAATCCCCAGATCAACGTCGATCCGCAATGCGAGGTGGTCTCTGGCGCGGGCTCTGTGGGGGGGCTGATCACGCAAGTCAACCAGCTCGCGCACAACCGGCGGGGCATCAACTTCAACACAGCGTTTGGTGCCGGGCCTGCCCGCCTCGCGGTTGGCTGGGGCATGGCGCACGAGCTAGCCCCGACGACCAACGAGATCTCGTATATCCACCGCATCAACGGGTTGGCGCAGTCGCGCATCTACAATCCGTTCCCGGGCGAGGCGCCTTGCGCGACCAACTTCGGCCCGCTGAACCGGAAGTTCTCCTTCTTCCGCGGTGCGTTCGAGCGCGTTCCGCTGACAGACGTGGAGCCTGTCACCGGTCTGCCGACCAACCGCAAGTACTACCACGCGGTGGACCTCAACGCCAAGTTCCGAGCCTCCATCCTGGATCGTCCGGCGTACCTCTTCTACCTCGGCAGCTTCGGCTCGGCCAACCCCACCGCCACCGTCTTGCCGACCGACGACGACACCTACCTGTTCGTCCAGTACCACGAGTTCGATTTGTACTACGAACTCACCAAGGGCTTCCTCCTCGCGGGCTACCTCGGCCTTGAGAATGCCCAGGGCGGTCGTTTCACCACACTCAGTGACGAGACGGGCCTCCCGCGCGACCAGCGCGCCACAGGAGTCGGCATCGGCTTCGACTGGAACGTCGCGCGCAACGCGGGCCTCTACTTCCGCCATCGCTGGATGGACTTCGAAGACCGCGCCTTCCCTGTCGACACGTACAACGGGCGCGAGGTCACGCTCGAGCTCAAGGTCTTTATCTAACCGCCCCGGCATGCGCTTCCCTCTCCGACACGCCCTTCTCCTCCTGGCGCTCGTGTTGCCCCTCGGGGTCTCCGCCCAGGGCACTGATACCCCAGGCGGTGAGCCCGAGGCCGAGGCTACCGGCCCCGGCATCCGCTTCAACGGCCTCGGCCGCACCTTCATCCAGCAGACCGATCTCGGCGGTACCCTCGCCGAGGCGGACACGGTCACATCCGAAACCCGCGCCGATGGCGAGTTCTTGCTCGATCTCGCGGTCAACGCCCAGCCCAACCGTGTCACGGAGGTACAGGGTGTCATCCGTCTCCGCAACGAGTTCGGCGGCTTCTTCGGTTCCGGCGTCACCGTGGAACTGCGCGAGCTGTGGGCGCGAGGCATCATCGCAGACGCCGTGCGCTACCGCCTCGGCGATATGAACCTGGCCCTCACGCCGTACACCGTCTTCCTGCCGGATGAGGACGGGACGGTCAACACGCCGGAGATCTTCCAACCTCAGCGCGAGATCATCGACTACGAGGAGTTCTACACCGGCCGTAACGAGCGCCGCTTCCAGGGGGGGCGCGTGGACTTCGGTCTCAACTTCGATCAGGTCCTCAGTGCCGTCGAGGTGCGCACCTTCCTCGCACGCCTCCGTGGAACCGATTTCAGCACCACCCCGACGCGCCTCCTCAGCGGTGGCCGGGTGGGGGCGACCTCGCGCCCCATCGGCCCATTTGGAAACCAGGCGACGCTCGGTGCCAACCTCGCGTACACCTGGGACGACCTGGAGTCTGGCGACGCCAACTCCGGTATCCGCAACATCGTCTACACCTTCGACGCGGACATCCGCCTCCTGGATCAGGATGGGTTGGCGCTCCATCTCAAGGGCGAGGCGGGTGAGTCCATCGCGGCCGTCCGTGAGCGGATGGAGCCCGCAGACGCCGAACCGACCGAGGAGAACCTCTTCTCGGACGACGACACGTTCATTGAAGCTGGCCTGGCGGCAGACCTGAAAGGGGCTGGCCTGAACGTGTCTGCGATGTTCGTGAACGTGGGCCCAGAGTTCTATAGCGCCGCCGCACAGAGCAAACGCGTGGACTATGGCCGCGCACTGGGCTCCTTCGCCCGCATCGGCAATGACCGCGCTGCCCGCCGGTTCGGCCTCTTCGACCTCTCGCGCGATGAGTCCATCTATACCTTCCGAGTCGCGGATGAGCTGATGCCCTACGATCCGCGCTACAGCAACACGCTGCCCTACGGACGCGCGACGCCGAACCGCCGGGGCGTTCGTGTGGACGCAGCCTACGCGCCAGAGGGCGGGCCGATCACAGCAGGACTGGAGGCAGCATTCCTCCGCGAGATTCGTGGTCAGGGCACCGAGGAGCTGAAGGACTTCCTCCTCGTCCGCGCCGAGGCCGACGTACCCATCGGGCAGATCGCGAGCCTGGACCGCCGCATCGGTGCGACGCTCGGTCTCCAGGTCGAGAACACGAGCCGCGGTGGCGTGCCGGTGGAAGCCGTGGACCTCACGTCGGTCCTCTTCGAGGCAGGCCTCTCCGCCGAGGTCTACGACCGCCTCGATGTGCTCCTCGGCGCGACCCTCCGCCAGTCCAGCGGGCGCGACTACGTCCCGCAGTACATCGACTTCAACGACATCCGCCGCTTCCCGGCCCCCTTCGTCACCGACGACCAGGAGAGCCTCCTCGGTGCTGGCATCCGCTACCGCTTCGCGGACCAGGTCTACCTCACCGTTCAGTACCAGAGCTACAGCTACGGCGACGACGCGACGCCGGAGGACGACTACCGCCTCGGACAGGTGTTCGCCCTCTACAGCATGAACTTCTAGCCCGCCCGCCCGATGCCTTCTCTTTCGTTTACTCCGCGCCTCCTGACCGCCGCGCTCGCGCTCGTGGTCATCTTCGGCGCCACAGGCTGCGACCACGTCACCGATCCCGACGGACCGCGCCTCATCGACACCTTTGGTCCGTTCGCCATTGGCGATCCGGTCGGCGCCGACCGTGCCACCGTCGACTTTGCAGCGGGGCAGCAGGTTGTCTTCTCCGGCACTTTCAGCAAACAGGTGGACTGGGTTCTCGAAATCACAGGTTTGGAAAGCGGTGCCGTGCGACGCATCGAGGGGTTTTCCGACGAACTGAACGCGACCAACGCCGTCTGGCAAGGCCGTACGACCAATCTCCCGTTCTTCAAGCAGGAGGATGTGGAGGCTGCGCTCTTCGTGCCCTCTGAAAACTCGGACACCACACGCGTCACGATTGCAGTAGACGCGCCGCGTACCTACCCGGGCAATGTGTTCTCAGACTTCGAGGGTGGCGAAGACATCTTCATCGGCAACTTCGAGTTCGAGTTCGAGAATGCAGGAATCTCGAACGAAGTCCCGGCGGGCGAAGGAGAGACGTTCTACTTGATGCGTGGCACGGACGACGTGGTCCGCAACTTCTTCGCGGGTCTGATCGATGTCCGTCCCGACAACGGCGGCATCTTCGATGTCCCGACGACGGTCCCGGAGGACCTGTACTTCAACTTTATGATCCGGAGCTTCGAGACCGACTTCACCATTGCGGTCGTGCAGCTCGTCGTGGATGACAACGGAACAGGTGCGTACGAACTCGACCAGGACGCCATCTTCCCGTTCGGAGACATCGAAGTGGATTTCGAAGAAGGGTGGCGTCTCTTCAGCAAGCCCGTCAGCGAACTCGGCCTATCGGAGGAGGAGGCCCAGAACATCGTGGGCGTTCGCGTGGTCCTGATCTCTGATGCGAACAGCCAGCCGACGCCCGCTCTTCAAGTGGCCTTCGGTATTGACTACATCACATTCACCGCGGGAAGCCCGTTGGAGCTCTAGCCATTCGAGGGGGCCGCGTCCAACGTGGCCCACGCTCCAACCGAGGCGGGGTCTGTCCGCCTCGGTCTTCCTGCCCCGCCCCGCCTGATGCGGTGCCCACTGATCGATCCATGACCTACTGGCGACCTCTCTCCGCGCTGTTGCTCCTCGCGTTGATCGCGAGCGGGTGCGTCCAATTTCAACCGGCCTCGCTTTACACGGGCTTCGAGCCTGCTCCCGAGACGGAGCGCCCACGGAAGCTCGAACTCGCCGTAGAGCCTGTCATCTACAGTGACCAGAATGACGACACGATCTGGTTCCAGGACGACACGAACTGCACGCAGGGCGAGGTCGTCTCGGACGTCACCCACTCCGGCCAACGCGCCGTCGCGGTGAGTTGGAACCGGTTCACGGAGGGCTGCGAGTGGGCCGGGTTCGGAGTCGGTTGGGACAACTGGGCGGGCAAGAACCTCGCCGACATCCTGCCCTACGCCGCCGTCGAGATGCAGGTCAGGACGCAGCAGGGCCGCATGTACGGACTCCCTATTGTCCTCACGCTGGAAGACTACTCTGGTGGCATGGGCTTCGCCTACACGGGCAACGGCTACTTCGAGCGCTACTTCTTGGACGAGGAGTGGCAGAGCGTGACCGTGCCGCTGGCGAACTTCGACATGGAGGTCGAAAACCTAGACCCGACCAACGTCAAGCAACTCATGTTCGAGTTGCAGCAGTCCGGCAGCATCTACGTGGACGACGTGAAGCTGGTCTGGTACGAGCCCGAGTTGCTGGAGCCGTGGATCGTGCTCCCCGAGCGCCCAGACCCAACCGCTCTTCCGATCACGCTCTACGACGACACCTTCATCAATGACGACGGCTGGGGCCTGATCTCGGACGCGTGCCAGTCCGTCACGAAGGAGTCAGACTCTGACCGAGGCGACGTGCTACGGATGGCGTGGGATATCACTCCCCGCGACTGCTACGAGGGCATGGTTGGCGTTAGTTGGGACCAGTGGTACCCCATGGACCTGACCTCCATCCGCGAGTCTGCGGCGGTCCAGTTCGACGTGCGCCTCCCGTCCGGCACAGCCACCCAGGTCCCCGTTCGCGTCGCGATGGAGGACTACGGGCGCAGGGTCTCGCAGATCATCCTCGACGCGCGCTACACCGCCTCGGGCGAGTTCTCGACCGAGTGGCAGACGGTCACGATCCCGTTTACGGAGCTTCGCGGCGGAGGCCGCGAGTTGGCCGCTGCTCCCGCCACCGTCGGCGATCTCCCCGAGTTTCAGGACGGTGCCAACTACGGTGCCATCAAGCAGTTCATCTTCTTCCTGGACGACGCCGGAGAAGTCCTGATCGACAACATCCGTCTCATCCCCGCCGAGTGAGCCTGTCATGAGAACCTCTTTTTTCATCCTCGCCGCCCTCCTTCTCCTCACGCTCGCGCCGGGTGCCTCCGCTCAGGAGGACTCTGCCACGGATCGTCCTGCCACCTCCGGTAACGTGACAGAGGGGCCTCGGTATTCAGGCGCCATCCCCGTCGAACTCCAGCAGAACGAAGACGGCTCGTGGACGATGCTGCGCGGAGGCGAGCCGTACTACATCCGAGGCGTCGGTGGCAAGGTCTTCCTGGACCGCGCGGTGGCCTCGGGTGCCAACTCCATCCGCACGTGGGGCGCCGGTGAGGCGGTCCCGGTGCTAGACGAGGCGCATGAAAAGGGCCTCTCCGTCGTGTTCGGCCTCTGGGCGGGAGTGGAACGGCAGGGGTTCGATTACGGCGACACTAAGGCGGTTCGGGCACAGCTGGAGCGCTTCCGCGAGGTCGTCCGCACCTACAAGGACCACCCTGCAATCCTCATGTGGGGCCTCGGCAACGAGAACGACCTCTTCTACACCGACTTCCGCGTGTGGGACGCCCTCAACGACATTGCCGAGATGATCCACGAGGAGGACCCGAACCACCCAGTCATGCACGTCACCGCCGGTCTCGATGTAGCGGAGGTCCAACTCATCATGGAGCGGGCGCCCGCCATCGATGTGTACGGCATTAACACCTACGGCGAACTGGTAGGTGGCACGAGTGAACTCCGCTCGTATGGCTACGAGGGCCCGAGCGTCGGCACCACGCTTCGACGCGCGGGCTGGGACGGCCCATACGTGATCGCAGAGTGGGGGCCAGACGGTCACTGGGAGGTGCCCAAGACCGCCTGGGGCGTTCCCATCGAACAGACCAGCCACGAGAAGGCTCAGATGTATCGCATCCGGTACGAGCGCGGCATCGCAGCGGACCCGTCCCACTGCATTGGCTCGTACGCTTTCCTTTGGGGGGAGAAGCAGGAGACCACTCCGACGTGGTATGGCATCTTCACGCCGGGCGGCTACGAGACTGAAGTCCTCGATGAACTCCAGAACCTCTGGACGGGCGAATACCCAGACAACCGCGCGCCCGCCCTCACGGCCTACACCGTCGACGGCCAGGACCGCTTCGCGAGTCCCTTCTTCGATCCGCGAGAAGAGATCACCTTCAACGTCACCGTGACCGACCCGGACGGGGACAACCTCCGCTACGTCTGGGAGCTTCTCCCCGAGAGCACCGACATCCGGGCAGGCGGTGATGCCGAAGAGCGCCCGGACGCTGTACGGATCGACCGGGTGCGAGAGGAGGGGGGCTCACTCACGATCCGCACGCCACGCGTGGAGGGGCCATACCGCATGTTCATCTACGCTTACGACGGCAATGGCAACGTGGCGACGGCGAATCTCCCGTTCTATGTAGGCCAACTCCCGCAGTAGCGGGTATTCCAAAGGACTCCCCCACTGATTCTAGACCCTCCGATGCTCTCCCACGTTTCTCTCCCACGTCTCGCTGCGCTGGTAGCCTTTGCTCTCGCGCTCAGTTCCGCTGCCTTTGTTGCGGGCTGCGACAACTCCGTCGACATCGAGATCCCAGATGCCGAGGCCACACCGCCGGGCTGGAATCTCGTCTGGTCTGACGAGTTCGACGGTGCCGAACTGGATGAGACGAAGTGGGAGTATCAACTCGGTGACGGTTGCCCGGATCTCTGCGGCTGGGGCAACGCCGAGCTACAGAGCTACACCCGCGAGAACACCGAGGTGAGCAACGGGACGCTCAAGATCACGGCACTGCGCGAGATCGCAGGGAACGATACCAGCTACACAGCCTCTCGTCTCCGCACGCTCGGGCGCGGCGACTGGACCTATGGCCGATTCGAGATCAAGGCCAAGCTTCCGACAGGCCAGGGCCTGTGGCCTGCCATTTGGCTCCTCTTCAGCGAGGACACCTACGGTGGCTGGGCCGCGAGTGGCGAGATCGACATCATGGAGGCCGTCGGCGACAAGCCGGACGAGATCTTCGGCACGATCCATTACGGTGGCCCCTTCCCCGCCAACACGTTCTCTGGTGAGGAGTTCAGGCTCGCCTCTGGGGACTTCACGGACGACTTCTTCGTCTTTGCAATCGAGTGGGAAGAGGGCGAGATCCGGTGGTACGTCAACAACGTGCTGTACGCGACGAGAACCTCGGACGACTGGTTCACCACGGGGAGCAACAACCCAGCGGCGCCGTTCGACCACGCCTTCCACATGATCCTGAACGTGGCGGTCGGCGGCAACCTTCCAGGCAGCCCGGATGCCACCACCGTCTTCCCCCAGACGATGGAGGTGGACTACGTCCGGGTCTACGAGCGCGCAGAGTAGGATCTTTTCCTCCCAACTTGTTTATCGCTGAGCCCCGCCTCGGTACTCCGGCGGGGACACCGAGGCTGGGAGGCGAAGCCAGCGGGGGTAGTGAAGCAAGACAGGATGAGCTTGTGCGCTACGGCGAGCAGATACTAGCTTGTCGCTAGTGACGTATCACTCCATCTCTGTGTTGGCATGCTATTGTGGATCGGGGAATTGGTAGATTCTGTACCGGATAACTGGTGGAAAGTCCTGGGCGGTACCCTGTTTGGCGCGACCCTCCTGGGGTCACTGGTCACGGTCAACATTCACTGTGCAGATAGCCCCCCGGATGACATCCCCCCAATTGACGGCCCTGGTTTCAGCGAAAGAAGGGAGTGTGTCGAGGCAGGGTGCGTCACAGCCGTGATACCGGACCCCTTGGTCGTCGATGTACTGCAAGATGCGTTCTGGGTCCTAGAGAGCGTCACGGAGTTAGAGCGCGGGCCCATCGGAGATTGGTACGCGGTCGGAATTGTGAATGCTGCCTTCTACGATGCTGCGGACGCAGTGGTAGCTGTCGGGATGGCCTCTGAGGAAGGCGATCCGGAGATAGAGAGAAATAGGGCGCGTAGACGTGCTGACCAGATCTTAAACACGCTCCGACCCCGAGCGGAAAAGAAGTTGTATAGGCTACTGCTCGGCCAATATGCTCGTAAGACTGGGAGAGGTGATACGTTCGATCAGAGGCGCGCGCTCGTTCTTGGAATTCGCGAAGTTGATGACGGGATGGAAAGGCAGGACATTGAGAATGCTCTTTGCTTGGCTATAGACAATGAGTACAATTTTGGATTTAGAACAAATGAGTATCAGGGCTGTGATTTGCAGAATGGGTAGGTAGGTGCAGTGGGATCTGTCTCGTCTAAGCGTCTCACCCACGATCTCCGGCATCCTGTATAGCAGCAGGATGACCCAAGCCTGATGAACGTCCTGCGCGCTGATACATCAGTCGGTTGCAGCCGGGGTGACACGGGCGAGAGAAGCGTGCGGGCGCTAACCCCTCCCGTCTCGGTCGGTGCTTCCACGGTACCCCCGAGGCGGAGAGGCGAGCGTAGTCGCGCCTCGGCTCAGAGTTTCCCCCTACGCGCTTCCAGCTTCTCCTTGATCTCCTTCGCACGTGTCTCGGTCAGGTCGTACCTCCACATGACCCAGATCGCCAGCGCTGCTGTCACGGAGGGAATCACGATGTCCGCCACGCGGAGCCGGTTCATGGTCTCCAGCGTCTGCTCCGTGACGCCCGGATCGAAGCCGACGATCTTGAGAACGACCCCACCAAGGACCAGGGCAATCGCCTGGCCGAGTTTGACCATCCACCAGTAGATCGCGCCAAAGGTGCCTTCTTTCCGGGGCATGCCGTTCTCCAACTCGTCCAGGTCGCACACGTCGGCCGTCATGGACATCATCAGGGTGAAGAGGCCACCCATCCCGAACGCGAAAAGCGGGATCGGGACAAAAATGAGCCACGGAACGTCGCTGCCCGTGTCGATGCTGAACCAGGACATCCCGATATCGGCCAGGATGGGATTCAGCCGGTCGAAGATGGCGGCGATACCGCTGTTTAGCGACTCTCCAACAGAGGTCGCGTTGAAGCTCGCGTTCAACTCTTTATCGAAGCCCCACCACTTGCCCGTGTAGCCAAGGATGGAGATGAACGTGGAGAGGATGAACGCCTTCCGCTTTCCGATCCGGTCGGAGATTTTGGAGATGATCGGGATCACGATGGCGGCCGTGATCATCGCGTTGATCGTGTTGAACCAGGCGGGCCACGTCCCCGCCGCCTCGTAGCTCCCACTGTACATGTAGAACACGATGATGAAGACGCCGAACGCCGCGACGAGCTGGAAGCCATTGAACACCAGGAACGTGGCGCCGCAGAGCTTCATGAACGGCTTGTTCTTCGAGACCTGCTTGATGCTCAAGAACAGGTCGACCATGTTGTTCTTGAGCGACTTGAGGGAGATCTCCTTTCGGTTCTCCATCTTGCTCGCATCGATGCCTTTGCAGAACAGCGCCGGCAGGATCCCGAGGACGATGCACGTCGCGCCGACGATGAGAGCCATCGTGCGGACTCCCTGCGTCTGACTGTCGAAGGTGTCCGTGTCCGGGATGATGATGTAGAGCCAGGGCACGATCATCCACGCGATCTGCCCCATGCTGTTCGCGAAGCTCATGAGGCGCGTGCGCTCGTTGTAGTCGGAGGTCATCTCGTACCCGAGCCCGACGAGCGGGGTGGCGAACATCGTGTTGCCGACCAAAAACAGGAGCTGGAGCACCATCACATGCCAGATGATGTACGTCTGAGACGCATTGTCATCCAGCTGCCACATCAGAAAAAACAGGACGCCGCTGATGATGGCCCCGGCCAAGATGTACGGCCGCCTGCGGCCGAACCGGGAGACCGTGTTGTCCGAGATGAACCCCATGATGGGGTCCGTGATCGCATCGAAGATGCGCGGGAGGCCGCCGAGAAGACCGGCCCACAGGGGATCCACTCCCCACGCCGTCAGGAGGAAGAACTGGATGAAGACGCCGAGCGCCCCGGGCAGGATGTTGAGAGTGAAGTGTCCTGCCCCGAACGCAGCTTTCTGGCCTACGGGGATCCGGTCGTCTGCCGTCATGGCGTCTCTATCAGTCGATGGTGAAATCGCCGGTCCCGTGGGTGGACTCGGGATGCGGCAGGCTGGGACTCTATCGTGGTCGTGACTGTGCCTCGCAGGCGGTCGGGTTAGCGGGCAGGCGGTACGTCCACCTCGATGCGAGCGATGGCTCCCGTTCGGCCGAACACGGCGGCGCTGGACTCGCGGGACAGCGCCGCTCCGTCCACCTCGGTGACGTGCCCGGCCGTGTCCACGAGGCGGACGCGGAGGGCATCGGCGCGGCGGTAGACGACGGGTGTGGCGCAGAGCGTGAACCCGAGCGACCCGGCCTCCAGATCGAGCGACTGGCGCTCGCCGCGCGTGTCGATGAACTCGAACGTGGTGGCCTCGGACACGAACTCCTCGGCGCGGAGAAGGAGCGGCTGGAAGACGATCCGGCCGTCCTTGACGAGAACGCCCAGTTCACCCCAGCGACAGAGGATGTCCTCCTTAACCTGCCCCGTCAAGCCGGGCTGCTTCGCGCCCGCGTGGCCTGGCGTGTGGGAATAGGCATCGGCCGGGAAAGCCCCAAAGTTCTCGGGCGACTTGCTCCCACCGAGCCCGGCGCGGATGTCGTAGTACGCGTCTCCGAGCGCGCCGAGGGTCGCGGCGTCGGTCTCCGCGTGGGCGGCCCGGAAGAACGTCTCCTGCGTGGCGAGAGCCAGCTTGGAGACCATGTGCCAGTAGATGCTCCCGAGTCCCTCGTAGCCGAAGAACGTGCCCGAGCGGCCGGTGAACGCGTGGTGATGGAAGACGGCCTCGAACACGTCCAGCACGGCCTGCCGGTCCGCCTCGGGGATCTCCTGGGGGAGGGCGTCGAGAGTGGCGCTGACGTCGTTGGCGTTGCGGAAGGTGCCGTTGAAGTGGACGTGCCCCCGCACGTCGCGTGTGACGACGCTCGGGTCTCCGGCGTCGAGGAGGCGGGCGAGAAGCGGGGCACGGTCAAGGGCATCGGCCGGGAGGGTGTTCTTCTCCAGGAAGCCCGGGAGGGCGCGGTCGGGATAGAGCGTGTAGCTGTGCTGGTCGGCGCGGTACATGGCGCTCTTGCGGAGTGCCTGGAGCACGCTCAGCGATTCCCCTGGGGAGAGCACGCCCGCGTCGAGCGCCGCGACCTGCCCTTCGAGCATCGCGTAGAGGGGCTCGATGCCCATCCCGTTCTCCTGCAGCACGAGGAGGTTGTAGGCGTGGTAGAGCCCGTCCTCGCGGCGATTCTCGCGGATGGAGGCATCCAGGAGCGCGAGAGCATCGTCGAACATCGCGCGGATGTCTTCCCCGGAGACCTCGCGGGTGTCGCCCGAGAGGCCGTCGCGGTAGAGTCCCTGGCGGAAGGTGCTCCCGGCGGTGCCGAGCGCGTCTGTTACCTCGCGCCGTTGGGCCTCGGTCATCGCGCTGTCTGCGAGCGGTGCGAAGCGGTTCAGGACGGACGCGACCTCGGCCCGGAGATGCTCTACCTCGGCGGAGACGGCGAAGGAGTCGGTGCCGTCCATCAGGTCGCGGAGGAACGCGATGTGGCGCCGGACGGCGAAGAGCGTGACCATCGAGACGCCGTTGCCCACGAGGGCGTTGTTGGCGTCGTTCCACTCGGGTCGCTGGGTGTTCATCCAGATGCCGCCGCCCGGGACGAAGTTGGTCAGCTTCGCGAGGAGCGGCACGAGCAGCTTCTCCGCGAGCGTCACGAGGCGGACCTCGCCGCTGGCGTCCCACAGCAGCTTCCCATCGGCGCCGACGGCTTCCACGCGTTCGTGGATGCGCTCTTCCTCATCGTCGTCGAAGTGGACGGTGTCTTGCGGATCGCGCAGGATGGACTCGTACGGCGCGATGCGATACGGGACGTTGGCGTAGCTGAACCGGCGCTCGCTGAGGAGGCTCGCGAGTGTCTCGGGCGCGTGCGCCTGCATCTGCACGAGGAGGCGCAGGAGGTAGATGATCTGGTGGTCGCCCCAGTAGCCGATGTAGGACCACGGGTCGTCCGGCTCCACGGTTTCCCAGTCGATGCCCTCGTCCGTGATGCGGTACGGGTTGTAGCCGTCGGCGGTGGAGGCGTTGACGAACATCGTCACCATGCCCTCCAGGTAGCCCGGGAACGAGCGGGCGAGCGCCTCCCAGTTCTGGAAGATGTCGCGCCAGTTGCCCTCGTAGCCGTGGCTGTAGCTCCCGTCCTCGTCGTGGGTTTCGATCGCGAAGAGGTTCCAGGGGCGCGAGGGGTCGCCGTGGCGGCGGCTGAAGTGGAGCGGGAGGTACTGCGCGATGAGCCGCTGGAGCTGGGCGCTGCCCGCCTCGGCGTGCTTGCGGAGGGCCTGGATGGAGAGCGTCCCGGGTAGCGCGTCGAACCAGTTGATGTGGGCTTCCGCGACGGGTGCGTTGTGGTGCGCCACAAACTGGCGGACCGCCTCGCGGTGGACGGTGTAGCCCTGGTCGAAGATGCCGCCGCGCATGTCGTTGAACAGCACGTTCATCCGGTGGCGGGCCGTCGCCATCTCGTCGGCGGTGCGCTGCTCTCCGTCGGAGGCGGCCACGAGGAAGTGGATCCGTTCTGCGCCCGCCCGCACGTCCTCGTGGACGGCCTCGCGGAGGGCGGCGGGGTCCTCCAGGGCCGCGTCGAGGTGGACCACGTCGCTCGCGTCCTGCTCGATGTCGGCGACGAGATCCCACGTGCGCGACTCTCTGGGTGTGAGGTCGAGGCTCGCGTGGACGAAGTAGGCGCCTCGCTCGGCGCGGACCAGCCTCTCGTCCTGCACGGCCTCGCCGCGTCGGAAGGCGTCGAGCTGGCGCGAGGAGAGGAGAATCGCGTCGGGCGTGAGGCCGGTCTGGAAGACGGTCGTCGCGAGGAGCGCCTCGGAGGGCTCAGCGCGGTCCACGGGGATGGCGCTGAGCGCGAAGATGCCGAGGCCGGAGTCCAGCCGCTCGCTGCGCTTGTAGGCGTCGGCGAGGACGCTGCGCGCGTTCTGGAGGGCGAGCGAGATGCCGTACGGCATCAGGTGCTGCACGCCGTCGAGGAGGCGCACGCTCGCGGCCTCATCGCCGTGATTGAGGATCTCAGCGGTGCGGACGAAGCCGTAGCGCTCGCTCGTGGCCCAGGTTTGGACGAAGGTCAAGCCTAGGTCGTCGTTGACTTCCTCGTAGCGGAGGCGGTCACCTCGGAGCGTTTTCGAGAGACTCCGGCGGATCCGGTACACGCCCGCGTAGCGCTTGGAGAAGGGCTCCCAGAGCGCCGCTTCGCCGCCGCCCTCACGCAAGACGAGGACCAGCGTCTTGCCGCCTCGCGTCTCCTGCCCGTGGTGGATCCGGTCCACCGTCTCGTAAGGGAACAGGGGCTGCTCGGGGGAACAGCGTCCCGCCGTCAGCGCGCCGGTGCTGGAGGCGAAGAGCCATGGGTTGCCCGCGCTCACTACGGTCACGAAGAACGGCGGCATCCGGTCCACGTTGTCGATCCGGTAGAACGTGTCGCCGTCGATCTCCACGATTTTGCCCTCCACGGGCTGGCCGTTCGTGTGGAGGGGAGTGGATCCGACGCGGAGAGGGAAGCTAGTACGTGCCGACATGGAAGGGAAAGTTGGCGTGAGCTGCGTGGCCCTCGCCATCGTAAACGTTGACAAACAGGCGGTAGGCGCCGGGCTCGGCAGGCGCCGTCAGAGAGGTCTCGGGTGCGTCCACGGGACGGACGAGGCCAGGGAGGCGCTCGGGCTCTGGCTCGTCGTCGCCGCCCTCGCTGAGCACGGTCTGCTCGCGGCGGACGATCCACTCGTAGCGGAGCGCGTCCCCGTCGGGATCAGTCGCGAGGACGGCCGCCGGGACGACCTGCCCCGGACCGAGCGTGATGCCGTCCGTGGCGACACGGCCGTCGAGCGTGAGGCGCTCCAACCGCGGCGCTCGGTTGTCGGGAGGGACCCCCGTCCAGAGCGTCTGCATCACGCCGACGGTCTCGGTAGCCTCGCCGGTCGGCATGAAGAGGCCGTACCAGGTGGGTGTTCGCTCCTGCTTCTGGCCCCAGAGAAAGACGAAGGAGCCGAGCCCGGTCGTCGTGTCCGAGGCGATGGCGGTCCGGTAGCGCTCGCGGTAGAGGTCCGCCTTGACGGAGCTGGTGTTCTCGATGGGCGCCCCCCAGGGCGTGGTGGCGACCTCCCAGTGGCCCGTCGCGCCCCACTCCGTGACAGCGTAGGGCCCAGAGTAGCCCGCCTCGGCGAGGCGCTGGGGGAGGTTGACGATGTCGGCGTAGAACTGGAGGCTGAGGAAGTCGAGGTCGGGTGCTCGTTCCTGGATGTCCCGGGCCAGCGCAGGGGTGAAGCCCGCGAGCATGGTCGTCGTGGGGTGGTGGCCGTCCACCTCATGGATCATCTCCGAGATCTCGTTGACGGCGTCCCAGACGGCCGGGTTCGTGGTGCCGAGGTTGAGTTCGTTCCCGATGCCCCACATGAGGAGCGCCGGGTGGTCCTTGTAGTCCAAGACCTCCGCGCGAACTCGCTCCAGTTGCTCCGCGACCGCCGCCTTGTCGTCATAATCGAAGCCGAAGAGGCCGCGCCCTTCACCCTCGCGCTCGCGTGCGATCTCCAGTCCCATCGCGACCATGAGACCGTGCGCGTGGGCCTCGTCCAGTACCTCCCGGCCGGTCTGCCGACCGTTGTCTGTGCGCCAGGTGCGGAACGAGTTGGCGCCTGCGGCCGCGAGCGCGGGGATGTCCCCGAACTCCAGCCCGGCGCCCTCGATATAGAACGGCTCTCCGTCCACTGTGAGTTGGTACCGGCCACCGGCCTCCACGAGGCGGACGGTGGCGGGGCCCTCCGCCTGCAAGACAGAGGGTGATTCGGCAGAGCAGCCCGCGAGCGAGAGAGACACGACGAAAGGGGAGAGGCCGAAGAGGCACGCCGGAGGCTAGGCGCCTGCGGGGGCGCGGACGAGTTGGGCCTCCAACTCTTCGAGTGACTTGCCCTTCGTCTCGGGCACGACGAAGAACACGAACACGAGGCCCGCCGCCGCGATGATGCCGAAGATGGCGAAGGTGGTCGCAGCGCCCAGGGCCGCGAGTTCGACCGGAAAGATCTGCTGCACGCCGAAGCTGACCGCTGAGTTGATCAACCCTACGAACGAGATCGCGATGGCCCGGACGCGGTTGGGGAAGAGCTCCGAGAACAGCACCCACATCACGGGGCCGAGCGAAATGGCGAACGAGGCCACGAAGCCCAGGATGCCGATCAGGATCAGCGTCGGGTTCATCGTGATGGCAGAGGTGATGAGGTCGGCCTCGTACGCGGTCGCCTGCGTCTCACCGATGGCCTCCGCGAGGGCCGCCTTGAACTCCACGTCGCTGTCGTAGGTCTGGCCGACGAGCGGCGCGAGCGCCTCCGGCTGCTCCACGACGATGGCCGGAGCGTCCGCTTCGAGTGTGTATGTGGCCTGCCCGAATCCATACGCCAGCAGACCCATCGCGATCGTGATGCCGATGAGGCCGCCGATCAGCAGCGGGCGCCGCCCCAGCCGGTCAATCAGCGCGATAGCGGCGAGCGTGAACACGAGGTTGATCACGCCCACAAAGATGGCCTGGATAAAGGAGGCGTCCGTCCCAATTCCCGACTGAGCGAAAATAGTCGGTGCGTAGAAGAACACGGCGTTGATGCCCGTCGCCTGCTGGATGATGCCAATCACCACACCGATGGTGAGCACGAGCTTCAGCGCAGGTGCGAAGAGATCCTTCAGCGAGCCCTTCTCCTGGTTCTCCTCCTTGGCCATGCTCGCCTGGATCTCGGAGAGCTCCTGCACCGCTGCCACGTTCCCGACGGCCATTTGCATGATCGGCAGCGCCTCCTCCTCGCGGCCCTGCATCAGCAGCCAGCGGGGGCTTCGCGGCACGAAGAACAGCCCGACGAAGTACAGAACCGCAGGCATCATCTCAAGACCGAGCATCCATCTCCACTCGTTCCCTGCGACAATCGAGGCGGGGTTGTCGGCTAGCTGAAGGATCAGGTAGTTGGTGAAGAAGGCCACCGTGATGCCGATCACGATGTTGAGCTGGTTGAATGACACCATCTGCCCGCGCATCGAGGGCGGTGCGATCTCGGCGATGTAGAGCGGCGCGATGATGAGCGAGGCGCCGACCCCGAAGCCGCCGATCATCCGCGCGATGACGAGCGTCGCGAAGGAGGGCGCGAATGCGGAGCCGATGGCAGAGACCGCGAACAGAATGGCTGCCAGGAAAAGGATCCGTCGTCGGCCGAACCGGTCACTCAGCGGCCCCGAGACCATCATCGCGAGGGTGGCCGTCAGCGTGAGCGAGGAGACCGAGAACCCGAGTTGAGCCTTCGTCAGCGTGAACTCGGTCTCGATGAACCCGACGACGCCCGAGATCACCGAGGCGTCGAAGCCCATCAGGAAGCCGCCGAGGGCGACGATGAGGGCGGTGCGAATGACGTAGAGGCGGTTCGGCATAAACCCTGGGGCAAGGTGGAGACCCTCCGGGGGACGGCGCGAAGAAGGGTCAAGAACTGAAAAGGTTTTCAGCCTTTTCCATGATAGAGGCGCCCCGCGTGCGGCGCAAGCGCTTCCGATAGGCGGGGTAGATCCTTGGAAGCAGAGGAGGCAAGGTCGGAACAGCGGCGGGGCACTGCAGAAGCACGACGCGTCGGGGCCTCACACCTTCCAAGCGGTCTGGCCGTGCGCGAACCGCTTGACCCGTCCCGCCTCGGTATCGAGGCGGGCAGAGTCGCAATGGGTTCGCTCTGTGAAGCTCTAGAGGTCATTGCAGAAGTCGGCCAAGGCAGATCAACGCCAGCGCGAAGAGCACGAAGCCGCGGTAGACCCCGATGAGCCGGTCCCACCGGACGACGACACGCCGGTAGCTCAGCAGCCACGCGAACGTCCGCTCGAC
>JBCDKM010000040.1:0-12334 GCA_038746605.1 Bacteroidota bacterium
CGGCTACGATGTCTTCCAGTCCTCCACCGAGGCCTGCGACGCCACCGCCACGCTCGTCGGCACTGCCGAGGGTGAGACGACGGTGACGTTCGAGGACGACGCGACGGCCTTTGGCACGGAGGTCTTCTACTGCGTCGCCGCACGCGACGTGCACGGTAACCGCTCCGGCGTGACGCCGTCCGCCTCGGCCAACCCGGCGATCCTGGCTGCGGTCAAGGTGGTGCTCGAAGGCGCCTACGACTCTGGCCTGCCCGGCGGCGCGCTGATGCGCACCGACATCGAAGACGTGCTCCCGCTCAGCCAGCCCTTCTCCGGAGCCCCCTGGAGCTACTCAGGGACTGAGGTTCTCGACGTGACGGACGTGAGCCCCGCCAACGGCCGTCCCGACCTCCTTGACCAGAACGACGTAGTAGACTGGGTGCTGGTGGGAGTGCGCAATAGCGCGACAGCGCCGGACGCGGCTCGCGCGGCGGCGCTGCTACTGTCGGACGGGACGCTGCTGGACCCCGCGACGGGCGAGCCGTACGCGAGCGTCAAGCCCGCCGCGCCGGGCGGCTACTTCGTGTCCGTTTATCACCGGAGTCACCTCGCGGCCATGACGGCTCTTTCGATTACGCTCGGCCTCGACGCTCCCAACTTGACCTACGACCTCTCCGCGAGCCCGGCCTTCGTATTTGGAACGAACCCCGTGGCGCAACTCTCCACGAACGTCTACGGCCTGTTCTCGGGCGACGGCGATGGCGATGGCTCGGTGCTGGCGTCGGATCAACAGGCTGTCTGGCTCCCGGCCGTCGGACAGGTGGGGTACCTGCTCGGGGACTTCAACCTCGACGGGTCCGTTCTGGCGAACGACCAGCAGGTACTGTGGCTGCCGAATGTGGGCGTGCAGAGCGCGGTGCCCGGGGCGTTCTCGCTGACCAAAGTGGACGCGCGCTGATCGGGCCGAGGCAGATCCACCGGCACCCCCTGACATCAGGCGCTATCGCGGGCGTGCCTCATGAGACGGTGGTGGTGCCCCGCACCGACTACGAGACCCTCGTGCCTATGCTGAGTGGCCCGTACCGGACCGCAGGCTCTGCCTTCTCCACTTCGTGCGAGTCCTGCCGCGCTAGCGCCGGAGCGCCGCGATGCGTGCCCGCGCGCCACGTGCCGGGCGGTCGCCCACAGTGTGCTGGGCGTCACGCAGGGTGGCGGACGGGTCCTGTCCGCTGGCCTTCTGGCCCGCTGCTCGCACGAGCAGGGCGTCCAGTCGAAGTCCAGGGTCATCCGGGAGATCGCGCACGAGAGCCATAGCCTCGTCGTGCCGACCGCCGTCGGCGAGCACCACCGCACGAGCCACGCGCTGATCAGGTCTCCAGTCTCGGCGTGTCTCGGTCCGGTCTAGGAACGCATCGGCTGCATCCAGAAGATCCAGCGCCTCCCCCTGCCGTCCCAGACGGGCGTGAATCTGCGCCAGGACCCGGCGCGTCCCGACCTGTACGAACTCCCTCTCAGGAGCCTGCGCCGTCCCGAGCCTACGGAGCACCTCCATCGCATGAGGTTCTGCCTCAGCAGCCCTGCCGTCACGGAGCAAGGCGTAGCTCAGCATGTACCGGGAAGAGAGAGACCTCTCGCCTCCGGTGCTGCCAAGCGCCCGCTGAAACCAGGTGGCAGCGGCCTCATAGTCGCTGTTCGAGAACAGGACAAGGCCCATGATGTGCCGCGTCGTTCTCCAGTTGCGGTGGTCGGGCGGTAGCCGCGCCTGGCGGATCTCCAACGCCCGGCGGGCGAACGCCTCGGCGTCATCGCAGGAGGGGGCGAGACGGCAGGTCACGGCGAGATCGCTGAGAAAGCCTCCCGTCCAGAGGTGATCCGGGCCGTAGTGGGCCACAAAGACGGGCATTGCCGCCCGCAGCACCTCCATGGCCTCGTCGAACTGGCCGGTCTCGTGCAGGTACCGCCCCAGGATGTAGCGACCGTTCGCTAGTTCGAATGCCTCCGGCGGGTGGGCGCGGAGCAGAAGATCGAGATGCTCACGCATGAGCCGCTCGCCGCCCGCCGCGTCCTCGTGGAACCTTTGCCAGCCCGCGTTCATCAGGGCTGCCGCGTAGAGATCGGGGTGGGAGGACTGCAGCGGCGCGGTACGCCTCATCGCGATCGTCACCAGCGAGTCGATCTCGGAGGATCGCTGCGGGTCCTCCTCGAGCCGGAGCACGCGGATGAGGGCGAGCAGCGACTCCATCGTATCGGTGTGGTCGGGCCCGAGGTGGAGGCTGCGCAGCTCCATCGCCTCGCGGAGGAGCGAGGAGGCCGCGTCGAGCTGACGGAGGTCCGCCTGGATGCTCCCGAGCGTGTGCAGCAGTGCGGCCCGTGCGACCGGCTCCTCGGCGAGGCTGGACCGAAGGCGCTCTTCCCCCAGACGCAGCATCTCGCCCGCCGTGACCGACTCGCCCCGTCCCGCATACGGGTTGGCCTCCTGGAACAGGCCCGACATGAACTCGACCGTGGCCTCGGCTCGGTCGCGCTGGGTCGCCACCTCTGCACTCTGCCGCGCCGTGATGACGGCAAACGCCACGGCGAGGCCTGACGCTAGCACCACGAGGGCTGTGATGGCGGCCCCCGCCGCCACGCCCGCAGGGTGCCGACGGACAAACTTGACGACGCGCTCCCAGCGCCCCGGCGGACGCGCGGCGAGGGCATGGCCGTCCAGGAAGCGCTCCAGGTCTGAGGCGAGCGCGGCAGCCGTGGGGTACCGGGCGTCAGGCTCCTCGGCGCATGCCACCGCCACGAGTGTGTCGAGATCGCCCCGGATCGCACGCGCCGTCTCTGGCGTGGAGGCGAGAGTACTCGGCGCGGGCGTCTCGCCGAGGGGGGCGCGCACGCCTGTGAGCACTTCGGTGAGAAGCAGGCCGAGCTGGTACACGTCCGTGGCCGTCGTGACGGGCCGCCCGTCGTGCTGCTCCGGAGCGGAATACGCGGGTGTGTGGGCGCCCACGCGTCCCGTTCGGGTGTGGGCCGCGTCCTCATCGCCTTCGAGGACGCGCGCAATACCGAAATCGAGCAGCTTGACCTGGGCCTCGCCATCGGGTCCCTCACGGACGAGCACGTTGGACGGCTTCAGGTCGCGGTGGACGACCAGCCGCTGGTGCGCAAACGCCACCGAGCGGACCACCTGTAGCACCAGCGCGACCCGGTCGCGGACGGAAAGCGCACGTGTCTCCGCCCACTCTGAAAGGGGAACGCCCTCCACGAACTCCATCGCGAGCCAGGGACGTCCGTCGTCGAGAGCGCCCCCGTCAAGGAGGCGCGCGATGGCCGGGTGGGCCAGCCGACCCAGGATGCGGCGCTCGGAGGCGAACCGCGCGAGAACATCCTCGGTGTCGAGGCCGCGACGGACCACCTTGAGGGCGACCACCGACTCGAACAGCCCGTCGTCGCGATGCGCCCGGTACACGGTGCCCATGCCGCCTCGCCCGACGCGGGCCTGAATGCGGTACGACCCCACGCGTGTCTGCACAAGGGGGTCCGCTGCGGGTGCATCGAGTGCCTCCAGGAGAGGGCGTACCAGGTCCGCGACCGACCCGTCCAGGGGCGCCGCCTCATCTTCGAGCGCAAGAAGGGCCTCTACCTCGGCGCGCACCCGGGGCCGATTGGCACAGGCCTGATCGAGATAGGCCAAGCGGGCATCGAGGTCGAGGTCGAGCACCGCGTCGAGGACGGGGCGGACCTTCGTCCACAGCGGATCGGGGGGGGGCGGCACAGAGGACGAGGGTGAGGCTGTCTCTCTGATCGGATCGCGGGCCCCGTCGGGGCCACTCATGTGTCTTGAAGAGCACGAGCCAGCCAGAGGCGAGCCGTCCTCCAGTCGCGCTTCACGGTCCGGGGCGAGAGGCCCAGAGCCTGCGCCGTCTCCTCGACGCTAAGCCCGCCGAAGTAGCGCAGCGTCACGACCTCCGCAAGGCGCGCATCGACGGCCTCCAGACAGGTCAGGGCCTCGTCGAGGGCGAGAATGTCCGCGGCGCGCTCGTCGGCTGCGACCTGGATGGAGGTGAGAGAGACGTGCGCCGCGTTGGGGCCGCCCCGCTTGAGCGCCGAGCGCTGGCGCGCGTAGTCCACCAGGACGTTGCGCATGGCGATGGCGGCGATGGCAGCGAAGTGCGTCTGGTCGCGGTAGACGAGCGTCGCGTGGTCGGCCACGCGGAGGTAGGCCTCGTGGACGAGGGCGGTCGTGTTCAGCGTATCCCCGGGGCGCAGCCGGTGGAGGCGTCGCTGCGCGATCGCCTTCATCTCGTCGTAGATGCCGTCGGGGAGGGGCTGCATGCCTCAGTGTACTGCGCTCACTAAGGGGATACCGCGCACCGCATGACAACGAATCATGCTCCCCCTCCGGGCAGTCGCGAAGTGGGATGGCCCCGATCCAGAGAGGATTCCGATCTGACAGACAGCCCCCCGTGTGAGACCCGCCTCACATCGGGTCTTTGTCCCCCCCCGGATCCCCTTCGGTGCTCCCCATGCTCGGCTCCCAGATTGTCCGCGTCCCCACCCTCGTTGCCGTTGTCGGCCTCCTCCTGGCGGCTCCCCCCCAGGCGCAGGCGCCCCTCGCCACCCTGGTCTCTCCCAACCCCGACAGCGGCTTTGGGAACGAGGTGGCCAGTATCGGTGACGTCAACACCGACGGGACGCCCGATGTCCTCGTGGGTGCCGCGGGGGAGGATGTCGGTGGCCTCGGCAGTGCGGGACGTGCCTATGTGTTCTCGGGTGCCACCAACACCGTCCTGCGGACGCTGGTCTCCCCAAACCCCGTCTCGATCGGCTTCTTCGGAGGTCGCATCGCGGCCCTGGGAGACATCAACGGTGACTCCGTCCCAGACATCCTCATCGGGGCCCAAGGGGAAACCGTGAGCGGTCTGGCCGGTGCGGGCCGAGCGTACGTGTTCTCGGGAGCCACCGGGGCTCTCCTCCGCACCTTTACGTCTCCCAACCCCGCGAGCAGTGGCGGGTTTGGCACTCAGGTGTCGGCCCCGGGCGACCTTGATGGGGACGGGACGGACGACATCGTGGTGGGCGCCCCTCGCGAATCAACGGGGCTGTCCTTCGAGGGGGGCCGCGTTCATGTGTTCTCGGGCGCGACCGGCACCCTGATCCGCACCCTCATCTCGCCGACGGAAGAGATGTTGGGTGTCTTTGGCCGGACGATCGCTCACGCCCGCGATCTCAACGGAGACGGCACGGCCGACCTCCTCATCGGATCGGAGGAGACCGTCAGCGGACTGGCCCGGGCCGGACGTGTTCACGGCTTCTCCGGTGCAACGGGCCAGGCCCTCTTTCAACTGATCTCGCCAGCCCCAGAGCTGATCGGAACCTTTGGATCGTCTCTCGCGACGGTGAGCGACCTGACCGCCAACGGCGTGGAGGAGATCCTGGTCGGGTCGGGCGAGGGCCCGCAGTCCTCTGGGCGGGCCTACGTGTTCACCGGCCAGGGACAGAGCCTCTTGTTCACCCTCAACAGCCCGACCCCGACGTTGTTTGGCGCGTTCGGGATCGGCCTGGTCGACATCGGGGACTACGACGGCGACAGCTTCACCGACATTGCGGTCGGTGCGGGTCAGGAGCAGGTCGGGGCCCTCGCCTCCGCCGGGCAGGTCCACGTGTACTCTGGGTTCGACGGGTCGTTGCTCGGCACCTTTGCCTCTCCGGCCCCGGAGTCGGGCGGTCGCTTCGGCATTGCCCTAAGCACGCTGCCCGATCGCAACGGCGACGGCGTTGACGATATCCTGGTCGGGGCCGACGGCGAAACGGTCCCCCCCGCCACGAGGGCGGGCAGGGCCTACGCCTTGTCGGGGCTCCCCCCCACACGGTCGGCGCTCACCCTCGCAGGGGCCGAGGGCTGGCGCACGCTGGGGCTCTCGGGCACCGCGCAGACCCCTAGCCGAGCGCTCGCGCCCCTCTGGACGCAGGGCATCCCCGGGGCGGATGTCTCGCAGGGCGACCCGACGGTGTTCGCGTATGACGAGTCGTTCCAGACCTTCTTTCCCCTCATTGACCTCCGCTCGCCCGCCGTCGTGGGCCAGGGCCTCGCGGTGTACGTCTTCGAGGACGATGACCTCCTCCAAGCCGGGACCCAGGGCAGTTTCCCGAAGACGCTGCCTCAGGTCGGCTTCGAGCTCCCGGCGGCGCGCTTTGACTTCAACATCTCGTCGACCGTCACCGGGCAGCCCAGCCTGGACGGCTGGAACCTGCTTGCGAACCCCTTCGACGCTGCGATGGACTGGGACGCCTCGGGGTGGACGAAATTCGACGTGGACAACGTCATCTACGTCTACGACTCCGCCACAGGGAGCTACCGGACCTGGAACGGAACCACTGGAGCCCTCGGCGACGGGCTGATCGCGCCCTACCAAGGGTTCTGGGTCAAGGCGTTCGGCTTTACCTCTCTCCTGGTCGCCCCACCGGGCGCCCGCGACGCGACCGCCACCCCACCCTTCTATGGCCTGACGGCCGGTGACTCGCACCCAGCCGGCACGTCCAAAGCAGAGGGAGACGCCGTTCTCCGGCTGGTCGCGACGGCCCAGTTGGGCGACACGCCCCGGGAAGCCAGTGCCTTCCTGCAGCTCTCCGACCACGCCTCGCGAGGCCACGATCCGCTCGACGCCTACGCGCTGCCTTCACTTGATGCGAATGCGATCTCGCTCGCCCTTCGGGATGGCGATCTCCTCCACGCCATCGACGCGCGCCCGTCAACCACAGGTTCAGCCGAGATCCCTGTGGATCTGAGCGTCACGGTCGCGTCCCCCAGCGAGGCGGTCCCGGTGACGTTGTCCTGGCCCGACCTCTCCACCCTCCCCGAGGCCTGGAGCGTCACACTCCGAGACACCCAGACGGGGCAGACGGTGGATCTGCGGCAGGTGTCGTTCCTCACCGTGGACGTGATGCCTGCGCAGGGCCGGGAGGCGCTCGCCCCGACACCGCCACGCCCGGTGCAGGCCGCCTCGCTCGGCGCGCCGTCGCGGTTCGTGCTGGTTCTGGAGGGCGTGACGGTCTCCACGGAGACCGCGCCCGCCGCCACGGCTGTGTCGGTCTCCGCCGCGCCCAACCCCAGCCTCGGCCGCACGACCGTCGCGTGGGAGACCGCTGATGCGCGCAACGTTCGCGTCAGCGTGCACGACGCGCTCGGACGCGAGGTGGCGCTGCTCGCGGAGGGCACCTCCGCAGCCGGTCGCCAGGAAGCCGCCTGGGACACCCGCGGCATGGCACCGGGGGTCTACGTGGTCCGCGTGACCACACCAGCAGCGACCGTCACGCACCCGATCACGGTTCTCCGCTAGCCCCTCCGCGTGATGCCTGCCTTCCCGTGTGGAGCCTCCCTCCTTCGCCTCGGCGGGCTGGGAGTGCTCCTCGCCCTCGGATGGGGCTGGAGTGCCGGAGCTGCCGAGGCGCAGATCCCGTTCCCCACTCCGCCGACAGACCCCTTGCCCCCGCCGGGCCTCCCGTCTCCCCCCGGGACGCCGACGCCCCCTCCTCCGCTCCCCACCCCGCCACCGGGCACCCCCACGCCCCCGCCGCCTCTGCCCACGCCGCCGGGGTCGCCCACTCTCCCCCCGCCGCTCCCTACCCCTCCGCCTGGAACTCCCAGTCCTCCGCCGGACCTCCCTCTCCCGCCGGGAACCCCCACACCCCCGCCAGACCTTCCCCTCCCGCCAGGGTCGCCGACTCTCCCTCCCGACCTCCCGGGATTGCCCGGAGGCCCCAGCGGACCTCCCGCCCTGCCCACCGATCCGCGCCCGGTCGGAGTTCGCGTTCAGGTGCGGGTCCTCTTGGAGGGGCCCTACGACGGTACCCTCGGATCGGGCACGTTCATGCGAGAGACGCTGGAGCCCGTTCTTGCAGTTGGGCAGCCGTACGGAGCCTCACCATGGCTGTATGCCGGGACTGAGACTCTGACGTTTCGCGGACCTAGCTTCGCGTCGGGGCCTCTCGTGCCCGACGTGCGAGACGTGTTCTCGGTGGTGGACTGGGTCCTGGTCTGCATCCGTTCCCAGCCCACCGACCCGGACACAGCCTGCCGGGCGGGCCTCCTGTTGTCCGATGCTACCATTCTCGACCCGGAGACGTGGAGTGCTGAGGTGCGCCTGGGTCCAGCGCTCCCCGGTCAGTACCACGTGGTGGTGTACCATCGCACCCACCTGGCCGTCATGACTGCGTCCCGGATTCAACTCGCCGATGGGGTCCCGTCAGCAGAGGCGGACCTCACCAAGGGAGCCTTCGGGGCCGCCGGGATCAAGCAGGTCGCACCCGGGCTCTTCGCGATGGTCGCGGGCGACGCGAATGCCGACGGGCGCGTGCTCGCCGACGACTACAACAACGTGTGGCTTCCCACGGTGGGGCAGACGGGATACTTGCTCGGCGACTTCAACCTGGACGGGTCGGTTCTGGCGAACGACCAGCAGGTGCTGTGGCTTCCGAACGTGGGGGTGCAGAGCACCGTGCCGGGCTCGGCGAGCGCGCTGCCTCCCAGTGAGCCGGTCCGTCAGCCGACCGCGCGGCGCTGATGTCTCACTGGCCGTGTCCGCCTCGGGACACCCTTCGGTACCCCGGGGCGGAGCTGAAAGAAAGACGCGCGCTCGTGTCCGGTCACAGCCAGGTTTTCCGCACGAAGGATCAGCTCCCTCCCTCACCGCCTCATGCTCGCCTGTTGCGCCTTCCTTCTCGTCGCGATGGTGCTCTCGCTTGGCGCCGCCGCCAGCGCGCAGACGGTCTTGCCCTCCGTGCCTGCCGAGGCGGGCGTGGTCGTTGTTCTGGATGGGGTGCGAGCGGGAGTCTCCGCCCAGGCCAGAGGAGACGAGTTCGGTGCCTCTGCTGCAGGTGCGGAGAACGCGAGCGGGGAGCGCTATGCGCACCTCGTCTTCGCAAGAGAAAGTGGGGCTACCGTGGCCAGGATCCCGGTTTCAGGTGGACCGACCACCTGCCTAGGGTCTCAAGCCCGGGGTCTGAAATGACCGTTTGCGAACCCGTGATATGCAGCGGCCCGAGATGCTGTAGTAGGAGGGTGAGGACCACTCCAACACCCTGCATGCGCACCACCGTTACCCTGCTGGCTCTGCTGACCCTGGCCGTGCCCGCTGTCGCTCAGAACTCCGCTCCTGAAGGCCACATCCACCCCATCGAGCTCGAGAAGATGCTGCTGGACGGGAAACCGATCCCGACTCCGCCCTTCCTCCCAGGAGCCGATCCAGAGAGTCTGATCGATCAGGCGACGGTCTTTCGAGGTATCAGCGCTCAGCAGCGTGAAGGCACCGAGGGCATTCTCGGGGGTGATCTCAACGGGGACGGCTACGACGATATCGTCACCAGCTTTGGGAGCGGCACCAGCTCCGCAAACCGGGTGTACATCCGGTTCGGTGGGCCTTCCATCTCTCCGTCCCCGGATGTCACGATCCAGACAGACGGGACCTTCAGCTTTGGGACAGAGCTCTCGGATGCGGGCGACCTCAACGGGGATGGCTACGCGGATTTCTTCATCGGTGCCTTTAACAACGGCGCTCCCGGACGAGGCTTCGTCTTCTTCGGTCGCAGTGCGTGGCCGAGCGTGCTCAGCGCGGCCACAGATGCAGACCTCATCTTGCAGCCTTCTGGAAGCACCACGTCCCGATTCGGGTGGGAAGCTGACGGGGTCGGGGACATCAACGCAGATGGCCATGGAGATCTCGTCGTGGGCGACTTCACCGGCACGGCCTACGTCTTCTTCGGTGGCGCGGCGATGGACGCCACGCCCGATCTGACGCTGAGTGGCTTCTCGGGGCTCGGCTACTACGTGGCGGGCGTCGGCGACCTCAATCAGGATGGTCATCCCGACTTTGCCCTGGGTTCCACGAGCGCTGGAGCCCTCGTCTACCATGGTGGCCCCTCTCTGGACGCCACGGCGGACCTGATTGTGAATGTGCCAGGCACCACCTTCATGCGCGTCGAGGGGGGGGGAGATGTCAATGGAGATGGCGCGCCCGATCTCCTGATGGGTACCTGGAGCTACGACAGACCCACCCTTCCAGACGCTGGAGCTGTGTTCGTCGCCTACGGTGGTGCGACCATGGATAACGTCGTAGATGTCACGATAGAAGGCACCCAGTCCGGTGGTGACTTGGGCTGGACCCTCTCGCCGCTCTACGACCTAGACGGGGATGGGTATGCCGACATCCTCGCAGGTGAACGGGATTACAATGGGGCGCTAGGGCTTCGTCAAGGTCGAGTGTCCCTGTACCGAGGAGGTCCCTCAATGGACGGCCGTCCCGATGCGGTCTTCGAGGGCGACGAAGCCAGCGACTTCTTTGGCCAGAATGCGGTGTCGATGGGGGGAGACACCGATGGTGATGGCTACGGCGAGATCCTAGTCTCGGCTACCAACTTCGGGAGCTTCGGTGAGAGCCGTCTCTACCGGATTGGGTTCTCCGGGGACGACGTGGCCGATCTGAACGTCCGCCGGAGCTTCGAAGAGGGCTATGGCTCATCTATCGCGGTGATCGATGCCAACAACGACGGATACGATGATGTCGTAGTGGGAGCCTACCTGGACGACACCGGTGCGGACGCTGCGGGTGCCGTGCGCATTTACTACGGGGGACCGCTCTATGATGCAGAGCACGACGTGCTGCTCTACGCAACGCAGGCCAATGCCTCCTTCGGATGGAGAGTCGCGAACGCAGGCGATATGAACCGCGACGGCTACGACGATCTCCTCGTAAGCGCCACAGGAGCTGGTGTATCGACTGGAGGGCAAGCGTATGTGTTCCTCGGTGGACCGTCGCTGTCGGGCACTCTCACGACTGCCTCTGCAGCGGTCACCTTGCAGCCTGGTGGAATCGGCTTCGAGTCGGTTGACTTTGGCAGCGAGGTAGCCACAGGCGGTGACTTCAACGGAGATGGATACGCGGATGTCGTCGTCGCAGACAATCAAGAGAACGACGACACTGGGAGCACGACCCGGTTCGCACAGGGCGCTGCGTATGTCTTCTTTGGTGGAGCGACGCTCAACGGAGCCCACGATGTCAAGGTCACCGGTCGGTACTACAACGACGATGTGGACGGGAGCAACAATGCGGGATCCGGGCTGGCCATGGGCGACTACAACGCGGATGGCTTCACGGATGTCGCCGTGGGCGCGTCCGGCGTGGACGGGGATGATTCCGGGGTCACGCGACAGAGGGTAGGCTTCGTCGGGGTGCTGTTTGGCCGAAGCCGGAGTGCGACCGACCCTGCATTGGATTTCCGCCTAGTTAACCTCAGTGGGCTCTTTGGCTTCTCTGACGACGGGCTTCTCGGTGTCAGTGCCGCAACAGTAGACCTGAATGGCGACTCCATCGACGACCTCGCGATGGGCTCTTTCGTGGACGTGAACGGGAACGACGACGCTGGACGTCTCTATCTCACATACGGAAGCGCCACGGACTTCGACGTCCGAGACTACACTCTGACCTCGTCTGGAACGGGTGCCTTCGAGTACTACTCGTGGACGCTCGCTCCCGGTGGGGACCTCAACGGTGACGGGTACGAGGACCTGCTTCTCGGGAGCTACTCGTACTACGACTACGACGTCTACGCCCTCTATGGTGGGCCGCGGCCCGATGGGCAGCGAGATGTCCGGATGCCCAAACCATTCGGGTTCTTCAGTCGCTTTGCGCTCGCATCGGGCGACATCAACGGAGACGGTCTCAGTGATGCCCTCACCGGAGATTCCTACGCATACGACAACTCCGCCTCGTGGGCGGATGTGTCCATTTATCTCTCTACGCCCCCGGCGCTCCGCCCTGGGCTCTGGGTCGTGCGGGATGTTCCGGGCGACCAGGGTGGCTTCGTGCGGCTCGAATGGACACGCTCTGGCTTCGACACGGCGGGAGGCGACATTGAGGAGTACCGCGTCTACCGTGCTGCCACGCCGGGACCAGGCGGTCTGGCCTGGGAGCAGATCGCAACTGTTTCGCCCTCGGCGCTACCGCGCTACGCCTATACCGCTGCCACGACGAGCGATCAGACCCCGACCAATTCGGGACTGTTCTACTTCCGCGTCGGCGCCGTCATCGATCGAACCTTTGGACAGCAGGACGAGGTCTTTTACAGCTTGATGCGCTCCGGCGCGAGCGCTGACAACCTCTCGCCCGCCGCGCCCGCCACTCTCGCGCTCACCCAGAGCCCCGACGGCGACGTGGCCCTCACCTGGGACGAGGTCACCGGCGAGCCCGACCTCTTCGGCTACGATGTCTTCCAGTCCTCCACCGAGGCCTGCGACGCCACCGCCACGCTCGTCGGCACTGCCGAGGGTGAGACGACGGTGACGTTCGAGGACGACGCGACGGCCTTTGGCACG
>JBCDKM010000041.1:0-9351 GCA_038746605.1 Bacteroidota bacterium
AGATGCCTCTCGGCCTCTGGCGAGCGCTACAGAGCCGGGCGTCCCCGCTCGCGATCTGCCTGTTCGATTCGTTCCCGCAGGTCGTCTGGCACCTGGCGGAGAAACTCCTGCTGAGGACGGACGCGCAACAACTGGCGTGTCTCCTCCATCTGTTCGTCGTCGAGGTGAACGTCAAGACGGTCCAGAGTGGAGTCCATGTGGACCTGCATCCGGCCGCGGAGCCCCAGAAGGTTCACGATCATCCCTTCACGAGCATCCGCGAGGATGGGCGCAATGGCCTCGCGCTGCTCGGGTGTAGGATCGACAGCCTTGTAGAAGGCGCGCTCCAGACCGCTCTGCTCATTCAGGACGTAGACGGCCGCCAACCGCTGACGCACGAAGTACCCCGTCATGAGCGCGCCGAGGATCATGCCCAGCAACAGCGTTGCGAGGATGACGAGAGCGGCACGGCGGCCGGGACGACGATCCCCAGACGGCGGGAGCAAGCGAATGGTAGGAGCATCGGTCATTGTGCCTGGAGCGGAACGAGGGTTTCTGCTTCGAACGCGATGAACGTCTCTGCAGCAGCAGGGGGAAGCCCGAGGGCGGCCTCTACAAACGAGCCGCCGTAGAAGTCGTCGTCGCGCTCTGCAGCGATTGCAAACCCCGCCACAACGACGGCTGAGGCGAGCGCCACGCGGACGAACAGCCTCCGGAGGGCGTCTCCAAACGCGACCACAGGATCGGCCTCTGGCGGCGTCCGGAGGCGCGCCATGACGCGGTCAGAGAAATACGGGCCGAACGAGGGTGCAGCCGTTTCAGCAAGGCCGTCGGCCATTGAGGCCACGCGCGCAGCATCGGCACGCAGCGCAGGGTCCGAGGCGAGCCTCTGGCGGAGCGCTTCCGCCTCCGCGTCAGAGAGTTCACCACGGTGATGAGAAAGGAGACGATCAAGAGAAACCGACATGGCCAGGAGTTACAACGAGCACGCAGTGGATCGAACGGTTCATGAACAGCGACTCATGAGAGGTCGCCGTGAAAGAGAGCGAGCGGCTCTCGGAGTTGTGCGAGGGCGCGCGAGAGCCGCGACATGACCGTGCCGGGAGGGACGCCTAGAGCCTCGGCGGTCTCGTTGGTAGACAGCTCGCGGATCATACGGAGCACGACAACGGCGCGGTGCTTTGGCGGCAGAGCCTGGACCGCACGATGGACGAGAGCATCCCTCTCTCGGTTGTCGAGGTCAACTGTGGTGTCGGGCGCGGGCGGGTCTGGCAGGGGCGCATCGAGTTGGGCCTCGCCGATGAATCGGCGCGTCCACGAGCGGCGGCGGCGGATGGTTTTGAGACACTGGTTGATCGCGATTCGGGTGAGATAGGTGCCCAGCGCAGCCTCCCCACGGAAGCGGTCGATCGACTCATAAAAGCGAACGAACGTCTCTTGCCCGACGTCGTCGGCGTCTGGCCCCCGTCCCAACATTCCGATGACGGTTGCGGCAACTTGGGCTTCGTAGCGCTCGACGAGGGCGCGGAATGCGTCGGGATTGCCCATACGTACCTGCTCGCAGAGCACCTCGTCGGACGGCGAGATGGGAGAGGGTAGCGGTTGCAGCGGCACGGGCCGTGGTGGGGCAGTCGGGGCGGGTCACGAAGGTTAGAGCCACATGGCCCACCATTCATTCCATCCGGCCCATTTGACTTCACACGTTCTCAATGGAATGACTGAAGGAGGTCAGGGATCGAATTCGCGTCACGCCCCAGCGCCACTGGCACCACAACCCTCTTTCCATCATGACTCGCATCCTTCTCTCCTCCGTCCTTGCCCTCGGTCTGCTTGCCTTCATCGCCGCACCCGCCAGCGCGCAGAACCGCCCCGATCCACAGGAGCTGGGCGATGGCCTCCTCACCCTCCTCGACCGGCACGTCGACCTGACGCCACAGCAGGCGACTCGCATCCGGCCCATCCTCCGCGACCACGCAGATGCCATGGTCGAGATGATCCCCGAGCGCCGGAGCCGAATGGCCATGATGCGCATCCGGGGTCCCATGAGGGATCTGCAAGAGCAGACGACCAGGCGACTGATGCCGCTTCTCACAGCGTCTCAGCGCGAGGCCTTCGACGGGTACTGGGATGAGTTCCGCAGAGCCATGCGCGAACGGAGCTAGCAGACCTCTGCGCTCTGTAGACCCCGGCACAGTCCCGTGAGACCTCACAACCGCCCCCGGCCTGCTATCGCGACGTTTCTCCTGGCGTCGGCGGCGCTGTGGGGCTGCGCCACGCCACAGATCGTCCCAGACGAGACCGTCCCCGAGGTGATCGTCGATTTGCCGCCGACGTTCGCACAGGCAGACTCTGCGGCGGTCTACAATCCGCTCCGCTGGTGGACCGCCTTCGACGACCCGGTCTTGGACCGACTCGTCGACTCAGCTCTCGTCGCCAACCTCGACCTCGCGGAGGCGGTCGCGCGAGTGGACGAGACGCGAGCACGGGCGGGGCTCTCGCGAGCGTCCCTCTGGCCTGGCATTACAGCCAGCACAAGCGTCACCCACTCGGATTCGCCCAGCAACACGGGTCAATTTGCGGCCTTTGGCACGGACCTTCCGTCTGGTATCCCGACGGACACGACCGGCGGTGGGATACCGAGCTCCGACGAAAGCAGCGACCGGATCTCCTTCACGCAGACCTCCCTCACCCTCGGGGTCCAATACGAACTGGACTTCTGGGGGCGAGCCCGCAACGAGACCCGGGCCTCCGTAGGAGACCTCTACGCCTCAGCGGCCGACCTCCAAGCTGCACGCCTCGGAGTCCTCGCGCAGACCATCTCCACCTACTTCGAGATTGTAGATCTGCGAAGCCGGATTGAGCTCACGGTCGAGTCTCTCAGCCTTATCGACGACCGTCTGGCTGTCACAGAGAACCGCTATGAGCGTGGGCTTGTGGGGTCGTTCGAGCTCTACCAGCTCCGGCAGGAGTTCCGCGGCACGCAGGCCAGCCTTCCACAGTTGGAGCGCCAGCTCACAGACGCTGAGGGGCGTCTGGCAGCCTTGGTAGGCGTCTACGCCGGTCAGCTGGGCGCGATGCTTCCGGACTCCACACGACCCCGGCTTGTGATCGACGACGTACCCGCTGGGCTGCCTTCGGAGCTGCTTATCCAGCGTCCCGACGTGCGCGCGGCGGCGTATCGCTACGAAGCCGCCCGCTACCGTATCGGAGCGGCCCGCGCGCAGCTCTTCCCAAGTGTCTCCCTGGGCGGCTCCGTTGGCACCCAGGCCGACGGAGTACTCGGGCTTCTGGACCCAGCACAATGGGTGGCAAGCCTGACGGCGGGCGTCACGGCTCCGCTGTTCCAAGGCGGACGTCTTCGCTCCAACGTGGAAGTGGCTGAGGCCGGGTACCGCCGCCTCGGGGCCGCGTATGCCCGGTCCGTGCTTACGGCCTTCCGCGAGACGGAGACGGCCCTCGAAGCCTACGAGGAAGAGCGCCAGCGGTACACGCTCCTAGCAGATCAACTCTCAGAGGCGCAGGCCTCCGCTCAGCTCCAGGCCGATCGGTACCGCCGGGGCGTGGGCGACGTGACGGACTACCTGGACGCACTCCGCGCCGAGGTCTCGGTGCAGACACAACTCGCCAGCGCCGCTCGCTCCGTGGCGCTCGCCCAACTCGACATCCACCGCGCCCTGGGCGGCGGGTGGATCGAAGACGGCGTCGTGCCCGACATCCGACTCGTGCCGGGCGAGGTCGCCACGCCCCATGCCCTCGACGGCCGAGACCGACCCGCTGTGCCCGTCGTGGGCATCCCAAGCATCCCCGATCCCCTCCGAAGCGCCTCTGGCGAACCGCCAGAAGCCGTCCCCACCCGATGAAGACAAAGCGGTCTTGGATCTCGCTCGGCATCGTCGCCGCCTCTGGCGTGCTGGCGGTGCTTCTGGTGCGCTCGCGTCCTGAGCCCCCCACACAACCCCCACCTCCGCAGACACCTCTCGTCACGACCGTCGCTGCCCAGGCGCGGACGGGCGGGATCGAAGTGCTCGGCGCCGGAACCATCCGTGCGCGCGACGAGGCCGCAGTAGCCGCACAGGTCGGTGGACGGGTGATCTACGTTGCCCCCGAGTTGGAGAGTGGCGGGCGCGTCCGGCAGGGCCAGGTCCTCGTCCGTTTGGATCCAGCAGACTACCAGAACCGCGTCGCACAGGCACAGGCCGACGTGGCGTCGCAAGATGTGTCGGTCTTGCAGGCCGAGGAGGAGGCAGCCATTGCGCGGGAGGAATACGAGCGCTTCGAAGCCCGCGAATCTCGCCGGACGCCCTATGCCGGTGTCGACCCCGATGACTACGCGGCCCGCGTGCTACCTCCCGAGGCCTCTGGCGACGTCCCCCGAACGCCCCAGGCCGACCCGGCCTCCGACGCCAGAGGCCCCAGCCCGCTCACTCTCCGCCAGCCGCAGCTCGACGCCGCACGTGCCGCGCGCCAACGCGCCCAAGCCGCCCTGGACGATGCCGAGTTGGCGCTCTCCCGGACTGTGATCCGAGCGCCCTTTGAGGGCGTGGTGAGGAGCGAGGCGGTCGCCGTGGGCGACGTGATCGGGGTCGGCCAACCGTTCGCGCAGATCATCTCGTCGGCCAGCCTGGAGGCCGTCGTGCCCCTCTCCGACGACGAGGCCGCGCTTGTGCCCAACCTCTACAGCGGCGGTACCCGTGCCGACGTCTACGCAGACTACGGGGGCGGACGGTACCGCTGGGACGCCGTGGTCGACCGCGTGGATGCCACGCTGGACGAGCAGGCTCGCACCATCAACGTCCTCCTTCGCATCCCGAACCCGTTCGATGGGCGCCTCGTCGCCCCCGACGACACGGGGGGAGACCGTGGCGCAGAACCGGCCATCATCCCCACTCAGGCACCGCCGCTTCTCGTCGGGAGCTACGTTGACGCCGCAATCGTTGGCGCTGACGTTGGCCGCTACGTTGCCATCCCCCGTCGCGCTCTCCGTCGCGACGGCACAGTCTGGACCGTCGAGGAACGAGGGGACGAAACTCTGCTGCGCATCGTCCGCGTCTCGGTCGTGCAGGACATCGACGAACAGGTCTTCGTCGCGGGAGAGATCGCAGACGGCGCGTCTGTCGTGACAAGCGAGGTGCAAGGCGTGGTAGACGGGATGGAGGTCCGGATGGCCTCGCGCGAGACTGAACGCGACCGCACTGCATCGGAGATCGCATCCGCCAGAGGCCCGGCTTCTGGAACAGCACGTACCCAAAGGGGCCCCGATAGCCACGCTAGCCGATGAAGCGCGCCGTCGAGTGGATGGCCCGGAACGGGGTCGCAGCCAACCTCCTGATGGTCGCGATGGTGGCCGCGGGGCTCTTTGGTCTCTCGCGGATCGTGGTCGAGGTCTTCCCGGAGTTCAGCCTCGACCGCGTCCAGATCAGTGTGACCTATCCCGGGGCCTCTCCCGAGGAAGTCGAGGAATCGATCGTCAAGACGATCGAGGAGCAGATCGAGTCGGTCCAGGGGGTCAAACAGATCACAGCCAACGCCTCGGAAGGGCGTGGGGACGTGATCGCGGAGCTCCGTCTCGGGGCAGATCTGTCGCGTGTGCTCGACAACATCAAGGGGCAGGTGGATCAGATCACCACGTTCCCCGCCAATGCCGAAGAGCCGTCCGTTCGAGATCTGACCAACCGTCAGTCGGTCATCCGACTGGCAATCTTCGCCGAGGAAGACGGGGTGGCAGATGAACAGGCTCTCAAAGAGATCGCCATGCGGATTGAGGGCGAACTGTCCGCTCTGGACGATGTGAGCTACGTCGAGACCTCAGACGTGCGGCTCTACGAGATCTCGATCGAGGTGCCGCAGTCCCAACTGCGTCAGTACGGGCTCTCGCTCACCGACATCTCGCGCGCCGTCAGCTCCGGAAGCTTGGAGCTCTCGGCGGGCTCCATTGAGACCAGCGAAGAAGAGCTTCGCGTGCGGACGCTAGGTCGGAAAACCACTGGTGACGAGTTCGAGGACCTTGTGGTGGTCGGCACGCGCACTGGCGCGAGCGTCCGCCTCGGAGACATCGCTGAGATCCGGGACGCCTTTGAAGATGCAGACCTGGTAACGCGCTACAACGGTCGCCCCGCCGCCTTCGTGGAGGTCTTCCGCACCTCAGACGAGTCGGTGCTAGCGGTCTCAGACGCCGTCAAGTCCTACGTGGAGGCGCTACCGGCGTCGCTTCCGCGCGGCGTAGCCGCCGAGGTGTGGGCCGACAACTCGAAGATCCTATCCGACCGGATCTCGCTGCTCCTCAAGAATGCCGCCATCGGGCTGCTCCTCGTCCTCATCGCGCTCACGCTCTTCCTCGATGCCCGGCTTGCATTCTGGACGGCCGTAGGCATCGGGATCACGTTCGTCGGCGCGCTCTGGATCCTGTGGCTGCTGGGCTACTCCATCAACCAACTCTCCCTCTTCGGCTTCATCCTCTCGCTGGGAATCGTCGTGGACGACGCCATCGTCTCGGGCGAGAACATCTACGCTGAGCGTGAAGCGGGTGCAGGCCCATTAGAAGCAGCCATCAATGGCGCCAGCCGGATCGCGGGTCCGGTCACGTTTGCTGTCCTCACAACCGTCGCCACGTTCAGCCCACTTCTGAACGTGCCGGGCGTCTTGGGGAAGATCCTGATGGGCATCCCCGTGGTGGTCATCGCCGTGCTGACGCTCTCTCTTGTGGAGAGCCTCTTTGTACTGCCGTACCACCTCTCGCATTTGCCCGACCCCAACGCGCCAGAGAGGAACGCCTTCATGCGAGGGCTCGCACGCGTGCGCGGATGGGTGGACCGACAGCTTCAGCGCTTTATCCATGGCCCGCTCAAGAAGGCGTTGGAGGTTGCGACCGATGCGCCATCGATCGTTATCGCCGTGTGTGTGGCCCTCGTTGTGCTATCGGTCGCGCTCGTTCCGGCGGGCATCCTACGGCTTGAGTTCTTCCCAGCCATTGAGGACGAGACGGTGACGGCGGCTTTAGAGTTACCGACTGGGACGGCAGCGGGCCAGACAGCAGCCATCACGGAACGCATTGAGGCGGCAGCCCTGGCCATCGCGGACTCTCTGGACGCCGAGGCCGTCACCGAGAACGCGTCCGTCGTGCAAGCCATCTACACGGTTGTTGGGCGAGGAGGTAGCGGAGGAGGGGGACCTGGCGGCAATCTCGGCAGCGCGACCCAGTCGAACCTGGCACAGGTACAGGTCAGGCTGGCTCCGGCTGAAGCACGGGAAGGCTTCTCGGCTCAGGCCTTTGCCGACCTCTGGCGTGCCCGTGTCGGCGGCATCCCCAGCGCTCGGTCCCTGACCTACTCTGCAGATCTCCTCTCGGTCGGAGATCCGGTCTCCGTGGAATTGTCGCACCCCAACGACGCGGCGCTCGACCGCGCGAGCGCCGAGGTCATGGCCGAGTTGGAGCGGTTCGCTGGCGTGTTCGACATCCAGAGCGACCTGAGCGAGGGCACGACCGAGATCCAACTCGAATTGAATGACGAGGCCCGGACGCTCGGTCTCACACTCCAGGACGTCGCCTCGCAAGTCCGGGCCGCGTTCTTTGGCGACCAGGCGCTCCGCGTACAACGCGGCCAAGAGGATGTACGCGTCTACGTCCGACTTCCCGAGCGGGAGCGCAATGCACTCGCGGATGCTCTCGACTTCCGAGTGACGACGCCCACAGGTGGGTTCGTCCCCCTCGACCGAGTCGCGACCGTGACCTTCGGCAAAGCGCCCTCGTCCATCACTCGCAAGGACGGACGACGCGTGGGCACCGTCAGCGCGGATTTGGACCCGTCTGTGGTGACCAGCCAGGAGATGACGCGTCGACTCGACACCATCATCCTCCCAGAGATCCAGGCCCGGTATCCCCAACTCACCTACACATTCGGGGGCGAGCAACAGGAACAGACCGAGGCCTACGCAGCGCTCGGGGCCGGATTTGCCCTCGCCATGCTGGTTGTCTACGCCCTGCTGGCGATTCCTTTCCGCTCGTACATCCAGCCGCTCGTAGTGATGTCAGCGATCCCATTCGGTATCATCGGCGCCATTGCGGGGCATCTGTTGCTGGACCTCTCGCTGGGACTCCTGTCGATGTTCGGCATCATTGGTCTGAGCGGCGTTGTGATCAACGACAGCCTCGTTATGATCGACTTCATTAACGAGAAGCGTGAGCGCGGGATCGCGATGCGAGAGGCCGTTATTCAGGGCGCTCAGGAGCGCTTCCGGCCCATCCTGCTTACCTCCATCACCACATTCCTCGGCGTGGCGCCACTCGTGTTCGAGACCAGCCTCCAGGCCCAGTTCCTGATCCCGATGGCGGCGGCGCTCGGCTTCGGGATCGTGTTCGCGACGGTGATCCTGATGGTGCTCGTGCCGTCGCTGGCGATGCTCCAGTGGCGCGCGCAGCGGGCGGTACTCTCGTTCTTCGGCCGCGACTCTCACGACACCGACGTGCCCAGCCATCCCCACGACGAGGCGCCAGTCCACGACCGCGCAGAGACCCCGTCGACGGGTCCGACAATCAATGGAACAGGATTGTCCGTTTAGCGGGGGTTGACGCGACGTTAGGTGCTCACCGGGACAGATAAGGTGTCAGGGGGGCGCGCGTCTATTACCGCTCCCTCTGCTGCCGTCCCATGCTCCCGCTCGCATCCGACGCGCCTACCGTACAGGGCCGTTCCATTGATTGTCGGAGCCCTTCACCGAGGCGGACGTGCCGAGGCGCACGTACCGCAGGGGCGTCACCGAGGCGGGGCGCCGTCGTCGATCACCTCGGCGTCCTCGACCGTCTGATGCGGCGGACCAAAGGGCGAAGCTCCAAACGGCGGTCCGCCGAACGGGGGCGCGCCGACGACGCGGACGCTCCCGTTCTCGACCGCCCGCTCGAACCGCTGGCGCAGCGCCTTCCGGGCGACGGCGCGCGACGGCGGCAGCAAGCCCAGGATGCCGACGAGGTCGGTCAGGAAGCCAGGCGTGAGGAGGAGCGTGCCCGAGACGAGAATCACGAGCCCGTCGATCAACTCGGGGCCGGGCAGGCCGCCCGTGGCCAGCTTCTGCTGCACGCGGCGCCACGCGGCGGTCCCCTCGCGCCGCGCCAGCCACGAGCCCACCAGCGCCGTCAGCACGACCGTGCCGACGGTCGGCCAGAACCCGATGCGCCCGCCGATGGACACCAGCAGCGCCAGGTCCACGACCGGCACGATCAGGAAGAGCAGGAACAGACGGCCGAACAGCGACACGGGCAGAGCGTCTAGGAGAGACCTCGAACCACGTGCCCCCGCCTCGGGGTCCGCCCGCTGCCCGTGCCTCACCGCCTCTTCGCGCTCGCCCTCCTCGCCCTCGCCACCGAGGCGGCCGTCGCCC
>JBCDKM010000042.1:0-7107 GCA_038746605.1 Bacteroidota bacterium
CGGCTACGATGTCTTCCAGTCCTCCACCGAGGCCTGCGACGCCACCGCCACGCTCGTCGGCACTGCCGAGGGTGAGACGACGGTGACGTTCGAGGACGACGCGACGGCCTTTGGCACGGAGGTCTTCTACTGCGTCGCCGCTCGCGACGTGCACGGTAACCGCTCCGGCGTGACGCCGTCCGCCTCGGCCAATCCGGCGATCCTGGCTGCGGTCAAGGTGGTGCTCGAAGGCGCCTACGACTCTGGCCTGCCCGGCGGCGCGCTCATGCGGACGGACCTGGAGGACGTGCTGCCTCTGGCGCACCCGTTCGCGGGGGCCCCGTGGAACCACACGGGCACCGAGGCCATCGACGCGACGGACGGCGACGGCAACGGTCGCCCGGACGTGCTGGACGACCACGCGGTGGTGGACTGGGTGCTGGTGGGCGTCCGGTCTGCGACGACAGCGTCGGACGCGGGGCGGGCGGCGGCGCTGCTACTGTCGGACGGGACGCTGCTGGACCCCGCGACGGGCGAGCCGTACGCGAGTGTGAAGCCTGCGACTGCGGGTGCGTACCACGTGGTGGTGTACCACCGGAGCCACCTCTCGGCGATGAGCGTGTTTGCGGTGGGTCTTGCGGGCGACGGTCCGAACGCAGCGTTCGACTTCTCGCTGTCCCCGAGCTTAGTGTTCGGCGGAGGCGTAAAAGAGCTGGTGCCCACGGTGTACGGTCTGTACGCAGGCGATGGCGACGGAGACGGGAGCGTGCTGGCGCCGGATCGTCAGAGCGTGTGGCTTCCGCTGGTGGGTCAGGTGGGCTACCTGGTGGGGGACTTCAACCTGGATGGGAGCGTGCTGGCGGACGACCGTCAGGTGCTGTGGCTACCGAACGTGGGCGTCCAGAGCACTGTGCCCGGCGCGGCATCCCTCGGGCCATCCGACCTCCCACCGTCTCCTCCCGACGCAAACCGCTGATCCGACCTCGACGACGATTCTCCTGCCCTGAATCCACTTCCCTCCATGACACGCCTTCTCCTTCTCAGCCTCGCTGTGCTCGTGGTTCCGCTCCGCGCGGACGCCCAGTGTACGCAGCCGCGCACGCTCAACGTCTCCGTCGCTGAGGTCACCACGGGTCCCTACGAAGCGGGCGACACCTTTACAGCCGCGTTCGACATCTGGACCGCCGGCACGGAGTCTATGGGCACTTCCACGATGGTGGTGGACTTTAACGATGCGGCTCTCTCGTTCCCCTCCTCTCCGGTCAAGGGCACGGACTACGCGTTCGCGGCCTACGATGGCTTCCCTCGCACGACGGTGAACGGGGCTATTTCTGCCTACAACGGCGAGGTGCGAGTCACGAGCTCGTCGCGCCTGACACCGTTCATCGAACTCCAGTTTACCGCCGACCCTTCAGGGGAGGGCGAAGCCATTCCGACGACACCGACCCAAGCATTCACGATCAGTTGGACCGTCGTGGATCCAGAAGCAGGCTTCGCTATCACGCCCCGGAGCCAGCAGTTCTTCAACGGGCCTGGCGGTCCAACCGGATGCTTCGACGAGGGGATGTTCACAGGAGCCGAGGTCGGGCAGCGCGAGATCTCCGGCGATGCAGGGTGGCGGATGCTGGGACCCCCAGCGACGGGCCTCACCATTCAGAGCCTGGCAGGGCGCAACTTCGTGCAGGGCTACCCTAGCCTCCGGCCCAATGCCACGCCCAACGTGCTCATCGGCTATGATGGCTCCAACTTTGGCGCGAATGCGGATCCAGGGATGGGCCTCGCGCCCGGGACCGGGATCTACTGGTACCTCTACAACGATGCGTTCACACAAAGCGGAATCGAGAGCCGTCCGCTGCCGATGACGCTGGTGCACGGCGGGGCGGCTCCACTGAACGTCGTGGACGGTGGTCTCTTGCCGAACGCTGTCGAGATCCCACTCCACGCGAGTGGCAACCGCTGGAACCTCGTCTCCAATCCTACCTCGACGCCAATCACGGTATCAGGGCTGAGTGGTGTGGGCGGTGCGTTCGTTGAGGCGAGCGTGCAGGTGTGGGAAGACGCTGTGGGTACCACGGGCGGAGGATCGTACGTGTTCGCCTCCGACCGGGGCGGAGAGATTGCTCCCTGGCAGGGCTTCGTGGTACGCAACACGGACGCGACGGGACTCTCTGTGCCTGCCTCCGCCCGCGTGATGGGCCCCGCCGCTGTGAAGCGAGTGGAGACGGATCCGATGATCTCATTCTACCTCGACGGTCGGTCGGACGACGGTGTCACGCTGCGCGATCAGGCCACTCGTCTCCTCATCGAGCCGAGGGCAGAACTGGGCCGTGACGCGTACGATGTCGAGAAACTGGCGCCGCTCGGCACGAGGTACGCGGCTCTCGGATTCGTCGGGGAAGACGGTAGCCTTCGGTCGCAGGACGCTCAGCCGCTCGGCGAGGACGGCATCGCAACCGACCTTGCCTTCGAGGCCGCAGGCGAGGCTGGGACGTACACCCTGACGTGGGACCTCGGCTCTGTCCCAGAGGCGGCGTCGGTGCTGTTGCTAGACCGGGAGACCGGTGAGACGGTGAATCTGCGCGAGGTCGTCGAGTACTCGTTCCGGGCGGCAGCGACGGTGCCTGAGCGCGCAGATCCGCTCGCAGTTCCGGCGTTGCTTGGACGCTCGCCTTTGGGGTCGCAGGAGGCACGCTTCGCGCTCGCCATCGGTCGCCCTCTCCCGGTGGGGACGGAAGCGCCGGAGGCTCCGGAGACGCTCACGCTGGCCCCGCCCCGTCCGAACCCATTCCGCGCCGAGACAGCCCTGGAATACTCGCTCCCCGAGGCAGGACCCGTCCGTCTGATGGTGTTCGATCTCCTCGGCCGCGAGGTGGCGCGCCTCGTGGACGAGGAGCGTGCCGCGGGCGTGCATCGCGCGACGTTCTCCCCGGCTGATCTCGCGGCGGGGTCCTACGTGGTGCGGCTGGAGGCGGGCGGTGAGGCTCGGGTCCAGCGCGTGACCTTCGTGCGCTGATCCTGAACGTGCCCGCCTCGGGGACTCCACGGAGCGACCGAGGCGGGCGGGGTCAGGATCCCCCCAGGAGCCGGTCGATCTCGGCGTCCAGGTCGGGGACCGCCACAGGGTAGGCGCGATGCAGGCCGTGACCCCGGGCTGCTTCCAGGTGAGGCCGGGCCTCGTCCAGTCGGCCCAGGGCGACCAGGGCGGCACCGAGGGAAAACCGTGCGTGGCGCACGTTGAAGCTGTCGTCCGCGCGGGCCTCGCGCTGGAGCCTGACGGATTCCCGTAGAAGCGGCAGTGCGGCCTCGGGGTCGCCGCTGTCCGTGAGCACGATGCCAGCCTGGTTTAGCACTGTCGCACGGTAGACGGGGGTGTCCGTCGTCGCGCGGATCTCGTCTGCCAGTGCCACGAGGTCTGCCCCGGCGGCCTCGCGGTCGCCAGAGGCGTAGCGGAGCGCTGCGACCTGGGCGCGAGCGTAGATCCCCGTCGACTGGCGAATCGTCCCGGCGGCTCTCTCGCTGGCTTCCACGCGACGGGCGAACGCCAGGGCAGAGGTGTAATCGGACTGTTCCGCCGTGACGACGACGAGGCTGCTCACGATCCCGAGGGCCTGCACTGAGGTAGGGCCAGTCTCCCGGTCGTAGATCGCGAGAGCATCGCGAAGGTGTCTCTCCGACTCTGCGTATCGCTGCTGATAGAAGTGCGCCTGCCCGAGGGCCTGGGTGTAGTTCGCGACGCGCATGGGGCCGAGGCTGCCGCGCCGGGCGCCGTCCAGTGCGATCTGGGCATGGCGCTCTGCCCCGTCGTGGTCTCCCATCTGGGCCGAGGCGTACGAGAGATTCGCGCGGAGCGTCAGCGTGTGGGGGTGGTATTCCCCGAGGGTCCGGCGGAGGATCCGCTCTGTCGCGACGAACTCTGCGTAGGCGGAGCGGTAGTCCTGTGTGTTCGAGTAGTGGGTGCCGAGAGCATTGTGAGCCTGAGCCAACGCGACGTCATCGCTCTGCTGGCGGCGCTGTGCGAGGACGCGGAGCAGTTCCCGTTCGCGCGCTGTGTCATCGTCGGTGACGCTCGCGAGGAACAACTCCGAGGAGGAGTCCTCTGCTAGAGTCGGGTGTTCGCGCTCCATCGCGAGCACCTCGCGGAAGAACCGGCGCGCCTCGGCGCGGGTGCCGAGGTCGCGTGCCACGAGCCCGCGCCCGATGAGCGCCTCGCGGAGAACAGGATCGGCCTCGCGATTGAGGGGGCGTCTCAGCGCGAGGGCCTCTCGAAAGAGAGAGTCGGCGCGGCGGGGCTCACCGCGCTCGAAGAAAGAGGCACCGAGCGTGACGTAGGAGCGTGCCAGCACTGCCGGATTGTCTGCATAGGCCTCCTCGACCGTGCCGAGCGTCTGGTTCATGACGGCTGCCACCGTGGGCGCGGCGGCGACGCCACGCGCGGTGTCGATCTCTGCAACGAACGACGGCTCCAGCACCCGGAGCAACTGGTTCTGGGTGTCTACGACCGCCTCGGCATCGTCGGCAGCCTGTTGGGCGCGGTCTCGCTCTTCCATCACGCGGACCGTCGCGAGGGAGCTTGCCAGCGTGAGGAGGAGCAGCGCCACACCTGCGATGGTGGCGGGCACGCGGTTCCTCGCGAGGAATCGTCTCGCGCGGTAGCCGAGAGTGTGGGGGTGCGCAGAGACCGGGCGGTCGTCCAGCCAGCGGCGTAGGTCATCGGCGAGAGCTTCAGCGGAGACGTAGCGGTCGGCAGGCACGTCCGCGAGCGCCTTTCGCGCGATGGCGCCGAGATCGTCGCCGAGGCCGGGGGCCTGGCCGGGACCGGGCGCACGCTCGCCGGTGAGCGTTTCCACGAGGAGGCCTCCGAGGCCGTACACGTCCGAGGCGGTGGTGGCGGGCTCGCCGCGAAGCTGCTCTGGTGAGGCGTGTGCGCGCGTCAGAAGGTTATTACCGTCGTCGCCGAGGATCTGCGCGATGCCGAAGTCGAGGAGTTTGACGGAAGGGAGCGAGCCGCTGGCGTGACCCAGGTTCTCTGCTCCACCGTCCTCCACTAACACGTTGCTCGGTTTGAGATCCCGATGCACCACGAGGCGCTGGTGGGCATGCTGGACGGCGGCGCACACCTGGAGCATCAGAGCCACACGCTTGCGGCGAGGAAGGTCTCGCGCCTGAGCATAGGTCGTGATGGGGACACCATCCACGGGCTCCATCGCGAGCCACGGTCGGTTGTCGTCGTCGGTCCCGGCGCCATAGAGCCGCGCGATGCCGGGATGTACGAGGTCCGCGAGGATCTGTCGCTCGGCGCTAAACCGTGCGGCTACGGAAGGTGCGAGATCGGCGCGAACGCGCTTGAGCGCGACGGTCCGCTCGAAGAGACCATCGGCGCGCTCGGCGAGATAGACCTCCCCCATACCGCCTCGGCCAAGCAGCCGGAGGAGCTGGTACGGACCTACACGGACGCTTCCTCCGGGCTCGCCGCCTACGATCTCCACGCCGAGGCCGTCTAGGAGGGAGCGAAGGGAGAGTGCCGGGGTGCCGAGGAAGCCGCTGTCTGCCTCGGTCTCCGCTTCCTCGTCGGCATCGAGAAGGACACGGACAGCGCGGTACAACTCGTCGTCGGCCTCTCCGTCGGGGGTGCGGCAGACGCCGTCGAGGAACTCCGCACGGTCCGACCGTGGGAGATCAAGCGCGGCCTTGAAGAGGCGCTTGACCTCGGACCAGCGCGTGGGATCGGTGGGAGGCGTCATGCCAGAGTATGCGTCAGAACGCGCTCGCGCGGATCACGAGCACACGAGATCGTGTCCCCACGCGTAGACGTGTCAGGTTCCGTCGTCGTGAAGGGCGGCATAGAGCCAAGCGCGGGCCATCCGCCACTCGCGCTTGACGGTAGCCGTAGAAATCCCCAGAGCCTCCGCCGTCTCCTCTATGGATAACCCTCCGAAGTAGCGGCACTCCACGACGCGTGCTTGACGCTCATCCATGGTTGCCAGCCGCGTCAGCGCCGCGTCTAGGTCCACGACATCGACTGTCTGCTGCTCAGCCGCGACCTCGCCAACGGCCGTCAGCGCGACGGGCCGGACGCCGCTTCCACGCTTTGCGCGACTCCTCTTGCGAGCGTGATCCACGAGGATCTGGCGCATGGCTCGCGCCGCCGCACCGAAGAAGTGGCCGCGCCCGCTGTAGCTCACGCTGGGAGCGTTCTCGCCGCCGAGCACTTTCTCGTATGCCTCGTGGACGAGCGCGGTGGTGACAAGCGTGTGGTCGTCGCGCTCGTGACGGAGGTGAGCCCTCGCGATGACGCGAAGCTCGTCGTAGACCGCGCGGACAAGGCGATCCCGTGCGCCATCGTCGCCGTCGCGGAGGGCGGCGAGGGCCTCGGTGACTCCGTCGGGGGCGGGCAGGCGGTTGGTCATCGCAGCAGAGGGTACTGGCTGAACGATGGGCATGCAAGGCGCCGTCTGGAGGCGCAGAGGCCTCTTTGCTCTTTGTCTCGATTTAAGATGACCCCCTGTCCGGCCGAACCACGTATAGTAAAGCACGCCGCTCCGCTTCTTCCTCATGCGCCTTCTCGCTACGCTTCTTGCCTTCGCCGTCGCCAGCCCACTGGCGGCGCAATCGCTGCCGGATTGGGCAGAGCCCTCCGCCCCTTCTGCGCCTGCTGCAGTGGAATCCGAGTTGGGACCAGGGCCTCCCCCTCCGCCGCCCCCGCCGCCGCCGGTCCCCGTGGACGGCGGACTGGGACTGCTCGCGCTGGCGGGGGCGGGCTATGCCGCGCACAAGCTCCGTCGCCGTCAGGCCGAGTAGCACTCCGTCGCGAACAGGCTCGCGGCCCGCTCCCAGTATGGGAGCGGGCCGCCGCTGTGCGTGCCCGCCTCGGCACGTCCGCCCGGGCCCCCGAGGCGAGCGGGGCTGGGGAAGCAAAGCTGGACAGACGCTTTCTGCGTGAGACCCCAAAGGGACCCTCGCCCGCTGGTCTAGCATAGATGGCAGCACCTCTAGAGGTCATTGCAGAAGTCGGCCAAGGCAGATCAACGCCAGCGCGAAGAGCACGAAGCCGCGGTAGACCCCGATGAGCCGGTCCCACCGGACGACGACACGCCGGTAGCTCAGCAGCCACGCGAACGTCCGCTCGAC
>JBCDKM010000043.1:0-6781 GCA_038746605.1 Bacteroidota bacterium
CCCGGGTTGATGCCAATGTTGAGGCCACTGTTGCCGTCAAAGCCCGCGGTAATGCCGAAGCCGGAGTTGGCGCCGTTGCCTGCGAAGCCGAAGCCGAAGTCCGGGTTGTTGTTCTCGTCCAACGTCTCAAAATCGTCGAAGACGACTTGAGCAGAGGCGTTCGGCGCGAGAGCGAGGACCAGAAGAAGGGCGAGGGCCGCAGAGAAGACCCGGGCCGTGCGTGGTAGCAGTGTGTCCATGGGGGTAGGAGCGTGGAGAGGTCATTAAGGTATGCGCCCGAAAACCTTTTCACAAGGAGAATCCCGGTAGCGCTTCCGCTCGCCCTACCGGTGCGAATGTTCAGGGTTTCCGGTTCTCGCGGATCCAGACAGCCTTTTGCACCCGTTTGTGATCCTTCCGCCTTGGAACCGCTCCCACTGTCTCACGCCCGGGCGACCTCTTTACGTGGTCTCGCGCAGGGACGTGGACTCCCGGACGACGAGTTGGACGGGCACGAACCGTTGCTCGAGTTCGAGGGGCTCGCCTCGGAGCCGTGCGAACAAACGAAGGGCAGCCTGCCGCCCGATCTCCCGAACCGGAACTGAGACCGTCGTGAGCGGGGGGACGACATACCGCGAGCTTTCCAGTCCGTCGAAACCGGTGACAGACATCTGATCCGGTACTCGGACGCCTTCGCGGAGGAGAGCGCTGACGACTCCCGTCGCGCAATGATCATTCGCTGCGACGATGGCTGTGGGTCTCGGCTTTCGAGCGAGAACCGCTACCGCTGCGGCGTGTCCAGCTTCTCGCGTGTACCCACCATCGAACTCCAGATCGCGAGTGTTCGACACGCCCGCCTCGGCCATGGCCTCGCGGTAGCCTCGCGCTCGTTCGATTGCATCTTGGGCGTGAGGAGGCCCGTGGAGCAGTGCGATCTTGCGATGACCCGCGTCGAGGAGATGGCGTGTCAGGAGGTAGCCGCCCTGGTAGTTGTCGAAGTTGAAGACATCAGCCGCGAGCCCTTCGGTGTAGGTGTTGATGAAGACAACGGGCGTCTCGGTCGCGAGTAGCGAGGCGGCCCCTCTCACATCCAACTCAGGCGCCATCACGACGAGGCCATCCACCCGCTTGTCTAGCACTTGAATCGCTTTTCGGAACTCTCCCGTCTGACGGTGGGAGCTGGAGATGACGAGAAAACGACCGTGTTCTTGCGCGGCCTCATCGAGACCTCCGATCAACTCGGAGAAGAACTCACCCTGGACAAAGGGCAGGAGCACGCCGATCCCGCCGGTCTGCTTGTTCAGGAGGCTGAGCGCAGCGGGATTCGGACTGTATCCGAGGGCTTCGGCGGCAGCGAGCACACGCACGCGCTTCTCCTCCAGTACCGAGGCGGAGTCGTTGAGCACGCGCGAGACGGTCGCGATGGAGACTCCCGCGTGCTTGGCAACATCGTGGATTGTGACGCTCACGACAGGAAAGGGCGTATATCAAAGGTAGTACGGCGGCTCTGGGATGCCATGCGCCTGCCCTCTACCCGACACCCGCGACGTGCGCGAACCGGTTCACTTCGCTCGCCAGTCGGGCACGGATCTCACCGAGGCGGGCGTCCTCATGATGAGCCGTCGCTCTTTGAACCGCGCGGAAGAACCAGAGTTGGTCCTCGGGCCCGGCCGAGAGCGCTTTCCGCCCCGGGGCAGACGTGAAGATGTCGATCCCAGCCTCCAGACTGGAGGCCATCGCGTAGGCGTTGTGGAGCTTGTCCGATAGGGAGATGGCTGCAGCTTCGGGTGGCCCCGGTCGAAGGGCGATGAGGTAGGCCTCCTTGCGCGTCCGCCAGGGCAGAAAGGCGCCGGACGCGTCCGCCTTGGGCTCGCTCACGGCTTCCACGAGGCGGACTACCGGCTCCCCGACGAGGGCTATCAGCCGGTCTCTCGCGAGCACACGCGCATGCCGGTCACGGTCCTCCAGGGCGTCGTGCAGAAAGGCCGCAGCGATGGTTTCCTCGCTCCACCCGGCCCGTGCTACCGTCATCGCGACGGTCGTGACGTGCGCCATCGCGGGGATGCGGGGCGGAGTGCTCCCCCCGTCCGCCTCGGGCGCTGGGAGGACCGGCTCGGTCCAACGCCCCTTGCGGTAGGTGCCGTCGTGCCACTCCGCCGCGATCTCGGCCGCGCGCTCAACGAGGGGGGAGAAGGGCATGTCGAGGACTGGGGTTGGAGTAGAACGTCGCGGCTGTGGCGAAGGAGCGGGATTCGGGTCTCCGCCGCGACGCCCTCTGCATCACATCTCCAGCACCCAGTGCTGGCTGGTGTCTATGTCGTGGCCGAGGGCGTCCGCGAGGCGGGCGAAGCCATCCAGGCCGAGATGGGTAGCAAAGGCCAGCGGGTTGGCCGCGCGCTCCTGAAGAGTCCCGCCAGGCCAGAGCGTGGCGTGAGCACGAGCGAGCCGGGCGCGCACGTCGTCGTGGCGGCGTTTCTGGACGCGGACGGTCTTGGTCTCCAGCCGCGCGAGCGCTTTGTGCACCCGAGCGCGGGCCGCCTCGGCGGCAGCGTCCAGCGACGTGTCGATCTCGGCTGCGAGGGCAGCGAGGCGGTCCAGGTCCGCATCGGCGGACTGACGGGCAGCGGCGAATGCGGCCTCGAAGTCGGTCTCGGAGGCTTCCATCGCGAGGCGCTTCCAGTGGCCCTCGATGCCTTCGCGGAAATCCGGGACGCCGAGACCGTAGCGGTCCAGAACCTTGCGCACCGACACGGGCACGAGGCTCACGCTCAGACGCGGCACGATGGCAGGCATCGGGACGCCGAAGCGCGAGTAGACGCCCTTGAGTTGCGCGAAGTAGGCCGTCTCGCCGGGTCCCGCGACATACGCCACCGTCGGAAAGAGCACGTCCTGCATTACCGGACGCAGCACGACGTTGGGGCTCAACGCCTTGGGCCGTTCCCGGGCGATCTCGGCGAGGTTCACACGCTGACCGGTCTGCCGCGCGATGGCACCTGCATCGGTGGGATCGAGCGCGAGGCGGTCGCCATCGTGGAGCCAGAAGAGGTTGAGCGGGCTGGGCTCGATCTGGGTGTGGTAGCCCGCCTCGGTGAGCGCGCGGGAGGAGAAGGAAAGGGCCTCGAACGTCTCGCGCCAACCGGTCGCCTCCTGCTCGAAGAGATCGCGGACGAGGATCTTGATGGCCGGGTCGTCCGGCGAGACGAGGACGAGACCCGTGCCCCGGGTGAGCGCGAGGATGGTCTCCGCGAAGGCATCGCGCCAGGGCCGCCCCGGCGCCCATGCCCGGCGCAGCAGCGCCACCACGTCCTCGCGATGGGGACCGGCGGGCAGGGCGTCCTCCATCGCATCGAGCGCCGCTGCCAACTGGTCCGCATCCAGGGCAATCCGGCCGACGGGCTGGCGGTGACCCGCGTCAGGCGTGCCGTATAAGACGCGGAGGGCGTCCTCTCCGTTCGGGATGACGGTGCTGCGGACTTCGTCGAGGTCGTGGTCCTCGCCTGCGAGCCAGAAGACTGGAACAGCCGGTCGGCCCGTCTCACGCGCTACACGACGAGCCGTGAGCACGGCGCCGAGCGCCTTCCAGACGGTGTAGAGCGGTCCACCGAAGAGACCGAGTTGCTGTCCGGTGAGGACCGCCACGGCTTCCGGCTGACGGAGGGCTTCCACGTTCGCCATCGCGGCGGCATCCGCACCCCAGCGACGGTTCTGGTATTCGAGAGCGTCGGCGAGGGCGGCGCGGTCGCGGGGGTGCTCGGCGGCGAGGTGGGCCGCCTCGGCGAGACCCTCTTGCCAGTCATGAGCGTAGAAGGCAAGGGCGGCAGGATCGCGCGAGAGGACGCCCTGGAAGAGACGGCTCGCGCCGAGGGCAGCGTGCGGGACGGGGTGCGCCTCGGGCGTCACTGCTTCTTCGGGTCGCGCGGGGTCAATAGCTCACCGTCAAAATCCTCGATCCGTTCCGGGTCCTCCTGAACCGCTTGCAACTCCAAAAGCATCGCTTCGGCCTGTTCGTCGAGCCGGACTACCCAGCGGTCCCCTGTCCACCGGACGGTGGTTACGTCTACCGCTTCGAGGGCATGCTCGTAGAACATCATCCGGGTTCGAGCAACGACATGGACAAGGGAATCCCCCTCTGGCACAGAACCGACTACTTCGAAACGAGCAGATGCCCTAGCCTTGGCCATCTCAGGATTACCGGTGAGAGCAAGAGCCATTAGAACCTTGAAAGAGTCTTCAGAGGATATAGTCTCCGCCGTAATCGCGAGCAGGGCCGTCCAGATGACCTCGTCCTCCATGAGGAAGGCCACAAGCGCGTCGAGGCGGGCAATGTCATCTGGATCGGTCAGCGCGGCGGCTGTATCCCACTCTCCAACAGCAACGGCCTCCACGTACGCGAGGGCTGTCGCCTCCGCCTCAGCGGGATCCTGCGCCTGGGCCGGGCGGACGGGCGCCGCCATGAGCAGTACGAGAGTGCCGAGTTGGACACCGAGGCGGACCATGTCAAGGCGGAGCCGGGTGCCTAGTTCTCGGACTTCATCCGCGCGATCTCGTCGCGCAGCTTGGCGGCCATCTCGTAGTCCTCCTCCTCGATGGCCTTCTGAAGCTGCCCTTCCATCCGCTCCAGCCGCGAGCCGCCGCCACCGCTCCCGCCGCTGCTCTGCGACCGCTGACGCCGGGACGAGGCGGGCTGCGGCTCGTCCTCTTCCTCGTCGTCGGCCGGAATGCCCGCTTCCTCCAGCACCTCGGCAGCCACGAAGATGGGCGCGTCTGTGCGGACGGCCAGCGCGACGGCGTCCGAGGGCCGGGCGTCGAGTTGCGCCTCCTCGTCGTCGTAGACGTAGCGGACCTTGGCGAAGAAGGTGCCCTCGCGGAGGTCGTCGATGGCGATGTCCGTGACCTCGGCGCCGAGCGCGTCGAAGAGGTTGCGGAGGAGGTCGTGCGTCATCGGGCGCGGCGGCTGGATCTTCTCCAACTCCAGCGCGATGGCCTGCGCCTCGAAGGCGCCGATGATGATGGGCAACCGGCGGTTGCCGTTCGTCTCGCCCAGCACGAGGGCGTAGGCTCCGCCCGAGGAAGGGCTCGTGGAGAGCCCAATGATATCGACCTGGATGTAATCCATCGGAGAGAAGAGAGGCGGAAGCGCAGAGGGCGCCGAAGATACGGGCACGGAGACGGAAGGGTCGGACCTACGCCTGCCAGAGCGACCCGTTCTCGCCTTGCTGCGCAGCCCTCTCTGACTTGCGCTTCATCACCCGATCCGACGTAGGGACTCGGATGTCTCCCACAGGATACTTGGTAAGCCACACGACCTCCGTCGGCACTGTCACAAAGAGGAACCAAGAGACGCTATCCACTAGGATTTACTGCCGCTCTCCTATTCCCAAGGAATAGATCATACAGACCTTAATACAAGATATAAGCGTGCGGCTAAAGAGAATTGCACATCCCTCCGATTTTGTCTCTCGCGCCCACATGATTGGTCTGTCGCAACGCTCTTCTAGCGTCGTTCCAGACGCTACTACCATCTCGCCTTCCCGATGAAACCCTTCGCTCTCGCCACACTAGCGCTCCTCGTCGCCAGCGCCCCTGCGCTCGCGCAGACCACCTACGAAGTCCGCCAGGAGTCCGCCCCCGGCGCTGGTGACTTCGACTCCCAGCCACTCCTCGGCACCGTCACGCCGTATGACGGCTCCACGCAAACCGCTGAGGCTTACTACAACCGGAGTGCAGTTGTCAGTGCTTCGTACGGCGGCTCTCGCCCTTCACTGGCGGAGCTAGGGACCGACCAAGCCTCGCTCTTCTTCGTGGAAACGAACGAGGGCCTCGCGCTCTTCACAGTCATGGGCGCGGTAAGCGCGGCCAGTTCTGACTGCTCAACGACCACCTCGGGGCCCTTCTCTAGCCTGGCATTCCGGGACGACCCTGGCGGCAACGGCGACTCATTCATCCTTTCTGGAAATACACTCAGCGCCTCAATGGCGATCGGCGCCCCTCGCACCGACGGCTACGTTCTTCTCATTGACGAGGGGTCGCTGGACCCCATCTTCTTCGAGTTGGATTCTGGCGAGAACGGCTGGGATAGTGCGGGGGCGGGGCTCCAGGTACTCGGCGACGATGGCGCGGGCGGTAACACCGTGGTGACCGGCGTGCTGCAGGATGACCGACGGATCCGGCTCTCGCTCGCGAACGTGACCATTCCAGAGCCTTCAGGCCTCGGTGCCGTGCCAGGGTGGCGACTTCTCTCTGCGCCTGTTCGAGGCCTCGACGTACTCGACCTCGCGCAGATCAACTACGTCGGCGGTGTGCCTGCGGGCACGGTCAACGCCGCACAGTACGAGGAACAGGCCTACCTGAATCGCCGGGGACAGCTCGCGGGCAACCTCTTCCACTCGTACACCGGGGCGGAGGCCTACCGCGAGGACGGCGAGGACTTCGACCGCTCGGAGTTCATCTACGAACCCGTTCCAGACACGGACTATACCTTCGAGCCCGGACGCGGCCTCTGGTGGTACTGGTATGACGAGGACTTTACCGTTCCAGGTCTCACGGGCATCGGGCAGAGCTACGATCTCACAAACCCTGCCTTCAGCCTCACGGCCACAGGCCCCGTCTTCGGGAACGACGTGACGGTGTCGTTCCCCCTCGCGACGGTCCTCCCACTCACCTACGACGGCGACGGCGACGGGAGCCCCGACACCGGCATCGCACGCGACTACTTCTACATGGGCGGCAACCCCTTCTCGCAGCCGTTCAACGTCGACGGCATCTCCGCCACCAACGGCACCGTGCAGGCCCTCGTCTACGG
>JBCDKM010000044.1:0-6643 GCA_038746605.1 Bacteroidota bacterium
AACGGCGTGTCGCTCTCGATCCAGCCCGGCGAGTTCGTCGCCATCATGGGGCCGTCGGGCTGCGGCAAGTCGACGCTGCTGAACCTGATGGGGCTCCTGGACCGGCCCACCTCGGGGTCGTACCGCCTCGGGGCCGAGGAGGTGGGCGACCTGCCCGAGCGCGAGCGGGCCAAGCGCCGCCGCGGCACGATCGGGTTCGTGTTCCAGAGCTTCAACCTGATCGACGAGCTGTCGGTGGCCGAGAACGTGGAGCTGCCGCTGCTCTACCTCAAGGCGTCGAAGACCGAGCGCAAGGAGCGCACCGAGGCGGCCCTCGACCGCGTGGGCATGGCGCACCGGCGCGGCCACACGCCGCAGCAGCTCTCGGGCGGCCAGCAGCAGCGCGTCGCGATTGCGCGCGCCGTCGTCGCCGGGCCGAAGCTGCTCCTGGCCGACGAGCCGACGGGCAACCTCGACTCGAAGAACGGCACGGCGGTGATGGACCTCCTGGCGGAGCTCAACGCGGCCGGCACCACCATCGTGATGGTGACGCACTCGCCGTCGGATGCCGAGTACGCGCAGCGCGTCGTCAACCTGTTCGACGGGCGGATCGTGAGCGAGCACGTGATGGCCGGCGAGGTCCACCCCCCCGACCCGAGCGCGAAGGGCGCCCTGCCCGACCCCGCCTGACGCCACCGGGTCCTGCGCCCCTCCAACGACGCTCCTCCTCTCGGCATGCTGAAGAACTACGTCAATGTCGCCCTCCGTTCGATGCGTCGGCATCTCGGGTATACCTCGATCAACGTCTTCGGCCTAACCGTAGGGGTGGCTGCGTTTCTCGTCCTGGTCCTCTTCATCCGCCACAGCCTGAGCTTCGACCAGTTCCACGAGGCGGCCGACCGGACCTACCGGCTCGTTTCTTCGAGCACGCCGACTGAAGGGGAGTCCTCGTATGACGCGCACATGCCAGAGCCGCTTGCGCCGGCACTGAGGGAGGCGATTCCGGAGATCGACACCATCGTGCGGCTGGTCGCCGCCGCCGACAATGTCGTGAGCTGGGAGCACGAGGGGCAGCGGCGCCAGGGATACGAGGACCACTTCATTTTTGCGGACGCCTCTTTCTTCGAGGCCTTCTCGTTCCGCCTCTTGGCGGGAGACCCGGGCACAGCGCTGTCCCGTCCCTACACCGTCGTTCTGACCGAGGAGACAGCTCGCCGCTACTTCGGAGACGACGACCCCCTGGGCAAGGTCATCACCCTCAACAACGCCCATCCTCTCACGGTGGCGGGCGTGCTGGAGGACGTGCCCTCGAACTCCTCGATTGAGTTCGACCTCCTGTCGTCGCTTGCGACCTATGGGCAGATGAACGAGTGGTTTTTCACCAACGGGTGGAATTCTACGCTTCCGACGACCTACCTCGTTCTCCACGAGGGGGCGTCGGTGGACCACGTTGAGGCGCGCATTCCGGCCGCCCTCGCTCAGCGCACAGACGCAGAGTTCGTGCTGGAGATGGGCTACCGACTGGAGTCCTATTTCCAGTCCCGGTTCCAGTCGCAGGCTGCCAACCTGCTCGGGCCTCAGTTCGACGCCCGCTACCTCTACGTCTTCACGGCGGTCGCCTTTCTGATTCTCGTTATCGCCTGCATCAACTACATGAACCTGGCGACGGCACGGGCCACGAGGCGGGCGCAGGAGGTCGGTGTGCGGAAGGCCATCGGCGCGCAGCGGTACCAGCTCGCCAGTCAGTTCCTCGGGGAGTCGATGCTAACGAGCATCGTGGCCGTTCTGGGAGCGATCGTTTTGGTGGGCTTGACGCTTCCGCTCTTTGGTCGCCTCGTCGGGCAGGAGATTCCGATCGGCATCCTGGGAACGCCTGTGTTCTGGATGATTGCGATCCTCGTTGCCCTCATCGTCGGCGTGTTGGCCGGGGTCTATCCGGCCCTGCTGCTCTCGCGGTTCCGGCCGACGGCGGTGCTTTCGGGGCGGCCCGGAGGGGCGGGAGGCGGCGCAGGGCTGCGCAAAGGACTCGTCGTGTTCCAGTTCACCATTTCGAGCGTTCTCGTCGTGAGCACGCTCATCGTCCAGAGTCAGCTTTCGTACCTCCAGACCAAGAACCTGGGGCTGAACGCGGAACAGGTGATCGCCCTGCCGCTGCGCGCCGGTGGCGTGCGCAGTCCAATCGCAGAGCAGACCGACGCCTTCAAGGCTGAGGCCGAGAAGATCGGGACGGTCCAGGGCGTCACATTCGCCTCGACGGTTCCGTCCCAGCCGACCGGGCGCTTTGCGGGTCCGCGGACGGACAATGGCGAGCCGTTCTCGTACCGCTCCTACCAGGTCGGGACGGGGTACCTAGACCTGCTCGGGATCGAGGTCGCGGAGGGGCGGGGCTTCCTGGAATCGAGGGGAGACGTCGGCGCCTCGGTGCTGGTCAACGAGGCGGCCCTCCGAGCACTCGGGTGGGAGGCCGGGGCGGCATCGCTCGGCCGAACGCTCCCGGTCTCATCCGGAGAGGTGGAGACGATCGTCGGCATCGTCCGGGACTTCCATTTCGAATCACTCCATACAGCCATCGGCCCGGTCGTCCTGCGCCCCCTCGGGGACCGGGCGCCCAACTATGCGGTCCTCCGCGCTGACGTGGCGGACCTACCGGCCACGCTGGAATTGCTCTCGGCGACCTGGCGGCAGTTCTCCCCTGAGCACCCCTTCGACTACGTCTTCCTGGATGAGGCCTTCGCGGATCTCTACGAGGCGGAGACTCGCCTTGCAGATCTGTTCAATGCGTTCACCCTCATAGCGATTCTGATCGCATGCTTGGGGCTGTTCGGTCTTGCTGCATTCACGGCCGAGCAGCGCAGGAAAGAGGTGGGGGTTCGCAAAGTTCTCGGGGCGACCGTCTCCAGTCTCGTGGGGCTGCTCACGAAGGACTTCGTGCTGCTCGTCTCGATCGCCTACCTCGTGGCGCTGCCGCTGGCCTGGGTCGCGATGGACCGCTGGCTGGAGGGCTTCGCCTACCACGTTCCCCTGGGTCCCCTCCCGTTCCTCGTTGCGGGGACACTGGTGACGTTGATCGCGCTGGGGACGGTCGGCACGCAGGCGCTCCGTGCGGCGACGGCCGATCCCATCCGTGCCCTCCGCTCCGAATGACACCCCGCCTCGGGGCCTGAGACCTGCCCCCTCTGCCTCCGCCTGCCATGCTCAAGAGCCACATCGTCGCCGCCCTCCGCGCTCTCCGGCGCCAGCCGGGCTACTCGGCGCTCAACATCGTCGGCCTGGCAGTCGGGTTTGTGGCGGCGTTCCTCATCCTGTCGATGGTGCGGGACGAGGTGCGCACGGACCAGATGCACAGCGACCGCCTGTTCCAGGTCGTGCAGCACGCCTCGTTCGACGACGGCGAGACCATCGGGACGTTGAACGTGGCGCCCCAGCCGCTCGCGGCCGCCCTCGAGGCCGACGTCCCCGGCGTGGAGCGCGCCATGATGATGCGCTACGAGGGCGAGCAGGTGGTGGCGGCGGGCGAGCGAACGTTCTGGGCGGAGGGCTTCTGGACCGATGCGCCCTTCTTCGAGATGTTCGCCTTCCCGCTCGTGGCCGGCGATCCCGCCTCGGCGCTCGCCGCGCCCGACGGCATCGTCCTCACCGAGGCGATGGTGGCCAAGCTCTTCGGGGCCGAGACGACCCCCGAGGCGGCGATGGGCCGCGCCGTGCGCTTCAACGACCACGAGGCCCGCGTGACGGCCGTCGCCGCCGACCCCCCCGAGGCGTCGTCGATGGCGTTCGAGTGGGTCGTGCCCGCCTCGGAGTTCTACGCCCGCAACGCGTGGGTCGAGAGCTGGGAGAACAACGCGATGCAGCTCTTCGTGACGCTGCGCCCCGGAGCCGACGTCGCCGCGTTCAACCGCACGATGAGCGACATTCTGGCGGCGCGCGGTGACATCGAGGGCGCGACGGCCTCCGCACAGCGCTTCTCGGAGCGCTACCTCCGCAGCGACTACGAGAACGGCGTGCTCGTCGGCGGCCGCATCGACCAGGTCCGCACCTTCGCCCTCATCGCGGTACTGCTGCTGGCGCTGGCGTGCATCAACTTCACCAACCTCGCCACGGCGCGCGCGACGCGGCGGGCCGACGAGATCGGCGTCCGCAAGACGATGGGCGCGACACGCGGCGCCCTGATGCGGCAGTTCCTCGGCGAGTCGGTGCTGACGGCATTCGTCGCGTTCGTCGTCGCGGTCGGGCTGTTCGTTCTTCTCCTCGGGCCGTTCGGGACGGCTTTCGGCACGACCCTCTCGCTCGGGAGCCTGAGTCCGTGGGTCTGGCTCGGCTTCGCGGGCATCGCGCTCGGGGTGGGGCTCGTGGCGGGTCTGTACCCGGCCGTCGTGCTCTCGCGCTTCAGCCCGGTGCGGGTGCTCCGTGGCGGGCGGCGCGGCGGGCTGGCGCTGCGGCGGGGGCTGGTGGTGTTCCAGTTCGCGGCGTCGGTGGTGCTCATCATCGGGACGCTGGTGGTGACGGCGCAGCTCGGCTTCCTGCAGGACCGCGACATCGGGCTCGACCGCGAGGAGGTGGTGACGGTGCCGCTCCGAGGCGGGGCCAAGAGCGGCTACCCGGCCTTCCGCCAGGCCCTCCTCGATGACCCGGCCGTCACGCACGTCGGCTCGACGAACAGCATGCCGCTCTGGATCGGCTCGTCGACGGGCAGCGTCGACTGGCCGGGGAAGGCCCCGGAGAGCCTGCCGTCCTTCTACCACATGATCGTCGACACCGACGCCATCGAGGCGCTCGGGATGGAGATGGCAAGCGGGCGCGACTTCTCCGCCGATGTGGTCGCAGACTCGTCGAACTACATCGTCAACGAGGCGGCGGCCCGCCTGATGGGCCTCGACGCGCCGGTGGGCGAGACGATCGCGATGTGGGAGGAGCCGGGCGAGATCGTCGGCGTGGTGAAGGACTTCCACATGAGCCCGGCGACGTCGGCGACGGAGCCGACGATCCTGCGGCTGGGCACGCCCGAGGAGACCCTGTGGGCGATGGCGTTCGTGCGGTTCGCCTCGGGGCAGGCCGAGGCAGGGCTGGCGCGCCTGGTGACGGTCAGCGAGACGTTCAGCGCGGACTACCCGCTCGAGTACACGTTTCTCGACGAGGCGTACGACGAGATGTACCAGAGCCACATCCGCCTCGGGACGATGGCGGCGCTGTTCGCCGTCCTCGCGGCGCTGATCGCGGCGCTGGGGCTCGTCGGGCTGGCGGCGTACGCGGCCGAGCAGCGGCGCAAGGAGGTCGGCGTGCGCCGCGTGCTGGGGGCGACGGTGGCGAGCGTCGTCGGGCTCCTCTCGCGCGACTTCCTGCTGTGGGTGGCGGCGGCGTGTGCCGTCGCGATTCCGGTCGCGGCCGTCCTCGCCGAGCGCTGGCTGGACGGCTTCGCCTACCGCGTGGACGTGGGGGTGGGGCCGTTCGCGGTGGCGTCGCTGGCGGCGCTGGGGCTGGCGCTGCTCGCGGCCGGCACACAGGCCCTCCGCGCAGCGACGGCCGACCCCGTCCACGCCCTCCGCTCCGAATAACGCCAGAGGCCTCTGGCGAGGCCGCCCGTTCCCTGTTTGTTCCGCCTCTGGCGCCAGAGGCCCCGCGTTCGCCCTCATGCTGTCCAACACCCTCGCCGTCGCCCTCCGCTCCATGCAGAAGCGCCCCGGCATGACAGCCATCAACATCGGCGGGCTGGGGCTGGGGCTCGCGTGCTGCTTCCTGATCGTGCTCTTCATCCAGCACGAGCGCTCGTTCGACAACTTCCACGCGAACGGCGACCGCATCTACCGCCTGTCGACGGATGCAGGGGCTAATGGCGAACGGACCGCCCGCACGCCTGCCGGTCTCGGGCCGCTGCTCGACGACCGCAGCGAGCCCATCGAGCAGGCCGTCCGGTACACCAACCGGGGCTCGGCGGACGTACGCCTCGGGACCGGGGAGGTCCAGCGCATCGAATGGCTCTCTCTGGCCGACCCGGAGATCGTGAATGTGTTCTCGCTCTCGTTCCAGCGAGGGACCCCGGAGGCAGCGCTCAGCGCGCCGCACAGCCTCGTCCTGACCGAGACGCAGGCGGCGACGCTTTTCGGCGACGCCGACCCGATGGGCCAGACGCTCCGCTACGGCGAAGTCGACCTGACCGTCACGGGCGTCGTGGAAGACCTCCCGGTCAACACCCACCTCGACTTCACCGCGCTGGGCTCGTTCCGCCTCATGGCGGACCTCTTCGGACTCGACGCCCTGGAGGACTTCAGCAACTGGAACTACCGCACGTACCTCCTCCTCGCCTCTGGCGCCTCGCCCGAGGCCGTCGCCGAGGAGACCGGCGCGTTTCTGAAGGAGCGGTTCGACGCGGACTTTGCGGTGGGGCTGGACCCGCTCCAGTCGCTGCGCCTCAACACGGAGGTCGTGGACTACGACATGGTCACGCGAGACCCGGATGTGCTCTGGCTGTTCGGGGGCGTCGGTGCGCTGATCCTCCTCATCGCGTGCATCAACTTCACCAACCTCGCGACGGCCCGCGCCCTGTCGCGCGCTCGCGAGGTGGGCGTGCGGAAAAGCCTCGGTGCTGCTAGAGGCCAGCTGGTCCGCCAGTTCCTCAGCGAGTCGGTCCTGCTGAGCGTGTTCGCGACCCTCGTGGGCATCGCGGGGA
>JBCDKM010000045.1:0-5600 GCA_038746605.1 Bacteroidota bacterium
GAGCGGCCATCCGAGCGGGCGTGCCGGCGACGAAGTGCTCGATGAGGCGGAGTTGGGTGCGGCGTGGGAGCCGGCTACGTCGTCGTCTCTGGGTCATGGCGGTAGCTAAGCCACCGAGACCTTATCTAGGCCAGCCCCTACTCCGTTGCCCGTTTCCAGACCGCAAGAGGCGATATCGAGGTCTCGCCAATGGGCCAGAGTCGAGCCGAGGCTCGGTTCGGCCGGCGGCGTCGGGGTATCCTGAGGCCGTCCCATACGCCTCCGGACGCGTGAGAGCCTGAGATGTCGCGTGCCGTCTTCGCCAACCCGCGAGCCCGCTTCGTGAGAGCAACGGTCTCCCTCGTTGCTGGCTGGTCCGTGCTTGCCTTGGTCGCCGGGGTTCTGGCCACCCCCAACACCACCTCCCGCGAGGTGATCTACCTCGTCTTCGTGCCTTTCGGTCTCGTGATGGGAGTTGCCAGCGCCTGGTTCGAACTGGTGGCGCTGCCGCGCGACGGCGCGGGCCTCTCACCCGGACCAGTGATTGCGCTTCGGACGCTCTTCTATTCCGGCATTGCCGCGGCTGCCGCAGTCATCGTGTCGATCCTTGGCAACGCGGTGGTGGAGCAGCGAAGCCTCGGAGCGGTCGTGCGCGACGCGGACTTCTGGGCCTTCTTCCAGGGACGAGCGTTCGTCTTCTCCCTCGCCGGCTTCGTCGTGGCTGCGTTCCTGACCAACTTCGTACGGCAGATTCGTCTCATGCTCGGCCCCGGTACCCTCGGTGCCCTTCTCGTAGGCCGCTATCGCCTGCCTGTCCCCGAGCAACGAGCGTTCATGTTCCTGGACCTGACCGGATCTACCGGGCTGGCACAGCGACTCGGCCCGGAGCGCTTCAACGCATTCAAGAACGACTACTTCCGCGATGTCGTGGAGCCGATCCTCGCCACTGGTGGCCAGATCTATCAGTACGTCGGCGATGAAGTGGTGGTCACCTGGAAGGTTCGCGAGGGCGCACTGGCGCGCAGCCCGGTCGAGATGTTCCTTCGTCTCGACGAGGTGGTCCACCAGCGGACGCCGTACTACGAGGCGCAGTATGGGGAGGTCCCTCTCTACAAAGCAGGCCTCCATGTGGGCGACGTCGTTACGGCCGAGATCGGAGAGCTGAAAAAGGACATCGTCTACTCTGGGGACACGGTGAACGTGGCGGCTCGGATCGAAGGACAGTGCCACGCGCTCGGCGCGCGGCTTCTCGCCAGCCGAGAGGCACTAGACCTCGCGCCACTGCCGGAGGGCGTAGACCCAGAAGAGGTAGGGGCGATCGGCCTCCGAGGCCGCGAGGGGACCGTGAAGCTCTTCCGCGTCGTCCCCGATCCCCTGCGTGTTCAGACTCCAGATCTCCTCGCACCGACCACCTCCTGAGGCGCACGTGTCTGGCTCTCCACTCCAACGCGGTTTCACATGACGCGCCTCTTCATCCTGATCGTGTGTCTGGTTGGGCTCGCGCCAGAGGGGACGGGGCAGCCGGTCACCGCCGCCTCGGACCGCCCAACAGTGGGGTTGGCACTCTCGGGAGGTTCGGCCAAGGGCATCGCACACGTCGGCGCCATCCGCGAGCTGGAGGCTGCGGGAGTCCCTGTGGACGTTGTCGCGGGCACCAGCATGGGCTCCATCGTGGGCGCCCTTTACGCCCTCGGCTACACGCCCGACGAGATGGAGACCATCGTGACCTCGCGCGACTGGCCCGCGCTCTTCAGCGATACCATCGACCGGCGTGACCAGGACGTGGACCGCCGACTGCGCGAAGTGGGCACCCTGGTGTCGCTTCCTCTCCAAGGCGCGTCGGTCGCGCTGCCCTCTGGGCTGGTGGCAGGCCAGGATATCCTGGCGCTGTTCACAGAACTAATGTGGCCTGCGCGTGGCATCCGGGACTTCCGCGACCTTCCACGCCCCTTCGCGGCCGTCGTCGTGGATGCGGAGACCGGGGACGGGGTGCGCGTCGAGACGGGCTCGCTGCCTCTAGCGGTGCGTGGCTCCATGTCGCTGCCGTCGCTCTTCGAGCCTGTGAATCTCAACGGGCGGCGCGTGATCGACGGTGGCTACGTCCGCAACCTGCCCGCTGAGGACGCCCTCGCCCTCGGCGCCGACGTGCTGATCTGCGTCGACGTCTCGGCCAGCGATACGACTGCGGCGGACCGCCCCCCAACGTTCCTCGACGTGATGGTCGACGCGACGTTCTACAACGCCAACCGCATCCTCGTGGAGCAGCGGGCCCTCTGCGACGTGCTCATAGATCCCGACGTGAACGGCCTCTCGTCGTTCGCCTTTGAGGAGGGCACGACGTGGATCGAGCGTGGAACTGCCGCCGCACGGGCCCAGCGCGCAGCGCTGGACTCTCTGGTTGCGTCGCTTGGGAATCCAGGTCTCTCGCCCCCTCCCAGTCCGGCGATTGAGCCTGCACGGATATCGAGTGTCGAGATCCGGGGCGTGGAGGGGGCCGCAGCGCGGCTGGCCCAGCAGCGCCTCGACCGCGAGTTGGACGGGCAGGCGGTCACCCCGCAGGACCTCTCGCGGTTGGTGGAACTCCTCTACGCCACCGGCGCCTTCGACCTCGTGACCTACCGCCTGGACCCGGCTGGCGATGGCACCGAGCGGCTGATCCTCATCGCGCGCCCCTCCTCTGGCGACCGCCTCGGGGTGGGGTTCAGATACGACACCGTCGACGATGCCGCGCTGTTGTTCACTCTCAGCCTGCGCGACCGCTTCCTGTTCGGCAGTACGGCTGACGTGTCGTTCCGCCTGGGGCAACAAACCCTGATCCAGGGGCGCTATATCGCCCGGCTCGGCCTGGACTCTCCCTGGGCCGTCGCTGCGGTGGCGAGCTACACCAGTCTTCCGTTCCAGTTCTTCGCGGGCAACGACCGCGCGATTGCGGCGGGCAACATCCGGTCGGTGTCCGCGCGTGCCTACGCGGGGCCGACAATCGCTGGAACGGTCATCACCGGACTCGGGCCGAGCGTGACGTGGACGCGGGGCACCCCCGAGGTGGGCGCTGACTCCCTGGAAAGCGTCACCATCGAGTACGCGGCTCTTGAGGCCTTCGCCATCGCCGACACGCGAGACCGAACCGACTTTCCCACACGGGGATGGCAGATGTTCCTGGCCGCCGATTGGGGGCCGGGCATCGGCAACCGGTTCCAGCGCGTGGGTGGGCAGGCCGAGGCCGTGATCCCGGTAGCCTCTGGCGTGACCGTGCGGGCGTTGGGCGCCCTCGTGCGCGGGTGGGACGACGTGCCGGTCACGAGGCTCGTCTCGATGGGCGGGCCTGTGACTCCTCCTGTGCTGCCGACCTCGTTCTACACCCTCTATGGAGCCGGTCAAGGGGAGTTCCTGGGTCCGGCGGCACAGACCGTGGCGCTCAACCTCCAGACCGAGGTCCGCCCCAATGTCTTCGCCACGGTTACAGCCGACGTTGGACGTGCAGGCCCCGAGCTGTCGTGGGACCCCAACGACTTCCGCTTCGGCTACGGCCTCTCGCTGGGCGCGGCGACACCCCTGGGACCGGCTCAGATTCTGCTCAGCGGCGAAGCGTTCGCAGGCCGTCCCCTCGTAACCGTCCAACTCGGCCGACTGTTCTGATCCCGGGCTATGAGCCCAACCCCCGTCGCAGCTGGCACCGCATCGCGAGAAGCCTCGTCGACCCCGACATCGCCCTGTGGACGCGCGCCCACCTCGGGGCCGACCTCTCGGCGTGGGAAATGCCGGTTGTCTGCGGGCACACGCCCGCCGAGACGGTCGAGGAGTAGGGCGCCCTTCAGGCGGCTCGGAGGACGGAGGGGCCGCCTCGGGGACAGGGCGATGTGGAAGAAGGATGTGGCGCAGTGATCGCGATTGCAGGGCTGGTGCCGGAGTCGATCTTTTCGCTATCGTATCCCCATTGGAACGCCACCCCTCTTGCTATGACTCGGACCGTGGTCCTCGCCGCTTTCGTTGCCTTCGCGCTTCCTGCGACGGCTCAGCCATCGCCGCCGTCTTCGGAGTACGTCGTTGTCGCGGAGGTCGACGCCGATGGCGTCGAGATGGTCCTGTCGGAATCCCTGGTCGGAGCGCTCGTCGCTACGGTTCTGCAGGACCCGGCCGGTACTCAGATCCTCGACACGCGGCTCGACGACCGAGGCTCCTCGTACCGGCTGGTGGCCGACGTCGCCACGCGTCCTGGGCGTCCCGAAAGCGGATCGACACGGCTCTTCGTTCCCCTGAAGGTTCTGGAGTACGAGGACAAACAGCTTCTCATCGCAGAACGCCCGTGGGGATATTCACGTCGCTGACGACAGCCGCCGCGCAGCCTCGACATCCCGGACTCTGAGTGCGCGGCTCGACGCTCAGAGGCCGACCGTGGTCGAGAGGCCGGCGCGGAGGGTTGGGGCCTGCGTGCCGATCTCGGCGAAGACGACGCGCCCGCCCCCGAGGCGGTAGGTGCCCCGCGCGAACGGGTCGAGCATCACGCTGAACGCCCGCGAGCGGCTCTCGGCCGTCTGCTCGAAGAACGCGGTGTAGAACGATGGCCCGATGCGGAGCCCGAGGTCGAGGTCGTACCGGCTCGCCGGCCGGTCCATCACCACGTCGTAGGCCCGCACCAGCCGCACGCTGCCCCCAACGCCAACCGCCGTCAGGAGGCGCCCGCTGCCGCCCGTCACGCGCGGCACGTAGTCGGCGTAGACCACCACCTCGCGCGTGACCACACTGATCGTCGGCAGCGACGCCGTGCCGACGACGCCGAACCCCGGTCCGAACCCGCCACCGACGTAGAGCCGCGGCTGATCGCCGAGCGCGCCCTGCCCCGAGGCGGGACCGGCGAGGCCGAGGACGAGCAGGGCGGCGATCCAGCGCATGGGCGGGGGAGGGTTTGGCAGGTTACGCAGGTTGGGCCGGTCGAGAGTGGGTTCCGCAGGTTTAGCAGGTCGAGCGGGTTGGGCAGGTTGGGTCTCTTGGACATCCACCTCGCTCGACTCGCCGAACTCGCTCGACTCGCCCAACCTGCCGGACCCGCCGAACTCGCTCGACTCGCCCAACCCGCTCGACTCGCCCAACCTGCCGGACCCGCCGAACTTGCTCGACCTACCCGACTCGCCGAACTCTCTTCGCACCCCCTCCGCCCGCCTCGGGGGTGGCGCGGGGTAGACTTGCGGCCTCACCCAGCGACCAACCTCATGGCCCTCCGCGTCGGCATCGTCGGGCTGCCCAACGTCGGCAAGAGCACGCTCTTCAACGCCCTCTCCGAGGCGGGCGCCGAGGCGGCGAACTACCCGTTCTGCACCATCGAGCCCAACGTGGGCGTGGTGCCCGTGCCCGACGGCCGGCTCGACCGCCTCGGGGAGCTGGCGCAGTCGGCGCAGACCATCCCGGCGGTCATCGAGTTCGTCGACATCGCCGGCCTCGTCGCGGGCGCCTCGAAGGGCGAGGGGCTCGGCAACCAGTTCCTCGCGCACATCCGCGAGGTGGACGCGGTCGTCCATGTCGTCCGGTGTTTCGAGGATCCCAACGTGGTCCACGTCGAGGGCTCGGTCGACCCGCTCCGCGACATCGAGACGATCGAGACGGAGCTGCTGCTGAAGGACCTCGAC
>JBCDKM010000046.1:0-5278 GCA_038746605.1 Bacteroidota bacterium
CAACCGCTACAACGCCGACCCGAGGCGGCTCTGCGACGTCAGCGGGAGCGCCGGCAAGGTGGCCGCCTTCGCGGTGCGCGTCGACACCTACCCTCAGCCCGAGCAGACGCAGGTCTTCTTCCTCGGCACCAACGACCCCGACGACTTCACCGCGCTCCGCCGCGACATCCTGACGCGCTTCGAGGACTTGCCCGACAAGTGCGAGTACATGAACCGCGAGATCCTGGACACGGCCAAGCAGTACGGCAAGGACGTTGTGCTCTCGATCAAGCACCTCGGGACGAAGCGGCTCCCGGCGCTCTACGCCCTCAAGTCGAAGGTCGAGTACCTGACCAACAAGGTCTCGGTGCTGCCCAAGTTCCTCCCCGACCTTGCGCTCTACGGGATCAGCAAGGCCTTCCCGAGCCAGATCCCGCCGCGCATCCAGGCCTACCGCGACCGCTTCGAGCACTACCTGATCCTCAACATGAGCGACGCGGGCATCGAGGAGGCCCGCCGCTACCTGGCCGACGAGTGGGGCGCCCGCGACGGGGTGGCGTACTTCGAGTGCACCGACACCGAGGCCGAGGCGGCGCTGCTCCACCGGTTCGCGGCCGCCGGCGCCGGGATCCGCTACCAGAACGTCCACCAGAAGACCACCGAGGAGGTGCTCGCGCTCGACATCGCGCTCCTGGGCAACGACCCCGACTGGATCATCGACATCCCGGACGACGTGGCCGAGCATCTCGACCACGCGCTCTATTGCGGACACTTCATGTGCCACGTCTTCCACCTCGACCTCGTGCCCAAGAAGGGCGCCGACGTGAAGGCCATCAAGGCGCGACTCTTGGAGGTGCTCGACGCCCGCGGCGCCAAGTACCCCGCCGAGCACAACGTGGGGCACATCTACGAGGCCGACCCGGCGCTCAAGGCCCACTACGAGGCCCTCGACCCGACCAACACCTTCAACCCGGGCATCGGCAAGACGAGCAAGCAGCGCAGCCCCGTCATGACCTGAGAGGCGCCCCGCCTCAGGGGCGCCCACGAGGTGGGCCCACGCCGGTCTTATCGAGCCTCGAACGCGCGACGCACCGCGGCCGCAACCGGCTCCGGAAACTCCTCGTGGACGAGCAGCTTGCCGCGCTCGATCTCGGTGATGCCGGTCCCGTTGGCGAACTCCGTCGCCATGCGGCGGGCGCCCGCCACCGGGAACGTGGGGTCGGCCTGCCCCCAGATCAGGTGGACCGGCGCGGTGATTTGGGCGTGGACCTCCGGCAGGGCGTCGATCAGGTCGAAGTCGAGGCCGATGCTCAAGTAGCGCATGGCGCCATCGAGCCGCCGGGGGTCGTCGAGGAGAGGCTGGATGTAGGTGGCGACGAACCGGTCGTCGACGAGAGACGGGTCGGCGTAGCAGCCACCGAATCCCATTGGCGACCGAAGGAACGCCTGCCAGCGGAGCGGCACCCGAAACAGCGTGGCGCTGCCCGGCACACGCATGAGGCGGGCGTAGAGCGGAAACCAGGGCGGACGCTCGCGGGGGATCTCCGTGTTAAGGATGGCGAACCCGCGGACCCGCGACCCGTGCCTGGCGGCCATGAGGCGGGCAATGGTCGCGCCGGTGTCGTGTGCCAGCAGGTAGTAGTCCTCGATGCCCAAGCCGTCCAGGAAGCCGCTGAACGTGGCGGCCTGACCCGGAAACGTGAAGTCGGTCGCGTCGCTCCACCGGGTCAGCCCGAGCCCCGGCGAGTCGAGCAGCACGCAGCGGTACTGGTCTGCCAGCCGGGCCACGAGGCGGTGGTAGGTCGCGCTGTGGAAGGGCCAGCCGGTGATGCACACCAAGGGCGGCCCGCTGCCGACGGTGCGGTAGGCGATGGCGTTGGGGCCGACGGTTTGGTACGTCGGTGGTCCGGAGAGGCCCACGGGTGCCAGCGGGTCAGGCGTCGGGATGGTCATAGGACTGGACGCCGGTTTGGGAGTCCACGAGTCGAGTGCCGACTGCGCGCAAAGGCGTGGCGTCTAGAACACCCCGTTGGCATTCCGGATCGCGCCGCCTGCCACCCACAGGTAGAAGCGCATGAACCCGTCGAGGGGCTGGATCGCGTCCCAGTGATCGGCGATCCTCCCATCCTCCAACCTCCACGTGTCGATGATGTTGAACCCTTTCGTGTCATCGCCTCTCTGGCTCTTCCGGGGAGTCACGTGAGAGTGGAACGTGACGGTGTCGCCGTCTGCGAAGATGTGTTTTACGTCATAGGAGTAGTCGGGGAACCGCTTTACGAATTGTCGCACGAACCCGACAAGCCCGTCCATCCCGTCGGGGATGCCACGGCTGTGCTGCACGTACGGGTGGGTGCCAAACGTGCGCAGGACGTAGTCGAAGTCATGCTCATTCATCAGGTGCTGGACGAAGTCCGCAACGATCGCGACGTTTCGTTGCTCCTCCTCAGACCAGTGCGGCCGTCGGAGAGCTGCCAGATCGACCTGGGGAACGTTCGTGGTTGTGACCATGGGGCTGTGTGTTCGGGTCGCCTCGGCGGATTGTGGAGGGAGCGTGTGGCTGGCTTGCCTACCAGGCCCAGCTTGAGCCCTACTGAACGCTCGGTGTGGAGGGCGAACGGGCAGCCAGCGTTGGTCGTCGATACCTTCGGGTCGCGACCAACGTACGCTGCCAAACGCCAGGAAGCAAAAATAAATACCGTACGGTTCTAAAATGTCCAATCAGACACCGAAGCGTTCTCGCGGGCGGCCGCGAACCCTGGATCGTCAGCGGACCATCGAGATCGCTACGGAGTGCTACTGGCAGGAAGGACCCCACGCGCTGGGCGTCAACGAGCTCTGCCGTCGGGCTGGCATCTCGAAGCCAGGGCTGTACCGAGAGTTCGGAGGCGAGGACGGCCTGATGCGAGCAGCTCTCGATCACTACCGCGAGACCGTCCTCGAGCGGTTGCACCAGCTCCTGGCGAGCGAGCGCCCGTTCGGTGATGTGCTCCAGGGGCTCGTGTCCTGGTACACCTCAGACCGAGACCTCCCGGCGGGCTGTCTCTTCTCGAAGCTGCGAGCCTCCCCCGATCAACTCGGACCGGAAACCGCCGACCGTGTGGCCGCCCTTCGCGAGGAGCTCCGCAGCGCGTACGAGGCCTGGTACATCCGGGCCGTCGCCCGTGGCGACGCCAACGGCGACGTCGACCCTCCGCTGGCGGCCTACATGCTCGACACGCAGTTGACGACGGTGACCATGCTGATGGCCGCTGGCGAGCCGCCCGATCGTGTTCGCGCCCAGGCATCGGTGGCCTTTGCAGGCCTCACGGCGCCGTAGCGTGACCGAGAACGACCGTCCTGGAACGCCAGCGGCGAGATGACATGACTCCGAGCGCCTAGAAGTAGCGGACCCACGTCCTGTCCGTCGTGCGCTTGAACTGACCGAAGACGCGCGTCGGCAGGTAGAGCGCCACGCCGAGGAGGCCCGTCAGCATCCAGATCTGCCAGACGTGGTCGATGTGGTACAGGTCGCCCGCGTTGGGGCCGACCGTCCGGAGGACGATCTGATAGCAGACCAGAAGGACGTACAGGTGCAGGACGTAGACGAACATGGGGGCCTGCCCAAACGTCTGCAGGACCCGTGTCGCGGGATTGTCCTTCGTGTCGAGCCACGCCATCATCAGGAAGGCGCCGCCCAGGGTGAGCAGGAGAAAGGCGAGCGAGGGCGGGTACTTGGTGTAGTTGAGCATCGACATCAGCGTGTCGATCGGCGTGGCGCCCGCGGTCCATGGCAGGGGCTCTGCGTAGACGTTGAGGCCACGGAGCAAGGCCAGAACGGCCAGGCAGCCGCCGCCGATCTGCACGAGCCGCCGCTTTCGATCCTCCGACGCGACCGTCGAACCGTACAGGGGGCCGAGCGCATAGCCGCAGAGGATCACCCCGATCCACGGCAGCACGGGGTAGGAAGCCCAGACGGAGATCACGTCGCTCGAAAACAGAGAGCCCCGGTCGTGCAGGATGGTCCACAGCGAATAGCCAAGGTCACCCGGGGCGACGGTGATCGGGTCGAGGGCGTTGTGACCGAAGACGATGACGAGGCCTAGGGTCGCAATGCCCCAGTGTGGCAGGCGCACGAGCAGCGACAGGGCGATCATGCTGATCCCGATGGCCCAAATGACCTGGAGGTAGATCGTGTCCGGCGGGAAGCCCCAGAACCACGCCTGGTTGACGAGGACGACTTCCAGGACGACCAGGAAGAGGCCCCGCGTGAACAGGAAGCGGCTGGGGGATCGCGACTCCCCGCCGCGCGGGTGCGCGTAGAGCCATGCGCCCAGCCCCGCCAGCAGCACGAACACCGGCGCGCAGAGGTGCGAGGACAGGCGGGTAAAGAACAAGCCCGTGCTCGCGACCTCCAGGTTGACCGGGTCCCCGATCGAGATGTGGTAGAAGAAGCGCTCGCGCACGTGGTCGACCATCATCAGAACGATTACGAGGCCGCGCATGACGTCGATCGAGGTGATGCGCGGCCGCCGCACCGTAGCCGAGGGCCGCGCAGGCTCCAGCGCTCCCGTCGCCTGTGTCGAGGAAAGGCCTGCAGGCATGGAGTCGGAACAGAGGGTGCGGACGCCAGGATACGCGGGGACCGCCCCCGACGCTCTCCGCAGCACATGCCCGCCGTGGGCAGGAGGGCGCTGTCCCCGAGGCGTCTCACGACACCGCCTCGGGGCGCTCCGCCTCGGGGATGGTCTCGACGGTACTCCTCAGGCCTCACCGACAGCGGTTGGGCTCTATGCCGCAGACGCCGAGGTGTCGGGTTGGGCCGTCCGTGACCGCACGACAGCGGCGTGCCAGGGGATGAATGCCAGCACGCCGATCTCGACGATGGCAGCGCCGATCATGGGAGGATCGGGGAGGCCCACCTGGCTCATCGAGTACAGGCGGGCCACACCGCCCAGTGCCATCACGATGAACATGATGCGCATCACCGGTCCAGCCACGTCCAGATTCCGCACGCACCAGACGGTGAGGAAGAAGACGGCCGTGAACCAGATCGCGTAGAAGCGAAGCTGGTTGTCGAGAGACGCCGTGATGTGCTCGGCAGGCAGGAACTGCCCCGCGCCGAACAGGAACGACACGATGCCGAGTGTCAGTGGCACCGCGGCAACCACGAGCATGGTGATCTGGAGAGCGCGCCTCATGATGGGGGTGGGGTGGTGGCTACCTTGGTCAGGCGGGAGCCAATCTGATCGGCGATCAGATCGGATTGTCCTAGCATATGAACACTGATCAGATTAGTCAAGGCCTCGAACTCCCCCATGCC
>JBCDKM010000047.1:0-4263 GCA_038746605.1 Bacteroidota bacterium
CCTCGAGCACGGGCTCAACGCCCGCGAGATCCGCGAGATCGCCGACTCGATCCCGCAGCGCGACTACATCGTCCGCCAGCCCGACGGCACGCGCCGGTTCAACCTCGGCCTCGGGCCCGAGATCGCGTTCATGACGCCGATCTCGGGGCTCTCGATGACCGAGACGACCGAGCGTCTGCGCCAGGTCAAGGCCGAGGCGGGCGAGCGCTGGATGCACGCCTGGCTCCGGATGCGCGGCGCCGACGAGGCGACGCTCGAGCGCGCCCTCCGGCCCGAGCACCTCGCGCGGGCAGCCCAGGAAGCCCCCGAGGTGGCGCGCCACCTCGGGGACGGACACACGGGCGATGGCCACCTCGGTGCCGACGCCTCTCTCCCCTCACTCACCGCGTCCACTCCCTCGACGACATAAGCCTCTCCACCCATGTCCTCGACCGTCACGCCTCCCCGCTCCACGGGACCGGAACCGAAAGCTCTGCTCCAGGCCGCCGAAAAGAGGCGGCTCCGGAAGATCGTCAAGGTCTCCCTAACCGGCCTCATCCTCGTCGAGGCCTTCGTGCTTGCCTACGCCTTCATCCCACAGGTCCGCGCTTTCACGGTCAACGTGAACAGCACTGTCTTGCAGGTTCCTATTGGTCAGATCAACACCAAGCTAGGCACCACAAACGACCTGCTCCGCGACATCCGAGACAGCAACGACGACATCCTGGGTCGTGAGGACCAGCATTCGCAGCAACTCAGCGGCGGCGCCTGGGACCCCGCGCTGGCTGATGTCACCTCGGGGCCGATGGGAAGCCTCCACCCCGACTTCTCGATAGCCGACGCCAGCGCTGCGTCGAACCTGGAAGCCATTATCCCGATGGATGCTCGGCCGTGGACCAACTACCATCAGGAGTACAGCACGAGCGCACAAGGCGCTCTCGCTACGCTGCAAACCTCGCTGACGGTGCTCAACGAGCACTACCAGCAGATCGAGGACGACTCCCGGCTGAGCGACATCGCGAGCGCGGCCAGCAGCGAAGAAAGCCGTCTCGCGATGGGCGAGCTGCAGGTCCAGAGTAGCCTCGAGGTGGCCCGGCAACTCCACGCGCTCCGCGCGCAGCAGGCGCTGGCGACCAACCTCTACGCCATCGCCGAGTCGCACCGCATCGGGGCCGACGCCCGCACCCGGGCCAAGGACCGCGAGACCAACTGCGAGATCCTCTCGAACGCCCTCGCTGGTGAGGTCGTCGCCACCACGTTGGCCGGCGTGATCTGCTAGCCCCACACGCTCATGACACTCGCCTCTTCCGCTCCCCTGCTGGGCACCCTCATCGGGGGCGGGCTCGACGGGCTCGCCGCGATGGCCGCCGTCCTCGACCTCCCCCTCGCGCAGTTCAACTTCTTCGGGGCGCCGGGGTTGTCGGATATCGTAAGCGAGGTCGAGACCATCGCGAATGGCTTCCGGAACGACTTCCAGAATTGGGGGCAATCATTTTATGTGCTTCTCTTCGCACTTCAATTCCTCCTACTTGGGGCGACGATGGTGGTCAAGGGGCCATTTGCGATTGCCACCTACCGGCCGATCCACGCCCTGAACCCGTTCGCTAACTTCTTTTTCTTCCTGCTCGCCGGCACCCTCGGCTATTTGTTCGTCGCCAACGGGCATGGATTCGCACAGTGGGTGTTCAACTGGTTTGAGGCCGCGGGAGAAGCGACGGGCTGCACACGCGACATCTCGCTCCTCATCACATCGGTCGATGCCTGCGACGCTGACGGGCTGGCGCGCATCGGGATGCAGCTCAGCGGCATCATGCTTGCCTTCACCGAGGCGGCGGGCAACAGCGGCTCCAACCCGATCTCGTGGATCGCGAACTCGGCGGGCGCTTCGACGGCCGTGTTCAGCGCGTTCTCGGTGATCTCAATCCAGCTCACCATCACCGAGGCAGCCTTCGTGCTGGCTGTGGTGACAGCTCCGCTCTTCCTGTCGACCATCGTCGCGCAACCGGTCTCTGGCATCGCGACGGGCTACCTCAGCTTTGTGATGTACCTCGGAGTAAAGCTGTTCGTGCTGAAGCTGGTCGCCGGGCTGATGACCATCGTAGCCGACGCTTGGTTCGATGCCATCCTCACTCAGATCCTTGGAGACGTGCTCAGTGGGCTCGCCGGGTCCCTGTTCGGCGTAGGGGGCGGTGGGGGCTTCGAGATCGGTGCTCTCTTCGGGTTCAACCTGTCGCTAATCACGACCTCGCTCCTGTTCATCTCGCTGGCCCTCTACCTGCCGACGAAGCTGGCCGGGATGGCCTCGCAGCGCCTCAACCTCGACCTCAACGGCATCCTCTTCCGCGGGGACTTCCCCGTCCAGATCGCCTAAGCCATGCCTCTCTTCTCGAAAGCCCGCAAGGACGCCGCTCCGCGCGCCCCCAAGCGCCCCACCCCCGAGGCGGACCGCAAGGCCAAGGCCAAAAAGGGCAAGCCACAGCCGCTCGCTCAGGACGTCACGGTGAGCCCGTTCTTCGCCGACCACACCCGGGCCGGCCTTGCCGACCGCTTCAACGAGTTGAACGCCCGACGCAGCGACTCCGTGCTCGTGCTTGCCTGCCTCTCGGTCTGCCTCCTCATCTCACTCGGGATGAACGCCTTCCAGGCGTCACGCAGCCACATCGAGCCTTACATGGTGGTTGTCGAGAATGCGCGAGGGCACCTGTTGGCGCACGGGCCACTCGAGCCGATGAACGAGATCGAAGACATCTACATCCAGCGAGAGATCCGTGAGATCGTAAGCGGCCTACGGACGGTCACCAGCGACCGGGCAGCGACTACGTCGCGTTTCAACGCGGCCTACGGCAAGGTGGTGGCTGGCAGCGCCGGCGCGTCTTTCCTGACTGACTACTTCTTGCGAGCTGGCAACCACCCTGACGACATGATGGGCCGCAACCTCCAGCGCACCATCGTCGAGTTCACCGGCCCGACCCCTGTCGCTGGCACAAATACATGGACCGTCCAGTGGGTCGAGCGCACGGCCACGGGGACGGGTGTGACCGAGGACCTCTTCCGTGGCTCGATGACGCTCGACATCCGACCGGTCGAGGACCTCGCGACCGCTGAGGCGAACCCCCTCGGCATCTGGATGGACGGTATCCAATGGGAGAAGATGTCGTCGAAGTATCTCGACCTCGATCAGCTCGGCGGCACGACACCGATGGAGTTGCTCTACCCGGACCCCAACCGGCGCCCCGGCTCACCTGGATTCGAAGACGCCTCCGGGACACCCGCAGCGCCCGCCTCGGGGACAGCACCCTCTACGGAAGCGACTGCGGCTCCGGCAGCTACCGAATAGGCGGGGAACGTAGCGGGCACTCTCGTCTCCCCGTCTGAACGGCCTCCCGCGCAGCCAGGATGCGGGAGGCCGTTCTGGCTCCCCAAAGCATCCACCGCCTCAACGAGGCGGGCGTGGCGTCAGATCCCGACGTCGAAGACCCCGTCGGTGACCGCGCCGTTCTCGAGGTCGAACAAGAACGTGCCTCGCAACCGCTCATCAGATCGCTCGGTGATCGTCACGGTGCCGCTCGTCGCCTCCAGTGTGAGGTCGGGGCGCGGATTGTAGTCGGCACGGGTCCGGCTGAACGTCCCGTCCTCGAAGGTGTACGTGCCCGGCGTGACTCCGTCTGTGCGCACCAAGATGCGCCGCTGGATCCCCTCGCCACTGCGGAGGTCGACTTCGTAGATGCGGATGGTCACCGTCTCCGAGGCGAGGGTGACGTCGAAACAGTCCGCGTCGAAGGCACCGTCAGGTGTCGTGGCCGTCGCCTCCCCGTCAGAGACCAAGCTCGCATCCTCGCACGTGAATGCCCCCTCGTCTCCGTCGCCCCCGAGGCCGTCACAGCCCGTGAGGGCAAAGAGGAAGAACATGGACAAGATGGATCGACGCATTACACACCAGGACTGGTTCAGGTCGTCCAACCTAGCCTCTGCGCCTCCCTCGATCACGACGGGCGTCCTGATCGTTTGCTGAGGGTAGCTGTGGCATGTCTTCCGGACTCGACGGTGGACCACGCAGACCCCATATTGTCCTTCGTCCTGCGCCCTCCTTCCCTGATCATGCGCGTCCTCTTCCTGACTCTCGTTGTCGCTGCAACGTCTGCTCCGCTGCTCGCACAGCCCGTTCGTCTCACAGCGGATCAGGCACAGCTCTACCGGTCCTACCGCCTCGATGTCGAGGTGCGGGAGTACACGACCTACCGAACTGAGTACACCGTTCTCGAAGCCCGCACCTATCCCACGAGC
>JBCDKM010000048.1:0-2728 GCA_038746605.1 Bacteroidota bacterium
GCCCGCCTCGTGGACGCTCTCGGCGAGCGCGAAAATGGTTCCGTAGTACTCGACGGACGTGTTGTCCTGCGTGATCGGGCCGCCCGACGAGCCGAGCGTGAGCGTGTCGGCGCGCGTGAGGTCGGGCGAGATGCGCTCCCACGACTGGCCGTAGGTCGTCGAGCGATACAGGCTGTTGCCGGCCGCGTAGAGCGGATAGTCGCCCGTGGCGTCGTCGCGGGTGCGCGAGAAGAGGAGCGGGAAGTTCCAGTTGAAGCGGATCTTGAGCTCCTTCGCCGGCGCCCCGATCGGGTTCTCGGGCCACACGTTGACGATCCGGCGCTCGCCGGTCCGGTGATTGACCATCTGGAGGAAGCCGCCGTACGAGCCGCCGAAGACGATGTCGGGGTCGTCGGGGTGGGGCGCCAGCCAGCCGCTCTCGCCGCCGGCCGAGGGCTCCCAGTCGCGCTCGGTGATCGATCCGCCGGCGCTGCGGTGGGCGATGCGGATCGTCGAGTTGTCCTGCTGGCCGCCGTAGATGCGGTACGGGAAGTGGGTGTCGGTCGTGACGCGGTAGAACTGGGCCGTCGGCTGGTTGAGGTAGGTGCTCCACGTCGCGCCGCCGTCGAAGGTCACCTGCGCGCCGCCGTCGTCGGCGATCACGATCCGGTCGCCGTCCTCGGGCGCGATCCAGATGTCGTGGTGGTCCACGTGCGGCGTCGGCACGTCGTCGAACGTCCGCCCGCCGTCGGTCGAGACCCAGAGCTGGACGTTGAGCACCCACACCTTGTCCGGGTCGGCGGGGTCGACCCCGAGGCGGGTGAAGTACCACGCCCGCTGCCGCAGGTTGCGGTCGGCTGAGACGCGGCGCCACGTCTCGCCGGCGTCGTCGGAGCGGAAGAGGCCGCCGTCCTCGTTCTCGACGAGCGCGTAGACCACCTCGGGGTCGGAGGGCGCGATGGCGACATCGCTGATGCCCCACGTGCCACTCGGCAAGCCCTCCGAGGCGGAGATGTCGGTCCAGGTGTCGCCGCCGTCGGTGCTCCGCCAGATCGACGAGCCCTCGCCGCCGGACGCGAAGCTGTAGGGCGTCCGCCGCACGCGCCAGATGCTGGCGTAGAGGATGCGCGGGTTGGTCGGGTCCATCTCCAGCTCGAATGCGCCCGCGTCCTCGCTCACGAACAGGACGTGCTCCCATGTGTCGCCGCCGTCGGTGGACCGGAACACGCCGCGCTCGGCGTTCGGCCCGAAGGCGTGGCCGAGGACGGCCGCGTAGACCACGTCCTCGTCGCGGGGGTGGACCACCATGCGCGGAATGTGAGTGCCGCCCTCGAACCCGAGCGAGCGCCACGACCGGCCCGCGTTCTCCGACTTCCACATGCCCCAGCCGGGCGACACGTTGCCGCGCAGCGACTTCTCGCCGCCGCCGACGTAGATCACGTTCGGGTCGCTCGGCGCCACGGCCACGCTGCCGATGCTCCCGCCGAAGAAGCCGTCGGAGAGGTTCTCCCAGGTGCCGCCCGCGTCGCGGGTCCGCCAGACGCCGCCGCCGGTCGCGGCCATGTAGTACGTCAGCGGGTCGCCCGCGATGCCGGCCACGCCAGAGGCCCGCCCGCCGCGGAACGGCCCCACGAGGCGATACTCGAGTGACGAGAACAGCGTCGAGTCGTAGGCGACCCGTTGCGCGACCGCCTCGGGGAGGGCGAGCGCGAGGGCGGCGAGGACGAGGAGCAGGCGGCGCATCGGGAGCGTGGTGAGAGGCTGGCAGTGTACGCCCGCCTCGGTGTCCGGCGACCCAGCTCGCCCTCAACTCGGCTACCACCGTGCCTGGCTCCGAGGCGGGTGTAGGGTCTGCCGGCAGCCGTAGGTTCGAAAGATGAACGTATCTCGCAACATGGCACGGCTCACCATCCTGTTGCTCCTTCTGATTCTCGGCTGCCGATCGGAGTATGAAGAGAAGTACGGCGAGACAGAGTCAGAGTATGAGAGAAGAATTGCAGCTTGCGTTGAACTGGAAGACTCAGGCGGGTACTCCCTGAGCTTTGCCCGTACAGACCTCTGGCAGGTTGGAAAATCCTCTTACTGGTCTACCCCTGCGGATATCGGGGCGGCTCTGGGTCCACCGGACACCACATACCACGAACTTGACGAGATCCCAGAATTTCGGATTTCGGAACTGGAAAGCTTCGTCTGGGAGCGCACAGGAGAAGGTCTGGATGGCAGCATCGTCTTCGAAGTGCTGGCAGACACGCTCGCGTATCCGAAGCTCGTCGAACTGATCACGTCACCACTCGCGACAGACCGGGGCCTGTTCGAACCAGGTGCCTCGTTGTCGGAAGTAGGCGCGGCCTTCCCTGAATCCTACCAGTGCCGGGACTACCCTCCGGCATTGAGGGACTATCGCGAGAGATTCGACTCGGGTCTAATGGTCAACGACTCCGTGCGGCAGGCAAACGTCGTCTTGCTCTTCAGGGGTGGGGGACTTGCTGCTGTTGGGACGCGATACTACGCAGAGGCTGCGAAGCACCGCCTACTTCCATGAGGCGGCAAGGTCTGACTGGAGGACACTGTCGCGTCACATCGAAACGCCGGAAGGTCTCTGTAACCCCCGAGGCGGTTCAGCATGATCTTCCCGGGCGCACCGCCTCGGGGCGAGCGAACCTAGCGCCATGCCCGACCTCACCTCCAAGCAGCGCGCCCACCTCCGCGGCCTCGCGCACGCCCTCAAGCCCGCCGCCCACGTCGGCAA
>JBCDKM010000049.1:0-2663 GCA_038746605.1 Bacteroidota bacterium
GCACGCTTGAGGGGCGTGTGGAGTAAAATCCGTGCTGGTTCGAGTCCAGTCCTGGGCACCTTGTTATGCAACGGGCCGCTGAGTCGTAACGACTTAGCGGCCCGTTCTCAGTCTTGCGAGAGAGCAGAGTGGCTGATGGAGGCCGCGTTGTCAACAGAGGTCGCTTCTGCGTAGCCTCCCTTCATGTACGAGCGCTTCCGCATCCAGCAGTTCAAGTCGTGGGCCGACACCGGCGACGTCCGGCTCGGCAAGCTCACGGGTGTCTTCGGGACCAACTCCTCCGGCAAGACCAGCCTGCTCCAGTTCCTGCTCATGCTGAAGCAGACCGCCGAGAGCCAGGACCGCTCGCGCGTGCTCCATCTCGGTAGCCGCGACACGTATGTCGATCTCGGAACGCCCGCGGACGTACTCCACGGACACGAGGTCCCTGGCATCCTCGCCTTCGATCTTGCGTGGCAGACATCCCAGCCGATCGAAGTCCGCAACACGCTCCTTAAGACCGGCCAGGTCATCGCGCGGCCCAGTCGCCTCGCCCTCCACGCGGAGATCCGCGTCGAGGATCTTTCGCTGTCCACCGAGCGCTTCACGTATCGGTTCGGGAACTACACCTTCGGCATGGAGCGCGTGCAGGAGCCGAAGTACCGGAGCGTTGAATATCGGCTGCTCCACGACGACTACGACGCCGTGCGGATGCAAGGCCGGAAATGGCAGCTTCCGGTCCCGGTCAAGAGCTATGGCTTTCCTGACGAGGCTATCGCCTACTACCAGAACGTCGGCTTCCTCGCAGACCTCGCACTCGCGCTGGAGACCCAGATGCAGCGAACGCTCTATCTGGGACCGCTCCGAGAATACCCCGAGCGGGATTACACCTGGGCGGGCGAGCGCCCTGCCGATGTAGGCCGGCGGGGTGAGAAAGCCATCGCCGCCCTGCTGGCCTCTCGTACCGATGGACCGGAGGGTGACGGCCGGGTCATCCAGCCCGGCGTGCGCCAGAGGCTCCGTACCGTCGAACAGCACGTCGCGTGGTGGCTCCGCGAGCTAGGTGTCATTCACGACTTCGAGCTCCGGCAGATTGCCGAGGGCCGCAAGCTCTACGAGGTCCGTGTCAAGACGACAGCGGCCTCGCCGTGGGTGCTCATCACCGATGTGGGTTTCGGTGTCTCCCAGGTCCTACCCGTCTTGGTCCTCTGCTTCTATGCCCCCGAGGGCTCGACGCTCATCTTCGAGCAGCCTGAGATCCATCTCCACCCCCGAGTCCAAGCGGGCCTCGCAGATGTGTTCCTGGATGCGATCGAGCGGAGAGGTGTTCAGATCGTTCTCGAAAGCCACAGCGAGCACCTGCTCCGCAGGCTGCAGCGTCGAATCGCTGAGGAGGTCGCGTCCGTTGACGACATCGCGCTGTACTTCGTCGAACCGAGGCAGGGCGCCTCGGTCCTACGGGCACTCGACGTGGACATCTTTGGAAACGTTCGCAACTGGCCTGAGGGCTTCTTCGGAGACGAGTTGGGCGAGATGGCTGCGATGACGGAGGCAGCCATGACTCGCAAGCTCGCCGCAGCAGGAGACGGCGCGTGATCCGCGTCGTGGACTCCAACGTGCTCCGCGTTGCCAACGACGCGGATGCGACGACCTACAGCCCGGCGTGCATCCTCGCCTGCACGCGGCTCCTCCGAGATATTCAGCAGGAGGGTGTTCTTGCCCTCGATGACCGGTTCGCGATTCTGCGCGAGTATCTCGCCCAGGCCAACGAGAGAGGGCAACCGGGCGTCGGCGACGCCTTTCTGAAGTGGGCGAAGACCCACGAGCACGTTCAGGGCCGTTGTGATCGCGTTCCCATCACGCCTCACCCGGAGCGCGGATGGGAAGAGTTCCCCGAGGCGGACGACCTCGCGAGCTTCGATCGGTCAGACCGGAAGTTCGTTGCGGTCTCTCTCGCTCATCCCGAACGCCCGAGGGTTCACAATGCGACGGATTCCGACTGGCATGATCACGCAGACGCGCTCTCCCAGCACGGCGTTCGAGTCATGCAGGAGTGCCCGGACCGGTTCGACTAGGCGACCGGGCAGCCAGAGGTTCAGACATTCGTCCGACCGGTTCCTTTCGTTCGGCGAGGCGATGGCTGCAACACCCGGGGCGATCTGATCCGCGGGGAGGCCAGGACGACGTCCGGCCCGTGACCTCGCGCGCACGAGGAGTTGCTCCGACGGCACCCCATGCTGTGAATTAGCGGCTTACCCCCCTCCCGGAGAGGACTCTTTGAGCCGCCTGCCGTAGCCTCCTTACTGCCCTCCACCCGGAGGGCTCCCTGGGGGACGCAGGCCGTGGTGGGACTGCGTCCCCCAACTCTGTCCGCACAGCCGCACGCACACGCCGGCCTCAGGCCCCGAGGCGGTCTGTCTGGGATGGCGTCGCCTCCGCCGCCTCGGGGTCGGGCCCCGCCTCGGTGGCCTCCGGGCCCGCCTCGGGGAGGGTGACGATGAAGGCCGTCCCCTCGCCCTCGGTCGTCTCCAGGTCCAGCGTGCCCCCGTGGCCGTGGACCACGATCTCGTACGTCAGCGAGAGGCCGAGACCGGTGCCCTCGCCGGTCGGCTTGGTGGTGAAGAACGGCTCGAAGATGCGCTCGCGGTCCGCCTCGGGGACGCCCGGCCCGTTGTCGGCCACCC
>JBCDKM010000050.1:0-1907 GCA_038746605.1 Bacteroidota bacterium
CTCGTCGCCACCCTGACCGTCGTCGATCAGCTGCGGTTCATGCGGTCGCAGGACCTCGGATTCGCCCAGGAGCAGGTCGTCTCGTTCTCTCCCCCCGGAGAGCTTCTGGAGCAGTACGACGCCTTCCAGGAGGCCCTCGCGCGCGATCCGGACGTGCTCAGCGCCGCGATGAGCAGTGGCCTTCCGGGGAGCACGGGCATGCGCCGGGGCTACACGTGGCCGGGCGCGACGGAGCGCGAAACGTCCGAAGGCGACTTCGTCACGATTCTAGGCGACGCGGACTACATCGACACGGTCGGGCTGGAGGTAACGGCGGGCCGCGGGTTCCGTGACGCTGAGGCAGACATCGGCAACGCGTACATCCTGAACGAGACCGCCGTGCGCGAGATCGGCCTGGAGGCGCCCGTGGGCCATCCGTTCCGGGCGTGGGACGGGGAGGAGTCGGGCACCATCATCGGTGTTGTGGAGGACTTCCATTATTCGGGGCTGCGCAATCCGATCGAGCCCCTCGTGCTGCACTACAAGCCCGAATGGATGCGGACCGTCGCCGTCCGCCTCTCGGCCTCTGGCGTCGCCCCCGGCATCGAGCACCTGCAGGAGACGTTCGCGCAGTTCGCCCCCGGCTACACCCTCGACTACCGGTTCCTGGACGAAGGCTTCGAGCGCCAGTACCGGGACGAGGTGCGCCTGAGCACCCTGCTCGGCTTCTTCGCCGGTGTGGCGGTCTTCATCGCCTGCCTCGGCGTCTTCGCGCTGACCGCCCTGGCGGCGGAGCAGCGGCGCAAAGAGATCGGCGTCCGCAAGGTGCTCGGCGCCTCGGTCCGGACCCTCACCGCGATGCTCACCCGCGACGTGGCCCTGCTCGTCCTGGTGGCCTTCGGGGTGGCGGCGCCTCTGGCGTGGATCGCGATGAGCCGGTGGCTGGAAGGCTTCGCCTACGCCGCTGACCTCGGCCCCGGCGTGTTCCTCCTCGCGGGAGGCGGGGTGCTGCTGCTCTCGCTGCTGACGGTGAGCACGCAGGCCCTCCGCGCAGCGACCGCCGACCCCGTCCGCGCCCTCCGCTCCGAGTAATCCCCGTTCCGATATCGTGTTCAAGACCGACCTCCACATCGCCGCCCGTCGCCTTCGGCAGCACCCGGCCATCGCGGCCCTCAACGTGACGGGGCTCGCGCTCGGGCTGGCGTGCTGCCTCCTCATCTTCCTCTTCGTCCGCGACGAGGTCTCGTTCGACCAGACGCACCCCGAGGCGGACCGGCTCTACCGCGTCGAGATGGAGTTGGGGACCGGAGACGGTTCCGAGCGGTGGGCCGTCGTTCGGCTGGAGTTGGCGTACGACGTGATTCCTCAGGTGCCTGGCGTGGAGGCTGGAACGCGCATCACGGATGGGAGCGACCCCCTCGTGACGCGCGGGGATAACCGGTTCTACGAAGACCGTTTCCTCTACGCCGAGCCGTCGTTCTTCGACCTGTTCGACGCCCGCATCGTCCGCGGAGACGCGGCCGAACTCGGCCGTCCCAACACCGTCGTCCTCTCCGAGCCGACGGCCGTGCGCTACTTCGGACGCGACAACCCCGTGGGGCAGACGATTGAGGTTCGGGGACGCTACGACACAAGCGCGGACACGCTCGAGGTGGTCGGCGTGATGGCCGAGATGCCTCCCAATGCGCATCTCCAGGCGGACTTTCTGGCGTCGTTCGTGACGTCGCTTCCGGACGATCCCGCGCACTACGCCTCCTCACTCGCCTACTCCTACGTCCGGCTGGCGGAGGGCGCAGACCCCGAGGCGGCTGCGGCTCGTGCGAACGAGGCACACGATCGCCTAGTGGAGGACGGCCGGCAGCGCGCCGGGACTACACTGTACCTGACACCGGTCACAGACATCCGCCTGCGGAGCGTGGCCGAGGCGC
>JBCDKM010000051.1:0-1749 GCA_038746605.1 Bacteroidota bacterium
CCGTAGACGAGGGCCTGCACGGTGCCGTTGGTGGCGGAGATGCCGTCGACGTTGAACGGCTGCGAGAAGGGGTTGCCGCCCATGTAGAAGTAGTCGCGTGCGATGCCGGTGTCGGGGCTCCCGTCGCCGTCGCCGTCGTAGCTGGCGGGCAGGACCGTCGCGAGGGGGAACGACACCGTCACGTCGTCAGACGCGGGCGCTCCGCTGGCCGAGAGGTCGAAGGCCGCATTGACGAGGTCATAGCTCTGCCCGATGCCTCCTCCAGAGGTCGCGCCGAGGTCGAAGTCGAGGTCGTACCAGTACCACCAGAGGCCGCGTCCGGGCTCGAAGGTGTAGTCCGTGTTCGGGGCGGGAACGTAGATGATGGCCGTCGAGTCGCGCGAGGCGTCATCGGGATGCGGAGTCGCCTCGACGCCCTGGTACTGGTGGAACAGGTTGCCTGCGAGTTGGCCTCGCGCGTTGACGGCGCCCTGCCCCGGGTACTGCGCGGCGTTGACCGTGCCCGCAGGCACGCCGCCGACGTAGTTGATCTGCGCGAGGTCGAGCACGTCGAGGCCACCGACGGGAGCGGAGAGGAGGCGCCAGCCGGGTACATCGTCCGGGGTGCCGCCGCCGACCTCCACCGAGACGGGCGCGAGGCGGACGCGGCGGTTGTCTGCCAGCGTAGCCGTGACGACCGTGTTGCCGCCCGAGCCGTCGTCGCCGAGCACCTGGAGGCCCGCGCCTGTGGCATCGAAGCCGTTCGTGCCGGAGTCCAACTCGAAAAAGATCGGGCCTGCCGCTCCGTCCTCAACGATGAGACCGTGACCGTCGCCGAAGCCCGCGCCGATTCTACCGCTCGCGATCAGCGTGCCGCCCGCGAAGGTGAAGGCGTCATCGGCGTTGTCCGGGTCGTCTACGACGCCGAGGGCGGAGAACGGGCCGGAGGTAGTCGTCTGCCAGAGGGAGTTGCTCTCGCTCATCGCGCCCATGACCGTCATGAACGCGAGGCCCTCGCTCGTCTCGACGAAGAAGAGTGAGGTCTGGTCCGTGCCGAGGTCGCCGTAGGCTGGGCGGGTGCCCTGCCACGTGTAGGGCTGGGTCGAGGCGCGGTTGTAATACGCCTCGGCGGTCTGCGTGGAGCCGTCGTACGGAGTGACGGTGCCGAGGAGTGGTTGGGAGTCGAAGTCACCAGCGCCGGGGGCGGATTCCTGTCGGACTTCGTAGGTGGTCTGCGCGAGCGCGGGGGCGCTGGCGACGAGGAGCGCCAGTATGGCGGTGAAGGCACGCATGGTCGTTCGGGTCGTGGGGTAGAAGGCGAGGCCGGCGTGGTGGGGCCTCACGACCCGGCGCGGTCGGAGGGATCGGAGCCGAGGCGGCGTGGCTTTAGCCCGTTCGGCAAGCGTTTGCGGACCGCCGCATTGCTCCGAGATTGCGTCATGCGCCCGTGGCGTCTCGGCGACTCATTGCGGCCACTGTGTCGCTCTCGCTCCTTGCTTCCGTACTCGATCTGCATGCCGACTGGCCACCTCTCATCCCGAGAAGTGGCCAGCCGATCGGTGAGGCCAGGCCCCGATGGTCTCGCGCTATCGGACGACGGTGAGTCGCCGTGTCTCGGCGAGTGTTCCCGCCTCGATGCGCACCAGGTACGTGCCCTGCGAGAGCCGCGCGAGGGGCAGCGCCACGTCGTGCGCGCCCGCTGCCATCGCGCCGTCTTGCACCACGGCCACCTCGCGGCCGAGCGCGTCGTAGATCGCGACCCGCACGGGC
>JBCDKM010000052.1:0-1598 GCA_038746605.1 Bacteroidota bacterium
CAAGCTAGCCCGACGAGCTAGGAGAACCTGATTAGATCAGACTAGCGAGTATCACCCGCCCAATGCCTGAGGCGGTGGCAGTTCGCACAGAGGAGGTCGCATTTGTCCAACTCCTGCCGAACGCGCTCCCACCGTCCTCGCTTGATCTGGTTGCCGGTCATGTCCTTCCGGCTTGGGTCACGATGATGAAACTCGTAGACCGAGACGTGAAAGAGGCCACCGCAGTCAACGCACTTGCCTCCGAGGTACGCGACGGCCTGAAGCTTGCGCCGCTTGAAACGCTCCTGCGTGTACGCGTTGTGGCACGTACGGCAATAGGGGTGGTGACGCCCTTCCGTTCTCCTGTAGTAGAACTCGGCGTCGGGCTTATCCTGTCGGCACCGGGAGCAGATCATTCGGTTCTCGTACGGCCCCTGTAGCTCAGGTGGATAGAGCGACCCTCTCCTAAAGGGTAGGCCGCAGGTTCGACTCCTGCCAGGGGCACAGGCCGTTATTGTTAAAGATCAAAAACGAACAGACACAGGCGTTGAGGCAGTTCGCCTACCCCGCCTCGATGCGGGCGACGAGCCACGCGGCCAGGTCGCCGATCACCTCGTCGCGCTCGGGCTCGTTGAGCGTCTCGTGGTAGAGTCCGTCGTACACCTTCAAGGTCACGTCCTCCGAGGCGGCGTGCTCGGCGAGCCACCGCGTGCCGGCTGGATCGGTGATCTTGTCGCCCGTCCCGTGGAAGAGGTAGAGCGGCACGTCGAACGCCTCGGGATGGGCGCGCACGTGCGCGATCGTCTTCAGGAACTCGTACCCGAGGTGGGCGCGGACGGCCTTCTTGGTCGTCAGCGGGTCTTCGCGGTAGGCGCGCACGATCGTCGGGTCGCGGGAGATCGTCGAGAGGTCGAGCTTGCCGGCGGGCATCGACGGGACCCACTTCGCGAGGACCGGCGCGAGGCGCTCCAAGAGCGGAGGCGCGTAGAGCTGGAGCGCTGGCGATGACAGCAGGACGCCTGCGAGCCCACGCGTCCCGCGGTCGACGACGGTCCCCGAGACGACCAGCCCGCCCATCGAGTGGCCCATCAAGAACACCGGCCGCCCCTCCGCCTCGGCGAGGACGGCGTCGACGAAGGCGGCCGCGTCGCGCGTGTAGTCGGTGAACGCCTCGACCTGGGCGCGCTCGCCGGGCGACTGGCCGTGGCCGCGCAGGTCGAGGGCCTCCACCTCGATGCCCTCGCGCATGAGCGCGCTCGCGACGTAGGCGTAGCGTCCGCTGTGCTCGTGCACGCCGTGGATGAGGACGACCGTCGCGCGCGTCTCGCGGTCCGGCGTCCAGCGTCGGCGGAACAGCTCCAGACCGTCGGGCGAGCGGAACGTGCCGGTTTCGTGATGCATCGGGAAGGGAGTGCGCCGACGCGAGTATACCCGCCCCCAACCCCGCCTCGATGACGATCCTCGAAGCCACCCCGTCCCGCACCCACATCCTGGAGTTCGTCGACGAGCAGGTCCGCGACCTGCGCGACGCTGGCCTCGAGCCGCGCACCATCCTCGTCGGCCCCGAGGCGTACGAGGAGCTGAGGGTGGCCGTCGAGGCGCGGTTCAACAAGGTCACC